>CAWKJV010000022.1:0-236658 GCA_963849965.1 uncultured Actinomycetota bacterium | reverse complement strand
CGCATCGTCTCGACGCTCGTCGGCCGGGTCGGGCCGGGCGGCCTGCCGTGGATGATGGCCGTCATCGCAGCGATCCTCGGCCTCCCCCTCTTCTTCGAGGTCGGCGTGGTGCTGCTCGTGCCCGTCGTGATCCTCGTGGCCCGCAAGACCGGCCTGTCGGTGATGAAGGTCGGCATCCCGGCCCTCGCCGGCCTCTCGGTGCTGCACGGGCTCGTCCCGCCCCACCCCGGTCCGCTGACCGCCATCGGGCTCTCCACGCCGACCTCGGCCGCACACTGCTGTTCGGCGTCATCATCGCGATCCCCACCGTCATCGTCGCGGGCCCGGTGCTGGCGCGCTTCGTCGACCAGTGGGTGCCCAAGTACGTCGACACCTTCGTCGGCACCCCGGTGTCGGCGGGCGCGGGCGGTGTGGCCGTCGCGGATCGCCGCACGGCACGTCGTCGCCCTCGGGTGCCGGGGGCGGAGGTCGCTACGGCAACCTCGAGGAGCTGGAGGCACCCCTCGAGCCCGGGCGCCGTCGCGTCGGCTTCGGCTCTGCCATCGTGGCGATCACCCTGCCGGTGGCGCTCATGCTCATCGACGCGATCGCGAAGCTGGCCGTGTCCGACAAGGGAAGCGGCGTCCGTCAGGTCTCCGACGTCCTCGGCACCCCCGTCGTGGCGCTGCTCATCGCCGTCATCTTCTGCTACTTCAGGCTCGGTCTCGCGTCCGGCATGACGCGCGTCCAGGCCAGCGACTCCCTGGGCGCGAGCCTGCCCGGCGTCGCCAGCATCATCCTCATCGTCGCGGCGGGTGGCGGCTTCAAGCAGACGCTCGTCGACGCGGGCGTCGGCAAGGTCATCGCCGACTGGGCCACCGGCGCCAACATGTCGGTGCTCCTGCTCGGCTGGCTCGTGGCCGTCCTCATCCGCCTCGGCACGGGCTCGGCCACCGTCGCGACGATCACCGCCGCGGGCATCGTCGGCCCACTCTCGACGACGCTGTCGACGAGCCACCTCGCACTGCTCGTCCTGGCGATCGGCTGCGGCTCGCTCTTCTTCAGCCACGTCAACGACGCCGGCTTCTGGCTCGTCAAGGAGTACTTCGGGCTCACCGTCGGCGAGACGATCAAGTCGTGGTCGGTCATGGAGACCGTCATCTCGGTGGTCGGGTTCGCGCTCGTCATGGTCCTGAGCCTCGTGGTCTGACCCCGTGGCGACCCTCCCCGTGACCTGTCCGCGGAGGCGCTCGAGTTCATGGCGGTGCGCCACCTCGCGACGCTGACGACCCTGCGCCCCGACGGCTCGCCGCACGTCGTGCCGGTCGGCTTCACCTGGGACCCGGAGACGTCGGTCGCCCGCGTCATCACCAGCCGCACCAGCCGGAAGGCCCGCAACGCCGGCGCGGTCTGCCCCGCCGTGTTGTGCCAGGTCGACGGCCGCCACTGGCTCTCCCTCCAGGGCACCGCGCGCATCCTCGACGACCCGGCCTCCGTCGCCGACGCCGTGCGGAGGTATGCCGTCCGCTACCGCGAGCCGCGCCCCAACCCCGAGCGCGTGGTCATCGCCATCGACGTGCGAGTCCGTTCTCGGCAACCTCTGACCCCTCCACCACCCTTACACCGTCGAAAGGCCACAAACCGGGGCCCGGTTTGTGGCCTTTCGACGGTGTAAGGGTGTGGAGGTAGCGGTCAGGAGGGGAGGGCGAACCGGTTGCGGGACAAGGGCTCGACCAGTCCGTCGGCGACGAGGGAGTCGAGGCAGCGCATGACCTGCGCCCGGTCGTCGGCCGAGTCCTCGAGGCGCGCGAGGGGCAGCGCCGCGTGGGCGTCGCGCAGGCGGCGCAGCAGCTCGCCGCGCACCTGCCGGTCGGTCCCGTGCCAGCTCTGCCCGCGCCGCGGCGGACCGTCGTAGGCCGGTCGGCCGTCGAGGTTCCACGCGCAGAGGTCAGCGACCGGGCACTCGTCGCAGCGGGGTCCCCGGGCCACGCAGACGAGGGCCCCGAGCTCCATGACGGCGACGTTCCACGTGTTCGCCGTCGCCTGCTCGACCGGCATCGAGTCTGCGGCCAGCTGCGCCTCGGCGCGGTTGAGCGTGAGGTTCGGGAAGGCCTTCCCTTCGCGCGTGCGAGCGAGGACGCGCCGGACGTTCGTGTCGACGACGACCTCCGGGATGCCGAAGGCGAAGCACGAGACCGCTGCCGCCGTGTAGGCCCCGACGCCCGGCAGCGCCAGCAGGCCTTCCGGGGTGGCGGGGACCTCACCGCCGTGCCGCTCGACCATCGCCCTCGCCGCCTCGTGCAGGCGCAGGGCGCGACGCGGGTAGCCCAGACGGCCCCAGGCCCGGACGGCGTCACCCGGCGCTGCGGCCGCGAGGGCGGAGGGGGTCGGCCATCGGTCCATCCACTCGCGCCAGATCGGCTCGACGCGGGCCAGGGGCGTCTGCTGCGACATCACCTCGGAGAGGAACACACCCCACGCGCTCGCGTCGGGCTCGCGCCACGGCAGGTGCTTGCGGCCGGCCTCGGCGTACCACCCGTTGACGCGCTCGTGGAGCAGCGACAGCGGGACCTCGCGGGACGGCATACGGACACGCTAGTGAGGGTCCGACCGAGCGGGACCTTCGGGGGCACTCGGGGGCTGGCGCAGGGCCGCCACGGGCGTGAGCTCCCGAGCGTTCAGACGTAGCGTTCGAGGATGCTCGACTCGGCGAGGCGCGAGAGACCCTCGCGCACGGCCCGAGCGCGGCCCTCGCCGACTCCGTCGACGAGCATGAGGTCCTCGATGCCGGCCGCGAGCAGGCGCTGGAGCGACTCGAAGTGCGTCACGAGCCGGTCGACGATCGCGGTCGGCAGGCGCGGCACCTTGGTCAGCAGCCGGTAACCCTGCGGTGAGACCGGGAGGTCGAGGCTGTCGCCGACGACGGAGAAGCCGACGGCACGAGCGCCCGCAGCGAGGTCGAGCAGCTCGACCGCGTTCAGCGCCTGGAGGTTGTCGAGGGCCTCGTCGACGTGGAGCCCGGACTTCGTCGCCGGCAGGTAGTCGCGGATGACGAGCTCGCGGTCGTTGCCGAGCCCGCCCACGAGCTCCTCGAGCTGCAGGCTGAGCAGTCGCCCATCGGTGCCGAGCTCGACGACGTAGTCCTGGATCTCGGCGGAGATGCGCCGCACCATCTCGAGGCGCTGCAGCACCGCGGTGACGTCGCGCACCGTGACGAGGTCCTCGATCTCGAGCGCGGACAGGGTCCCGGTGACCTCGTCGAGACGGGCCTTGTAGCGCTCGAGCGTCTGCAGCGCCTGGTCGGCGCGCGACAGGGTCGTCGGCGACCCCTCGATGACGTGCCGGAGGTCGCCGACGTAGAGCGCGACGACGCCCATCGACTGGCTCACGGAGATGACGGGGTAGCCGGTCTGCTTGGCCACGCGCTCGGCCGTGCGGTGACGGGTGCCGGACTCGGTGGTCTCGATGCTGGAGTCGGGCACGAGCTGCGTGGCGGCACGCAGGATGCGGGTGCCCTCGCGGTCGAGCACCACGGCGCCGTCCATCTTGCACAGCTCGCGCACACGCGTGGCAGAGAACTCCATGTCGAGCACGAAGCCGCCGGTGCAGATCGAGTCGACGACACGGTCGAAACCAAGCACGATGAGCGCTCCGGTGCGACCGCGAAGGATCCGTTCGAGGCTGTCACGCAGCTCCGTCCCGGGTGCCACCGCCGCGAGGGCCGCGCGCAGCAGCAGCTCGTCGTTCCGGTCCATCACTTCCCTGTTCGCAATGGGGGCGCCGAGCGCGTCCACCCGGTCGCTCGCAGTCTAGACGGTGCCGACGGCGGCCGCGCTCGTTGACCGCCCACCGGCGAGGCGGCCCATGGCCTCGATGGCGCGAGGCACGTCGGCGACCTCGACGGCGCGGATGCCGGCGGGCACGACGGTGCCCGACAGGCTGCCCGCCGGGACGAGCGCATGACGGAACCCGAGCCGGGCCGCCTCCGAGAGGCGGCGGTCGAGCCCGGTCACCCGCCGCACCTCGCCGGCGAGCCCGACCTCGCCGAAGGCGACGACGTCGGTGGCCAGCGGCCTGTCGACGACGGATGAGGCGACGGCGCAGACGATGGCGAGGTCGGCGGCCGGCTCGGTGATGCGGACCCCGCCGACGGTGGCCGCGAAGATGTCGCGCGAGCCCACCGGCGCCCCCGCGCGCTTGTCGAGGACGGCGATGATCATCGCGAGACGCGACGCATCGAGACCGCTGGAGGTGCGTCGCGGGTGACGGCAGGGTCGAGGGCGCCACCAGCGCCTGCACCTCGGCCACGAGCGGTCGGCGCCCCTCGAGGGTGACGGTCACGCACGTGCCCGGGACCGCGTGGTCGCGGGTGGACAGGAACAGCCCGCTCGGGTCGGCGAGGCCGGTGATGCCGGTGTCGGACAGGTCGAAGCAGCCGACCTCGTCGGTGGGGCCGAAGCGGTTCTTCACGGCACGCACGAGCCGCAGACCCGAGTGGCGGTCGCCCTCGAACTGGATGACGACGTCGACGAGGTGCTCCAGCACCCGCGGACCGGCGATCGAGCCGTCCTTGGTCACGTGTCCGACGAGGAGCACGGCGACACCCCGGGCCTTGGCCGCGGCGATGAGGCTGCCCGCGACCTCGCGCACCTGGGAGACGTTGCCGGCCTGCCCCTCGACGTCGGCGCTCGCGATCGTCTGCACCGAGTCGACGACGAGCAGCCCCGGCGAGCGCGCCTCGACATGGCCGAGCACGGTCGCGAGGTCGGTCTCGGCGGCGAGGTAGAGCGTGTCGGCCATCGCCGAGATGCGTTCGGCGCGCGTGCGCACCTGGGCGGCGGACTCCTCCCCGCTGATGTAGAGGACCTCGGAGCCGGACCGGGCCGCGCGGGCGGCGACGTCGAGCAGCAGGGTCGACTTGCCGACCCCCGGCTCGCCCGCGACGAGCACCACGCCACCGGGCACGAGGCCCCCTCCGAGCACGCGGTCGAACTCGGCGACCCCGGTCGGTCGGGCGGCGGCGCGGGTCAGGTCGACGTCGGCGATGCGCTGGGCCGGGCGTGACGACGGGGGCCGCGGTGGTGCGCGCCGCCGTGGGCGCACCCGTCTCGGCGACGGTGCCCCAGGCCTGGCACTCTCCGCAGCGGCCGACCCACTTCGCGGTGGTCCACCCGCACTCGCCGCAGCGGAAGCCGGGGGTGCGTCGCGTCGTCGTCCTCGTAGCCATGGCACGACCGTACGGCGCGGGTGCGACATCGCTCCGCGGGGCCGGCCGCCCGGCCGTGAGAAAATGGCCGCATGGAATCGGTTCTGCCCTATGTGCTCGCCATCGTCCCGACGGTCGGCATGGGCACGCTCTTCTACTTCGTCATCAAGAGCATCCTCGAGGGCGACCGTCGCGAGCGCCTCGCGCAGGCCCGGTGGGAGGCAGAGCACGACGGGCGTGGAGTCGACACCCGCACCCCCTCGTCCCCGCAGGTCTCGTCCCCGCAGGTCGCGCACACCGAGCCGTCCACTCCGCCACCTGGGTCGAAAGAGCACTGACACCGGATTCACGAGGCACGACCTCATGGCGGCGATCGTCTGCCGGAAATCGCCGCACACGTCGTGACGCACCACATTTCACTTTTCGACCGGCAGTCATTGTTTTCGGAGTAAATGCATTGTCGGGCTCGAGGCGGTAAATTGATCTCGCCCGCGAGTCACGCATTCGCGGAACGCCCCTCCCAGGAACCCAATTGTCAGATGGAGAAAAATGGCTCAGCGTGTCGAAGTGGTGTTGATCGATGACATCGACGGTGGAAATGCAGCCGAGACGGTGACTTTTGCCCTCGACGGCGTCACGTACGAAATCGACCTGTCCGACGAGAATGCCCGCAGGCTGCGCGACGACTTCGCGACGTGGACGGGTCACGCGCGCCGGGCGGGCACGGCCAAGGCCGCCTCGCGTCGCCGCGCGGGTGCAGGTTCGGGCGCCGCGAAGCGCACCGACCTCGCCGCCGTGCGCGAGTGGGCCCGCGCCAACGGCCATGACGTCTCGGACCGCGGCCGCATCTCGGCCGACGTCCAGGCCGCCTACGACAAGGCGCACTGACCGAACCGGTCACGGCTCGACGAGAGGGCCCGGCACATCACAGGTGCCGGGCCCTCTCGCGTCCACACCTACCCGTGCGCGGCGCGCCTCAACCGGTGATCTCGGCGGCCAGGTCCCCGTCGCGGGCGACGCGCTCGAGGACCTCGTCGGACGTCAGCTGCGCGAGCTCGCCCCCGTCGGCGCCGGACTCGATCTCGTCCCACGAGCGCGGCGCGGCCACGGTCGGACGCTCCCGGCCGCGCAGCGAGTAGGGGCAGACGGTCGTCTTGGCGGCGACGTTCTGGCTCCAGTCGAGGAAGATCTTGCCGGGCCGCAGCTCCTTGGCCATCTTCCACACGACGAGGTCGGGGTGGGCCTTGGTCAGCTCCTGCGCGAGCTGCTGGACGGTGTCGCGGATCTCGTCGCTCGTGTGCGCACCGGGCAGGACGGCATACAGCTGGAGCCCCTTGCTGCCACTGGTCACGGGGAGCGGTGTCGAGCCCGATGCCGCTGAGCCGCTCGCGCACGATGAGCGCGACGCGGGCGCACTCGTGCAGCCCGGTGCCGGGCCCCGGGTCGAGGTCGATGACGAGCCGGTCGGGATTGCAGCGCAACGGCGTCACGCCCCTCCCCCTCGTAGCGCCACTGGTGCACGTGCAGCTCGAGGGAGTTGAGGTTGGCGAAGTACGTCAGCCCCGCCAGGTCGTCGATGAGCGGGAAGACGGGGTCGCGCCCGACGCGGCGGATCCACGCCGGCGTGCCCGCGGGGATGTTCTTCTCGAAGAACTGCATGTCACCGACCCCGTGCGGGAAGCGGATCCGCGTGACGGCGCGGTCGCGCAGGTGCGGCAGGATCACCGGCGCGATGCGCGCGTAGTAGTCGAGCACCTGGGCCTTGGTCGTGCCGGTGCGGGGGTACATCACCTTCTCGAGGCTCGACAGCTTCATCCGCCGGCCGTCGACCTCGACCGTGACCTTGGTGGCCTCGTAGGGCATCACTCACCGTCCCCGTGGTCGTCGACGTCGCCGGGCGTGAGGTCGCTGCGCAGGCCCTTGTATGCCGGCTGGCGCAGCTTGCCCTGCCCGCTCAGTCCCAGCGACTGCACGTCGGCGACGAGGACCGGGTGGACCCAGGTGGCGCCGGCGGAGTCCTCGACGGGCACGTCTGTGGCGAAAGGGGATTCGGTGGACGTCAGCGACTCGAGGTCGCGCATCAGGGCCTGCCCTGTCTTGCCGGCGAGGCCGGAGCCGACGCGTCCCAGGTAGCGCAGACCGCCGGGGCCGGGCACGCCGACGAGCACCGCTCCGAGGCGACGCGACACCGTGCCGGTGGACTCGGGGCGCCACCCGCCGATGACGACCGAGACCGTGCCCCGGTGGGGGGACTTGAGCCACAGGGGCGACCGCAGTCCGGGGACGTAGACCGAGTCGACGCGCTTGGACACGATCCCCTCGAGACCTTGCTCCTTCGTCGCGGCGTGGAGCGTCACACCGTCGGCGAAGGTCGGCGGCGTCTGCCACCGGGGGCCGGCGAGCTCGAGGCGTTCGAGCGTGGCGCGCCGGTCGGTCCAGGGGCGCGACAGCAGCTCCACGCCGTAGAGCCGCAGCAGGTCGAACGTCATGAGGGTGACCGGTGCGGCCTCGGCGAGCATCGCCGCACGCCGGGCGTCGGTGACGTGGAAGCGTTCGGCCATCGCGGCGAACGACGGGATCGCCGTCCCGCATCGAGACGATCTCGCCGTCGAGGAGCATGTCGGCGTACTCGTCGGCGAGGCCGCGCAGCTCGGGAAAGGCGACGGTGACGTCGCGTTCCGTGCGCGAGAAGAGGCGGATCTCGCCGTCGTTCACGTCGGCCAGCACCCGCATACCGTCCCATTTCACCTCGTGCTGCCAGCGGTCGCCGACCGGAATGGTCGTCGAAGCCGTCGCGAGCATGGGGCGCATGGGTGCATTCTTGTTCCCATGCGAGCCATCTGGAAAGGCGCCGTGTCGTTCGGCCTCGTCAATGTGCCGGTTCGACTCTTCTCGGCGACGGAGAACCACGACGTGCAGTTCCGGCAGGTTCACGAGAAGGACGGCGGCCGCATCAAGTACCAACGCGTCTGCTCGATCGACGGCGAGGAGGTGCCCTACTCCGACATCGCCAAGGGATATGAGGCGGCCGACGGGCAGATGGTCGTGCTGACCGACGAGGATCTCAAGAGTCTTCCGACCCGGTCGACCAAGGAGATCTCGATCGAGAAGTTCGTGCCGTCCGAGCAGATCGACCCGCTGCTCTTCGACAAGAGCTACTACCTCGAGCCCGACAAGACCGGGCTCAAGCCCTACGTCCTGCTCCGCGACGCGCTCGAGAAGGCCGACCGGATGGCGCTCGTCACCGTCTCGGTGCGCACCCGGATGACGCTCGCGGTGCTCCGCGTGCGCGACGGCGTCATCGTGCTCCAGACCCTGCTGTGGGCGGACGAGGTGCGCGCCCCCGAGTTCGAGTCGCTCTCGGAGGAGACCCACGCGACGGCCAAGGAGCTCGCCATGGCGTCCTCGCTCGTCGACTCCCTGTCGGGCGACTACGAGCCGGAGGAGTTCGAGGACGACTACGCCGAGGCCGTGACGCAGCTCGTCGCGACGAAGATCGAGGGCGGCGACATCACCGAGACGCCCGAGGCCAAGGGCGAGGAGACCGAGGTCGTCGACCTGCTCGCGGCCCTGCAGCGCAGCGTCGACAAGGCCAAGGCGGCCAAGACCGGCGGCTCGTCCAGCGAGTCCGGCGCGTCGGACGACCGGCGCGGCGACGAAGACCGCGACGAAGACCGCGGCCAAGTCCGCGGCCAAGAAGGCGACGACGAAGAAGGCCGCCGCGAAGAAGACGACGGCCAAGAAGACCGCGAAGAGCACGACGAAGAAGGCGGCCACGAAGAAGGCGAGCTGACCCGAGCCGCCGGACCGCAGCCCGCGCTGGCGACGTTGGTCACGCCGGACGGCATACGCCCTCTCCCGGCCACCCGCTGCGCGAGGATGAAGGGGTGCGGACGGCGACGATCGACGAGCTCACCCAGCGGCTGCGGACACTTCCCGAGAACCCTCGTGTCGTCGTCAGCGGCAACATGGCGGTCCCGTGGGAGGCGGTGCGGGCTCTCGACGCCGCACAGCCGACCTACGTGCTGCACGCGCTCAACGCGCCCGCGGGGCTGCCCACGCGCGAGGGCGTGACCGTCGAGACGTGCTTCGTCGGTCCGGGTATGCGTCGGCACCCGCGCCTGCGCTACGTGCCGTCCCGTCTCTCGCTCGTCCCGCTGCTCTTCGGCCGGGCGCTGCCAGCCGGACGCCGTGCTGCTCCACTGCGCGCCACCGCGGCACGGCCAGGTCAGCATGGGCCTGGAGGTCAACGTGCTGCCGGCAGCGCTGGAGGCGTGCCGCGCCCGAGGCGGGCTCGTCGTGGCCGTCGTCAACCCGCAGATGCCCTACACCTTCGGCGACGCCGAGGTGCCGACTCGAGCACATCGACCTCATGGTCGAGGTCGACTCCCCCATGGCGTCGCTCGCCGGCGGTGCCGCCCGACCCCGAGAGCCGGGTCATCGGCGAGCGAGTGGCGGCCATGGTCAAGGACGGCGCGACGATGCAGCTCGGCATCGGCGCCGTGCCCGACGCCACGCTCGCCGGACTGACCTCGCGCCGCGGCCTGCGCATGTGGACCGAGATGTTCTCCGACGGCGTGCTCGCCCTCGACGAGGCGGGCGCGCTCGACCCCGACCACCCGCTCGTCACCTCGTTCAGCTTCGGCTCGACCGACCTCTACAGCGTGGCTCGACGGCAACCCGCGCGTGCGGATGATGCGCACCGAGAAGACGAACGACCCCGGCCTCATCGCCTCGCAGCGGCAGATGACGTCCGTCAACACGGCGCTCGAGGTCGACCTCTTCGGCCAGGCCAACGCCTCGCGCATCAACGCCCGCATCCACTCCGGGTTCGGCGGACAGACCGACTTCATCGTCGGGGCCCTGCACTCCCCGGGTGGCCAGTCGTTCATCGCGCTGCGCTCGTGGCACCCCAAGGCCGACGTGTCGACGATCGTTCCGCTGCTGTCCGAGCCGGTGACGAGCTTCCAGCAGAGCGCCATCGTCACCGAGCACGGCGTCGCGCCCCTCTGGGGTCGCAGCGAGAAGGACCAGTGCCGCGACATCATCGAGGAGTGCGCCCACCCCCGCGTCCGCGACGACCTGTGGGAGGAGGCGCAGGCCCTCGGCCTGGCCTGATGTCCCCTGAGCCTTCCCGGCCCCACCGAGGGCGTATGCCGTCCGGCCCCGTCCCGTGGGCGGGCGGCTCGTAGGGTGGCGCCATGAGCCAGACGCCCCCGCCCCACACCCCCTCGAACCGCGACGGACGGCCGGTGGCGGTCGTCACCGGGGGCACCCGAGGCATCGGGCTCGCGATCGCGCGGGACCTCGCACCGACGCACCACCTCGTCATCGGTGGCCGCAGCGCCGAGTCGGTGGCCGACGTCGTGGCGTCGCTGCCGTCGGCCGAGGGGCTCGTGGCCGACCTCGCCGACTGCTCGCCCGGCGGGTCGCTCGCGGCCGCCCTCGAGGCCCTCGTCCCGCACCTGGACCGGGTCGACGTCCTCGTGCACTCCGCCGGCGTCCTGCGCAACGGCACCGTCGCGGAGTCGCCGGTGCAGGACTGGGCCGACTCGATGACGGTCAACGTCGTCGCCGTCGCAGCCGTCACGCGGGCCCTCCTGCCCGCCCTGCGCTCGGCGCACGGCCTCGTCATCACGGTCAACTCGGGGTCGGGCCTGACGGCGAGCCCGGCCTCCGGCGCCTACTGCGCCTCGAAGTTCGCCCTTCGCGCCTTCAGCGACTCGCTGCGCCTCGAGGAGCGCGAGCACGGTGTGCGCGTCACGTCGCTGCACCCCGGCCGGGTCGACACCGACATGCAGCGCGAGCTCGTCGAGTTCGAGGGCGCGGACTACGACTCGGGCGCCTACCTCGACGTCGCCTCGGTCGTCCGGGCAGCCCGCCTCGCCGTCGACGCCGGCCCGGACGCGAGCGTCGACATGATCTCGGTGCGACCCCGCGGCTGGCGCCCCGCCACGGCCTGAGCCCACCTCCTGCGCCCCGGAGGGCAGGGCTCAGATGCGGCTGGCTCCGCGCGTCGGCACGAGCGCGAGCCGGGCGAAGGCGAGCGCCTCGGCGAGGTCGACCTCTCGCTGCGCGCCCCCGACCTTGCGGGTCGAGACCTCGACGACGACCTCACCGTCCCACCGGCTGTCGGCCAGGTGCTCGAGCACGGCGGCGCAGGGCTGGGCGCCGCGGCCCGGGACGAGGTGCTCGTCGAGGAACGAGCCGAGACCGTCCGCCAGGTGCAGGTGCGCGAGTCGTGGGCCGAGGCCCTGCGCCATCGCCAGCGCGTCGGATCCGGCGGTCGCCGTGTGCGACAGGTCCAGCGTCACGTTGTCGTAGGGCTGGTCCACCGGGTCCCAGTGCGGGAGGTAGGCCATGACGTCCCGTCGCGCCGTGCGCCAGGGGTACATGTTCTCCACGGCGAGCCGGATCCCGGACTCGTGCTCCCGCAGCGCGACCCCGTCGACGAACCCGGCGGCATACTCCCGCTGCCAGCGGAAGGGCGGGTGCAGCACGACGGTGCCGGCTCCGACCTCGAGGGCGAGGTCGATGGAGCGGTCGACCTTGCCCCACGGGTCGGTGCCCCAGACGCGCTGGGTCAGCAGCAGGGTCGGGGCGTGCACCGAGACGATCGGCAGCGCGTGCAGCTCGGACAGCGCCCGCAGCGCTCCCGCCTCCCGCGTGACGGGGTCCGTCCAGACCATGACCTCGATCGCGTCGTAGCCGAGCCGCGCTGCCGTCGCGAAGGCGGTCGCCGCGTTGTCGGGGTAGAGCGAGGCGGTCGACAGGCCGACCCGGATCGTCATGCGGCCATTGTGCGCCACGTCGCCGGGCAGGCTCGGACCGGTCCACGCCGGTCCGCGAAGGTCCGCGCACGTCCGTGCGCGCGGCTTCAGGACCCGGACGTCACGAGGTCAGGTGGTCGAGGCGCCGGAGGATGAGACCCTCGCGCAGCGCCCACGGGCAGATGTCGAGCTGCTCGACCTGGAGCAGGTCCAGGGCGGCCTCGGCGACGAGCGCGCCGGCATACAGCTGCCGGGCTCGCCCCTCCGAGACGCCGGGCAGCTGCGAGCGCGCGGCCGCGTCGAGCCGTCCGACGCGCGCGACGATCTCGCGGAGGTCGTCCCGCGAGAGGGTGCGCGGCACGAACGGGCCCTCGGCTCGTGGCGCGGCCCCGGCGATCCGGGCGAGCGATCGCATCGTCTTGGACGTCCCGACGGCGCGGTCCGGCGAGCCGGACGTCAGCAGGGGGCGAACGTGCCGGGCCAGGGTGGTGCGCACGTGCGTCCGCAGCTCATGGGACGCCGCCTCGGTGGGCGGGTCGTCGTGCAGGTTCTCGCGGGTCAGCCGCCCGGCGCCCAGAGGCAGGCTGAAGGCGACGTCGGGCTCCTCGTCGAGGCCGGCGGCCAGCTCGAGGGACCCGCCGCCGATGTCGACGACGAGGAGCCGGCCGCTCGACCACCCGAACCAGCGGCGCACGGCGAGGAAGGTCATCCGGGCCTCGTCCGAGCCGCTCAGGGCCTCGAGCTCGACACCCGTCTCGTCCCGCACGCGCGCGATGACGGCGTCGCCGTTGGGCGACTCGCGCAGTGCCGACGTCGCAAAGGCGAAGAGGTCGCCGACGCCCTGGTCCTCCGCGACGTCGAGGCACTCGCGGATGAACGCGACGAGCCGGTCGGCCGTCTCGTCGCTGACGCGGCCGTCGGCCCGGAGGCTCTCCGACAGCCGCAGCTCGGTGTTGTGCGAGAAGGCCGGCAGCGGCTGCGCGCCGGGGTGGGCGTCGACGACGAGGAGGTGGACCGTGTTGGACCCGATGTCGATGACGCCCAGGCGCATGTCCCAACCCTAGTGCCGCGTCACCGGGCTCGCCCGGGCACGCACCCGGGCTCGCACCAGGGCGTATGCCGTCAGGCGGAGCGCCGGCTCAGGGTGAGCGAGGCGAGGGCCAGGGCGCCCGCGATGAAGGCCGCGACGATGCCGAGGTCGCCCAGGACCGCGGTGACGGGGTCGGCGTTGGCGGCGATCTCCTTCATCGCGTCGACGGCGTAGGACAGCGGCAGGACGTTGCTGACCCACTCGAGCACGGTCGGCAGCTGGTCCCGGGGGACGAGCAGCCCGCACAGCAGGAACTGCGGCAGGAGGAAGGCCGGCATGAACTGCACCGCCTGGAACTCGGTGCGCGCGAAGCCGCTTGCGAGCAGACCGAGCGACGTGCCGAGGACGGCGTCGAAGACGGCGACGACGACGAGCAGCCAGAGCGGGCCGGCGACGTCCAGGTTGCACACCCAGACGGCGAATCCCGTTGCGATCAGGGCCTGCACGGCTGAGAGCGACCCGAAGGCAGCGGCATACCCCATCATGAAGTCGCCCTTGCCCATGGGCGTCGTGAGCAGGCGCTCGAGCGTGCCGGTCTGGCGCTCGCGCAGGGTCGCGACGGAGGTCACGATGAACATGACGATCATCGGGAAGACGCCGAGCAGGGCCGGCCCGATGGCGTCGAAGACGTGGGTGCCGTCGTAGATCCAGGCGAGCAGGCCGAGGAGCACGCAGGGCACGACGATGATGAGGGCGATGGTGCGGCGGTCGGTGCGCACCTGGCGCAGCACGCGGCCCGAGGTGGCGACGGTGAGACCGGCGTTCATGACGCCCGCCTCTCCCCGGTCCTGGCGGTCTCGGCGTCGATGAGGGCGAGGAAGGCGGCATCGGCGTCGGCGGCGTCGGTGCGCTCGAGCAGCTCGGCGGGGGTGACGTCGGCGAGGACGCGTCCCTCGCGCAGCAGCACGAGCCGGTCGCAGCGGGTGGCCTCGTCCATGACGTGGCTCGACACGACGAGCGAGTGCCCGCGGTCGGCGAGGTGTCGGAAGAGGTCCCAGAGGTCTCGTCGCAGCACCGGGTCGAGGCCGACGGTGGGCTCGTCGAGGACGAGCAGGCTCGGCCGTCCGACGAGGGCGGCGGCGAGCGAGACCCGCGACTCCTGGCCGCCCGAGAGGTCCTGGACGAGCTGCTCGGCGTACGAGACGAGGTCGACCTCGGCCAGCGTGCGGTCGACGGCCTCGCGCAGCTCGGCGCCCCGCAGGCCGATGGCGCGGCCGAAGTAGACGACGTTGTCGCGCACGCTGAGGTCGGCGTAGACGCTGGGGCTCTGCGTGACGTAGCCGACGCGGTCCCGCAGCGCGGGCGAGCCAGCGGGATGCCCGAGCACCGTGACGGTGCCGGACTCGATGATCTGCACGCCGACGATGCAGCGCATGAGCGTGGACTTGCCCGAGCCGGAGGGTCCGAGCAGCCCGATGACCTGACCGGCGGGGATCTCGAGGTCGAGCCCCGGGATGACCCGGCGCTTCCCGCGCACGACCACCAGGCCGCTCACGGCGACCGCGGGACCAGTGTTATTCATCATGCGATGAAATCTACGCCTCTCTGTGCGGCCTGTCCACGAGATGGAGCTGGAGCACCGGACCGATCCGGTCGACGAGCTCCTCGCGGGTCGCGTCCGCCACCGCCGGCAGCCGGATGACGTAGCGCGCGACGATGAGCCCGATCATCTGCGTGGCCGCCAGCGCACCGCGCAGCTGCGGGTCCGAGACCCCCGTGCTGGCCGCGATCCGCCCGAACACCTCGCGGCCGAGGAACTCGCGCAGCATCCGGGCCGCCTCTTCGCTCGTCATGCTCGACCGGACGAGGGCCACGAGCGCGTCACGTCGCTCCGGCGGCTCCCACACCGTCAGGAACGTCTCGACGATCCGCCAGCCGAGCCGGTCGACGTCGCCTGCGGTGATGCGCTCGATGAGCTCGCTCGGGTTGACCGGCACGTCGAGCGTCTCGGTGAAGAGCGCCGCCTTGCCCTCGAAGTAGTGGTGCACGAGGGCCGGGTCCACCCCGGCCTCCCGGGCGATCCCGCGCATGCTCGCCTTGTCATACCCCTTGGCTGCGAAGGACTTCCGCGCCGCGTCGACGATCGCGGCACGGGTGTCGGCACCGCCGGGGCGCCGACCGCGGCCCTTCGCGGTCACGCCCTCCGGTGCGCTCGAGGTCATGGGCTCACGCTAGCCCCATCCGTGCGGGTCCTCGTCGCGGCGCCCGCGTGCGCCCGGGCGCATCCGGGCGCGCACGGGCGCATGCGGGCGCACACGGCATACGCAAGGGGGTTCGGCGCGCGGAGCACCATCCACGCACTGAACCTGGGCTGGCGCGGTCCGAATGTCGGCGGCATAGGGTGAGCCGGTGGCTGAAGCACCTCTGGACCTCCCCCGCGTCTGGGTCGAGTTCACCGACCCCGCCGACCCGAACCAGCGCTACCGGTGCGACCTGACTTGGCTCACCAGCAGCTGGACGTGCATCTTCGGCAGCGGCTGCCAGGGCATCTACGCCGGCCGACCCGATGACGGCTGCTGCACCCTCGGCGCGCACTTCACCGAGAAGGACGACTGGAAGCGGGTCGAGAAGGCCGTCGAGGAGCTCGGCGAGGACGAGTGGCAGTACCACCCCGTCGGCCGCGCCACCGGCGACAAGGACGACTGGACCGAGAAGGAGGACGGCACGCGCAAGACGAAGGTCGTCGACGGGGCGTGCATCTTCCTCAACCGCCCCGGGTTCCCCGCCGGAGCCGGCTGCGCGCTGCACCAGCACGCCGTCCTGACCGGAGTCGAGCCGCACACGCTCAAGCCCGACGTGTGCTGGCAGCTGCCGATCCGGCGCACCTTCCGCACCGTCGAGCTCCCCGACGACACGAGCTACCTCGAGGTGACGATCACCGAGTACGACCGCCGCGGCTGGGGGCCGGGTGGCCACGACCTCGACTGGTACTGCTCGGGCAACTCCGAGGCGCACGTCGGTCGCGAGCCGGTCTACCGCTCCAACGCCCCCGAGCTCACCGAGCTGATGGGCCCGCTGGCCTACGCCGAGCTGGCGATCCGCGCCGAGGCGCACCTCGCCCAGGTCAAGGCCGTCCGAGCCCGCGGCGTGCGCAAGCTGTTGCCCCTGCTCGTGCACCCGGCCACCCTCGAGGCGCAGCGGGCGAAGTGAGGTCGCGATGAGCGAGATCATCCCCTCCCCCAACATCTGGGAGACGCCCGACGTCTACGAGATCGAGAACCGCGGCGTCGACCGCGCGCACGTCATCGAGGATGCCATGCGCTCGGTGCTCGACTGGTCGGGGCTCGACGTCGTCGACATCGGGTGCGGCACCGGCTACCACCTGCCGATGTTCGCGGGGACGGCCCGGTCGGTGATCGGCGCGGAGCCGCACCCCCCACTGGCTTCGCTTGCGGCACAACGGGTTTCCGGTATGCCGTCCGTCTCGGTCCGCGAGGAGGGTGCGGCCGCGCTGGGGGTGCCCGACGGCTCGTTCGACGTGGCCCACGCGCGTTGGGCGTACTTCTTCGGGCCGGGCTGCGAGCCGGGCCTGGCCGAGCTCGAGCGGGTGATCCGTCCCGGCGGCGCGGCCTTCGTGCTCGACAACGACGCGACGCGCTCGACGTTCGGCCGGTGGTTCCGGCGGGCGCTGCCGACCTACGACCCGCGAGCCGTCGAGCGCTTCTGGCAGCGGCAGGGCTGGGAGCGCGAGCGGCTCGACATCCGGTGGGACTTCGACTCGCGCGAGGACTTCGAGGCCGTCGTCGGCATCGAGTTCGCGCCCGAGCACGCCGACCTCATCCTCGCCGAGCACCCCGACGCCACGGGCGTGGACTACGCCGTCAACCTCTGGCACCGCCACTTCTGACCCCACCTCTCCCCCACCTCCTTCAACCGTCGAGAGGCCACGTGTGGCCGCCTCCCCCACGTCGAGAGGTCACGTGTGGCCGCCTCCCCCACGTCGAGAGGCCACGTGTGGCCGCCTCCCCCACGTCGAGAGGCCACGTACGGCCGTCGACCGCATCGTCGGGGCGGCCCAGCAGCTGCGCTGCCGACCCGGCGGACTCGAGGTCGGCGGCGGTCAGGCCGTCAGTGTCGAGCGAGGACCACCGCTCGAGGGCGGCCGCCCACTCCCCCGCGCTCGAACTCGGCTCTCGCGCGGAACAGCTCGTCGACGACACCCCTCACCCTCCCTCGTCGCAGGGTACGCCCGACGCCAGCGCGTCCACCTACGGTCGGGGCGGCTGCCGGTGGCCTCTCGACCGTCGCGTGGCGACCACACGTGGCCTCTCGACGGGTGGGAGGCGACCACACGTGGCCTCTCGACGGGTGGGAGGCGGCCAGACGTGGCCTCTCGACGGGTGGGAGGCGGCCAGACGTGGCCTTTCGACGGTTCAGTCGGTGAGGTCGAGGGCGATGTCGACGATGGGTGAGCTGTGCGTCAGGCCCCCGACCGAGACGAAGTCGACGCCCGTGCCGGCATACTCCCGCACGACCTCGAGGGTGAGACCGCCCGTGGCCTCGATCTCGACGGGTTCACCTGCGGCGCGGAGCAGCTCGACCGTCTCGCGCGAGCACGTCGACGGACATGTTGTCGCACATGATGAAGCGCGCCCCCGCGTCGTAGGCCTCCTGCGCCTCGGCCGGCGTGGTCACCTCCACCTGCACGTCGACGTGCGGGGAAGCGCTCGCGCACGAGGGCGTAGGCCGCCGCCACCGAGCCGGCCGCGAGCTTGTGGTTGTCCTTGATCATGGCGACGTCGTAGAGGCCCATGCGCTTGTTGGTGCCACCACCGCAACGCACGGCGTACTTCTCGAGCCAGCGCAGCCCGGGCGTCGTCTTGCGGGTGTCGAGGACCATGGTCGAGGTGCCGTCGAGCGCGTCTGCCCAGCGCCGCGTGTGCGTGGCCACGCCGGACAGCCGGCTCAGGATGTTGAGGATGGTGCGCTCGGCGACGAGGATGACCTGGGTCGGGCCGGCGAGCCGTGCGATGACGTCACCCCGCTCGAGCCGGGCACCGTCGTCGTTGACGACCTCGACCGACGGCACGTCTCCCCCGACCCTCTCGGCGACCGCGGCGAGCACGAGAGCGATGACCGGGACGCCCGCGACGACGCCCGGGGCGCGGGCGACGATCTCGGCGGTGCGCATCTGGTCAGCCGGGATCGTGGCCAGCGTCGTCACGTCGACGCCGTCGGGACCGAGGTCCTCGCGCAGCGCCACGTCGACGAGCGCCGTCGCCCACTCGTGCGGGAAGCCGCTCAGGCCGTCGGTGGTCACCGGTGTCCTCTCATCCGTGAGTAGTCCTCTGCCGCAGTCGGGTCCGCGGCCGCGTGGTCGAGGTCGAGGCCGTCGAGGTTCGAGCGCGGCACAGGCACGACCGCGGCCTCGAGCACCCCGGCGTCGGAACGCTGCAGGTGCACGTGGTGCAGGAAGTGCTCGTCGTCGCGCGACGGGAAGTCCTCGCGCACGTGGCCGCCACGGGTCTCGTCGCGGAGGGCTGCGGCATACGTCAGTGCCCGGCCGAGGTGGAGCAGGTTGGTCGCCTCCCAGCTCTTGGGGCCGCCCTGCTTGTCGGCGTCGTCGGCGACCGCGCGAGCTGCGAGCGCCGCGAGGGTCTCCTGCGTCGCGGCGAGCGAGCCGGCCGAGCGCACCGTCCCGGACCCCGCGGTCATGGCGCGCTGCACGTCGAGTCGGCGCTTGCCGCGGATCAGCTCCGGGGCTCCGACGGGTGCGACGGGCGTCGTCTCGGGCAGCTCACCCGCACCGAGACGGGTCGTGAGGTCGTCGGCGATGCGGCGCGCGAAGACGAGCCCCTCGAGGAGCGAGTTGCTCGCGAGGCGGTTGGCGCCGTGCACGCCGGTGCACGACGTCTCGCCGCACGCGTAGAGACCCTCGAGCGAGGACCGTCCGCGCAGGTCGGTGCGCACCCCGCCGCTGGCGTAGTGCTGGGCCGGCGCGACCGGCAGCAGCTGCGTCGCGGGGTCGAAACCGAGCTCGCGACAGCGCGGACACGATCGACGGGAAGCGCTGCTCGAGGAACTCGGCGCCCAGGTGGCGGCAGTCGAGGTAGACGTGGTCGGTGCCGGTCTCGCGCATCCGGGCGATGATGGCGCGGGCCACGACGTCACGGGGCGCGAGGTCGGCGAGCGGGTGCTGGCCCTGCATGAACCGCTCGCCCGCCTCGTCGACGAGGAAGGCGCCCTCGCCCCGGACCGCCTCGGAGATGAGGGGCTGCTGGCCGCGCGAGCCCTCGCCGAGCCACAGCACGGTCGGGTGGAACTGGACGAACTCGAGGTCGGCGAGGACGGCGCCGGCCCGCAGCGCGGCGGCCATGCCGTCGCCCGTCGCCACCGACGGGTTCGTCGTCGAGGCGTAGATCTGGCCGAGACCACCGGTCGCGAGCACGACGGCGCGCGCGTGGGCGGCCCCGACGCCGTCGACCTGGCCCTCGCCGATGACGTGGAGCGTGACGCCGCAGACCCGCTGGTCCGCGTCGGTGAGCAGGTCGACGACGAGCGCGTGCTCGATGACCTCGATGCCCGGGTCGTCGCGCACCCGGTCGAGCGCGGCGATGAGGGCGCGGCTGATCTCGCGTCCCGTCGCGTCGCCACCGGCGTGCAGGATGCGGTCGCGGTGGTGGCCGCCCTCGCGGGTCAGCGACAGCCCACCGGTGTCGCCGCGGTCGAACTCGGCCCCGAGCGCGATGAGGTCCCAGACGGCGTCGGTGCCCTCGCGCACGAGCGCCTCGACGGCGTCGACGTCGCAGAGGCCGACCCCGGCGACGAGGGTGTCGTGGATGTGCTCGGCCGGGCTGTCCTCCGGCGACATGACGGCGGCGATGCCGCCCTGCGCCCAGGCCGTCGACCCCTCGTCGAGCACCGTCTTCGTCACGAGCAGCACGCGGTCGACGCGCCGGCGCAGCCGCAGTGCCGTCGTGAGCCCGGCGATGCCGGAGCCGACGACGATGACGTCGGCCGTCGTCGTCCAGCCGGGCGCGGGCGCGCGCAGCCGCCGGGGGACGGTCACGTCGGGGAGCCCGCTCTGCGGCATACGACTGGCCTCTCAGTCCTGGTACTCGTGCTGGTGCTCGTGCTGGCTCGTGCTGGTACTCGTGGTGGCGCTCGGTGACGGCCGAGGTCATCAGACCGAAACCGTCCGGCACGTCCCCTGCATCGTGCCCCACCTCGACCACGCGGTTGTGCTCGTCGACGAAGACGACGTGCGGCTCGAAGGTACGCGCCTCGGCATCGTCCATCGCGGCGTAGGCGATGATGATGACCGTGTCGCCCGGCGAGATGAGCCGTGCGGCGGCGCCGTTGATGCAGACGATGCCCGTGCCCCGCTCGCCCTCGATCGCGTAGGTCGTCAGGCGGTTGCCGTTGTCGACGTCGACGACGTCGACCTGCTGGCCCGGCCACAGGTCGGCCGCATCGAGCAGGTCGCGGTCGATCGTCAGCGAGCCGACGTAGTGCAGGTCGGCCTGCGTCACCGTGGCCCGGTGGATCTTCGAGTGGAGCATGAAACGCTGCACGATGGGCTTCCTCGGGACTGTCGACGGCGAACGTCGTTGTGGGAGAGCTGGGCTCAGGCTTCTCAGGACTGCGAGAACGTCTCGAGCGCTCCGCCGCCGGGGCCGACGAGGACCGGCAGGTTGTCGATGAGACGGGTCGTGCCGACCCGTCCGGCCACGGCCAGCAGCGCCTCGCCGCGATACCACTCCGGCACGTCCTCGAGGGTGTCCGGGTGGACGAGCACGAGGTAGTCGATGAGCGCGAGCGGCTCGCGCACGAGGACCGACCGGGCGGCGCGGCGGACCGCGGACGGGCCCTCGGGAGCCGCCGCCGCGCCGGCGCGCAGGGCGGCCGAGAGGCACAGGGCCGTCTCGCGGTCGGACGCGGTGAGGTAGGTGTTGCGGCTCGACATCGCCAGCCCGTCGGACTCGCGCACCGTCGGCACCGCGACGACGCGGACCGGGAAGTCGAGGTCACGGCACATCCGCCGGATGAGCAGCAGCTGCTGGGCGTCCTTCTGCCCGAAGTACGCCGCGCTGCACCGGGTGAGGTGCATGAGCTTGCAGACGACCGTGAGCATGCCGTCGAAGTGCCCCGGACGGGCCTGGCCCTCGAGCACGTCGCCGAGCGGGCCGGCGGAGACGCGCACCCCGGGGTCACCCTCGGGGTAGACGACGTCGGGGGTCGGCGCGAAGACGAGGTCGACACCAGCGGCCGTGCAGATCTCGAGGTCGGCGTCGAAGGTGCGCGGGTAGCGCGAGAGGTCCTCCTTGGGCCCGAACTGGAGCGGGTTGAGGAAGATCGTCACGACGACGTGGCGGTGCGCCTTGCGAGCCTGGTGGATCAGCGTCGCGTGCCCCTCGTGCAGGGCACCCATGGTCATGACGACGGCGATGTCGCCGTCGTCGAGCGCGGCCCGGGCCTCGCGGAGCTCCTCGCGGGTGCGGGCGACCACAGGTGCTGTGGGCGGCGCCGTGGGTGGCGCGGTGGTGTCGGTCACGGTTGGTCCTCCTCGTGCGCGAGCAGCTCGAGCAGCGGGTCGGCGTCGGAGGCGCGGAGGCGTCCGCTGAGCAGGGCTCGCTGCGCCGTCGCGCGGGCGAGCGCCAGGTAGGTGGGACGGATGTCCGGGGCCACCTTGCGCAGCATCGCGACGTGCCCGGCAACGGTACCGGCATCACCGCGGGCCACCGGCCCGGTGAGGGCTGCGTCACCTCGCTGCAGCGTGTTGGACAGTGCTGCCGTGAGCAGCGGCTCGAGGACGCGCGCGGGGTCCTCGACGCCCGCCTCGACGAGCAGCTGCATCGACTGGGCGACCAGCGTGACGAGGTGGTTCGAGCCGTGGGCCAGAGCGGCGTGGTAGGTGACGCGGTCCTCCTCGGCGATCCAGACCGGGTCGCCGCCCATCTCGATGACGAGCGCCTCGCCGAGCGGCCGCGCGAGATCGAGCGTCGTCACCCCGAAGCAGCAGTCGTGCAGCCGGTCGAGGTCGAGCGGCGTGCCGGTGAACGTCATGGCCGGGTGGATCGCGAGCGGCACGATGTCGCTGCCCGCAGCCGACTCGAAGACCGAGATGCCGTGCGCCCCGGACGTGTGCAGGACGAGCTGGCCGGGCGTGAAGGTGCCGGTCGCGCTCAGCCCCGCGATGAGGTCGGCGAGGGCGTCGTCGGGCACGGCGAGCACCACGAGGTGAGCGCGGGCGACGACCTCGGGGATCGGCTTGACCGGCACGCCCGGCAGCAGGGTGGCCGCCCGCTCGAGGCTCTCCTCGCTGACCGCGGACACGCCGGTCACGACGTGTCCGGCGCGGGCCAGGGCCGCCCCGAGGACGGCTCCGACGCGGCCGGCACCCACGACGCCGACGTCGAAGCGCGCGGGACGCTCGTGCGGGGTGCTCACCCACGGCACGCTATCGCCTACAGTCCGGAGGCGTGGATCCCGTTCCCTGGCGCGACGCGTGGCACGAGGGGTTGTATGCCGCCGGCCGCGGTTTCTACGTCACGCGCGGTGGTCCCGCCGCCCACTTCACGACGGCCGCGCACGGCCCGACCGGCGCGGCGCTGGCGCGTGCCCTGCTGGCTCTGCCGGACCACCCCGTGCACGTGGTCGTCGACCTCGGGGCCGGCCGCGGCGAGCTCGCCACCCACCTCGTCGAGGCCCTCGGCACGAGGCCGGTCGACGAGGTTCGCGTCCTCGCCGTCGACGTCGTCGAGCGTCCCCGAGGGCTCGACGAGCGCATCGAGTGGCTCCGCTCCCCCGGCGGTGCCGACCTTCCGCCCGAGCTGACCGACCTGAGCGACGCCCTCGTCATCGCGCACGAGTGGCTCGACGTCGTGCCCTGCACCGTGGCCGAGGTCGACGCCGACGGCACCCCCCGCGAGGTGCTCGTCGACCCCACGTCGGGCGAGGAGTCCCTCGGCGGCTCGCTCACCGCTGCGGACCGTCGCTGGGCCGACGCCCACTGGCCCACCACCACGCCGGGCGACCGCATCGAGGTCGGTCGCGCCCGCGACGAGGCCTGGTCCGACCTCGTCTCGCGCGTCGCCTCGGGCACGCTCGTCGCCGTGGACTACGGCCACACGGCGACGATGCGTCCCTCCGCGGGGACGCTCACGGCATACGTCCGCGGTCAGCTGACCCCGCCGGTGCCCGACGGGTCGTGCGACGTCACAGCGCACGTCGCGATGGACACCCTCGACGCGGATGACGTGCGCCCCCAGCGCGAGGCGCTGCTGGCCCTCGGGCTGACCGGCGCCACGCCGCCGTACGCGCTCGCGAGCGCCGACCCGCTCGCCTACCTCGCCGCGCTCGAGCGGGCTGGAGCCGAGGCGCGGATGCTCGACCGGGACGGGTTCGGCGGCTTCTGGTGGGCGGTGAAGCGCGTCCGGGGCACGACGTAACCTGAAGACCATGCGTCGTCTCGCCTCAGCACTGCTCGCCCTCGGACTGCTCGTCATCGCCCCCTCGGCGGCCTTCGCCCACGACGTGCTCGAACGGACCAACCCGGCGGACGGCACGACGGTCACGCACCTGCCGGGGTCGTTGGTGCTCACCTTCTCCGAGGCGCCCCTCGCGATCGGCGCGCAGGTCGTCGTCACCGGTCCGTCGGGGCCCGTGTCGTCCGGCACGCCGACGCTCAAGGGCCGCGACGTCACGCAGGCCATCGCAACCACGGCCCCGGGCGGGGACTACACGGTGACCTACCGCGTCACCTCCGACGACGGTCACCCCGTGACGGGCACCTTCTCGTTCCACGCGACGATCGGGCTCGACGGCTCGACGGCCACCGCAGGGGCGACGGTGCACGTCAAGCCCGTCGCCGCCACCGACGACCAGGGCTCGCTCCTCGTGCCGATCCTGCTCACGATCGTGGGCACGGTCGTGCTGCTCGGGGTGGGCGGCTTCCTCGTGCTGCGTGGTCGCGGGGCCGACCGCCCCTGACGCCAACCCCGACGCCCGCCTGACGCCCGGCCCTGACGCCCGCCCCCCAGCGGTCAGTCGGGCTCCGGGACCGAGTCCGTCGCCGGCAGCGGTTGGTTGAGGAACCAGCGGTGGCCGAACGGGTCGTGGAAGACCGCGAGCCGGCCGATCGGCGGGTTGTCCTCGGGACCACGGTCGAGCCTGGCTCCGCCCGCCTGCACCCGACGGCAGCGCTCGTCGACGTCGGACACCGTGAGGTGCAGCGTCACGGCGTTGCCGCGCTCGGGGTCCGGGGCTGCCACACCTGCCTCGTCGAACGCGTCGGACATCATCCAGCGACGCTCCGTCGACCGCCAGCTCGCAGTGCCCGACGCGCCCGTCGTCCATGACGATCGGGTCGACGGTCAGCTCGGCGCCGAGGTGCTCGCGGTACCACTCGATCGCGGCGCGTGAGTCGGCCACGCAGATGTACGGGGTGAGTTCACTCATGCCCTCCCCTCTCTTCCTCGATCTCTTCCTCGATCTCTTCCTCGATGCGGCGCCCTGGTCACGGGCACGCGCTGCCTGCGTTCACGACGGGAGGCGGCGGGCGACGACGAGGCGCTCGTAGCCGCGCAGCACGAACGTCGGCCGGCGTGCGGCGTCGACGACCTCGATCGGTCCGAGTCGTTCGAGCAGTGCCCGGGTCGAGATCTGCAGCTCCATCCGGGCCAGGGGCGCCCCGAGGCAGAAGTGGATGCCGGCGCCGAAGGCGAGGTGCGGGTTCGGGTCGCGGTCTGCCACGAAGCGGTCGGGCTCGGCGAAGACCGCGGGGTCGCGGTTGGCGGCCCCGAGCAGGGCGGCGACCTTCTCGCCGCGGCGGACCGTGACGCCGTGGAGCTCGACGTCGGCCGTCGCGGTGCGCTCGAAGAGGTGCAGCGGTGAGTCGTGCCGCAGCATCTCCTCGACGACGCGCTCGACGGCGGCCGGCTCGTCCAGCGCCGGCAGCACGGCCTCGCGCTGGGCGCGGTCTGCCAGGAGCGAGGCGAGGCCGTTGCCGAAGCCGTTGACGCTGGCCTCGTGGCCCGCGTTGAGCAGCAGGACGACCGTGGCGACGAGCTCGCGTGGCGAGAGCCGGTCACCGCCGTCACGCTCCTGCACGAGCGAGGTGAGCAGGTCGTCCCCCGGCGCCTCGGCCCGCTCGGCGGCGAGCCGCTCGACGTAGGCCGCGAACTCCTCGCAGGCGCGTTGCGCGTCCCGCTGGGCGTGCTCGTCTGGGTCGACCTCGTACATCCGGACGATGGCCTGCGACCAGTCGCGGAGCAGCTTCCAGTCCGCCGTCGGGCGCACCGAGCAGCTCGCAGATGACGAGCACCGGGAGCGGCTCCGCATACGTGGCGATGACGTCGACCCGGCCGTCGCGCTCGAGGACGCGCTCGGCCTCGTCGAGCAGGGCCGCCGCCACCTCCTCGACCCGGGGGCGCAGCCGTGCCACGTGGCCACGGGCGAAGGCGCCCGCGACGAGCCGGCGCAGCCTCGTGTGCTTGGGCGGCTCCGAGTCGAGGATCGAGTCGGCGTGCAACCAGTCGAACGTCGTCCAGCCGTCGTCGCCGCTCGATCGCGGGCGCAGGATGCGACCGAGCCGCCGGTCACGCAGCACGTCGTTGGCGGCTGCGTGCGTCGTCGTGACCCACAGGCCCAGGCCCTCGTGCCACAGGACCGGTGCCTGCTCACGCGCCAGGCTCAGGGCCGCGTAGGGGTCGGCGACGAAAGCAGGGTCGCGCAGGTCGAAGGTCGCGCGCGGCACGGGCATCGGGCTCACGCGTCCACTCTGCCGCACCGCAGCCACGGGCGGGCGGAGGGGCCACACGGCATACGGCACGGGTCTGGGCCGTAGGCTCGGGCGCATGACGGAGACCACCGCCTCGTCGCCGCACTCGCGTCAGGCCCTGACCGTCGGGGTCGGCGCGGGCGGCCTCGCGACGGCCGACATGGTGCTCAACATCGGCCCGCAGCACCCGGCCACGCACGGCGTGCTCCGGCTGCGCATCGTCGTCGACGGCGAGCGGATCGTCAGCGCCGAGCCGATCGTCGGCTACATGCACCGCGGCGCGGAGAAGCTCTTCGAGGTGCGCGACTACCGCCAGATCCTCGTGCTCGCCAACCGGCACGACTGGCTCAGCGCCTTCTCCAACGAGCTCGGCGTCGTCCTCGGCGTCGAGCAGATGCTCGGCATGGAGGTGCCCGAGCGGGCCGTCTGGGCCCGCACCGCGCTCGCCGAGCTCAACCGGGTGCTCAACCACCTGATGTTCCTCGGCAGCTACCCCCTCGAGCTCGGCGCCATCACGCCGGTCTTCCACGCGTTCCGCGAGCGCGAGGAGCTCCAGGCCGTCATGGAGGAGGTCTCGGGCGGGCGCATGCACTACATGTTCAACCGCGTCGGCGGCCTCAAGGAGGACCTCCCGGCCGGCTGGATGGGCCGGGTCGACAAGGCGATCGCCAACGTGCGCAAGCGACTTCCCGACCTCGAGCGCCTCATCGTCGGCAACGAGATCCTCGAGGCACGGACGCGTGGCGTGGGTGTCCTGTCGCGGGCGATGGTCGAGGCCTACGGCGTCTCCGGCCCGATCGCGAGGGCCAGCGGGCTCGACGTCGACCTGCGCCGGGACGCGCCCTACCTCGCCTACGGGGAGCTCTTCGGCGACAAGGGCCCTGGTCGTGTCGTGACCCGCACGGCCGGTGACTGCCTGTCGCGCCTCGAGGTGCTGCTCGAGCAGGTCCACGTCTCGCTCGACCTGGCCGAGGCCTGCCTCGACCGGCTCGTGCAGCTGCCGCAGGGCCCGATCAACGTCAAGCTGCCCAAGGTCCTCAAGGTGCCCGAGGGCGAGATCTACAGCGCGACCGAGAACCCCCTCGGTTTCAACGGCTACTACCTCGTCTCGCGCGGCGAGAAGACGCCGTGGCGGCTCAAGCTGCGCTCGGCGTCCTTCAACAACGTCTCGGTGCTCTCCGAGATGCTGCCGGGCCAGCTCATCGCCGACATGGTCGCGATCCTCGGATCGATGTTCTTCGTCGTCGGGGACATCGACAAGTGAGGGGCCGTATGCCGTCCGCCCGCCCCACGCGCGCGAGTGTCCTGCGGGCCGTCGCCGTCACGGTCATCACGGCCACCATCACCCTCGCCGCGGCGTGCTCCGACGAGGACACCGTCGACACCATCCCACCGCCGTGGCCGACGCGCACCACGACCCCGGACGGGCCGCCCCGTCCGCCGTCGGTCAGCACGACTCCCACCCCGACGTCGACGGTCACCGTCGCCCGCACCACCTGACCGTTCCCCAGGGCAAGACCAGAGGGGCGCGCGCCGGAAGGGCGCGCGCCGGATGGTGCGTCGGGTCGTGCTGCGTCTGGTGGGGTGATCACCACACCGGACGCAGCACCATCGAGCACACCATGCGCCCGACCGGCCGACCGGCCGACCGCCCGACCGGCCGAGCGCCGGCGGTCAGGCAGCCGGCTGGTCCTCGTCCTCGTCGTCGCGCGGACGCAGCCGGCACCAGTTCTGCACCACCATGCCCGCGACGGCGAGCAGCAGCGCCACGACGGCGTGCAGCACGAAGAGCCAGATGCGGCCGCGCTGGGACTCGACGTCGGCGTCGGGCAGCAGGACGAGCGCGTTCGCGGCATACCACCCGACGAGCACCGCCCCGGTCAGCGCTCCGGCCTGGCCGAGCACGAGCGTGCGTGCGGCGCGCAGCGGGGTGACGGCGGGGTGGGACAGTCCGTCGCGGACCTTGCGCACCTGCCAGCCGGCGAGGAGCAGCCCGCCGCCGAGGAAGAGCATGGCGACAGCGCCGATCCAGCCCGGCTCGGGCACGGGGCTGCCGCCGGACGAGAGCCAGTGCAGCACGAGCCAGGCGACCACCGTCATGCCTACGCCCGTGAGCACGAGCGTCTGGACCCGGATGCCGGAGTGTGGTGTCACTGCTGCTCCCATCGGGGACCGGGGCGCACGCCCGATCGGTCGAGGCCGGCCAGCAGGTCGACCACCGGGCGTATGCCGCCGTCCCCGGCTCCCACGCGCAGCGTGGCCTTCGGGTCGGCGTCGGCCCACGGCACGAGGACGAAGGCGCGCTCGTGGGCCCGCGGGTGGGGCAGCAGCAGAGCGGGATCGTCGCTGACGACCTCACGCGAGCTGCCGGGGGCCCCGAACTGGATGAGATCGAGATCGAGCGTCCTTGCGCCCCAATGAATCTCACGAGTGCGGCCGTGCTCGGCCTCGATGGCGTGGAGAGCGGCGAGCAGCTCGGCAGGGGCGAGCGTCGCGCGTCCCACCGCCACCGCGTTGAGGTAGGGCGGCTGGTCCGGACCGCCGACGGGGTCGGTCTCGACGACGTCCGACACGGCCGTCACGGTGAGTCCGGGGAGGCTGCGCAGGGCGTGCAGGGCGGCCGCGAGGGTCTGTCCGCGGTCACCGAGGTTGGAGCCGAGCGCGATGGCGACGTGGGCGGCGTTGGCGCGCTCGACGCGCACCTGCACGTCGGTGAACGGGTGGCCGACCGGCGCCTCGGGCTTGTGGACGACGACCTCGACGGACTCGACGAGGTCGTGGCGCAGCACGTCGTCGGCGATGACCTCGGCGAGCCGCTCGATGAGGTCGAACGACGGGCCCGTGACGCGGGCGACCACGTCGCCTGCCACGTCGGCGTAGTTGACCGTGGCGGCGAGGTCGTCGGTGCGTCCGGCCCGCTCGAGGTCGCAGACCATGGCCACGTCGACGAGGAAGGTCTGGCCGTCGCGCTTCTCGAAGGCGAGCACGCCGTGGTTGCCGCGAGCGGAGATGCCCTGCAGCACGATGCGGTCGGTCATCGGCCGGGGCCCCCGGTCGGGTCGTCGAGCTCGTCGGGCTCGTCGGGGTTGCGGTCGTCGGAGTCGGGGGCGTGCTCGAGGGCGGCCTGGACGACGGTGAGCGCGCGCACCGTCGAGACGACGTCGTGCACGCGCACGCACCAGAGCCCCGCCATGGCCGCCATGACCGAGGTGGCGGTCGTCTCGACGTCGCGGTCCGCGGCGGGCCTCGGGGCGGATCCCTCGTCGCGGCCGAGGCGGCCGAGGAAGGCCTTGCGGGAGGCGCCGAGCAGGATCGGCTGGCCGAGCTCGTGCAGAGCGGGCAGGGCGGCGAGGAGGGCCCAGTTGTGGTCGGCGTTCTTCGCGAACCCGAGCCCGGGGTCGAGCACGAGGTTCTCCGCGTCGATGCCGCCCTCGAGCAGGGCGTCGCGCCGCTCCCCGAGCTCGCGGACGACGTCGTCGACGACGTCGTCGTAGACGGCGCGCGACTGCATCTCGGTGCTGTGCCCGCGCCAGTGCATGGCGATGAAGGGCAGCCGGTTCGCCGCGACCCAGGGCACCATCTCGGGGTCGGCCAGGCCGCCCGAGACGTCGTTGACGATGGCGGCCCCCGCCTCCACGGCAGCGCGCGCGACCGAGGCCCGCATCGTGTCGACGGAGACGACCGCACCCTCGGCGGCGAGCGCGGTCACGACCGGGACGACGCGGCGCAGCTCCTCCTCGACGGAGGGGCGCTCGGCCCCGGGTCTCGTCGACTCACCGCCCACGTCGATGATGTCGGCGCCGGCCGCCACGACGTCGCGACCGTGCGCGACGGCGGCAGTCGGCTCGAACCACTGCCCGCCGTCGGAGAAGGAGTCGGGCGTCACGTTGACGACGCCCATGACGAGCGTCCGGTCCGTCACCGACAGGAGCGTGGTCGCGTCGGGGGCGGTCCGGTCACGGCGGACGGGCGAGGCTGACGAAGCTGACGCAGTCATGAGCGCCATTGTGTCCCGGGCGAAGTGGTGGAGGTCCGGACCGGGGTCACTTGTTGCCCTCGAGCATCAGCGCCATGGCCTCTGCTCGAGTGGCCGGGTTGCGCAGCTGGCCGCGGACCGCCGAGGTGATGGTGCTGGCCCCGGGCTTGCGGATGCCACGCATCGACATGCACAGGTGCTCGGCCTGGACGACGACGATGACGCCCTGCACGTCGAGGTGCTCGACCATCGCGTCGGCGATCTGGGACGTGAGGCGCTCCTGCACCTGGGGCCGCCGGGCAAAGACCTCGACGAGGCGGGCGAGCTTCGACAGCCCGGTGACCCGACCGTCCTGGCTGGGGATGTAGCCGACGTGAGCCACTCCGTGGAACGGCACGAGGTGGTGCTCGCACGTGCTGTAGAGCTCGATGTCCCGCACGATGACGAGCTCCTGGTGGTCGATCTCGAACGTCGTGCCGAGCACGTCGGCCGCGGTCATGTCGAGCCCGGCGTAGATCTCGGAGTACGAGCGGGCCACCCGGCCCGGGGTGTCGAGCAGGCCCTCCCGGTCGGGGTCCTCGCCGATGGCAAGGAGCAGCTCCCGCACGGCCGCTTCCGCCCGCGCCTGGTCGATCGCCACCCTGTCAGCCCTTTTCGTTGGGGTTGACGGGACGGTCGTCCGGCACCTCGATGACGTGCTCGACGGGGTGCTCCTCGGCGAGCGGGTGGACTCCGACCGCCGCGGCCTCGTCGATCTTCTCCTCGAGCCTCTTGTCGGCCGGCACCGGCGGCGGCAGGTGACCGTTCTGGCCACCGGAGCCGTTCTGCGCCGCGATCTCGGCCGGCGTCAGCACCGGCGGTCGGTCGCTGAGCTGGCGCGTCTGCGACGAGAGCCAGGTGGGTCGCTGCGGCGCCTTGGAGATCGCCTTGAACAGCTCGGCCAGCTCGTGGACGTTGAGCGTCTCCTTCTCGAGCAGCTCGAGGACGAGGTGGTCGAGCAGGTCGCGGTTGGCGTTGAGCGCGGCGTAGGCCTCGTCGTGGGCCGCGTCGATGAGGGCACGGACCTCCTCGTCGACGATGCGTGCGACCTCCTCGGAGTAGTCGCGCTGGTGACCCATGTCGCGGCCGAGGAAGACCTCGCCGGTGCTCTGGCCGAGCTTGATGGCGCCGACGCGCTCGGACATGCCGAACTCGGTGACCATCTTGCGGGCCATGCCCGTCGCCTTCTCGATGTCGTTGCTCGCGCCGGTCGTCGGCTCGTGGAAGACGATCTCCTCGGCGACGCGGCCGCCGAGGGCGTAGGCGAGCTGGTCGAGGATCTCGTTGCGCGTCGTGGAGTACTTGTCGTCGATCGGCATGACCATCGTGTAGCCGAGGGCGCGGCCGCGCGGGAGGATCGTCACCTTCGTCACCGGGTCGGTGTGGTTGAGCGCCGCGGCGACGAGGGCGTGGCCACCCTCGTGGTAGGCGGTGATCTTGCGCTCCTTGGCCGACATGATGCGCGTGCGCTTCTGCGGGCCGGCGATGACGCGGTCGATGGCCTCGTCGAGGGCCTCGTTGTCGATGACCTTCTTGTCGCTGCGGGCCGTGAGGAGGGCGGCCTCGTTGAGGACGTTGGCGAGGTCGGCGCCGGTGAAGCCCGGCGTGCGGCGGGCGACGGCGAGCAGGTCGACGTCGGCCGTCACGGGCTTGCCCTGGGAGTGGACCTCGAGGATCCGGTGGCGGCCGATCATGTCGGGCGCGTCGACGGCGATCTGGCGGTCGAAGCGGCCCGGACGCAGCAGGGCCGGGTCGAGGATGTCGGGGCGGTTGGTCGCCGCGATGAGGATGACGTTGGTCTTGACGTCGAAGCCGTCCATCTCGACGAGCAGCTGGTTGAGCGTCTGCTCGCGCTCGTCGTGGCCACCGCCCATGCCGGCGCCGCGGTGGCGTCCGACGGCGTCGATCTCGTCGACGAAGACGATGGCCGGCGCGTTGGCCTTGGCCTGCTCGAAGAGGTCACGGACGCGGCTCGCGCCGACACCGACGAACATCTCGACGAAGTCGGAGCCGGAGATCGAGTAGAACGGCACGCCGGCCTCACCGGCGACGGCGCGGGCGAGCAGGGTCTTGCCGGTACCGGGCTGGCCGTAGAGCAGCACGCCCTTGGGGATCTTGGCGCCGACGGCGAGGAACTTCGCCGGTTCCTGGAGGAACTCCTTGATCTCCTGGAGCTCCTCGATGGCCTCGTCACAGCCGGCGACGTCGGAGAAGGTCACCTTGGGCGTGTCCTTCGTCGCGAGCTTCGCGCGGGACTTGCCGAACTGCATGACGCGGTTGCCGCCGCCCTGCATCTGGCCCATGAGGAACCAGAAGAGCCCGAGGATGACGAGGATCGGCAGGACCGAGAAGAGCAGCGAGCCGAACCAGCTCGGCTGGTCGATCTGGTCGTCGACACCCTGGGCCGGCGGCTTGGCGTTGAGCGCCGAGACGACCTGGCCGCCACGCGCGTCGACGTAGAAGGCGTAGACGGTCTTCGCGTCCTTCACCGTGCCGTCGGGCGAGGTGTAGGGCTTCTTGAGGGTCAGCTCCATGCGCTCGTTGTTGAGCAGCTTGGCCGACTCGACGTTGCCGTCGGTGATCTGCGTCATCGCAGCCGACGTGTCGATCCGGGGCGGGCCGGACTCGGAGAACATCATGCCGAAGACGAGCGCGCTGATGAGGACCAAGATCCACAGCAGTGGTGTGCGCAGTATCCGCTTAGCGTCCATGTACGTGCGGGACCTGTCGGGCCCCGGTCCTCCTGCTCGTCCGGTGAGTTGGTCCACCGGCACAACGTCCGGTGGACCACCAGTGTTCCGCATGCGGCGGCCCGGTGACCAACCCGCCCGTCGAGGGTTCCGGCCGCGGCGTCAGTCGCCGGTGGCGGAGCGGAGGGCCTCGAGGACGCGTCGGTCGATGCCGTCAGGGCTGAGCCGGGCCTCGTAGTTGGCGTTGCCGGCCCAGTCGGCCAGTGCCGTCGCGACGTCGTCGCCCGTGAAGCCCGCACCCGCCAGCCGGTCGCGCACCTCGTCGGCGAGCGCCCCCTCGAGCGGCGCGACGTCCTCGGGCCTGCCGAAGTACATCTCCCAGTCCGAGAGCAGCCGGCCGAGCTCGGTCACCGGGTCGGCGTGGTCGTCGACGCGGAGGTCGGCGAGCACCCCGCACGCGTCGTAGCCCGAACCCGGCTCGACGGCATACATCGCCGCGCTCTGGCGCCCACGCGAGTCGCCCCCGGCCTCGTCACCGGCGACGAGCGCGGCGAGGAGCCGACGGGCCAGTGGCTGCCCGGCCGAGCCGTGCCACGCACGCTCCATGGCCTCGACGACCTCGGGCCCGGTGAGGATGTTGCCCTGGATGGCGTATGCCGTGTCGCCGTCGTCGCGCGCGACGCCACCGGCCCAGTCGTTGCACTCCGAGCCCGTGAAGGTCGCGGCGGACGCGAGCCCGACGACTCCGACCTGCCGGGTCTCACGGCCCTCGTCGAGGGCGGTGGCCGCGTCGAGCGCGTCGGCGGCCGACTCCCCGGCGGCCAGGCGGCCGAGCAGCTCGTCGAGGTAGGCGACGCGGGCGAAGGACTGCGTCGCGACAGCGCCGACGCCGAGGCGTGCACCGGGGACGACGGCGCCGACGGCGAGGAACTTGCTCGCGACGGCGATGCCGTGGGCCTCACCCTGTCGGGCGACGATCGAGAAGGTCACCGCGCCACGTAGACGTGCGGCGCGAGGGTGCCGACGCAGCGCAGGTTGCGGTACTTCTCGGCGTAGTCGAGGCCGTAGCCGACGACGAACTCGTTGGGGATGTCGAAGCCGACGTACTTGACGGGGATGTCGACCTTGACGACGTCGGGCTTGCGCAGCAGCGTGCAGATCTCGACCGAGGCGGGGCTGCGCGACTCGAGGTTGGACTTGATCCACGAGAGCGTCAGGCCGGAGTCGATGATGTCCTCGACGATGAGCACGTGCCGGCCGGTGATGTCGGTGTCGAGGTCCTTGAGGATGCGCACGACGCCCGAGCTCTTGGTGCCGGAGCCGTAGGACGAGACCGCCATCCAGTCCATCGGCGCGGTGCCGGGCAGGGCGCGCATGAGGTCGGCCATGACGACCACGGCGCCCTTGAGGACCCCGACGAGCAGGAAGTCCTTGCCCTCGTAGTCCGTCCAGATGTCGGCGGCGAGCTCGGCGAGCCGGGCCTGGATCTGCTCCTCGGTGAGCAGGACCTCGGCCAGGTCGTCTCCCATGTGCTCGTGGTCCACGAAGGCTCCTCGATGTGGTGCGTGGGGTGGTGCAGGGTCGTGCGGGCGGGACCATTCAACCGCACCCGGCGGGACGCGGTGCCGTGGAGGGTGTCCGTCGTCCGGCCGGTTCTCGAACCGCTCCACCTGCGTATGCCGGGCGGCCGGGCTCAGGCGTTGGCGGTCTCGCGCAGCGGGCTGAAGACGATGGCCCCGCCCGTGCGCGCGACGGCGATGCCGCCCGGGACGTGGAGCGGGCCCTGGCCGTGCCACGAGGTCAGCAGGGCGTCGAGCGACTCGACGTGAGCGGCGCTGACGTCGGCGAGCGGTGCGCCGGCCTCGGCGGCGAGCAGTCTCCACACGCGGGTGCGGATCGCCCGGGGCAGGGCCGCGAGGGCGGCGAGGTCGACGCCGCTCGCCCTCGGGTCCCACCGGGAGCTCCGCGCGCGCCGGTCAGGGCGAGGCTCTCGAGGTAGTCGGCGTCCTCGCGCAGCAGGTCGGCGCTGCGGGCGAGCGCCGCAGCGAACCCCGGCCCCAGGTCGGACTCGAGCGTCGCGAGCAGCCGCCGCGCCCGGACCCGGCGGAAGGAGTCGTCGCTGTTGTGGGGGTCGTCCCACGGGTCGATGCCGTAGGCCGCGCAGGCGGCGAGCGTCGTGGCGCGCGGCAGGGCGAGAAGGGGGCGCACGAAGCGGTCGCGGCGCACCGGCATACCGCTGAGCGACCGGGCACCCGAGCCCCTGCGACAGGCCGAGCAGCACCTGCTCGGCCTGGTCGTCGCGCGTGTGACCGATGAGCACCGTGGACGCGCCCAGCCGGTCGGCGGCACCCTCGCATGGCGGCGTAGCGCGCCGAGCGGGCGTCGGCCTCGAGGCCGGCGCCGCTCGTGCGCACCTCGGCGCGGACGACCTCGACCGGGTCGAGCCCCATCTCGCGGCACAGGGCGGCGGCGTCCTCGGCCACCTGGGCGGAGCGGTCCTGCAGGCCGTGGTCGACGACGACGGCGCCGCCCCGGACGCCCGCGCGGGGCGCCTCGAAGGCGAGCGCCGCGGCCAGGGCCACCGAGTCAGGGCCTCCCGAGCAGGCGACGAGCACGACGCCTCCCGCGGGCACGTCGGCCAGGTGCTCGCGCACCGCGAGTCGGGTGGCGGCGACGGCGGGGTCGGGACCGGGCATCTGTGCTGGAGCTCGCATCGCTCAGCCGTGGACCCGACGCACCCAGGCGTCCGGCTCGAGGATCTCGGCGGCCCGGGGCAGGGTCTCGGGCGAGGTCCAGACGGCGTTGAAACCGTCGCGACCGACCCGGTCGGTGACGGCCCGGACGAAGACGGCCCCGTCGCGGTACTGCCGCATCTTGGCCTCGAGACCGAGCAGCTTGCGCAGCAGGCGGTCGACCCCGACCGAGCTGTTGCGGCGGGCGTCGAACTTGCGGCGGATCTCGTCGACGCTCGGGATGACCTGCGGGCCGACGGCGTCCATGACGACGTCGGCGTGGCCCTCGAGCAGCGACATGACGGCCGTCAGCTCGGCGATCTGCGCCTTCTGCTCGGGCGTCGCGAAGAGCTGGCCGATCCCCTCGCCGGAGCTCAGCACCTGGGGAAGGTTCTTGGTCAGCTGCTCGAACCGCCTCGACAGGTCCTCCGGCGTGGGCGCGAGGTCCACGGCGAGGGCCTGGGTGCGGGCGACCATGTGGTCGCGCAGCCACGGCACCGCGGTGAACTGCACCCGGTGGGTCTCCTCGTGCATGGCCACCCACCGGCGGAAGTCGGTCGGGTCGACCTCCATGCGCCGCTCGGCGGCGACGATGTTCGGGGCGACCAGCAGCAGGCGCGGCGTGCCGCCGGGCGCGAGGTCGTACTGCCCCAGCACCTTGCTCGAGAGGAAGGCGAGCAGCCCGCCCATCTCGGCGCCGGTCACCTTGCCGCCGATCGCGGCGGCCGTGGCGCTCGTCGATGACTTCTTCGTCGCGTTGAGCTTGTCGACGACGGGGTCGAGCATCGCCTTGAACGAGTCGACGTTGACGCTGATCCAGCCCGCGCGGTCGACGACCAGGGGGTCGGGCGCGCCGGCGGGCGCCGTGAGGGCACTCGTCTCGGCGACCGGGCCGATGGCCTCTGCGGCCGCCGCACGCAGGTCGGCCACGATCGCGGCCGCCTCGTCGCTCGAGACCTGCGGGCCGGGGTTGACGATCAACCGCCCGGTCCGCTTCGCGAACTCGTAGTCGACGGATCGCGGCCGGCGCACCTCCCGAGCGGTCAGGACGGCTCGCGTCCACGTGGGTCGGGAGGGTCGTGTCGGTCATGCCAGCCCTTTCCGTGCCGTGACGGTGTCGACGTCGCGCGAGGTGTCTGGGAGGCCCATCGGCCCGTCAGCGGCACCCGCAGGAGGCGATCGCCGCTACCAGACGGTCCAACGCCGCCCGCGCGTCGTTGGTTCCCACTCCGGCGACCATACCCACGAAGACGAGCAGCCGGCCGCTGTCGTCGACGACGCTCCCGGCGAGCGCGTTGGCGCCCGTCAGGGTGCCGGTCTTGGCGCGGGCCCGGCCGGCCGCGACATGGTTCGAGCCGGCGAACCGGTCGGCCAGGGTGCCGGTCAGGCCACCGATGGGTAGGCCGTCGAGAGCGCGCCGCAGCACCGGGTGGTTCCCGTCGTAGCCGAGCACGAGCACGTCGGACAGGAGCGAGGCGCGCACACGGTTCTCACGTGACAGCCCGCTCGCGTCGGAGAGGGTCACGCCGGCCGTGTCGAGGCCGAGCGCGGCGACCTGTGAGACGACCCAGGAGCCGACCCCTGCGAAGTCGGTGCCGGCCCCGGAGCGGTAGGCCGCCTGGCGGGCGAGGATCTCGGTGAGCGCGTTGTCGCTGTCGGTCAGGGCCAGGGCCAGCTGCTCACGCACGGGGGCTGACCGGACGCTCCCGAGGACCGCACCCGGCCCCTCGGTCGGCCCCTCGGTCTGCCCGGCGGACCCGGGGTCCTGGGTTGCGCCGTCGTGGGCGACGCAGGCGACGCAGGCGACGCAGGCGACGCAGGCGACGCAGGCGACGCAGCGGAGCGGGTCGGTGTCGGCATCGGCGACCCGGGGACACCCGGGGCCCGGCCCCGAGCCGCGACCACCACGGCGATGCCACGGGTCTCGAGCAGGTGGACGAAGGCCGACCGCACCGAGACGACGGGATCGGCCGGACCCGGGGCGCCGCCGCTCGCCCGCTGGCTCGACAGACCCAGCATCGCGACCGCGCCGGTGATGCCGGAGCTGCGGAACGTCGGGGCCCACGTGGGGGCCGTCGTGGGCCCCCCGGCATACGTCTCGTCGACGAAGAGCGTGACCCTGCGGGTGCCCCGGCCCTTGAGGGCGGTCGTGACCTGGTCGGCGAGGTCTGCCAGGCCCGCGCGACCGGCCACGACATTCGGGTCGCCCTTGCCGGGAGCCAGCAGCGAGTCGCCGCCCGCCACGAGGACGATCTGGTCGGGTGTGTCGCCCTCGCGCACCACGGTGCGCAGCGTCTCGTCGGGGGCGAAGACCCGGCCGATGGCCGCCGCGGACAGCAGCTTCGTCGTCGACGCGGGGACGCGCAGGTCGTTGCCGCGCTGGTCGAGCAGCACTTCGCCGCTCTGCCCGTCGCGCACGACGAGCGCCGAGTCGCGCAGCGCCGGCAGCGCCCGCACCGGGGCGAGCGCCCGCTCGATGCCGGCGGCCGACGGGGCGCCGGCGGCACCCGCCAGCGCGGGCAGCGGCACGTCGACCGAGGTCGGGAGCGTCGGCTGCGACACGATCGGGCAGGGTGCGCTTCGCGACGTACTCGGTGGGCGCGGGCGGCGGCAGTGGACGCAGCGTCAGCACACCGGGCGCGGCGTCGGCGACGTCGAGGACGGCATACCCCAGCAGGATCGTCACGACCGACCACACGGCCGCCGTGCCGTAGGTCAGGCGGGGAGCGCGCCGGCGGGGATCACGCTGAGCCGCCATGCCACGTCACCCCCGTCCGTCGTCCGTGCTGTTTCGCGCAAGGCCGGTCCTTGCTGACACACTGTCGCGAACGATTCTGTCAGCCGCCGCCGTGTGCTCCGGCACCCGAAGACCGTGAAGAAGGGGAAGACGTGGAGTTCGACGTCACCATCGAGATCCCGCGCGGACAGCGCAACAAGTACGAGGTCGACCACGAGACGGGCCGGATCCGGCTCGACCGCTACCTCTTCACGCCGATGGCCTACCCCGCCGACTACGGCTACATCGAGGACTCCCTCGGCGAGGACGGCGACCCCCTGGACGCCCTCGTGCTGCTGCCCGAGCCGCTCTTCCCCGGCGTCGTCGTCGAGGTCCGCCCGATCGGCGTCTTCCACATGACCGACGAGGCCGGCGGCGACGACAAGGTGCTCTGCGTGCCGGTCGACCCGCGCAACGTCGACGTGCAGGACATCACCGACGTCAACGAGTTCCGCCTCAAGGAGATCCAGCACTTCTTCGAGCGCTACAAGGACCTCGAGCCGGGCAAGCACGTCGAGGGCTCCGACTGGGGCAACCGTGAGGCTGCCGAGAAGATCATCGGCGAGGCACTCGACCGCGCCAAGGAGCAGGGCGTCTCGACCGCCCGGTGGGCGATGCCGCAGGGCCACTGAGTCCGCGCACCAGCACGACCGCCAGGCTTCGGGCCATGAGACGGCAGATGGTGCTGCGTCCGGTGGGGTGATCACCCCACCGGACGCAGCACCATGGGCCGTTTCATGGCGTGGCCGGGGTCAGTCAGCCTGGGCAACGTCTGCTGCAGGCACGGCGACGGTCTCGCGCGTGGGCTCCGGCTCGGGCACCGCCCTCGCCGGACGCGGGCGCAGCACGACAGCCGCGACGAGCAGTGCCACGAGGGTGAAGCTCGCCGACGTCGAGGAACGCCGGCTCGACGCCCGGCACGAACTGGCCGGGGACCGCGCGGGACGCGTAGACGCTGACGATGGCGGCGAGACCGATCGGCGCCGCCGAGCTGCTGGGCGGTCTGGAGCAGACCCGACACCGTGCCGGCCTGGGCGCGGTCGACGCCGCCGAGGACGACGACCGTCACCGGCATGAAGACGAGCGCTGCGGAGATGCCGTTGAGCACGAGCGCGCCGAGGAGGTGCGCGGCATACGTGCTCGTCGTCGACAGGGTGCTCAGCCACACGAAGCTGGCCGTGAGCCCGAGCGTGCCGACGAGCAGCATCGGGCGCGGGCCGACCTTGGCCACGAGGCGCGCGCTGACGCGGGACGTCGCGAAGATCGCGAGGCTGAGCGGGAGGAACGCAGCGCCGGTCGCGACCGGGCTGAAGCCGAGGACGAGCTGGAGGTACTGCGTCACGAGGAAGAACGTCGAGAACTGCGCGCCGACGACGAGCGCCATGAGCACGAGCGCTCCCCCACGGGTGCGGTTGCGGACGAGCGCGAGCGGCAGGAGGGGCGAGGCGACGCGGCTCTCGGTGCGCACGAAGAGGGCGAGCAGTGCCAGGCCGACCGCGAACGACGCGATCGTGAGCGGAGCGCCCCAGCCGCGGTCCGCGGCACTGATGAAGCCATGCACGAGCGCCACGGACCCGAGCGTCGCGCTGACGGCGCCGACGACGTCGAAGCGGCCCCGGACCCGCGGGGTCTCGGTGACGAAGCGCCGGGCCAGGACGAGCACGACGGCGCCGATCGGCACGTTGACGAAGAGCGTCCAGTGCCAGCTCACGTAGTCGGTGAGGACGCCGCCGAGGAGCAGGCCGATGGACGCCCCGGCCGAGGACACGGCCGTGAAGAGGGCGAGCCCACGGTTGCGTGCGGCGTCGTTCGGGGCGCTCGTCGTGACGAGGGCCAGGACGCTGGGGGCGGCGAGCGCGGCCCCGGCGCCCTGCAGGGTGCGCGCGGCGATGAGCCAGGCCGGCGTGGTGGCGAGGCCGCCGAGGAGGCTCGCGACGGTGAAGATCGCGAGGCCGATCTCGAAGCTGCGCAGGCGCCCGAAGACGTCCCCGAGGCGGCCGCCGAGGAGCAGCAGGCCGCCGAAGGCGAGGGTGTAGGCGTTGAGCACCCAGGAGAGGCCGGCGGCCGAGAAACCGAGGTCGGTCTGGATGTGCGGGAGCGCGACGTTCACGACGGTGGCGTCGAGCACGAGCATGAGCTGGGCGACGAGGACGACGCCGAGGCCGATCGCGCTCCGGCGGGCGGCGCGGTCCGTGGGGTCGGTACCGGCGGGTTGTCGGGTGGTTCGGGAGGTGGGGGTGGTGCGCGTGGTTCGGGTGGCGGTGGTCGACATCTCTGACCTCAGGATTCGTGGTGCTGGGACTGGTGGTCCGCGGACGGGGTGGGCGACGTCTCGGCGGTGAGCGGGTCGCGGGTCATGGGGACGAAGGCCGTGGCTCGGGTGCGCGTGGCACCGGAGCCCCTGGCGGCACCGGTCTGCTCGCGGCGCTGGACGAGCGGGGCGCGGTGCGTGGTGGCCAGGTGCGAGCGGTGGACGCGAAGGGCCTGTCGGGTGGGGCGGATCGTGGTTGTCATGGTTGCCGGACTCCTCTGTGACGACGGTCGGCGCTACGATTAGCGGAGAACCACTCCGGTTCTGCCTGACCCACAATACGGAGACTGTCTCCGTTTTAGCAAGGGAGTTTCTCGTGACGCCTGCCGAAACCGGCAAGGCGACGCTCGATCCGTCGCCGGAATCCGTTGCCGCCCAAGAGGACTCGGCAAGCGGACCAGCCCAGGACAACGCCGAGAAATCTCCCCGCCCGATGCGCGCCGACGCCAAACGCAACTACGACAAGATCCTGGCGACCGCCCGCATCGTCTTCACCGAACGGGGCACCGACTCCTCGCTCGACGAGATCGCCAAGCGGGCCGGGGTCGGTCCGGGCACGCTCTACCGCCACTTCCCCACCCGCGAGGCCCTCGTCGACGCCCTGATGCAGGACTGGACCGACCGGGTCGCCGCCGATGCCGACGCCGCGATCGCCACCGGACTGCCGGCGCGCGAGATGCTGCTCGGCTGGTTCGAGCACTTCATCGACCACATCACGCTGCACCGCGGCGCGGCGAGCAAGATCTGCGCCGCCATGGACGACCCCGCCTCACCGATGTATCGCAAGTGCCGCGTCATGAGCGACGCCAACCGTCGGGTCATCGACCACCTCGACGCGGACGGCGACCTGCGTCCCGGCATCGACGCCGCGAACGTGATGCGGCTCGTGAGCGGTGTCGCGAGCGTGGCGGACACGAGCCGCACCGAGCTCGACGTGCGCCCCATGCTCGAGGTCGTCGTCGACGGGATTGTTCGCGACTGACCCGTGGTTGCACGGGCATGACCGTCGACCTGCGCATCTTCACCGAGCCCCAACAGGGCGCCACCTACGACGACCTGCTCGCCGTCGCGCGAGCCGTCGAGGACCTCGGCTTCAGCGGGTTCTTCCGCTCGGACCACTACCTCCACATGGGCGGGGACGGCGGGGCTGGCCCCACCGACGCCTGGACGACCCTCGCCGGCCTGGCCCGTGAGACCTCGACGATCCGGCTCGGCACGCTCGTCAGCTCGGCGACCTTCCGCCTGCCCGGGCCGCTCGCGGTCCAGGTCGCGGGCGTCGACCAGATGAGTGGTGGACGCGTCGAGCTGGGACTCGGCGCTGGCTGGTTCGAGGCCGAGCACACGGCATACGGCATCCCGTTCCCGCCGCTCGGCGAGCGGTTCGACCGGCTCGAGGAGCAGCTCGCCGTCATCACCGGGCTGTGGGGCACTCCGGCGGGCGAGACCTTCAGCCACAAGGGAACCCACCACCCGGTCGCCGACTCCCCCGCGCTGGCCAAGCCGGTCCAGGAGGGTGGCGTGCCGATCATCATCGGTGGCGGTGGGAAACGGCGCACGCCCACCCTCGCCGCACGGTATGCCGCTGAGTTCAACGCCGCGTTCGCGTCGGCCCCCGAGTCCGGCCGGCTCTTCGAACGGGTCCGCGACGTCGCGCGCGAGATCGGCCGCGACCCCGACTCGCTGACCTACTCGGCCGCCCAGGTCGTCTGCGTCGGCAAGGACGACGCGACCCTGCGACGCCGCGCCGAGGCCATCGGCCGTGACGTCGACGAGCTGCGCGCGAACGGCCTGGCCGGCTCGGCCGACGAGGTCGTCGACAAGATCGCGGACGTTCGCAGGCGGTCGGCGCCGAGCGGGTCTACCTCCAGGTGCTCGACCTCTCCGACCTCGACCACCTCGCCGACATCGCCGAGGGCGTGCTGCGCCAGGTCGCCTGAGCGCGTCGGCCGGCACCCACCGCGGACGGATCGCTCTCTCGATCGGAGCCGGTGACCCCGACCCGTCGAGAGCACTCCGTCCCGATCGAGAGAGCACTCCGCTCCGGACTACAGCCGCGGCCCGATTTGGTATGCATAGGTTATCTATGTAAGTTGGTGCGAGTGACCGAACCGACCACCCTGGGCAACGAGCTGCTGCGCTCGGCCGCACGGCTCTCGCGCTGGGCCAGTCGGCACGCGTCCTTCGACGTGCCCTTCGCCCAGGCCCGCCTGCTCGCCCTCCTCGACGAGCTCGGGCCCTCGCGGGTCAGCGCCCTCGCGGCCGCCGATCACAGCAGCCAGCCGACGATCACCACCCAGCTCCAGCGCCTCGAGGCGTCGGGCTGGGTCCATCGCGCGATCCGACCCCGACGACGCGCGCGCCACGGTGATCTCCCTCAGCACCGAGGGCCACGCGGCGCTCGAGAGCGTCCGCCGGGCCCGACTGGCCGTCCTGTCCCCCGCCCTCGACCAGCTCGACGGACCGGCGCTCGCCCGCGTCCAGGTCGCCATCGACGTCATGAACGAGCTGCTCGCCGCCGCGGCGGACACCCCCGCTCCCGCACCCCACCCGAAAGGACGGATGACCACCACCATGTGGCGCCAACCCAAGACCGTCTGGTCGATCGCCTTCGCCTGCGTGATCTCCTTCATGGGCATCGGCCTCGTCGACCCCATCCTCAAGCCCATCGCCGACGAGCTCGGCGCCGGGCCCTCACAGGTCTCGCTGCTCTTCACCAGCTACCTCGCCGTCATGGGCATCGCCATGCTCGGGACCGGCTGGGTCAGCAGCCGCGTCGGCGCCAAGCGCACCCTGCTGCTCGGCCTCGCGCTCATCATCGTCGGCGCCGCCCTCGCCGGCAGCCAGGACACCGTCGGCGGCATCGTCGCCTTCCGCGCCCTGTGGGGCCTCGGCAACGCCCTCTTCATCGCGACCGCCCTCGCCACGATCGTCAACGCCGCATCCGGCTCGGTGAAGCAGGCGATCATCCTCTACGAGGCCGCTCTCGGGTGTCGGCATCGCGACCGGCCCGCTGCTCGGCGGCTGGCTCGGTGGCATCTCGTGGCGCTGGCCGTTCTACGGCGTCGCGGTCCTCATGGCGGTCGCCTTCATCGCGACCCTGACGACGCTGCCCAAGACGCCGCCGGCCGAGACGCCGACCTCGATCTCGGCGCCGCTGCGCGCCCTCGGCCACCGCGGCCTGCTCACCGTCGGCATCACGGCCCTGCTCTACAACTTCGGCTTCTTCACGCTGCTCGCCTTCACGCCGTTCCCGCTCGCCATGGGCGCGCACCAGATCGGGTTCATCTTCTTCGGCTGGGGCGTCCTGCTCGCCATCACGTCGGTCTTCGTCGCCCCGATGATCCAGCGCCGCTTCGGCACCCTGGCCGGCATCGTCGGCGCGCTGCTCGGCTTCGCCGTCATCCTCGCGGCCATGGCGATCTGGACCGAGAACAAGACCGTCCTCGTCGTCGGAGTCATCCTCGCCGGCGCCTTCCTCGGTGTGAACAACACGCTCATCACCGAGACCGTCATGAAGGTCGCACCCGTCGAGCGCGGGGTCGCCTCGGCCGCCTACTCCTTCGTCCGTTTCAGCGGCGGCGCCGTCGCCCCGTGGCTGGCCGGCAACCTCGGGGAGAAGTCGATCCACCTGCCGTTCTGGGTGGGCTCCGTCGCCGTCGTGCTCGGCGTCCTCGTGCTCCTCACGGCACGCGCGCATCATCAGCGCGCTCGACGAGGCCCCCGGCCACGGCGCCGAGGCCGTCACCTCACGAGTCGAGGCCGAGGCCCTCACCGTCGGCGACGCCTGACGCGCCCCCTCAACCGTCGAGAGGCCACGTGTGGCCGCCTCGGCGCAGTCGAGAGGCCAGACTTCGTCGCGAGTCTGGCCTTTCGTCGTTCAGACCGAGGAGATCGTCGACGCCGACGTCACCGCGTCGGCGGCGGCCGCCGCGAATGTCGTAGGACTCGAGGAGCAGCTCCGCCAGCTCGCGCCGGTCGAGCCGGTCGAGGCGCGCCCACAGCGTCACGCGGAAGCGGAAGGTGTCGATGCGCACGAAGACGTCGCGGCGGCCGGCGAGCGCTTCCTCGGTGTCCATCTCGCCGGTCCACACCTGCACGAGCTCGTCCCCGTCGTCACCGCAGCGCAGGCGAGCGAACGTATGCCGTCCGGCGCGCCACGCGGCCGACCCGTCGTGGGCGACCGCCCGCTCGGCGCCCGGCAGGCGTCCGGCCAGTTCGTCCACATCGGCCCACGTCGCCATCGCTCCTCCTAGCGAGCAGGCTAGACCGACCCGACCACACGTGGCCTCTCGAGGTGTCAGCGGCGGCCACACGTGGCCTCTCGACGGTTGAGGCGACGGGCCGAGGAGTCGGGCGTCGGGGGTCGGCGGGTCGGGGGTCGTTCGTGGGTGGGGCGGGTGTCAGTGGAAGGTGACGGACTCGGCCGGCCTGCATGGCGGCATACGCGTCGGGGTCGGCCTCGAGGGCCGCGCGCCGCGCCTTGTGCCGGTAGCGCAGCATCTGCACGATGCCGAGCGCCCACACGGGGTACTGCACCGTCATCGCGAGCCGGAAGGCAGTCGACGTCCCACGTCGACGGACCGGCCGGGGCCACCCGGTCGAGCACGACGCCGACGAGCGCCACCGCCGTCGAGCGTCGCGATGAAGCCGCCGGTGTTGACGATGCCCGAGGCGCTGCCGATGCGGGTCGGCGGGTTGAAGGTGCGGGCGAGGTCGAAGCCGATCATCGAGCCCGGGCCGCCGATGGCGATGAGCACGACGAGGACGACGAGCAGCCACAGCGGGGCACGGCCCGGCCAGAGCAGCACGACGGTCCAGGCCGCGATCGCCGCGGCGACGATCCACAGCACGAGCGTGCTGCGCGAGAACGGGTAGCGCATCGTCAGCGTGCCGATGACCGGGCTCGAGACGACCGACGTGACGACCATGACCATGAGCATGACGCTGGCCGTCGCCGGCGAGAGCCCTTGTCCCGCAGACGAGGAACGGGAAGCCCCACAGCATCGTGAACATGTTGGCCGCGAACTGCGACGTGAAGTGCGACCACAGCCCGAGCCGGGTCCCCGGCACGAGCCACGCGGCCCGCAGCGTGCGGGCGATCGCCCGCAGCCGCAGCTCGTCGCGGTGGTGGTCGGTGTACGGGCTGTCCTTGACGACGACGCACGAGCGCGACCCCGCTGAGCGACGCCGAAGGACGCCGCGACGGCATACGACGGCGTCCACCCGAAGCGGTGCGAGCGCGGCTGCCAGCGGTCCGGCCGCGGCGAGCGCGCCGAGCTGTCCGAGCACGCCGGTCAGCTGGGTCACCATCGGCGTGCGCCGCGGCGAGAACCACAGCGCGACGAGGCGCAGCACCGAGATGAAGACCATCGCGTCGCCCATGCCGAGCAGCACGCGGCACAGCAGCGCGGCCTCGAACGAGTGGACGAACGCGAAGCCGAGCTGCGCGACGGTGAGCAGCGTGAGGCCGACCCCGAGCATCCGCTTGGAGCCGTAGCGGTCGAGCAGCGCCCCGACCGGCAGCTGCATCGCCGCATAGACGAAGACCTGCAGGATGGTGAAGGTCGACAGCTGCGAGCTGCTGATGCCGAAGCGGTCGGCGGCCTCGAGCCCGGCGACGCCGAGCGAGGTGCGGTGGAAGACGGCGAGGACGTAGACCGAGATGGCCGCCGCCCAGACCGCCCAGGCCCGGCGGCCGTCGAGCGTGTAGCGCTGCCCCGGCAGGGCCGGCTGGGTCGTTCTCGTCATCCGGTGAGTCGTGCTCCTCAGTTCGCGCCGGTCATCGGGATGCTCTTCGCGGGGGCCTTGGGCACGCAGTCGACGATCGCCTTGGCGACGGTCTTGCTCATGTCGGGCTGGAAGACGCTGGGGATGATGTAGTTCGGGTTGAGCTGCTCGTCGGTGACGACGGACGCGATGGCGTCGGCCGCCTTGATGAGCATCTCGGTCGTCACGTCGGTGGCGCGGGCGTCGAGCAGGCCGCGGAACACGCCGGGGAACGCGAGGACGTTGTTGATCTGGTTGGGGTAGTCGCTGCGGCCCGACGCGACGACCGTCGCGCGCTGCGTCGCCTCGTAGATGTCGACCTCGGGGTCGGGGTTGGCGAGCGCGAAGACGATGCGCTTGTCGGCCATCTCGTCGATCCACTCGGGCTGCGAGGATGCGCGGAGCGCTGACGCCGATGAAGACGTCGGCGCCCTGGAGGCCGTCGCGCAGGGTGCCGGTGAGGCCGCGCGGGTTGGTCTTCTCGGCGAGCTCGCGCCACGCCGGGGTGAGCGACTCGTCGGCCTTGTTGAGCAGGCCGGGACGGTCGGAGACGGTGACGTCGATCGCGCCGGCGGCCAGCAGCAGCTGGACGATCGCCGAGCCGGCCGCGCCGCCGCCGGAGACGACGATCTTGGCGTCGGGCAGCTTCTTGTCGATGCAGCGCAGCGCGTTCTTCAGGGCCGCGAGCACGACGATGGCCGTGCCGTGCTGGTCGTCGTGGAAGACCGGGATCGAGAGGCGCTCGCGCAGCTTGGCCTCGACCTCGAAGCAGCGCGGCGCGGCGATGTCCTCGAGGTTGATGCCGCCGAAGCCCGGGGCGATGAGCTCGACGGTGCGCACGATCTCGTCGACGTCGGTCGTGTCGATGCAGATCGGCCACGCGTCGATGTCGGCGAAGCGCTTGAAGAGGGCCGCCTTGCCCTCCATGACCGGCAGCGCCGCCATCGGGCCGATGTTGCCGAGGCCGAGCACGGCCGAGCCGTCCGTGACGACGGCGACCGAGTTGCCCTTGATCGTCAGCTTCGGCACGTCCTCCGGGTGCTCGGCGAGCGCCTGGCTGACCCGGCCGACGCCGGGCGTGTAGGCCATCGCGAGGTCCTGGCGGTTGCGCAGGTTGACCTTGGACTCGACGGAGATCTTGCCGCCGAGGTGCATGAGGAAGACGCGGTCGGAGACCTTGTGGACGCGCACGCCCTCGAGCGTCTCGACGGCGTCGACGACCTCGGTCGAGTGCTCGGCGTTGCTCGCCGAGCAGGTGAGGTCGATGACGAGCCGGTCCGGGTGGGAGTCGACGATGTCGAGCGCCGTCGTGATGCCGCCGCTCTCGGCGACCTTGACCGCGAGGGCCCCGATGACCGCCGGGTCGGTGCCGGCGTGGATCCGCATCGTGATCGAGTAGGAGGCGGTGGTGGCACGGGCACGTTGGATCGACTCAGTCACGCGCCCCATCGTCCCACGATCCGAGAATCGCCCCGGACGTCGTCCGAAGACCGATCAGTAACATTTGTCCGCTCCCTCGCCGGGACGTCGACGACCGACGGCGTATGCCGTCCCGCGCCGTCTCGAGAACGTCACCCGAGAACGTCACCCGAGCGGCGTCACCCGAGCGCTCGTGCACGTTCCGCCGCGAGGGGGGCACCCGGCATACGACAATGGGCCGGTGACGACACACGGGACGCCGCCCGCGACGACGCGCCGGCCGGGCGGGGCTGACCCGGCCCGAGGGGCTGACGAGCGCGGAGGTGGCCGAGCGGGTCTCGCGCGGGGACGTCAACCAGCTGACCGAGCGCACGTCGCGCTCGATCGGCGAGATCGTCCGCGCCAACGTGCTGACGCGCTTCAACGCGATCCTCGGCGCGCTCTTCGCCCTCGTCATGGTCACGGGATCCTTCGCCGATGGGCTCTTCGGGATCGTCCTCGTCGTCAACTCGGCCATCGGCATCGTGCAGGAGTACCTCGCCAAGCGGAAGCTCGACCGGTTGGCGCTGCTCAACGCCCCGACCACGCGGGTCGTGCGCGACGGCGAGGTGCGCGTCGTGCCCACGACCGAGGTCGTGCAGGACGACCTCATCGAGCTGCGCACCGGTGACGAGGTGCCCGCCGACGGCACGCTCATCGCGAGCGCCGGGCTCGAGCTCAACGAGGCCAACCTCACCGGCGAGTCCGACCCCGTGCCCCACGACGAGGGCGACGCCATCCTGTCGGGCACGAGCGTCGTCGCCGGGTCGGGGCGCTACCACGCGAGCCAGGTCGGGGCCGACGCCTACGTCAACCGGATCGCTGCTGACGCAAGGAAGTTCACGCGCACCCGGTCCGAGATCCAGGAGTCGATCAACACCCTGCTGACCTACATCACGTGGGTCATCGTCGGCGCCCTGCCGATCGCGATCTGGTCGCAGTGGCGCACGGTCGGCGACCAGGGCTGGCGCGAGGTCGTCATCCGCTCGGCGGCCGGCGTCGTCGGCCTCGTACCCGAGGGGCTCGTGCTCCTCACGTCGGTGGCCTTCCTCCTGTCGGCCGTGCAGCTGACCCGTCGCAACGTGCTCGTGCAGCAGCTGCCCGCGGTCGAGGGCCTGGCGCGCGTCGACGTCGTCTGCATCGACAAGACGGGCACGCTGACCGCCGGCGAGATCGCCTTCGAGGACGCGCGGCCGCTCGACGGGCAGGACGACGACGAGATCCGTTGTGCCCTGGGCGCGCTCGCCGACGACCCGAACGCCAACGGCACGCTGACGGCGGTCGGCTGCAGCCGTCGAGTCGCCCGGCTGGGAGCGCACGCAGACGATCCCGTTCAACTCCTCGCGCAAGTGGAGCGCGGCCTGCTTCGCCGAGCGCTCGACCTGGGTGCTCGGCGCGCCCGAGGTGCTGCTCGCCGCCGACCCCCAGCCGTCGCCGCCGCAGGTGATCGAGCAGATCCGAGCCAGGGTCGCCGAGCTCGCCGACTCGGGCCGCCGCGTCGTGCTCCTCGCCCGCAGCGACGAGCACCTCGCCGACGCCACGCTGCCGGCCGACCTCACCCCGGCCGCGCTCGTGACCCTCACCGAGCAGGTCCGCGCCCGACGCCCAGGACACCCTCGCCTACTTCGCCGGGCAGGGCGTCGCCGTCAAGGTCGTCTCCGGCGACAACCCCGTCACGGTCGCCGCCGTCGCACGCGCGGTCGGGCTCGACGTCGGCGAGCCGGTCGACGCCCGCACGCCTGCCGGACGACCCCGACGCGCTGCGCGAGGCGCTGGCGACGCACACGGTCTTCGGTCGCGTCACCCCCGAGCAGAAGCGTGCCTTCGTCCACGCGCTGCAGGCCGACGGTCACGTCGTCGCCATGACCGGAGACGGCGTCAACGACGCGCTCGCCCTCAAGGACGCCGACATCGGCGTCGCCATGGGCAACGGGGCCCAGGCGACCAAGGCCGTCGCCGAGCTCGTCCTGCTCGACGGGAGGTTCTCGCACCTGCCCGACGTGCTCGCCGAGGGGCGCCGCGTCATCGGCAACGTCGAGCGCGTCGCCAACCTCTTCGTCGCGAAGAACGCGATGAGCCTCGTCGCGATCCTCGCGGCCGCGCTCATCGCGGTGCCGTTCCCGTTCCTGCCCCGGCACCTGACGCTCGTGTCGGCCGTGACGATCGGCATCCCGGCGTTCTTCCTCGCGCTCGGGCCCAACAAGCGCCGCTACCTCCCGGCTTCCTCGGTCGCATCCTGCGCTTCGCGGTGCCGTCCGGCGCCGTCGCGGGGCTCGCCGTCATCGCCTCCTACCTGCTGGCCGGCAGCAGCTACGGCGTGCCGCCGCGAGGAGTTCGCCGACCGGTGCACCGTCGAGGCCGGTGCCAGGACCGTCACCGACGTCGCGTGCTGGCAGCCCGGCAGCGGCGCCACCATCACGCTGCTCACCGTCTTCTTCTGGATCCTCATCGTCCTCGCCCGGCCCTTCCGGCCCTGGAAGGCCGCCCTCGTCGCGCGCCATGGTCGGGCTCGCGGTCGCACGCCTTCCTCGTGCCGTCCGCCGCCCGCTTCTTCAACCTCGACGCTCCCCTGCCGCTCGTGTGGCAGTCGCTCGCCGTCGGAGCGGTCGGGGCCGGCCTCGTCGAGGCGATCTACCGCCTCTCGCCGTCCGTCCGTAACGCCCACCACATGCGCGACTGAGCGCCTGACAGGGCGCGGTCTGTCGCGTGCGTCCGGCGCCGCGGCCGTCGCCCGGACGTCGTAGAATCGAGGCGCACAGGGATCCGGCGTGACCTGATGGGCGGGTAGGCACGCAGCCGTGTCGCGCACCCCGCGACCAGATCCGGAGCCGCCCCGTGTCACCCATCGACTCGTACCGCCACCTCTTCGGCCTCACCGGCCGCACCTACATCGTCGTCGCCTTCCTGGCCCGTATGCCGCTCGCGATGAGCCAGCTGGGCACCCTCCTGCTCGTGTCCGCCGCCACCGGCAGCTACGGCGCAGGCGGCTTCTGTGCCGGGGCGCTCGCCGTGGCCAACGCCGTCGGGGCACCCTTCTGGGGCGCCCGCGCCGACCGGCTGGGTCAGCGCCGCGTCGTGGCCCTCCAGTCCGCTCGCCGGGCGGCCTCGGCATCGTCGGCGTCCTCGTCGTCGTGGCCGCCGGACTCCCTTGGGGCGTCGCCGCGGTCGCGAGTGCGATCGCGGGTCTGCTCCTGCCGCAGATCGGTCCGCTGGCTCGGGTGCGCTGGCGGCCCGATCACGGCCGCCACGGGATCGCGCCAGCACCGCCTCGTCGACGCCGCCTTCTCCTACGAGGGCGCTGCCGACGAGGCGTCCTTCGTCCTCGGCCCGGCGCTCGTCGGGCTCGGGGTGTCCGTCGCCAGCCCGACGGCGGCCCTGGCCCTCGCGGCGGCCGGCCTCACCGTCTTCGGCACCTGGTTCGCCCTGCACGAGACCGCGGACGGTGACGCACGCGGCGACCGTCGAGGACGACCGGCGCCGTGGGCCCGCTGCTGACGCCGGCCCTCGTCGTCCTCGGCGTCGCCCAGCTGCTCGTCGGCACGCGTCTTCGGCTCCGTCCAGACCGGCACCTCGGTGCTCGCCACCGCGGCCGGCTCCCCCGGCCTGACCGGCTACTTCCACGCCCTGCTCGGCGTCGGCAGCGTCATCGCCGGTCTCGCGGTCGCGGGGCTGCCGGCCCGGTTCGCGCTGTCGACGCGGCTGCGCTGGTTCGCCGTCGGCCTGCTCGCGCTGTCGGCGCCGTTGCTGCTCGTCGGTCGCTGGCCGCGCTCGTCCCCGTGCTGCTCGTGCTCGGCTGCACCGTCGCGCCCTACATGATCACGACGTTCACCCTCGGCGAGCGCGTCACGCCGCCGTCCCGCACCGGCGCGGCCATGACGGTCCTCGCCGCCGCGACCGGTCTCGGCTACGCGGTCGGCGCCGCCCTCGCCGGGCGCCTCGCCGACTGGGGCGGCCACACGCCGGCGTATGCCGTCACCGTCGGTGCCGGCGCAGCCGCGGTCCTCGTGTCGTGGGGGGCGCGTCGCGTTCTCGAGCGCGCCGAGCCCCGCCGCCAGCCGGACCCCGCCCCGCCACTCCTAGGCCCCGCCAGTCCCGCCCCGGCGGAGTTGCGCAGCCCGCAGGGCCCGAACCGACCCCGCCAGTCCCGCCCCGGCGGAGTTGGCGCAGCCCCAGGGCCCGAACCGCCCCACCAGTCCCGCCCCGGCGGAGTTGGCGCAGCCCCAGGCGCCGAACCGACCCCGCCAGCCCCGCCCCGGCGGAGTCGGCGCGGGCGTCAGGGGCGCAGGCGCATCCGCATCGCCGGCCAGGCGGTCGGGGTGAAGCCGAGCTCTTCATACAGGCCCGATCCCTCCCCGGTGGCGAAGAGCTCGACCACCGTGGCCTCGGTCTCGTCACGCAGCCAGTCGAGGACCCCGACGACGCAGCACGCGCCAACCCTTGCCGCCGCGCCTCGGGCAGCGTCGCGACGTTGTTGACCAGACCCCAGACGCCGTTCGGGTTGACCGGCGACGGGGTCTCGAAGCGCAGGCCCGCCATTGCCCCGGCCACGACCGTCCCGTCGGCGTCCTCGGCCAGCACGACGCAGGCCCGCGACCCGCCCAGCTCCCGCACGAACCACGCGGTCGCGGCCTCGCGCCAGCCGGGGTCGTCGACGCCCGGGACGCCCATGTCCGAGAACATCAGGGCCCGGAGCTCCGTCACGGCAGCGGCGTCGGCGGGCGTCGCACGCCGCGTGGTCCACGGGCCCTGTGTCGCGTGCCCCGCCGCCTGCCCCGCCGCCTGCCCCGTCGCCGGCCCCGCCGTGGACCGGGTCACCGGAAGGTCCCACCCGTGAAGGCCGGCGCGAGCGGCACCTCGGTCGCGGCATACGTCGTCTCGACGGCCCGGGCGAGCCGCAGCGCGACCTCCGCCAGCTCACGCAGGGCGCGTCCGTCGGCCGCCGTGCGCAGGAAACCCAGCACCCGGTCGGGCATGCGCGGCATCGGCTTGACCGGGTCGGTGCGTTGGGGCTCGCCGTCGACGAGCGGGCCGAGAAACCAGCTGCCCGCCAGCCACGCCCAGGCCTCAGTGGCGAGGTCGAGGTCGTGGTCGAAGCCGGTGCCGAGCACCTCCGGCCAGACCTGCCCGACCGACTGCCGCCAGCGGTCGAGGGCCACCTGCGCTGCAGCGGCGTCGAGCGACCACGCGCACCAGCACGTCGGCCACGGCACCCGGAGGTAGGCGGCGTCCCACGCGATCGGTCGCCACACCGCGAACTCGAAGTCGAGAAGTGCCGGGTCGCCTGCGTCGGGGACGAGGTTGTTGTCGGGGCACATGTCGGCGGCCGAGAGGCTGCTCGCGTCGACCCGGAACCGCTCCGGCACACCGACGAGCACGTCGAAGGTCCCCCCGGGCACGTCCACGTCGAGGGCCGTCGCCAGCCGGGCCCACTCGGTCGCGGCCGTGGCGAGCTGCCCGGGCACGTAGTCGAGCTCGATCCGGCTCTCCGCCAGACCGGTGGCGCGAGCCAGCACCCCCACCTCGAAGGCCTCGCGGGTGTCTCGGCCCGCGCGGTGCAAGCCCGCCAGGGCCGTCGCCCAGACCGACAGCGTCTCGGCCGCCAGGTCAGCATCGGCGCCGAGCAGCGCGTCGGCGAGGTGCGTCCCCTCCCCCAGGTCGGCCATGACGACGAGTCGCGGGTCGCTGCTCTCGGCGACCAGCTGGGGGGTTCCGGCGAAGCCCGCGAGCGCCGCCAGGGCCGAGGCCTCACGGGCGTATGCCTCCCGTCCGTCCTCGCCGAGGTAGCGCTTGACGACGAGGGACCGCCCAGCCGAGCGGACCCGCACGACGAGGGGTTCGACGGCTGCCGGGGAAGGCGTCGCCCATCACCTCGAGTCGCTCGCCGACGAGCCCCAAGTCGGCCCGAAGCGTGTCGTCCAGCAGGTCCGGGTGCGGGGACGGCGAGGTCACAGTCACCGGCGTCACTGTGCCAGATCGCGAACCCAGGAGCGGACTCCACGGGCGCCTGGCCAGCTCGGCCGCATACCTCTCATTCACGGCATTCAAAACTTCTTGCACAAATTCGGCGAAACCCGGTACATACGGCCATGGGTTGATTACTGTCACACATGTAACACCCCCCCGGCTGGCACGCACCCCCCCATCCGCTCCAGCCTCGAAGGAGTCCGTTCTGCGCGCGCAGGCGGGCTCCTTCGCAATTCCCCCGCGTATGCCGTGACCGCGGTCCTCCGGTCACAGCTCAGCGGCCCTCGGCCCGACGTCTCGGCGTATCCGCCGCAGCAGGAGCCAGCGCTCCGACTAGTCCCAGAACTGGTCGTTGCGGGCCGTGTCCTCGAAGAACTGGCGGGCCTCGGTGACACGGCCGTCGCGAAGCTCGAAGACGATGACGGCGTTCTGCTCCAGGCTGTTCGTGCCACGAGTGGCCTGGTTCCGGTTCAACGCCACCGTGTGGTTGTCGCCGCCCACGACCTCGTCGAGGGTGACGACCAAGGTCCCACCCGAGCGCGTCATCAACTCGCCGAAGAGGGACAGGATCTCATCCCGCCCGTGCTTCGTCCCCGAGAGTGACCCACTGCCGGGCACGTGCCAGACGGCATCGTCAGCGAAGAGCTCAGTGAGGGTGGCCATGTCACCGGCACTGAACGCCGCGTACCCACGGCGGATGACCTCTACGTCCTCGGTTGTGCCCATTGCCGATCTCCTTCCTTGCCCGACTGCGACGACCGTTGCTGAACCAAACAACGCTATCCCCGGCGTCCGGACCGTGTCCCACGAACAGCCGAGCCGCCGGTTCACGGGGTGCGGAGCCAGGGCCCACCCCGCGCGCCGACGAGCGGGCGGCCCGAAGCAAGGGGCACCCGGGGACCTTTCGGCAGGCTCGGGGCAAAGGAAAGACCCCCGACTCTGGCGAGTTGGGGGCCTGACCTGTGGTGATGCGTGGAGCCGCTTGTCGGAATCGAACGGACGACCTATTCGTTACGAGTTCGTCCTCGGCGCGATTTCGAGCCGAGCTGACGCTGCTGTCGACGGCAGCTGAAAACCGACCCCGTGACAGCAGGTGAAAACTGACCCCTGCCGGATCCTGTCCTCAACTGCGAGGGCGGGAGGAAGCGGGTGTTGTCTGTGGAGGACTGGGCTGAGATCCGTCGACTGCACAAGGCCGAGGGGATGCCGATCAAGGTGATCGCGCGGACCATGGACTGCTCGAAGAACACCGTGAAGAAGGCACTGTCCGCGTCGGGCCGCCGTCCTACTCCCGGGCCCCGTCCGGGTCGGTGGTCGACGCGGTGGAGCCGTTGATCCGTGACTATCTTGGGCAGAAGCTCGCCATCGGCCCGGGCCTACGCGCACCAGACCGTGACCATCCACGTCGCCGAGACCACCGTGACGGTCGAGGCCGACGGTGAGACCCGCGTCTTCCGTCGGACCAGCACCAAGCCCGTGCGTAGCATCAAGGGACAGCGGCCACGGACCGCTACCTCAGTTTCCTAGCCGGAGTGTCAAGCATCAGGTGACACAACTCCGTCAAGCATCTGGTGAGTCAAGACACGACCTCGGGTAGGCGTCCTGTCCCGGCTGATGGGCGACGGCGACGCGCCACCTGATGTGCGACACCTGACACGACGTCAGCGGCAACTGAGTAAATGGGCGTGCGCACGCGGCTTGCCTCGAACTCCGCCGGGACGTACAGTTTTCTGTACAGGAGGCGGCCATGAAGACGATGAGCTACACAGAGTCCCGCGCCCACTACGCCGAGGTGCTCGACGCCGTCGCCAACGACCGCGAAGAGGTCGTCATCACCCGCGCCGGGCACGAGCCGGTTGTCATCGTCTCCCTCGACGACTACGAGTCATTGCGGGAGACCGCCTACCTGATGCGCTCGCCTGCCAACGCCCGACGCCTGCTCGACGCGATGGAGCGTCTCGAGGCCAACCGAGGCCAGACCCACGATCTCATCGAGACCGAGTGACGTGCTGCTCGTCTGGGACGAAAATGCCTGGGACGACTACCTGTGGTGGCAGACGCAGGACCGCAAAGTGCTCAAGCGCATCAACGCCCTGCTGGTCGACATCCAACGCAACGGCAACGAAGGCATCGGCAAGCCCGAGGCGCTAAAGCACGACTTCGCCGGCTACTGGTCCCGACGAATCACCGACGAGCATCGCCTCGTCTACAAGATCACCAGCGATGAAGACCGCATCGCTGCCTGCCGGTACCACTACGGATAGCCGCTCGATCTGCGGCATGAGCAAGCATTCATTGTTGGCCCACCATGTCGTTCGCGACACCGGAAGTGGATCAGCGCGGCGTCGTCCTGCGCTCACTCGGCCAGCGGCGCGGGAGCCGCGGTCGTGCAGGGCATCTCGCATACGGCGAGGAAGCGAGGGACGTTGCCCGGCCCATGGTTGGCCCAGCCCGCTCGCGACGGGTGTGCGCGTATCGGTCATGTTTCTGAGTGCGCCGCCCGGCACCGTGGGGGCGGGCTACGTTCGCGAAGGATCCGCGACAGTCGGTCGTGACGCTGGTGCGAGCGTTGGGCCGATCGCTCGTCGTCTTTGGGTGGCGGCCCTGGTCCGGACGGTGTTCGCGACCGGGTATTGGACCGAGGTGTGGCACATGCTTGCACCCCGCGTTAACGTGGAATGCGGTAGGGGCCGCGACCTGGCCGTTCCCCATGATGGGGCGGCCGCGGAACGGCCTGTGGCGACGTCGTCGAGCGTCCGTGGGGAGGTCACAAGCGTGCCGACGGATGCGCTAACGATCTCGTTCCTCGGCGATCCGGTTCGCGTGGTGATTGTCGGCGAGATCGACCTGGACACTCGTGAGCAGTTCAAGGCCGCCCTAGCGCGAACCTTCGGCAGCGACGGCGAGACCGTGTTGGACCTGAGTGGGGTGCCGTTCATGGACACCCACTCGGTGACCGCCGTGGTGCACTGTGCCAACCGACTGTTCGGCGAGGGCGGGCGGTTGATCGTCCATCGTCCGCCGCCGTCCCTGCGCCGCATCTTCGAGGTGCTGTGGGGAGGCGACGGTGGAGCACGGCTCTTCATCTCCGAGAAGCAACAAGAGCGGGGAGAGCGTGAGTGACGCTGACGGCGTCCACGCCGGGCTGGTGCACGAAGCGATGCTCTACCGCGGCGACGCCGAGTTCGTCTCCGGGGTCGTCGGTCAGGTCCGCGCCGCGCTTGCGGCTGACCAGCCGGTCCTGGTGGAACTGCCCGGCGCCCGCGGCGACTTGATCCGAGACGCCCTCGGAACTGATGCCGAACGGGTTCGGTTCGGCGACATGGCCGACCACGGCCGCAACCCCGGACGCATCATTCCCGGCGTCATGCACGACTTCGTCGTTGGCCACCTCGACCGCCGGGTGGTGATCATCGCGGAGTCGACCTGGGCGACACGGTCCGCCCCCGAATACGCCGCGTGCGTGGAACATGAGGCGCTGACCAACCTGGCCTTCGCCGGGCAGCAGGTCAGCATCCTGTGCCCGTACAACCTCACCGACCTCACAGAACACGCTGTCGCCGACGCCGAGCGCACCCACCCGACGCTGTGGCAACACGGAGCGCGCCGCGTGAGCACCGCGTATACGGAACCGCACGCGGTGGTGGACTCGATCGCCGCGCTGCAACCGCCGACGCCCGCGCGTGCTCGACGACTCGACTACGCCTTGGTCTCGCAGGCGCGGCACGCCGCCACGGAATGGGGCAGACGCGCCGGATTGACCGAGGACCGCCTCACCGACCTGATCATCGCGGTAAGCGAAGTCGGCGGCAACAGCGTGGCGCACACCGGGCACGGCGGGTCACTGCTGTGGTGGCAGAACGGCGACTCCCTGGTGTACGAGATGCGCGACGGTGGCCACATTCAGGACCTGCTCGCGGGGCGGGTGCCACCCCCGCCCGAGGCAGAGTCCGGGAGGGGCCTTCTCATGGTGAACCTGCTGTGCGACCTCGTCCAGGTCAAGACAGGCCCGTCGGGCACCGCGATCCGACTGTGGATGACTTTGCCGGCCCAGGCTCAGGGGCAGCAGCGAAGTGGCGGGGCACACTGACCCGCGGACCGCGGCTTCCGTTGTCAAGGTCGGCCCCGGCGGCCCGCCGCGCGGGGAGGCCGCGCCACGTCGCGCACTCACCCCGAAGGCGGGGCCGACCCCCCGTTGGCCGGAGTCATCATGGAGCGATGGGCGTCGCGAGCGCTGCTGACAGGTGTGACCGAGGCGGAGAACGGAGCAGAGGGCCGACCGCGCGGGACGCAGCCGCCGAGGAAGCGGATCGCGAGGCCACCGAGCGCGACCGAGCGGCGGCCGAACGCGATCATGCGACTGCTCCTACGCTCGGTGCTATCGCGGCTGGGTCCGTATCGCGCTCGCGCTGGGTGTCGGCGGTGAGCTCGAGGAACATCCCCTCCAGGCCGGCGCCTTCGGCCGGGCGCAGTTCCACCAGTGGCGCGCCGGCCTTCGGGGCGAGCTGGCCGACGACGGCAGCGTCGGCGTCGACCCGTAGGGTGCCGTGCGCGTCCGAGCTGTCGTGCTCGGTGTGGCCGATGCCGGCGATCGTGAGCGCTGCGCTGAGCAGGGCGACCTGCGGGGTCCGGACCAGGTCCCCGCCGAGGCGAGCAGCTCGAGCTTGGTGCCCTGCGCGACGATCCGGCCGTTGCCGATGACGACGAGGTCATCGGCGATGACCTCGATCTCGTGGAGCAGGTGTGAGGACAGCAGCACGGTGGCGCCCCCGTTGGCGTAGTCGCGCAGCAGGTCACGCATCCACCGGATGCCGGCCGGGTCGAGGCCGTTGGTCGGCTCGTCGAGGATCAGCACCTCAGGGCTCGCCGAGCAGCGCTGCCGCGATCCCGAGGCGCTGGCGCATCCCGAGGGAGTAGTCACGGATCCGGCGTCCGGCTTCGTCGGGGGTCAGGCTGACGAGGTCGAGCACCTCGTCGACGCGCCGAACCGGCTGACCCATGATGCGCTGGCTCAGTGTGAGCATCTCGCGCTCGGTGCGACCCCACGTGCTGGGCCGAGGCGTCGAGCAGGACGCCGACCTGCAGGCCGGGGTTCGGCAGCTCGGAGAAGTGGCGACCGCACACGTGGGCGGTGCCGCAGGTCGCCGGAGTCAAGCCGACGATGACGCGCATCGTCGTCGACTTGCCCGCGCCGTTGGGACCGAGGAATCCGGTGACGCGGCCCGGCGAGGCGGCGAAGGAGACGCCGTCGACCGCGACGAACTTGCCGTAGCTCTTCGTGACCGACTCGACGGTGATCATCCGACCACCCCGAGCGTGATGGCGACCTTGCCTCGGACGGCGCCGGACTCCAGACGCCGCATCGCCTCAGCGGTCTCGGCGATCGGGTAGGCCCGATCGACGCTCGGGACCAGTTCTCCAGCCTCGAGGAGGACGGCGAGCCGCTCGTAGTCCGAGCCCCGCTCCTTGGCAAGCACGCTGGTGAGGCGCTGCCGACCGAACAGCGAGCGGAGTCGAGCTCGCAGCTGCCGGCCGATCGTACCGCCCGTCCAGTCGCCGCCTCCCTCGCCGCCGACGAGGACCAGCGTGCCAGTCGGCTTGAGCGCCCGGCGTAGCCGGGTGAGGTCGGACAGCCCCGCGATGTCGATGATGACGTCGTAGTGCCGGGAACCGTCGGCGAAGTCGTCCCGCTCGTAGTCGAGGACGTGGTCGGCTCCCAGGGCGCGGACCAGATCGTGCTTGGCGGCGCTGGCCAGCCCGGTGACCTCGGCGCCGACGGACTTGGCGAGCTGGACGGCATACGACCCGACTCCGCCGGAGGCGCCGATGACGAGCACCTGCTGTCCTTCGGTGACGCCCCCAGCGTCGAGGACTGCCTGTAGCGCGGTGCCACCGGAGACGGGCACGACGGCGGCTTGCTCCCAGGTCACGTTCACCGGGCGGCGAGCGAGCTTGTCGGCGCGGGCTGCCGCGTAGTCGGCGACCGATCCCGGGGCGACCCCGAAGACCTCGTCGCCGATGCAGAAGGCAGTCACCTGCGAGCCCACCTCGACGACGGTTCCGGCGACGTCGCGGCCGATGACCGGCTGCTTGGGCGTCCGCAGCCCGAAGGCGAGGCGAAGCAGTCGTGGCTTGCCCTCCATGAGATGCCACGTCCCGCGGTCCAGCCCGGCGGCCCGCACGGCCAGCAGCACCTCGTGGGGGCCGATCTCAGGTCGTGGAACCTGCGTCAGGCGCAAGATGTCGGAGCTGCCGTAGCCGTCCTGGACGACTGCGTCCATGGTGCCGGCTGGGCGCTGGCCCTGACCAGGCATCCTGGGCCGGCCCGGTACTGCTGCGGGATCGAGACGGCGCACAAGGTCGCCCGTCGATGCTGCCGGTTCGCTGCCGAGGTCGGTGCGTTCAGTCGGAGTCGCCGAGGTGCCGGGCAGGTCAGTGCGGGCGCCGCGCCCGGGGCTCATCAGCTGCTACTGACGAGGAGGTCGGCAGCTATGGCGGTCCCATACTTGCTCGGCTTGAACCCCTTGGTGACGAGCCAGATGCCGAGGGTGAGCTCAAATACGGCGACGGGCAGAGCCGCAAGGAGGGCGATCGGCGAGACGTTGGAGTAGGTGCCGAAGAAGATCGCGATGTCGGAGATGAGCAGTAGCGGGGCGCCGATGAAGGCGATGATGGGCAGGAAGCGAGGGACCAGCGCGGACCTGTAGAGCACGTAGCCGATGAGCAGGTCGCAGAAGACGGGCATGAGGCTCCCGGAGAGCAGGAACGTCCAGGTGTAGTTGGCGAGCAGGCTGTGCCCCATGGTGACGAGGAATGCGGGGTTCGCGCCGGCGGTGCCGGCGACGTCGGTGCGCAGGGTGAGGATCGTCAGCATGCTGACGACCCCGACGAAGATGAGGCTGGTCTCCACGACCCGTGCGGTGACAAAGCCGAGGGCGGCGGTCTGGCTGACCCGTTTGGCCACCGGGTAGAGCACCACGGCGGTGCCGGTGCCGGCCAGGCCGACGATGACCTCGGAGAGGGCGCCCCACAGCACGCCGGTGTCGCTGCCCGCGCCCAGGATGAAGGCGCCGACGTTGTCCTTGACCGGTTTGTAGAGCGCGAGCGTGGGGATCGACACGAACGTGATCAAGTACAGCACCCCTGCGGTCAGCGAGATCCTCCGCATCGGGTCCATCCGTCGATGCGGCGTTGCGGGTCCCGGCGCGATGGTCGTGGCTGGGCTGTGCGTGGCTGAGGTCATGACGTGCTCCTTGGGGTTCGGGTCGTCGGTGTGATGCCTGGCGTGGTTCGCTCGCCGGGCACTGCGGTCACAAGACGGCTGGCGCTGGCGTCAGCGGGGTCTTGTCGGGCGCCGGAGCGGCGGGGGGTTCGGTGCCGCCGACGTCGAGCCGGAACGGCGGGTAGGCGTCGGTCATCAGGCCGGTGTAGGCGGCGACGCGGAAGACCCAGCGGTTCATCCCCAGCACGAGGTCGTACAGGCCGCGTGGGTAGCGGTCGGCGAACAGCAGGGCGATCCCGGCGATGAGGACGAGCAGACCGATCAGGCCGGAGCCGTACAGCCAGGCGTCGCCGTGGTTGACCTGGTTGTAGCCGCCGAACGCGGCACCGGTGAAGACCCCGATGATCAGGTACTGGGGCAGCGCGAGCAGCCACCACTTCACGAGCACGAGCCCACGCGAGAGCGACGCCGGGTAGTCGACCTCGAGCCGTGCCGGGTAGTCGGGGACGTCCTTGAGCGTGAACGGCGGGTACCGGTCGGTGCCCAGGGCGCCGTAGGAGTAGAAGCCCACGCGCCAGGACCATCGCAGCACGCCGACATTGAAGGTGAACAACCCCACCGGGTAGCGGCCGGTGAACAGGATCGCGAAGAACGCGATCACGCTCACCACCGCGAACGCCAACCACAGGAAAAGCAAGATCACGTAGTGCGGGATGGCGAGCAGCCACTTGACGAGCCAGAGGCCCCGGCTCAGCGTCGGGGCGAGCTCACCGGTGAGGCGAAGGGGGTAGGGGCGTGCGTTGGTGTCCATGACTGGGCCTCTCTGTCGCGCAGTCGCGACGGTGGCTGAAGGGGCGCCCCTGAAGTTCGGCCGGACCGGGTGGCCCGACGAGCTCACGCTCGAGCGTTCCGTCAGGCCACGGGGGCGTGCCCCGCAATGGTGTTCTCGACGCTACGCGCGCAACAGGTAACTAGCAAGCGATCGCTAGAATTGAGTTTCGGCATCGTCACCGACCTGACCGACGCGGGGTACGTCGTCAAGGAGAGGGACGGCCGGCGTAACCGCTTCGCTCACGGACCGCGCCGACGGCGCCCGCTTCTTGGCCGCGTAGTACGTGCTCGGGGCGATCTGCGTCCCTGCCTCTGTCAAGACGGTGCAGATCGGCTCGACCTCGGCCTGCTGGACCCAGTTGCGCAACGTCTCCGGGTTGATCCCGAGCTGGTCACCGACCCGTTGCAGTGCACCTTGCTTGGTGGCCGGACTACGCCGCAGATCGACGGCCATCCTGATCGCGCGCTCCCGAAGCTCGTCCGGGTACTTCCTCGGTGCCGCCATGACTCTCATCCTTCCGTGGAATGAGAGCCTCCATCAGACCCGGAACGGGACAATCGAGGACAGCCGCGGTTACGCCGTCGGCGGTCGGGGCCCGTGCCGTCCGGATGCACCATCACTGGACTCGGGGCTTGCCACCCTGCCCCGGCTGCAGGGTCACGCCGGCTCCTTGAGGTGTCGGTGGGTTGGTGGGCACAGGTGTCAAGGCACCGGTTGGTGCCGGGCAGGGGCGCGTTGGGGCAGGTGCCGCCGTTGCGGGTGCGGGCCCCGCAGAGCCTTGGAATCTCAGCCATGCACCGCCCTCGGTCGCGGGGGCGCCGGCAAGCCGTGGCCGGGCTTGCCCGTGCGACGACCGTCTGGGGGTCGAGCCGCCGGGTACGTGAGCAGTACCGCCGCTCCAAGGCTTCAGCAGAGTGGCACGGTCGGTGGCGTTGGCTGCGTCGTCGTCTGGTCCCAACCCCACTCTGGGGGCCCAGATGGCGACGTTGTCGGCCTGCACGGGGTGGCCCTGGTGGCCGGTCATGGGTGCGGCCGGCTGGTGGTGCTCCTCGTCGTCGGTCTCGTCCTCGCCGCCGGCGGCGGGTCGATCGGCGCCCCCGAACTCGCGATCTTCACCGTCTTGGCGGCGGTGGCCATCGCGTTCGTCCGACGGGCAAGGACTTCGCCTCGACGCCAACCTCATCAGGGCACCTGTGAAGCCGCACCGGCCCTGTCGTCGTCCATCACTCTGGCGCTCACCCGGACGCTGCGGTGCCCGCGGAGGACCCGAAGGACCTGCGGATGACCCCATGAAGAAGCAGTCGGCGGTTGAACCGCGACGGCCCTTCGGGTCCTTCGCCTTCAGCCGACTCTCGTCAGCAGTTGGGCTGAGAGCCACTGCTGCACCAGGACCCGGTCTGCTCGATGATGTAGGCGACGAGTGCGAACTAAGCGCCGTCACGCTGCTGCGAGTCGGCGAGGATGCTGGGACGTGGGTCCCACCTCGTCTCATGGGCCCCTGTGTCCGGCCCGCCGTCCAGAGATCCGAACGGACGGACGCTCAGGCCTTCGTGACAATGGACAGCCGCCGGCGTGCAGCGGAGAGTGAAGAACATGTCGACAACATCCGGCCCCAACCCCGCACAGGACCTGCCGGACTGGGCCTTGGGTCAAGCGATGAACGATCTCGACGACGACGACACCGCAGGCCGGGACGAGCGGGCGCAGGAGCTCGTGCGCGCCTTTGAGGACGAACAGCACAACGAGGATGACGACGCCGATGCGGGCGGCGAGGGGTAGTCCCAGTGCTCGCCGCCCGGTGACGTCAACACCCGCGTGGGGAGGTCATGTCGTAGCAGACACCGGGGGGCGACGACATGACCTCCCCAGGACTGGACCGCCGCGACCGGGTGGAGCGTCTCGATAGTGAGCCTCTCAACGCGCCTGACGCCATGGGGCCATGATCCCCAGTGCCAGGTCCGGCGGCTGTGGGCTAGCCGGGTTGGTCGTCGGTCTTGTTCACGACAGCCTTCGTCCAGCTGCCCGGTATGTAGATGGCCAGCGGGAGGTAGCCGCGGCCGGTGTGGTAGTTGATGACTAGATGGCCCTCCTGGAGCTGGAAGTGCACGCCGTCTTCGTGCACCTCTTGGCCGCCGTCGGAGGTGGTCACGGTGACTGGCATGGCTGCTCCCTTCACGGCCCCCGCGATGTGGGGCGTCTGGTGACCATTTTGGTTGCCGCGTCGGCCCGGGCCAAGCACGTGCCGCTGTCGGTGCATGCCAGCGATCCAGCCCGGGCGTCGCAACGGCCTCAAGGCCGGGCACCGACCAGCGACCCAGCAACCGGCTCTGCCGTGGCTCGCGACGACTGTCCTGCTTGACGCCCCGCCGCGTCATGCCTTGATCGGTGACCGGCGGCGTGCCACCGGAGCTACCGCGCCGCTGTCGCCGATCAGCACCGCGAGCACCTCGCCAACCGTTGTCGAGCGGATGACGGGCCCAGGCAAGGGCAGGTGCCCTTGAACTTGATACCGGTTGCGCCGACCGTCCTTCTCCTTGACCACGTAGCCGGCGGTGGCGAGGTCGTTGACGATGGCGTAGGCACTCCGCTCCGTCACGCCCAGCGCGGCAGCGATGTCGATGAGCCGGACACCCGGATCGTGAGCGATGCACAACAGTGCCTGAGCGTGGTTGGTCAGGAAGCTCCACTCAGCCATGTCGCCGAACCTACACCCTCGTTTCTAGAACTCGACTACGAGCCTGCGTTGAGAGCCCCGCGCTCCAGGGTCTCGAGTCTGGCGACCTGCACCAGGTCCTCCCGCTCGATGCCGCGGCCGTCGTAACGGCCCGCGATCGAGGAGCACAGGTCGAGGTAGAGATGCACGACCTGCTCGACGATGCGCTCGCGCTCGTTGCCGGTGCCGGCCGAGGCGAGCCGGGCGAACAGATCGCTCGTTGCCGCGTCGCGTTCGACGAATGACAGGGAGGTGTGGGCGGGGTAGTGCGCCATGACTCTCGTCCGATGTTCGGATGACGGAGTCGGCACTGCGATTGGACCGCTCAGACCTCTTGAGAGTCGCACGGTCCTGTGAATGCACAAACGCCGGCGCCACCACGTCACTCGGGCGCCGAGCTGGCGACCGAGGCGGGTCGACGAACTAACAGGGGCATTTGAGTTCCTAAGGGAAGTCAAGCTGCTGGTCGGCTCGTAGGCTGGGTGGCGACGGGCCGGGATGTCGAAGCGCTCAGCGACTTCTGTGGCACCCGGCTCGTCCTGTGCTTGAGGCGTTGCGGGTTGCGGCGGCTGGCGTTTCTTGGCGCGGACGGCTGGGTCGACCTGGTGGTGTTCCTCTGACGATGCGTCGCCCGTCGGCTTCGGTGATCGCGGTGCCGTCGACGTCGCGGATGACGTAGGGCTGCCCAGCTGCCCGGCCCTGAGGCAGGCGGCGATCCGGGTGAGCAGGGTGGTCGCGACGTGACAGATCGCGGTGTCGTGGTGGCGCCCGGCGTTCATCGGCCGCACGTAGGTCGCGGCCAGTTGTGGGTCGGCCCGGCGGGCCATGTCCGCGGCCATCCACAGGGACTGCCGCAGCAGCGTGTCGCCGGCTTTGGTGATGCCGCCACGGTGCTCGCTCTGGCCGGTCTGCCCGGACTGGGTGACCTTGGGGACCAGGCCGGAGTAGGAGCGGATCGCCGGGAGGCTGCTGAACCGGTGAGGGTCACCGAGCCGGGCGGTGATCGCGGCCGCCAGGACTGGCCCGACTCCCGGGGCGGTGCGGGCGATCTGGAGCGGGTCGGCCTGCCGGTACAGTCCGGCGATCCGCTCATCCGGCCGCGGATCTGAGCCGTGAACACGAGCGCTTGCTCGGCCTCGAGGGCCAGGTCGGCGCCGAGCTGGGCGAAGTCCATCCCGGCCCCGTCCCACAACGCGATCGACTCGCGGGCCACCGCGAGCAGGTGCTCGGCCTTGTCGTGGCGCCACTGGCCGTGGGAGTAGCGAATCAGGAACTGTCCCAGACGTGCTCGCCCCAATCGGAGCAGAGCCCGGGGGTCGCCGTACCGGGCCAGCAGGTGCAGGGACGCGTTGCCGTACTCGGTGCCGAGCTCTTCGTACCAGCCCGGCCCGAGCAGCTCGAGCAGGGCGTCGATCCGCGCGAACACGGCCGCGCGTCTCGTCACCACCGAGAAGCGCTGTTTGGTCGCCCGACGCAGTGGGTCCGCCGGTCCCTCACCGGTGTGGGGGCGCAGCCCCTCGGGGTGCAGCAGCGGCAGCCGGGCCAGCAGGGCGGAGTCGAACGCCGGTCGTCCTTGGTGTGCTGGGAGTAGTAGGCGCGAAGGTCCGCGGACTGCGTGGTCGGGACGAGCACCACCTTCACGCCACGGCTCTTGAACCAGGCCGCGACCGGCGCCCACGCGATGCGGGTCGGCTCCATCACGACCGTCAGCTCCCCCGGGTCACAGCCCAGGTCGGCCCACAAGGCCTCCAGGTCACGCACCCGGGACTGGAAGGTGCGCCCGGTCCACACCAGCCGCCCCTGATCATCGGCCAGCGACGCCACGTGCGGCGCGCGGCAGGCCAGATCGATTCCCAAGGTCACTCTCACCGGCAACCACCCCTCTTCCTCGTCGACACGGTTCACGGTTCGCCCGACGGACCGTTCTCGCCAGCAGCTCGAAGGGCGGCCTCTACGTCGACACGCTGAAGGGCCGCCGCTCGCGCACCGTCGCGTTGCCGGCGGCAGTCGTGCCGATCCTCGACCTCTGGAGCGCCGGCAAGTCGCCCTCCGACTGGCTCTTCAGCGCGCCCGGAGGCGGGCCCCTCTCGGAGTCCAACTGGAAGCGCTCGGTCGGGTGGCGTGAGGCCTGTGCGGCCATCGGCCGTCCGACCCTGCGGGCTCACGACCTGCGGCATACGGCGGCGTCCATCTGGCTCGGAGCGGGCGCCGACCCGAAGGTGGTCCAGCGCATCCTGGGGCACGCCTCCGCCGCGATGACGATGGACCTGTACGGCCACCTGATCGACCGCAACCTGTGGGAGGCGGCGCAGAAGGTCGGGGGCACCACGGGGGCATCTGAGGCCGTCGCGGGCAAGGGAAAGGCCCCCGTCTCTGGCGAGATGGGGGCCTGACCTGTGGTGTTGCGTGGAGCCGCTTGTCGGAATCGAACCGACGACCTATTCATTACGAGTGAATCGCTCTGGCCGACTGAGCTAAAGCGGCTGGTTGCGACCGTCACCGCGAGGGCGACCGGACACGGAGGTTGAGTATACGCACCACCCCTGCCGGAGAAAAATCGCGGCCTGACCGCCTGCCGTCGGTGGGAATGCGGCACCGTCCACCCGGGCTTGACCTCGAGGAGACCGCGACAGAACACCACCCGCGAACCCGAGGAGACCACCGATGACCGAGACGAACGAGGCCACCGCACCGACGATGCGTGCCATGACCTACGACACCTACGGTGGGCCGGAGAACCTCGCACTGACCGAGCAGCCGCGGCCCAAGGTCGGGCCCGGCGAGGTGCTCGTGCGGGTGCGTTCGGCATCGGTCAACCCCGTCGACTGGAAGCTGATGTCGGGCGGCCTCGATGCCGTCATGGACGTGCGCTTCCCGGTCGTGCCGGGCTGGGACGTCGCGGGCGTTGTCGAGGCCGTCGGCTTCGACACCCCGGAGTTCTCTCCCGGGGACGAGGTGCTCGCCTACGCACGCAAGGACTACGTCCACGGAGGCACGTTCGCCGAGCTCGTCACGGTTCCGGTGCGGGCCCTGGCCCGCAAGCCCGCCTCCATGTCGTGGGACGAGGCAGCCGGCCTGCCGCTCGCCGGACTCACCGCCCTGCGCCTGCTGACCCGCCTCGAGGTGAGCAAGGGCGACACGGTGCTCATCCATGCAGCGGCCGGCGGCGTCGGTTCGCTAGCCGTCCAGATCGCGCGGTCGCTCGGGGCCAGGGTCATCGGCACGGCATCCGAGCGCAACCACGACCGCCTCCGTGAGCTCGGTGCCGAGCCGGTGGCCTACGGCGACGGGGTCGTCGAGCGCGTCCGGGCACTGGCGACCGAGGGTGTGGACGCCGTCGCGGACTTCGTCGGGGACGTGCTCGACGTCACGACCGCCGTCCTCGCCGAGGGCGGACGGCACGGGTCCATCGCCGACGGCTCGGTTGCCGAGGCCGGTGGGCACTACGTCTGGGTGCGCCCCGACGGCGACGCCCTCACCCACCTGACCTGGCTCGTCGAGGACGGTGCGCTGTCGGTGCCGGTCGCGCGGACCTTCCCGCTCGAGCAGCTCGCGGACGCCTTCCGGCTCAGCGCGGAGGGTCACACGGCCGGCAAGATCGTCGTGCAGGTCTCCACGGGCGACTGACCTCGGGTCCGTCCATGACAGGAGGGCAGCGACCGCCGGTTGCTGTTGGGTCGCTCATGGGTCCTGACGGGTCACTGAGAGGTGACTGGTGGGTCAGGACCCGCAGCGGAAGTCGTCCTGAGGCGCCTCGAACCGGGCCAGGTAGCCGTCGACCACGGCGTTCGCGCAGTCGTTGCCGTTGCCGTACGCGCCGTGACCCTCCGCCGAGACGGTGACGAACCGGGACCGGACGATCTCCCCGGACAGGGCCTCGGTGTCCTCGATGGGCGTCGTCCGGTCCCCGTCGTTGCCGATGACGAGCACCGGAGTCGACACGTCGGCTCCCACGAGCAGCGTCTGGCGGCGCACGCCGGTCCACCCGTCGCACGGGTCGGTCGACGGCGGCAGGATGCGCGCCCAGAGGGGATGGTTCGTCAGGACGTCGGAACTGGGCACCGCCGAGTCCCACGGCGACGGCGGCCAGTCGGAGCAGGTGACGAGCAGGTGCGAACGCGTGAAGGAGGCGGGGGCGTAGGTCCCGTCCTCGTTGCGCTCGACCATGCTCATCGCGAACGAGGCCAGCTCGCGCGCCGTCGCCCTGGTGGACGGCCGCGTCCAGGGCGTCCACGAGGTCCGGCCATGTCTCCCGACTGTCCAGCCCCAGCCCGATCGCGGTGCTCGCCCAGCCCTCGGTCAGCCGGGGCAGGCTGGCCTCACCCGTCTCGAGCGGCTGCCTGTCGAGGCGGTCGAGGAACGCGACGAGCGTGCGGGACACCGCGGGGGTGTCCGCGCCCAGCGGGCACGCGATGCTCGAGCCGCAGTCGGTCACGAAGTCGTTGAAGACGTTGTCGAAGTCGTCCGCCGAGCCCCGCGCACTGGCATCGACGTCCTGCTGGCTGGGCGTCTCCTCCGCCAGCGCGTCGGGCAGGACGGCGGAGTCGAGGACCATGAGCCCCACCCTGCTGGTGAAGAAGTCGGCGTAGACGGCGCCGATCATGGTGCCGTAGCTGACGCCGTAGTAGTTGAGCCGCTCGTCGCCCACGGCTGAGCGCAGGACGTCGAGGTCGCGGGCCACGAACTCCGTGCCCATCCGGGCCGCGAGGGCGCCGCCCCTGGCGAGGCAGCGCCGGTTGCGCGCTGCGGGGGCCCGCTGCGCGGCGGCCCGTTCGGCGGCGGTGTCCGGGGTGGGGTCGGCGGCATACATCGCGTCGAGGTCGGCGCCGGTGAAGCAACGGACGGGATCGGACTCCCCCATCCCCCGCGGGTCGAAGCCGACGATGTCGTAGCGTGCGCGCACGGCGTCGTCGAAGAAGGACGGCGCGTCCCTGGCGAAGTCGATGCCCGAGCCGCCCGGACCTCCGGGGTTGATGAACAGCGACCCGATGCGGGGTCTCGGCCCGGAGGCCGGCAGCCGTCGCAGCGCGATCGTCGTCCTCGCGCCACTGGGCTGCCCGTAGTCGACCGGAACCTCGACGGTCCCACAGTCGAAGGCCGCGTCGTCGCTGCACGTCGCCCACGCAACTCGCTTGCCGTAGTAGGCGCGGAGCGCGGTCGGTTCGGGGTCCACCGGGCCGGTGAAGCTGATCGGCGTCGTGCCCGGCCGGTCGCGGTGGGAGCCTCCGGACGGGGCGGCGGACGCCGCGGGAGGACTGCTCGTGCCGCCGGACGAGGCGGCACCGGGCGCGTGAGAGGGCCCGGTGGCGAGCAGGAAGAGGGTCGCGAGGATCGCGAGGGAGACGAGAGGGGCGAGCAGTCGGCTCAGCAGGTCATGTCGTCGGCCGGCGCCGTTCCCCTGAGCAGGTAGCCGTCCACGGCGGAGTCCACGCACGAGTTGCCAGCGTAGTAGGTCCCGTGTCCGTCATGGTCGGAAGTGAGAAGAATGCCCGATGCGAGGTCCTTGGCCAGCTGCTTGGTGCCGCCGATGGGCGTCGCCGGGTCGCGCTCGTTGCCGATGACGAGGATCGGGCCGGCGCCCTGCGCCAGGGTCCTGCCCTTGGGGGTGCGTCCGGCGTCCGGCCAGGTGCGGCAGTTGTCGTAGAGCTCGCCGGTCATCCGGGCCCACAGCGGGTGGGCGGCCTTGGCCGACTTCTGCTCCGCCTCGAGAGCGGGGTCGGACGTGTATCGGGGCCAGTCCGCGCACCGGACGGGGATCATCGCCTGCAGGTAGCTGCTCGGTGCGTAGTCGCCGATGATGTTCCGCTCGACGACCGACATGCCCTTGGCGAGGAGGATGTCGCCCTTGCCGGTGAACGCCTGGGCCAGGCCCTTGTTGAGCGTCGGCCACGACGTGTCGGAGTAGAGGCACATGAAGATCGAGAAGCCGACCCAGCCCTCCCCGATCGTCGTCAGGCCGGGCTTGCTCGTCGTCAGGCCGTGCCTCTCGACCTGGTCGAGCAGGTCGACGATCTTCTGCCGCGCGCTGCTCTTGTCACTGCCCAGGGCGCAGTCGCTCCGCGCGACGCACCAGCCGATGAAGGCGTCGATCGAGGACTCGAAGCCCTGGATGTCGTAGGTCATCTCCTGCTGGTCGGTCTGGTTCGGCGACATGGCAGAGTCGAGCACCATCCGGCCGACCTTCTGCGGGAACGTGTCGGCGTAGATGGCCCCGAGGAACGTTCCGTAGGAGCCACCGAAGAAGTTCAGCTTGGCGTCGCCGAGGAGCACCCGCATGACATCCATGTCGCGCGCGACCTCGGTGGTGCTCATGTGCATCGCCCGAGCCCCGCCACGCGCAGCGCACCGCTTGGTCACGCCGTCGACGTCCGCGAGCAGCGTCGAGCGCTCGGCCGGCGAGTCGGGCGTCGGGTCCGCGCTGAAGAGCAGGTCCATGTCGGAGTTGCTCAGGCACCGCACCGGGCTCGACGCGCCGATGCCTCGGGGGTCGAACCCGACGACGTCGTATGCCGCCCGCACCGCGGGCGAGAAGACGAACGACGCGTACTGGGCGTACTCGACACCGGAGCCTCCGGGACCGCCGGGGTTGATGACGAGGGAGCCGATGCGCTTGCTGGGATCGGTGGCAGGCGCCTTGCGCAGCGCGAGGGTGAAGCGGTCGCCCTTCGGCTTGGCGTAGTCGACCGGCACCACCATGGTGGCGCACCGGTGCTTGGCGTTGTCGGCGCACGGCGACCAGTCGAGCTTCTGGGTGTAGAAGTCGGCGAGCGCGGCCGGATAGCCCTGTCCCGCAGGGCTGCTCGGGGAGGGCGTCATGCTCGACGGGCTCGGGGTCACGGGGCCGGACGAGGTCACGGGTACGCGCGGCTGGGCGGCGGGAGTCGGGCTGCCGATGCGCCAGACGGCGAGGACGACGGCTGCGACGACGGCCATCACGGCGACGGCAGCGAGCGCCGCTCGCTGCCACGAACGGCCACGCATCCCCCCGCCGGACCCTCCTGCGCTCGGGGAGGGCGGCGGGTAGTCGGGCGGCAGGGCGGCATACCCCGTCGGCCCGTCCGGGAGGTCGTCGGGCCGCGGGTCCTCGTTCAGCACTTGAGTCCGTCCTTGGGCACGCGCCCCTGCACGTAGTAGGCGTCGATGGCGCTGTCGACGCAGGTGTTGCTCCGACCGTAGGCGGTGTGACCGTCGCCGTCGAAGGACACGAGCACGGCGTTGTCGAGCTGGTCGCGCAGTCGCTTGGACCACTCGTAGATCGTCGCGGGGTCGCGCGTCGTGCCGACGACGACGATGGGATCGCTCCCGGCGGCGCTGATCTTGTGCGGGCCGTCGGTGGACTTCACCGGCCACACGCCGCACGGCAGCGCTCCCCACGCAAGGTTCGCGCCCCACGTCGGCGCCTTGACGGAGAAGTCCTTGGCATACGTCTCGTACGCGGACAGGTTGGGGCTGTCGGGCCGGTCGAGGCAGTTGACGGCGAAGATCGACTCCATGAGGTTGCCGTCGTAGCCACCCCCCGGGCGTCGCTGGGCGTACGCGTCGGCGAGCTGCATCAGGCTCTGGCCGTTGCCGGACTTCGCCTCCCTCAGCGCGTCGGTGAGCACGCCCCACGCACCCTGGTCGTAGAGCGCGACGGCGACGCCGAGGCGGGCCCAGCCCTCGGTGAGCAGGGGCGCGCTCGGGTCGCCGGTGGGCAGCGGCTGGCGGTCGACCTGCCGGAAGAAGTCGTCGAGGCCCTCGAGGGCGGCCTCGGGGGTGGTGCCGAGGGGGCAGTCCTCGACGACGCAGTTGTCGATGTAGGCCTTCGTCGCGATCTGGAAGCCGCGGGCCTGTCCCTCGCCGAGCTCGGCACTGGTCAGGTCGGGAGGGACGACGCCGTCGAGGACGACCCGACCGACGCGCTGCGGGAAGAGCCCGGCGTAGGTGGAGCCGAGGAACGTGCCGTAGGACTTGCCGAGGTAGTTCAGCTGCGTGTCGCCGACGGCGGCCCGCAGGATGTCCATGTCACGCGCGGCGTCGGCCGTCGAGAGATGCTTGACGAGATCGGGGTTGTCGGCCTGGCAGCCGTCGGCCATCGCCTTGGCCTGCGTCAGCAGCGCCTGCTCCTCACCCGCGTCGTCCGGCGTCGGGTCGGCCGCGAGGAACTGGTCGAGCGCCTTGTCGCTGAGGCAGTCGATCGGGTCGGAGCGCCCCACACCGCGCGGGTCGAAACCGACGAGGTCGAAGTAGCGGCGGACATCCGGGCCACCGATCGTGTCGGCCCCACCGCGGACGTAGTCGATGCCGGACGCGCCGGGGCCTCCCGGGTTGACGAGGAGCGAGCCCAGACGCTTGTCCTGGTCACGGGCCTTGACCCGCGCCACCTTGATCGTGAGGTCCTTGGAGGGGTCGGGCGCGGCATGGTCGAGCGGGACCCGGAGGTCGGCGCACTCGAGGTTGCCGCACTTCTTCCAGTCGAGCTTCTGCGCGTAGTACGGGGCGAGCGCCTGGGTGGGCGGCGCCGTGGCGGCGGGGATGCCCGACTTCGTCGACGGCGCGACGGGCGCGTCGGTCGTCGAACAGCCGGCTGCAGCCAGCACCAGCGCCAGGGCCGCCGCGGCGGCGGTGAGGGCGCGGGAGATCGCGGCAGGGCGTGTCGTCATGCCCGAAACCGTAACCGGTCGACCTGTCCGCGGCCGCTTCCCGCTCGCCTCGTGACCGCAGGACCCCGTATGCCGTGTGGCCGGGGGGACGTTTCCCGCCTGCCTTGCGCGTCACACCCCGAGGTCGCGCGGCACGCGCAGCTGCAGGGCCATGGCCTCGAGGGCGAGCAGCGGCGGCACGTTGGCGTTGATGCGGTCCCGCGCCTCGTTGATGGCGTCCATCGCGCCGAGCAGCTGCTCGGGACCGAACACGCCGGCGAGCGCTCGCACCTTGTCGACGGCGTCGGGGTTGACGAGGTCGACGTCCGAGCGCAGGCGCAGCACGAGCGCGTCACGGTAGACCGAGGTGAGGTCGACCAGGGCCCGGTCGACCACGTCGCGCGCCGCGCGGGTGGCGCGGGTCTTCTGCTCGCGCTCGAGCGCTGCGACCTGCGAGCGGATGTGGGGTGGCTGGGTGCGGGCGGTCGGGTCGGCGCCCAGGGTCTCCATGAGACGGGCCCGCTCGGCGGCGTCGCGCTCGGCGCTGGAGGCGGTCGACTCCTCGTCGGCGATCTGCGCGAGGTCGGCGGCCGCGCCGATGGCATCGCCGACGCCGAGGATCTTCGTCGCCATGGCGATGACGTCGCGGCGGCGGATGCGGGCCTGCTCGTCGCGGGCCAGCCGGCGCGCGAGGCCGACGTGCGACTGGGCGGCGCGGGCGGCATACAGGGCCATGGCGGGATCGACACCGTCGCGGCGCTGGAGCAGCTCGGCGACGGCCTCGACCGGGGGCGTGCGCAGGCGCACGTGGCGTGAGCGCGAGCGGATCGTGACGATGACGTCCTCGAGGCTCGGCGCGCAGAGCATCCAGACGGTGCGGGGCGTCGGCTCCTCCAACGCCTTGAGCAACGCGTCGGCGGGGGCGTCGGTGTAGGCGGTGAGACGGTCGGCGTCCTCGATGATGATGATCCGCCAGCGACCGACGGACGGTCGGAGCGCGGCTTCCTGGACGAGCGCGCGGGCCTCGGCGACCTTGATCGACAGGCCCTCGGTGGCCACGACCTTGACGTCGGCGTGGCTGCCGTCGAGGGCGGTGCGGCACTCGCGGCAGCGGCCGCACCCGCCCTCGGGGCACTGGAGGGCGGCCGCGAACGCGCGGGCCGCCGTCGAGCGCCCCGAGCCGGGTGGACCGGTGAAGAGCCACGCGTGCGTCATCGCCGACTCGTCGCTCACGGCACGTGACAGCGTCTCGATGGTGGGCTCCTGACCGACGAGGTCGTCCCAGACGCTCATCGACGCGCTCATCGACGCGCTCATCGACGCGCAAGGACGCGGTCGACGCCGTCGAGGACGGCGGCCTGCAGACGCTCGACCGGCTGGCTCGCGTCGAGGACGAGGTAGCGCTCCGGGTCGGCTGCGGCCAGCTCGAGGTAGCCGCGGCGGACCGCGCCGTGGAAGGCGTCGGCCTCGGACTCGAGTCGGTCGTGGACGTCGCCGCGGCGCTCGCGCCCCACCTCCGGCGTGACGTCGAGCACGATGGTGAGGTCGGGCAGCAGACCGCCGACGGCCCAGTGCTGCAGCGCGGTGATCTCGTCGCGCCCGAGCTCGCGGCCGGCGCCCTGGTAGGTGATGGAGCTGTCGACGTAGCGGTCGGTGATGACGACGCTGCCGCGCGCGAGCGCCGGCTTGATGAGCTGGTCGACGTGGTGGGCCTTGTCGGCGGCGAAGAGCAGCGCCTCGGCGCGGGCCGCGACGTGGTCGCCGTGGAGGACCAGCTCGCGGATCTGCCCGCCGAGCGGGGTGCCGCCCGGCTGGCGGGTCACGACGACCTCGCGTCCGCGCTGCTCGAGCACCTCGGCGAGCAGCCGCGCCTGGGTCGACTTGCCGGCCCCGTCGCCACCCTCGAAGCAGACGAAGAGCCCGGGGGCAGTGTCGACTCGGTGGGTCGCGGCCGCGAGGATCTCCGTCACGCTCCGACCCTATGCGACCCCACCGTCACTCGCGTCCCCACACCTCGCCATACCTCAGGGACGGCTCAGGGACGGCTCAGCGACGGCTCAGCGGCGGGCGAGGAGCTCCTCGGCGATCTGGACGGCGTTGAGGGCCGCACCCTTGCGCAGGTTGTCGCCGACGACGAAGAGCACGAGGCCCTTGCCCTCGGGAGCCGCCTGGTCGGCGCGCACGCGGCCGACGAAGACCTCGTCGCGGCCGGCCGCCTCGAGCGGGTTGGGCACGTCGGTGACGATGACGCCGGGCGCGTTCTTGAGCAGGTCGAGCGCCTCCTCCGGCGAGATGTCCTCGGCGAACTCGGCGTGGATCGCGAGGCTGTGGCCGGTGAAGACGGGCACGCGCACGCACGTGCCCGAGACGCGCAGGTCGGGGGCGTGCAGGATCTTGCGCGACTCGTTGCGCAGCTTCTGCTCCTCGTCGGTCTCGAGCGAGCCGTCGTCGACGACCGACCCCGCGAGGGGCACGACGTTGAAGCCGACCGGGCACGGCATACAGCTGCGGCCTCGGGGACGGCCACCGCGCGCCCGTCGAGCGCGAGCCCGGTGGGGTCGCCCGCGGCATACGCCCCCTTGAGCTGGCGGTCGAGCTCCTGGACGCCCGCGCCGCCGGAGCCGCTGACGGCCTGGTAGCTGCTGACGTGGAGGCGCACGAGACCGGCCCTGTCGTGGAGCGGCTTGAGCACCGGCATCGCGGCCATCGTCGTGCAGTTGGGGTTGGCGACGATGCCCTTGGGGATGTCGTCGAGGTCGGCGGCGTTGACCTCGGAGACGACGAGCGGGACCTCGGGGTCCTTGCGCCACGCGCTCGAGTTGTCGATGACGGTCGCGCCGGCCGCGGCGACCCTGGGCGCGAGCACCTTGCTCGCCGCGCCGCCGTTGGAGAAGAGGGCGATGTCGATGCCGGAGAAGTCGGCCGTCGCCGAGTCCTCGACGACGACGTCCTCGCCCTTGAACGGCAGGCGTCGTGCCGGCCGAGCGCGCGGACGCGAAGAACCGCACCTGCGTCACCGGGAAGTCGCGCTCCTCGAGAAGGGCGCGCATGACCCCGCCGACCTGACCCGTTGCACCGAAGACTCCAACTCGCATGGCGCCAAGGTTACGGCGAGGGAGGTCGGCCCTCCCCCGCCGCGTTCACCTGTCGGGCAGGCGCGGCGCCGTGCTCAGCTCGCCGCGCCGCGTGCCGGTCGGCGTTGGCGTGGATCGCGTCGCGGACGTATGCCGCGAGGCCGGGTGCGATGTCCTCGTACGTCTTCGTGAAGCGCGGGTCGGCGACGTACATGTCGGCGAGGCCCCGGTGGAAGGTGTGGTCGAGGTCGTAGAAGCGGTCGTGGATGTGCAGCCGGTGCTGCTCGGCCGCGTCCATGGCCGCGCTCGCTCGTCGCGGGCTCACCCGAGGACAGCGCCGCGACGAACGCCGCGTTGACCGCGTCCGCCTCGGCCTTGACCTCGGCCCAGTCGGCCTTCGTGTAGCGCTCGGTCCGCGACCGCGACTGCTTCCACGCGTCGGTCTCGCCCCAGCGCTCCTGCGCCTCCTGCTGGTACTCGTCCTCGAAGCCGTCGCCGAAGAGCTCCTTGAGGTCCTCGGTCGTGGCGGGCTGTTCGTTCATCTCTCTCTCCAGTGCTCGGTCGATGGCCGCGACGAGCTCGGTGAGCTCGTCGAGCCGTTGCATGACCGTGCCGCGCTGTCGGCGCAGGTGGTCGGCGGCGTCCTCGCCGCCCTCGAGCAGGGTCGCGATCTCGTCGAGCGGCATCTCGAGCCGCCGGTAGACCACGACCTGCTGGAGCCGCGTGAGGTCCTCGTCGGTGTAGAGCCGGTAGCCCGCCCGCGAGCGCTCGCTCGGGACGAGCAGGCCGATCTCGTCGTAGTGGTGCAGCGTGCGCACCGTCACGCCGAAGAGGTCGGCGACCTGCCCCACCGTCCAGGTGGTCATCTCCGTGCGTCCTTCCGGTCATGGGATCGAGACTGCCGCCTCACGCGGCGTGAGGGTCAAGTCGCTTCCAGGAGAGGGTGTCCGCCCGGTGCCGAGCCACGCCGGGCGCTTCCACCGTATGCCGCCCCTAGAGTGAGCGCGTGCACCGTCGCCTTGCCCTCGTCCGCCGTCCCTCACCCCGACTCGCGGACGGGATCGTGACGCACATCGAGCGCTCCGGGTCGGTCGACGGCGAGCTGGCCCTCCGGCAGTGGCAGGAGTACGTCGACGTGCTCCGCCGGCGCGGCTGGTCGGTCGTCGAGGCGCCACCGGCCGACGACTGCCCCGACGGCGTCTTCATCGAGGACCAGGTCGTCGTGCACGGTGACGTCGCGGTGCTGTGCCGGTCCGGTGCGCCCGAGCGTCGCGGTGAACGCGTCGGCGTGCGCGAGGCCGTGACGGCATACGGCTACCGCACGGTCGAGGTCGAGGAGCCCGGGACGCTCGACGGTGGGGACGTGCTCAAGCACGGACACGTCGTGTGGGTCGGCGTCGGCGGGCGCACCAACCTCTCGGGTGTCGAGCAGCTGCGCCGGGCCCTCGACGGCCATCGGGTCGAGGTCGTCCCGGTCCCGGTGTCGAAGGTGCTGCACCTCAAGTCGGCGGTGACGGCGCTTCCCGGACGGGACCGTCCTCGGCTATCCTCCGCTCGTCGACGACCCGACGGTGTGGCCCGAGTTCCTCGCTGTCCCAGAGGAGTCGGGCGCCCATGTCGTGCTGCTGGGCGGCATGTCGGTGCTCATGTCGGCGTCGGCGCCGCGCACCGCCCAGCTCCTCGCGGCCCGCGGTCACGACGTCACGACCGTCGACATCTCCGAGTTCGAGAAGCTCGAGGGCTGCGTCACCTGCCTCTCGGTGCGCCTCCGCGGCTAGAGCCGACCCCGGCGGAGCGCCGGGTCACGTCGTTGTTCCAACGCTGTAGGCCCACGGCGGGCGACCCGAGGTCTACGCTGCGACGGGGGTCGGACTCGAGCAGTGGGGGTGGTTGTTTCGTGGACGCTGACGTCGTCATCGTCGGGGCAGGGCTGGCAGGGCTGAGGTGCGCGCGGCGTCTGACCGAGCTCGGTCACGAGGTCATCGTCCTCGAGTCGAGCGACGCGGTCGGTGGGCGCATCCGCACCGACGTCGTCGACGGCTTCCGCTGTGACCGCGGCTTCCAGGTGCTCAACCCCGCCTACCCGGCGGTGCGGCGATGGGTGGACGTGTCGACGCTCGACCTCAAGCCCTTCGGGTCCGGGGTGCTGGTGCGCCGCACCAACGGCCTGCAGGTCGTCGCCGACCCGATCCGCGAGCCCCGGCTGATGGCCCAGACGATGCGCAGCGGCTACCTCCACCCGCGCGAGCTGGCCGGCGTCACCCGGTGGACCGCCCGCGTCATCGCTGACCCCAAGACTGTTCTGGCACAACGAGACTCGACCCTCGCCGACTCCTTCGACGAGGCCGGCGTCACGGGCCGGCTGAGACACGAGGTCCTCGACCCGTTCCTCGCCGGTGTCCTCGTCGACAGCCACGGCGGGTCGTCGGCCAACTTCACGAAGCTGCTCGTGCGGATGTTCGCGCTGGGCAGGCCCGCCGTCCCGGCGACGGGCATGCAGGCCCTGCCCGAGCAGGTGGCCGGACCGCTCGGTGACCGCGTGCGGCTGCAGAGCCACGTCGAGACCATCACCCCCGTCCACGGCGGCGTCGACGTCCGCGTCGACGGCCAGCGCCTCTGCGCGCGCAGCGCCGTCGTCGCCACCGACCCGGTCGGTGCGGCACACCTCACGACGCTGCCCGAGCCGGCGACCAAGGGCCTGGTCACGTGGTGGTTCGAGGCGCCGGAGCCGCCCCACACGCTGCCCTTCGTCGCCGTCGACGGCCGTCGCCACGACCCGGTCCCGCCCGGTCCGGTCTGGAACACCGCCGTCCTGACCGCCGCCGCCCCGAGCTACGCCCCGCCGACGAAGCATCTCGTCGAGGCGACGTGCCTGCTCGACCGGCCGGACGGCGACGCCCCGGAGGCGGACGTCCTGCGCCATGTCGCCGAGATCTACGGCTGCGACACGTCCGGCTGGCGGGTCGTCACCCGCCACCGGGTCGACGCGGCCCTGCCGGCGATGACCCCACCGCTCGCGGTCCGCGCCCCGGTCGCGCTCGGGGACGGTGTGTTCGTCTGCGGCGACCATCGCGACACCGCCTCGATCCAGGGCGCGCTGGTCTCCGGTCAACGGGCCGCCGAGGCTGTTGACGCGCACCTCTGACCGGAAGGCCACGGCCACGGCAACCGGCTCGTGCGGCCTGTCGATCAGGCCATCAGGTTCCTCATGGCTGCCGTCGCACCGCGCAGGTAGCGCTCGACGACCTCGCGGTCATGCTCGTCCAGCGTCGCGTCGAGCGCCGCGAGGCTCTCGAACATCGGCGTCATCCGGGCGAGAACCTCGGCGCGGCCGCTGTCGGTGATGACCACCGCGGTGCGCCGACCGTCGTCCGGGTGCGGCCGACGCTCGGCGTGTCCTCGATTCACGAGGCGGTCCACGACACCGGACGACGCGGCCGACGTCACCCCGAGCAGCTTGGCGAGGTCGACGGGTCCGACCGGTCCGCGCATGAGGTGGCGCAGCGAGTGCAGCTCGGACGTGCTGAGTCCGGCCTGTCGAGCGACCACGGCAGGCACGGTCTCGGACACCTCGACGAGCTCCTGCAGCGCCGACAACGTGCCCGTCGTCCGCCACGCCGGCACGCCGGGGACGAGCCCGACGCCGGGCAGGCCGTCACCGGGGTCGGGCCGTTCGGGCTCGACCGTGGCGCCCCTCCCGTCGGCCGGTACGCCTCGGGGCCGGTGGTGTCCCGGCAGTGTCCTTGCTGTTAATATCACTCACCAACTTAGTAATCTACTGAGTAACCCCGTTACTCATGCTATCCGGAGGTGTGGTGTGCGCTCTGTGACCGACAGGATCACGCGCAAGTGGTGGGCCGTGGCCATCGTCGTCCTGGCCCTGGCCGGGGCGATGGGCGTGGTGAGCGCCGTGGGCGAGGCCCAGCGGACGGCGAGCTCGACCGACGCCCTGCCCATCGGCTCCGACAGCGCGGCGGCGCTCCAGCTGCGCGACCGGCTCCCTGAGGCCGAAGGATCCACGGCCGTGGTGCTCTTCAGCAAGGCGTCCGGCACCCTGAGCCCGGCCGACCTCACTGCCATCGAGGGGCGCCTGTCGCAGCTGCCCGCCGCCGGCCGAGCACCCGTCCAGCGCAGCGACGACGGCACCGCCGCGCTGGCAGTCGTCCCCGTCGACGCGACCGATGCGACGGCCACGGCCGAGCGGGTGCGTGACATCCGCACGAGCGTCAAGGCGGATCTGCCCGAGGGGGTCACCGCACAGGTCACCGGCCCGGCAGCCGTCCAGGCGGACCTCGCCGCGGTCTTCGAGGGCGCCAACACCCGCCTGCTCATCGCCACCGCCTCCGTCGTCGCCCTGCTGCTCGTGCTGACGTATCGCAGCCCGATCCTCTGGATCTTCCCGCTCCTCGTCGTGGGCGTCGCGGACCGACTCGCAGCCGTGCTCGCGACGCACACGCTCGCGGCATTCTCCATCGTCTGGGACGAGTCGACCATCGGCATCCTCTCGGTCCTCGTCTTCGGTGCCGGCACCGACTACGCCCTGCTGCTCATCTCGCGCTACCGCGACGAGCTGCGCAGTCACCCCGACCGGCGCGAGGCCATGTCGCTCGCCCTGCACCGCACGGCGGAGGCCGTCCTCTCCAGCGCGGTCACCGTCGTCATCGGCCTGCTGACGCTGCTGCTCTCCCTCTTCCCGGCGACCCGTGGCCTGGGACTGGCGTGCGCTGTCGGTGTGGTCGTCGCCGCCGCCTTCGTCCTGCTCGTGCTGCCGGCGGCCCTCGTCCTCTTCGACCGCTGGATCTTCTGGCCCAAGGTCCCGCGCGAGGGCGAGGCAGCGCTCGCGGACGGCCACTCCCTCTGGCGCCGGGTCGGCGACCGGGTGGCTGCCCACCCGAGGCGCATCATCAGCGTGACGCTCGTGGTCCTCGCCGTCATGGCGGCCGGCATCGCCGCGATCGACACCGGCCTGAAGTCCTCCGACCAGTTCCTCGAGAAGCCCGAAGCCATCGCCGCGAGCGAGCGACTGGCCCAGTCCTTCCCGGCGGGCAGCGCGGACCCGGCGGTGATCGTGACGACAGCCGACCCGGGCGCCGTCGCGTCCGCCGCCAAGAACGTCCCGGGCATCGCCGGCGCGCGACCGGCCAAGCAGGCGGACGGCGTGGCCGAGGTCGACGCCGTGATCACGGGCCGCTCCCGGCTCCGACGAGGCGACCGAGACCGTGCGCGCCCTGCGCGCGGCACTCACGGCCCTCCCCGAGAGTCATGTCGCGGGCACCGAGGCCGTCGCCCTCGACCAGGCGGAGGCCTCGTCCCGCGACAGGCTCGTCATCTTCCCGCTCGTGCTCGTCCTCGTCCTGCTGGCCCTCGGCGTGCTGCTCCGCTCGGTCGTCGCGCCGCTCGTCCTGGTCGCCACCGTCGTCGCGACCTTCCTCGCCAGCGTCGGCGCCTCGTGGTGGATCTTCACCAAGGTCCTCGGCTTCTCCGCGCTCGACGACAGCGCCCCGCTGTTCGCCTTCGTCTTCCTCGTGGCGCTGGGCGTCGACTACAACATCTTCCTCGTCACCCGGGCGCGGGAGGAGTCACGCCGGCACGGCTCTCGGCAGGGCATGCTGCGCGGCCTGGCGGCCACGGGCGGCGTGATCACGAGCGCCGGCATCCTGCTCGCGGCCGTCTTCGCCGTCCTCGGGGTCCTGCCGCTCGTCGTGCTGGCCCAGATCGGCGTCATCATCTGCGTCGGCGTCCTGCTCGACACCCTCGTCGTGCGGACGCTGCTCGTGCCCGCCATCGCGGTCGTCCTCGGCGACCGGTTCTGGTGGCCGCGCCGCGCGCACCCCGCTCCCGCGAACAGCGCGGGCATCGGCGTCACAGACGCATCGCCAGAGGTCCCGGCGGCGTCGCTGGCCCAAGGTTGCACAAGCTCTTGACCGGGGCCGCTCGCGGTCCTTGACTCTGGCTGATCGAGGACCCTTCGTGCCGACACCGACGTCCACCCCGTCGGTCCGGCTGGCCGCGGGCCACGCACCGAACTCCCTCCCGGCGCGTGGCCCCACCTCGTCGGCGACGGGTCCCAGCGCCCCCCGCGCCGCGCCCCGTGCCGAGCGTCAACCGGGCTGCCCCGGTTGGCGGGGCCCGATCCGGAAGGGGCGCATCATCTCGTTGTCCTCGTGCTCCAGGATGTGGCAGTGCCAGACGAACTGGCCGGGACGCTCGAAGTGAGCCCGAATGCGCGTCACCTGGCCGGGGTAGGCCGTGACGGTGTCCTTGAGTCCGGACTCCCACGCCTGCGGAGGCGTCGGGACTCCGACGACCTGGATGGGCTGGACGACGTTCCCGCCGGCGACCAGGAGCCCCTGCCGGTTCACGACTTCGAACGCCACCTGGTGGACATGGATCGGGTGGGCGTCCTCCGTGGTGTTGTAGATCTCCCACACCTCCACGTCCCCGACACCCGGGTTCTCGCTGACGGGATCCATGTAGGCCCGACCCACGGTCAGGCCCGCCTCGACGACGCCGAGGACGGCCTGTACCGGACCCTCCACCTCAGTCCCGTGGGCGTCCGACCCGATCCCGGCGATCTCGATGAGGGCGAGGGGCCGGGTGCGCTGCTCGACCGGCAGCGGCCGGAGGGCCGGAAGCCTCAGGAACTGTGGCGGGGTGGTGGTGTCCCTGCTTCTTGCCGGGCCCACCCGGAACTGCATCACCTGTCCGGTGGTGCCGGGGTCTGCCACGTCGAAGTCTCCCGTTCCCGGGGGCGAATCCGGCTCACCACCGCCAAAGGGCTCGTCCGGCCCCACGTTGCGCAGCACGTACCGCCCGGTCTTCACCCCCGTGAAGTCGACGATGACGTCGGCTCGCTCGGCCGGACCCATGAGGAGCCGGCTGTCGTGGTCGGCGGTGAGGTCCACGGGTGCCGCCAGGAACCCGCCCTCGTTGCCGATCGCCCAGACCTTGACACCGGGGATCTGCTGGAAGTCCAGGATGAGGAAGCGGGACTGGCACCCGTTGAGGAACCGAAGGCGGTAGCGGCGCCGTTCGACGTCCAGGTAGGGCCAGGCGCGGCCGTTGACCACCAGGGTGTTGCCGAAGAACTCCGGGTTCCACAGCGGCGAGAAGTCGCCACGTGGAATGTAGTCACGCACGATGCCGTCGAAGAACTCCCGGGAGTCCGGGTAGAAGAGCGAGCCGTCGGTGTTGAACGCCCGGTCCTGGATCCCGATGGGGATCTCGAAGCAGGCGTGCGCCTCGGGAGACGCGTCCCCCTTCAGCGGCCCCGGACCCGGGAGCACGGCGGCGCGGCCGGTCCGACGGTCCCGCACCGCCCCGTCGCCGTCCGGCCCACCGCGGATGATGTAGAAGCCGACGGGGCCGGCATACGCGTTGACCCGCGACATCCCGAGGCTGTGGTCATGGAACCACTTCGTCGACGCCCGGTCGCGGTTCGGGTACTGGAACACCGAGAATCCGGGACCCCAGGTGGCGCCATAGCCGGCCTTCGACTTGCCGGCGAAGTAGGCGTACCAGGAGCCGTGTTCGGCATAGCTCGAGGGGATGTTCGTGGCGGCGGGCAGGAACCACGCCTCGGGGTAGCCGTCGCTCTCGTCGCCCACCCCCGCAGCGCCGTGCAGGTGCGGCACCATCGGCACGGGGCCGGTGTACGCGCCCGGCGTCGTCCGGTGCGTCGGGCGTGAGTCCCGGTCGCGAGCGCCGCCGGGCGGGTTCGCCCAGTGCAGGGTCGGGTCGACGGGAAGAAGGTGGGGAAGGTAGCGCCCGCGGCCGTCGACCAGCTCGTTCACCCACTTCACCCGGACCGGCCGGTCGTGCCTCGCCTCGATCGTCGCGGAGGGCGCGTGGTGGGTCACGCTGCCCTTCTCGTGCTGCGAGCGCAGGGGGCCATAGCCCCAGACCGTGGTCGACGGCATACCCGCGGGCAGGACCTGCTGCCGGAACTGGCGCACCGAGATCTCGTAGTAGTCCGCCTGCCCGCCCGCGGGAAGCCTGACCGTGCCCGCCTGCGGCATGACCGCCGGGATGCGGAGCGCGCTCCTGAACTTCGGGATGCTCGCCGGGTCCAGCGTGCCGCCGGGCAGCTGGGCGAGCGCGACCCGTGTGCCGCCCGGCAGCACCGCATAGAACACGAACCCCAGTCCAGCGCCCCCGGCTGCCCGGACGAACGTCCGTCTGGGGATGCCCGGCTGCCCTTCCCTGCGATCTCCCATCGCGACCACTCCCGTGCTCAGCCACCCAGCCCCAGCGTCGCCCGGTCTCCCCCGGAGCGGGCCAGTGGATAGAGCCAGTCTGACCGGGACCCGCGGTCGGTGGAGGTGTTTTCCCAGTCGACCGTCAGGGACCTTGCAGGTCGGACAGCGTTGCGCCCCAGTGCGCCCCGGTTTGTCGGGTCCTCTCACAGGCGTGCCGCCGACGTCAGCCGCGCCACTCCTCGCGGAGCAGGGCCCACGTGTTGTCATCGAGCCAGGTGCCGTCCTTGCCCAGCGACTTGGCTCGGGTCGTGGCCTCGTGACGCATGCCGATGCGGCGCAGGACTCGGTTCGAGGCGATGTTGTCGGCATAGGCGTCGGCGGTGATCCGGCGCAGACGCAGCTCGTGGAAACCGATGACGAGCAGCTCGGCAGCGGCTTCGGCTGCGAAGCCCCGTCCGTGGACGTCGGGGTGCAGCGCGTAGCCGATCGTCCCCTCCCACTCATGGGTCGGCGTCCGGGCGATGCTGTGGCACGGCTCGATCCGCAACATGACGTCGCCGACGACGCGGCCGGTCCGGAGCTCCTCGACGGCGAGCTCGAGGAGCGGTTCGGCCGCCCCGGGACGTCCCCGCTCGATGCGCTGGGCGATCCGTTGCCGCACCTGGTCGCGGTCCAGGACGTCATGGCTCAGGTGGACGACGACCTCGGGCAGGCAGCGGTACGCGTGGACCGCGTCGACGTCGTCGAGGGTGAGTGGACGCAGGGCGAGGCGCTGGGTCAGCCGCGGCCACTGGAGCCGGGAGAGGTCGCGAGCATCCTGCACTAGTGCCAGCCGCCTTCGTGCACGCCCCCGGGCACGTCAGCCGCGGGGTCGTACGGCGTCCGCGTGAAGCGGAACGACGCGAGGTCGAGGTGCGACGGCGCCCCGTCGGCCGAGCGCACCACCCGCAACGGCTCGCCCGTGTAGTAGCCGTCGAGCCCGACCCACTCGTCAGGACCCGTCGGGGCGAAGCGCGAACCGCGCGCCTCGCCCGGCTCGCCGAGGACCAGGTGCTCGCCCACGACCTTCGCCGTCGACACCGACGGGCCCCAGTGCCAGGTGCCCACCAGCTCGAGCACCGACGGGTCGCCGGCGGCGTGCCACGGCTCGGCGATGCGGGGCTCCCGCTCGCGGTATGCCGTCAGCAGCTCGGGAGCGATGGCCCCCATGCCGCTCGTGCTGTTGGTGAGGATGACGACCCCGTCACCGGACTCGATCTCGACGCGCAGGCCCGCGAGGAAGCCGGGCATCGAGCCGCCGTGACCGGCATACCTCGTGCCGTCGACGTTCCAGAGCTGCCAGCCGAGCCCGTGCGCGGTGGTCCACGGCTGTCCCGGGTTGTCGTTGATCGTGTGCGGCTCGTACATCTCGGCCAACGTGTCGGCAGACAGGACCTCTGCCGTGTCGCCGCCGGCGAAGGTCGCCCACCGGGAGAGGTCCTCGACGGTCGACCACAGCTGACCGGCGGGAGCCATCGCACCGGCGTCGTGCTCGGGCTCGGGCATCAGGACGTCGGCGAACGGGTGCACCGCGAGTCCGTGGGCGGCCTTGCCGCTGGGGCGGGTCGTCGTGCGCGTCATGCCGAGCGGGTCCAGCAGGTCACGACGGACCACGTCGAACCAGTCGGCACCGTGCGCCCGAGCGACGAGCTCGCCGAGAGCGGCGAAGCCGACGTTCGTGTAGTGGAAGCGCCGGCCCGCCCGGAAGCGTTGTCCCACCAGGGATCCCGCGAGCTCGTCCCAGCTGCCACCGGAGGTGCGCTCCCACCACGGCCCGTTCGTCTCGGCCTGCACCCCGGCCCCGTGCGAGAGCAGCTGCGCGACGGTGGCGCCCCCGAGCTGCGAGCCGGGGACATGGTCCTCGAAGCGGTCGAGCAGGTCGAGACGGCCGGCGTCTCGCAGGCGCATGACCGCCACGGCGACGAACGTCTTCGTGATGGAGCCCATCCGGTACTGCGTGTCGGTGTCGGCGACCTCTCCCCCGGCCCTCCCGTCGAGCGTGCCGATGGCGGCGGACCAGGCGAGCGCACCGTCCCGCACGAGGCCCGCAGCGACCGACGGCAGACGGCCGCGGCGCTGCTCGGTCGCGAGCAGGTGGTGCAGGTGGCGGGCGGTCGCGGGGTCGACCGTGCGGGTAAGGGAGCGGGCGTCGGCGTCGCCGTGCGGATCGCTGGGCAGGTCGGTGCTCATCCGCTCCACCCTAGAGCGGGGTTCTCTGGCGTGGGGCAGACCACCCCGGCAGGATGGGACGGCGACCCCACGGACGCCGCCCATCGGATATCTTGATATCAAGATTTATTCAGGATCCTCGTTCTCGGATCTCGGTACGACAGCAACCCGAACGGAGCACCCGCGTTGGACTCGACAATCATCTACACGCACACGGACGAGGCGCCGGCCCTGGCCACGGCCTCGCTGCTGCCCATCGTCTCGGCCTTCGCCAAGCAGGCCGGCGTCGAGGTCGAGACACGGGACATCTCGCTCTCGGGTCGCATCATCGCCGCGTTCCCCGACGCCCTGACGCCCGAGCAGCGCATCGGCGACGCCCTGGCCGAGCTCGGCGCCCTGGCCAAGACGCCCGAGGCCAACATCATCAAGCTGCCCAACGTCTCGGCGTCCATCCCGCAGCTCAAGGCCGCGATCGCCGAGCTGCAGGCCGCCGGCTACGCGCTGCCCGACTACCCCGACAGCCCGAGCACCGACGCGGAGAAGTCGGCGCGGGCGGCCTACGACAAGATCAAGGGCTCGGCCGTCAACCCCGTTCTGCGCGAAGGCAACTCGGACCGTCGCGCGCCGGCGTCGGTGAAGAGCTACGCCCGCAAGCACCCGCACTCGATGGGCGCGTGGACCGCGGAGTCCAGGACCAACGTCGCCACGATGCGCGAGGACGACTTCCGCCACAACGAGAAGTCCGTCGTCATCCCTGCCGACGACACCCTGCGCGTCGAGCTGGTCGGCACCGACGGCTCGACCACGGTGCTCAAGGAGTCGATCCCCGTCCTCGCCGGTGAGGTCGTCGACGCGACGTTCATGAACGTCGCGAAGCTGCGCGACTTCCTCTCCGAGCAGGTGCAGCGCGCCAAGGCCGACGGCGTCCTCTTCTCCGTGCACCTCAAGGCCACCATGATGAAGGTCTCGGACCCGATCATCTTCGGCCACGTCGTGCGCGCCTTCTTCCCCGACGTCTTCGAGACGTATGCCGGGTCGCTGGCCTCCGTGGGCGCGTCCCCCAACGACGGGCTGGGCGCCGTGCTCAAGGCCGTCGAGGGCCTGCCCGCCGACGAGCGCGCCGAGGTCGAGGCCGCCGTGGCGAAGGGCTTCGAGGACGGCCCGGCCATCGCGATGGTCGACTCCGACAAGGGCATCACCAACCTCCACGTCCCGAGCGACGTCATCGTCGACGCGTCGATGCCGGCGATGATCCGCACGTCCGGCCACATGTGGAACCGTGACGGCGCCGAGCAGGACACGCTGGCCGTGCTGCCCGACAGCTCGTACGCCGGCATCTACCAGGTCGTCCTCGACGACTGCCGCGCCCACGGCGCCTACGACCCGGCGACGATGGGCTCGGTCCCCAACGTCGGCCTCATGGCGCAGGCGGCCGAGGAGTACGGCAGCCACGACAAGACGTTCGAGATCCCCGCCGACGGGACCGTGCGCGTCGTCGACGGCTCCGGCGCCGTGCTCATCGAGCACGCCGTGTCGGCGGGCGACATCTGGCGCGCCTGCCAGACCAAGGACGTGCCGATCCGTGACTGGGTCAAGCTCGCCGTGACGCGCGCCCGGGCCACGGGGACGCCGGCCATCTTCTGGCTCGACGCCGACCGCGCCCACGACGCGAACCTCATCGCCAAGGTCAACGACTACCTCACCGAGCACGACACCGACGGCCTGACCATCGAGATCATGAAGCCGACCGACGCGATCGCCTACTCCCTCGGGCGAATCCGCAAGGGCGAGGACACCATCTCGGTCACGGGCAACGTGCTGCGTGACTACCTCACCGACCTCTTCCCGATCCTCGAGCTCGGCACGTCGGCCAAGATGCTGTCGGTCGTCCCGCTCATCAACGGTGGTGGCCTCTTCGAGACCGGCGCCGGCGGCTCGGCTCCCAAGCACGTGCAGCAGCTCGTCAAGGAGAACTACCTGCGCTGGGACAGCCTGGGCGAGTTCCTGGCCCTCGCCGTCAGCTTCGAGCACCTCGCCGACGTCACCGACAACGCGCGGGCTCGCGTGCTCGGCGAGACGCTCGACCGTGCGACGGGCACGCTGCTCGACGAGAACAAGGGCCCGGCCCGCAAGGTCGGACAGATCGACAACCGCGGCAGCCACGTGTGGCTCGCGCTCTACTGGGCCCAGGAGCTCGCCGCCCAGACCGACGACGCCGCCCTCGCCGAGACGTTCGCCCCGGTGGCCCAGGCACTGTCGGACAACATCGCCACGATCTCCCAGGAGCTCGTCGACGCCCAGGGTCACCCGGTCGACATCGGGGGCTACTACCGCCCCGACGCCACCAAGGTCGCGTCGGTGATGCGCCCGTCGCAGACCTTCAACGCGATCATCGACGCCCTCGCCTGACCGCAGGAGCACCGGGCTCTGACGAAGTGCCCACTCGACCGTCGAGGTCGAGTGGGCACTGTGCGTATGCCGTCAGGCCAAGCGGCCCTCACACGCTCGATGGGCGCGGGGTCGGCCACACGGCATACGCCGAAAGGCTGCTGGAGAAGGAAATGGCTTGCGCCTACTGGCTGTCCGCGTCGCGGAGGGCGTCGCTGGCCTCGGCGATGATGGCCTGCATCGCCGCCGCCGCCGCAGGTCCGTCGCCCGACTGGACCGCCTCGGCCACGTCTCCGTGCAGGCGGACGGCGACGGGGTTGGGGGTGGACGGCATGAGGTCGTGGTGGGTGCGGCCGGCGAGCACCTCGCCGACGACGTCGGAGAGCGCCGCGAGCATCTCGTTGCCCGACGCCGCGAGCAGGGTCGCGTGGAAGAGCTGGTCGGCGAGCAGGTAGGCCTCGAGGTCACCGGACTTGGCGTGCACGGCCATCTGCATGACCGCGCCCACCAGGGCCCCGCACTGGTCGGGCGTCGCGTGGGAGGCGGCGAGCTCCGCCGCGACGGGCTCGACGCCGCGCCGCACGTCACCGAGGGAGAGCAGCTGCCGCTCGCGCCCCGGCCCGTCGAGGCGCCAGCGGATGACGCGTGGGTCGAAGACGTTCCACGACGTGCTCGGCAGCACGCGGACGCCGACGCGCTTGCGTGCCTCGACGAGCCTCATGGAGTCGAGCACCCGGACGGCCTCGCGCACGACCGACCGGGACACCCCGTAGCGCGCGTCGAGCTGGTCGATGCGTAGCACCGTGCCTGCCGCCAGCTCGCCGCAGACGACCCGACGGCCGAGGTCGTCGAGCACGCTCGCGTGGAGCGCCGGTCGGCGGTCGGTGGAGCGGTCGGTGGGGCGTCGGTGGGGGGGCTGTCGGTGGGGCTGTCGGTGGGCACGGACCCAGCCTGACACACGCCGGTTCTGCTCGAGTTCATCGGAAGTTAAAACCGTTTTATTAGCACTCATTACTTGATAAGACGTTCTTCTTGCTGCACCCTAGGGCGAGCGACTCGACGAAGACGTCGTTCGAGCCGGACGAAGGAGTCACGGAACACATGCAGCACCACCCACCTCCCCTGGTCGTCGTCATGGGGGTGTCCGGCTCGGGCAAGACCACCGTCGGCGCGGCCCTGGCGCAGCGCCTGCGCGTCCCCTTCGCGGACGCCGACGACTTCCACCCGCTGACCAACATCGACAAGATGTCGGCCGGCATCCCGCTGACCGACGACGACCGGGCCCCGTGGCTCGCGACCATCGCCACGTGGCTCGGCGAGCACGCGGCGAGCGGTGGCGTGGCGAGCTGCTCGGCGCTCAAGCGCACCTACCGCGACGTCCTCGCAGCCGCAGCTCCCCAGGCCTGCTTCATGCACCTGCACGGTGACCCGGACGTCATCGCCGCCCGCGTCGCCGGCCGCCCCGGGCACTTCATGCCCGCGGCCCTCGTCGAGTCGCAGTTCGCGACGCTCGAGCCCCTCGAGCCGGGCGAACGCGGAGCCGTCCTCGACGTCGACCAGCCCGTCGACGACCTCGTCACCCAGTCCCTCACCCTCCTCGACTCTCGCGACCCGGAAGCGACCCACCCATGACCGCAGACCTGCTCTCCCTGCTGCCCACCTCGGCCCTCGCCGCCGACAAGCTGCCCGACATCCCGGCCGGGCGCCTCGTGCCCGCCGCACTGCTCGGCATCGCCGTGCTCGTCGTCCTCATCGTGCGCTTCAAGCTGCACCCGTTCCTCGCGCTGACGCTGGGATCGCTCACCGTCGGCGCCGTCGCCGGCGTGCCGATGGCGGCCGTCCTCGACAGCTACTCGAAGGGCTTCGGCAGCACGGCCGCCAGCGTGGGCATCCTCATCGCGCTCGGCGCGATGTTCGGCAAGCTGCTCGCCGACTCGGGCGGCGCCGACGAGATCGTCGACACGATCATCGGCCGCAGCGGCACGCGGTCGCTGCCCTGGGCGATGGCCGCCGTCGGCGCCATCATCGGCCTGCCGATGTTCTTCGAGATCGGCCTCGTCCTGCTGATGCCGGTCATCTTCCTCGTCGCACGCCGCTCGCAGCAGTCGGTGGTGCGCGTCGGCATCCCCGCCCTCGCCGGCCTCTCGGCCATGCACGGCCTGGTGCCGCCGCACCCGGGCCCGCTCGTGGCCATCGACGCCCTCAAGGCCAACCTCGGCGTGACGCTGGGCTTCGGCATCCTGGTCGCCATTCCGACGATCGCCCTCGCCGGGCCGTGGTTCGCACGGTTCGCGGCCCGGTGGGTCGACGTGCCCGCGCCCGACCTGTTCGAGGCGCGGGCGTCGGACAACGGCCCCCGCCCGTCGTTCGGCATCACGATGTTCACCGTCCTGACGCCCGTCGTCCTCATGATGGGCAAGGCCCTGGCCGACATCCTCGCCGGCAAGGGCACCGCCGCCCGCACCGTCCTCGACTTCCTCGGAACGCCACTCGTCGCGCTGCTCATCGCCGTCATCCTCGCGATGTTCACGCTCGGCCGCAGCGCCGGGATGGGTGTCAAGGAGGTCAGCTCCTCCCTCGAGTCCTCGCTCGGCCCGATCGCCGGCATCATCCTGATCGTGGCGGCCGGTGGCGGCTTCAAGCAGACCCTCGTCGACACCGGCATCGGCCAGCTCGTCGCCACCTGGATCGCGGGCAGTGGCCTGTCGGTGCTCCTGCTCGCCTGGCTCGTCGCGGTGCTCATCCGTCTCGCCACCGGCTCGGCCACGGTGGCCACGGTCACCGCCTCGGGAATCCTCGCCCCGCTCGCAGCCGGCATGTCCACGAACGAGGTCTCGCTCATGGTCCTCGCCATCGGCGCCGGCTCGGTGTTCTTCTCGCACGTCAACGACGCCGGCTTCTGGCTCGTCAAGGAGTACTTCGGCCTCAAGGTCGGCCAGACCATCAAGACCTGGTCGGTCATGGAGACGGTCCTGTCGGTGACCGGTCTCGTCCTCGTGCTCCTGCTCAACCTCGTCGTCTAGCCCGCCGCTACCCTCCAGCGCCCACCCCTCAACCGTCGAGAGGCCATCTGTGGCCGGGTGCCCGACGTCGAGAGGCCAGTTCTCGCCAGCGAGAACTGGCCTCTCGACGTGACGGGGCGGCAACACGTGGCCTCTCGACGCGAACGAGGCGGCAACACGTGGCCTCTCGACGGTGGAGGCTCGGGGCGGCGGCGAAGCCGTGCACCCAGTCCCGCAGCTCGGTCTGGTCGTCGTTCAGGGCGAGCGAGAACTCCACCACGACGGGCCGCCGCCTCAGGCCTTGGGCAGGTCGAAGAAGTTCGCGATGTTGGCGGCGAGCCCGAGGTCGCCCTTCGCCTTGATCTTGCCGGTCATGAACATCATGACCGGGTTGCCGCTCTTGGTGATGACCTTGGCGAAGTCGACGGGCGTCATGGCCAGGGTGAGGGTCGAGTCCCCGTCGTGCCCGGGGAGCGTGCTGCACGTCCCGTCAGCGAAGCGCACGGTCCACTCGTCGGCGCCGCCGTCGGGTCGCCCGGTGATGCTCCAGTGCGTGGTGGCCGTGGTCGAGCCGGCACGATCGGGCCGGAAGAGCTCGGGCATCCGCCGGAAGATCGCGTCGACGATGGCATCACGGTTGGGGCTCTCCATGACCGCCCTGACGTCCCTGTCGGACATCTCCTTGACGATGCGGATGAACTCGCCGGGCTCGACGGCCGCGATCTGCTCGGCGCTGGCGGTCGTGAAGTCGATGTCGGACATGCGGGTCCCTCCGGAAGGCAACGACGTTGTTACCGCGAGTAGGTTACTGGACCGTTGAGCCGTCGAGGAACCAGCCCGCCACCATCCCCTCCGGGCGCCCGGGCTCGATGTAGTGCTCCCAGGCGAAGGCGACGGCGAACATCTCCATCGGCATCTGGAGCATCCCCTGCGCGTCGGACTGGCTCGCGTGGGCCTTGAGCGCCGAGCGCTTGACCTCCAGGAACTCGCTGACGTCGCAGGCCCAGTGCAGCTCGCTCTCGAGGCTGCCGAGCGGGTTGCCGTCGTCCATCGGCGCGCTCGGGTCCCACTCCCGCACGTCGAGCCCGGCGGCCATCGCCGCCTGGTGGGAGCGGATCATGGCGTCGCGGTTCATCGAGCCCTCGAGGTAGCGCCGCGTGCCGGCGAGCTCGGCCGCGCGCTTCGTCACGGCGTGGACCTTGACGTGGTCGGGATGGCCGTAGCCGCCATGCCAGTCGTAGCCGACGACGACGTCGGCGTCCTCCTCGCGCAGCACGGCCGCGAGGCGCTCGGCGGCCTCCTCGGTGTCGGCGCGGGCGAAGCTCTCCTCGTGGTCGTTCTGGGCCCACCCGGTCATGCCGGAGTCGGCGTAGCCGAGGAACTCGACCCGGTGCGTGCCGATGACGGCGTTGGACGCAGCCGCCTCGACCCGGCGCCGCTGCACGACGGTCTCGCCCTCCGCCAGGTCGTCGGGGGCGTCACCGTGGTCGCCGTTGGTGGCGACGACGAGGACGACGCGGTGCCCCTCGCTGACGGCGCGCGCCATCGAGCCGGCGGACTGGGACGCCTCGTCGTCAGGATGGGCGTGGACGAAGACAACGGTTGACATGCCCTCAGCCTCTCACCGCGCACCGACGTTCCCACCATCGGCGGACGCAGCCCCGACGGGCAGCGTGTAGACGACGTAGCCCTCGTAGGTCGCCACCTCGTCGTAGAGGCGCCGCGCCACGGCATTGCCCTCGTGGGTCTGCCAGTAGACGCTGACGCAGCCTCTGTCGCGGGCCCAGTCCCGGACGGCGCCGATGAGCGCGGTGGCGACCCCGCGCCCACGCAGCGCCGGGTCGGTGAAGAGGTCCTCGAGGTAGCACAGGTCCGGCTCGCTCGAGCTGGGATGCACGAGGAAGTGCGTGATCCCGACGAGCTGCCCGTCCAGCCACGCGCCGCGCCCGTGCAGCCGCGCGCCAGAGGTGATCTCGCGCCATGCCCTGTCGTATGCCGTGTCGTCGAGAGTGCGCCCGTAGAAGCTGATGTACGCGCGGAAGAGCACTTCCCACCGGCCCCGGTCGTCGGGCCCGAACCTCCGGATGTCGACCACCAACCCGACGCTAGCGCGACGTCACGCCCATCGGGAGGGCCACGACCCGGCATACCGAATGAGCGGGTCAGGCGTCAGGCCTTCTTGGCGGTGGCCTTCTTGGTCGTGCGCTTCGCCGTCTTCTTGGCCGTCTTCTTCACGGCGCGCTTGCGGGTCGTCGGGCCCTTGGCGCGCTTCTCGGCGAGCAGCTCGTAGCCGCGCTCCGCGGTGATCGCGGCCGGGTCGTCGTCCTTGCGCAGCGTCGCGTTGGTCTCGCCGTCGGTGACGTACGGACCGAAGCGGCCGTCCTTGACGACGACGGGCTTGCTGCTGACCGGGTCGGTGCCGAGCTCCTTGAGCGGCGGGGTCGCCGCCGCACGCCCGCGCTGCTTCGGCTGCGCGTAGATCGCGAGCGCCTCCTCGAGCGTGATGTCGAAGAGCTGCTGCTCGGTCGTGAGCGAGCGCGAGTCCGTGCCCTTCTTGAGGTACGGGCCGTAGCGACCGTTCTGAGCGGTGATCTCGACACCCTCGGCGTCGGCGCCGACGACGCGCGGCAGCGACAGCAGCTTGAGCGCGTCGTCGAGCGTCAGCGTCGAGAGCTCCATGTCCTTGAAGAGCGAGGCGGTGCGGGGCTTGACCTTGGCGGCCTTCTTGCCCTTGGGCTTGTCGCCCGCCTCGTCGTCCTCGATGACCTCGGTGACGTAGGGCCCGTAGCGGCCGGCGCGCGCGACGATCTCGCGGCCGGTCTCGGGGTCCTGGCCGAGCACCTTGCCGTCGTCGGCTGCGACCTCGAGCAGCTCGCGCGCCATCTCGGGCGTCATCTCGTCGGGGGCGACGTCGTCGGTGATCGTCGCGCGGCGCGGCGTGGCCGGCACCTCGGCGCCCTCGGCCACCTCACCCGTCGCGAGGTCGACGCCCGCGGGCACCAGCTCCTCGACGTAGGGCCCGTAGCGCCCGACGCGCACGACCATGCCGTCACCGATGGGGATCGTCGAGATCTCCTTGGCGTCGATCTCGCCGAGGTCCTCGACGAGGCTGCGCAGGCCGGCGGCCGAGGTCGCCTCCTCGCCGAAGTAGAAGCGCTTCAGCCACTCGACGCGACCCTCGTCGCCGTTGGCGATGCGGTCGAGGTCCTCCTCCATCGAGGCGGTGAACTCGTAGTCGACGAGGTTGCCGAAGTGCTCCTCGAGCAGGCGCGTCACGGCGAAGGCCAGCCATGTCGGCACGAGCGCCTGGCCCTTGGTGAAGACGTAGCCGCGGTCCTGGATCGTGCCGATCGTCGCGGCATACGTCGACGGGCGGCCGATGCCGCGCTCCTCCATCGCCTTGACGAGCGTGGCCTCCGTGAAGCGGGCGGGCGGGCTCGTCTCGTGGCCGTCGGCCTCGGCGCGCACGACCTCGAGCGCGACCCCGGCCGAGAGCTTCGGCAGGCGGCGCTCCTCGGCGGCGGCGTCGGCGCGGGCGGCGGCCTCGTCGTCACGGCCCTCCTCGTACGCGGCGAGGAAGCCCTTGAAGGTGATGACGGTGCCGCTCGCGCTGAACTCGACCGACTGCGCACCCTCGATCGCCGTGTCGACGGCGAGCTTGACGGTGGCGGTCGAGCCGCGGGCGTCGGCCATCTGCGAGGCGACGGTGCGCTTCCAGATCAGCTCGTAGAGCGCGAACTCCTCGCCGCGCAGCGACCCGGCGACCTGGGCCGGCGAGCGGAAGCGGTCACCGGCGGGACGGATGGCCTCGTGGGCCTCCTGCGCGTTCTTGACCTTCTTCTCGTAGCGGCGCGGGCTGTCCGGGACGTACTCGGCGCCGTACATGTCGCGGGCCTGGCTGCGCGCGGCGGTCGTCGCGGCGTCCGACAGCGTCGTGCTGTCGGTACGCATGTAGGTGATGTAGCCGTTCTCGTAGAGCCGCTGCGCCACGCGCATGGCGTTCTTGGAGCTGACATCCGCAGCTTGCGCGACGCCTCCTGCTGGAGGGTCGAGGTCGTGAACGGCGCCGACGGGCGGCGGGTGTAGGGCTTCTCCTGGACGTCGGTGACGCGTGCAGTCGAGCGGGAGGCACGCCGCGGCGATCCGGGTCGCGAGCGCCTCGTCGAGGTGGACGACGCCCTTGCCGGTCAGGCGGCCGTCGTCGGCGAAGTCGCGGCCGGTGGCGACGCGGACGCCGTCGACCGACGACAGCCGCGCGGTGAACTGCTGGCTCGCGGCGTCGGGCGTGAAGTCGCCCTCGACGTCCCAGTAGGAGGAGCGGACGAACGCCATGCGCTCGCGCTCGCGCTCGACGACCATGCGGGTCGCGACGGACTGGACGCGGCCGGCCGAGAGGCCCTGGCGGACCTTGCGCCACAGGACCGGGCTGACCTCGTAGCCGTAGAGGCGGTCGAGGATGCGGCGGGTCTCCTGGGCGTCGACCATCGCGGTGTCGATCTCGCGGGTGTCGTTGACGGCGCGCTGGATCGCCTCGCGGGTGATCTCGTGGAACACCATGCGCTTGACGGGAACCCGCGGCTTGAGCGCCTCGAGCAGGTGCCACGCGATGGCCTCGCCCTCGCGGTCCTCATCGGTGGCGAGGTAGAGCTCGCTGGCGTCCTTGAGCAGCCGCTTGAGCTCGGCGACCTTCTTCTTCTTGTCCGGGTCGACGACGTAGTACGGCTCGAAGCCGTTGTCGACGTCGACGGCGAACTTGCCGAACGGGCCCTTCTTCATGTCGGCCGGCAGCTCGGACGGGTTGGGCAGGTCACGGATGTGACCGACGGACGCCTCGACCTCGAAGTCGCCTCCGAGGTAGCCGGCGATGGTCTTCGCCTTGGCGGGCGACTCGACGATGACGAGCTTGCGGCCCTTGCCTGCGGCCATGGTGCACCTTCAACTTCCCGCATCTCACGTGCAGCGGATTCGTCGCTGCCCGGACGTGGACGCGGACCGACCGTAACAGCCCGCGCCGGGTGCGGTCTCATCGCATTCCGCCGTGGACGGCGTATGCCGTCCCGCCCGGTCAGCTCGGGACGCGCCCTCCCACGGCCGCGGACCCACCTCAAGCGGTGGCCAGGACGACGGACCAGTGCACCACCGTGCGCCAGGTGGCCGGGTCTCGGCTCCCGCTCGGGGTCGCGTGAGGTAGCTCTCCCAGACGACGGGCCCCGGCACCAGCCCCTGGCCGACCATCCACGCTCGACCTGGCCGTACGTCTCGCCCATGGTGTCGTAGGGCCCGACGTGCACGGCCTCGACGGCGGGTCCGCCCGGCAGGTGCTCGGCACCACGTCGCCGGCGGGCTCGACCGGGGTCGACACGGGGAAGCCGGCCTCGACGTCGACGACCGCCGTCGGCATGCCGCGGTAGAGCCCGAAGGGCGGGCCGCGGGCGCGTGGCCCTGCTTCGCCAGCGCGGCCGCGGTGGTGGCGAAGGCCCGGGCGAAGAAGGTGGGCAGCTCATCCATCGCCACCTTGGCCCGGCAGGACGGCGGTGGGTTGCTCGGCGGCCTCGACCGTGCGGATCTCGTTCATCGCTCCAGCGTCACCTGCCGGACGCGGCATCGACAGGGCCGAAGGACCCGGAACCAGAGCACGCGACCGCGCCTTTCCCGGAAGGGCACCGGACGGCATACGTCCTCGGGAATGATGAGCGCCAAGGCCGCGTTCCCCTGATAGTTTAGAGTTCAACAACTTGTCGGAAGGAACCGCCATGTCCGCCCCTGTCCTCTACCTCAGCCACGGCGCGCCGCCGCTCGCCGACGACGAGCGCTGGACGGGCGAGCTGGCCGCGGTGGTCCGCGGACCTGCCCAAGCCCCACGACGTCCTCATGGTCTCCGCGCACTGGGAGGACGCCCCGACGACCCTCGGCTCGACGACCGGCGCCCCGCTGACCTACGACTTCTGGGGCTTCCCGCAGAAGTACTACGAGGTCACCTACGACGCCCCCGCCGCGCCCGCGCTCGCCGACGAGGTGACGAAGCTGCTCACGCTGGCCCGGCCACCAGGTGCACCGCGACGAGGCGCGCGGCCTCGACCACGGCGCCTACGTCCCGCTCAAGGAGATGTTCCCCGACGCCGACGTCCCGGTGCTGCAGATGTCGATGCCGACGCTCGACCCGCGGGGCCTCTTCGAGATCGGCCGACGCCTCGCGCCGCTGCGCGAGCAGGGCACGATGATCGTCGGCTCCGGCTTCACGACCCACAACCTGCGCTGGTTCAACCCGCGCGCCGGCTCCGACGCGCCTGCCGCCCGCGGCCAGTGCCGAGTTCGACCACTGGGCGCAGGAGGCGATGAAGGCCCAGGACGTCGACAGCCTGCTCGACTTCCTCGACAAGGCCCCGGCCGCCCACGAGGCGCACCCGCGCACCGAGCACTTCGCCCCGCTCTTCGTCACCCTCGGCGCCGCCTACGAGTCCGGCGGCCTCGACAACAAGAGCGTCATCGACGGCTTCTGGTTCGGCCTGAGCAAGCGGTCCTGGCAGTTCGGCTGAGCCTCGCCGCGCCCGGCGACCGGCCTCGCCGCGCCCGCCCTGCCGGCAGGCACTGACCCGCCGGATCCGGGAACCGGCGGGTAACCCCACCCGTTCGACGGGTGTGGGTGCCCCACGAACGCGACCGCGGCTCGGAACCTCCCCTGACTCCGAGCCGCGGTCGCCCTCTTCGCCGGGGTCACAGGCGGTACGGAGAGGTCCGCCGGGCGACGGAACCCACGCGTTCGCCCACCCGTCGCAGGCGCACGGCACGTAGAGTGGCCGTACGCCCGACGAGCGCGCTGCAGGCGTGTGTCGTGCGCCCCCGCGGTGCACCTCCCACGCCGTGCGACCGTCTCGTGCCGACGGGCGAGGGACTTCGGTCGCGTCGCCGACGCGGCCGGCACGCGAGGGAAGGACCCGCTCCACATGACTGACCAGCCCGCCGCCCAGCAGGCCACCGCAGCCGCACCCGCGCAGGTCGCCCCCCTCGAGCCGCCGCCCGGCGACGCGTTCATCCTCACGGCTCCCGCGCCGACCGCCCCGGTGGCCGAGACCTCCGCCCCGAAGATGGCCCCCGCGGTGCCCGAGGCGGCCCTGCCCGGTCTCGACGCCAAGGTCGACACCTACCTCGACTCGCTGCATCAAGGCCGCGGCCCGCTCCCCCGAGTGGGAGACCAAGGCCGCCGACGTGCGCAGCATGGGCAACGACGAGGTGCGCTTCGCCGCCGAGAGCAGCAACCGCATGCTCCAGATGCCGGTCAAGGCGCTCAACGAGGGCGGCCTGTCGGGCAACTCCAAGGTCGGCAAGACCCTGCTCGACCTGCGCCGCACCGTCGAGGACCTCGACCCGGGCCAGGCCGCCGGCGCCAAGAAGTTCCTCGGCATGATCCCGTTCGGCGACCGGGTCAACGACTACTTCCGCAAGTACCAGTCGGCGCAGAGCCACCTCAACGGCATCCTCCACTCGCTCCAGTCCGGCCAGGACGAGCTCGTCAAGGACAACGTCGCCCTCAACCTCGAGAAGAAGAACCTCTGGGAGTCGATGGGCCGGCTCAACCAGTACGTCTACGTCGCCGAGCGGCTCGACGCCAGGCTCGCCGCCCAGGTCGCGACCCTCGAGGCGACCGACCCGGAGAAGGCCAAGGCGCTGCGCGAGGACGTCCTCTTCTACGTCCGCCAGAAGCACCAGGACCTGCTGACCCAGCTCGCCGTGTCGATCCAGAACTACCTCGCGATCGACATCATCATCAAGAACAACATCGAGCTCATCAAGGGCGTCGACCGCGCGACGACGACGACGGTCTCGGCGCTGCGCACCGCGGTCATCGTGGCCCAGGCCCTCAACAACCAGCAGCTCGTGCTCGACCAGATCACGGCCCTCAACACGACGACCTCGGGCATCATCGAGCGCACGTCCGAGGCGCTCAAGCAGAACTCCGCCCGCATCCAGGAGCAGTCGGCGAGCTCGACGCTGTCGATCGAGTCGCTGCAGAAGGCGTTCGCCAACATCTACGAGACGATGGACACCATCGACCAGTTCAAGGTGCGCGCGCTCGACAACATGGCCGCGACGATCGGCACCCTCGAGACCGAGGTCGCCAAGTCGCGCTCCTACCTCGACCGGGTCTCCAAGCAGGACGCCCGCCGCGCCGAGAACGCCGCACCCGGACTGCTCGACCTCGGCTCGGGCCGGTGAGCGCGCGCCGAGGTCGCTGACGGCGAGCCGTGCAGCAGGATGGTGCGTGAGCCGGTCGAGCGGTCCGGTCCGCGCGAACACCAGAGGGGAACAACGCAGTGGGAATCCGGTCGTGGTTCGGGTTGGACAGGCCCGAGGCACCCGAGCCGCGTGCGCTCGGGACCGCCGACCACCGAGCAGCTGCTCGGGGCGCTCGACGCCATCGAGCAGCAGGCCCGTGAGGGCAGGGTGCCCGGCGTCGTGCTCTCGCGGCTGCTGCGCGTCACCCGCATCGTGCGCCAGACCCTGCCGCGCCTGGCCAACCTCGGTCTCGGCAGCAGCCAGGGCTTCAGCGTCATGGCCACGGCCACCGACTACCTCCCGGTGGCCATCGGCAACTACCTGCGCCTGCCCGCGCGACTGGGCCGACACCCGTCCCATCGCGGCGGGCAAGAGCTCGGTCATGCTCCTCGTCGACCAGCTCGACCTGCTCGGCACGACGATGGACAAGGTCTACGACGCCGTATGCCGTGCCGACGCCGAGGCGATCATCGTGCACGGGGCGTTCCTCGAGCAGAAGTTCGGCCAGGCCTCGGCCGGTGGCGTGCTCGGGCTCGGCCCCGACCCGGTCCCGGTCGCCCCGCCTCCCGCGACCGGTGCAGCGGGAGGCCTTCCGGACCCGCCCGGCGTGCCCGCGGCGTCCCCCGCCGCGCCCCACCCATTGGCCCCGCCGGAATGAGCCGGAGTGACGCATGAGCCGCCCGACTGAGTCCCGCCTGGCCGAGAGCCTGGAGCAGCTCACCGACATCGCGGCGGAGGCCGGCCTCGACCCGGCCGCCGCCCGCGACGAGGGGCTGCGCGTCGCCGCGGCCCTCGCCGAGTCGGTGCCCGGTGCCGCTGCCGCACTGGGCCCGGGTCGCCGCACCCGGGCCTGACCGAGCTCGGCCGCATCAACGAGGCCTTCTTCGACGCCGCCTCCCGCGGCCGTCGCTGGCGCGGCGCCCCGACCGACCTGCTCGAGGCCCTCGTCGTCTCCCGGCACACGCTCGCCGCCGAGTACGCCGAGGCGCTGACGGAGGTCGCGTCGTCCGCCGTCATGCTCGGCACCGCCCCGATCGACGCCATCGCCAAGGCCACGGCCACCTCGGCCACCTACCTCGCCGCCGTGCGCCCGGGCGCACCCGGCACCCCGGTCCAGTCCGGACCGGCCGGACAGCCGGTCGGACGACCTCGGGTCGGCCCCGTCGTGGTCGGGCATCCTCCCCCCGCTCCCCGAGGGGCCGGGCACCGATGCCGTGCTCCGCTCGTGGGGACTGGCCCGCGTGCCGTCGTCACCGGCTGACCCGGCCGCCGGGCAGGGCGGCGCCGACCCCAGAGGTCGGTGACGGCATACGCCCGCAGGAGACCGGGCCCCACCGGGGCGCCCACCGCGGCACAGGCCGAGCCGAGCCAGGCCACCGAGCCGCCCGCGGAGCCGGCCGAGCCCGAGAAGTCCGTCGAGGAGCTGCTCGCCGAGCTCGACGCGATGATCGGACTGGCGCGGGTCAAGAAGGAGATCCACCGGCAGGTCGCGCTGCTCTCCGTCGAGAGGATGCGCACCGAGGCCGGCCTCAAGGCCCCCAAGATGAGCCGCCACCTCATCTTCGTCGGCAACCCCGGCACCGGGAAGACGACTGTCGCCCGGCTCGTCGGCGGCATCTACCGGGCCCTCGGGCTGCTCCCGAAGGGCCAGCTCGTCGAGGTCGACCGCAGCGAGCTCGTCGCGGGCTACGTCGGCCAGACGGCGATGAAGACGGCCGAGGTCGTGCGCCAACGCCGTCGGCGGCGTGCTCTTCATCGACGAGGCCTACGGCCTGACCGGCGACCAGTACGCCCAGGAGGCGGTCAACACCCTCGTCAAGGAGATGGAGGACCACCGCGAGGACCTCGTCGTCATCGTCGCGGGCTACCCCGAGCCCATGGTCGGCTTCATCGCCCAGAACCCCGGCCTCGCCAGCCGGTTCACGACGACGATCGAGTTCGACGACTACTCCGACGACGAGCTGCTCGCGATCCTCGACTCCATCGCGACGGCGAGCGACTACGAGCTGACCGACGACGCCCGCCGCCGCGTCCGGCACCAGCTCGAGGCGACGCCGCGCACGCCGGCCTTCGGCAACGGCCGCTTCTCGCGCAACCTCTTCGAGCACGCCGTCGGCCGCCACGCGTGGCGGCTCAAGGACGCGACGGAGCCGACCCGCGACGACCTGCGTCTACTCACCGCAGACGACTTCACCGAGCAGCCCGACGAGCCCGAGCAGCCCGACCACCTCGACGCCCCCGACGCAACCGACGCAACCGACGCAACCGACGCAACGGACGAGGACGCCGTGGGTCAGCCGCAGGATCCGGCGGAGGTCAGGGCAGACCCTGATGGTTCGGCAGCCAGCCGATGAGGCAGTCTCGGACGGACGACCGAGCACGACGCGAACGACCGAACGACCTGGACGACCCCAGCGCGAACGAGCACGAGGACACCGCATGAGCGCACCGACGACGAACATCCCCGTCGCCATCCCGGCGGGCGCGTCGTCCGGCGCGGGCCCGCCGGCCAGCGGCCGCGCACCATCGCGGGCAGCATCCCCGGCGCGCGCGGCCTGGTCGCGACCGGCTGCTGCACGGCACTCCCGGCCGGATGCGCCTCTTCGGCCTCCTCGGCGTCCTCGCCGCCGTGCTGCTCGGCGCCGTCAGCGTCAACGCGCTGCTCGCCTCGCAGGCGGCCGTCGAGCGTGCCGCCAACAACACGGCGCAGGTGGTCCGCGCCCAGTCGATCCACGTCGACCTGCTCCGCGCCGACGCCGTCGCCACCAACGCCTTCCTCGTCGGCGGCCTCGAGTCCGCCGAGTCCCGCGCCAGCTACGAGGGCGCCATGGCCCGGGTCGCCAGCGGCATCGCCGAGGCCGCGGCCGCCCAGCCTGCCGACGGCAAGGCGCTCGGCGTGCTCGCCGCAGCGGGTGCAGACGTATGCCGCCCTCGTCGAGCAGGCCCGCTCCAACAACCGCCTCGGCCTCCCCGTCGGCGCGCAGTACCTCACCCAGGCCAGCGCCGGGCTGCGCGCCGACGCGATCCCGATCGTGACGCAGGTCGTCCAGACCAACGAGGACCGCTCCCAGAAGGAGTTCGACCGCAGCAACTCGAGCCTCCAGCTGCTCGTCGGGCGTCGCTGCCCTCATCGGCCTCGTCGCCCTCGCGGTCTGGCTCGCCAGGCGGACGCACCGCTACCTCAACCCGTCGCTGACGGGCGCCATCGCGCTGCTGCTCGTCGCTCTCTTCGTGACGGCGACCATCATCACCGGCATCGGCAGCGCGACCCGCGGCGTGTCCCAGGGCGACTACCAGCGGGCCGTCGCCCTCGCCGACGTCACGACGGCCGCCAACGACGCCCGCGCCAACGAGAGCCTGACGCTCATCCGCCGGGGCTCGGGAGCCACCAACGAGGCGGCGTGGAAGACGAACGAGGCCGCCGTCCGCAACACCCTCGACGGGATCGACCGAGTCCGCGGCCTTGAGCAGCCTCTGGACCGACTACGTGACCGCGCACGAGAAGGTGCGCTCGCTCGACGACGGTGGCAGGTGGGACGACGCCGTCAAGCTGTCGACGAGCACCGCCGCCGGAGGCGCGGCGAAGACCTTCGGCGACTTCGACGTCGCCGTCACGCAGGCCCGCGACGACGCCGGCAAGGACCACCGTCTCCAGTCTCCAGGGCCTCGGCGGCAGCGCACCGCTCATCGCCCTCGTCGTCGCCCTCGCGGCACTCGCCGCGTCGTGGCTCGTCGTCCGAGGTATCGGCCAGCGGATCGAGGAGTACCGATGAGCGCCCTCACGTCCGCGGTGCGCCGGCGTCTCTCCGCCCTCGTCGCCGTCGCGGGCCTCGGCGTGCTCGCCGGCTGCTCGGGTGTCACGTACGCCGAGACGCCGCTGCCGACGACCACCGCACCGCCAGCCGTCGAGCAGCGCCCCCGCCGTCGCAGCGCCGACGTGCGACAACGCGACGCAGTCCTACGACCCGCTCGCCAGCCTGCCGAGCCGCGGCGAGATCACGGACGCGACGATGCGCGACCAGATCATCAAGCGCGGCTTCCTCGTCGTCGGCGTCTCGGCCGACACCTACCTCTTCGGCGCCAGGGACCCGTTCACCGGCGGCATCCAGGGCTTCGACATCGACATGGCCCGGGCCGTCGCCAAGGCGATCTTCGGCGACCCCGGCAAGCTCCAGCTGCGGGTCATCACCGCAGCCGACCGCATCCCGCTGCTCCAGGACCGCTCGGTCGACATGGTCGCCCGCAACATGTCGATGACGTGCGGCCGCTGGAACGACATCGCCTTCTCCGCCGAGTACTACCGCTCCGGTCAGAAGGTCCTCGTCAGCAAGGCGCTTCCCGGCGCCAAGGACCTCAGCCTCGCCGACCTCAAGGGCAAGCGGGTCTGCGCGCCCACCGGCACGACCTCGCTGACGAAGCTGCAGCAGGTCAAGGGTCCTGTCGTCGTCACGGCCGGCACGCACACCGGCTGCCTCGTGCTGCTCCAGCAGGGCAAGGCCGACGCCATCACCGGTGACGACACCGTGCTCGCCGGGCTCGCCGCGCAGGACCCCAACACCGTCGATCACGAGCGCCAAGGCGATCACCGTCGAGCCCTACGGCCTCGGCCTCAACAAGGCCGACGTCTACCTCGCGCGCTACGTCAACCGCGTCATCGCCGACCTCGAGGCCGACGGGCAGTGGAAGGCGACCTACAACCGCTGGCTCGCCGCGCCGCTCGGGCCCGCCCCGGCACCCCCGACCCCGGTCTACGGACGATGACCGCGGTGCCGCAGAGCCACCCCGACCCGGGCACCGTCGCGCCGACGGCGCCCGGACGCCTCGGCGTGCCCGTCCAGGCCCCCGAGGCCCAGACGTACCTGTTCGCCTTGCGGGAGTGGGTCGCCCAGCGCCGCGCCGACCTCGGCGAGGTCGACCGCGCCGTCCTCAAGCTGTCCCAGGCCGAGCAGGTCGCCATCACCAACGACCTGACCGTGGCGCTGACCTTCTGGAAGGCCGTCAGTGACCGCCTGACCCTGCTCGAGACGACGTTCGACGGTGGCCGCGTCGGGCCCGTCGAGGCCGAACGGCTCTCGACCCTCATCCACGGTCGCCTCGACTCCAACACCACCGAGCACCTGTCGCTGCCGTCGAGCGGCTCGCTCGCCGTGAGCCTGCCCGAGGCGTGCCGACTGCTCGACTCGCTGACCCGCACCCTCCAGGCGCGCGCCTCTCTCGCGCCCGGAGCTGCCGAGGCGACACAGCGAATCACCTTGGTGCGCGCAGGGATCGAGCGCACTCGCGACCAGATCCCGCTCGTCCCGGCCGGCGCCCAGCGCGACGAGGCCACGGAGAAGATCACGAGGCTCGACCGTCGCATGGACGACCTCGTCGAGCGCGCCCGTCGCGGCGCCGACGTCGGCGGCATCATCGGCCCGCTCGAGATCGATGTCGCCGTGCTCGAGCGCGACCTCATCGTCGCCGCCGCCGAGCGCGCCTCCGCCGCCCGCAGCCGCGTGCGCACCCAGCAGCAGGTCGAGGAGCTCGACGCCCGCGCCGCCGCCATCCGCGCCCTCGAACGCGCCTGCCTCGAGGCGATCACCCCGGCTCCGCACCTCGCCATCCCCAACGTCCGCGCGCTGGGACCGGTGCCGCAGGCGGCGGCCGAGCTCACGGCATACCGCGGCAAGCTCGAGCGGGTCTCGCGCGCCCTCGACCTCGCCCACGAGACGTATGCCGCCGGGCTGGCCGAGCGCGACGAGGTCGTCGGGCTCGTCGGCGCCGTGGGGGCCATGGCCGCGTCCGCGACGCTGGCGCCCGAGGCCGCCGACGACGTGGCCGAGCTGCGACGTCGCCTCGACGAGACCCTCGCGGCGCGGCCCCTGCCCATCGCCCGTGCCCGCGCCCTGGCGGCCGCGTTCTCGGCCTACGTCGACGCGGCGACCCGGCCCTCGCCACGCACCGCGCGCCGCGCCGTCCTCCGCACGCCCCGTCCGTCCGCACCCCGACCCAGAGGCCCCGCCCATGACCTGCACGCAGCCGGGCTGCACCGGAACGATCGTCGACGGCTACTGCGACGTGTGCGGCATGGCCGCAGGGTCCAGCCCGGTCCCCGTGGCCGTGGGGGCCGCAGCGCGCGCGGGGCGCGGCCTCGAAGCCCACCCCGGCCCCGGCCAGTGGCCCGTCGATCCCGGAGGGCGGCGCCTGCCAGCAGCCCGGGTGCAGCGGCACGATCGAGGCCGGCTACTGCAACGTGTGCGGCACGCCGGCCGACCAGCTGAGCGTCGCCGGGTACGCCGCGCCCGCCGAGCCGCCGAGCCCTGACGGCCAGGGTGCCGAGGCCGCGGGGACCGCGGGCACGGCCGGGGTCGGTCCGGAGATGTCCACGCGATCGGCTGCCTCGAGCAACCTGGCGTCGGCAGCCTTGGGCTCCAAGCGAGCCCGCGAGGCGGGATCCATCGCGACTCGGCGCACCGGCGGCTCGCAGCGGCTCCGGTCGGCACGGCTCGGTGGCGGCATCACGACGGTGCGTCCGGCTCCCGAGATCGACGCCGCCAAGGCCCTCCTCACGAACCCGACGGTGCCCGAGAACAAGCGCTACTGCCCCAAGTGCGGTGAGCCCGTCGGGCGCGGCCGCGACGGCAAGACCGGGCGCACCACCGGCTTCTGCCCCAAGTGCCGCCACCCGTTCTCCTTCGACCCCAAGCTCCAGGCGGGTGACCTCGTGGCCGGGCAGTACGAGGTCGCGGGCTGCCTCGCCCACGGCGGCCTCGGCTGGATCTACCTCGCCCGGGACAAGAACGTCTCCGACCGCTGGGTCGTGCTCAAGGGCCTGCTCAACTCCGCCGACCCCGACGCCCTGGCCGCGGCGATCGCCGAGCAGCGCTTCCTCGCCCAGGTCTCGCACCCCAGCATCGTCGAGATCTACAACTTCGTGACCCACGACGACGCCGGCTACATCGTCATGGAGTACGTCGGCGGGACCTCGCTCAAGTCCATCCTCAAGCAGCGCCTGCAGGCTGCCGGGAAGTACGACCCGCTGCCCGTCGACCAGGCCCTCGCCTACCTCCTCGAGATCCTGCCGGCCTTCCAGTACCTCCACGACCTGGGCCTCGTCTTCTGCGACTTCAAGCCCGACAACATCATCCAGGTCGGCGACGAGGTCAAGCTCATCGACCTCGGCGGCGTGCGCCGCGCCGACGACGAGGACTCGGCGATCTTCGGGACCGTCGGCTACCAGGCTCCCGAGGTGGCCGAGCTCGGCGTCTCGGCCGCCTCCGACATCTACACGATCGGGCGCACCCTCGTCGTGCTGACGATGGAGTTCCGCGGCTACCAGACCACCTACCTCAACACGCTGCCCGCCCAGGACACCGTGCCGGTCTTCCAGCGCTACGACTCGTTCTACCGGCTCGTGGCCAAGGCGTGCGCGCCCAACCGGGACGACCGCTTCGTCTCCGCCGACGAGCTGCGCTCGCAGATGGTCGGGGTGCTGCGGGAGGTGGTCGCCCTCGACCGCGGGTCGGGCGCCGCGACGACCACGGTCAGCTCGCTCCTCTTCGACGTGCCCACGCCGGGCGTCGAGCCCGACGACTGGCGCAACCTGCCCGGCCCTGCGCCGCGACCCGCACGACCCGCAGACCGGGTGGCTGACGACGGTGTCCGGCCCGCCGGAGGAGCGGCTGGCGACGCTCAAGCGAGCCGCCGTGCGCACGACGGAGGTGCTGCTCGAGCAGGCGCGCACGGCCCTCGACGCGAACAAGCCCGACGTCGCCGAGGCCACCGCGGGCGAGCTGCTGAGCGCCGACCCGTGGGAGTGGCGCGCCGTCTGGATCCAGGGGCTGGCCGCGCTCGAGCGCGGCGACTCCCGGACGGCCCAGGCCGCGTTCAACGCCGTCTACGGTCAGGTCCCGGGCGAGCTCGCACCCAAGCTCGCCCTCGCCCAGGCCTCCGAGCAGGCCGGCGACGACGCGGTCGCCGAGAACCTCTACGTCGCGTGCGCGCGGACCGACGCGACCTACGTCCCGATGGCGGCCTTCGGCGTGGCCCGCATCCGGGCCGCGCGCAAGGACGTCGACGGTGCGGTCGCGGCATACCGCCTCGTGCCGGTGCAGTCGAGCGCCTACCGCACCGCTCGGGCAGGTCTCGCCGAGCTGCTCGCCCGGGCCAACCGGGGACTGCCCGACCTCGCCGAGGCACTGCGCACCCTCGACGACACGTCGCTGTCGGCGCGGCGGCGGGCCGAGCTGACCACGCTGATCTACCGTGAGGCGCTCGTGACGGTGGAGAAGAGCGGGAACAAGGCCGATGTCCGCCTGGGCGAGCACAAGGGCACCCCCAACGGCTTGCGTCTCGGGCTCGAGGAGGCCCTGCGCGAGCTGGCCAAACGCACCCCCGACCTGTCCGAGCGCGTACCCCTCGTCGACGAGGCGAACGCCATTCGACCCTGGAGCCTCTGGTGACCCACATCCCGACGACGGGAGCGGCCCATCCCGCTCCGACCCCCACTCCCGAGCCTGCGACGAGCGCGCCCGTGGGAAGCGAGCAGGCGCAGGCTCCTGCGGCTTCCCGCGACTGCCCGGCCTGCGGCACGGCCAACCCGGCCGAGTCGAGCTTCTGCGAGGCCTGCGGCGCCGACCTCGTCGTCGCGGCCCGCGCGGCGACGGGTACGCCGCCACCGGCACCGACGTCGGACGGCACCGTGCTCGCCTCGGCGACACCGCAGACCGCGCCCGCCGGTGAGGAGTCGCCGCTCGACGTCGGCTGGACCGGCGCCGTGCCCTCGTCCGCGGTCGCGCCGGCCGACGACGAGCTGACGTGCCACGCCTGCGGCCAGGGTCGCATCGTCGACGGCTACTGCGACCACTGCGGCACGCCCCCACCCAACCCGCGCGACCACCTCGTCGAGTCACCGGCGGCGTGGGTCGGCGGCGTCTGCGACATCGGCAGGCGCCACGCCCGCAACGAGGACGCCATGTCGCTCAGTGCCGCCGAGGCACCGGGCTCGCGGGCGGTCCTCGTCGTCTGTGACGGCGTCTCGATGGCCACCGACTCGCACATCGCGTCGCTCGCCGCGGCCAAGGCGGCGCGTGCCGTGCTCGACCAGCCCTTCCCCAAGGGCGTCGGGACCCCGGACGCGTGGGCGGCCGGCGCCGCGCGGGCGCTGACGAGCGCCGTCGCCCGGGCCAACGAGGCCGTCGCCGCTGCCGTCGTCGAGGACGTCCCCAACCCGCCGTCGTGCACCTTCGCGGCCGCGGTCGTGGAGGACGACGTCATCGTCGCCGGCAACGTCGGCGACAGCCGCGTCTACTGGCTGCCCGACGCCGCCGACGAGCCGGCGAGCCAGCTCGGACGCGACGACTCGTTCGCCCAGGAGCAGATGGCGGCGGGCGTCCCGCGGCTCGAGGCCGAGACCGGCCCGCACGCCCACTCGATCACGCGCTGGCTCGGGCGAGGACGCCCCCGACGACCTCACGCCGCACCTGACGACGGTGACGGCAACACCGGGCTGGCTCATGGTCTGCTCCGACGGCCTGTGGAACTACTGCTCCGAGGCCGAGGCCCTGCGCAGCCTGCTGCACGACGCCGCGGCGCGGCTCGATGACGTCACGCCCACCACGGTGGCGCAGGCGCTCGTCGACTTCGCCAACGAGCAGGGTGGACGCGACAACATCACGGTTGCCCTCGCCCGACTGGCTGGGCGAGGATCGAGCACGACGACGGAGGCGACCGCATCGGCGGCGCCGATGGAAGGGGACCCGACGGATGGCTGACTTCACCGCAGAGGTGTTCCAGAACGAGTTCCTGCCCGACGGGGGCACCGACGTCCACGCGATCGTGCGGGTGACCTCGACCGGCGCGTCCGCCGCGACGGCCTCGGCGTCGGCGGGTCTGACCGACCCGGGATCGGCCGCCGAGGTCATCCTCATCGACACGTCCGGCTCGATGGGGCGCCGTGGCGTCCAGGCGGCCGGTGAGGCAGCCAAGGCAGCCCTGGCCGAGATCGTCGACGGCACGCTCTTCTCGATCGTCTCCGGCAACGGCACGGCCCAGATCGTCTACCCCTACAGCCACCAGGGCGCGCTCGTGCCGATGTCGGCACACACCCGGGGCGAGGCCAACCGCGCCATCGAGGGGCTGCGCGCCAACGGCGGCACGGCGATGGGCACGTGGCTCACCCTCGCCCGCCAGATCTTCGAGACCGTGCCGCACGTGACCAAGCGACACGCGATCCTGCTCACCGACGGCGTCAACGAGGGCGAGACCCCGGCCTCGCTGCAGGCCGCGGTCGCCGAGCTGCGTCGGCGTCGTTCCAGTGCGACTGCCGCGGCGTCGGTGACCAGTGGCGCGTCGACGAGGTGCGCGGCATCGCCTCGGCGCTGCTCGGCACCGTCGACCTCATCCCCGCGCCGGAGGAGATGGCGGCCGAGTTCGAGGCGATGATGCGCGCGTCGATGTCGCGCGGCGTCGCCAACTCCGAGCTGCGCGTGTGGGTCCCGCAGGGGGCCGAGCTGCTCTTCGTCAAGCAGGTCTCGCCGACGCTCGAGGACCTCACCTCGCGGCGCACCGTCGTCAACCCGCTCACCGGCGCCTACCCGACCGGCGCGTGGTCCGACGAGAGCCGCGACTACCACGTGGCCGTACGCCTGCCCGCCCGCACGCTGGGGCAGGAGCAGCTCGCGGCCCGCGTGCAGTTCTCGCTCGGTGGCGACCCCGTCGCCCAGGCGCTCGTCAAGGCCAAGTGGAGCAACGACGACTCGCTGACCACGCGCATCGACCCGGCAGTCGCCGCCTACACGGGCCAGGCCGAGCTCGCCACGGTCATCCAGGAGGGTCTTGCCGCCAAGGCTGCCGGCCAGGACGACGTCGCGACCGCCAAGCTCGGGCGCGCGGTGCAGCTCGCCGACGCCACCGGCAACGACGAGATGACGACCCGCCTGAAGAAGGTCGTCGACATCGACGACGCCGACACCGGCACCGTCCGGCTCAAGAAGGGTGCGTCGAAGATCGACGAGATGTCGCTCGACACGGCGTCGACGAAGACGAGCCGGGTGCGCCGATGAGTGCGGTCTGCCCCAACGGACACACGTCCGAGGCCGAGGACTACTGCGACACCTGCGGATCCCCCATCGTGGCGAGCGCACAGCCCACGGCCTCGGGCACGGCAAGCCTCGGCGAGCGCCACCCCGTCGTCGTCCGGCTCCTCGCTCGACCTCGACCCGTCCCCGTCCGCTGGTCCCGCCGGACCCGGCGGCCCTGGTGCACCGGGCGCCACCGGCGCGCCCGGGACCCCCGGGGCCCCGGCGGTGCTCGAGTGCCCCAACTGCGCGACCGAGAACCCCGACGGCGCGCTCTTCTGCGAGGCCTGCGGCTACGACTTCACGACCGGCGCCATGCCACGTGACCCTGCCGCCGGGCCGAGCGACCTCGTCGACACCGAGCCCGACGGTGAGGCCGTCCCTCCGGTCGGTGCAGGCGGGGCCGGAGCCGCCCCTGCCGCCGGCGCTGCCGCGGCGCTCGGCCGTGGGGACGTCCGACACCTCCGAGGCGCCGGAGTCCTTCGACTGGCTGGCGGAGGTGTGGGTCGACCCCGACTGGTACCAGACCCAGGAGGCCGAGGACCCCTGTCCCTCGCCCGGACTGCCGACGATCATGCCGCTCCGCCACCGCAGCGTCCTGCTCGGCCGGGTGTCCACGAGCAAGAACACGAGACCCGAGATCGACCTCTCGTCCGATCCCGGCGTCAGCCGACGGCACGCCCAGCTGACCACCGACGGGACGCGCTGGTTCGTCGAGGACCTCGGCAGCTCCAACGGCACGTTCGTCGGCCCCGCGGCCGGGCCCTTGCCCGCCACGGCCATCGCCGTCGGGCCCAAGACCGAGCTCAGCGACGACGACCGGCTCTACGTCGGGGCGTGGACCCGCGTCGTCGTTCGCCGCGCGACCCCCGACGAGGTCGAGGCCTACGCCTGACCCACGCAAGTGGGCACTCGACGTAGGTCGGCGTGGCGTGGTTTCTTCAGGACGTGGGGAGTCGGGCACTCGACTCAGAGGTCGGCCTGGCCTGCGCTGCTGCGCGTAGGGAAATGGGCACTCGACGGGAGGCCGCCCTCGCGAGCGGCGAGGCCACGCTCGACGGGAGGTCGGTCGAGTGCCCACTTTCGGTTGGCCACGTGAACGTCACCTCGAACGCTGGCGACTTTCACCACGGCGCCCCCTAGGGTGGTGCGACGTGAGCGTCCGGGCCCTCCCCTCCACCGCCGACAACCCGCAGGTCATCGTCGTCACCGGCGTCATGGCGGCGGGCAAGTCGACCGTCTCCCAGCTCCTCGCGGAGCGCTTCTCGCGCGCGGTGCACCTGCGCGGCGACGAGTTCCGACGCGTCGTCGTGCGCGGTCGCGCCGACATGTCGCCGCAGGGCGACCCCGAGGCGGAGCGGCAGCTGGTCCTGCGCCACCGCATCACCGCCCGCACCGCCGACGCGTACGCCGACGCCGGGTTCACCGTGGTCGTCCAGGATCTCTTCGTCGGCACGAGCCTCACGCCGTTCCTCGAGCAGGTGACGACCCGGCCCCTCAGCCTCGTCATGCTCGCCCCCGACGTCAGCACCGTCATGCAGCGCGAGTCCGAGCGGGTCAAGGTCGGCTACGGCGACCTCTGGTCGATCCGCGACTTCGACCACAAGGTGCGCACCGAGACGCCCCACATCGGGCTCTGGCTCGACAGCTCGCAGCAGACGCCTGACGAGACCGTCGAGGAGATCGTCGCGCGGCTGGCGGAAGCGCGGATCGCCTAGATGTCGGCGCTCTCGATCGGTCAGGTGGCCGAGCGCACCGGCGCGGCGACCTCGGCGCTGCGCTACTGGGAGGACCTCGGCCTCATCCACTCGGTCCGCACGACCGGCAACCAGCGGCGCTACGAGCGGGCCACCATCCGCCGCGTCTCCTTCATCCGCGCCGCCCAGCGGGTCGGCCTCTCGCTCGACGAGATCGGCGCCGCCCTCGCCACGCTCCCCGAGGGACGCACGCCCACGGCCGGCGACTGGGCGCGGCTCTCCCGGGCCTGGCGCCGCCGGCTCGACGAGCAGATCCGGCGCATCGAGAAGCTGCGCGACCAGCTCGACGCGTGCATCGGCTGCGGCTGCCTCAGCCTGCGCACCTGCGCGCTCAACAACCCGTCCGACCGGCTCGCGCAGGGGGGCCCGGGCGCCGTCCTGCTCGAGCCCTGACTCGCGGGTCCGGGTGAACCGGCCGGAACGAACCGGCCGCGGCGCCGTTCAGCGCCGAGATACGGGTTCGTTCCGGCCGGTTGTCCCCTGGCGGGTCCGGGCGGGTCGCTCGTCAGTCGGCTCCGCCGGCGTCCGAGGGCACAGCGTTGTCCGGGGTCGGGACGCCGGGACCACCGGCCGGGCCGGGCGCGCCCGCACCGACCGTCGCCATCTCGGGTTGGCCGTCCGGCCGGCCGGGGGCCGCGGCCGACTCGTCGAGGTCGGCCGCGGCACCTGCGAACTGGGCGGCATACAGCGTGGCGTACGCGCCACCGGACGCGAGCAGCTCGGCGTGCGAGCCCTTCTCGACGATGCGACCGTCCTCCATGACGAGGATGAGGTCGGCGTCGCGGATCGTCGACAGACGGTGCGCGATGACGAAGCTCGTCCGGTCGGACCGCAACGCGGCCATGGCGTGCTGGACGAGCACCTCGGTGCGCGTGTCGACCGAGCTCGTCGCCTCGTCGAGGATGAGCAGCGCCGGGTCGGAGAGGAACGCGCGGGCGATGGTGACGAGCTGCTTCTCGCCGGCCGAGATGTTGGACGCCTCGTCGTCGAGCACCGTGTCGTAGCCGTCGGGCAGCGAGTGCACGAAGCGGTCGACGTAGGTCGCCCTGGCCGCGGCGACGACCTCCTCGTCGGTGGCACCCGGGCGGCCGTAGGCGATGTTGTCGCGGATCGTGCCGCCGAAGAGCCAGGTGTCCTGCAGCACCATGCCGATGCGCGCGCGGAGGTCGTGGCGGGTGAGGTCGCGGATGTCGACGCCGTCGAGCGTGATGCGGCCGCCGTCGAGCTCGTAGAACCGCATGATGAGGTTGACGAGCGTCGTCTTGCCGGCGCCGGTGGGTCCGACGATGGCAACGGTCTGACCGGGGCGCACCGACAGGTCGAGGTCCTCGATGAGCGGCTTGTCCGGCGTGTAGGAGAAGGACACGCCCTCGAACGTCACCGCGCCGTGCGGGTCCTCGATGCGGGTCGGCTCGGCGGGGTCGGGCTCCTGCTCGTCGGCGTCGAGGACCTCGAAGACGCGCTCGGCCGACGCCACGCCCGACTGGAGCACGTTGGCCATCGAGGCGACCTGCGTCAGCGGCTGCGTGAACTGCCGGGAGTACTGGATGAACGCCTGGACGTCACCGAGGCTCATGGCTCCGGACGTCACCCGGAGCCCGCCGACGACGGCGATGAGGACGTAGTTGAGGTTCCCGACGAACATCATGACCGGCATGATGATGCCGCTGATGAACTGGGCCCCGAACGAGGCCTCGTAGAGCTCGTCGTTCTTCTCCTTGAACGCCTGCTCGGTCTCCTTCTGGCGGCCGTAGACCTTGACGAGGCCGTGGCCGGTGAAGGTCTCCTCGACGATGCCGTTGAGCTCGCCGGTGTTGCGCCACTGCTGGATGAAGAGCTTCTGCGAACGCTTCGCGATGAGGCTCGTGACGACGATCGAGATCGGGATGCTCACGAGCGAGATGAGGGCGAGCATCCACGAGATCCAGAACATCATGCCGAGCACGGCGACGACCGTGAGCAGCGAGTTGAGCAGCTGCGAGAGCGTCTGCTGCAGGGACTGGCCGACGTTGTCGATGTCGTTGGTGACGCGGCTCAGCAGCTCACCGCGCGGCTGGTTGTCGAAGTAGGGCAGCGGCAGCCGGTTGAGCTTGGCCTCGACCTCCTGGCGCAGGTCGTACATCGTGCGGGCGAGCACGCCCTGCAGGATCCAGCCCTGGACCCACATGAGCAGCGAGGCCACGGCGAACAGCGCGATGACGAGCAGGAGCACGCTGGCCAGGGCGTTGAAGTCGATCCCCTGGCCCGGGGTGAAGTCGACGTTGCTCAGCAGGTCGGCATACGTCGTCTGGCCCTGGGCGCGCAGGGTCGCGATGACCTGCTCCTTCGTCGTGCCGGGCGGCGCCTTGATGGCGCCCCCGATGACGCCGGCAGAAGATGAGGTCGGTCGCCCGGCCGAGGATCTTCGGCCCGACCGAGCTGAACGTCACGCTGACGACCGCCAGCACGAGCACGACGACGACCTTCGCCCGGTGCGGCCGCAGCCTGCCGAGCAGACGCTTGGCCGACGGGCCGAAGTTCGAGCGACTTCTCCCCCGGCTGGCCCATCTGCATGTGCGGCGGACCGCCCCGTCGGGCCGGGCCGCGTCGGGCCTCGGCGGCCTTCTCCTCCGTGGTCTTGACTCCCTCGGCCATCAGGCCGCCTCCTCCGCGCTGCGCTGGGACTCGACGATCTCCCGGTAGGTCTCACAGGTGTCGACGAGCTGGTCGTGCGTGCCCTGGCCGACGATGCGGCCGTCCTCGAGCACGAGGATCTGGTCGGCGTCGACGATCGTCGACACGCGCTGGGCCACGATGACGACGGTGCTCCGCGCCGTGGCCGGGCGCAGGGCCCGGCGCAACCGGGCATCGGTCGACAGGTCGAGCGCCGAGAACGAGTCGTCGAAGAGGTAGATGTCGGGCCGCTTGACGATGGCCCGTGCGATGGCCAGCCGCTGTCGCTGGCCACCCGAGACGTTGGTGCCGCCCTGGGCGATCGCGGCGTCGAGGCCGCCCATCGCCTGGACGAAGTCCTGGCCCTGGGCGATGCGCAGCGCGTCCCACAGCTCGTCGTCCGTGGCCTCGGGGTTGCCGTAGCGCAGGTTCGTCGCCACGGTGCCGCTGAAGAGGTACGGCTTCTGCGGGACGAGACCGATCGTGCTCCACAGGTCGTCGAGCGCGAGGTCGCGCACGTCGACGCCACCCGACGCGCACCTTGCCTGACGAGGCGTCGAAGAGCCGCGGCACGAGACCGAGCAGGGTGGTCTTGCCGGAGCCGGTCGACCCGATGATCGCTGTCGTGCGGCCCGGCTCCGCCCGGAAGGACACGTCCTGGAGCACGGCGGACTGGGCGCCCGGGTAGTGGAAGTCGACGCCCGACATCTCGAGCCCGGCCGCCCCGGCCGGCAGCGGCAGCGGCTGCACCGACTCGATGACGGAGGACTCGGTGCCGACGACCTCCTCGATGCGCCCGGCGGAGACCGACGCGCGCGGGATCATCGTGGCCATGAAGGTCGCCATCATGACGGCCATGAGGATCTGCACGAGGTAGGTGAGGAACGCCGTCAGCTCGCCGATCTGCATGTCGCCGGACGCGATGCGGTGGGCGCCGAACCACATGACGGCCACCGTCGAGAGGTTGAAGATGAGCATGACGATCGGGAAGACGAGCGCCATGAGCCGGCCGACGTGCAGGCCGGCGTCGGTGAGCCGGTCGTTGGCCTCGGCGAAGCGCGACTCCTCGTGGTCCTCGCGCACGAACGCGCGGACGACCCGGATGCCGGTGATCTGCTCGCGCATGACGCGGTTGACGCCGTCGAGCGAGGTCTGCATGCGGCCGAACCACGGCACCATGCGCGAGATGACGAGGCCGACGACGAGGCCGAGCAGCGGCACGGCCACGGCGACGAGCCACGAGAGTCCGACGTCCTCGCGCAGCGCCATGATGATGCCGCCGACCATCATGATCGGCGTCGTCACGAGCAGCGCGAAGCCCATGAAGACGACCATCTGCACCTGGGTCACGTCGTTGGTGTTGCGGGAGATGAGCGTCGGTGCGCCGAAGCGGGTGACCTCCTGCGCCGAGAACTCGACGACCTTGCCGAAGACCCGGCCCCGGACGTCGCGCCCCATCGCCATGGCGACCCGGGCGGCAAGGAAGGTCCCGGCCACGGCGGCCGCGATCTGCACGAGGCTGACGCCGAGCATGAGGGCGCCGTGGCTGAGGATGAAGCCGGTGTCGCCCTTGGCGACGCCCTCGTCGATGATCTCGCCGTTGAGGCTCGGCAGGTAGAGCGAGGCCATCGTGCTGACGAGCTGGGCCAGCACGATGAGCACGATCTGGCCCGAGTAGGGGCGCAGGTGACTGCGGAGCAGTCGGATCAGCATGAGGGTGCCTTTCGGTGCGTGGGGTCGCTCAGGAACGGTAGGGACTCACGTGGGGTGAGGGTCAACTGGTTTGTCATGGCTGCGTCTCGCCGCACCGGCCGGGGTCGTCGCGTCGGACGAGTCCGAAGAGCACCGTGTCGACGATCTCCTCGGGGGTCAGCACCTGGCCGTCGGCGATGCCGGGGTGGCTGCCGGAGAAGGTGAGCAGCCGGATGCGGTGGACGACGTCGGCGCCGGGGACGACGAGGCGGTCCTCGTCGTGGACGAGCAGCTCGTGGATCGCCGCGAGCAGCGGCTGGTGCGCGGCCTCGTGCTCCTCGTCGTCCGCGTGGCCGCGCAGGTGCCGGCCCGCCTCGTAGCAGCTCTGGTGCGGGCCGCGGTTGGGCGGCTCGGTCAGGCCGAGGGCGCCCATCAGGCCGAACACCTCGGTGAAGCGCATCTGCAGGATGCGGGTGAAGTCGACGAGCCGGTCGCGCAGGGAGCCCTCGGGGTCGATGGCCGTGATGCGCCGTCGCACGGGGGCGGGGCAGAACGCCGCCTGCACCGCCTCCTTCTCGAGGATCTCCTTGGTCGGGAAGACCCGGAAGATCGTGCCCTCCGCGACGCCGGCCTCCTGGGCGATCTCGCTCGTCGTCGGTTTGCGGCCCTCACGGTGGGCGAGCCGCACGAACACCTCGATCAGGGCGTCACGCCGGTCCTCGGGGTCCATCGGGGCCGCTCTGCGCGGAGCCGCCCGCGCGGCCCTCTCAACTCGTGTCGACACCAGACCATCATGAATGAGTGAGCACTCACTCACAACTCTTTTGACGGAAAACCCCAGTTGAAGGACCCGCGGACGGGCTGCTCTTCGATCGGAGAGGGGTGGGGGTCAGCTGAGCAGGCCGTCGGCGACGAGGTCACGCACCTGCGGGACGAGCTCGGAGCGCACGTCCGCGGCGTCGAGCCCGAGCACTGCGGCGATGGCGTCGAGCGCCGCCCGCGCGGTCAGCTCCCCGTCGGCCACGCCGAGGTATGCCGCCAGCAGCGTCCCGGCGCGCACGACGCGTCCCAGCCCGCCGCCCTGACGCACGAGGATGACGGTCGGGTCCTCGGCGCCGGGTGTGCCGTGCCGCTCCTCCGTGACGTCGGGCGCACACGACCACGCGACGTCGAGGAGGTCGTCGTCGGAGTGCTCGGCGAGCCAGGTGCGGGCGCGCAGGCCGGCATCGACAGTCGGGCCCATGGGTGCCGCGACCGGACCGTGGGCCTCGTCGAGGGAGCGCCAGGTCGACCGGTCGACGGCCGGCCGCTGCAGGGTGACGACGCCGAACCCGATCCTCGCCACGTCGCGTGCGGCGAAGTCGCGCAACCACGCGGCATACAGCTGCGAGTGGGCCTCACTGCCGGGCTGCGCACCGCCGTCGCGCGCCCACAGCTCGGCGTACTCGGCCGGGTCCTGCGAGTCGCGCTGGACGACCCACGCGTCGAGGGCGACGCCGTCGCGGGCCTGCTCGTCGAGCCACTCGGTCCACACGTCGCGCCACGTGCGACCGGCCGGGACCTCCCAGTTGCCGAGGAACTGCGCAACGCCACCGGGCTCGAGCACCGTGCCGACCTGGCGGACGAGCGACCGGACGAGGGCGTCGCCGGCACGGCCACCGTCGCGGTACTCGTAGAGCGGGAGGCTTTCGTCGCGCGGCGTGATGACGAAGGGCGGGTTGCTGACGACGAGGGAGAACGCCTGTCCTGCAACGGGGTCGAGCAGGTCCCCCGCGACCAGGTCGACCTCGGGGACGGCGCCCGCACCTGCTGACGCGGCGAGCGCGAGGTTGAACGCGGCATACGCCAGCGCTCGCTCGGAGATGTCGGTGGCCACGATCGAGCGAGCGTGTCCGGTGAGGTGCAGGGCCTGCACGCCGCACCCCGTGCCGAGGTCGAGCGCCCGCCCCACGGGTCGACGGACGGTCCACGACGCGAGGGTGGTCGAGGCACCCCCGATGCCGAGCACGTGGTCGACCCGCAAGGGGCCCCCGACCACGAGCTCGGAGAGGTCGGAGGCCACCCACCAGTCGTGGGTGTCGTCGCCGTAGGGGCGCAGGTCGCACGTCGCCAGGACGGCGCGGTCGGAGGCGGCCCCGCGCTCGGTGCCGAAACCCGCTCGGCCTCCCTCGCGGCGCACGAGGCGGAGGCGGGCCGCCCCGTCGACGCCGAGCGACGGGAGGGCGGCAGCCAGGGCCGACTCGCGGACCGGGCGACCGAGCGTGAAGAGGCGCACGAGGATGCCGCACGCGTCCTCGGAATACGTCGACACAGACGACTCAGACGACTCGGACGAGTCGGACGACTCCGGATGTTCGGTCGCGAGGAGCGCGGGCAGCGGCTGCTCGCGGTGCAGCGCCGCGGACGCGACGGGGCCGAGTCGCTCGGCGACGCCGTCGACCGTGAAACGGGCGGCCGCCAGGTCCGCGCGGAGCAGCGCGACCAGCGCCTCGTCGACGACCGGCGTGTCGTTCAGGACCCCTCGCCCGTCGCGCGCACCCCACCGTCGCTCGCAGCGAGCGCCGCGTCGAGGGTCGGGTGGATCTCGAAGACCTTGTCGAGACCGGTGATGGCAAAGACCTTGAGCACGCGGTCGTCCGTCCCGACGAGCCGCATCGAGCCGCCGCGCGTGCGTGTGAGCTTGAGCCGCCCGACGAGGACACCGAGGCCCGTCGAGTCGAGGAAGGTCACGTCCGACAGGTCGACGACGAGCTGCGTGCGGCCACCCTGGATCTGCTCGTCGAGCTTCTCGCGCACGAGCGGCGCGGTGTAGACGTCGATCTCACCGCCGAGGTGCACCACGGTCTGATCGCCGTGGTCGGCTCGGGTGATCGAGAGATCCACCTGTGTTTCCTCCTGTGCCCACGCGTGCAGAGCCTGCGTGACGAACTGCGCAGCAACCTGCCCCGCACGACGGTTACCGTACCCCTACGGCATACGGTTACTCCACATGAACGGGGAGCCAGCGCCTACGGGGCCCGTGCCGGAGGACCTCCTGCGCACGCTCGTCGGTGACCACCCCGAACGGCTCGTGCACGTCCACGAGGTGCCGGCTCGGCGCGCCATCCACGGCGAGTGGCCGGAGTGGGTCGACCCGACACTCCTCGGTGCCCTGCTCGCCTCGGGCATCGAGGCGCCGTGGTCGCACCAGGTCGAGGTCGCGCGGGCCGCCCACTCCGGTCGCCATGTCGTCGTCAGCACGGGCACGGCGTCGGGCAAGAGCCTCGGCTACCACCTCCCGATCCTCAGCGACCTCGTCGCAGGAGCGAGCGCGCCCAACGGTCGCGGCGCGACGGCGCTCTACCTCTCCCCCACCAAGGCGCTCGCCGCGGACCAGCTGAGCCGCATCGACCGGCTCGCACTGCCGGCGGTGCGGCCCGCGACGTACGACGGCGACACCCCGACCGACGAGCGGCGGTGGATCCGCGACCACGCCAACCTCGTGCTCACCAACCCGGACCTGCTCCACCACTCGCTGCTGCCGGGGCACGAGCGCTGGAGCTCGTTCCTGCGCGCGTTGCGCTACGTCGTCGTCGACGAGTGCCACGTCTACAAGGGCGTCTTCGGAGCACACATGGCGGCGGTGCTGCGGCGGCTGCGGCGCGTCGCCGCGCGCTACCGCTCCGAGCCGACCTTCGTCTTCGCGTCCGCCACGGTGGCCGACCCCGAGGAGCACGCCTCCCGCCTGCTCGGTATGCCGGTGACCCCGGTGACGCGTGACGGGTCGCCCCGCGCGTCGATGACGTTCGCCCTGTGGGAGCCGCCGCTCCTCGTCGACGAGACCGGGCAGCCGCAGCGCGTCAGCACCATCACCGAGACGGGCGAGCTGCTCGCCGGCTGCGTGCGCGAGCACGTGCAGACCGTCGCCTTCGCGCGGTCGCGTGCCGGCGTGGAGGTCGTGGCACGGATCGCGAAGGAGCGGGTCTCGGTCGCCGACGAGGGGCGCGTTGCCGCCTACCGCGGCGGCTTCCTGCCCGAGGAGCGTCGCGAGCTCGAGCGCTCGTTGCGCTCCAAGGAGCTGCTGGGGCTCGCCGCGACCAACGCACTCGAGCTGGGGGTCGACGTGAGCGGCCTCGACGCCGTCCTGCTCGCCGGCTGGCCGGGGACGTTGTCGTCGCTCTGGCAGCAGGCGGGCCGGGCCGGCCGGTCCGGCGCACGCTCGCTCGCCGTGCTCGTCGCCGCCGACGACCCGCTCGACACGTTCGTCGTGCACCACCCCGAGGCGATCTTCGGGCGGGGCATCGAGGCGACCGTCGTCGACCCCGACAACCCGCACGTGCTCGCGCCGCACCTCGCTGCGGCGGCCGCCGAGCTGCCGGTCACCGAGGCGGACCTCGACGTCTTCGGCCCGCAGACGCGGGTGCTGCTCGACGCGCTCGTGGCCCGCGGCATCCTCAAGAAGCGGCCGCGTGGCTGGTTCTGGGGGCGTGAGGACCGGCCGGCAGACCACCTGTCCCTGCGTGGCGCGGGTGAGCCGGTGCGCATCATCGAGACCCGGACCGGGCGCGTCGTCGGCACCGTCGACGACGCCGCCGCACACTCGCAGGTGCACACCGGGGCCGTGCACCTGCACCAGGGCCAGACGTGGGTCATCACCGAGCTCGACCTCGACGACCACGCGGCCTTCGCGGTGCGCGGCGACCCGGGCTGGACGACGCAGGCGCAGTCGGTGAGCGACTTCCAGATCGTCCACGAGGTCGAGCACGAGGACTGGGGTCCGCTGCGCTGCTCCTTCGGACACGTGACGGTGCGCCACCAGGTGACCTCGTTCCTGCGCCGCCTGCCCGGTGGCGAGGTGCTCGGCGAGCACCCCCTCGACCTGCCGCCCGCGCACGCTCGCGACGAAGGCGGTGTGGTGGACGATGCCCGTCGAGGACCTCGCGGGCGCCGGCGTGGCCGAGGACGGCATACCCGGTGCGGCTCACGCGGCCGAGCACGCGGCGATCGGGATGCTCCCACTCTTCGCCACCGCCGACCGGTGGGACATCGGCGGCGTGTCCACGGCCCTGCACCCGGACACCGGCCTGCCGACGATCCTCATCTACGACGGACACCCCGGTGGGGCCGGCTTCGCCGAGCGCGGCTATCGCCGGATCCGCCCGTGGCTCAAGGCGACCCGCGAAGCGATCGCCTCGTGCGAGTGCACGTCCGGCTGCCCATCCTGCATCCAGTCGCCGAAGTGCGGCAACGGGAACGAGCCGCTCGACAAGGTCGGGGCCGTGGCGCTGCTCGACCTGACGCTGCGGTGCGCCGGTCCCGGGCACTGACGCGTCGCCCTTTCCACCGGGTGCGTGGGCCCTGGTCCGGACCAGAGTCTGAGACAGATCCGTGGCCGATTGACACCGGTCGTCCTATTTTCTCAAACTCCTATATGTGAAGTAGGAAACACTCCTATCCTCCCAGTAGGAAAGCAGCCGCTCTCCAGGGCCTGTCGCTCGATGCGCGCCCGTCCGTCCTCACGTGTCAGGAGCCCGTCCATGCGACGCTCACCTTTACTTCTCGCCACCCTTGCCGTCACCGGGACGCTCAGCCTGGCGGCGTGCGCCGGCGGGGCCAGCGACGTCGTGGCCCAGCCCGGCTCCACGGCCGCCGGCGCCGCGACGAGCACCATCAACCTCTACGCCTACTCCGTCCCGAAGGTCGCCTTCGACGTCCTCATCCCGGCCTTCCAGAAGACCGCTGCCGGGGCAGGCGTCCAGTTCCAGCAGAGCTATGGGGCTTCGGGCGACCAGAGCCGCAAGGTCGCCGCGGGCGCCGAGGCCGACTTCGTCAACTTCTCCGTCGAGCCCGACGTGACCCGCCTCGTCGACGCGGGGCTCGTCGACTCGAACTGGAACGCCAACGCCCACAAGGGAATCCCCTTCGGCTCGGTCGTGACGATCGTCGTCCGCAAGGGCAACCCCAAGGGCATCAAGGACTGGGACGACCTGCTCAAGCCCGGCGTCGAGGTCGTCACGCCCAACCCGTTCTCGTCGGGCTCGGCCAAGTGGAACCTGCTCGCGCCCTACGCCGCCAAGAGCGACGGCGGCACGAACAAGGCCGCCGGGCTGGCCTACATCAAGGCCCTCGTGAGCCAGCACGTGAAGATCCAGCCGAAGTCGGGGCGTGAGGCGACCGAGGCGTTCCTCCAGGGCAGCGGCGACGTGCTCCTCGGCTACGAGAACGAGGCGCTGTTCATCGAGAAGAACGGCGACCCCGTCCAGCACGTCACGCCGCCGTCGACCTTCAAGATCGAGAACCCCACGGCCGTGCTCAAGGGCAGCAAGAACCTCGCCAAGGCGACGGCGTTCAACGCCTTCCTCTTCACGGGCGAGGGCCAGAAGCTGCTCGCCGAGGCGGGCTTCCGCCCGGTCGACCCGACGGTCGCAGCGGCATACACCGCGAAGTTCCCGGCCCCGGCGAAGCTCTGGACCATCGCCGACCTCGGTGGCTGGAAGACCGTCGACGGCACGCTCTTCAAGAAGGACGTGGGTGACATCGCGGTCATCTACGACAAGGCCTCCCGGTGACCTCCGGTCTCGTGCCGCGACGGGGTCCGAGACAGGCTTCGAGACCGACTTCCCGACCGACTTCCCGACCGACTTCCCGACCGACTTCGAGACGGAGACGGCAATGACCGCACACACGGACGAGCGCCGCAGCGGCGCCGAGCCAGGGCCACTGGCGCCTGCGTCGCACCCGTCCCGCCGGTGGCACCGGTCCCGGTCCGGCGAGGCGACGCGCTCGCAGCAGCCACCGACCTCCGCGCCGGGTGCCGGGCCAGACGTCCCAGCGACGTCCCACCCACGGAGACGCCTCCGTCTGGCCCGGCCGCTCGGCGTCGGGGTCGTCACGCTGTGGCTCAGCGTCATCGTCCTGCTCCCGCTCGCCGCGCTGACGGTGGCAGCGTTCGACGAGGGCCTCTCCGGCTTCTGGCAGGCGATCACGTCGCCGGCCGCGCTGGCGGCCCTGGCGGTCACCGTGGTCGTGTCGGCGGTCGTCGCCCTTCTCAACGCCGTCCTCGGCACGCTCGTGGCGTGGGTGCTCGTGCGCGACGAGTTCCGTGGCAAGCGGATCGTCAACGCGCTCATCGACCTGCCCTTCGCCCTCCCGACGATCGTCGCGAGCATCGTGCTGCTCTCGCTCTACGGGCCCCACAGCCCGATCGGCGTGCAGCTCAACGCGACCCGCTGGGGGCTGGTCGTGGCGCTGCTCTTCGTGACGCTGCCCTTCGTCGTCCGATCGGTGCAGCCGGTGCTCATCGAGACCGACCACGAGGTGGAGGAAGCGGCCGCCTCGCTCGGGGCCACCGGATGGACCACCTTCCGCCGGATCGTGCTGCCGTCGTTGGCTCCGGCGATCATCAGCGGCACCGGCCTCGCGTTCGCGCGGGCCATCGGGGAGTACGGCTCCGTCGTGCTCATCGGCGGCAACATCCCCCACGAGACGCAGGTGGCCTCGCAGTACATCCAGCAGCAGATCGAGATCGACCGCCCGCAGGCGGCGGCTGCCGTCTCGGTGGCCCTGCTCGCCATCGCGTTCGTCACCCTGCTCGTGCTGCGGGTCCTGTCGAGCCGCACCCAGCGACGTGAGGAGCGTGACTCATGAAGGTCTCCCGTGGCACTCGCCTGTCGCTGCGCGTGGTCGCCCTCGGCTACCTCTTCGCCCTGGTCGGCGTCCCGATCGGCGTCATCCTGTGGCGCACCTTCTCGCCCGGCCTGTCGGAGTTCCTCGCGTCGATCTCCACCCCGGCCGCCCAGTCGGCGCTCAACCTCTCGCTGCTCATCGTGGCCATCACCGTGCCGGTCAACGTCGTCTTCGGCGTGGCGACGGCACTGGCGTTGGTGCGCGGGCGGTTCCGGGGCCGCGGACTCCTCCAGGCCGTCGTCGACCTCCCGTTCGCGGTCTCGCCCATCGTCGTCGGCGTCTCGCTCATCATGCTGTGGGGCACGGCCGGCTGGTTCGGAGCTCTCGACCGGGCCGGCTTCAAGGTCATCTTCGGCCTGCCCGGCATGATCCTCGCGACGATCTTCGTGACGCTGCCGTTCGTGGTGCGTGAGGTCGAGCCGGTGCTCCACGAGATCGGACTCGACCAGGAGCAGGCCGCGTCGACGCTCGGCGCCAACCCGTGGCAGACCTTCTGGCGGATCACGCTGCCGGCCATCCGGTGGGGGCTGACCTACGGCGTCGTGCTCACCGTCGCCCGGGCGCTCGGCGAGTTCGGCGCGGTCATCATGGTCTCCTCCGGTTTCGCGGGGATCTCGCAGACGCTGACGCTCCTCGTCCACTCGCGCTACATCGACGACCACAACACCTACGGCGCGTATGCCGCCGCAACCCTCCTCATGGGCATCGCGCTCGTCGTGCTGCTGCTCATGACCGTGCTCGACCGCAAGAGGAGCGACCGATGATCACCGTGACCAACGCCCGGAAGAACTACGGCACGTTCGCCGCCCTCGACGACATCAGCCTCGAGATCCCCAAGGGCTCGCTGACCGCGCTGCTCGGCCCGAGCGGTTCCGGGAAGTCGACCCTGCTGCGCTCCATCGCCGGCCTCGAGGGTCTCGACTCGGGCTCGGTGACGATCCAGGGGCGCGACGTGACGAGCGAGCCGCCGCAGCGACGCGGGATCGGGTTCGTGTTCCAGCACTACGCCGCGTTCAAGCACATGACGGTGCGCGACAACGTGGCCTTCGGTCTCTCGATCCGCAAGCGGCCCAAGGCCGAGATCGACAAGAAGGTCGGCGACCTGCTCGAGATCGTCGGCCTCGAGGGCTTCCGCAACCGCTACCCGGCCCAGCTCTCAGGCGGCCAGCGCCAGCGCATGGCCCTGGCGCGCGCCCTGGCCGTGGACCCGCAGGTGCTGCTGCTCGACGAGCCGTTCGGCGCCCTCGACGCGAAGGTGCGCACCGACCTGCGCCAGTGGCTGCGCCGCCTGCACGACGAGGTCCACGTGACGACGGTCCTCGTGACCCACGACCAGGAGGAGGCGCTCGACGTCGCCGACCGCATCGCGGTGCTCAACAAGGGGCGCATCGAGCAGGCCGGCGACCCGGTGACGCTCTACGAGCGCCCGGCCAACGACTTCGTCATGGGCTTCCTCGGGTCGGTGGCGCGACTGGGAGACCAGCTGGTGCGCCCCCATGACATCGTCCTCGAGCGCGACCGGGCGACCGCCCTGGCGCACGACGCCGACGTCCCCGACTCGGCCGGCGTCGTGGCCGCCACCGTCGCGCGGGTCGTGCCGCTCGGCTTCGAGGTGCGCGTCGACCTGCGGACCGCCGAGGGTGAGCGCTTCGCGGCGCAGATCACGCGCCGAGAAGCCGCCGAGCTGCAGCTCCGCGAGGGCGAGACGGTCCACGCGCGCTCCGTCGGCCGGTCGAGCGTCGTCGACGCGCCGCTCGCCGTCTGACACTCGCTCGTCCAGTTCGGGCACGTCTTGGTGAGACAGGGCTCCCGTTCGCTCACGCCACGACCTACCGTATGCCGTGAAGCTTCTCTCGCTGCCGCCCAGCGAGAGCGGGTGGCTGGGGACACTCGGCCGACGTGATGGATCGCTTGGACCGAGTAGGACCGGGTGGACCGAGAGACCTGAGGCGGCGAGGGGACGACACCTCGCCGCCTCAGTCACACAAGGCGACGCCACCGGCAAGGTCGAGTGCCCCTTTGCACACCGCGGGAGACCCGGGCCGTCGCGAGGTCGCCCAGACTGGTGCGGCAGACTGCTCGCGTGGACATCTCGGCACGAGTCGATTACGCGGTCCGGGCGATGCTCATCCTCGCGGAGGCGGACGCGGAGGGCTCGGGCCCGATCAGCATCGACATTCTCTCGACCCGCCAGGAGCTTCCGCGCAAGTTCCTCGAGGCCATCTTCGCGGACCTGCGCCGCGGCAGTCTCGTGCTGAGCCGTCGTGGGGCTCTCGGTGGCTACGTCCTGGGTCGCCCGGCCGCTGAGATCAGCGTGGGAGACATCTTTCGCGCCGTCGACGGGCCGCTCGCCGAGGTGCGCGGCCTCCGTCCCCATGAGACGGAGTACGGAGGGGTCGCAACCCACCTGCCGAGCCTCTGGGTGGCCGTCCGCGTGAGCCTGCGTGAGGTGCTCGACGAGACCTCGATCGAGGACCTGCGCACGGGAGCCCTGCCTGATCGCGTGCGCCAGCTGCTCACCGCGCCCGACGCCTGGCAGAACCGCTAGGCACGGAGCTCGGGCCGGTGGCAGGCGAACAGCCTCGGCACGAGCCGCGCCCTCGCTCCGTGCGAAGCCCTCTCTTCGCGTCCGACCGGCGTCAGTCAGGGTGAGCATCACCGTTCCGGACCCGCACGAGCGTGAGCCACCGCGGGGTCGGGCCACAGGGCGGCAGGCACCATGACTCGCAGGTCGACGACTGAGTCGACCGACGAGCAGCTCTGGACGGCAGCCCCGTTGGCGTGGACCACGAGCTGCGCGGCAGCGCAGGCACCCGCCGCTGAGGCTCCGCCCTGAATCGCCGACGCCCCCGCCAACGACCCGAGATCGGCGGCGAGGCGAGCCCGCTGGCTGGCCACCACGACCGACGCGAGGACCAGACCCCCGACGGTGAGCGCCAGGACCACGCCCACGAGCGACAGGACCATGACACTTGCCGCGCCGCGCTCCGGGAGCGCGCTCGCTCGCCCGGTCACGATGCCGACTCGACCGGAGTCACGGCTGACGCGCTCAGCTCCCATCCGGGCAGCGCGCCCCATCCGCCGGTGCGCGCCGAGACCGTGACGCGCACTCCCCCGGCAGCTCCGTCGACCTGCACGTGCGCACCTGCCGGCGCCGACTCGAGCGCGAGCGCCCTCACCCGCCCCGGGTCGTCGCCGCGGGCCGCGGCTCGGCTCGCGACACGCGCGGCGTCGACGCACCGGATCTGGTCGACAGCGGCCTTGGCCGCCACGAGGCAGAAAGCCAGCACGAGCACGACGGACGGGATGGCGACGGCGAGCTCGGCCGTCACCATCCCGCGCTCGCGCCCTGGTGAGGGCCGAGCGCGTCGCGGCCTCACCCCGCGATCCCCAGCGCGCTCTGGACGATCCCGGCCAGGGCGCTGCGCACTGCGTCGGACTTGACGACGCCGAGCAGCACGAGGGCGAAGGTGCAGGCCGCCATGATGCCGACGGCGTACTCCGCGGTCGTCATCCCTGCGTCGCGGGACAGCTGGGGCAACCTGAGACGAGTGAGCTGTCCGGTCGATCTGTCGGCCGGTTCGTGCGCCCGTTTGTGCGTCGGTTTAGGCGTCGGTTTGTGGGTCAGTTTGTGAGTCATGGCTTCTCCTTCTCCTGGCCCGGGCGGGAGTGCCCGGGAGGCTGTGGCCCTCGTGGGTTCGAGGGGTGTGGCACCCTGCGCGGAAGCCTGGGTGCGTGCAGGCACCTCCACCGCCGGGCCGGTCCGCGACGGCCCTCACCCGCTCAGAAGGCTGCCCGCGAGGGCGATGACGAGGGGCGCGACCGTCGTGAGGCAGAACGCGGGTAGGAGCACGAGACCGAGCGGGGCGACGAGTCGCACCCCGACCTTGGCCGCAGAGACCTCGAGCCGCTCGAGCTCGGCGCGGTGCAGGTCGTCGGAGGCCGCGAGCAACATCGCGCTGGGCGGCACCCCGGCCTGGTGCGCGATGGCGACGGCCCGCGCGGCCGGCGCCCACGCGGCGCCAACCGAGGCCCATGCCTCGGCGTCGGTCGCTCCCCACCTCAGGGCGGTGGCGACCTGGCGCAGATCGGTCGACGCCGGGCCCGTCAGTCCTGTCGCGACCGCCTCGAGGACGCCCCACGTGGGCAGGCCCGAACGGTAGGCCAGTGCCAGCAGGGCGAGAGCTGAGGAGACCTGGGCGTCGCCCGCGTGGGCCGAGTCGCGCCTGGCCGTGCGTCGGCGGGCACGGCCCGGTGTTCGCCGGACCGGCCCAACGGCCGCCGTCGAAGGACCGCACGAGGTGTCGGGACCATCAGGGCGGCCTGCGTCCGAGGTGCCAGGGCGGCCTGCGGCCGAGGTGCCAGCGCCGTCGGCACCGTCTGGGACACCGAAGAGGACGAGCACCGCAGCGGCTGCCAAGCCGGCTGCCACGAGTGCCGTCCACGATCCTGCACGCACGTACTCGGCCAAGGCGACAGTCATGGCTCGCACCGCCCGCCGGACCATTCGGGTGCACCACACCCGACCTGTCCACACGAGGACGAGACCAAGGGCCGCGCAGGCCGTGGCGATCGGTGACCCGAGGTAGAGCGTGGCCGGGTCGATGCCGCAGGCGAGTCCGAAGAGCGGACCGGTCAGCGGAAGAAGGGTGAGCACGGTGACCGTGGCGCGCGGCCCAGCGACCGCAACGGCCACCTTGCCGCGTCGCGCTCTGGCGTCGAGAAGGCCTCGAACGGCCCGGTCGACGGCCGACGCCAGCGGGGCGCCTGTGGTCTCGGAGAGACGCCAAGCCGCCGCCACGAGGGCGAGCTCGGCGGAGGCGCTGCGCTCCGCCCAGGTCGCCCAGACGGGCGACGCGGGCTCTGCACGCTCGCTGGCATCGAGCAGGGCACCCACGAGCCGGTCGATGTCGGCTCTCGGCGGGGCGAGGTCCGCGTCCAGCGCCGGTCCAGCCGGTGCCGGGTCCGCGCTGCGCGCCGCGGCGTTCCGGCCGCTGTGAGCGACGTGAGCGACGTGAGCCACGTAAGCCACGTGGGTAGCGGTCGGTCCGTCGGCTGCGCCCGCGCATCGACTCTCGGGCGTGGTGGACGCGCTCGACGCCCAGGGTGGAGGTGGCGGCCAGCTCGATGGCGCGAGTAGGGGTCAGGCCGGCACTCAGTGCCGGACCGATGCCACGCAACAGGTCGAGCACGTCGTCGACAAGCTCCCCGGGACGGCGACGCAGGCGCCACTGGCGGTACAGGTCGACGGGGTCCTGCTGCCAGACGCTGGATGCCACCCCTCCAGAGCCGGCTTCGTCACCGCGCTGCCGCGGTCGGGCGGGGTTCGAGGGCGCCGGTGGCCCCTAGCCCGGCGAGGGGCGCCCGCACTGATGCCCGCCCCGGCCACAGCAGCACCGCGACTCCCAGCAGCAGGGCAGCGGACACGCCTGCCGTGCCGACCGTCATGACGCCGCCGTCAGCGTCGGCCCGCCGTTCACGAGGCGTCCGCCGGCCGTTGCCGTTCCCACGAGCTCGGTGCCCAACCCGAGGCGTGCCGCCAGGGCGGGCCATCCGGCTGCGCACCGGGGCGTATGCATCGGTCCGTCCCACTCGAGCGCCGGCACGATGCACGGGGCGCCGTCTCGACGAAAGAGCGCCGCCACCGAGGCGATCCGGCGCAGCCCGTGATCGCGGGTCACGTGGACGACGACGTCGATGGCCGCGGCACAGCTGGGCCCGAACCGCCTCGGGCGTCAGCCCTGCCAGCGCACCCAAGGCCTCGAACCGGGCCACGACGTCCGCCGGGGCGTTGGCATGCACGGTCCCGCACCCACCCTCGTGCCCCGTGTTGAGAGCCGCCAGGAGCTCTCGCACCTCTGCACCGCGGACCTCTCCCACGACGATCCGATCGGGACGCATCCTCAAGGCCTGTCGCACCAATGTCGTCAGGGTGACCTCGCCCGCGCCTTCGACGTTGGCTGGTCTGGCCTCCAGCCGCACGAGGTGCGGATGGTCCACCGTCAGTTCGCGGACGTCCTCGACGACGAGGAGTCGCTCGACCGGGTCGATGCATCCGAGCAAGGCGGCGAGGAGCGTGGTCTTGCCCGCGCCAGTGCCACCGGAGACGACGAACGCGAGCCGTCGGTCGACCAGTGCACGGAGCACGGGCTCCCACTCGGGCGGAAGCATGTCCCGGTCGCGCAGCTCGGACAAGGACACGGGTTCCCTCGGCGGCACGCGGATGGTGATGTGCGGGCCGCCCTCGACGAGCGGAGGCAGCATCGCGTGCAGTCGGGCGCCCGACGGAAGCTGCCCGTCCACCCACGGACTGGCCTCGTCGAGGCGGCGGCCGGCGATGCCGGCGAGTCGGACGGCGAGTCCACGGGCGTCGGCCGCGTCGAGCCGCTCCCCCACCAGCTCCATGCCGCGGCCGCGGTCGACCCAGATGCGGCCGTCGCCGTTGACCGCGACGTCGGTCACTCCCGGCTCGGCGAGCCACGGGTCGAGTGGCCCGGCGCCGAGCACCCGAGATGCCAGTGCAGACCTCGTCTCGGCCACGCGGTGGGCACCGAGGGCGCCGCGCTCCTGCTCGGCCACGGCGTTGACCGCGGCGCCATCGGGTCCGACACCGGCGCGGACGCGCTGCCACACTGCCGGGGTGAGGGTGCCGCCCGGGCGCGGCTCGACACTCATGCGGCGACGGCCTGGTCGGTGAGGCGCAGCAGCAGCTCGTCGGCCGCGCGCACGACCTCTCCGCGTCCGCGGGCGCCGGGTGGCAGCCCCTCGGTCGCCTCCGCGACGAGGCGCCGATCGTCTCGGACGGTGGCCACGAGCGGTACGTCGAGCTCGTCCATGACGAGGTCCTCGAGGTCGGCCTCGACGCGCTGACCGCGCAGCACCACCCAGGGCTCGATGGGCAGGAGGGGCTCGGCGTCCCACGACCTGCCGCTGTCCCGAAGACCGCGGAGCAGTCCGCGCGCGCCCGACACGACAGCGGAGGCGGCCGCGAGCTGGGGCACCTGCGTGCCTACCACCACCACGACCGCATCGACGAGCAGGCCGACGGCATCGAGCACGGCGGGGTCGCGAGGCAGGTCGAGGACCGTCAGGGCGTGGGCGTCGGCCAGTCCGGCCACGACATCGGGCACGGTGTCCAGCCAGCGGGCGGCCACATCCCCGACACCCCTGGTCCCGTCGCCACCACCTCTGCCAGCACCTCTGCCACCACCTCCATCACCACCGCCTCCGCCTCTGGCCGCCCCAGCACCCGGCGATGCCCAGCCCGCGACGCTGCGCCCCGACAGCACCGGCACTCCGCAGGACACCGGCAGCCTGTCGGCGAGCCCCAGCCCGTCGACGACACCAGCGACCTCAGTGAGCTCGCGCCAACGCCACCCGCGCTCCTGCTCCAAGCCGAACAGGACGTCGAGACACCCGGCCAGCGCATCGAGGTCGACCGCGACGACCGTCCGTCCCGCTGCAGCGGCGCGGACCGCGACGGCGGCTGCGAGGGTGGAGGAGCCGACCCCACCGGAGGCCGGCATGAAGGCGATGACGTTTCCCATGCGCCAACCGTCGTCCAGACGCTCGAGCCCGCCCAGCGGCATACGCCCGCCGGTGGACAGACGGGCTCGACCCCGAAGAGGTGTGGACAACTTGAGGACCGCGAAAACCGCACGGGAACAGCCGGGGAAATAATGGTGGCCCTCGTCCGGGGGGAGACGAAGGCCACCTCACGAGACTGGCGCCGGGGGGGAGGAGCCAGACCGCGTCGGCGCTCGACCCGTGAGGGGAGCACCACCATCAATGGTGGACTGTTGGACCCCGGGATTGCAAACCGAGATGTCACGACACGCGGTGATTTCTCCGCTATGTCATGACACGAGAAAATCGTGCACTTTGAGCGTCAAAGACAGGAGATTCTCCGACACAGGACGGAGGCCCTCCGACCGTCGGTCGGAGGGCCTCCAGAGAAGTTCCGGGCTACCAGGCGTGCATTCTCAAAGTGTCGCCCCGGTTGTGCGCCCGGGGGTGGACGGTTCCAAGTGAACTGCTCTCGCGTGGGTACTCGGCATCTTCTCGAGACTGCTGTCTTGCGTGATCCGGTCTACGCCTCCCGGCGATGTGGGTTCCTGAGTCCGTTCTACTCCAGACCGTCGGCGTGGCGACACCCCCTACCTGCTCCGCCGGCCGAGAAAGTGTCCACCCCGCTGGACATCCCGCACGAATCGCCACGAACGCGCGCCGGCGAGGCTCAGCTCAACCGTCCCGCACGCACCGCGTCGCTGATCCGCGTCCCCTTCGGCGGCCCCGCGGACCATCGCCTCGCCTGCCTGCGAGAGCCACAGCCCGACGCCCGCGGCACCTCCTTGGGCGTATGCCGTGAGCGCACCGAGGTAGGCCGGCCCGCCGTTGCTGACGTGGCCGGCCTCCGGGACGGCGACGCCGGTCGGGTCGAGCCCGAGGGCCTGGACGAGGGCCCGCTCCATGGCCCGGGCGACGAGGCCGTTGCCGTGGACGAAGGGGCGCACCGCCGCGATCTCGGCGTGCACGAGGGCGGCAACGACGGCGGCCGGGACCCGATTGCTCCCCGCCGCGGCGACGATGACGTCCGACAGGGAGGCCAGCCGGGCAGCGACGACCGTGGGCGGCGGCGCCGGACCGAGGTCGACGAGCTCGGAGCAGTCCTCGTCGCCGATCCGCGGGCGACCCAGCGCGTCGCCGCTGACGACGGGCGAGGCGGCCGCGACGTGGAGGCGGGCCAGCGCCTGGAGCGGAGCGGTGCGCACGAGCGAGACGACGCGCTCGCTCTCGGCAGTCGCAGCGACGGCGCCCTTGAGCGTGAGCAGTCCTGGATCGAGGTCCTCGGGCCAGTCGCGGGCGCCGCTCATGAGCTCGCGCACGACGTCGACGGGGAACTCCGCACCGTCGAGGGCCGCGCTCGCCTGCGCGCCGCGGACGCGCGACTCGGCCGAGGCCTCGGGGATGCGCCGGCGCAGCGCCTCGTGGAACCGCAGCTTCGTGCATGCCTCCCGCGCGGCGTCGGCGCGCTCGCGCACGTCGGGCAGATCGGTCAGCGCGGCGAGCTGGTCGAGCAGGCGCCTGCTGGTCGCTGGGTCGCTGGTGGGTCGGACGGGGCTGGGTGGGACAGGGCTGGGTCGGACGCGTCGGGTCTGGCACGCCGTCCAGCCTAGGGTCGCCCGCGCAGGCGTCCGGCCTGCGACGATGAGATCGTGGCCACGCCGGAGGTGCTCGCCTGGCTGCTTGGCGGGGACGCGGCCGTGGCCTACGTCGCGACGCGCGACCTGCTGGGGCGGGACGACCCGGCGCGGCAGGCCGGATGGCAATCGGCGGAATGGGCGCGACGATGCTGGCCGCCCGCGAGGCGAACGGCCACTGGGGTCGGGGCTTCTACCAGCCGAAGTGGACGTCGAGCCACTACACGCTGTCGCAGCTGCGCGAGATCGGGCTCTCCCCCACTTCCCGCAGCGCGCGCCACGGTGGGGCTGATCCTCGACGCCGAGAAGGCCGACGACGGGGGCCTCAACCCGTCGGGGCGTCGTCGGCCGAGCGACGCCTGCGTCAACGGCATGGCGCTGGGCTACGCGAACTGATCCCCGACGGCGTGCCGGGCAGCCGAGCCGGTGGTCACCCTGATCGCCGAGCGCGTCCTCGTCGCGTACCCTGAGTGACATGAGTTCGACCGTCGCACCGATCCGCGCGTGGTGGCTGCCCAGCTGAGGCGGCCCATCGAACCAACCCGATATCCGGAGCCGCCCACGGGCGGCTCCTCGCATGTCTCCTGGCGACAGGGCGTGCGGCGGTCTCTCCCGTGGGCTCCACCACGACAGGAGAGACCATGACCACCAGCACGACCATCCCACCACGCCCCACCGCCACCGACCACCGCCGACCCGACGACAGCAGTCGTGGACGACCGACGAGAGCGCGACGTATGCGGCGGCCCGCGACCGCAGCGCGGTCCTCGACGCGCTCATCGACGAGCACGCCGCCGAGGACCCCGCGCGCTTCCGGATGCTGACCGGCGACCGACCCACCGGGCCGCTCCACATCGGCCACTACCTCGCCAGCCTGCGCAACCGGGTCCGCCTGCAGGACAAGGGAGTCGAGACGTTCGTCGTCATCGCCGACTACCAGGTCATCACCGACCGCGACTCGGTCGGCGAGATGGGCGCCAACGTCCAGGGCCTCGTCCTCGACTACCTCGCCGCCGGCCTCGACCCTGCGCGCACGACGATCTTCACGCACAGCGCGGTCCCGGCCCTCAACCAGCTGATGCTGCCGTTCCTGTCGCTCGTCACCGACGCGGAGCTGCGGCGCAACCCGACGGTCAAGGACGAGCTCGCCCTGTCCGACGGTCGCCCGCTGTCGGGCCTGCTGCTGACCTACCCGGTGCACCAGGCCGCCGACATCCTCTTCTGCCACAGCCGGATCGTCCCGGTCGGCCGCGACCAGCTGCCGCACCTCGAGCAGACGCGCGCCATCGCGCGCCGCTTCAACACGCGGTATGCCGCGGGGCACAGTGTGTTCCCCGAGCCCGAGGCCCTGCTCAGCGAGGTCCCGCTCCTCCTCGGCACGGACGGCACGAAGATGAGCAAGAGCAAGGGCAACGTCATCAACCTGCGCGACACGGCCGACGAGACCGCCGCCCGGATTCGCGCGGCCCGCACCGACTCGGAACGGCGGATCACGTTCGACCCCAACGGCCGTCCCGCCGTCGCCAACCTCCTCACCATCGCCGGCGCTCTTCCTCGACGAGTCACCCGAGTCGGTGGCCGAGCGGATCGGCGACGGCGGCGCCCAGGCGCCTCAAGGCGGTCGTCACCGAGGCGGTCAACGAGTCCCTGGCCGGGCACCGGGCCCGCCGTGCCGACCTCGCCCGCGACCCGGCATACGTGACGTCGGTGCTCCACGAGGGGAACGCACGGGCGAGCGAGGTGGCCGAGCGGACGCTCGCGACGGTGCGGGCGGTGATGGGGATGAGCTACTGAGTCGGCCAGCCCAGGGGCCGGCCGAGCGACGGGCCCGAGATCGGTTGCGAGAGCGGCAGGATTCGCGCCTCCGCCGCGAGGTCGGCCCTGCGCATGCCCTCCTCGTCGAGCCGCAGCCCCTCCTCGCGGCCGGGCGCCGTGCCGCCGCGTGAGACGGGGAGCCACCAGCGGTCCGCGTCGTCACGCGGCTGGTCGGGGTGGGCGCCGATCGCCTCACTCGAGCAGGCTGTCGACGCGGGCGCGGAGCTGCTCGGTGACGGCATACGGGTCGGCGTCGGGAGCAGGGTGCAGTGGTTCACCGACGAGGATCGTGACGGCCGTGCCGCGGCGCAGGCTGAAGCGGCCGTCCACGGTGTGGATGCGCTGGCTGCCCCACACCGCGACCGGCACCAGCGGCGCCCCGCACCACGTCGCGACAGCGGCCGCCCCGGGACGGAAGGGCCGCAGCTCCCACGAGCGCGAGATCGTCGCCTCGGGGAAGATCCCGACGACCTCTCCCGCGCGGACCCGGGCGACGGCGTGGCGCAGGGCGACCACACCGTTCGCGCGGTCGACGGCGACGTGGCCCATGGCCCGCATGGCGCGGCCGACGACCGGTGGGGTGAAGACGCCGTGCTTGGCGAGGAACCGCACGAAGCGGCCCCGCTCGCGGCCGACGAGCCCGACGAAGAGGAAGTCGAGGAAGCCCACGTGGTTGCTGGCGAGGACGGCGCCGCCCTGTCGCGGGAGGTGCTCCGCGCCGCGCACCTCGACGCGCAGGCCGAGCACCGCGAAGACGACGAGGCGCCGCGCGGACGACGAGGCGGTAGGTCCGGTCGGTCACACCTCATCTTCGTCACGCGAGCGGGTCCGGATGGCCCGACACTCGCACGCCGGCCGGCGAGACCGCTCGTCCGCGGGAGCGGGACCGCTCGCCGGGCTACTCGCCGGTAGCGATGAGACCCGCCTCACTCCGGCCTTGAAGCGCGAACTAGCCTGGTTTGAGTTGTTCCAACCACGTCGCCCCTGCCAGAGACCGACGCGGGCGGCGCGACCGCACCACCGTCGATGCGAAAGGGTGACACCGTGAGCGAAGAGCCGCTCGAGAACCTCGTCCACGAGGGACTGACCTTCCCGCCGCCGCCCGACTTCGCCGCCCAGGCGAACGGCACGGCCGACCTCTACGACCAGGCGGCCGCCGACTACGAGGGCTTCTGGGCCGAGCAGGCCCGGACCTACCTGACGTGGAGCACGCCCTTCACGCAGTCGCTCGACTGGAGCAACCCGCCCTTCGCGAAGTGGTTCGCCGACGGCGAGCTCAACGCGTGCGTCAACGCCGTCGACCGCCACGTCGAGGCCGGCCGCGGCGACAAGGTCGCGATCCACTTCGTCGGCGAGCCCGAGGGCGACACCCGCGACATCACGTACTCCGACCTGCACGCCGAGGTCCAGCGCGCCGCGAACGCCCTCGCCGACCTCGGCGTCGGCAAGGGCGACACCGTCGCGATCTACCTGCCGATGATCCCCGAGGCCGCGGTCGCGATGCTCGCGTGCGCCCGTCTCGGCGCCCCGCACTCCGTCGTCTTCGGCGGCTTCTCCGCCGAGGCGCTGCACTCGCGCATCAACGACGCCGAGGCGAAGGTCGTCATCACCTCCGACGGTGGCTACCGCCGCGGCGCGCCCTCGGCCCTCAAGCCGGCCGTCGACGCGGCCCTCGACCACGGCGACACGTCGGTCGAGCACGTGCTCGTCGTCAAGCGCACCGGGCAGGACACCGCGTGGAACGACCGCGACGTCTGGTGGCACGAGGCGCTCGAGAAGGCCGCCCCGACCCACGAGGCGCAGCCGTTCGAGGCCGAGCACCCGCTCTTCATCCTCTACACCTCGGGCACGACCGGGAAGCCGAAGGGCATCTTCCACACGACCGGCGGCTACCTGACCCAGGCGGCCTACACGAACGCCGTCGTCCACGACGTCCACCGCGACACCGACGTCTACTGGTGCACCGCCGACATCGGCTGGGTCACCGGCCACTCCTACATCGTCTACGGGCCGCTCACCAACGGCGTCACGCAGGTGATGTACGAGGGCACCCCCGACACCCCGCACCAGGGCCGCTGGTGGGAGATCATCCAGGACTACAAGGTCACGATCCTCTACACGGCCCCGACCGCCGTGCGCACCTTCATGAAGTGGGGCGCCGACATCCCGGCGAAGTTCGACATGAGCTCGCTGCGCCTGCTCGGCTCGGTCGGCGAGCCGATCAACCCCGAGGCGTGGCTCTGGTACCACAAGCACATCGGCGGCGGCCGCGCCCCGATCGTCGACACGTGGTGGCAGACCGAGACCGGCGCGATCATGATCAGCCCGCTGCCCGGTGTCACGACGCTCGAGCCCGGCTCGGCCCAGAAGCCGATCCCCGGCATCAGCGCCGAGATCCTCGACGACGAGGGCAAGCCGTTCACGACGCCCGAGCAGGTCGGCTACCTCGTGCTGACGAAGCCGTGGCCGGCGATGCTGCGCGGCATCTGGGGCGACCCGGAGCGCTACAAGGAGACGTACTGGTCGCGGTTCGGCGAGAAGTACTACTTCGCCGGCGACGGCGCGAAGTACGACGCCGAACGGCAACATCTGGCTGCTCGGCCGCGTCGACGACGTCATGAACGTCTCGGGCCACCGCCTCTCGACGGCCGAGATCGAGTCGGCGCTCGTCTCGCACCCGAAGGTCGCCGAGGCCGCGGTCGTCGGCGCCAACGACGAGACGACCGGCCAGGCCGTGTGCGCCTTCGTCATCCTGCGCCAGGAGTTCGTCGAGGAGGCCGACGAGCCGGGTGAGGGCAAGGACCTCGTCCAGGAGCTGCGCAACCACGTGGCCAAGGAGATCGGCCCGATCGCGAAGCCGCGCTCGATCATGATCGTCGGCGAGCTGCCCAAGACCCGCTCCGGCAAGATCATGCGCCGCCTGCTGCGCGACGTCGCCGAGGGCCGCGAGGTCGGCGACGTGACGACCCTCGCCGACAGCTCGGTCATGGACCTCATCAAGACGGGCATGTCGAAGCCAGCTGACCGCCGACCTCGCGCGCGGTCTCCCGGCCGCCAGAGCACGTATGCCGCCCGCCTCCCCCTCGTGGGGAGGCGGCGCGGCGCGCCTCCGCTCGATGAGGGGCCGGCGTTTCGGCGTGGCGCCTGCCCCCGGACGGCGCCTGCGGCACCCATGCCGCTGACCCCGCCGTCGCCGGCGAGGTGCGGGGCGGGGGAGCTAGAGGTGCCAGGTGACACCGGTCGAGGTGACGGTGGCCGTCAGGTCTCGCTGGTGGACCACGGTGTGGTGCCGGCCGCAGAGCAGGGCGCCGTTGTCCAGGTCGGTGGGTCCGCCGTGGAGCCAGTGGGTGACGTGATGGGCCTCGCACCACATCGGCGGGACGGTGCAGCCGGGGTAGCTGCAGCCTTGGTCGCGGGCGGCGAGCGCCGGCGCTGAGCCGGGGTGAAGAGGCGCCGGGTGTAGCCGAGGTCGAGGACCTCGGACTCCGCACCGAGGACCATGGGCACGATGCCGGCCTCGCAGGCAAGGCGTCGCACGGCCGACGGTGAGAGCGCCGCGTCGGTGTCGAGCATGCCGACACCTCGCAGGGCGTCCATCAGCGCCTCGAGGGACATCGTGATGACCAGGGTGGCGCGCGGGGAGCGGGTGACGCCCTCGGGGGCGGCGACGCCGCGGCCGATGATCTCGAGCAGCGCGTCGGCCCGGCGCGTGGCCGCAGTGCGCGGATCCTTCTCTCGCAGGGCTGCAGCCGCGCCGGAGCCCGCGCCTCGTGCACCTCTCGGCGCGCGTTTCGGTAGCTGGAGCTCTCCGCGCGCGTTCCGGTCCGATGCGACGTCGGACGCGACGTCGGCGCGACGTCGGACGCGAGGTCGGATGCGAGGTCGGGACGGGGCCGCGACAGCCGGTCGATGGCCGCCTCGACGATGGCGGCCCCCTCGGGGTCGAGGCGCAGCTCGAAGACGGTGAACCCGGCACACGAGCGCACCTTGCGGAACGATCGGCCCAGCCGCAGCCCGGCCTCCTCGGACTCGCGCTCGGAGGGCGGCTTGAGCGTGGCGCGGGCGTGTGCGATGAGCCGGCCGAGCTCACGGTCGGTGAGCACGTCGCTGGCCTCGACCATCGACTCGACGATCGCGTCGAGGTGCTCGGGGTCGGCGATGCGGGCGACGTCGTCGTGGAAGCGGATGATCGCGGCGGCGTGCCCGACCGGCACCTCCGCGGCCGCGACCCGGCGGCCAGGGCTGCCCACCGGGGCTCGTTCATCGCGGCACCGACCCGCGTGACAGCGGCCGCGGCGGCGGGCCCGTCGAGCCCACCGCCGCGCCGTGGCCCGCGAGCCCGGCGCCGGCCTGCAGGCGGAGCCAGTCGGTCGCGCGACAGCCCCTCGTCGGCGCCCAGGCCACGCGAGTCCGCCTCGCGCGCCAGCACCGCGGTGAGCGAGTGGCTGAGCTCGCGCACGGCCTGCGCCTGCCCGATGACCTCACCGACGTCACCCTCGGCCAAGGCCCACGTCGGGAAGTCGCGGGTCAGGTCGCGCAGCGTCTGGGCCATGGAGCGCAGCACGTCGACGAGGCTCTCGGCCTCGACGTCGGCGGGTGCTGTGCTCATGACAACCACGATAGAGTCGACCACTGACAATGCACTGACTTCGTCACACAGGCAGGAGCAGCCTGATGACCGACACCCCTCGCGGAGCCGACCGCACGAAGGTCCTGTCCGTCCGCCTCACCGCGGAGGAGTTCGACGCCCTGTCCGCCCGCGCCACCGAGGTCGGCGTCGGCCCGTCGACCCTCGCCCGTACCTTCGTCCGGCAGGCACTGGCCGGCACGCGCCAGTCACCAACCGCTCCGTCGTCCACCCCCCCATCGAGGCACTCGAGCCTCGAAGCCCACCTCCAGGCGCTGGTCGACGCCGACCTCGTGGCCCGCGTCGAGGCGCTCGAGAGGCGGGCGGCCCAGGACTGACCCCGCACGCACGAGGCGGCGGACGGCATACGCGATCCGGTGTGAGCCGGGCCACACGGCGAGCAGGGCGTGGCGGAATGCCCGCCCACCCGTGATAGTTGGTTGAAGCGTGAAGCAACTTCGTATCGTCGTCTCCAGCACCCGCCCCGGCCGCATCGGCCCGAAGGTCGCCGAGTGGGTCGCCGCCCAGGCGCCCGCGAGCGAGTGGGAGGTCGAGCTGCTCGACCTGTCCTCGCTGCCGTTCTTCGACGAGGAGGACATGCCGCGCAACGGCAACTACGCCAAGCCGCACACCAAGGACTGGGCCTCGAAGGTCTTCGAGTCCGACGCGATCGTCGTCGTGACGCCGCAGTACAACCGCAGCTTCCCGGCCCCGATCAAGAACGCCATCGACTACCTCTTCGCCGAGTGGGACGCCAAGCCCATCGCGCTCGTCGGCTACGGCTGGAGCGGCGCGAGCGACGCCACCGCGGACCTCACGAAGGTCCTCGAGCACGTCAAGGCCGACGTCGTCGGCGCGACCGGTCTCGTCTTCACCCAGGACGTCTCCCCCGCGGGTGAGCTCGACGTCACCGACGAGCGCCGCGCCGAGCTCGGTGCGCTCCTCGACTCGCTGGCCGCCAAGGTCGACGAGCCCGTCGGCGCCACCGCCTGACCGCAGCCCGGGGGAGGAATGTCGCGCACCCCACCCGACGCACTACCGTCAGGGGGGTGAGTGAGCAGAGCATGCAGTCTGAAACGCCCGAGCCCGCCTGGATGCGGCGAACGCAGCGGAGGCAACCACGTCCGACCAGGTGAGCTTCGCCGACCTCGGCCTCGACGAGAAGGTGCTCAAGGCGCTGCGCGACGTCGGCTACGAGTACCCGTCGCCGATCCAGGAGGCGACGATCCCGGCGCTCCTCGAAGGACGCCACGTCGTCGGGCTCGCGCAGACCGGCACCGGCAAGACGGCCGCCTTCGCGCTGCCCATCCTCAGCCAGCTCGACCTCAAGCAGAAGACGCCGCAGGCGCTCGTCCTCGCCCCGACGCGTGAGCTCGCCCTGCAGGTGTGCGAGGCCTTCGAGCGGTATGCCGCCCGCCTCAAGGGCGTGCACGTGCTGCCCGTCTACGGCGGGCAGGCGTACGGCGTGCAGCTGAGCGCGCTGCGCCGCGGGGTCCACATCGTCGTCGGCACCCCGGGCCGCATCATGGACCACCTCGAGAAGGGCACGCTCGACCTCAGCGAGCTGCGCTTCCTCGTGCTCGACGAGGCCGACGAGATGCTCAAGATGGGCTTCGCCGACGACGTCGAGACGATCCTCGCCGACACCCCGGACGACAAGCACGTCGCGCTCTTCTCGGCGACGATGCCCGCGCAGATCCGCCGCATCTCGAAGAAGTACCTCCACGACCCGGTCGAGATCACCGTCAAGTCGACGACGTCGACGGCGCCGAACATCACGCAGCGCTACCTCACGGTGAGCTACCCGCAGAAGGTCGACGCCCTGACGCGCATCCTCGAGGTCGAGAACTTCGAGGGGATGATCGTCTTCGTCCGCACCAAGAACGAGACCGAGACGCTCGCGGAGAAGCTTCGGGCGCGGGGCTTCTCGGCGATGGCGATCAACGGCGACATCGCGCAGAACCAGCGCGAGCGCACCGTCGACCAGCTGAAGTCGGGCAAGCTCGACATCCTCGTCGCCACCGACGTCGCCGCCCGCGGGCTCGACGTCGACCGGATCAGCCACGTCGTCAACTACGACATCCCGACCGACACCGAGTCCTACGTGCACCGCATCGGCCGCACCGGCCGCGCGGGCCGCAGCGGTGACGCCATCTCGTTCGTCACGCCGCGAGAGCGCCACCTGCTCAAGGCGATCGAGAAGGCCACGCGCCAGTCGCTCGTCCCGATGACCATGCCGAGCGTCGAGGACATCAACGCCACGCGCCTGACCCGCTTCGACGACGCCATCACCGCGGCCCTCTCGACCGACAAGGTCGACTTCTTCCGCGACGTCATCGCGCACTACGTCAACGAGCACAACGTGCCCGAGGCCGACGTCGCCGCGGCGCTGGCCGTCGTGCTGCAGGGCGACGAGCCGATGCTGCTCGACCCCGAGCAGGTCCGTCCCGCAAGGACGTTCGACGACCGCGGCGCGCGTGACCGTCGTGACGACCGGGGCGATCGCGGCTCGCGGTCGGACCGCGGCGAGCGCGGTGACCGCAGCGACCGCGGCGACCGGGGGCCGCGCCGCGGCGCGTCCGGCCCGATGGCGACCTACCGGATCGCGGTGGGCCGACGGCACCGGGTCGAGCCGCGACAGATCGTCGGCGCCCTCGCCAACGAGGGCGGCCTCGGCCGACAGGACTTCGGCCACATCGACATCCGCGCCGACCACTCGCTCGTCGAGCTGCCCGCGACCCTGCCGCCGGGCACGTGGGACAAGCTGCAGTCGACCCGCATCTCCGGCCAGCTCATCGAGCTGAGCGAGTCGCAGGAGCGGGGCAGCCGTTCCGGCCCGGCGAAGTCCCACCGCAAGGGCTCGCGCGACTGACGGTCCCGGCCCCCAGCCCGTCAGGCACCCTCTCGGCGAGAGTGCCTGACGCGCTGCCACCCCTGTCCCGGCGACACCCTTCACTGCGGCTCGGCATCGCTCGGCCTCCCACCGCCGGGCCCTGCCAGTTCTGCCACGGATGTCCCTCTTCGTGCCATTGTGATGAGCGGCTCCATCACTGCACGAGTGTCTCTTCCGACACCTTGACGCGCTGTCGTGACCGAGCCGACGACGACGACTGATGCGCCCGGCGCGCGGCGACTCCGCGGGAGGAGGACCAGGTGGCGGACCTGCGACGAGTGGCGGCGGCGGCCACGGCGCGCGACCTCGCCGTGGCCGCAGCACGCGGCGAGCCCTTGCTCCCGCTGCTGGCCGACGTCATGGCCGTGCTGCGCGCCGACGCCGGAGTGGGACTGACGCGGCTGAACCTCGGCGCGGCGGCATCGACGTGTCCGTCGACGTGCACGGGTCGCGCGCCCGTCACCGCCGAGATGGGCCGCCTCGCAGCGGAGGTCGCCGACCAGCACCCGGCGATCCTCACGCTCTCGACCGCCCACGCGACCCGGGTCAGTGACCTCGTGTCGATCCGGGACTTCTGGCACACCGACGTCTACGAGCGCATGCACGGACATGCCGACGGGCGCTACCCGATCGCCGTCATGCTGCACCAGTCGCCCACGGCCGTCACGTTCCTCGGAGCCCACCGCACGCATACGGACTTCCGACCGGACGACTTCGAGCTCTCGAACAGATCCAGCGGCCCCTTGTGGCAGCGCTGACCTTCCGGGCGGCCCTCGAGGCCACCACGGCCCTCCTCGCGCACCGAGCACCCCGATCCGACGGACGGCTCCATCGGTCCGGCGCTGCTGCCGGCGGCGGCGCTGAGCGCCGACTACCGCCCCACGCAGCGCGAGGCCGAGGTGCTCACCCTGGCCGCCGCCGGCTGGACGAACGTGCGCATCGCCCGTCGACTGGGCATCACGGAGCGCACCGTGCGCAAGCACCTCAGCTCGGTCTACGAGCAGTCAGGCCGTCGCGGCCGCGCCGCCGCAGCGGCCTGGTGGGCAGAGCTTCGCGACCGGAACTGAACCAGACCAAGGGATCTCGCCGGATCGGAGCGATCGCCGCTTCAACAGCTGGTGGGCTTCGCCGACGGCGGCCGTGTCAGCTGGGTGGGCCGTCGAGGGTCGCCCGGACGCAGAACTCGTTGTAGATGAAGACCTTCCCGACGGGACGGGGGAAGGGGAAGCTGTAGGAGCGCTGCGGGGTCAGGCCCACCTCCCGGCACAGGCGCTCGATGTCTTCACCCGTGACGAAGCGCACGTGCGTGGGGTCGCTGCGGTAGCCCACTTCCTGCGGACAGATGACGAAGAGGACGCCGCCGGGCCGCAGGTAGGGCAGGTAGGAGCGCAGCAGGCCCCGGCCGGCCTCTTCGTCCATGTGCTCGAGCACGTGCGCAACGAGCAAGGCGTCGAACGACGCCGGCCGGGCTTCGTCGCTCGCCTCGAACTCCTCGACCGTCATGGCGCGCAGGCCGCCGCTCCTCGCCTGGGCGACCGCGTGCGCGTTGTGGTCGACGCCGACCGAGTCTGCACTGAGCGACATGAGGTTGCGTCCGATCCCGCAGCCGATGTCGAGCGTCCGGCCGAGGTGCTGGCGCTTGAGGTTGAGGCGATACGGCAGCTGCACGGGCAGGATCCGCTTCCACCACGCGCCCTGGAGGGCGCGCAAGCGCTCGGCATAGTTGGCGGACTCGGTGCTCTCGACCATGACGGGGTCTCTCCAGACGGTAGGGGGCCTCCCAGAGCGCCCACCCTAGCCCGCCCGGGCCTCCGACCGGGGGCAGCGGTCTCACGTGGCCTTCCCGAGGACGTCCTATACACACACGACCGGAGTCGAGGTGCGCCGCAGGAGCACTCAGGTCGTTCGAGCGGCCTTGGCGGTAGTGGTGGCTGCGGCGGGGCTCGCTGCCCTGTCGACCACAGCCAGCGCAGTGAACGCACCGAACGCTCTCACGCCGTCCCGAGGGCCGGATGCTTCCCCGTCACCGGTCCTTGCCTGGAACCCCGTTGCCGACGCGCGCCGAGCTACGACATGCAAGTGGCTTCGACATCCGCTTTCAGCCCGACACTCTTCACCAAGACCACGACGACCGGCAGGTCGTGCCGACCTCGCTGCTTCCCGAGGGCACCGTCTACTGGCGCGTGCGCTCCAACGCTGCCACCGGCCCGAGCGCCTGGGCGACCACGGAGATCAAGGTCGCTGCCACGCAGGCACCGACTCCGCTGGGCCTCCGGACGACGGCCCCCTATCGAGCAACCTTCGATCCCGCCGTTGCTCTCCTGGGCCGCGGTTCAGAAGCGACGAGCTACTAGGCCGTCGCGGCCGTGCCGCCGCTTCGGCCTGGTGGGCGGAGCTGCGCGATAGAGGCTAGTCCTCGCGGGCTGCCGCGAAGGTCCCACAACCTTGCGTATGCCGTCCGCCGCGGCCCATAGGACAACCCTGCGCCCGGCGTCAGGCCCGGGTGCGAGGGCGTCCGAGGTGCCAGCGGCCGCGGACGCGTGGCGAAGGTGCCTCTGGCGGCAGCGCAGCAGTCCCTGCCGCAACGCCAGCCGACCGCGCTTCGGGCGGCGGTGGCGGCCAGTCCTTGCCGCGGACCAGCTCGGCTGACAGGTACTCGTCGGTCCAGCCGTCCGGGTCGCGGTAGCGCAGCCACCCGTCCCCGACGTAGAGCCACCCCTCTTGATTGTTCATGTCGTTCCCCCACCGATGCCAATGTCACCGGTCCCCCGACCGGTGGGTCAAACATAGGACCTCACCGAGTCGGCTTGTGCCAGTGCCCGATTAGTCGGTTCTCTCCCCATTGGGCCGCGCTCCGCACCATAGGAGGCGCGGGCCATCTTTGCGATCAGCAACGCGCGATGTCGCCGAGTATCAGCGCCGGTTCCGGGAGGCCCCGGCGGCGGCTCACCTCCGTCACGACCTGCGCGTTACAGAGGATGGCGTCCCAGGGCCTTGACGTTCGGGCGGCGGTACGGCGCAGTGAGCCCGGGGCGCGTCGTGCACGCCGGCCATTGCCGAGCTCGACAGCGATGGTGACAGCCAGGGCTGCGCTCCGAGAGGCGCGCGGCCCCGACCGTGGCGGCCTTGACCTCGAGACTTAGTCCCGCCTCCACCGTGTCCCTGATGTCGTCGGCGGCGACGGCCTCCTCGATCCCCGGCACCGTGAGGTTGAGACGAAGTCGTTGAGCACACGGTGCCGGCCGGAAGGCGCGCGATCTGAGCATCTAGGACCGTAGGAAAGACCGAGTGGGCTCGTCTGACCGCCGTGTTTGGCACGGCGAAGGCGACCGCGGCGGGCATTACAAAAGGGCGACGCGAGGAGGGCCGCCAATGCACGCCTACTTATCGGGGCTTGCCGCGACGACGGGTCGGGAGAAGCTCCGGCTGCTCCAGAAAAGGCACAGAAGGTCGACAGCACTCCCAAGCCAGGCCACGGCCCCGAGAAGTGGTGCGTCTCCCAGAGATTCGAGCCGGCTTAGAGGCGCCACCGCGTGTCAGGTAGCGCTCGGCCCGGCGGCTAGCCACGGCCTGACCACACAGCACGAACATGGGACCGACGGAGTGACCAGAAAGGTTGCGAAGCGCTCCCTCGGGGGTCGACTCGTGCCTCAGCTACGACTCAGGAGTTCCTCATCCGGTGACATGCGCCGATCACGGGCTCTGGCCAGCGCAACGAACTGGAAGGAAGAACCCAGCGCCGTGCTGCTCAGTCAACCGCCGCTCATGCCGTCGAACATGCCCATCATGTTGATCGCACCAGGGCCGATGACGACGACGAAGAGCGCAGGGAGGATGCACACCATGAGGGGGAAGAGGATCTTAACCGTGACCTTCTGCGCCTTCTCCTCCGCCTTCTGACGCCGCGCAGTACGCATAGCCACGGACTGTTCGCGGAGCACCCCGGCTATCGGGAGTCCCAGTCGGTCCGCCTGCACAAGCGCGGTCGTGAAGTTCTTGACCTCCGAAAGGGTGACGCGGTCACCCATCCCGGCGAACGACTCCCCGCGGGACTTACCGAGCTGGATCTCCGAGATGACTCGGGCGAACTCGCCGGAGATGGGCCCCTCAATGTTGCGGGCCACCTGCATCAGGGCCGCGTCGAATCCCTGCCCGGCCTCAACACAGACGGTCAGCATGTCCAGAGCGTCTGCCAGCCCCTTCGACGTCTTCTCCTGACGCTTGAGGGCGACGTTGTAGATCAGAGCCTCTGGCAGGAAGAAGAAGGCGATCCCACCAAGGACGCCGTACATCAAGCCGGTGGTGGAGTAGTCGCCGTAGACGAAGCCCAGCACCATGCCGACGATCATCGCCGCGCCCTTGGCTCCCATGAGCCGCTCGACGGTCCATGGAGCCGGGTTGCCCGCCCGGTCGAGGAGCGTGGAGAGCCGCTCACTCGTGCCGCTGGGCGAAAGTCGCATAGCGAGCGCCCGCGTCTGGTCGAAGATCGGCATGACTAGCCGGTCCTTCGCCGCCAGCTCGCTCTTAGTCACAGACCTCTGCCCGACGGGAGCCTCGATGAGCATGAGGGACTTCGCGACCCCGGTCGTGCCTCCCGAGCCCCAGACGAGGGATACCACAGCCGCGACGATTCCCAGTCCGACCAAGCCGGCGCCCACGTAGATGGTTTCCATGTCAGACCTCGATCTTCACGATCTTCTGCATCCAGACGATTCCAAGGGCCATCAGCACGAGCGCCATCCCGCACATCATCAGCCCCATGCTCGTTGTCCAGAGCAGACTGACGTACTCCCGGCTGACGGCCATGAGGTAGAAGAAGACCCCGATCGGCAGCGCGACGAGGATCCAGGCCGAGAGCCGGCCCTCGGCAGAGAGGGCGAGCACCATCCGGCGCAGTACCTCACGCTCCCGCAGAGTTCCCGCGGTCGTATGCAGGGTGTCCGCCAGGTTACCCCCGACGTCCCGCTGGATGCGGATGGCCATAACGGTCCACCGCATCGCCGTGCTGTCCATCCGCTCGGCCATCCGCTCGAGCGCATCGGGCACGTCCGTACCGATCCGCGTCTCGGCAAGCGCCCTTGAGAACTCCTTGGCAGCCGGCTCGGCTGCGTCGCGGGAGACGGCGTCGAGAGCCTGGGGGAGCCCGAAGCCGCTGCGCAGGCTCGTGGACACCAGCATGAGGACATCGGGCAGAATCCGCTCGAAGGCCGTCGCCCGCCGCTTCGCGAGGAATCGAAGGACCAGTGGCGGGATCAGCAGCCCGAGGGCCGCGCCGACGCCGAGCCCGATCAGGTACGCCTCCCCGGCCAGGACCGCGCCTCCAGCAGTGCCGATGACGACGGCGATGCCACGCAGAACGAACCACTCTCCCGCCCGCAGTGGCAGGTCCGCGCGGTCCATGAGCTGCATCGTGGCGTGGGTCGACTTGCGGTCCTTCATGGCCCGCTCGCCGAAGTTTATGAGCTGCCCGGTCAGGGCGGTCTGCTGTTGCTGCTTTCCCTCCGCGCGGGACTTGGTGCGCACGGGAAGGACGTAGTTCTCGATCGCCGCGACCCGAAGCTCGCGCCTCGTCTGGAGGGTCGGTGTAAGCGACGTGCCCGCGAGCACGAGGACGCCGAGGGCGACCAAGCCGGCGGCGACCCACGGGTAGACGTTCTCCTGCGTCGTTGGAGACGTGGCCCACGGGACCGCGGCAGAGACAGTGTCGCCGCTCGGCGTCCCGGCCGGCTTGGCGGAGGGAGCCGGGGTCAGGGTCGGGCTCGCACCGATGAAGTCGACGGACTGCTGGAAGCCGAAGCTCGAGCTTCCGGCCTTGCCCTGCAACTCCAGCGCATGCGCGCCGGACAGTGGCTCGGGGGTGACGATCGTGAACTGGACCTGCGCGTCGAGGGACTTCGCCGAGGACTGGAACGCCGAGGCGACAGCCGCGGTGTCCCCGGCGGACACGACCGAGCCGCCATTTGCCAGGGCAAAGCCGCGAAGGGCGGTCGTGGCGTCCGGGTCGGTCGTGCGGAACTGGACGACGTCGACCCGCACGCTGGCTGCCTTGAGGCCGGACATGACCGATCCACGTGCCGCCGCCTTGTCGCCGGCCATGGTGTCGGCACCGTCACTCAGCAGGACGATGCTGCGGTCGCCATTCGCGCCGAGCGCCTTGATGGCGCTCTGCATCGCCGCAAAGAGGCTGGTGTTCCCCCTCGAGGCCAGGCCGTTGACAACGCGCTGGACGGCAGCCCGGTTCTTCGTCGGCGCCAGGTCAACGCCGGCTGTGCTGGCGAAGGACACGACGCCCACGAGGACGTCCGGCGGCACGGCCCGGAGGTAGCTCGCCGTCGCGGCGCGCACCGTCGCCATCCCGGACTGGCCCATCGAGCCGCTCGTGTCGATGACCAGCATGGCCCGGCGCTCGAGCCCGGGGATCTTGCGGATCGTGGCGGGCACCGACTGGCCGTCGATGGTGGCCTTGAGCGAGCCGGGGTCGACCTGGACGGCGTCCTTGCCCCGGAGGGTCAGGACGCCAGAGATGTTCGCCCCGTCGGTCTTGACGTTGCTCACCCCGCCCGTCACAGGGTCGTCGGCCATGGCCGCGCCGACCGAGGTGGGGCCCAGGCCTAGGACGATGGCGAGCACGGCGATGAGGCGGCGGGCGCGTGGTCGCCTCATAGCGCAGTCCCTCGGGCGAACAAGTGGAGAGGCAGCTCGACGCCGAGATCCGCGAGGTCCTGCGCGAAGCGAGGTCGGATGCCTGTCGCGACCAGTCCACCCTTGAACTTGCCTGCGTCGTCGCGTCCGGCGGAGAAGTCGAAGGTGAAGATGTCCTGGAGGGTGATGACGTCGGACTCCATGCCGACGACCTCGGTCACGGCGACGATGCGGCGTGACCCGTCCTTAAGTCGCGACTGTTGGATGATCAGCTCGACGGCGCCGGCGACCTGCTCGCGGATGGCCCGGACGGGCAGGTCGACGCCAGCCATGAGGACCATCGTCTCTAGGCGGGCGAGGCTGTCGCGCGGGGTGTTGGCGTGCACGGTCGTGATGGACCCGTCGTGGCCGGTGTTCATGGCCTGGAGCATGTCGAGGGCGGCGCCGTCGCGGACCTCACCGACGATGATCCGGTCGGGGCGCATACGGAGGCAGTTGCGGACGAGCTCGCGAATCGTGATGGCCCCACGGCCCTCGACGTTGGGGGGACGGGCTTCCAGACGCAGCACGTGGTCCTGCTTCAGCTGGAGCTCCGCGGCGTCCTCGATGGTCACGATCCGCTCGTCGGGCGGGATGAAGGAGCTCAGCACGTTGAGGGTAGTGGTCTTTCCCGAGCCGGTGCCGCCCGAGATTATGACGTTGCGCCGGCCGCGGATGCACAACTCGAGGAAGTCGCGCACGCCCGTCGTCATGGTCCCGAAGCTGACGAGGTCACGGTCGTTGAACGGGTCGGCCGCGAACTTGCGAATCGTCAGCAGCGAGCCGTCGAGGGCGATCGGGGGCACGACCGCGTTGACGCGGGAGCCGTCGGGGAGACGGGCGTCCACCATCGGGCTCGCCTCGTCGACGCGTCGCCCGACCCGGCCGACGATCTTGTCGATCGTCCGTCGCAGGTGCAAGTCGTCGGAGAAGGTGGCCTCGACGGGGAAGAGCTTGCCGCCGCGCTCGATGTAGATCGAGTCCGGCCCGTTGACCATGATCTCTGTGACCTCGAGGTCACGCAGGAACGGCTCGAGCGGACCGTGTCCGAGGATGCCGTCCGAGACGTCCTGGGCGATCTTCATCCGGTCCGCGTGCGACAGCGGCGTCTGCTCGGAGTCGATGACCTGCTGCAGGGTCGTGCGCACCTGGGCGGCGAGCTCGGCCTCCGAAAGGTGCGGGTCATAGAGGCGCGGGCCGAGTGACTCGACGAGGGCCTGGTGGACGCGCTCCTTGACCGAGCTGAAGGGGTCGACGACGCGCCGCCTGATCTCAGGGCCTCGGGTCGTCGCCGCGGTGGGGTTCTCGAAGCTTGACTGAGCCTGCCGAGCCCGGTCGAGACGGTCTGCGAGGTTGCTCATCGCCTGCTCCTCAGGAGGCTGAAGTTGCGCTTGTGACCGTTCTGCAGGGTCTCACCGAAGCGCTGCCGAATCTCGGTGTCGGCCAGCTCGCGGATCGCCATCGACACAGGGTGTCTCGGCTCGTCGAGCACGAGCGGCACGCCGCGGTTCACCGACGCCGGCACGCTCAGGCTGTTCGGCACGTTGGCCGAGATCGGCTGCTTGAGGGCGGCCTCAACGTCCTCGGGTCTGAGCCCGACCTTCGTGTCTGCCCGGTTGAGCACGATGATGCGCCCCTCGCGGAGGTCCCCAGCGTGTCGAGCGTGCTCATCGCGATGCGGAGGTTCTTGACCGCCGGGATGTCGAGGGTGGCGATGAGCAGCGTCAGGTCGCTGACGTCGAAAGCCGCCAGGACCTGCTCGGTGAACGCCGGCGGGGTGTCGACGACGACGTAGTCGTAGTGCGACCGGGCGATTCGGAGCAGCTCGACGACGACGTGGGCGGGGATCCGCTCCGAGTCGGCCGGGTCGGCTGGGGCGGCAAGCACGTCGAGCCCGCTCCCCTCGTGCTTGGTGACGACCGAGGCGAGCCCCTGCTGGTCGAGGTGCCCGCTCATGGCGACGATGTCGATGGACGAGCTCTGCGGGATCAGCTGGAGGCTGATCGCCACGTCGCCGAACATGAGGTCGAGGTCGACGAGCAGCGTCCGAGCTCCGGTCGAGGCCAGGTACGTCGCGATGTTGGTCGACATGCTGGTCTTGCCGACGCCGCCCTTGGCGGAAAAAACCGTGATGACGTGACCGTCGTGGTCGCCGACGGCGCTGTGCCCCACGAGCTGGGCCGTGAGCGCGATGCTGCGGCGCACGGCTTCGGCGAGGGCTGGCTGGTCGTCGACCTGGACGACCTCGCGGACGCCGCTGCGCAGGGCCTGGCCGAGCACGGTGACGTCGAGCCGGTGACGAAGGAGGATCACGCCGAGCTCGGGGCGGTCGACCCGCTCGTTCTCGGCGAGCTCGCAGGCCGCCTCGAGCGGGACGTCCGGGCCGATCACGACGAGCTGGTGGGTCAGATCCTCTTCGAGGGCCCGGCTTACGCGCGGGCCTGATTGGAGCTGCTCGACGTCGCCGCCCAGGGCGAAGCGATAGGCCTCGCTCGCGCCCGGATCGAGGTCCCAGAGGATGGTCATGGCAACACCGGGGAGAAGATGGTCAGGTCGTTGGTCTGGCCCTTCGGGTCGACCTTGACATCGGAGCCGCGCAGTCCGGCATACAGCTTGTACTCGTTGATCCCGTGGATCAGGCGCGTGGCCTGCTCCGGGGTGACCGCCACGGTGACGAGGAAGCTCGGTGCCGTGGTGGGTGCCGGCGTCGCCGACCCATCCGCGGCGACTGCCTGCTTCGGCGCTGCGAGCGCCGCGTCGCCGACTCCGATCACCTGGACGTCGTCGAGCAGCACGCCGGTGCCGTTGACGTCGCTGTCGTTGATGACCTTCGAGCGGGGGTCGTCGCCGATCGCCTTGATCTTGTAGGACGAGTAGATGGCGATGTGCGTGCCCGGCGTGACGAACTTGCCGACGCGGGCGGAGTCGGTCAACTCGACCGAGACCGCGAGCTTGCCGGACGGCACCTCGATGGCCTTCTCGCCGATCGGCGTCGCGCCGAAGCGCGACCCGATGAGGAACTCCCCGGGTTGGATGTCGGACAGTGCGAGCAGTGCGTTGTTGTCGGCGTCGATCGTCTGGAGGGCGCCGATCGGCAGCGCCCGGGCCGCGACCTGCGTCTCGGCGATGAGTTCGGTGCGCTGGGCGTCCTTGAGCGTCGTGCCCGACGGGATCAGCTTCTGGGCGACCCAGACGGTCGTCGGCTCCTGGCTGGCCAGGGCCCGGGCGTCGGCGTTCTTCGCGTAGGTGACCACCAGGGCCGCGCCACCGACGGCGAGCACGACGGCCACGACGATGGCGAGGATGCGACGATTCATGTCAGGAAGCTTTCTTTTCAGCCGGCGGGCTTGACGACAGTCAGGCCGTAGTTGGGGGTCCCACCAGGTGGGGGCGGGGCGATGTCGCCCTGGGTGACGAGGTCCTTGAGGAACCAGCCGAAGATGCACCGGTCGGGGTTTGCGCACGCGTAACCACCGGGCGGGCGGATGCTCGCCTTCTGTGATTGCGTGAGCCACCAGCCGCTCAGGTAGAACGCGGCATAACCAGAGATGTGGTAGTACGTGTTGTTTCCGGAGCCGGCATTGCAGTTCGTCGTCGCGGTGATGGTGATGGCGCTTGCCGCCATGCAGTCGAAGACCGGGACGTGGATGACCGTGCCGCGGTAGTTGTTCAGGTCAGGCGAACTGCAGCCGTCGTTGCCGGTGTCGCCGTGCACCCAGCCGTTGACGGGGACCGTGGCCAGGCAACTCGAGGCCGACACCGTGTCGAGCCAGGCGAAGCCACCCGGTGCGGTGCCGCCGGGGCTGGATGTGTTGCATGTCGTCGGGTTGCCCTTCGAGTAGATTGCCCGCTCGAAGGCCGGCCACGGGCGCGTTGTCAGGTCGTAGCCGGGCCAGGCCCCTGAGGGGCCGGTCGGGTAGGTGGCCGTGCCGGGGCCGCTGTAGCCGGTTTGGCTCGTCCAGTCGCACTCCGACATGGTCAGGGCGAGGACGGTGTCCGACGTCGGCGCCACCGGACCGTAGGCGGCCCGGGCGCAGGCCGTGTGCGACTTCCCGGTGAAGGCACCCGTGAGGGCCCGGCTGAAGATGCTGGGCAGGATCGTGTTGTTCGTCGCCGTCGACTTCGTCAGCGAATACGTCTCGACGTATGCCGTGAGCAGACCCTGGCCCGATGCGAGCGAGCTCGGCAGGGGCGGGCACTCCGCGAGGTTGGCGATGGGGGCGTTCGTGGCGGATGAGGCGCAGAGCGGCATGTTGAGGTTGCCGGTATTCCGGCCGCACATTCCGTCAGGGGCGTCAGCGCGCACTGCGAGCTGCGCGAGACCGTCAGCGGCATTGAGTCCCGCCAAGCTGATCATCTCGGGCTTGTTGAGCGCCGGCGTGCACTTCGTCGTGTCCTTCGCGCAGTTCATGGCCAGGGCCATCGAGGTGGAGTCCGCGGCGTTCTGCAGCTGGCGACGCTCGAACATGATGCTGCCGACGTCGACCGTGAGGGCCAGCATGCCCATGACGACACCGCCGGCGAGCAGGATCGCGAAGATCGCTGCGACTGCCCCGCGCTCACCGCGAACAACCCGACGTGGGAAGAGCTTCAGCCGCCGCACTTCATCACCGCCGTCGAGGAGAGGTTTCGGGTTGGGGGCACCGAGCCTCCGAAGAAGGCGACGGCGGGCCGCAGGAACACCCATGTGAGCTGGACCTGCACCTTGACCGTGGCCTGGCCACTGGCATTCGGGCAGGTCACCAGAGTCGGGTACGTAAGCGTGAGCCCTGGGGCCGCCGCATTGGCCCGCGTCTGGATGTCCGCGGCGGTCAACGTGCTGACCACCGCCGCTCGAGCCCCCTCGCGGGCCGCGTTCGCAAGCTGGATGTCGATGAAGAACGCGCGACCGAAGTCGACGATCCCCGCGATGATCAGGAGCATGAGAGGGAGTAATAGGGCGAACTCCACGGCGGATGCCCCCCGCTCTCCCCGCGCACCCCTGCGCCTAGTTGCCATCTTCCCTCCCCCGCTGCCGTATTGATCTGTGGTGAGCGGCCGCCGGCTGCCATGCTTTGCGGTGGCCCCCCTACACGCTTAGGTCACATGTTGTCGTTGACGGTCGTGAAGGCCACGTTGACCTTGGTACCGAGCGCCTTGACGACCACGACGATGACGGCGGCGATGAGGGCGACCATCAGGCCGTACTCGACGGCCGTGGCGCCATCCTCGTTGGTGAACTTGTCCTTGGCGACGTGGATGCGGGTCTGGATCTTCGCTGCGAGCGTGGTCATTTCTGATCTCCCTGGTGCGGGCCCTCTCGACAACCGAGCGAGCTGGGTAATGGTCTGAGTCGGGACCCGTCACCGGGTCCCAGCGCGCCGCGGGTGAAGGCTCACCGGCACGATGCGGTCGGGTTGGCTCTCGTCCTTGGACGAGAGCCAACCTTGGTGTCACTCATGTCACATGGCGGTGTTGACGGTCGTGAAGGCCGCGTTGACCTTGGTACCGAGCGCCTTGACGACCACGACGATGACGGCGGCGATGAGGGCGACCATCAGGCCGTACTCGACGGCCGTGGCGCCATCCTCGTTGGTGAACTTGTCCTTGGCGACGTGGATGCGGGTCTGGATCTTCGCGGCGAGCGTGGTCATTTCGGGTTCCTCCCCGTAGCAGAGGGGCCCACCGTGTGTGAACCCCACGGGTAGGACATTAGGAGCAGGGCTCAGACATGTCCGGAAAATAGGGAAATCTTGCAGAAATCTGGAAAAAACCTGCGCCAGCCGGACGTTCTGGGTGCACAGTGTGGTACTTGGCGGAGAAATCAGCCCTCTCAGGACATGGCGCGTGTGCGCCCTCCCAGGGGGGACGACATCGCTGACGGCGCGCTTGAAGCTGGGGATCAGCCTGCGGCCTGCTCGCGTCCCGCTCGCGCATCCGACGGGGGCATGGTGTTCCGGTTCCTCGTCGTGGCCGGACCATAGGATCTGTTCTGAGCATAATGTGGGCGATTCCCTGAAAAGTCCCTTTCGCCTCGCAAGACAATGTCGACGGCCGCACCGCAGGAAGGGCCCCTGATGGTCACCGCACCCACGCTCGTCCTCGTCGCGGTCGCGGGAGCGCTCGCGGGCGGGGTCATCCAGGCGTGGATGAGCCGACAGCGCTACCGACTTGAGGAGGAGCGCTCCATCCCAAGGAGATTCGTCGGATGGATCGCCCCGGTAGGCGCGATTGCCAGCGCCCTAACTTGGTGGACGCTGGCTGGGGACAGGCCGTTGCTGGTGGCAACCGTGTACGTCATCGCGACGTGGGTGATGATGGTGCTTGCGGCGATCGACCTCGATGTCCACCGGCTGCCCGACGCGATCCAACTGCCGGCCTACCCGGTCACCGTGGTCCTGTTGGCCACCTGCTCGCTCTCGACCGGGGACTGGGCGGCCATGAAGCGGTCACTCCTGGCCGGGGTCGCCATGTTCGCCCTCTTCTTCATCCTCGTGCTGATTGCCCCGGCTGGAGGAATGGGTTTCGGCGACGTGAAGCTGTCGGGCCTCCTCGGGTTGCTCCTCGGGTGGCTCAGCTGGGGTCACGTCCTGGTCGACACGCTGGCTACCTTCGTCCTCGGCGGCGTGGTCGCAGTGGCGCTACTGATCACTGGACGGGCACGCCGGGGCAGCACCTTCGCTTACGGCCCAGTCATGCTGGTGTCCGCGTGTGCCACGATCAACATCTTGGCCGGAGCAGTTGGTGCCTTGCTGTGAAGGCCATTGATCCGAGCAAGACACTCAGGAATGGGTCACCGGGGAAACTCGCCACCGCAGTCGACTCCGTCCTGACTCCCGAGCGACTCCGTGTCTACTCGACGGTGCTCGTCATCGGGTTCGGGGTGTCGCTGGCCCTTTCGTGGGCCCTTCCCGGCGGCCAGACGCCTCTTCCCGACTACGCTGCCCGCTGGACCGCGGGCCGGCTGCTGTTGGACGGGCGTCTGGGGAGCCTCTACGACCCCGCCGTCCAAGCCGCAATGCAACAGCAGGAGCTGGGCTCGACCGGGCTGTCGTGGTTCGTCTCACCGCCCTTCGTGGCGATCCTCTTCGCACCGCTTGCCGTCGTCCCCTATTGGCTCAGCTGCGCGTTGTGGAGTGCCATCTCGGTCGGCGCGCTGTTCCTCTCGCTCCGATTGCTGCAACCCCTTGCGCCCTCGGTCCTGAAAGAGCGCTGGGGATCGGTCATCTGGCTGATCATCGCGTCGTACCCAGTGCTGGAACTGGTGGGCGGCGGGCAGGACACGACACTCGTCCTTCTCGCCATCGTCCTCGGAATCCGTCTGTTGAACGCTGGATGCGACCTCGGAGCCGGCGGAGTGTTGGCTCTCGGGTGTATCAAGCCACAACTCGTGTTCCTCGTACCGGCCCTCCTGCTGTGCCAGCGAAGGTTTCGCGCCCTGTCGGCGTTCTTCAGTTTGGGGATGGCCCTGGTCGCCGTCTCGATGTTCATGGTGGGCCCTGATGTCTTCCATTCGTGGTTGGAGCTTCCTCACTCCCAGCCCTACGCCACAGCCGTACAGCAGGATCAGGCGTGGAAGGCGGTGAGCGCTTCCGCGTGGCTCACTGCCGTCGCCCCGCCAATCGGGGGTAGCTCGATGCAATGGGCTACGACTGCGGTGGGCTTGGCATTCTGCATACCGGGCATCGTTGCTGTCCGAAGTCGCGGAGTCGTCGGCCTCACAGACTGGGCCCTTGTGTTGGCCGTTACCGTCGTCGCCTCCCCCCACTTCATGGCGTACGACCTCGTTCTTGCAATCCCTGTCCTCATGGGGTTGGCCGAGTGCGCGTGGACGGCCGTCACGCGCGTCAGCCTCGCCGTCACGTTCGTTCTGCTGTGGCTCATCGCACCGCTGCACGCCCTCGTGGGCTCGGCCCCATGGCCGCTTCGCGCAATCGGCGCTCCGTGGGCAGCTCTTGCGTTCATCGTCCTCTGGAGAACGCTCGTTCGCCATTCACGCTACTCGAACGAGGCCTCCTGCCCTCGACCCGGGAGGGCCAGGTAGGGGACCGGCTCGTGATGCGGGTCGCCGCTGGAGGTGAAGGACCCCACTACCCGGAGGCTCTCCCCGACGAGGTGCTCCGTAGAGACGGCTGACCGTCCCGGCCATGACGCCCTGGACGCCGTTCATCCGGGTCCGGCGCGCACGGCACCCGCATGCGGTCAAGGCAGATCTGGCGAGGGCGATGGCCCCTGAACAGACTCCGCCCACTCCCGCACGCCAATGTAGTGGCGCAATTGCGCTCCTAGGATTGATGTCCTTCAGTCGGATTTGCCCGCGTCGCAGGCGATCTCATTCACTGCTTCCCTTTTGGCGTGAGCCATCTATGGTCCTCCCAGGTCTGCTCAGCGATGCGGTTGGACATACCGGCGGATGGAGCCACCCGCCTCGATAGGCTGGACCTGGGTTGGCGCCGTGGTGCGCGGACCCAAGGTGTGCCGGGAAGTCTGGTCGGCGTCCGATGACCCATCCCCGAAGGGACCTCCGGTGAGCGACCCGCACTCCTCCACCAACCCGCCGACGCAGCCGATGCCCGGCACGACGGACCGGCTCCTCGGCCGTGGCAGCTGGCGCGAGGCCCGCTACGTCGCAGACCTCCTCCGCACCGAGACCGTCGGTGGCGCCATCCTCCTCGCGGCCGCGGTCGCCGCCCTCGTCTGGGCGAACTCGCCGTGGCGAGAGGGCTACGCCACGCTCCGCGACACCGTCATCGGTCCGCACGCGCTGCACCTCGACCTGTCCCTCGGGACCTGGGCGGCCGACGGCCTCTTGGCGGTCTTCTTCCTCGTCGCCGGCATCGAGCTCAAGCGCGAGTTCGTCGCCGGTGACCTGTCCGACCGGCGCAAGGCAGCCCTGCCGATCGCCGCCGCCGTCTGCGGCGTCGCCCTGCCTGCCGTTCTGTTCGTGGTCACGGCCACGCTGATGAGCCAGGGCGCCAGCGCGAGCGAGGTGGACGGCATACTCCGCGGCTGGGCCATCCCGACCGCCACTGACATCGCCTTCGCACTGGCGGTGCTCGCCGTCATAGGCACGCACCTTCCAAGCGCCCTCCGGTCCTTCCTGCTGACCCTCGCGGTCGTCGACGACCTCATCGCCATCACGATCATCGCCGTTTTCTACACCGATACCGTCAACCTCGTCTGGCTGCTGGCCGCCGTTGTCCCCCTCGCCGCGTGGCGCCTCCTCCTCAAGCGGAAGATCACCAATCCCTTCGTTCTTGCGGTCCCCGCCTTGCTCGCCTGGGGGTTCGTCCACTCGAGCGGCGTTCACGCGACGGTTGCCGGCGTCCTGCTCGGCCTCCTGGTCCCCGTCAGCCGTGAGGTGGAGGACGACCCCGACCGGCACTCGATGGCGGAGCGCATCGAGCACCGCATCCGTCCCTTCTCTGCCGGTTTCGCGGTCCCGGTCTTCGCGTTCTTCGCTGCCGGCGTCACGGTGGTCGGTGGCGGCATCGGCGCCGCCCTGCGTGATCCGGCCGCGATCGGTGTCGTGGTCGGCCTCGTCGTGGGCAAGACGATCGGCGTCCTCGGCGGCACGTGGGCGGTCGCCCGGTTCACCCGTGCCGAACTCGACGAAGACCTTGCCTGGACCGACGTCTTCGGACTCTCCGTGCTGTCGGGAGTGGGCTTCACCGTCAGCCTGCTCGTCGGCGAGCTCGCCTTCGGCAACGGCTCCGAGCGGGACAACCACGTCAAGCTCGCCGTCCTCTGCGGCAGCCTCATCGCGGCCTTGCTGGCGACCATCGTTCTCCGCCTGCGCAACCGGCACTACCGGCTCGTGGAAGCTCGCGAGACCGCCGACCTCGACCACGACGGGGTCCCCGACGTCTACCAGGCCGAGGGAAGGCTCGATCCGGCGTGATGGTGCCGGGCGCGCACGTCCGGGTACGGACTGCACAGTAAGGTTGCACCGGGCAGGCGCGACCGCGCACACACCAACGAGCACCGAGGAAGTGAGCCGATGAGCACGGATCCCCGGCAGGAGCGGACACTGGGCCAGCTGGTCGCGTCCGCGACACAGGACATCTCGACGCTCGTTCGCAGCGAGATCGCCCTGGCCAAGGCTGAGGTCTCGGTGCAGGTCAAGAAGGCGGGCGTCGGCGGAGGCCTGCTCGCCGGAGCGGCCGTCGTCGGCTTCTACTCCGTCTACTTCATCTTCATCACGATGGCCGAGGGCATCCAGGCGCTGGGGCTGCCGCGCTGGCTCAGCTTCCTGATCGTCACCGTCTTCATGCTCATCGTGGCGGGCGTGCTGGCCCTACTCGGCGTCAGGAAGATGAAGACCGTCAAGCCGACGCCGGAGAAGACGATCTCCGAGGCTCAGGAGACGGTCGCGGCGCTGAAGTCGGCGGCCGAGCACCCGGGCACCACAGTCCCGGCACCTCGCCCCGCGTGGGACCGCAAGGACCTCCCGGCGACGCCGGCCGTCAGCGCATCTGCTCCGACCGCCATCGCCGTGACGTCGAGCAACGGCGCCACGGCCAGCACGCCGGACCCGTCCCGCGACGCCTGAGCCAGCCGCCACCCGACCCGCACCCATGTCCGTCGACGCTGCCTTCGTCAATATCGACGGACCCTGGGAGCACCGCTACGTCTCCGCCAACGGCGCCCGCTTCCACGTCGCCGAGATCGGCGACGGGCCGCTCGTGGTGATGCTCCACGGCTTCCCGCAGTTCTGGTACGCGTGGCGACACCAGATGATCGCCCTCGCCGACGCGGGCTACCGCGTCGCCGCGATGGACCTCCGCGGCTTCGGCGGGTCCGACAAGCCGCCCCGTGGCTACGACACCTACATGGCGACGCTCGACGTCGACAGCGTCATTCGCGCCCTCGGCGAGAAGGACGCCGTTGTCATGGGCCAAGGTCTGGGCGGCTGGATCTCCTGGTGCATGCCGACACTGCGCCCCGACGTCACACGCGCCATCGCCGCCCTGTCGATGCCACACCCCCGGGTCATGCGCCACGCGACGTGGAGCAACCCCAAGCAGCGGCGCGCCTCGGCGTGGATCGCCGGGCTGCAGAAGCCCTTTCGTCCCGAGCGCGAGATGGCCGCGTCGCACGACTACGTCGAGGGCCTCCTCCGCTCGTGGGCCTCGCCCTCAGGCACCTTCCCCACGGCGGAGGACGTCTCCCGCTACGGCGACGGCATGATGATCCCCTTTGTGGCCCACTCGGCCGCGGAGCACTACCGCTGGCTCGGCCGATCCTCCGTGCGCCCCGACGGCCCACTCTTCATGCGGCGGATCCGTCACGCGATCCGCGTGCCCGTGCTCCAGCTCCAAGGCAGCGACGACGGCTGCGTCATCGCTGCCGTGACCCACGGGTCCGGCGCGTTCGTGCCCGGCGACTACCGACAGGTCAAGGTCCCCGGCGCCGGACACTTCCTCACCGAGGAGGCGCCGGACAAGGTCAGCGCCGCCCTGGTCGCGTGGCTCGGATCCCTTGGCTGACATGGAGATCGAGCTGCCCGACGCCGGCGGGGTCACATGGTCGGTGTGCGTCCGTGACGGATCAGGTATGCCGTTGGGCGCGGTCGGCGAGGACGTGGCCTTGCGCACGGCGTCCGTCGGCAAGGTGCTGCTCCTCATAGAGACGGCCCGGCTCATCGCGTCCGGCGAGCTCTCCCCCGACGAGCCGCTGACCCGATCCGTCGACCTCTGGGTCGGCGACTCCGGCCTGTGGCACACGCTCTCCGTCGAGACGCTCCCCCTCATCGACGTCGCAACCCTCGTCGGAGCCGTCTCCGACAACCTGGCGACCAACGTCCTGCTCAGCCGCGTCGGGCTGGCCGAGGTCGCTGCTCGTGCCACGTCTCTGGGCCTGCGCGCCACCGCTCTGCACGACCGGGTGCGGGACGTCCGCGAGGCCGATCATCCCGCGACGCTCTCGACCGGCACCGCGGGTGAGCTCAGCGCCCTCATGTCCCGCCTCGCGTCCGACACGGCTTCGGGTCCCGCTGCGGATCGGCTCGTGCGGCAGTGGCTCTCGGCCAACGTCGACCAGTCGATGGTCGGGTCTGCCCTCGTCGAGCAGGGCGGCTTGGACCCCATCGCCCACCATTCGTCGCTGGGGCTACCCACGACCTTCTGGAACAAGACAGGGACCGACGCCGGGGTCCGCGCCGACGCCGGTGCTGTGACGGCTGGCGCCCGGACGGTCACGTGGGCCGCCATCGCCAACTGGGAACCCGCGCCGGGAACCACGCTCGATCACTTGACGGTCTGGGCAGTCCTCCGCGGGATGCGCCACATCGGTGAGCAGGTTCTCACCCAGCTCTAGACACCCTGTCGCCGGACCCTCCGCGCTTCGGGCAGCGGTCACACGGCGCGCTTTACCAAGAAGATACCAATTGGCGATTTTGCCAACATTTGGTAAACGGTGTACCTAGACTCCGCCTCATGGGCCACAGGGGGACGGTCGGTCGCAGGGGACCGAGTGGTGGGATGGCCACCTCGGCCGCAGTGCCGACCTTGGTGGGCTGGGCTCTCGGCATCGCCGTCACAGCAGCCATCCTCGGCACCCCCTACCTGCTCTTCGCCTACCACGACCCACAGCTGCATCTGGTCCTTGACTCCGCCGACACCGGCGTCGCCCTGCTGGTCGCCTTCCTGATCTGGGGCCGGTACCGGCGCAGCGGGCGCCTGCAGGATCTGCTGCTGGCCGGCGGGCTCCTGCTCCTCGCAGTGGCCGGACTCGGAATGACCCTGGGCCTGCACCTCCTCGGCCTCGACGACGGGCGCGCCGACGTGTGGCTGCCTGTCGCCATCCGCGTGGTGGGCGCAGCCCTGGTCCTCGCCGCGGCCGTGGCAGGCGCGCGCCTGGTCCCCGACGGCTGGACACGGCCTCTCAATGTCCTCCCCTGGGCGACCGTCGTCTTCGGTCTCGTGCTGACCTACGTGTTGCGCGGATCGCTCCCAGTTCCGCTGGCCGCCACGCCTCCTGCGTCTGCCGAGCGCCCGGTCATCGCGGGACACCCGGCCCTGCTCGTCACCTACGGCGTGACGGCGGCCTGCTTCGCAGCGGCCTCGGTCCTCTTTGCGGCAAGGGCCGGTTCGCGCCCCGGGGGGCAGGACGAGCTGCTCCGCATGCTTGGTCCCGCCTTCGCGCTGGCAGCCTTCGCGCGTCTGAACTACCTACTCTTCCCGTCGCTGTACAGCGACTGGCTCTACACCGGCGACCTGCTGCGAACGGGGTCGTATGCCGTTCTCCTCGTCGGCGCCGCCCGCGAGATCAGCCACTACTGGTCTGCCCAGGCCCGCGCGGCGGTGCTCGAGGACCGCCGCCGGCTCGCTCGTGAGCTGCACGACGGTGTCGTGCAGGAGCTCGCCTACATCCGAGCGGAAACGCATACGGCTGTGGACGACCCGGAGGACCGCGAACGCATGCTCGCCTCCTGCGACCGTGCACTCGACGAGGCGCGCGCCGCCGTCGACGCACTGGGCCGCAGCAGCGAGGAGCCGCTCGGCTTCGTCCTGCACCGGGCGGCGCGGCAGGTGGCCGAGCGCTACAACGCCAGCCTCGAGGTCGAGCTCGACGACTCCGTCCACGCCGACGATGACCAGCGTCATGCCCTCATCCGCATCACCCGGGAGGCGGTGTCCAATGCCATCCGCCACGGGCCCTCCGATCGCGTCCTCCTGCGGCTCGAGCGCGACGAGCAGCTGCGCCGACTGCTCGTCCAGGACGATGGGCAGGGCTTCGACCCCGCGACGATCCGGCGCAATGCCACCGGCTACGGCCTGACCAGCATGGAGGAGCGCGCCGCGTCCCTGCGCGGGTCCGTCTGCATCGACTCCGCGCCTGGACGCGGCACCACCGTGGCAGTGACCTGGTGAGCCTGCGCGTCGTTCTCGCCGACGACCACGCGCGCATCCGCGGTCGCGTCCGCGCGGCGCTGGAGGGCAGCGGCTGCGAGGTCATCGGCGAAGGCGCGTCGGCCGAGGACGCCGTGCGGCTGGTGGTCGAGCACCGCCCCGACGTGGCCCTGCTCGACATCCACATGCCCGGCAGCGGCATACAGGCTGCCCAGGACATCACGAAGGCCGCGCCAGAGGTGGCCGTCGTCATGCTCACCCAGTCGGCGGAGGACGACGACCTCTTCGACTCGCTGCGCGCCGGCGCGTCCGGCTACCTGCTGAAGGACACCGACCCGACGACGCTGGCGGACAAGCTCCGCAGTGTCCTCGACGGCGATGCAGCGATGTCCGCTCGCCTGGTCGCACGGATCATGGACGAGTTCCGGGCCCCGACGAAGCGTCGCTTCGGACGGACCACGGTCGCGGCCGCCAAGCTGAGCGCCCGCGAGTGGGAGGTCATGCAGCTTCTGAGCGAAGGCCTCGCCACCGACGAGGTCGCCCGACGTCTCTTCCTCTCCGCGACGACCGTCCGCGTGCACGTGTCGTCCGTCCTGAAGAAGCTGCGGGTCAAGGACCGGGAGAGCGCCTTCAGGCTCCTTCGCGGCGAGTGAGGCCCAGTCCCTCGTCGACGAGCTGGGTCAGCGCGTCGATGAGCGCGTCGGCCTCGTGCAGGGTGTACTCCTCGGCGCCGAGCAGCACGTAAGGACCCTCCGACAGCTGCGCGTTGGGGTCGATCGTCGCGCACAGCTTCATCGACACCCCGCGCACGAGGAGCTCGACGCTCACGTGGATGGAGTCGTCCTCGCCCTGCCGTATGCCGTGTCGCTGCACGCACCAGGTGGGGCACGTCGGCGGCCGCGTCGCCTCCACCTTCGTCGTGGCGGTCATGACGTCCTTCTCTCCCAGAGATGTTCGGTGGTGTGGGAAGGGCCCCGCGCCGTGACGACGCGGGACCCTCCCCTCTTGCCCTCAGTCCCCTGGGACTCAGGTGGTGATTCAGCGAAGGCCGATGGTGACGAAGTACGTCTGGCCGTCGTCGAGGCGGACGCCGATCTGGTAGTAGCTGCCACCAGTGCTGGGCGTCTTCCAGTTGTAGATGTACTGACCCGCGTCGTACTTGAAGGTCGAGCCGCTGTCAGCCGTGACGGTCTGCACCGTCTCGTCGACCGGCAGGCTCATCGCCCCACCCTTGACCGGCGTCAGCCAGGCCGGCGCTACGGCCGACTGGACCGCTTGGCCCGCAGCGTTCTTCAGCTGCAACTTGACCGGGATGGTGCTGCCGGCCTTGAAGACGCTGGTCGAGGTGCCGACCTGGTGCGCCGTGTCGTTGATGGGCTGGAGGAACCCGTCGAACCTGTAGACGACCTTGTAGGTGCCCGTCTGGCTGACGGCGTTGCCGGCCTTGTCGGTGGCGGTCGCCGTCCAGTTGAACGAGCCCACGCCGTTCACGGTGCCGCCGGTGACGCCCACGGTGCAGGTGTCCAGACCCGAGAAGCTGTCCGTCGCCGTACAGCTCGCGGTGGGAGCGCCACCGAGGGTGTAGAACCCGTTGGCCACGTTGACCTTGGTGATCGTCGGGTTCTCGTTGTCGATGTTGATCCCGGAGACCGAGCCGGTCCCCACGTTGTCAGCGACGTCCTTGGCGGACCCGCTGGCCGACTGGGCCGCGCCGTTGTTCGACAACGTCACGTCGTCCTGGCAGGACGCCATGCCGGACAGGGCATCGGCACAGGTGAAGTGGACCTTCACCGGGCTGACGTACCAGCCGTTCTTGCCCACGGTCCCGCTGACGACGGACCCGTTGATGCTCGGCTTGGTCTTGTCGAGCTTGATCGTCACCGAGTCAGTGCCGGTGTTGCCCGCAGTGTCCTTGGCCGAGCCGTTGACGGCGAGACCGGTGCTGCTCGTCTCGCTTCTGATCACCTGGTCCGGCGTGACGCTGCCGGCGGCAACGCCCGAGCCCGGGTCGGTGTCCTTGGCGTCGAAGTGGACCGTGACGTCGCTGTTGTTCCAGTCCGACGCGTTCGCCTTGGGGTTCACCGTGTGGGTCACCGTCGGGGCGATGTTGTCGTACTTCACCGCGACCGCCTGGGACGGCTCCACGTTGCCGGCCACGTCGACCGCGTAGTACTTCACGCTCGCCGTACCGGTGCCGCTCAGCGGGACGCTGACCGACGTGCTTGCGCCCGCCGCCACCTGCTCGGTGCCGCCGTTGACGGTGTAGTGGATCTCCTTGACGCCGGACGGGCCGACGTCGGTGGCGTTGAGCACGACCGTGGCGGTGCCGCCCGTGCAGTAGCCGTTGGTGGCCGTGCACTGGTTGTCCGCGGTGGTCTGGGGCTCGTGCCCGTCGATGTTGATGCCGCTGACCGTCTTGGCGATGGTGTTGCCCGCCACGTCCGTGGCCGTGCCACTGGTGACGCTCTGGTTGGCGCCATCACCGGAGACCACCGCGTCGGACGGGCAGGTGCCCATGCCGGAGCCGGCGCTGCCGTCGGCCAGGGCCGGGTCGGTGCAGCTGAAGCCGACTGTCACGTCACCGTGGTACCAGCCGGCGGCGTTCTTGCCGGTGGGGAGCTGTGCGGTGATGTCGAGCGGGGTGCGGTCGATCTTGATGCCCGCGATCGAGCCGGTGCCCTGGTTGCCGGCCTTGTCGCTGATCTTGGCCGAGGCACCGAGGTTGCGGCCCTCGCCCTTGATCGTGCTGTTGGCCGGCTGGGTCGTCGTGTCGATGCCCGACAGGCCGTCGACGCCGGTCCACGCGACGGAGACGTCGCCGCGGTACCACTCGCCACCGTTGGAGTCGCCCGTGGGAGAGCCCGTCAGGGACGGAGCGGTCTTGTCGATGCTGATCTTGTCGACCGTCACCGAGCTCGCGTTGCCGGCCACGTCCTGGGTGTCACCCTGGACGGACTGGTTCTCACCCTCGCTCGACACCGTCTGGTCGGGGCCACAGCCCGCGATCCCGTCGGTGACGTCACTCGGGATCCCGGAGTCGGCGTCCGTGCAGCTGAAGGCGACCTTGACGTCGGTGTTGTTCCAGCCGAACGAGTTGGCCGCGGGGGTGCGCGTCGGCCGTGATCGACCGGCGCGATCGTGTCGACCTTGACCTCGACGGTGTTGGTCGTCCCGTGGCCTCCTCGTTGCCGGCGAGGTCCACGCTCCAGTAGGTGATCGTGTGGACGCCGGTGGACAGGTCGGCGGTGAACGGCTCGCCGTAGGTCTGCGTGGCGCCGCCGTCGATCGCGTAGTAGGTCGCCCGGATGCCGGAGCCGCGCATCCGTCGGCCTTGAACGCCACCGGGATGCCGCTGGTGACGAACCAGCCGCTGTCCGGCGAGATCGGGTTGATCACCGTCGTGGTCGGCGCCGTCTTGTCGATCTTCAGGGTGATCGGAGCACCCGCGGTCTCGATGTTGCCGGCGTTGTCCGTGCTCCAGAACCCGATCTCGTGCGTGCCCTCGGTGCCGATAGGTGAAGGCGCCGCTGTAGGTCTGGGCAGCTCCACCGTCGACCGTGTAGTACGTCGCGTCGACGTCGGACAGGTTGTCGTGGCCGCTCAGGGTGACCTGGACCGCGTCGCCGTACCAGCCGCTCTGTTGGGGTCCGCGACGGTCGGCCGTGGTCGCGGCGCGGTGCGGTCGATCTTGATGCCGTCGACCGTCTTGGTCGCCGTGTTGCCGGCGATGTCCGTGCAGCTGGCGGTCGAGGAGAGGTTGCCACCCTCGCCCTTCACGATCGTGTCGGCCGGCTGGCCGGCCGGCCCGGACAGCAGGTCCGTGCAGGTCCAGCTGACGGTGACGTCACCGGTGTGCCAGCCGCCGGAGAAGGATGCCGGTGAGGACGGGCGCCGTCTCGTCGACGTTGATGCCCGTCACACCGGCGCTCGGCAGAGTTACCTGCCGCGTCGGTGACCGTGGCGCTGGCGCTCTGGTTGGTGCCCTCGCGCAAGCACGTCGCTCGCCGGCGTGCCGCTGACGCCGGACAGGGCGTCGCTCGCCGTGTAGCTCACCGTGACGTCGTCCTTGTACCAACCGGCGGCGTTCTTCGTGCCGACGGCCGTCGCCGTGATGGTGGGCTTCGTCTTGTCGATGCGTACGCTGCGCTGTCGCTAGCGGTGTTGCCCGCGCCGTCGGTCGCGGTGCCGTTGACCACGTACTCACCCTCGCCGCTCTTGGTCACGGGCGCCGTGCAGCTCGCGACACCGGATCCGCCCTGGTCGGCGCAGGTGAACGTCACCGTGACGTCCTGGTTGGTCCACGCGCCGTCCTTGTAGGAGAGCGGCGTGAAGGCGTGCGAGATGGTCGGAGCCGTCTTGTCGATCTTGACGTGCGCGGTCTGCGCGGGCTCCAGGTTCCCGGCCTTGTCGGTCGACGAGTAGGTGACCGTGTGGTCGCCTTCGGTCGACAGGGTGAAGCTGGTGCCCGTCTGCGCCGCCCCACCGTCGACCGTGTAGGTCGTCGAGGCGACCTGCGACAGGTTGTCCGTCGCGGACAGTGAGACGGTGACGTTGCCGTTGACCCAGTTGTTCGACGTGCCGCTGATGCTGGTCGAGGGCGGCGTGCGGTCGATGTTGACCGCCGGGCTGCTCGTAGCCGTCGTCGACAGGCCTGCACCGTTCGTGGCGCTCTGCGAGCTGGTCAGGCCCTTGCCCTCACCGACGATCGTTGTGTCGGCAGGAGCGGTCGGGATGCCGGACTCGGGGTCGGACGCAGTCCAGTGGACGGTGACGTCGCCCTTGTACCACCCGGCCGTGTTCGGCTGGGTGGTCGGCGCGCCCGAGAGCAGCGGCGCGGTCGTGTCACCCTCTCGGAGCTGTGGAGCTCGCGGTCGCCGTGTTGCCGGCCTTGTCGGTGGCCATGCCGGTCACGGTGACGCCGGGCTGCACCGTCTTCGAGTTCGTGGTGCTGCCGTCCGCCAGGCAGGTCGCGATGCCCGAGGCGTCGCCGGCACCCGAGTTGGAGTCCTCACACGTGAAGCTGACGGTCGTCGTGCCGTCGGCGTTCTTCGTCTGCGACGCCGTGATGGTCGGAGCCGCCTTGTCGACGCGGACCGTGACCGAACCGACAGCACCCGCGTTGCCCAGGCGGTCGGTCTGCGCCGGCGCCGTCAGGGTGGTGATGCCGTTGCTCGAGACGCTGTCTGTCTTGAACGGCTGCGCACCGGCAACCCCGGAGCCGGCGTCAGTGGCCGTCCAGTTGACCGTGACGTTGCTGTTGTTCCAGCCCGTCGGCGTTGGCCGCCGGGGTCAGCGCCGCCGTGACGACAGGGCCGGTGTTGTCGAGCGTGTAGGACGCCTGCGTCGAGCTCGTCTGCCCGTTGCAGCCGTTCGCGTTGAAGTTCGGCGAAGCGGCGACCGTGAAGGCCTGCGCACCGCTGCCCGCGGGAGCGGTCGTCGTGAACGTCCAGTTCGACTTCGCGGTCGAGGACGTCTGGCGAGGCAGTGTGCCCGCGCCCGTCACCTCGACGCACTTGGTGTCAGTGCTGGTGACGACCGTGAGAGTCAGTGCAGTGCCCTGCTTCGCATACACAGTTCCGCTGTCGGTCACCGTGCCGGTTCCACTGAAGACCGCGCTGCTCACCGACGAGGCGAACGTCGGCGACACGTTGACGCCGCCGACCACCACGCCGGATACCGCGGCCCCCGCCAGAAGCCGCCGCGCGACTCCCCCTGTGCCACGTCTGCGACGCAGCGACGCACCCTGAGGCACGCTCTTCTGGATCTTCATTCCGCGATTCCCCTCCACCTAAGCAAAACCTGACTGGTGTGCTCGCCCCGCGGCACCTCAGCAACGTAAGAGGGGTTTTGCTCGGTCCGGACCGCTTTGGCGTTCAACAAGGCAAACGCGGACTACGCCCACGCTCAGCCGGGCGTTCAAATGTCTGAACGGTCCTGGTCAGCCGGCTGCCGCGGGGATCAGGAGGGTGGAGGTCGTCGCCCCTCCCCCGGGCGTCTCCGTCACCTCCAGGCGGCCGCCGTGCGACCGGACAATCTGGGTCACCAGCGCGAGGCTCAGGCCGATGCGTCGACCGCCGGAGCCCCCGTCGCCACGCGAGAAGCGACGCGACAGCCGCTCGACATCGGCCACCTCGACTCCTCCCGTGGTCGGCGGGCCACATCTTCGTCCTCGCATGGGTTCGGTCTCGGGTGCACGTGCCGAGGTTGCGACGCTTGCCCAACGGCACTGTCTGGGAGTTCCATGCGAAAGAGGCGCAACTGGGGCATAACGCGCACATCGCCCTGCCATGATTCGCTCGCGCCCGTCCAGTGGGACGACGCGCTCGCAGCTCTCACCACAGGGACCCACGATGCCCTCTCGCCGCCTCTGTTCGGCGGCCCTGGCGCTGGCGCTCATCACGCCCGTCTCGGCCATGTCAGCCTCCGCCGCGGCGGCTTCCCCCTCGTCCGCGTCGAAGGGCCGCGTCCCAGCCGCGAGACACCTGCCGCGGCCGACCCGGCCCCAGGCGCACAGCCAGTCTCACGCAGCACACACGGTGCTCGTGAAGTTCCGGAGCTCCGCCCCCAAGGCCAGGCGCGACAACGCCGTCACGTCCCACGGCGGCCGGGTCGCGCAGGCGCTTCCCGGCACCGGCTTCGTCAAGGTCACGACCACCGGTCGCGCCGAGGACCTCGCGAAGCGCCTGAAGACCGACCCGGCGGTGGCCCAGGTGACGTTCGACTACGTCCGGAAGGCGTCGGCGACCCCGAACGACCCCGACTACGTCTACCAGCACTACCTCGACACGGTGCGCGTGCCGACCGCCTGGGACCGGTCACAGGGATCACGGGGCCAGGTCGTCGCGGTCATCGACACCGGCGTGAACGGCACCCACCCCGACCTCCGCGGGCACACCGTCGCCGGCTACAACGCGATCACCAAGGCCGGCATCGCCGCCGGCGCCGCGAGCGACGACAACGGCCACGGCACGATGGTCTCCGGCATCGTCGCCGCCGGGACCGGCAACGGCGAGGGCATCGCGGGGGTGGCCTGGAGCGCCGAGGTCATGCCGGTCAAGGTGCTCGACTCGAACGGCGAGGGCGCCGACTCCGACGTCGTCGACGGCATCGACTGGGCCGTCGCCCACGGCGCCAAGATCCTGAACCTCTCCCTGGGTGGAGACGCCGACAGCCCCGTCCTGCACGACGCCGTCAGCAGTGCCGTGGCCAACGGAGCCGTCGTCGTGGTCGCCGCGGGCAACTCGGGCGACGACGTGCCCCAGTACCCGGCCGCCTACCCCGAGGCCGTGGCCGTGGCTGCGACCGACACCGACGGGGCGCTGACCGACTTCAGCAGCTACGGCTCCTGGGTCGATGTCGCCGCCCCCGGCTTCAACATCCTCTCGACCGAGATCGCGGACTCCTCCGGCAACGACAACTACGCGTACGGCGACGGCACGTCCTTCTCGGCGCCGATCGTCTCGGGTGTCGTCACGCTCCTGCGGGCCCAGACGCCCACGTTGACCCCGGCGCAGGTCCTCGCGCGCCTCAGGTCCACCGCCCGTGATGCCGGCCCGCGCGGCATCGACCCCTACTTCGGCGCTGGGATCGTGGACGCCACCAACGCCGTGGGCGGCGGCTGGGCACCGAGCTTCGGCCTGCCCGGTCTCGGCGCCGGCGAGCCCAACGACGTCCCGAGCCGGGCGACGCCCCTCACCGGCACCATGGCAGGGACCATCGGCGTCGAGGGCGACGCGGACTGGTACCGCGTCGACTCGACGACGACCCAGCCGCTCTCGGTGACCGTGACCCCTCCAGCCTGGGACACGAACGTCGCGCAGAACTCAGACCCGGTGGTCTCGGTCTACGACTCGAACCTTCGGCCCCTGGCCGTGACCGACCACCACGGAATCGGCGATCCCGAGCTCGTCGGCTGGACGGCCGCTCCCGGCACCTCCTACGTCGAGGTCCAGAACGTCAACGGCGCACGCGACCCGCGTCCCTACACCGTGTCACTCGCCCGACACCCGGGCGCGCTCCTCGACTCCCCGTCGTGGCTCGAACAAGCGACACCGACGGCGGGTTCCACTGCCGTCGCTGACGTCACCGGCGACGGCCGCGCCGACGTCGTCACCGTCCTCGGCGACTACGGCGACCCTGTCACCCCCAGGGGCATCATCGTCTACGCGCAGACAGCGGCCGGTCAGCTCGACGAGGGCACCTTCTACCCGACGGCGAACGACTCGCCGGTGATGCGGCTCTCCTCGGGCGACGTCGACGGCGACGGGGCGGCAGAGGTGCTGTCCGGCACGTACGACGGTGTGCAGGTCTTCCATCGGCTGCCGGACGGGACGCTCGCGGCGCCGCAGTACCTCAGCGGCATCTCGGGGTCACAGGTGGAGGAGATCGCGACGGGTGACCTCGACGGCGACGGGCACCCGGACGTCGCGGTCACCCTCAACGGCTCGCCCTACATCCGGATCCACCAGGCGGACGGCTCGTACGCCACGGCCGCGCACTTCCAGATCTCGATGTCCGACCTGTCCATCGCCGACCTCGACGGTGACGGCCGGCCGGAGGTCCTGGGAACCAGTGGTGGGAACGTGGTCGTCCTGCGCGCCGATCCCACCGGCTGGCGCATCACCACGCACCCGGTGAGCTCGAGCCCGCCCGCCGGCTCGGGGGTGAGCGCCGCGCGCAACGTCGACGTCAACCGCGACGGACGCCCCGACGTGGTGGCGCTCGTGCGCAGCAACGACGGACCGCCGATGCTCGCGACGTACCTGCAGGCAGCCGACGGCACCCTGCAGGCGCCGACCACCACCCCGCTGCCGAGCCACAGCGAGACCCTCGCGGTCGCGGACGTCAACGGCGACGGGATCCCGGACCTCGTCACGTCGGGGACGGGCTACGCCGCGATGGTCTCGGTCCTCCCGGGCCTCGCAGGCGGCGGCTTCGGCGAGCCAGCGTCCACGGGCCTGGGCGAATCCCTGTTTCCCACGCGCCAGGGCGAGCTCTCCATCGGAGACCTCGACGGCGACGGCCACCCCGACGTGGCCCTGATGACGCGGAGTGGCATCGCCGTGCTGCGCAACGCGACCACGGCCACTCCGCCCGGGCCGGACGGCTTGTGGGTACAGGGCTCCACTCCCAGCGACGTCGCGTGGGGCGTGGCACCGGCGGCCGCACCGACCGTCACCTTCGCCCGTGACGTCACCGCCTCGACGGTGACCGGCTCGACCATCAGCCTGCTCGACGGCCGCACGGGATCAGACGTGCCGGCTTCGGTCACCTACGACGCCGGCACGCGCACCGCGACGGTCGCGCCGACGTCGCGGCTCGAGAACGACGCGCCCTACCGCCTGACGGTGTCCGGCGTGACGGACGCGTCCGGCGCGACGATGGGCACGGCATACTCCTCCACCTTCCAGACCGTGGATCCGGCGCCCTCAACGGTCGGCTCGTTCACGGCCACCGGCGCCGTGCGGGCTGCGACGCTGTCGTGGCAGGCCTCAGCGAAGCCCGACGTGAACCGCTACATCGTCCGGATGGCCGCCGGCACGACGCCTCCCGCGGGCATCACGAGCGGCACCGACGTCTACTCCGGCTCGCGCACCGGCGTCACCGTCCCCAACCTCGTCCAGGGCACCACCTACAGCTTCAGGATCTGGGCCCAGGACCGCTCCGGCACGCTCGGCCCGGCCTCATCGCGCACGCTGGTGGGGACCGCCCCGACGATGTCGGCCACCGTCGCGTCTCTGACCTACGGCGGCGCGGTGACCCTGAGCAGCAAGCTGACGCGTCGGGACAGTGGCGCCGCCCTGGCCGGCACCCCCGTCCAGCTCTACTGGCGCAAGGTCGGCACCACGACGTGGTACCTCCTGACGGCGCCCACGACGAGCTCCACCGGGACTGTGTCCTACGTCAGCCGGCCAGGGGCGTCCCTCGACTACCAGTGGGTCTACCGCGGGTCGGGCAGCTTCGTCGGGTCGAGCAGTGCCGCGGCGCGTGTCGGGGTCCGGACCACGGTCACCGGCGCCGTCAGCCGGACCTCGCTGCCGCTCGGCGGCTCGTTCACCATCTCGGGGTCGGTCGCGCCGGCGCACGCCGGACAGGTCGTCTACCTCCAGCGGTATGCCGGCAACGGCGTTTGGACGAACGTGGCCAGCAGGACGTTGAGCTCGGCGAGCGCCTACGCGTTCTCGTTCAGGTCGGGATGGCGCGGCACCTTCACCTACCGGATGTACAAGCCGGCCGACGTGGACCACCTGGCCTCCTACAGCCCCAACCGTGTCGTCAGGGTCTACTGACCAAGGGCGCGGAAGGCGTTCACCTGACCTTCGAGTGAGCGTCCCGTCCCACGCGTTGGGGACGGGACGCTCGCTCGACCGTGGCTGAGGCCCACTCGAGGAGGTGTCCGGCCGCGGTCAGCGGGAGCGGTAGCGGCGCTCGGGTCGGCCGGTGGAGCCGTAGCGGAGCGTCACCTCGGCCTGCCCGAAAGAGACGAAGTGCTCGAGGTAACGCCGCGCGCTGACGCGCGAGATCCCCACGACCTCAGCGCATTCCGTCGCCGACAACGTCTCCCGTGACTCTCGCAGCGCCCGCTCGACCGCCTCGGCCGTCTCCACGCTGAGGCCCTTCGGAAGCAGCGTCAGCGGCGCCCGCCCGACCGGCTGCGACGTGAACGCGGCGTCGATCTCGGCCTGCGTGAGGTCGTCGCCGAGGTCGCGGGCCCGCTCGGCGGCATACGTCAGCAGGCGCTGCTCGAGGTCGGCGAAGGCGAACGGCTTGAGGAGGTAGCCGACGACGCCCTGCCGCACCGCGCCGCGCACGGCGTCGGCCTCCTTGGCCGCGGTGATGACGAGGACGTCGCACGTCTCGCCCGCAGCCCGCAGCTGCGCCACGACGTCGAGCCCGAACGCGTCGGGCAGGTAGAGGTCGAGGAGCACGAGGTCGGGCTGCAGGGAACCGACGAGGGCGAGCGCCTCGTCACCGGTGCGTGCCGTGCCGACCACCTCGAAGCCGTCGACGCGCTCGACGAAGCCCCGGTGGATCCGCGCGACCATGAAGTCGTCGTCGACGACGAGCACGCGGGTCATCGCTTCTCCTCGCTGATCGGGGGCACGGGCGCGGGAACGGTCTCGACGGTGAGGCGGGCGACGAACTTCGCCCCCGTGGGGGTGCTCTCGACCTCGACCTCGCCGCCCCGACGCTGGCAGATCAGGCGCGTCAGCGCCAGCCCGATGCCGCGCTCCCCGGCCCGGGCCGCCTTCGTCGTGTAGCCGTGGGTGAAGACCTCGGTCACGACCTCGGGCGCGATGCCCGGTCCCGAGTCGACGACGCTCACCTCGAGCGAGCTGGCGTCCTGCCGGATCGTCAGCTCGACCCACTTGTCGTCGCCCTCGGACGATGCCGCCGCGTCGATGGCGTTGTCGACGAGGTTGCCGACGACCGCCGCGACGTCGGCCGAGTCGCGCGGACCGATGCGCCCGAGCGAGGTGTCGTCCGAGACGCGCAGCTCGACGCGACGCTCGGTGGCCTGCGCGGCCTTGGCCATGACGAGCGCCGTCACGGCCGTGTCCCGGATCCGACGCGACACGGTGAGGTCGAGCTGGGCGCGGTGCTCGCTCACCGAGTCGACGTAACCGACGACCTCGTCGTACTCCCCGAGCTGGATGAGACCCGAGATCGTGTGGAGCTGGTTGGCGAACTCGTGCGCCTGCGCCCGCAGCAGCTCCGTCGTGCTGCGGAACGAGCCGATCTCGCGCTCGAGGTCGGCGAGCTCGGTCCGGTCACGCAACGTCGTCACCGACCCGAGCGGACGGCCGTCCTTGCTGACCTCCATGCGGTTCATGACGAGCACCCGTCCCCGGCGCAGCACCACCTGGTCGCGCGGCGCCCCGGCCTGCCGACCACCCTCACCGGCGTCCCTCGCACCGTCAGTGCCCTCGCTCTCGTCGGTGACGCCCCGCAGCACGTCCCGCAGCCGCGGACCGAGCGGCAGGTCGTCGAGACGCATCCCGACCGCATGCTCCGGCAGGTCGAGCAGATGGTGGGCGACGTTGTTGACCAAGGTGATCCGTTCGTTCGTGTCGAGCGCCACCACCCCCTCCGCGAGACCGAAGAGCATCGCCTCACGACTCTCGGCGAGTCCGGTGATCTCCGCCGGCTCGAGCCCGAGCGTCTGCCGCTTGATCCGCCGCGCGAGCAGCCACGACCCGACGCCGCCGAGCACCAGGGCGATGCCGAGATAGGTCGGGAGGTACGACGAGTTGCCCTGCAGGCGGTCCCAGGCAGACGGCATACGCACGGCGACCATGACGGTGCCGAGCTGGGCGCCGACGGGCAGCGGCGCCGACTCCGACGAGCTCGTCGGCGTGTAGAGCAGCGGGCTCTGTGCGACGAGCATCCGCTCGCCCCGGACGTCCATGACGCCCGTCCAGCTCGCCCCCTCACCGACGGCCGGCGCGCCGAGCGGGATGCGGGTCTTGTCGATCGTCGGGTCCGACGACACCCGCGCGACCTCGTCGGCGTCCGCGATCGTCACCGACGTCACGTTGTACTGCGTCACGACCGACTGCACGACGGCCGGCAGGACGTTGACGACGCCGCCCGGCCCCATCTCCGAGCGCACGATCGGGGTGCTCGCGAGCTGCTCGGCGATCGCCGAGACCCGACGGCCCTCGGTGCGGGTGAACGTCGCGTCCGACTGCGCCAGCGAGACGAGTGCGACGGTCACGAGCACACCGAGGAGGATGACCATCTGCACGACGAGCAGCTGCCCGGCGAGGGAGAGGCGACCGAAGCGGCCCGGTCTCTGCGTGACCAAAACGAACTCAACCTTCATTGCTGACACAAGGGCGACACGGCGTCGTGGCGCAGGCCACGATCATGCCGTTCCAGCCACAGAACGCGAAAGAGACCTCAACGATGAGCACCCACACCCCCGCCCGCAGGTCCGTCCTGCTCGGCGTCACCGTCGGCGTCACGGCCCTGGCCCTCTCGGCCTGCGGCGCGACCGCCAAGAAGGACGACACCGCTGCCGGCGGGACCGCCGCCGCCGGCGGCTCCCCGGCCAGCAACCTGCAGATCATGGTCCCCAACGCCCCCGGCGGCGGCTACGACACGACCGCCCGCACGGCGGCGAAGGTCATGGAGGCCGCCAAGATCACGAGCGCGATCCAGGTCTTCAACCTCCCCGGCGCCGGTGGCACCGTCGGCCTGCAGCGCACGGTCAACGAGAAGGGCAACGGCAAGCTCGCCATGCAGATGGGCCTCGGCGTCGTCGGCGCCGCCTACACGCAGAAGAGCAACGCCACGCTCAACGACACCACCCCGATCGCCAAGCTCATCGAGGAGGCCGGCGCGATCGTCGTGCCGAAGGACTCGCCCTACCAGGACGTCAAGGCCCTCGTCGCGGCGTGGAAGGCCGACCCCAAGAAGGTCAACGTCGGCGGCGGCTCCTCCCCCGGCGGCCCCGACCACCTGCTGCCGATGCAGCTGGCCAAGGCCGTCGGCATCGACCCCAAGGCCGTCAGCTACATCGGCTTCGACGGCGGCGGCGAGCTCCTCCCGGCCCTCATCGGCGACAAGATCTCCTTCGGCTCCAGCGGCTTCGGCGAGTTCCTCGACCAGGTCAAGGCCGGCCAGGTCAAGGTCCTCGCGGTGACGAGCGAGAAGCGCATCGACGCCCTGCCCGACGTGCCGACCCTCAAGGAGTCCGGCATCGACCTCGTCTTCACCAACTGGCGCGGCATCGTGGCCCCTCCCGGCATCTCCGACGCCGACAAGGCCACGTGGATCGACGCGCTGACGAAGATGCACGCCTCGCAGGGCTGGAAGGACGAGATGAAGAAGCGCGGCTGGACCGACGCCTTCGTCACCGGCCCCGAGTTCGGCACCTTCCTCAAGGCGCAGGACGCCTCGGTCGCCGAGATCCTGACGACCCTCGGGCTCGCGAGCTGACGATGTCCGACACGATGTCCGACCGCTGCCCGACGCCACCCGCGACGGAGTCACGACGAAGACCGGCCGGGACCGCGCACAGTACGGCCTGTGCGCGGCCCTCGCCGTCCTCGGCGTCCTCCTGCTCGCCGACGCCGCCCGCATCGGGCACGCGACGAGCAGCAACGACCCCGTCGGCCCCCGTCCCGTGCCGATCATCCTCGGCATCCTCCTGCTCGTGACCGCCGTGCTGTATGCCGTCGACGTCTACCGCGGCGGCGTCGGCAGTGCCGAGGAGGGCGAGGACGTCGACCTCTCGACCGGCTCGGACTGGAAGACGCTCGGCCTGCTCGCCGCCTTCTTCATCCTCAACGCCGTGCTCATCGAGCCCCTCGGCTGGGTCATCAGCGGCACGATCCTCTTCGCCGGCTCGGCCTTCGCCCTCGGCAACCGTCACCACGTGCGTGGCCTCCTCTTCGGCCTGGGCCTCGCGCTCGCCACCTTCTACGCCTTCGCCATCGGGCTCGACGTCAACCTGCCCGCCGGCGTGCTGCAAGGAATCCTCTGATGGACAACTTCGCCAACCTCATCGACGGGTTCGGCCACGTCCTGACCCCGATGAACCTGCTCTTCGCCCTCATCGGCGTCACGATCGGCACCGCCGTCGGCGTCCTGCCGGGCATCGGCCCCGCCATGACCGTCGCCCTGCTGCTGCCCGTCACCTACGGCCTCGAGCCGACCCAGGCACTCATCATGTTCGCCGGCATCTTCTACGGCGGCATGTACGGCGGCTCGACGACCTCGATCCTGCTCAACACCCCGGGCGAGTCCTCCTCGGTCGTCACGGCCATCGAGGGCAACAAGATGGCCAAGGCCGGCCGGGCCGCGCAGGCCCTGGCCACCGCCGCCATCGGCTCGTTCATCGCCGGCACCATCGGCACGCTGCTGCTCGCCCTGCTCATGCCGCAGGTCGTGAAGTTCGCGGTCAGCCTCGGGGCGCCGGAGTACTTCGCGATCATGCTGCTCGCCTTCGTCGGCGCCAGCGCCGTGCTCGGCAGCTCCCGCATCCGCGGCTTCGCAGCCCTGCTCATCGGCCTCTCGATCGGCGTCATCGGCATCGACAAGGTGACCGGGCAGCAGCGCCTGACCTTCGGCGTCGCCCAGCTCGCCGACGGCATCGACGTCGTCGTCGTCGCGGTCGGCATCTTCGCCGTCGGCGAGGCGCTCTGGGTCGCGGCGCACCTGCGGCGCAAGGCGGCCGGCGTGATCCCGGTCGGTCGCCCGTGGATGGGTCGCGACGACTGGGGCCGCTCGTGGAGGCCGTGGCTGCGCGGCACCGCCTTCGGCTTCCCCTTCGGCGCCCTGCCCGCCGGCGGCGCCGAGATCCCGACCTTCCTGTCCTACATGACCGAGCGCAAGCTCTCGAAGCGCCCCGAGGAGTTCGGCAAGGGCGCCATCGAGGGCGTCGCCGGCCCGGAGGCCGCCAACAACGCCTCCGCCGCCGGCACGCTCGTGCCGATGCTGGCCCTGGGCCTGCCGACCAACGCCACTGCGGCGATCATGCTCGCGGCCCTGCAGGGCTGGGGCCTCGAGCCCGGACCGCTGCTCATGGAGAAGCAGCCGGTGCTCGTCTGGACGCTCATCGCGAGCCTCTTCGTCGGCAACACGATGCTGCTCCTGCTCAACCTGCCGCTCGCACCGGCCTGGGCCAAGCTGCTCCAGATCCCGCGTCCCTACCTCTACGCCGGCATCCTCTTCTTCGCCTCCATGGGGGCGTATGCCGTCAACGCCCAGCCGTTCGACCTCTTCCTCCTGCTGGGGCTGGGGCTCGTCGGGTTCGCGCTGCGCCGGTTCGGGCTGCCCGTGCTGCCGCTCATCATCGGCGTCATCCTCGGCCCGCTGGCCGAGCTGCAGGGCCGCCGGTCGCTCCAGCTCTCGGGCGGCGAGATCAGCGGTCTCGTCGGCGGTCCGGTCGCCTGGGTCTGCTTCGCGATCATCGCGATCGTGCTGCTGTGGCCGCTCGTCGCCAAGGTGCGCGGCCGTGGCCGCGGCCACGACGGCGGCCCGGGCGGCCGCCCGACGTCGCTCCGGCTTCGACGCGCCGGCTGAGGCGATGGCATGACGATCCTCGTCGGCTACATCCCCACCCCGCAGGGCGAGGCGGCCCTCGCGGCCGCGATCGCCGAGGCGAAGGCGCACGACGAGTCGGTGCTCGTCATCAACATGTCGCGCGACGACAAGCTCGTCGACGCGCACCGCGCCGCGAGCTCGGACCTCGACCGGCTCGACGCCGACCTGGCCGAGTCCGGCGTGTCGCACGAGGTGCGGCGCATCGAGCACGGCACCGACCCGGCCGACCAGATCCTCGACGTCATCGACCGGGAGCACCCGCGGATGCTCGTCATCGGCATCCGGCACCGCAGCGCCGTCGGCAAGCTGCTGCTCGGTTCGACCGCGCAGCGCCTGCTCCTCGACGCCCGCTGCCCGGTCCTCGCCGTCAAGGCGGACTGAGCCACACGGCATACGCCCACATCGAGTGCCCAGTTCCCGACGCCAACCCCGTCCGGAACTGGGCACTCGACTGGTGTTTGCCGGTCACCCACCGTCGAGTGCCCACTTCCCGACGCGCCGTGACGTCGAGTGCTCAGGAACCGGGGGCGCGGGAGACGCCGACGTGGCGGGCCACCTCGGCGAAGCCGGCCCGCTGGTAGAGCCCGATCGCCGGTCCACCGTCCTCGGCGACGATGACGAGCTGCCCCACCGCCGGGTCGTCGAGCGCCCACTCCCCCGCGGCTCGGACGAGCGCCCCCGCGAGACCGCGTCGCCGGTGGCTCTCGAGCGTCACGACGTCCTGGTAGCGGGCCAGGTCGCCGAGCCGCACGATGCCGAGCCGCGCCACGAGGCGGTCACCGTCGAACGCCCCGAACCACCGGGCGCGTCCGGACTCGACGAGGCCGCGCTGGGCAGTGACCCGTCGGCGCTCGAAGACGAGGCGGCTCTCGCGGTGCGCCTCCGGGGTGTCGCGCGCCGCCGACCTGCGCCGACTGCTCCCAGTCGTCGTCGCCCTCGAGCGGCGCGAGTCCGTATGCCGTCAGGCGCGTCCGCGGCCGCCGGCACCTCCGTCGTGGCGAGGTCGACGTCGCCCTCGACGTCCCAGCCCAACGCAGCCCAGGCCTCGGTGTCGCCGCCGGGCAGCGCGAAGCCGATCGCGCGGTGCTCCGCGTCCGGGAACTCCGCCTCGAAGCGCGCCACCCACCGGTCGACCTCGCTCGAGCGGGCCGGCGTCGGCACGAGGAGGAAGTTGCCCCACCAGAAGGTCGGGTTGGACTCGGTGCGCACGACGAGGTGGTCGCCGTGGTCGGTGACGGTCGAGCCCTGCAGCCGCAGCATGTCGAGGTCGGTGACGAGGCCGGGACTTTCGATGCGCATCCCCCGATCATGTCGCACTCCCGGGCGCCCCTCCCCACCGTCGAGTGCCCACTTCCCCACACTCGAGTGCCCAGTTCCCCGCGGCTCGCTGCGTCGGGAACTGGGCACTCGACCCGTGCCGGGCGACGGGAAATGGGCACTCGACGGTGTCGGGCGTCGGGAAATGGGCACTCGACGGTGCCGGCGTCGGGAAGTGGGCACTCGACTTACGGGAGAGGTCAGCCGGAGACGCAGGCGCCGGTGGCGACCGGGGCGCCGGACGACCTGGCCTCGTCGAGGACCGGCTTGGCCTCGGCCAGCGTCAGGGCGTAGCCCGTGGCGTTGTCCTCGAGGGACTTGGCGAAGATGACGCCGACGACCCGGCCGTTGGTGTCGAGGAGCGGGCCACCTGAGTTGCCCGGCTGCACGACCGCCGCGAGCGAGTAGATCTCGCGGACGACACGCTCGCGGCCGTAGATGTCGAGTCCGCGGGCGTCGAGGGTGGCGCGCACCCGGGCCGAGACGACGCGGTAGGGACCGTCCAGCGGGAAGCCCGGGACCGCCGCGGAGTCGCCGCGCCGGAGCTCGCCGCCGAGCGGGAGCGGTGGCAGCGGGAGCCCGGGCACACTGAGCACCGCGAGGTCGCGCCGTGGGTCGAAGACCACCACGCGGGCCCGGAGCGTCTCGTCCCCGCCCTGGACGCGCACCTCGTCGGCGCCCGCGACGACGTGCGCGTTGGTGACGATGAGTCCCGGGGACAGCACCCAGCCGGTGCCCTCCTGCCCGCGCTGGCAGGACTGGGACTGCGTCGTCACCTTGACGACCGAACGACCTGCCGTGCGGATCGCCTGCGACCGCGCAATGGCGCTGTCGGGAGCCGGGACCGGCGTGATGGGCTCGGGCGCGAGACCGCCGAACACCTGGGGGAAGCCCTGGCTCGACAGGAAGCCGCGGAAGCCCGCGAAGACCTGACCAGTCTCCTCGGGAACGACCGAGTTGACGACCTGGAGCACCTTCGACTCGGCCATGGCCTTGGACAGCGCGGGGTTGCCGGCTGTGCGCAGCGCCCCGCCGAGGAACCAGATGATGAGGCTCGCCGCGAGCGTCACGACGACGGCACCGAGCACCGAGTCGACGCGGCGCAGCGACGTCTGGCCGACGCGCTGCCTGATGCGACCCCCGACGAGGCCGCCGAGGAACTGGCCGAGCCAGCCGAAGGCGACGACGCCGAGGAGGAGCACGACCACCCGCGTGCGGTCGTTGTCGGCAACGGACGGCCAGTGCGCCAGCACGTCGGGCAGCTTCCACACCGCGACCATGGCGAAGGCGAAGAAGCCGACGAGCGAGAAGACGCTGTGGATGAGCCCCTGCCGGTACCCCGAGACCGCGTAGGCGAGCAGGAGCAGGACGAGCGCGACGTCGAGGACGACGCTGCCGCTCACGCGCGCCTCCCCACGAGGTAGCGCTCCGGCAGGGGTCGCATGACGTCGGCGTCCCACGGCTGCGAGAGCCCGCCGAGCTCGAGCACGCTGCTGATGAGCCCGGCCGTGAAGCCCCACAGGAGCAGGTGGTCGAGGTCGAAGCCCGGCCCGACGTAACCCGAGGGGTGCGTCACCGAGAAGCGCGTCGCCGGGTCCACGAGGTGCGACACCGGCACCGAGAGCACGTCGTGCACCTCGGCCGGGTCGCGCACTCCGATGGGTGAGGGCTGCGCCCACCACCCGAGCACCGGCGCCACGACGAACTGTGCCGGCGCGAGGTAGAGCGAGGGCAGCTGGGCGACGACCTCGACGCCCGCGGGGTCGACGCCGGTCTCCTCCTGGGCCTCGCGCAGGGCCGTCGCGACGAGGTCGTCGTCCTCGGGGTCGCGCGAGCCGCCGGGAAAGGCGATCTGGGCCGGTTGGGTGCGCATCGTGTGCGAGCGCTCGATGAGCACGACATGCTCACCGTCGTCCTCGGCGCCGGCGGGCGGGGGCCCGAAGAGGATGAGCACCGCCGACTCGCGGCCGCCCTCCTCCGGCGGGAGGAAGCGCGAGAACCACTCGGGCGCGATGCCCTCGAGCCGCACGACGAGGTCGTCCATCCACGCGGGGCGCGTGACGGTCCCCGCCCCGCGCTGCGGGGACGGCTCGATGGAACCGGACCTGCCGGCATACGCGATCCGGCTGACCACGTCGGTCACTTCGGCGCCAGCTCGTACTTCAGGAGCTTCGCCGCCTTGTCCGGGTCGGTCTCACCGGCACCGTAGCTGGGGCACCAGCGCGCGACCGGGCACGCCCCGCACGCCGGCTTCTTCGCGTGGCACGTCCGGCGGCCGTGGAAGATCAGGACGTGGCTGAGCATCGTCCAGTCCTTGCGCATGAACAGGCGCCCGACCTCGTGCTCGACCTTGACCGGGTCCTCCTCCTCGGTCCAGCCGAAGCGGCGGGCGAGGCGACCGAAGTGCGTGTCGACCGTGATGCCCGGGATGTCGAAGGCGTTGCCGAGCACGACGTTCGCCGTCTTGCGGCCGACCCCCGGCAGCGTCACGAGGTCCTTCAGACGTGGGGGCACCTCGCCGTCGAAACGCTCGACGAGCGCCATGCCGAGCTTGATGAGCGAGTCGGTCTTGGCGCGGTAGAAGCCGGTCGGCTGGATGATCGTCTCGAGCTCGGTGCGGTCGGCGTTCGCGTAGTCCGCGGCCGTCGGGTACTTCGCGAAGACGATCGGCGTCACCTTGTTGACCCCGACGTCCGTCGTCTGCGCCGAGAGGATCGTCGCGACGAGCAGCTCGAGCGGCGTCGAGAAGTCGAGCTCGCAGTGCGCGTACGGGTAGCGCTCGTGCAGGGAGCGGTACATCTTGCGGGCGCGGCGCGTGCGCGAGACCGGGGTCTCGTCGTCGACCACGAGGGCTCGGGGGGACACGCACGACACTGTATGCCGCCCGGCTGGGTCCCGCGTTCCGCGTCCCCGTGTACAGGGTTTCGGGTGCAAGGGAACCCGGGGTGGGTACGTCCTGCCTGCACGAGAGGAGTCCGACATGTCAACGGATACGCGCACGCAAGCACCGACGCCGACGGGATACCGTCCGGCTGCACGCGCCGCGACGACGGGCACCACGGGCTCGAGACGACCCTCGAGCTGCTCGCCGGGATGGACCTTGCCCACGCGTCCGAGGCCGATGTCGTCCGGTCTCTGGAGCTCATGGTCACGCATGCCGAGTTCCCTTGCCTGGGCGCCAAGTCCGTCTTCCGCCGCGGGAGCGTGGCACACGTCGTCCTCGACGACATGGCCGGCCCCGACGTCCCGCCGCACTCCTCGAGCGGCTGCGCGCCTTCGCGACCGCCATCGAGGGCGAGAGCGGCTTCCACTCCTTCATCGCGACCTTCCGCGGACCCCTGCCGACCAGCGAGGCCGACTTCGAGGCCTCCCTCTTCGGGCTGCTCCAGCGACTGCACGACGCCGACGACGAGTCGTGGGCCGACGGGGTGGGCTCTGACCCCAACGACCCCCACTTCGCCTTCAGCGCGGGCGGCAGCGCCTACTTCATCGTCGGTCTGCACCCGGCTGCGTCGCGCGTGGCCCGCCGGGCACCGCTGCCGACCCTCGTCTTCAACCCCCACGCCCAGTTCGAGGAGCTCCGCGCCGAGGGCCGCTTCGACGGCATGCGCACCACGATCCGCCGCCGCGACGAGGACCTCCAGGGCTTCATCAACCCGATGGTCGCCGACCACGGCGACAGCACCGAGGCGCTGCAGTACTCCGGACGTCACCACGCGAGCGGCTGGGAGCCACCGCTCCACGTGAACCCCGCCACCGACACCGCACGGAGACCACGACATGACCCTGACGCGGCTCGCACCCCAGACCGGCACGGCCTTCCTCCTCCGGGCCGGGCAGCGCCTCACGGTCGTGGACCCGACGGGCGAGCAGGTCAGCGACTTCTTCGCCGTCATGGACGCCGACCGCGACGAGTGGCTGAGCTCGGGACGCACCATCGACTACGCCAACTCGACCGCCGTGACGACCGGCAGCGTGCTCTACAGCAACCGCAGCCGGCCGATGGCCACCGTCGTCGAGGACACCTGCGGGCACCACGACCTGCTCCTCACGCCGTGCTCGCAGCAGACGTTCGACCTGCTCTACCCGGAGTTCGAGGGGGCCTACCACCCGAGCTGCTTCGAGAACCTCGCGACGAACATGGCGAGCTTCGGGGTCGACCCGGACCGGATCTCGACGACGCTCAACATCTTCATGAACGTCTGGGCCGAGCGGAACGGCGAGCTCCACATCGACCCGCCGACCTCGCGGGCCGGGGACCGCTTCGTCCTGCGGGCCGAGGCCGACCTCGTCGTCGGCCTGACCGCCTGCTCGGCGGAGAAGTCGAACAACGGCGTGTGCAAGCCGATCGACTTCCGCATCGACGACTGACGACGCGAGGCTCGCGGGCGACGTGGCACACTGACCCCGTGGATCTCGACGTGGTGAGGCGCGCCCCCCTGTTCAAGGCTCTCGACGACGAGGCGGCCTCCGCGCTGCAGTCGGAGATGAGCCGGTCGCACATGGAGCGCGGAGACGTGCTGTTCCACGAGGGCGACCGGGGTGACACGCTCTACGTCATCGCCGAGGGCAAGATCAAGCTCGGCCGCACGAGCCCCGACGGCCGCGAGAACCTCGTCGCCATCCTCGGCCCGGGCGAGATGTTCGGTGAGCTCAGCCTCTTCGACCCCGGCCCGCGCACGATGACCGCCACCGCGGTCGCCGAGACGCAGCTGCTCGGCCTCGGCAACGACTCGCTGACGGCGATCCTCACGGGACGTCCCGAGGTGTCCAAGACCCTGCTCGCTGCACTCGCCCAGCGCCTGCGCCGCACCAACGCCCACCTCGCCGACCTCGTCTTCACCGACGTCCCGGGCCGCGTCGCCAAGGCGCTGCTCGACCTGTCCGAGCGTTTCGGCCGTCCGGTCGAGGGCGGCATCATGGTTTCCCACGACCTCACCCAGGAGGAGCTCGCGCAGCTCGTCGGCGCCTCGCGCGAGACGGTCAACAAGGCCCTCGCCGACTTCGCGACGCGCGGCTGGCTGCGACTCGAGGCGCGTGCCGTCCTCCTGCAGGACGTCGAGCGGCTCAAGCGCCGCGCCCGCTGAGGACTCGAGTTCGGCCCGGCACCACAGTTGCTCAGCGGTCGAGCACCCAGCCGTCCGGGCCGTTGACGACGAGCCGGTCGGCGCGGTCTGCTGCGGCGGCGACCAGGAGCGCGTTGGCCTCGTCGCTCTGCTCGACCCATGCCGCGGCCTCCGCCGGCTCCTTGCCGAAGGTCACGTGCCGCTCGACGAGGCGCGCCCGGCGCACGTCGTCGTCGCCCGAGACGAACCAGACCTCGGCGAGCCGGTCGCGCACCCGCGCCCAGCGCGGCTCCGGCAGCAGCAGGTAGTTGCCCTCCGTGACGACGAGCCGCGCCGACGGCGGCACGACCACCGCTGCGGCCAGCGGCTGCTCGAGGGTGCGGTCGAAGCCGGGCGCGTAGACCCACGAGTCCGGCGCGGCCACGACCCGGCCCAGCAGGTGCGCATAGCCCTCGGCGTCGAACGTGTCGGGCGCCCCCTTGCGAGAGCGTGCCCCGAGCCGGTCGAGCTGCACGTCGGCGAGGTGGAAGCCGTCCATCGGCACGTGCGCGACCCAGCCCACCCCCTCGCGAGCGGCGACGGCCCCGACGAGCGCGTCGGCCAGCGTCGACTTGCCCGCGCCCGGTGCGCCGGCGATGCCCAGGACGACCCGGCGCCGGTCACCGACGAGCGCCACGGCCGCAGCGGCGATCGCCTCGATGCTCATCGGCGGCTCATCGGAAGCTCGTCGGCGCTCATCAGCACTCATCCGTGCTCGCGGAGGTACTCCAGCTGGGCCCGCACCGACAGCTCGGCCGCCGGCCAGACGCTCCGTGGCACGTCGGCGTACACCTGCTCGACGACGGCGTATGCCGTCTGCGCACCTCGGGCGACCGCGTCGCGCACCTGGTCCAGCCGTTCCGCGCGGTGCCGGAGGTAGAAGGTGACCGTCGCGGCGGCATCGGCGACGAACGGCCCGTGGCCCGGGAGCAGGCTCGTGACGACCCCGGACCGGGTCAGGGCCTCGATGCGGTCGAGCGAGGCGAGGTAGGACTCGAGGCTGCCGTCGGGCCAGGCGACGACGGTCGTGCCGCGACCGAGGACGGTGTCGCCGGTGAGCAGCGTGTTGTCGGCCGGCAGGACGAAGGAGAAGGAGTCGCTCGTGTGACCGGGCGTCTCGACGGCGAGGATCTCGAGACCGCCGACCGTGATGGTCTCGCCGGCGCGCAGGTCGTCGTGGCCGCGGCCGAACGCCCGCACCGGCGCACCCGTCAGCTCGTGGAAGCGGTCCGCGCTCTCGGCATGGTCGTCGTGGCCGTGGGTGAGCAGGGTGAGTGCGACGCGTCGACCGGACTCCTCGACGCGGCGCAGGACGCGCCTGCAGGTGGCCCTCGTCGAGCGGGCCCGGGTCGACGACGACGACCTCGTCGGACCCGGGCTCGGCGAGCAGCCACGTGTTGGTGCCGTCGAGGGTCATCGGCGACGGGTTGGGGCACAGCACGCACTCGGCGCGCTCGGTCGTCACACCGCCGTGCCAGGCGGGGTCCGCCGCTCCGCCCTTCACCGACGCCCCACCCCGCACCTCATCGTTCGACGATCTCCATGGCGGCCCCGTCCGGGCCGTCGACGACCTCCGGCATGATGAGCGGCAGGGAGTCGCTGTGCACGACCACCGCTGCAGCAGAAGGGCGCGTCGCGGATCTCCTCCACGCAGATGACGGTCGGCGGCAGCATGAGAGCCGTGCCCGCGGCATACGCCCCCAGCAGCTCGGACGGGACGAACCAGTCGGCGTGGTCGGCCTCGGTGGTCTCGCCGTCGGCCACCTGGAAGGCCGGCATGAGCGCGGCGAAGAACCACGTGTCGTAGCGCCGCGGCTCGAAGACCGGGGTCAGCCAGTGCGCCTTGGCGACGATGAGGTCGGACCGCAGGACGAGCCCCCGGTCGTGCAGGACCTCGGCGAGCGAGAGCCGGCGGTCGACGAGACCGAGCCGGATGTCGCGCCACTCGGGGTCGTCGACCCTGGCCAGCGGCCCGCTCGCGGACGGGCTCGCGAGCAGCACGCCGCACTCCTCGAAGACCTCGCGCACCGCCGCAGCGACGTACATCTGCGCCTCGGCGGGCGAGCAGCCGAGCCGCTCTGCCCACTCGGCAGGCGACGGGCCGGCCCACGGCAGACGGGCCTCGCTGTCACGCTCGTCGACGCCGCCCCCGGGAAAGACCATCATGCTCGGCGCGAACTCCATCCCGGAGACGCGCCTGAGCATGAAGACCTCGGGCCCGGCGTCCCCGTCGCGCACGAGCATCACGGTGCTCGCGCGGCGGGGGGTCGCCTCGTCCCACCGCTCGCCGGCAAGCCAGCGGGAGGCCGCGTCGGAGATGCCCGGCGTGGTGGTCAGGGAGAACCGACGGTTCACGGTGTCGGTCACGCGCCGATCACGCGACGATCATCGGGCGACGGAGACGATGACCTCGACCTCGACGGGTGCGTCCAACGGGAGCGCAGCCACGCCGACGGCCGAACGGGCGTGGATCCCCTTGTCGCCAAAGGCTTTGACGAGCAGCTCGCTCGCGCCGTTGATGACCCCGGGCTGGCCGGTGAAGCCCGGGTCGGAGGCGACGAAACCGACGACCTTGACGACACGCGACACGGTGTCGAGGTCACCGATCTCGGACTTGATGGCCGCGATCGCGTTGAGGGCACAGGTCTCGGCGAGGGACTTGGCGGTGTCGGCGTCGACCTCCGCCCCGACCTTGCCGGTCGCGGCGAGCGAGCCGTCGACCATCGGCAGCTGGCCCGAGGTGAAGACGAGGTCGCCCTCGCGGACGACGGGGACGTAGGCGGCGACGGGCGGCACGACCTCGGGTACGGTGAGGCCGAGCCCGGACAGGCGGTCTTCGACGGCAGACATCGATCGGCTCCTCAGGACTTCGGGCGCTTGAAGTAGGCGACGAGGCTCGTGCCGTCGGGACCGTTGACGATCTGGACGAGCTCCCACCCGTCCGCCCCGAAGTTGTCGAGGATCTGCTTGGTGTTGTGGATCAGAAGCGGTGCGGTGAGGTACTCCCACTGGGTCATGGCCCTCACCCTACTCAGTGCGCTGACGGCTCTCGGCGGGTGCGCCGGTGGCGCTGCTGACACGATGACGCCCATGAGCAGCCGCCCCGACCAGACGTCTCCCGCCGCAGGCGACGACTCGCTCCTACGGCAGCGACCCGGCGCAGGTCTACGACGTGATCCCGCCGGCCCCCGGCGGCTCCCGCCGCTGCCGGCACGGTGGTCGTCGTCCACGGCGGCTTCTGGCGTCAGCAGTACGACCGGGAGCACGCGCGCCCCGAGGCCCAGGCGTTCGCCGCGGCCGGCTACCACGTCGTGCTCGCGGAGTACCGCCGAGTCGGTATGCCGGGCGGCGGCGTTCCCGGCACCCTCGACGACGTGCGCGACCTCCTCGCGTCGGTCTCGTCGCAGGCCGACCTGCCCAAGCCGCTCGTCCTCGTCGGTCACTCCGCCGGCGGACAGCTCGTCACCTGGGCGGCCGGGCAGCCGTGGGCCCGCGAGCGCGGGATCGCGGGCGTCGTGTCGCTGGCCGGGGTCGTCGACCTCGGGACCGCCGACCGGATGCACCTGGGCTCCGACGCGACGCGCGACTTCGTCGGGTCGGGACCGGGCACCGACGCCTGGACGTCCGCCGACCCCATGTCGACGCTGCCGCCGAAGGTGCCGGTGCGGCTCGTCAACGGCGCGGACGACGACACCGTGCCGCACGCGTCGTCGCCGATGCCTACGTGACCGAGGCCAAGGCTGCCGGCGGCGACGTGACCGTGGACCTCGTCGAGGGCGCCGACCACTTCGCGGTGATCGACCCGACGACGCCCGCCTTCAGCCACGTCCTCGCCGCCGTCCGCTCCCTCACGTCGGCGCCCTGACCCGCGGGCGGGATGGCCGAGCGCCACCCGACGCCGCCCGCTCCCTACGTCAGTGCTCCACCCCACGCAGCACTGACGTATGCCGTGGGGTCGGGGCTGATCGGGAGCCGGCCCCGCCCTATGGTGGGACGCGTGACGACGGACCCTGCGCCGCCCTGGGCGCGCGCGACTGCACGTCGTCACGGGCAAGGGTGGCACGGGCAAGACCACCGTCGCCTCGGCCATCGCCCTCGCCCTGGCGTCCGCACCGGCCCACGTGCTGCTCACCGAGGTCGAGGGCCGGCAGGGCATCAGCCAGACGTTCGACGTGCCACCGCTCGGCACCGAGGAGACCCGGATCGTCCGCCTCCCCGGCGGCGGCGAGGTGGTCGGCCTGTCCATCGACCCCAAGGCGGCCCTGCTCGAGTACCTCCAGATGTTCTACAAGCTCGGCCGCGCCGGCCGGCTGCTCGAGAAGTTCGGCGCCATCGACTTCGCGACGACCATCGCCCCCGGCGTGCGCGACGTCCTGCTCATCGGCAAGATCTACGAGGCCAACCGGCGCCGCCGCGACGGCCGGCACAAGGGCGACGCCGCCCCGGTCTACGACGGGATCGTCCTCGACGCACCGCCGACGGGCCGCATCGGCCGGTTCCTCTCCGTCAACTCCGAGGTGGCCGACCTCGCGCGCGTCGGGCCGATCGCCTCGCAGGCCACCTCGATCACCCGGCTGCTCCAGTCGGACCAGACGGTCGTCCACGTCGTCACCCTCCTCGAGGAGATGCCGGTGCAGGAGACCCTCGAGTCGATCGACGAGCTGCGCGACAAGGGCCTGCACCCGGGCGCCGTCATCGTCAACATGGTGCGCGAGCCGCTCCTCGACGACGTCGCGCTCGACCAGGCGCGCGAGGGTCGCCTGCACAAGGCGTCGATCCGCACCCAGCTCGCCGAGGCAGGCGTCCGCGCGACGCCCGAGCTCGTCGACGGCCTCCTCGAGGAGGCCCGCGACCACGCCGAGCGCATCGACCTCGAGCGCGAGCAGCTCGCGCTCCTCGAGGCCACGGGCCTGCCGATCGTCCAGCTTCCCGCGCTGCCGACCGGCGTCGACTCCGGCTCGGTGCGCGAGCTCGCCGACCTGCTCGTGCCGCTCTTCGTCCGTCACTCCGCGACCGAACGGGTGGAGGCATGAGCCCGGGCCCGGTCTCGAGCAAGGCCCCGGCGCTCGACGTCGACGCCCTCATCGACGACCCGCGCACGCAGATCGTCGTCTGCTGCGGCTCCGGCGGCGTCGGCAAGACGACGACGGCCGCCGCGCTCGGCCTGCGGGCGGCCGAGTCAGGACGCAGGGTCGTCGTCCTGACCATCGACCCGGCCCGCCGTCTCGCCCAGTCGCTCGGCCTGACCGAGCTCGACAACACGCCCCGTCCGGTCACCGACATCGACACGACGGCCGGCGGCAGCCTCCACGCGATGATGCTCGACATGAAGCGGACCTTCGACGAGGTCGTCATCGCCCACTCCGAGCCGGGCAAGGCCGAGCAGATCCTCGCCAACCCCTTCTACCAGGCCGTCAGCAGCTCCTTCGCCGGCACGCAGGAGTACATGGCGATGGAGAAGCTCGGCCAGCTCAAGGCGAGCGCCGGCACCGAGGACGCCCCGTGGGACCTCATCGTCGTCGACACCCCGCCGTCGCGCTCGGCCCTCGACTTCCTCGACGCCCCCAACCGGCTCGGCAGCTTCCTCGACGGGCGCTTCATCCGGCTGCTCACCGCGCCGGCCAAGGCCGGTGGACGCGCGGGCCTCAAGGTCTTCGGCGTCGGCGTGCAGCTCGTGACCGGGACGATGACGAAGATCCTCGGCGGCCAGATGCTCACGGACGTCCAGACGTTCGTCAACGCGCTCGACACGATGTTCGGCGGCTTCCGCGAGCGCGCCGACGAGACCTACCGGCTGCTCTCCGAGGAGGGCACGGCCTTCCTCGTCGTCGCCGCACCCGAGCGGGACGCGCTGCGCGAGGCGTCCTACTTCGTCGACCGCCTCGAAGCGGACGGTATGCCGCTGGCCGGGCTCGTCGTCAACCGCATCGGCCGCGTCTCGGCGACCGGGATCAGCCCGTCGCGGGCGCTCGCCGCCGCCGAGTCCCTCGAGGACGGCGGCGGCCCGAAGTCGGCGTCGAACGCCGCCGGCCTGCTCCGGCTGCACGCGGCGCTCGTCCGGACGGCCGAGCGACAGCGCGAGCTGGCCGACCGTTTCTCACGGTCACACCCCGGCATACCCGTGGTGCAGGTGCCGGCGCTGGGACGCGACGTCCACGACCTCGACGGCCTGCGCGAGATCGGGCACGCGCTGGCGGGGTCGTGACGCACCCTGCGGGTGGTCACGGCCCCGTTCACGTGTGACGTGGTACGACCTGAGACCGGTCGGCTTGACGCCGATCGCCTCAGACGTGCTTGCCCTGGGAGGCCATGCCTGCCCGGAGCGCCGACTTCCACGACGTGATGTCGGGCCGCTTGCGCAGCAGGGCCCGACGCTCGCGCTCGGTCATGCCTCCCCAGACACCGAACTCGGTCCTGTTGTCGAGGGCCTCGGCCAGGCACTGCGCGAGAACAGGACACGTCTTGCAGACGGCCTTCGCGTCGTGCTGGGCCTTGCCTCGGACGAACAGTGCATCAGGGTCCGCCCCGGAACAGCTGGCCTGACTGGCCCACTCGTCCACCCACGGATCCACCATGACGACAGCACTCATTGTGTTACCCCTCCCCGCTCGGCACCTCCCATGACACCGAGCAGACCCGGACCGTCCCACCGATCCTGATCACGCGGACCCCCCTTAGGCCCAAACGAGACATTACGAGCGTGAGGCCCGGTCCGACATAGGCTCTATGCATCATTTAGGTGAGCAGGTGACTAGTCACCTGACCACCGTGCCTTGGTCACCGGACAGCGCACCCAGGCGCCACGGAGGCACCGGCGGCACGGCCGCACCGGCCCACGCACAAACCCGGTGGCCATAGAGCGAGCGGTTACCCTTGGGCCCATGTCTTCACGCACTACCTCGATCGGTGGCGTCATCAGCCTGCTCGGCGCGTTCCTCGCGTCCGCGCTCGTGCTCGGACTGCTCGCCGCCGGCCTGGTGATGCCCGCGGTGGGCGCCACGGGCGCTCTCGCCCGCAGCGGCGTCGACGTCTTCAACGAGCTCCCGAGCGAGTTCACGACCGATCCGCTCGCCCAGACCTCGCGCATCCTGGCCGCCGACGGCTCCGTCATCGCGACGCCGCAGGAGCAGAACCGCACCATCGTGCCGCTGAGCAAGGTCGCGCCGATCATGCGTGAGGCCCAGGTCGCGATCGAGGACCACCGCTTCTACGAGCACGGCGGCGTCGACCTCCAGGGTGTCCTGCGTGCGGCGATCTCCAACATCCGCAGCGGCGCGACGACCTCGGGAGCCTCGTCGCTCACCCAGCAGTACGTCAAGATCTCCCTGCAGTACTCCGCGCTCAACTCCGGCAACAAGCAGGCGGCGGCCGCAGCGGTGAAGAAGGACTACATGCGCAAGCTCAAGGAGCTGAAGTACGCGATCACGCTGGAGAAGAAGCTGACGAAGGACCAGATCCTCGAGGGCTATCTCAACCTCGTCTACTACGGCGACCGCGCCTACGGCGTCGAGGCGGCATCCCTGCACTACTTCAGCGTCCACGCGGACAAGCTGAGCCTCTCGCAGGCAGCGCTCCTCGCCGGGCTGACGCAGAACCCCGGCACGACCGACCCGGTGAACTTCCCGAAGAAGGCGGTGGCCCGCCGCAACGTCGTGCTCGACCGCATGCACGAGCTCGGCCGGATCACCGACAAGCAGTGGACCGACGCGAAGAAGCGCACCCTCAAGCAGGACATGCGCGTGCAGCAGCCCAAGAGCACGTGCCTCGCGTCGCCCTACCCCTACTGGTGCGACTTCATCGTCAACTACGCGCTGGCGATGCCCGAGCTCGGCAAGACGGTCGAGGAGCGCAAGCGGATGCTCTACCGCGGCGGCGTCACGATCCACGACCACTCTCGACCCGCGGGTGCAGCGGGTCACGCAGCAGGAGCTCACCAAGAAGGTGCCGATCGGCGACCCGTCCCGCGTCGGCGCCGCCGCCTACGTCACGGATCCCTACGACCGGCAAGGTGCTCGCCTTCGCCCAGAACACGACCTACACCGTGGACAAGGAGTCGTCGCGGCAAGACGGGCATCAACTGGGCCCTCGACCAGCGCTGGGGCGGATCGGGCGGTTTCCAGTTCGGCTCGACGGCCAAGGCCTTCGCCCTCGTGACCGCCATGGAGTCCGGGATGACGCTGCGGGCGAGCGTCAACGCCAAGGCGGCCGGCGACGGTCACATGGCGGCCTACCAGCCCGAAGGACTTCCCTGGCGGCTGCGGACCGGGCGGCCAGTGGAACGTCGACAACGACACGTTCTTTCCCGGCGGCAGCATCAGCCTCATGAAGGCGACCGCGCTGTCGACCAACACGGCCTTCGTCGCGCTCGCCGAGCAGCTCGGCGGCTGCAAGGTGCGCGACACCATGCTCCGCCTCGGCCTGCACCAGTCCGACGGGCAGCCGGTCGGCAAGTATGCGCCGCAGTACATCCTCGGCGCCTCCGACGTCTCCCCGCAGGGAGTGGCGCAGGCCTACGGCGTCCTCGCCGCGGACGGCAAGAAGTGCTCGATGGTCGCCGTCACGAAGGTCACGCAGGGCAGCAAGGTGCTCGCCGCAGCCGAAGACGACGTGCACCCAGGTCGTCGACCCCGACGTCGTGCACGCGACCGACAAGTTCCTCGAGTACAACATGACCAACGGCTCCGGCATCCGCAACCAGCTCGACGGCGGCGACGCGCCCGGTCGGCCGGCAAGACCGGTACGGCCAACAACAACAACGAGTCGTGGTTCGTCGGCTACACGCCGCAGCTCGTCGACGGCCGTCTGGGTCGGCACGCCCTACGACCCGATCTCCCGAGTGATGAAGGACGTCACCGTCGGTGGCACCTTCTACCCCGTCATGCACGGTGCCGCGATCGCCGCCCCGATCTGGAAGGGCATCATGAACGGCGCCCTCCAGGGCCAGCCGATCGTGCCGTTCACGGAGCCCTCAGCCAAGTTCACGCAGGGCACCGGAACGCCGCCGGGTGTCATCCCCAGCGTGACGGGGCTGTCGGTGTCCGAGGCGATCTCGACCCTCCAGGCCGCCGGGTACCCCGCCGGCTTCGGGGGCACCATGCGCTCGTCGGTGCCCAGTGGCCTCGTCGCCGGCACCTCGCCCTACGGGAGCGCGCCCAGCGGCACCTTCGTGACGATCTACACCTCGCGCGGCGGTGGCGGCCGGCAGCAGCAGCAGACGCCACAGACCCCACAGACGCCCCGCAGACCCCGCAGACCCCGCAACCGGCCGTCACCACTCCGGCCCCACCGACCCCCACGGGTGGCGGCAACGGCGGTGGCAAGCCGGGAGGCAAGCCCAGTGGCAAGCCGACCCCACCGCCGAACGGCCACTGAACACACCGCGTCATGAGGAAGGCCCGACGCGATCCGCGTCGGGCCTTCCTCGTCGTCGACTCTCTCGGTTCCCGGCGTCAGCCGGCGAGGACGCGGCGCACGATGGCCGCGACGCGGCCGCCCTCGGCGCGCCCGGCCACGGCGGCGTTGGCAGCCTTCATCGCGAGGCCCATCTGCGGCATACCGCTGGCTCCGGAGGCCGTGACGGCCTCGCGGACGATCCCCTCGAGCTCGTCGTCGCCGAGCTGCTTCGGCAGGTAGGCCTCGAGGACGGCCAGCTCTGCCTCCTCCTTGTCGGCGAGCTCCGCGCGACCGGCGCCGGTGTAGGCCTCCGCGGCCTCGCGGCGCTTCTTGGCCTCCTTGGTGAGGACCTTGAGCACGTCGTCGTCGGTCAGCTCGCGGTGCTCCTTGCCCGCGACCTCCTCGTTGGTGACGGCGGTGAGGGCCATCCGCAGCGAGCCGGCCCGGACCTGGTCGCGCTCGCGCATCGCGGAGGTGAGGTCGGCCTGCAGCTGCTCCTTGAGGGTGGTCATGCGCCCAGTCTGTCAGGTCGGGCCACGCGGCCTCGGCTGCGCTCGGACGTCGTGACGGCGCGCGGATGCGAGGATGAGGCCCATGCGTGCCGTGACCAAGACCGTGCTGGGACTGGGGATGGCCGGCGCGGGGGTGCTCGGCTGGGCCTCGCTCGTCGAGCGCAACGCCTTCGTGCTGCGCCGCTTCGACGTGCCGGTGCTGCCCGACGGCGCTCGCCCCGCTGCGGGTGCTGCACCTGTCGGACCTGCACCTGTTGCCGCGCCAGCGGGCCAAGCAGGCGTGGGTGCACAGCCTCGCCTCGCTCGACCCCGACCTCGTCATCACGACGGGCGACAACATCGCGGCGCACGACGCCGTGCCGTCGCTGCTCGACGCGTACGACCGCGCTCCTCGGCATCCCGGGGATCTTCGTCCTCGGGTCCAACGACTACTTCGCGCCGAAGCTGAAGAACCCGCTGGGCTACCTGACGCGCAACCACGCGAAGGGTGTCGGCACGACCCTGCGGCTCCCCACCGCTGACCTCCTGCGCGGTCTGGGCTCGCGGGGCTGGATCGACCTGACGAACCGTCGCGACTCGATCACCGTGCGCGGCCTGCGCATCGACGTGCGCGGAGTCGACGACCCGCACCTCGGCTACGACCGGCTCGACCTCGTGGGCGGACCCGCTGCGCCCGGACGCCGACCTGACGCTCGCGGTGACCCACGCGCCCTACCTGCGGGTGCTCGACGCGTATGCCGCCGACGGCGCCGATCTCATCGTGGCGGGCCACACGCACGGCGGGCAGGTCTGCGTGCCCGGCTACGGCGCCCTCGTGACGAACTGCGACCTCGACACGGGCCGCGTCAAGGGCCTGTCGCGCTGGTGGCCGGGGGCCGGCTCGACGCCCTCGTCACACGCCCCGGAGGACGCCGCGTGGCTCGAGGTGTCCGCCGGGCTCGGCACCGCGCCCACCGCTCCCGGTACGCCTGGCCTGCCGTCCCGAGGCCACGCTCCTCACGCTCGTCCCCCGCTCGCAGGGCTGACTCGACGCCCGGGTCGGCGTGGCACCGGCCACGAGACCCGGTGCGCGAGGGCGGCCCGATTCGGAGATGGACGGGGGGCTGCGCTAGCATCTCTGCTTGCTGCCTCCGGTCCACGGACCACGGCAGATGCAGCACCGGGGTGTGGCGCAGCTTGGTAGCGCGCTTCGTTCGGGACGAAGAGGTCGCAGGTTCAAATCCTGTCACCCCGACCAACAAAATCGCAGGTCAGAGGCCCTTTGCTCTTCGGAGCGAAGGGCCTCTCTGCGTTCTCCGCGGAGTGCAGGGCACGTCGGCGTCCGTGTCCTGATCGTGAGCCGGGTCTTCTCACCCGACCACCCCGACACTCGTCTCCCCGTCGGACTCGCCGCAGCCGCAAGCGGGGTCGACCGGACCGACGCGCTAGCCCGCGACCGACGACGACGTCTCGCGGACCGACGCGGCGACGACGTCGGCGAGCTGCCCGGTACGCGCCATCACGGCCCGCTGGCGGATGGCGCCGTTGCCCTCCTCGCGCACCCGGGCGAGCCCCTCGTGCACCACCTCGAGATCTCCAGCCGCCTCCAGGGCGGGCCCCACATGGTCGACGAGCGCCTCGAGCACCGACCAGCACGGTCTCGGCAGCTCGGTGCGCCAGTCGATGAGGCTCCCCTCGAGTCCTTCCCGTCCGGCCTGCCACGCCGCGATCCGCAGCAGCTGGGTCGGCACGTCGGGCGCCTGCGTGCCGGCCGCCCACTCGCGCGCGGCCGTCTCGACGAGTCCCCGGCACAGGGCCGCGACGACGGTCGCCTCCTCGACGGAGAAGCAGACGTCCGCGGCGCGGATCTCCACGGTCGGGTAGTGCTGGGACAGCCGGGCGTCGAAGTAGACCATGCCCGGGTCGAGGATCACCGAGCTCAGCACCATCCTGCGCACGAGCCGGTGGTAGGCCTCCGCGGAGCCGAAGAAGTCGGTCGGCCCGCACGAGGGCCACCTCGCGAACGCCTGGGACCGGTAGCTCGCGATAGCCGGAGTCCTGGCCGTTCCAGAAGGGCGAGTTGGCGCTGAGCGCGAGCAGCGACGGCAGCCAGACCCGGATGCGGTCCAGGACGCCCACGCCCTCCTCGTCGCTCTCCACGGAGACATGCACGTGGCAGCCGCACGTCAGGTGCTCACGTGCCGTGAGCTGGTAGCGGTCCTCCAGCCAGTCGTACCGCGGTGACCTCGTCAGCGACCGGGCGCACCGGCAGCGGCGAGGTGGCGAGCGCGGCGACGCTCGAGCCGGCCTCGCGCGCCGCCACAGACGGCCTCGGAGCGCCACCTCCGGATCTCGGCAGCGGAGTGCGGTCGAGGTCGGCGACCGGCGCGGTGCGCGTCTCGATCTGCTGCTGCTGCAACTCCTCCGCGACCGCGCCGTGCACCCCCACGCCCGCCGACTCGGGCCGCCGGCGCGGAGCGTGCCCGAGCATCTGCCCGGAGACCGCTCGTGGCCGTCCGCTGTGCAGGTCGACGAGCAGCATCTCCTCCTCCACACCGACAGTTCGCACCGTGACGCTCCTTTCCCGGCCACCAGTGGACGTATGCCGTCGGGCCGGGCCTGAGTCCACAGTGGCAGCAACGGGACGCTGCAGCACGCCGATGCACGGTCCCGGATGCCGAGCGGCTCGGGAATGAACCGCGCCCACGTGCGTTGTCCCTCTTTGTCGTCGCACGCGCCGGGCCCCGGCTCCACCAGCATCTGGAGGATCGTGTCCACCTCGTCCACCCTGGGATTCCGCTCGGAACGTGGGCCGATCCTCATCGCGCTCATGCTGTCGACGTCGCTCATCGCGCTCGACTCGACCATCCTGGCCACGGCGGTCCCCTCCATCGTCGCGGACCTCGGCGGCCTGACCCAGTTCCCGTGGCTGTTCTCGGTCTACCTGCTGGCGCAGGCCGTGTCGGTCCCGGTCTACGCCAAGCTCGCCGACACGGTCGGACGCAAGCCCGTCATCCTCGTCGGGATCGGGCTCTTCCTCGTCGGCAGCATCCTCTGCGGGTTCGCCTGGGACATGGGCTCGCTCATCGTCATGCGAGCCCTGCAGGGTCTCGGGGCCGGCGCGGTGCTGCCCATGACGACGACGATCGCTGCCGACATCTACACCGTGGCCGAGCGCGCCAAGACCCAGGGCTACATCGCGAGCGTGTGGGCCGTGTCGTCCGTCGTCGGCCCCACCCTCGGCGGCGTCTTCTCCCAGTTCGCGTCGTGGCGCTGGATCTTCTTCGTCAACATCCCCTTCTGCCTGCTCGCCGCGGGCATGCTGTGGCGCAACTACGACGAGTCCGTCGAGCGACGCCGGCACCGCATCGACTACGCCGGGGCCGGCGTTCTCACGGTCGCGCTGACGCTGCTCATCCTCGCCGTCCTCGAGGGCGGCCAGGCCTGGGCGTGGAGCTCGTGGCAGAGCATCGGCTCCTTCGCCGTCGGCGCTCTCCTGCTCGTCATCTTCGGCTTCATCGAGCGCCGCGCACCGGAGCCGGTGCTGCCCCTGGAGATCCTGACGCGCCGGCTCATCGTCGCGACGTGCCTCATCAGCATCGGCGTCGGCGCCGTGCTCGTCGGCCTCACCTCCTACGTGCCGACCTTCCTCGAGCGCTCCACGGGCGCCACCCCGATCGTCGCCGGGCTCGCTGTCGCCGCCCTCACCATCGGCTGGCCGATCTCGGCGTCGCAGTCGGGCCGCCTCTACATGCGCATCGGCTTCCGCCCGACCGCGCTCATCGGCCTCGTCGTCGCGACCCTCGGCGCGCTGTCCCTCTGGATCACCTCGTCGACCCCGAACGTCTGGGCGACGGCCGGGTCGTGCCTCGTCGTCGGCCTCGGCCTCGGCCTGGTGGCCACCCCCACGCTGATCGCGGCCCAGGCATCCGTGCCGTGGAACGAGCGCGCCGTCGTCACCGGCACCAACATGTTCATGCGCTCGGTGGGCAGCGCGGTCGGCGTCGCGATCTTCGGTGCCATCGCCAACGCCGTCATCGCGAGCTCGGGGCGGGGACGCGTCGAGCGAGGCCGTGCAGGCCGGCTCGACGGCGGTCTTCCTCGCCGTGCTCGTCGCAGCGGCCGTCAGCATCGCGGCCGGGCTGCTCATGCCGCACACGCGGGCCGAGGACGTCGCCCACGGGGGCCCCTCGGACAGCACACCGCAGAGCACCACGGAGAGCACCACGGAGAGCGCCGAGCTGGACCTGGCCGAACCCTCGACACGCTCGACACGCTCGACCCTCGACCACCGCCTGAACGCATCGGGTACGTGCCCCATGACAGCGTCACCGACCCCGAGGAGGAGTACGCCATGAGCGAGCACGACGACGGCACGAAGAAGGTCGCAGACCTGATCAAGGACATCCGGATCGCGATGCTGACGCACGCGGACTCGAACGGCGCGCTCGTCAGCCACCCGATGGCGACGCAGGAGGTCGAGTTCGACGGTGACGTGCTCTTCGTCGCCGAGCGCGACAGCCACAAGGCCCGCGACATCGCCGCGCAGTCCCCGGCGAAGGTCAACGTCGCCTACAGCTCGCAGAGCTCGTGGGTGTCGCTGTCCGGCACCGCGACGATCGTCGACGACACGGCCAAGCTCGCCGAGCTGTGGAACTCCTTCACGGGCGCGTGGCTCGAGGGCGGCCCGGAGAACCCCAACAACATCCTCATCAAGGTGAGCGCCGACTCGGCCGAGTACTGGGACTCCCCCGGCGCCAAGGTCACGCAGATCGCCAACTTCATCAAGGCGAAGGTGACCGGCGAGCGCCTGGAGGGCGACAACGAGGTCGTCGACCTCTGAACGCCTGACACAGCCCGTGTATGCCGCCGGGCTCCCTTCGCGCGAAGGGAACCCGGCGGCATACCTGCTTTTGGGATGAACCGCTCAGGCGGCACCCTTGACGAGGCGCGCCACCGCCCGCTCGAGGGCGTCCCGGTCGCGGACCTGCAGCAGGTCGCCGAGCTCGAGGCGGCCGCGGTCCGCCTTGGTCAAGCGGTTGAGGCTGCGCGCGATGGTGCGGCCGACGGCGTACTCGTCGAGGACCCGAGGGTCGACGTACGACCGGCGGGCGACGGCCGGCGTGTTGCCGAGGTGCTCCGACACGACCTTCATGGCGTCCTTCTCGGCCCGCTTGAGCTCGCGCTCGGACGCGACGGGACCGATCCGCGCGAGGGAGACGGCGGCGGTCACGGTCGCCGCCCACGTGCGCAGGTCCTTGACGGTGTGCTCCTCGCCGACGAGCTCCTTGAACGCGACGTTGAGGTCGCTCGACCGCAGCTCGTGCCATCCGCTGGTGTCGCGGTAGGCGAGCAGGCGCTCGCCCGGATAACCACTTCGCTTGAGGGACAGCACGATCCGCGCGAGCAGCTGGTCGGTCATGACCGCCTCGCGCGTGACCCCGGACTTCGCCGGGAACTCGAAGCGTGACGTCCTCCCCACTGACGGTGACGTGTGAGCGCAGGAGCGTCGCGACCCCGTGGGAGCCGTGCTCGGCCTCGTACTCCTCACCGCCGCTGCGGAAGAGTCCGGCGTCGAGCATCCGCAGTCCGGCGGCCGTGACGCGCTTCCTCGTCAGCCCGCTGGTGCGCAGGTCGGCGGCGATCTGCTTGCGTGCCGCCGGCAGCTTGCGCGCGAGGACCATGACGCGGTCGTGCTTCTCCCGGCCACGCTCCTCGTGCCAGGCGTCGTGGTAGAGGTACTGGCGCCGGCCGGCGTCGTCGGTGCCGACGGCCTGGATGTGCCCGTTGCGGATGGGGGCTGATCCAGACGTCCTGCCACGCCGGCGGGATGACGAGAGCCGTGATCCGCTCCCGGGTCGCCGCGTCGACCGTGCGACCGTCGGCGTCGACGTAGCCGAAGCCCCGGCCTCGCCGCACACGACGGATCCCGGGCTTGTCGATGACGCTCCGCCGCAGTCTCACACCGAGGAGATACCCGGTTCGCCGCGGTGCGCGAACGCAGCGTCGGAGCGGAGCCGTCAGTCGGGTGGCGACTCCCGCACGCCGGCCGTCTCGGACGTGGCGTCCTGGGTCTCGCGGGTGTCGCTCGCGCGGTCCGGGCCGTCGGGCGTCGCCACCGGCACGATGTCGGGCACCTTGATCTCCACCTGGCCGGGTGGCGGCGGCGGGTCGGGCGTGACGGGCGGGAAGACCGAGCCGTCGCTCTGCAGATGTGATTCGTGAGGGGTCACGTTGCTTGTCCCTATCGCCCCGAGTAGGTGACTGTTGCTGTGTCTTCGACCATACCCGCGGCTCCGCTCGGTGAACCTGTGAACCGGGAGCGGCGGGCATATGCCGCAGATCGTGGCTACGCGCCTGCGGGCAGCCCGAAATCGCTTGACGCCCAGCAGGTCCACTCCCACTGTGGAGGTGCGAGGGGGTGGTGGTCGTGAAGGTCGCCGTCATCGGAGGAGGTCCCACGGGCCTCGTCACGGGAATGGGTCTCGCACGCCGCGGGCACGCTGTCGTGGCGGTCGACCGAGATCCCGGGCCGCCCCCGGGCGGGGCCCCGTGGGCCCGCCGGGGTGTCATGCAGTTCCACCACGCGCATGCCTTCCGGCCACAGGTCGGCGAGGTGCTCCGCGCCGAGGCCCCCGCGGCGTGGGACGCGTGGCTCGCCATGGGCGCTGAGCCGATCGAGATGCCGGTCGGCGACGGCCGGACGGTGCCGGCCGGCATGCGCTCGCGGCGCGAGACCTTCGAGCGGGCGGTGCGTTCCGCGGCGCTCGAGCAGCCCGGCCTCGAGGTGCGCACCGGTCACGTCGACGGGGTCACGACGAGCTGCGGCCGTGCCCAGGGCATCCGCGTCGACGGCGGGGACCTCGAGGCCGACCTCGTCGTCGACGCCTCCGGCCGGTCCGGCCGGGTCAACCGGCACCTTCGTGGCCCCGGGGTCGGCGGGGAGTGCGGGATCGCCTACGTCGACCGCACCTACCGCCTGCTGCCGGGCGCCCCGCTGCCGCCGATGGCGAATGCCATTGCCTGGCAAGGCAACTACGTCGGCTTCATGGTCCTCGTCTTCCTGCACGAGAGGGGCATCTTCTCCGCCCTCATCATCCGGTCGACAGCGGACCGGGACCTTGTCGGACTCAGGCACGTGAGGGCGTTCGAGGCCGCGAGCGCTGCGATCCCGGGACTCGCCGCCTGGACCGGGACCGAGGTCGCTGAGCCGCTCACCGACGTGCTGCCGGGCGGGCCGCTGCTCAACGTGTACCGCGGGCAGCGTGGCCCGGCGGGCCGCTCGCACTGCCAGGGCTCGTCTTCGTCGGCGACGCCGTGTGCACGACGACACCGAACTTCGGCCGAGGGTTGACGACCTCGCTCACCCAGGTCAGCGAGCTGCTGCGCCTCGTCGACGAGCACGGACCCGACGTCGAGGCGGTGGGCGAGGAGCTCGACGCGTGGGACGAGGCGCGGATGCGGCCGTGGGTCGAGGACCACATCGCGATGGACCATGCGCAGGCGCGGCGCTGGGCCGGCGACGACGTCGACCTGGCTGGGCGGCTGCCGTCCGACGTCATCATGATGGCCGCCTCGCAGGACCCCTCGATCGGGGAGGCCGTCGGGCCGTACCTGTCGATGCAGGCCCTCCCCTCGGCCCTGCGGACCGTCGAGGAGCAGGCGCGAGCCGTCTACCGCACGGGCTGGCGCCCGCAGCCCGATCCGGGTCCGTCACGCGAGGAGCTGGCCGACATCGTGGCGACCGCCGTCCCTGCCTGACGTCGTTCGCACGGCCCACGGCCACCCGCGCCGCAGAAGGTCAGCCGCACACTGTGCACGGTGTGCGGCTGTCCAGAGGGTGTGCGAGGGCTCCCGGCGAGCCGGATCAGCGGCCGGTGCCGCCGTAGACGATCGCCTCGTCCGCGGAGTCGAGCCCGAAGGCCGTGTGCACGGCACGGACGGCGTCGTCGAGCTGCTCGGCCCGCGTCACCGCCGAGACGCGGATCTCGGAGGTCGAGATCATCTCGATGTTGATGCCGGCCTCGGCGAGGGCGCCGAAGAACTTCGCCGACACTCCCGGGTGGCTCTTCATGCCGGCTCCGACGAGCGCGATCTTGCCGATCTTGTCGTCGAGGCGCAGGTCGGCGTACTCCACCTCGTGCTTGATCGACTGGAGCACCTGCATGCCGCGGGCGCCGTCGGCCTGCGGGAGGGTGAAGGAGATGTCGGTCTTCGCCGTCTCGGCGGCCGACACGTTCTGCACGATCATGTCGATGTTGATGCCCGACTCCGCGATGGCGCCGAAGATCTTGGCGGCGATGCCCACCCGGTCGGGCACCCCGACGATGGTGATCTTGGCCTCGCTGCGGTCGTGGGCGATACCGGCGATGATCGGAGCTTCCACAGCGCCTTCTCCTTCGTAGGGGTTGTCCTTGATCCACGTGCCGGCCTTCTGCGACCACGACGAGCGCACGTGGATGGGGATGCCGTAGCGGCGGGCGTACTCGACGCAGCGCAGGTGCAGGATCTTGCTGCCGTTGGCGGCGAGGTCGAGCATCTCCTCCATCGAGAGCACGTCGAGCTTGCGGGCGCTCGGCAGGACGCGCGGGTCGGCGGTGAAGACGCCGTCGACGTCGGTGTAGATCTCGCAGACGTCGGCCTCGCAGGGCCGCGGCGAGCGCGACGGCCGTCGTGTCGGAACCGCCACGGCCGAGGGTCGTGATGTCCTTCGTCGTCTGGCTGACGCCCTGGAAGCCGGCGACGATGGCGATGTGGCCGGCGTCGAGGGCGCTCTGGATGCGGCCCGGGTGTCACGTCGATGATGCGGGCGGCGCCGTGGGCGTCGTCGGTGATGACGCCGGCCTGGCTGCCGGTGAAGGACCGCGCCTCGGCACCGAGCTGCGCGATGGCCATCGCGACGAGCGCCATCGAGATGCGCTCGCCCGAGGTGAGCAGCATGTCGAGCTCGCGTGCCGGCGGCGCGGGCGAGACCTGCTCGGCGAGGTCCATCAGCTCGTCCGTCGTGTCGCCCATCGCCGAGACGACGACGCACACGGAGTGCCCGGCCCGCTGCGTCTCGACGATGCGCCGGGCCACGCGCTTGATGGCCTCGGCGTCGGACACGGACGAACCGCCGTACTTCTGGACGACGATGCTCACACTGGCTCCGGATCTCCTCGATGGTCTGCGGTGCGTCCGAGTCTAGGGTCGGGCGCTCAGGGCCCATCGGGCCGTCACGATGGTGAGATGTGCGCCGATTCGTCCCGGGCGCCGCACGTTCTGCCGCGGACTACGGGTGCAGCGCGTCGAACTCCGCCTCGCCGACGGTCTCCTCGTCCGCGTCGAGGCGCAGGTGGGCGAGGATCGAGTGCAGCGCGCGGAGCGCCGTCAGACCCCGGTCGCCCCAGTGCGACAGGTAGCCGAACTGCCACCACCACAGGGCCTCGCGCTTGCGCCCGGTCGCGTAGTGCTTGAGCCCGTGGCTCAGCGACACTGCCACGTCGACGAGGTCGTTGGTGATCGAGCCGTCGGCACGCTCCGACGAGGTGATCGGGTCGATGACGTAGACGTAGTCGTCGATGCCGGCGAAGACGTTCGCGAGCCCCGTGCGCAGCGGGTCGGCGTCGTCGTCGGTCGCGTCCGGCTCGAACCGCTCCTCCGGCACGACGTCCTCGATCGCCCCGAGCCGCGCGCCGGCGAGGAGCACCTGGGAGAGCGCGAGCGTCACCAGCGGCAGCGCCGTGTCGGGCGAGCTGCCCGACGCCGACCTCCGTGACGGACGTCAGGAAGGCGCTCGCCTCCACCGCGGTCAGGTCGGCCAGGCCCGACAGGTCGTCGACCTCGCTCGCGTGGCCCTCGGTCACCGGGTCATCAGTCATGGTCCCAGCATGCCGTATGCCGTGCGGCCCGGTCGCCCCGGTCGCCCCGGGAACGGGCGCACCCAGCCCAGGCGAACGGCATACGCCCCCCGCCCTGATCGAAAGAGCGATCCGGGGTGGGGGCGCGCGAGGGTGGTCAGGCGTCGACGCGGCGGCGGCCCTCGAAGGCTCGTCCGAGGGTCACCTCGTCGGCGTACTCGAGGTCGCCGCCGACGGGCAGGCCCGACGCCAGCCGCGTCACCGTGAGGCCGACGTCACGCAGCAGCCGGCTCAGGTAGGTGGCCGTCGCCTCGCCCTCGAGGTTGGGGTCGGTCGCGATGATGACCTCCTGCACCTCGCCGGACGCGAGGCGGGTCATGAGCTCGCGGACGCGCAGGTCGTCGGGGCCGATGCCGTCGATGGGGCTGATGGCGCCGCCGAGCACGTGGTAGTTGCCACGGAACTCACGGGTGCGCTCGATCGCGACGACGTCCTTGGGCTCCTCGACGACGCAGATCGCGGTGTGGTCGCGGCGCGGGTCGGCGCAGATGCGGCACTTCTCGGCCTCGGCGACGTTGCCGCACTCCTCGCAGAAGCGGACCCGGGCCTTGACCTCGGTCAGCGCCGTGACGAGACGCGTGACGTCGTCGGAGTCGGCCTGGAGCAGGTGGAAGGCGATGCGCTGCGCGCTCTTGGGCCCGACTCCGGGGAGTCGTCCGAGCTCGTCGATCAGGTCCTGGACCGCGCCTTCGTACACACCGCAACCCTAAGCCTCGCGAAGCCGTCTCTGCGGACCGCCCCACCGGTCTAGCGTGGGAGCCGACGTCGTCCCTGAGGAGGGCGCGTGCACGAGCGAGCCGTGGACCTGATGCAGATCGCGGCGGGTGGCTCTTCCCCAACGCGGTCCTGCAGCACGCCGTGCCCACGCTCGAGACCCTGGCCTTCGACGTGCCCCCGCTCGAGGCCAAGCGCGACCGGCTCGTCACGGCGCTGCGTGGGATGGGCTACGAGGTCGCCTCACCAGAGGGCACGTTCTACCTCTGGCCGCGCTCGCCCGTCCCGGACGACGAGGCGTTCGTCGCATCGCTCGAGCGTCGCGGCGTCCTCGTCCTGCCGGGGACGCTCTTCGAGACGCCGGGATGGTTCCGGGTCTGCCTCACGGCGACCGCCGAGTCCATCGAGGCTGCGTTGCCCCACTTCCGCGCCGCCATCGAGGAGGCGCGGCACACGACCACGGCCTGAGTCAGTCGGGCAACGCCGCTGACCAGCGCTCCTCGATGCGCCCGTAGCGCCACACGGCGAGCGCCACGACCCAGGTGACGACGAAGAGCCCGACGATCCAGAAGCCGACGTCTGCGAGGTCGATCGAGCCGATCCAGGCGACCGGACCCGAGGTGATGTCGAGCTTGTCGCCGAGGAGACCGACGAGCTCGATGACCCCGATGACGAGCGCGACGGCGACCGAGAGGGACGTGACGGTGATGTTGTAGTAGATCTTGCGCACCGGCTTGCTGAAGGCCCAGCCGTAGGCGAAGTTCATGAACGACCCGTCGATGGAGTCGAGGAGCGACATCCCCGCGGCGAAGAGCACGGGGAGGATGAGCACGGCATACCAGGGCAGGTTGGCCGCGGCGGCGCCGCCGGCGATGACGAGCAGCCCGACCTCGGTGACCGTGTCGAAGCCGAGGCCGAAGAGCAGCCCCACGGGGTACATGTGCCAGGACTTGCGCACCGTCCGCGTCACCCGACCGAGGATCCGGTTGAGCAGGCCACGCTTGTCGAGCTGGCGCTCGAGCTCGGCCTCGTCGTAGTGGCCCGCGCGCATGCGCCGGAAGACCTTGAGGATCCCGACGAGCGCGGCGAGGTTGATGAGACCGATGAGGACGAGGAAGACGCCGGAGATCGCGGTTCCCCAGACGCCCGTCACCTGCTGGAGGGTCGAGCTGTCGTCCTCGATCGCACCGGCCAGCGCCCGGATGCCGAAGGCGACGAGCGCGACCATGACGAAGACGACCGACGAGTGGCCGAGGCTGAACCAGAAGCCGACGCTCATCGGGCGCTGGCCCTCGGCCATCAGCTTGCGCGTCGTGTTGTCGATGGCCGCGATGTGGTCGGCGTCGAACGCGTGCCGCATGCCGAGGGTGTAGGCCGTGACCCCGAGCCCGACCCCGAAGAGCTGACCTGCGACCTGGTACTGGTGCGGCGCCACGACGCCGACGAGCAGCCCCCAGCCGACGAGGTGCAGCACGAGGATGACGGTGGCCATCCCGAGCAGGCTGCGGCGCTCACTGCGGCCGAGCCGATGGGTCGCCGACGCTCGCGTGGCGGTGGCGAGGGACGACGCGGAGGCTTCGGTCACGGACCCACGCTAGATGCGACAGGGTCGCATCTGCAAAGGAATCGCTCACATCGGGGATTCGACGCCCGGCACCTCGTTGTACGTGTCGGCGCGCTCCTGGCCGCTCAGGTCGGCGATGGCGGCCATGACGCGGTCGGTCAGCAGACGACGCGCCTTGCCCGCGGGCATACCGGCAGTACTCCTCGACGCCGATCGGGGCACCGAAGCGCACCGTGACCTTCGCAAGCTTGGGAAACCGGGCCCCGACCGGCTGGATCTCCTCGGTGCCGATGAGCCCGACGGGCACGATCGGCACCTGCGCGGTGAGGGCGAGCCAGGCCACGCCGGTGCGACCCCGGTAGAGCCGGCCGTCCCGTGACCGCGTGCCCTCGGGATAGATCCCGAATGCGTCGCCGGCCCGGAGCACCTCGAGCGCCGTGTCGAGGCTCTCCTGCGCCGCGGTGGCCGAGTGCCGGTTGACCGGCACCATCCCGACGGCGCTGAAGAAGCCCTTGCGCAGGAAGCCGCCGACACCGGTGCCGGTCCAGTACTCCTCCTTGGCGAGGAAGCGGACCTGCCGCGGCGACGCGAGCGGGATGGCGAAGGAGTCGATGAACGAGCGGTGGTTGCTCGCGACGATGACGCCGCCCTCCCGCGGGATGTTCTCCTTGCCCTCGATCGTGGGCCGGTACAGCGCATGGGACAGCGGGTACAGGAGGTTGCGCCCGAGGCTGTAGAACATGGGCCACAGCCTAGGGCCGGGGGCGGGGCGTCCGTCGCGACCGTCCGTCGCAGCCGCCGGATGACCACCTCTGGTATGCCGGGTGCCCGGGCGGGCGCGCCGGCTCGGTCCGCGCGGCTCGGTCCGCGTCAGCCGCGTCAGCCGCGTCAGGCGCGAGCGCGCACCGCCCACGCGATCGCCATGATGTAGAAGGGCGGGTCGGGCAACAGCTCCCGGCAGTGGTCGCGCAACCGCACCCGGGCCACCTCGTCGAGGCTCCGCACGTGCGCACCCGCCGGACCGACGCCGAACGTGTAGGGCACCCACCAGTCCTCGAAGGTCGGGTGTCGCACGGTGACGGTCAGGGCGGTGCCCTCGATCTGGTTCAGGCCGGCCTGGTCGCAGAGGTGGACCAGCTCGCCCTCCCTGGTCCCGGGCCTGCCGGACTCGTCGTCGACGCCGGGGTCGAGGTCGCGCGCCGCCCGCCAGAAGGGGGCCAGCGGTGCGCCGCCACCGGCGAGGTCCCACACGCACGCCGACACCGTGCCGCCGGGGCGCGTGACCCGGGACATCTCCCGCAGCCCGAGCACCGGGTCCGTCATGAAGCTGACGACGAGCTGCGCGAGCGCGTGGTCGAAGAGGTCGTCGGGGTAGGGCAGCTGCTCGGCCGCCGCGGTCTGCACGTCGAGGGTGGGGAACGCCTGCCGCAGGGCGGCGAGCAATCGCGGGGACGGGTCGACCGCCGAGACGCCGTCGACGCCCAGCCGCTCGATGAGCACCCGGGTCAGGGCTCCCGTGCCACAGCCCACGTCCAACGCCCGACCGGGTCCGGCGACACCTGACCAGTCGGCGAATCGTTCGGCGAGCGGCACCGAATAACGCCCCATGAACCGGTTGTACGCGTCCGCCGCAACCTCGAAGGTCACGCCTCGACGCTACTCCCGGACGCGCAGGTCCCTCCGGGTTATGACGATTGCCAGACCTGGGGGACGGGTCAGTTGTCGAGCTCCTGGACGACGCGGCCGCCGAGGACCTTCTCGATGACCGATCGACCGACGTCGCCGGACTGCTCGATGTCCTCGTCGTCGTCGCTCACGGCGGAGTCGTCGGTGACTGGCTGTCGAGACTGGTCGTCGTCGGTGGAGCGTGCCCCGGCCCGTGACCGGGCCTGGGCGAACGACTGGCGCACGGCGCTCGCGCCCCGCACCGCGGAGTCTGTCGGCGCCTCTCCCCCGGAGGCGCCACCCGCCGAGGCGGCTCCCGGGGGCGGCGACGCAGCGGACGGCGAAGCGGTGGACGGCGAGACGGTGGGCGGCGACGCGGAAGCAGGCCCGGTGGCCCAGTCCGGGGCCGGCCCCGTCGTGGACCCCCAGCCGGCATTGTCCTGTAGCGACCGGCCCGAGACAGGGCTCAGTCCGGCGTCGGCGAGCGCCGCGCCTCCGGACGGGGACGCTCCACCGGGGCCGCCGGTCCCGGTCGGAGCGTTGCCTCCCGGGCCGGCGGACTCATGCCCCGCGCCGGCGTCACCCCATGACGAACGTCCCGCACCACCGTCACCGGCCCGGGCGCCTCCCTGCCCGCTGTCGGCCGGACCGGCTGGGGCGCCCTTGCTCGGCGGGTCGGGGAGCCCCGCGGCAACGGCTCCCAGCGGTGGCGCGACCGGAGTCTGCTGCGACACGGCGGCCATGTGGATCCCGTCGACGACAGCGTCGACCCCGAGCTCGTCGATGAGCGCCTGGCGCACGATGTCGGCGTGGTTGCCCGCTCGGAAGGTCTGCGTGAGCCCGGCCGTCGCGATGCCGAGCGTCAGGGTCCTGCCGTCGAAGGCCGTGACCTGGGCGTTCTGCGAGACGAAGGTCCACGTGATGCGGCGCATCGTGAAGATGCGGCCGAGGACGTTGGGCCACGCCCGCCGGATCGCGTCGGTGTCCATGCCACCGACCGCCCAGCCTGCGTGGCTTCGCCCGACGGCGCTGCGGCAGAGGGCGATTCAGGCGCCGGGACCGAGGCGCCGGATGCGCCGGACGAACCAGCGGAGGTGCCCGCTCCGGACCGGACCTGCTCGGACGCACCCGCGAGGTGCTGGCCACCACCGGTCGGCTCGACGACGGACGACGGGCCACCGACCGACTCGCCCGGAGTCATCACGGGTGGCGCACCGACCTCGGCGCGCGCCGCGTCGACGCGCCCCGCATCGCCGGGGCCCGGACCCGACGCCGGACCGGACGACCCGCCTGCGGTCTCGATGCCCGAGCTGCGACCGCCACCACCCATGCCACCGGCGGCGTGCGAGGCACCCGGACCGCCTCCGCTCGACGGGGGCGTGTAGTCCGAGACCGTGCGCGGCGGAGCAGCGACTGCCGCCGCCCCCGCCGTCGACGGCGACCCGCCAGGAGCGGCTGGCGCGTCCCCTCGGGCAGCGGTCGGGACTCCCCCGACGTCGAGGCGACGCTCGAGACGGTCGAGGCGGGCGGCATACCCCTGCTCGCCGGAGGCGGCCGGGCAGCAGGATGCGCGCGCAGATCAGCTCGAGCTGCAGCCGCGGCGCCGTGGCGCCGGTCATCTCGGTGAGGCCGGTGTTGACGATGTCGGCCGCCCGCGAGAGCGCACCCGGGCCGAAGCGCCGCCTGCTGCACGCGCATGCGCTCGAGCTGGTCCTCGGGCACGCCGCGCAGCACCTGCCCGGCGCCCTCGGGGATCGCCGCGACGATGATGAGGTCGCGCAGCCGCTCGAGGAGGTCCTCGACGAAACGGCGCGGGTCGTGGCCCGACTCGATGACCTTGTCGATCTGGCGGAAGGTGGCGGCGCCGTCGCCGGCCGCCAGCGCGTCGACGGTGCTGTCGAGCAGCTCGCCGTCGGTGAAGCCGAGCAGCGACACGGCGCCGTCGTAGGTCAGGCCCTCGGGACCCGAGCCGGCGATGAGCTGGTCGAGCACCGACAGCGAGTCACGCACCGAGCCGCCGCCGGCGCGCGTGACGAAGCTGAGCACGCCGGGCTGCGGTCGCGACGTGCTCGGCCTCGAGCAGCCGCTCCATGTAGGCGCGTGAGCTTGGCCGGCGGCACGAGCCGGAACGGGTAGTGGTGCGTCCGGGAGCGGATGGTGCCGATGACCTTCTCGGGCTCGGTCGTCGCGAAGACGAACTTCACGTGCTCCGGCGGCTCCTCGACGATCTTGAGCAGCGCGTTGAAGCCCTGCGGCGTCACCATGTGCGCCTCGTCGATGATGTAGATCTTGAAGCGGCTCTGCGCCGGGCCGTAGCTCGCCCGCTCGCGCAGGTCACGCGCGTCGTCGACGCCACCGTGGCTCGCGGCGTCGATCTCGATGACGTCGACGCGACCCCGACCCGCCACGCGCGAGCGCCACGCACGAGTCGCACGTGCCGCACGGGATCGGCGTCGGCCCCTGCTCGCAGTTGAGGCAGCGCGCGAGGATGCGCGCGCTCGTCGTCTTGCCGCAGCCGCGCGGACCGCTGAAGAGGTAGGCGTGGTTGACCCGGCCCGTGCGCAGCGCCTGCATGAGCGGCTCCGTCACGTGCTCCTGGCCGATGACGTCGGCGAAGCTCTCGGGCCGATAGCGGCGGTACAGGGCGGTGGCCATGCCCGAAACCCTAACCGCCACGACCGACGCCGGGAACGCCGACCGAAGGGCCGCCACACCGGGGGGCGAAAGGGTGAACAGCAGCTGACGGTGTGACGTTCCGAGGGCGGCCGTCGGCAGGTGTGCCTAGGGTCGATGCACCGGCCCGTCGAGCGAACCACGCAGCGGCCGGACGGAGGAGGACACCATGCCCGACCCGACCCACGATCGTGGGACGCCGACGCGCTCGTCGCACGCTACGACGAGGTGAGAGCCCACACCGAGGCGCTCGCCGCCCCGCTCTCACCCGAGGACCAGACCGTCCAGTCCATGCCGGACGTGTCGCCGACGAAGTGGCACCGCGCGCACGTGACGTGGTTCTTCGAGACGTTCGTGCTCGCCGACAACGAGCCGTCCTTCAGGCCCTACCAGGACCAGTACTGGTTCCTCTTCAACAGCTACTACGAGGGCGTCGGGCCGCGCTACGCCCGCGCCGAGCGTGGCTTCATCACCCGGCCCGGCGCCCACGACGTCGGCCTCTACCGCGCCGACGTCGACGCCCGCGTGCGCGACCTCGTGAGCACCCTCGACGGTGGCTCGCTCCAGAAGCTGAGCCCGACCATCGAGCTCGGCTTCCACCACGAGCAGCAGCACCAGGAGCTGCTGCTCATGGACATCAAGCACGTGCTGTCCGTCAACCCCCTCCAGCCGTCGTATGCCGGCACGCCCCTCACGTCGTCCGACCCGGACCCGCTGGGCTGGGTCGACGTCGAGGGCGGCCTCGTCGAGGTCGGTCACCGGGGCGGCGGGTTCAGCTTCGACAACGAGCTGCCGCTGCACCAGCAGTGGCTCGAGCCCTACCGCCTCGCCGACCGGCTCGTGACGAACGGCGAGTGGCTGGAGTTCATGGCCGACCGCGGCTACGAGCGGCACGAGCTGTGGCTCTCCGACGGCTGGGCCAGGGTGCGCGGGGAGGGCTGGCGGGCGCCGTTCTACTGGCGCGAGGTGGACGGCGTGTGGTTCGAGCACACGCTGAGCGGCACCCGCCCGGTAGACCCGGGACTGCCGGTGAGCCACGTCAGCCACTACGAGGCCGACGCCTACGCCACCTGGGCCGGCAAGCGACTGCCCACCGAGGGCGAGTGGGAGCACGCCGTCGTGGCGGACGGGCAGGCCGAGGCGTCGACCGCCGGCGGCAACCTCGCCGACACCGAGACGTTCCACCCACGGCCGGCCGGGCCGCCGACCGGGCACCTGCGCCAGGTCTACGGCGACTGCTGGGAGTGGACGAGCTCGGCCTACCTCGCCTACCCCGGATACCACCCGCCCGCAGGCGCCATCGGCGAGTACAACGGCAAGTTCATGTCGGGTCAGATGGTCCTGCGCGGCGGCTGCGCCCTGACGCCCCCGGGCCACGCGCGACTGTCCTATCGCAACTTCTTCCCGCCCGGCTCGCGCTGGGCCCTGTCCGGGGTCCGCCTCGCCGACGGGGGTGTCCGCTCGTGACCGCTCCTGAGCCGGTCGTGACCGTTGCCCTCGACCCCGACTGGGCCTCCGGGGCCCTCGTCGACGACGTCCGGCGCGGCCTCGGCTCGCAGCCGCGCTCGCTGTCGCCGAAGTGGCTCTACGACGACGTCGGCTCCGAGCTCTTCGACCAGATCACCCGGCTGCCGGAGTACTACCCGACCGAGCGCGAGCGGGCGATCCTGCGCGACCACGCCGTCGGCATCGTGACCGCGTGCGACGCCACGACCTTCGTCGAGCTCGGCAGCGGCACGAGCGACAAGACCCGCACCCTGCTCGATGCGTTCGCAGCCGTCGGCAGGCTCGAGCGCTTCGTGCCGGTCGACGTCTCCGAGCAGACGCTGCGCGACGCGGCCGTCATGCTGGCCGAGCGCTACCCCGCGCTGCAGGTCGAGGCGCTCGTCGGCGACTTCACCCTCCACCTCGGCCATCTTCCACGCGGAGGTCGTCGCCTGGTCGCCTTCCTCGGCGGGACCATCGGCAACTTCTACGTCGAGGAGCGGGCGGCCTTCCTCGGGGCACTCCACGACAGTCTCGAGCCGGGTGACTGGTTCCTGCTCGGCACCGACCTCGTCAAGAGCACCGACCGGCTCATCTCCGCCTACGACGACACCCGGGGGGTGACCGCCGCCTTCGTCACCAACTGCCTCCACGTGCTCAACCGTGAGCTCGGGGCCGACTTCGACATCGACGCCTTCTCCTACGTGCCCTTCTGGGACCCGCGTCAGGAGCGGATGGACCTGCGGCTGCGGGCCGACATGCCGCAGCGCGTCACCATCCCCGGCGCCGACCTGACGTTCGAGCTGGCGCACGGTGAGGAGATCCGCGTCGAGATCTCGACGAAGTTCCGCCCCGAGAGCCTGTGTGACGAGCTGGCCGCGGCCGGCTTCACCGTCGAGCGCACGTGGACCGACCCCGACGACGACTTCGCCCTCACCCTCTCCCGGCGCGCCAGTGACCCTCCCGACCGGGGGCCGAGTTCTGGCTGGTCGAGAGGGAGCCGCGCGGCTTGGCATACTGGGCGGCTCGAGTACGACACGACGTAGGAGACAGCCGCATGACCCCTCGCACCCTCTATCGCCGGATCGCCCTCGCGGAGGTGGTGACGTGGGCGCTGCTCCTGCTCGGAATGGTCCTCAAGTACGTCACGCGCACGACCGAACTCGGCGTCAAGGTCTTCGGGCTCGCGCACGGCGTCGTCTTCATCGCCTTCTGCCTCGTCACGGTCCTGCTCTGGGTCAACCAGCGCTGGACGGCCCGCGAGGGCCTGCTCGGGCTGCTCAGCGCCGTGCCGCCGTTCCTCACCGTCTGGTGGGAGCGTCGACTCGAGCGGCGCGGGCGCCTCGAGGGCGGCTGGCGTCTGGGGCGCGACGGGGAGACGCCGACCAACCCCGCCGAGCGGTCGTCGCGACCCTCCTCGCGCGTCCCATGGTCGCCGTCGCCGTGGGCGCCGTCGCGGTCCTCGCCCTGACCGGCGTCGCCCTCCTCCTGGGACCGCCCGTCAATCCGCAGGGCTGACTGCTCTCGGCCGATCAGCGCGTTCGGAGCCAAGCGGCATACGGTGGCTTCCGACAGCGCGACAGGGCCAGCGAAGGGATGGGTGCAGATGGGTGCGGTCGCAGTGCTGACCGGTGAGGTCCGTGCGGAGGGCGTCGGCAAGACGATCGACGAGACGACCCTGCTGCTCCCGACCGATGTCAGTGCCGACCCGGGCGAGTGCATCGTCCTCCGCGGCCCCAACGGTTCGGGCAAGACGACGCTGCTGCGGATCATCGGCGGCCTGCTCGTGCCGAGCACCGGCACCGCGACCATCGGCGGCCGCGAGGCCGACGAGCGCGACCGAGCCGTGCGCGCTGCCGTCGCGGCCCTGCTCGGCGCCCCGACGACCTATCGCGACCTCACGCTCGTCGACCACCTCGTCCTCATCGACTCGACGTGGGGCGGCGAGCCGGCCACGTCCGACGACCGCAGCCTCGCCCTGCTCGACCGCCTCGGCATCGCGCACCTCGACGACCGCTTCCCCCACGAGCTCTCGTCGGGACAGGAGCAGCTCTTCCGCCTCGCCCTGACCTTCTCGCGGCCGGCGAGCGTCGTGCTGCTCGACGAGCCGGAGCAGCGCCTCGACACCGGCAAGCGCCAGGTGGTCGCGGACCTGATCAGCGAGCGCACCGAGTCCGGCTGCACCGTCGTCATGGCCTGCCACGACCCGGAGCTGACGACCAGGCTCGCGACCCGCGTCGTCGACGTCGTGCCGGCGCGCTGACCGGGGACGCGGCGATGAGCAAGCGCAAGAAGCCGGCACCCACCGACACCCGCACCCGCACCCGAGGCACCGCCGCGCCACACGGCATACGACCCGGCGGCACAGGTCCCGGCCGCGACCGAGGTCGACTACGACGACCACGACCTGCTCGGCCAGGCCGACTGGGTCATCGGCGGCGACGCCGCGCGCAAGGCCCGGCAGCAGGGGTTGTATGCCGGCTACGTCCTCTTCCTCGGCGCCCTCGTCTACGGCCTGCCGATCGTCCAGGCGGTCTTCCGCACGTCCGACGCGAGCTCGCTCGGGGAGCAGCTGCGCTCCCCGGTGGCCATCGCCCTCCTCGTCGCCTCGGTGGCGGCCCTGCTCGGCGCCGTCGTCTTCGCCGGGCGCTTCCGCGGGCCGGTGGTCCCACCCATGCCGTGGATCGACCTCGTGCTGCCCGTCCCGCTCGACCGGGCCCTGGCGCTGCGCCGGTGGTGGCGCTACGCCGCGGTCGGCGGCCTCTTCGTCGGCGCGCTCAGCGGGCTGACCGTCGGGGCCGGTCTGGCCTTCGCCCACCTCGCCGGCGTCGTGCACGATTCTCGTGACGACGGTGATCGGCACCGCGCTCGGGATCCTCGCGACGCGCCTCTGGCTGTGGTCGCAGGTCCGCTCGTGGCCCGGACCCGACCGCGGCCTCAGCCTGTTGTGGCGCGTGCCCGACGCCCTCCGGGAGCTGCACGCCGAGTCGCTGCGCGCCCACTCGGCCAACACCTCGACGATGGCGGGGTCGGCCCTCACCGGCAACCTCCGCACGGCGCGGCTCGCCCTGACCCGACCCGTCCGCCACGGCCGCTCCGCGCGACTGCGCCCGGGCCGTCCGTTCGGTGTGCTGGTGCGGCGCGACGTCCTCGGCCTGCGGCGCACCCCGGGAGCCTTCCTCTCGGGCCTGGGCCTGACCGTCCTCGGCGGCGCGATCGTCACGTGGGCGTTCACGCAGCCGGCCGCCCCGAGCATCGCGGCGACGATCGGCCTGCTGCCCCTCTACCTCGGCTTCGGCGCCTGGGCCGAGGGCCTGCGCCTGCAGGCCGACAACGTCGGCACGCCCTCGCTCCTCGGCACCGGCGAGGTCACCGAGGCCGTCGCCCACGTGACGGTGCCGACCGCGCTCACGGTCGTCGTCCTCGGCGGCTGGGTCGGCGTCGCGGCGGCGCTCGGCTCGCTGCCGGTCAGCGCCCCGCTGTCGCTGTGGCTCGTCCTCGTGCTCGTCGTCGCGGGCAACGTGCTGGCGGCGTTCCGCGGCTCCCCGACCTTCGTGCTCCGTCCCCAGATGGTGGCGGTCTGGTATGCCGTGCCGGCCCTGACCGTCGTCCTGCTCGGCTCGATCGTCGCGGTGCTGACCAAGGCCGGCAACTACACGTGGCTCTCGGTCGTGAGCTGGCTCGTCTACGCCGTCCTCGCCTGGGCGGTCTCGAAGGTCCGTCGCCTCACCTACCTCCACCGGGCCTGACCGACAACCCGGTCGCCCTCGGTCTCGGCCAGTCGTTAGGTTCGGGCCATGAGCGAGCTGCGCACGCGCGACGTCGTCGACGCCGACCTCCCCGCCGTCCTGGCGATCCGCAACCGGTCCTTCGGGCCGCTCGGCACCGGTGGTGACGTCTGGTGGCAACGGGTCTCTGCCGAGACGCTCGGCGGCCGGATGATCGCCGTCGTCGACGACTCCGGCACCGTCCTCGGTGCGGGTCGCATCCGGCCCTACGAGCAGGCCTGGGGCGGACGGCACCTGCGGATGGGCGGCGTCGCCGGCGTCTACGTCGAGCCGAGCGCCCGCGGCCGCGGCGTCGCGACGACCCTGACCCGCGCCCTGATCACCCGGATGGGCGAGCTCGGCGACGTCGTGTCGTGCCTCTTCCCGACGACGGCCACCCTGTACCGCCGCTCCGGCTACGAGATCGGCGGCGTACAGACGCGGACGACGTATGCCGCCCACCTCCTTCGCGACCTCGGCACCTCCGCGCGCCGGGCAGGGCGGGTCGGGCGGACTCCGGCCGGCGACCCGCGCCGACGCGCAGTGGATGCACGAGCTGGCCCGTGCGGCGAGTGCTCGGCACGGGGCCAGCGGACCGATGGTGCCGTCGGTCGAGGCGCTCGAGGGGACGCTCGAGCGGGACGAGCTCATCGCGTACGCCGTCGACGGCGGTTTCGTCCTCTACGACCTGTCCGAGCAGGCCGTCACGGTCGAGCACCTCGTCGCCACGACGCCGGAGGCCGCGGCGACCCTGTGGGGTGTCGTCGGGTCGGGATCGTCGGCCGCGCCGACGGTGCACACCTACCTCGACCCACGGGACCCGGTCACGCTCGTGCTCGGCGGGCTGCCGGCCACGGAGGTGCGACAGGTCCCGTGGATGGGGCGGGTCGTGGACCTCGCGGCCGCGTTCGGCGGCCGGGGCTTCGGCCCGCACAGCTCGGTCGAGGTGGACCTTCTCGTCGAGGACGCCGAGGCCCCGGCGAACTCCGGCCGGTGGACGCTGGCGGTGTCAGCTGGCCGCGGCACCGCCACCCGCGCCGACGGGCCCGACGGGCCCGGCAGGTGGCGTGCTCCGGGTCGAGGCCCGCGGGCTGTCGGCGCTGTGGTGCGGATGGTCCGTGTCGCGCCTGCGCCAGGCCGGGCTCGCCACGGGCGGCACCTCCGAGGCTGACGCGGCCCTCGACGCCGTCTTCGCGTGTCAGCCCTTCATCACCGAGTACTTCTGATCCCCACCCCGGTCGCCCACCGATCGTCAGGCTCGGTGGGCCAGCCGGGGCGGTGGCGCGCTCGGGCTCGCGGACGGCGGGGATGGCCACGAGGGCGACGATCGCCATGGCGCCGACGACGAGCAGCGAGTGCAGCACGCCGACGTGGTCGCCGAGGAAGCCGAGCAGCGGCGGGCCGGCGAGGAACGCGGTGTAGCCGATCGTCGAGACGACGCTCATCCGGGCCGCGGCGCGCCTCGGGTCGTCGGCCGCGGCGCTCATCCCCACCGGGAAGCCGAGGCTCGCACCGACACCCCAGATCGCCGCACCGACGAAGGCGAGCACCGGGCCGCCGAAGACGACGAGCACGCAGCCGACGACGGCCGAGACGAACAGGACCCGGAGCACCGGCACGCGGCCGCGCCGGTCGAGGACGCGCGTGCCGAGCAGGCGCCCGGCGGTCATCGCGGTCAGGAAGACCGCGAAGCCCACGACGCCGACCCAGCGCTCGAGGCCGTAGCCGTCCGAGAGCGCGACCGCGACCCAGTCGTTGGCCGTGCCCTCGGTGAAGGCGGCTGCGAGGACGACGACGCCGATGAGCAGCGTGCGCGGCTCGCGCCAGGCCGCACCGATGCCGGCCTCGGAGCGCACCTCGGCGCCGGTCTCGTCCGTCTCCACCGATCGGGGCAGGAACGCCCGCAGGAACCACGGGGTCACGAGCGAGGAGCAGCACGACGACGCCGAGGAGGTGCGCGGCGACCGGCACGTGCAGGAACGACAGCCCGGCGCCGATGAGCGCGCTGACGACCGTGCCGCCGCTGAAGGCGGCATGGAAGTGCGGCATGATCGCGCGGCCGAGGAAGCGCTCGACCTCGGCGCCCTCGAGGTTCATCGCCACGTCGAAGACGCCGGTGCCGATGCCGACGAGCACGAGACCGCCCATGACGACCGCCCGGTTGCCGACGACGTCGACGCCGATGCCCACCCCGACGAGGCCGACGCTCTGGATGATCGCGGCGCCCATCAGGGTGCGGGCCGCGCCGAGGCGGTGGACGATCCAGCCCGAGAGCGGCAGCCCGATGACGGAGCCGAGGGAGGCGGCCAGCAGGGTCAGCCCGAGCGCCCCGGCCGAGAGCCCGAGCCCGTGCTTGATGTCCGGGACCCGCGAGGCGAACGCCGCGAAGGCCGCCCCGTTGATGGCGAAGGCCGCGAAGACGGCGGTGCGGGCCGCGCGGACGGTGGTGGCCGGCGGAGCGCTGACGACGGACATGACTCAAGCCTCTCAGGCACGACAGCCGGGCGGGGCGGGCCGCCTGCACACAGCCGGTGCGGCGCGCCACGTCGACGGCGGTCGGACGATCGATCGATGGATGGGTTCTCGAAAGCGCTTCGAATCGATTCGACTCGAAACGTTTCGATAGCATGCCTCCCATGGTTGCCCGAGGTCAAGCCCGTCCGACGCTCCGCGATGTCGCCGAGCGCGCCGGAGTGTCGGTGTCGACGGCCTCGCTCGTCTTCAGCGGCAAGGGTCCGGTCGCCGGAGCCACCGGCGAGCGCGTCAGAGCGGCCGCCGCAGAGCTCGGCTTCACCGGGCCCAACCCGCTCGCGTCGTCGCTGCGCCAGGGCCGGTCGGGCGCGATCGGCGTCCTCGTCGAGGGCCGTCTGCGCATGGCGTTCCGTGACCCCTTCGCCATCGCCGTGCTCGACGGCCTGGCCGAGGTGCTCGAGGCGGTGCCCACCGGCATGCTGCTCATCGGGCAGCCCCGAGGTGCCGGAGAGTCCGTCGTGCCGCAGCTCGCCCCGCTCGCTCTCGATGCCGTCGTCTTCTCGCTCTGCGGCCCGGGCGAGAACCCCGCGGTCGAGCACCTCGCCGCACGCGGCATACCGATGTTCAGCACCGGCGTCCCGAGCGACCGCCGGATCACCCAGGTGCGCATCGACGAGCGCGCGGCCGGGCGCGCCATCGCCGAGCACGTCCACTCGCTCGGGCACCGCCGGGTGGCCCACGTCGCCATGCCGATGCTCCCGACGAGCACGGCGGGTCCCGTCCCCGACGACGAGGTGCAGCCCGGCGAGGCGCACGTGCCGAGCGTCGGTCGCCTGCTCGGCTTCCGCGACGTCTTCGGGCCGGACGCCCCGGCCGTCCAGACCGGCGACGGGTCGTCGTTCGAGGGCGGGACGATCGCAGGCCGCGCCCTGCTCGACGTACCGGAGCCGGAGCGGCCGACAGCCGTCGTCGCCCAGTCCGACGTCATCGCGGCCGGCGTCATCCTCGCCGCGGAGGAGCTCGGCCTGCGCGTCCCGGAGGACCTCAGCGTCACCGGTTTCGACGGCGTCGACCTGCCGTGGCTCCCCCACCGGCTGACGACGATGGACCAGCACGGCCGGGAGAAGGGCCGCATCCTCGGCACGCTCGTGCGCAGAGCGGCTCGACGGCACGAGACCCCGCAGCGTCACCCAGCCCGTGGAGCTCCGGGTCGGCACGACCACCGCTCCCCCACGCTGATCCACCGCCGCGCCAAGACGGAAAAGAAGACACCCCGCGTACCTGGAAGAGCTCTCCTACCCTTGCTGCATTCCTGCCCTGGGGGAGTTCGGAGAGGTACCACCACGCGGGGTGCCGACGGCCAGTGTATGCCGCAGCCGACGTCAGCCGGAAATCGCCCTGTCCGCCGTGGCCGGCCGTGCGACGGCCACCGGCTCCGCCTCGCGCACCCCGTTGACGTGCGGCGGCAGGTGCCGCTCCACGACGAGGGCGATGACGGCGAGCACCGCGCACCCGCCGACGAGGAAACCGACGTAGACCAGGCCCAGGTCGCGGCCGACGAGGACGCTCGAGACGACCGGTCCGACGACGAAGGCCACCGAGAACATCAGCGAGCTGAGCGCGTTGTAGCGGCCGCGCAGGTGGTCGGGCGCGAGGTCGTTGACCATCGCGGCGCTCGTCGGCTGGAGCATCGTCTCGCCGAGACCGAAGACCCCGGCGCACGCGGCCAGCAGGACCGTCGCCGTCGACGGTGCCGGGCACGAGTGACGTCGCCCCGAGCAGGGACCACGCCACCATCCACGTGAGGGCCATGACGACGGTGACGCGGGTGCGGCGCTTCCCCTCGATGCGCTGCAGCACGAAGAGCTGGAGCACGACGATGACGACGGTGTTGGCGGCGAAGGCGTAGCCCAGGCCCTCGGTCGAGATCTGCCCCTCGGCCCGCGCGTAGGCCGGCATCCCGGCGTTGAGCTGCGGGTAGCTGACGAGGGCCGCGACCGCGACGAGGAGCAGCAGCGCCCGCAGCCGGGGGTCGCGCAGCAGCGTCAGGTAGGAGACCTTCCCGGAGCCCGCCGTCGGCGGGCCGCTCCACGCCGGTCGCGGGCGTGCCGCAGCGGGACGAGCAGGATGACGAGCGCCGGCAGGTAGCTGAGCGCGTCGAGCAGGTAGATCGTGACGAACGTGCCCGGCCGCGACACGTCCACGAAGCGGCCACCGACGATCCCGCCGATGCCGATGCCGAGGTTGAGCAGCGTGAAGTTGATGCCGAAGTAGCGCTGGCGCTGCTCGGTCGGGATGAGGTTGCCGATGAGCGCGCTCGACGCCGGCCACACGATGCCGAAGCCGTAGCCCATGAGCACGAGCGCCACCGCCGCCTGACCGGTGGTCGTCGCGAGCGCCAGCAGGACGTCGGCGACGAGCAGCGCGACGAGGCTGCTCGCGTAGACCCGACGCGGCCCGATCCGGTCGATGAGCGCCCCGGCCGGTGTGACGAGCACGATGCCCACGCCGGCCTGGAGCGCCAGCAGCAGACCCACCGTCTCGAGCGGGATCCCGCGCACCTCGTGGAGGTAGACGACCATGAACGGCAGGACGAGGCCCGTGCCGATCGACTGGAAGACGACGGTCGAGATGAGCAGCTTGCCCTCGCGCGGCAGGTCGTGCCAGAACGAGGACAGCCGCGGACGGGACGGGGCAGGGCTGGTGGAGCTCACCGGGGCAGTCTGCCGTGCCGCACCGACATCCGTCGCCCGCCTTCCGGGGCTCCTCGGATCATCCGGGAGGGGCAGACGCAGATGGCCCCGCTGCGCTGGGCGCGGCGGGGCCAACTGCCTCGTGGCGGAGGATGGGGGATTTGAACCCCCGAGGGTTTTATCCCAACACGATTTCCAATCGTGCGCACTAGGCCACTATGCGAATCCTCCGTCGGGCAGGCTACCCGAGGCGCACCCCGCACATGAAATCGGTGTGCGCGACGACGCTGACCGGAGCACACTCGCCCGCATGCCGCGTCCTGACCTCGTGCCGATCGACACCGACGTCCACTGGATCCACGGCTCTCCCTCGCCGCGCGGACTCGTCGATCCGCCCCTGCAGGTCCACCACCTTGCCCCCGGCACCGTCCTCGTCCGGCAGAGCAAGGACGTCACCTTCGAGGCGCCGTTCATCCTGCTGCTCCTCGGCGAGCGCCGCGCCCTGCTGCTCGACACGGGCGCTGTCGACGGCACCGTGCTGCGCGAGGCGGTCGACCGGCTCGTCGCCGACTGGCGGTCCACGCGCAGCTCGCCCGACGCATACGACCTCGTCGTCGCGCACACCCACGGCCACGGCGACCACGTCGCGGGTGACGCGGCCTTCGCCGACCGTCCACACACGACGGTCGTCGGTCACGACGTCGACGCCGTGCGTGCCTTCTTCCGGATCACCGGCTGGCCCGCCGAGGTCGTGACACTCGACCTCGGCGGCCGCCCCGTCGAGGTCTTCGGCATCCCGGGCCACCAGGCGGCCTCGATCGCGGTCCATGACCCGATGACCGGGCTGCTCCACACGGGCGACACGGTCTATCCCGGTCGCATCTACGTCGACGACCCCACCGCCCTCCTCGCAACGCTCGACCGGCTCGTCACCTTCGCCGACGAGCGCGACGTCGAGCACGTGCTCGGCTGCCACGTCGAGATGACGCGCACCCCCGGGCGCGACTACCCGCTCGGCGCGCGCTACCAGCCCGACGAGCCGTCGCCCTTCATGACGGTCGATCAGCTGCGCGCGGTCCGCGACGCCTTCAGGACGGTGGCCCACCGCCCCGGCATCCACCGCTTCGACGACGTCGTCTTCTGCGTCGGCGAGGGGCCCCGCGTGCTCGTGCCGCTCCAGGCCCGCGCCCTGCTCGAACGGCTCCGCCGGCACCTCGGGCTGCTCCGCCGACGCCCGAGGGCCTGAGACCGGATTGCCCCACGACGACGACGCCTGAAACCATCACTGGCATGTCGCTCGCCGCACTCCACCGCCGCAACCTGCTCAAGGAGATCGACCTGACGCCCGACGAGTTCCGGGCGCTGCTCGACCTCGCCGCCGAGCTCAAGGCCGCCAAGCGGGAGGGCCGCGAGGAGCGACGCCTGGCCGGCAAGAACATCGCCCTGCTCTTCGCGAAGACCTCGACCCGCACCCGCTGCGCCTTCGAGGTGGCTGCGGCCGACCAGGGCGCGAGCACGACCTACCTCGACCCGATCGGCTCGCAGATGGGCCACAAGGAGTCGGCGAAGGACACCGCGCGCGTGCTCGGCCGCTTCTACGACGGCATCGAGTACCGCGGCTCGGGCCACGACGTCATCGAGACGCTCGGCGCCTTCGCCGGCGTCCCCGTGTGGAACGGCCTCACCGACGACTGGCACCCGACGCAGTCGCTCTGCGACGCGCTGACGATGCGGGAGCACGCCGGCAAGCCCGACGAGCAGATCGCCTACGCCTACGTCGGCGACGCCCGCTTCAACATGGGCAACTCGCTGCTCGTCACCGGCGCCATCCTCGGCATGGACGTGCGCATCGTCGCCCCCCGCTCCCTGTGGCCCGCCGACTCCGTCGTCGCCATCGCGAGGAGGTATGCCGCCGAGACCGGCGCGCGCGTCACGCTCACCGAGGACGTGGCCGAGGGCGTCCGCGGTGTCGACTTCGTGCACACCGACGTGTGGGTGTCGATGGGCGAGCCCAAGGAGGTGTGGGCCGAGCGCATCGAGCTGCTCACGCCCTACCAGGTCAACGCGGATCTCCTTGCGCTGACGGGCAATCCGCAGGTCAAGTTCATGCACTGCCTCCCGGCCTTCCACGACCTCGAGACGGCGGTCGGCATGGACGTGCACGAGCAGTTCGGGCTCAAGGAGCTCGAGGTCACCGACGACGTCTTCGAGTCCGACGCGTCGGTCGTCTTCGACCAGGCGGAGAACCGGATGCACACCATCAAGGCGCTCATGGTCGCCACGATGGTCCAGCTCTGACCCCAGCACTGGCGCCTGGCCTCACCTACGCGTTCGACGGCAACCCTGCACCCCAGTGCCGCGGGTCAGCCGCGGTCAGCGCGGCGGGGCACGTAGCGGTGCTCGGGGCGCCCCGTCGAGCCGTAGGCGAGGTCGAGGTCGATCAGCTGCTTCTTGACGAGCCCGGCCAGGTAGCGCTGCGCCGTCGGGCGGCTCGCACCGAGGATCTCCGCGACCTCGGCCGCCCCCACAGGCGCCTGCGCCGCCGTGACGATCTCGAGGACGCGCGCCATCGTCGGCTGCAGGGCATGGGTCGCCGTGGCGCGCCGGGGCGGGGCGCCCCGGAGGCCGTAGAGCACGTCGACGACGTGCTGGTCGGCCTCGGGCGCCCGGTCGATGCGCTCGGCCCACGCTCGGTAGCCCTCGAGCTGCTCGCGCAGCGCGGCGAAGCTGAAGGGTTTGACCAGGTAGTAGAAGGCCCCCAGCTGCATCGCGGTGCGCACCGAGTCGATGTCGCGGGCCGCGGTGACGAGCAGGAAGTCGGGCACCTGCGCACCGGAGGCGGCGATCTGCCGCACGAGGTCGAGCCCGTTGAAGTCCGGCAGGTACATGTCGAGCAGGAGCAGGTCGGGCTCGGTCGCCGCGACCAGCTCGCGAGCCTCGGCGCCGGTGTGCGCCTCCCCGACGACCGAGAAGCCCGGCACCCGGGCGACGCTGAGCGCGTGGGCGCGCGCGACGTGGTAGTCGTCGTCGACGACGAGGACGCGGATCATGACACTCCTTGACGGACCCGTAGCGGCAGGTGGACCTCGAAGCGCGCGCCGGCGGGTGAGCTCGCCTCGATCGTGCCACCGGCTCTTGTGACCAGCCGGTGCACGAGGGCGAGCCCCACCCCTCGACGCATGGCACCTCGGGGCTGCTTCGTCGAGTAGCCGTCGAGGAAGACGTCGGCCAGCCGTTCGTCCGGGATTCCCGGGCCGGTGTCGGTCACGGTCAGCACGAGGGCGTCGTCGGAGCAGGTGAGGCGGACGACCACCTCGCCTCGGGGATGCGTGCCCGAGGTCCGGGGGTCGTCGGCCACCGCGTCGACGGCGTTGTCGATGAGGTTGCCGAGCACCGACACGAGGGGGAGGTGCTCGTCGCGTCCCGCCTCGAGCCGGCTCGCCGGGTCCAGGCGCACGACCACGTCCCGCTCCGCGGCGATGGTCGTCTTGGCGAGCAGCAGGGCCGCCACGACGGGTGATCCGACGCGGGCCCGGATCTCCTCGCTGACGAGGGCCGTCTCCGCCTGGAGCTCGCGGCTGTAGCGGGTGGCCTCGTCGACCTCGCCGAGCTCGAGCAGGACCGACAGCACGTGCAGGCGGTTGGAGAACTCGTGCTCCTGCGCGCGCAGCGCCGTGGAGAGCCCCTCCATCGAGTCGAGCTGGCGCATCAGCGCCTCGAGCTCGGTGCGGTCGCGGATCGTCACGACCCAGCCTGCGTTGCGCCCGCCGACGAGCACCGGCATCCGGTTCAGCACGAGCAGGTGCTCGTCTGTGACCGCGACGACGTCGACGCCGCCGACCTCACCGGTGATGACCCTGCGCAGCCGGCCGTCGGGGACGACGTCCTCGACCCGCTGGCCGAGGCCGACCGACTCGATGCCGAGCAGCCGCCGCGCCTCGTCGTTGAGCACGTTGATGGCGCCCTTGGCGTCGACGGCCAGCACCCCTTCCCGTATGCCGTGCAGCATCGCCTCGCGCTCCTGCACCAGCGCGACGATCTCGGCCGGCTCGACGCCGAACGTCACCCGCTTGATGGCCCGGGCGAGCAGGAGCGAGGCCGCCACGCCGAGGGCGAGGGCGACCGCCGCATAGAGGGCGATGTCGAGCACCTCTGCCGTCATCCGGACCCCGACCTCGGACTCGAGGATGCCGACGGACACCTCGCCCACGCTGCGCCCCGACGCGTCGACGATGGGAGCCCGGGCGTTGGCGGAGCGACCGAGGCTCCCCTCGTCGATGCCCGTGTGCACCTGCCCGTCGAGGGCCACCACGGGCTCCTCGATGCGCTGTCCGACGAGGGCCGGGTTGGGATGTGAGTAGCGCAGCCCCGTGCGGTCGATGACGACGACGTAGGAGGCGCCCGTCGAGGCCCGCACCTGCGACCCGAGGGCCGGCAGCACGTGGGACGGGTCGCCGTCCACGACCTCCCGGGCCACCTGCGGCACCCGGCCGAGGGTCACCGCGATCCCGCTGGCCTGCTCGATGGCGTGCGCATCGGCGGTCTGAGACGTCAGCCGCGCGAAGAGCGCGAAGCCGACGGCGAGCGTCACCACGACGATCCCGAGCACGGCCAGGAGGATCCGGGCGGCCAGCGTCCTGCCCAGTCGCGGCATACGCCTCCTCCGCTCCTGCCCGCCCACGCCCTGTCGGGGCGCGTGATCGGATGACGCCGACGTCGGCGTCGCCACCAAGCATGGCTGAGCAGATTGCACAAAACCATCTCTATCGCGGCTATCGGCCCCAACGATCACAAGCATTCCGGTCGGACGCGGCCCGCTCCTACGGTGACGCAACTCAACGAGGAGAAAGGGCGGGGCCAATGGCGGCCATCGAGCTACGCAACGTCACCAAGAAGTTCGCCACGGCGGACGGCGGGACCTACACCGCGATCCAGGACCTGTCGCTGACGGTCGAGGACGGACAGTTCTGCGCCGTCGTCGGGCCGACCGGCTGCGGCAAGTCCACGACACTCACCCTCATCTCGGGGCTGGAGCGACCCTCCCGTGGGGAGGCCTTCGTCCACGGCGAGCCGGTCCAGGGCATCGACACGGGCACCGGGTTCGTCTTCCAGCAGGATGCCGTCTTCCCGTGGCGGTCGGTCCTCGACAACGTCGCGGCCGGCCCGGTCTACCGCGGCCAGAGCCGCACCGAGGCCGCCAAGCTGGCCCGCGACTGGCTGCGCCGCGTCGGCCTCAGCGGCTTCGAGGACCGCTACCCCCACCAGCTGTCGGGCGGGATGCGCAAGCGGGTCGCCCTCGCACAGTCCCTCATCAACCAGCCGCGCATCCTGCTCATGGACGAGCCCTTCAGCGCGCTCGACGTGCAGACCCGGTCCATCATGTCGACCGAGCTGCTGCACCTGTGGGACCAGACCAAGCCGGCCGTCGTCTTCGTGACGCACGACCTCGAGGAGGCCATCGCCCTCGCCGACAAGGTCGTCGTCATCACCGCCGGCCCCGGCACGGTCAAGGCGGAGTTCGAGATCGACCTGCCGCGACCGCGGGTCGTCCAGGAGATCCGCTTCGACCCGCGCTTCACCCGCCTCTACGAGCAGATCTGGGAGGCGCTGCGCGCCGAGGTCGCCGAGGCGTATGCCCGCACGACGCGAGTGGCGGAGGTGGCGTCATGATCGACACCCCCACCCAGAGCGACGGATCCCTCACCGCTCCCGGCCGCACAGTTCCCGCCGGAGCGGCGGGAGCGGCCGGCGTCGCCCGAGCGGCCGGCGTCCCCAGCGCCGCGACCGGACCTCCACGCGTGCCCGCGCGAACCGCCGCCGCGTCGTGCTGGCCGGCATGCGGCTCGGCATCGTCGTCGTCCTGCTCGTCAGCTGGCAGCTCTGCGTCAACGCCAAGATCGTCGACCCGTTCTTCTGGGGCGAGCCCACGGGGGTGTGGGCCGACCTCGTCGACTGGTTCACCGTCGGCACGAGCCAGGGGTCGTTGGCCGACCAGATCCTCGTCACGCTCGAGGAGGCCGTGCTCGGCTTCATCATCGGCTCGATCCTCGGCGTCGTCTGCGGCATCGCCCTCGGCCGGGTCCGGGTGCTCTCCGAGCTCTTCGCCCCGTTCCTCAAGGCGGCCAACTCGATCCCGCGCATCATCCTCGGCTCGATCTTCACCGTGGCCTTCGGCTTCGGCATCCAGTCGAAGGTCATCCTCGCCGTCGTCCTCGTCTTCTTCGGCGTGTTCTTCAACGCCTTCCAGGGCGCCCGTGAGGTCGACCGCAACCTCATCGCCAACGCCCGCCTGCTCGGTGCGTCCCGCTGGCAGGTGACGCGCGACGTCGTGCTCCCCTCGGCCTTCACGTGGATCCTCGCCAGCCTGCACATCAGCTTCGGCTTCGCCCTCATCGGCGCCCTCGTCGGCGAGATCCTGGGCGCCAACCAGGGCCTCGGCCTGCTCATCCGCTCGTCGCAGAACAACTTCGACATGAACGGGGTGCTCGCCGGCATGGTCCTCGTCGCCGTCATCGCCCTGACGGCGGAGGCACTCATCACCCTCCTCGAGCGGCGCCTGCTGCGCTGGCGTCCCCCGCAGACCCATGGAGGTGCGGCCGTCGAGTAGCCCGCGCACCCCACCAGCACCTCAGCCAGCACCTCAGCCACGCCCCCATCACGCAACAGACTCAAAGGAGAGTTCCCATGAACACCAAGCGCATCGGCGCAGCAGGCGCCGCCTTCCTCGCCGCCACCACGATGGCCGCCTGCGCCAACAACGCGTCGGGCTCCACGACCAGCGCCGGGGCCGCCACCGTCGACGCGAGCGCCCCGACCGTGACGATCATGGTCGGCGGCATGAGCAAGCAGATCTACCTGCCCTTCATGCTCGCCAAGCAGCTCGGCTACTACGCCAAGGCCGGGATCAACGTCAACCTCGTCGACGAGCCCGCGGGCGGCGACGCGACGCAGAACATGCTCGCCGGGCAGGTGCAGGGCGTCGGCGGGTTCTACGACCACAACATCGCGCTGCAGGCGCAGGGCAAGTCGTCCGAAGCCGTCGTGTCGATGCTCCAGATCCCCGGCGAGGTCGAGCTGTGCCGCACCGACCTCAAGGGCGCGGTCAAGAGCCCGGCCGACTTCAAGGGCCGCTCGCTCGGCATCACCGACACGGGCTCCTCGACCGACTTCCTGACCCAGTACCTCAGCAAGAAGAACGGCGTCGACCCCTCGCAGGAGACCCGTCGCGGCGTCGGCGCCGGTCAGACCTTCATCGCCGCGATGAAGCAGAAGGCGATCGACTGCGGGATGACCACGGAACCCACTGTCTCGCAAGCAGTTTCAGATGGCACGGCCTTCATCCTGCTCGACATGCGCACCGCCGAGGGCTCCAAGGCCGCACTCGGCGGCACCTACCCTGCGACCTCGCTCTACATGCCGACCGACTGGGTCAACAGCAACAAGGCGACGGTGCAGAAGCTCGTCAACGCGTACGTCTCGACCCTCGCCTGGATCCAGCAGCACGACGGGGCGGCCATCGCCGACAAGATGCCGGCGGCGTACTACAAGGGTGTCGGCAAGGACGCGTACGTCAAGGCCCTCAACAGCGAGAAGGGCATCTTCAACCCGACCGGCCTCATGCCGGAGGACGGCCCGAAGACGTGTCTCGCGGTCCTCGGCGAGTTCAACCCGAAGGTCCAGGGCAAGAGCATCGACCTGGCCAAGACCTACACGAACGAGTTCGTCAAGGCCGCCACCGCGGTCGGCTGACCCGACACCCTGTGGGGAGTATGCCGTCCGGCGCGGTCCGCGCCGGACGGCATCCTCACGTGCGGGTCAGTTCGCCGGCGTCACCGACGGGCACTGGCGCAGCGTCTGGGTGGGGGCCGGAAGGACCGGCACCTTGCCGAAGCTCTTCCATCCCTGGCCCACCACGAGGTCGATGGTGTCGCCCTCCCGCTTGTCGTCGACGAGCACGGCCTGTGGCACGTGGCTCTTGACCAGCTGCGCCGACGCGGCTCCCTCGGGACCCGAAGCGGATCTGGGCGGCCTGCGTGATCGTCGCCTTCACCGGGTCGTTGCCGACCGCCTTGACCTTGAAGCCGCGCTGCGTCGCGGTCTTGGCGACCGCGGCGGCCAACCCCCGGCGCGAGGTCGAGTTGTAGACGTTGAGGCTGACGTCGGCCGGCTGGAGGGGCACGACGGGGGCCGCCGTCGTGCACGGCGTGGGCTTGGGGGCCGTGTCGCGGAAGTACGTCGACGCGTAGTAGAACGCACCGCCCAGACCGAGCAGGACGACCGCGATGACGATCGCCGATTGGCGTTGACGTCGCACCCGGTACCTGCGGTCGTCCTGGTCAACGACCTCCGACATCCACGCTCCTTCGTTCGTCTGCCCCCGTGATCGGGCGGCTCTGTGTCAGGAGAGTACGAGGACTCGGGCGTGAAGGACAGGTCTCTGCTGCAGCGCGGCGCGAAGAGCGCGGTGCAACCCGTCCTCGAGGTAGAGCTCGCCCTCCCACTCGACGCAGTGCGGGAAAGAGGTCGCCGTAGAACGTCGAGTCGTCCGCGAGAAGGCCGCGCAGGTCGAGCGTGCTCTTGGTCGTGATGAGCTCGCCGAGCTGCACCACCCGGGGTGGGACGTTCGACCAGTCCTTGGTCGTCTCTAGTCCATGGTCGGGGTACGGGCGGGAGTCGCCGACGGCCTTGAAAATCACCGGGACAGCATAGACATCGAAGGTGAACGGCCGACGGCTAGAGTGCGAGGCGTGACCGAGACTGCAGCCTCAGGAGCGCCCGGCACGGGCGGCACCACCCAGATCGACGAGATCCGCGCCGGCTACGCGTTCGACGGTGCCGTGCTCAAGCTGGGTGCCGCCGTGGTCGACGGGCAGGCCCACGCCGACGCCCCGGTGCAGATCCCGCTGAGCGTGCTCAACCGGCACGGCCTCGTCGCGGGCGCCACGGGCACCGGCAAGACGAAGACGCTGCAGCTCATGGCCGAGCAGCTGTCCGACCAGGGCGTCCCGGTCTTCCTCGCCGACATGAAGGGCGACCTCTCCGGTCTCGCGACGCCCGGTGAGGGCAACGACAAGATCACCAGCCGCGCGGCCGACGTCGGCATGCCGTGGACGGCGACGGCATACCCCACGGAGTTCTACGCGCTCGGCGGCAAGGGCGCGGGCATCTCGATCCGCGCCACGATCACGAGCTTCGGCCCGACCCTGCTCAGCAAGGTCCTCGGCCTCAACGACACGCAGGAGAGCAGCCTCGGGCTGATCTTCCACTACGCCGACAAGAACGGCCTGGCCCTGCTCGACCTCAAGGACCTGCGCGCCGTCATCACCCACCTGACCTCCGACGAGGGCAAGGCCGACCTCAAGGACCTCGGCGGCCTCTCGAGCGCGACGGCCGGCGTCATCCTGCGCAACCTCATCACCTTCGAGGACCAGGGCGCCGGCGACTTCTTCGGCGAGCCCGAGTTCGAGACGAGCGACCTGCTGCGCACGGCCGCCGACGGCAAGGGGATGATCTCCTGCCTCGAGCTGCCCCAGGTCCAGGACCGCCCGCAGCTCTTCTCCACGTTCCTCATGTGGATGCTCGCCGACCTCTTCCACGACCTGCCGGAGGAGGGCGACCTCGACAAGCCGAAGCTCGTCTTCTTCTTCGACGAGGCCCACCTGCTCTTCGACGACGCGAGCAAGGCGTTCCTGCAGGCCATCGAGCAGACGGTCCGGCTCATCCGCTCGAAGGGCATCGGCGTCTTCTTCGTGACGCAGTCGCCCAAGGACGTCCCCGCCGGTGTGCTCGCCCAGCTCGGCAACCGCGTCCAGCACGCCCTGCGCGCCTTCACCCCCGACGACGCCAAGGCGCTCAAGCAGGCCATCGCGACCTACCCGCACACGGCATACGACATGGAGAAGCTCCTGACGAGCCTCGGCATCGGCGAGGCCGTCGTCACGGTGCTGTCCGACAAGGGCGTGCCGACGCCCGTCGCGTGGACCCGGATGAAGGCGCCGAACTCGCTCATGGACCCCTCGCCCCAGGCGACGATGGACGCCGTCATCGGCGCCTCGCAGCTCAAGACGAAGTATGCCGACGTCGTCGACCGCGAGTCCGCCTACGAGAAGCTCGCCGCCCGGCTCCAGGCGGCTCCTGCCGCTCCCGCGGGCTCCCAGGCCCCGGCGCCGTCCCCGGCGGCCCCCGCTCCCACGTCCGCGCCGAAGCGCGCCCCCAAGGAGGAGCCGAGCATCATCGAGCAGGTCGCCGGCAGCTCGGCGTTCAAGTCGATGCTCCGCTCCGCCGGCACGGTCATCGGCCGCGAGATCACCCGCAGCATCTTCGGCACGCGCCGGCGCTGAGCCGCAGGGTTCGAGGGCGCTGCTCGGGCGACCGCCGAGAGCGCTACGCGTCGAACTCGATGTCGTCGAGGTCCCCGTCGACGTCGGCGAAGTAGCTGATGACCCGGATGTCGGGCTCGTCGAGCACCTGGAGCACGAGCTGACGCAGCTGGATCACCTGCCCGTTGTCGAGACGGATCCGCTTGGTGCGGCCACGGGTCGGGTCGGTGTCGTGGCGCTCCCACCACTCGACGGTCGCCGGGTTCGACTTGAAGATCTCGTCGAGGAGCCGCTTGAACGCCGGGTCGTCGGGGTGCCGGGCGTACGCCTCGCGGAAGAGCGCGAGCTGGTCGGCGGCCTCCTGCTCCCAGTCGACGAAGAGGCTGCGGGCGGCCGGGTCGCAGCAGTAGAACCACAGCAGGTTGCGCTCGCGCTTGCTCCGCTTGCTCTCCCAGTCCGTGAAGAGCTGGCACGCGGTGTGGTTGGCCCCGAGCACGTCCCAGCGGGCGCCCACGACGTAGGCCGGGTTGGGCTCGATGGAGTCGAGCAGCTCCTCGAGCTCCTCCGTCAGCTCCTCCGGTGCCTGCGGCCGCCGGGACGGGGTGCCGGTCGCGAGCGCGTGCAGGTGCGAGCGCCCGTCGGAGTCGAGCTTGAGCGCGCGGGCCAGGCCGTCGATGACGCTCTTGCTCGGGCGCAGGTCGCGGCCGCGCTCGATGAGGTCGTAGTAGGCCACGGAGATGTTGGCGAGCTCGGCGACCTCGGTACGGCTGAGGCCCACCCGACGCCGGCCCTTGGCCCGCTTGATGCCGACCTCCTCGGGCGCCAGCTCGTGCCGACGCGCGCGGAGGAACTCCCCCAGGGGTGAGGGGGTGCGCACACTGAGGGGGACGTCCGTGGTCATGGCGCACATCCTGCCAGTGCAGGCGCCCGACTCACCGCCGAGGAGGCCGGCAGGCCAGGCGGCTCAGGTGAGGGGCTGGCCCCCGGTGACGCCGATCACCTCGCCGGTGACGTAGCTCGACTCCGGGGACGCGAGGAAGACGAAGGCGGAAGCCAGCTCGGCCGGCTGGCCGGCGCGACCCATCGGCGTCTGCTCGCCGAAGCCCTCGACCTTGTCCTCGTCCATCGTGGCAGGGATCAGCGGGGTCCAGATCGGCCCCGGCGCCACGGCGTTTACGCGGATCCCCTGCTGCGCCAGCTGACCCGCAAGTCCCTGCGTGAAGGCGACGATGCCCGCCTTGGTCGTCGCGTAGTCGAGGAGCTCGGGTGACGGCTGACGCGACTGGATCGACGACGTGTTGACGATGGTGGCGCCCGCCTCCATGTGGGGCAGCGCCTTCTTGCACAGCCAGAACATCGCGTAGAGGTTCGTCTTCATGACGCGGTCGAACTGCTCCGTGCTCACGTCGGCGATGCCGCCCGGCTGTGCCATCTGGTATGCCGCGTTGTTGACGAGGATGTCGATGCCGCCGAGCTCCGCCACGGCCCGGTCCACGACCTCGGCACACTGCTCCTCGCGGGTGAGGTCGCCCAGGCACAGGACGGCCTTGCGGCCGGCCTCTCGCACCAGGCGCGCCGTCTCCTCGGCGTCCTCCTTCTCGGCCTCCAGGCAGGAGATCAGGACGTCGGCGCCCTCCCGGGCGAAGGCGATCGCCACGGCGCGTCCGATGCCGGAGTCACCGCCCGTGATGACGGCTCGACGGTCCTTGAGCCGTCCGGTGCCGCGGTAGGTGTCCTCGCCGTGGTCCGGCTGGTCACCCATGGCGCCCGTCAGACCGGGGTGCTCGATCTGCTCACCCTCGGTGCGGGGCTGGTCGTGCTGCGTCGTGGGGTCCTGCTCGGTGTACTGGTCGTCTGACATGCAAGCCTCATCTGGGTCGGGTCGGGTGTTCACAGCCGGTGTGGAGTGAGCCGCTCAGGCCTCCAGACCGGCACGGTCGATCTTGCGGTGGTAGTGCATGCCCGCGCGACCGCCGATCAGGGCGCCGAGGAGGCTCGCGACCGCCACCACGAGCAACGCGATGAGCCCGCCCTTGGTCAGGGTCCCGCCGTCGACGGGGATGCGGGGAAAGCTGTTGAGCTGGCTCAGGACGTCGTACTTGCTGCCGGCGACCGCCGCGATGCCGGCGACCACAAGGGCCACGACGACGGCCCACAGCCAGACTGCGAGGCCCTGCTTGGTGCCGTTGAACCGGGCCATCCGGGCCGCCACGTAGCCGCCGCAGTAGTAGGCAACGAAGAGGACGAGGACGAGGACGATACCTCCGACGAGGCCGACGCTGCCGGGAGCCTTCGTGGCCTCGGTGGCGGCCTGTGCGGCGTCGGTGCCGTTGGCCACGCCGACTGCGGTGCCGGCCGCGGCCACCAGCGCCGTGAGCAGGAGCGCCATCCCGGTGGCGGTGAGCCAGCCGAAGAAGGCGGACCCCACCTTGACGCCACCGAAGACCTCGCGTTCGACGGCGAGGGCCTTCTCGCGCACGGCGCGCTCGTGGTCACCGAGCCCGTCGTTGCCTGCGCGCTCATCGGAGACGCGGGTGGAACCCGTGGAGTCGTGGCGCGTCCCGGACGCCTCGACGCGATCCGGGGGGCCGGCTGCTGTGCTCATGTTGATCCTTCGGTGTCTGGTCTTCGGGCGGTGGTGTGTCTCGTTGCCGTACCCAGAAAGGCCGCCCGCGTACGTCGTGCCAGGTGCGCCGGGGCGTCCGCGTCGTGGTGGGCAGTCGTGGAGGGCCTCGCCGCGGTCGGCCTCGGTGATCGGCTCGCGCCCGGACATGCCAAAAAGCGACAGTGGCCCTACATCCGTAGGGCCACTGTCGCCGATGTCCTGAGACATCACTGGGCGGTGGCGGTGGGATTTGAACCCACGGTGGAGTTACCCCCACACACGCTTTCGAGCTCTGCGCTAAGCGTTCAGGATGGAAACACATCCTCATTGCACGCTTGACTTATCAAGAGGGCGAACGCTTCTGAACGACTACGGCGGGTCCCGAATGAGACCAGACATGAGACCAGCCTCGTCGGCAGCGTCGCGAGGGGTCGAGCCGTCCCAACGGATTCGGACGGACAGTCGATGTAGGCGTCCACGCTCGACGTGAGCCGGCCGCGGCCTCAGATCCGCAGGTCCTCCCCCGCACGCCCTCGGCGGTCGTTCTTTACCGGACATGCCG
>CAWKJV010000021.1:0-79332 GCA_963849965.1 uncultured Actinomycetota bacterium | reverse complement strand
CGTCGAGACGCTCCGGGACGGCATCCGCACGGCGGCCGGGGCCGGTGCCTCCGTCGTCTTCCTGCCCGAGCTGACCCTGTCCCGCTACCCGGCCGACACCCTGCCCGAGGGCACCCCCTCGACGACCGCCGAGGACCTCGACACCGGCGCGACGGTGAGCTTCGCCCGTGCCGCCGCACGCCGACTTCGGCGTCCACGTGCATGCCTCCCTCTACGAGCGCGCCCCCGCAGGGCGACGGGCTCGGCTTCAACACCGCCGTCGTCGTGGCCCCCAGGGGTGAGGTCGTGGCCCGCACCCGCAAGACCGCACATCCCCGTCACCGCCGGCTACTACGAGGACAAGTACTTCCTTCCCGGGCCCGCCCGACGATGCGTATCCCGTTGTCGCACCTTGGCGATCCGTCGATCCGGCTCGGTCTGCCCACGTGCTGGGACGAGTGGTTCCCGGAGGTCGCACGCCTCTACTCGATCGGCGGTGCGGAGGTGCTCTGCTACCCGACGGCGATCGGCTCCGAGCCCGACCACCCCGACTTCGACACGCAGCCGCTGTGGCAGCAGGTGATCGTCGGCAACGGCATCGCCAACGGCCTCTTCATGGTCGTGCCCAACCGCTACGGCACCGAGGGCCTCATCACCTTCTACGGCAGCTCGTTCATCTCCGACCCCTACGGCCGCGTCCTCGTGCAGGCGCCGCGCGACGAGGCCGCCGTCCTCGTCGCCGACCTCGACCTCGCGCAGCGCGACGACTGGCTCGAGCTCTTCCCCTTCCTCGCGACCCGGCGGCCCGACTCGTATGCCGCCCTGGCGGCCCCGGTGCGCGACGAGCACCGTCGCGTGGCGGCGCAGTGACCGACGCCGTGACGACGCCCGGGCGAGCCGCGCGGCCGGCGCGGCCGGTTGGCGTATGCCGTCCGAGACCGCGCGCCACGAGTGCACCTGGATGGCGTGGCCGAGCCAGGGCTACACGCTCGGTGACACCCCGGAGGAGGTCGCCACGGCCCGCTCGACCTGGGCCGCGGTCGCAACGCCGTCGCGGACTTCGAGCCCGTCCGGATGGCGGTCGTCCCCGGCGACCTCGACGTGGCCCGAGCGCTACCTGCGCGCCGACGTCGAGCTCGTGCCGACCGCGCTCGACGACGCGTGGATGCGCGACATCGGCCCGACCTTCGTCGTGTCGGACGACGGGCGCGCTCGGCGCCGTCGACTGGGTCTTCAACGGCTGGGGCGCCCAGTCCTGGGCCACGCTGGGAGCACGACGCCCAGGTCGGCGCCTTCGTGGCCGGACTGGCCGGCGCCGAGGTCATCGACTCGCCGCTCGTCAACGAGGGCGGCGGCATCCACGTCGACGGGCTCGGCACGGTGCTGCTCACCGAGACGGTGCAGCTCGACCCGGGCCGCAACCCGGGCCTGACCCGCGCCGACGTCGAGGCCGAGCTGGCCCGCACGATCGGGGCGACGGCATACGTCTGGCTGCCTCGGGGCCTGACCCGCGACTACGACGAGTTCGGCACCCGCGGCCACGTCGACATCGTCGCGACGATCCCGAGCCCCGGCGTCGTGCTGCTGCACGAGCAGCGCGACCCCGTCGCACCCCGACCACGCCGTCTCGCGGGAGCTGCGCGAGCTGCTCGAGGACGCCCGCGACGCGCGGGGCGAGCGCTTCGAGGTCATCGGCGTGCCGGCCCCGCGGACCCTGGCCGACGCCGAGGGCCCGGTCGACTGGTCCTACATCAACCACCTCGTCGTCAACGACGGCGTCATCGCCTGCACCTTCGGCGACGAGCAGGACGACGCGTCCCTGGGTCCTCGCCGAGGCCTACCCGGGCCGCCGCGTCGTCGGGATCGATGCCCGGCCGCTCTTCGACCGCGGCGGAGGCATCCACTGCATCACCCAGCAGCAGCCCGCCCTCTGACGCCGGGAGGCGATCGAGAGGGCAGTCCCGTCCGGGGGGAGGCCGTCAGCGGCGGTGCGGACGAACTGCTCCCTCGATCCGGGTCAGGCCTGGGGGAGCCGCTTGTGGACGTCCTCGCTCATGCGCACGACCGAGAGGTAGAACTCGAGGGCGATGCGGATGACGGCGAGGCAGATGACGACGAAGATCGGCCCGAGGACGAGGACGCCGAGTCCCGTGCCGACGCTGTTGCGAAGCCGACGATCACGAAGACGACCAGTCAGCGCGAGCGCCACGGTCGCCAGCAGGTAGACGAAGCGGACGAGGTTCGGCGTGACGAAGTTGGTGAAGCTGAAGTCGAAGAGCGCGGGGAAGAAGCCGGCACCCTCCTTCGCGGGGCCGGGGATGCTCGACATGCCACCGGGACCACCGCTCGGCGCCGCCGGGGCCATCGGCGGCGGGGGAGGGGGGCGGCGCCTGGCGCGGGGAGAGGTGGGCTGGCTGCTCGGCAGGGGGGTGGTCGGGTCGCCACCGGCCGGGCGGTTGAAGGACGGTTGCTCGGGCGGGTTGGGATCGGACATGGCTTCCCTCTCTCAGAAGGAGACGTCAACAGATCTCTGGCGTCCACATCGTAGGGCGGCGCCGTGTCGACTCGCCCCCGACCAGCGCGATCGCACGGCCTGTTCGTGCAGGTCGGGGGTCCCCCACCGGCGCCACGCGGGAGGCCGCGACGCGCCTCGCGCAGGCGCGGGTCTTGACGCCAGCCCCGCGGAGGGCCATATTCGTCGCGTTCGCATCGCGAGCTCCCGGTCCAGGGGGCGTGGCAGGTCACGTCGAGGGCAGCCGGTCGTTTTCGAGACCGGATGGCCCCTCGAGGGACGACCTCCGCTCCTTGACCCGGCTGGACACTCCTGCCCTTTGTGGGTAGGCTAGGCCTTTGCGCTGCCCATGCCCATCCTTCGCGACCTCGGTCAGGCCACTCCCCAATGCCTTTCGGCATTCGGCATGACCTCGGGGACCCGCGAGCGGAGCCATGCGGCAACGCGGATCTGAAGATTCGAAAAAGGCCCGTGGAAGGACCCTCCTTGGCTGCCTCGCGTACTGCGACGAACATGTCCACCGCACAGACCCCTTCGGGGCGTCTGTCCTTCGCGAAGATTCGCGAACCACTCGAGGTCCCCGACCTCCTGGCGCTTCAGACGGAGAGCTTCGACTGGCTGCTCGGCAACGAGCGCTGGCAGGCTCGCGTCGCCGCGGCCAAGGCCGAGGGACGCACCGACGTCCCCGACCGGTCCGGGCTCGAGGAGATCTTCGAGGAGATCTCCCCGATCGAGGACTTCAGCGGCTCGATGTCGCTGTCGTTCCGCGACCACCGCTTCGAGGAGACCCGCAAGACGATCGAGTCGTGCAAGGAGCGCGACCAGACGTACGACGCACCGCTCTTCGTCACCGCCGAGTTCATGAACGCCCAGACGGGCGAGATCAAGAGCCAGACGGTGTTCATGGGCGACTTCCCGCTCATGACCGAGCGCGGCACCTTCATCATCAACGGCACCGAGCGTGTCGTCGTCTCGCAGCTCGTCCGCAGCCCGGGCGTCTACTTCGAGCGCACGCCCGACAAGACGTCCGACAAGGACATCTACACCGCCAAGATCATCCCGAGCCGCGGTGCCTGGCTCGAGTTCGAGATCGACAAGCGCGACATGGTCGGCGTCCGCGTCGACCGCAAGCGCAAGCAGTCGGTCACGGTGCTCCTCAAGGCCCTCGGCTGGACCGAGGCCCAGATCCTCGAGGAGTTCGGCGAGTTCGAGTCGATGCGCCTCACCCTGGAGAAGGACCACACCCAGGGCCAGGACGACGCGCTGCTCGACATCTACCGCAAGCTGCGCCCGGGCGAGCCGCCGACCAAGGAGGCCGCGCAGACGCTGCTCGACAACCTCTACTTCAACGGCAAGCGCTACGACCTCGCCAAGGTCGGCCGCTACAAGGTCAACAAGAAGCTCGGCCTCGACGGCTCGATCAACGACTCGACCCTGTCGATCGACGACATCGTCAAGACGATCAAGTTCATCGTCACGCTGCACGACGGCCAGGACTCGATGAAGGGCGTCAAGAACGGCGACGAGATCGACGTCCGCGTCGAGGTCGACGACATCGACCACTTCGGCAACCGTCGTCTCCGCTCCGTCGGCGAGCTCATCCAGAACCAGGTCCGCACGGGCCTGTCCCGCATGGAGCGCGTCGTCCGCGAGCGCATGACCACGCAGGACGTCGAGGCGATCACCCCGCAGACCCTGATCAACATCCGCCCCGTGGTGGCCTCGATCAAGGAGTTCTTCGGCACGTCGCAGCTCTCGCAGTTCATGGACCAGAACAACCCGCTCGCGGGTCTGACGCACAAGCGTCGTCTGTCCGCGCTCGGCCCGGGTGGTATCTCCCGTGACCGCGCCCAGATGGAGGTCCGTGACGTCCACCCGTCGCACTATGGCCGCATGTGCCCGATCGAGACCCCGGAAGGCCCGAACATCGGCCTCATCGGCTCGCTCGCGTCCTACGGTCGGATCAACGCGTTCGGCTTCATCGAGACGCCGTACCGCAAGGTCACCGACGGTCACGTGACCGACGACGTCGACTACCTGTCCGCCGACGAGGAGGACCGCTACGTCGTCGCCCAGGCCAACGCGCCGCTGGACAAGCAGAACAACTTCACCGAGGACCGCGTGCTCGTGCGCACCAAGGGTGGAGAGGTCGAGCTCGTCCCCGGCGACGAGGTCGACTACATGGACGTCTCACCGCGCCAGATGGTGTCGGCCGCGACCGCGATGATCCCCTTCCTCGAGCACGACGACGCCAACCGTGCGCTCATGGGCGCCAACATGCAGCGTCAGGCCGTCCCGCTCGTCAAGAGCGAGGCGCCCATCGTCGGCACCGGCATGGAGTTCCGCGCCGCCCTCGACTCGGGCGACGTCGTCCGCGCCGAGAAGGCCGGTGTCGTGCAGGAGGTGTCGGCTGACCTCGTCACCGTCGCCAACGACGACGGCACCTACCAGACGTACCGCATCGCCAAGTTCGCGCGCTCCAACCAGGGCACGAGCTACAACCAGGTCGTCGTCGTCAACGAGGGCGACCGTCTCGAGGCCGGCGGCGTCATCGCCGACGGTCCCGCGACCGAGGGTGGCGAGATGGCGCTCGGACGCAACCTGCTCGTCGCGTTCATGTCGTGGGAGGGCCACAACTACGAGGACGCGATCATCCTCAGCCAGCGCCTGGTCCAGGACGACGTCCTCTCCTCGATCCACATCGAGGAGCACGAGGTCGACGCCCGTGACACCAAGCTCGGCCCCGAGGAGATCACCCGGGACATCCCGAACGTCTCCGAGGAGGTCCTGGCCGACCTCGACGAGCGCGGCATCATCCGCGTCGGCGCCGAGGTCCGCGACGGCGACCTGCTCGTCGGCAAGGTCACGCCCAAGGGTGAGACCGAGCTGACGCCGGAGGAGCGCCTGCTGCGCGCCATCTTCGGTGAGAAGGCGCGCGAGGTCCGTGACACGAGCCTCAAGGTGCCCCACGGCGAGACCGGCACGGTCATCGGCGTCAAGGAGTTCCGGGCCGACATGGGCGACGACCTGCCGCCCGGTGTCAACCAGCTCGTCCGCGTCTACGTGGCCAACAAGCGCAAGATCACCGACGGTGACAAGCTCGCCGGCCGCCACGGCAACAAGGGTGTCATCTCCAAGATCCTCCCGGTCGAGGACATGCCCTTCCTCGAGGACGGCACGCCGGTCGACGTCGTGCTCAACCCGCACGGTGTGCCGCGTCGTATGAACCTCGGTCAGATCCTCGAGCTGCACCTCGGCTGGGCCGCCTCGCGCGGCTGGAAGATCGAGGGCAACCCGGAGTGGGCCAAGGAGATCGCGGTCGACGCGCACGAGGCCCCCGCGGGCTCGCGCGTGGCGACGCCGGTCTTCGACGGTGCGTCCGAGGACGTCGTGACAGGTCTGCTCGACTCGACGCTCAAGACGCGCGACGGGGTTCGCCTCATCGACGCCTCGGGCAAGACGCGCCTCTTCGACGGCCGCTCAGGCGAGCCGTTCCCGGAGCCCGTCGCGGTCGGCTACATGTACATCCTCAAGCTCCACCACCTCGTCGACGACAAGATCCACGCTCGTTCGACGGGTCCGTACTCGATGATCACCCAGCAGCCGCTCGGCGGTAAGGCCCAGTTCGGTGGCCAGCGCTTCGGTGAGATGGAGGTCTGGGCCCTCGAGGCGTACGGCGCCGCCTACACGCTCCAGGAGCTGCTGACGATCAAGTCGGACGACGTTCCCGGCCGCGTGAAGGTCTACGAGGCCATCGTCAAGGGCGAGAACATCCCCGACTCGGGCATCCCGGAGTCGTTCAAGGTCCTCCTCAAGGAGATGCAGTCCCTGTGTCTCAACGTCGAGGTCCTGAGCAGCGACGGCACCACGATCGAGATGAAGGAGTCCGACGAGGAGGTCTTCCGCGCGGCGGAGGAGCTCGGTATCGACCTGAGCCGGCGTGAGCCGTCCAGCGTCGAAGAGGTCTGAGAAGGCCCCACCCGACGAACGGGGCGTATGCCGTAGGGCCCGCCCAGCGGCATACGCCACCCCCCGTCCCCGAAACCACTCAGACCAAAGACTCAACGAGAGTTACGAGAGAAGGAACCACGTGCTCGACGTCAACTTCTTTGACGAGCTGCGTATCGGCCTCGCCACCGCGGAATCCATCCGCCAGTGGAGCCACGGTGAGGTCAAGAAGCCCGAGACCATCAACTACCGCACGCTCAAGCCCGAGAAGGAGGGCCTGTTCTGCGAGCGCATCTTCGGCCCCACCCGGGACTGGGAGTGCAACTGCGGCAAGTACAAGCGCGTCCGCTTCAAGGGCATCATCTGTGAGCGCTGTGGCGTCGAGGTCACGCGCGCCAAGGTGCGCCGTGAGCGGATGGGCCACATCGAGCTCGCCGCCCCCGTCACCCACATCTGGTACTTCAAGGGCGTCCCGAGCCGTCTCGGCTACCTGCTCGACCTCGCCCCGAAGGACCTCGAGAAGGTCATCTACTTCGCGGCCTACATGATCACGTCCGTCGACGAGGACCAGCGTCACGCTGACCTGCCCTCGCTCGAGGCGCAGATCCAGGTCGAGAAGAAGGAGATCGAGAACCGCCGCGACGCCGACGTCGAGGCCCGCGCGCAGACTGCTCGAGCGCAACGTCGCCGAGCTCGAGGCCGAGGGTGCCAAGGCCGACGCCAAGCGCAAGGTCCGCGACCAGGCCGAGCGCGAGATGAACAACATCCGCAAGCGCGCCGACCAGCAGGTCGAGCGGCTCGAGCAGGTCTGGGACCGCTTCAAGAACCTCAAGGTCCAGGACCTCGAGGGCGACGAGATCCTCTACCGCGAGATGCGTGACCGCTTCGGTCTCTACTTCGAGGGCGGCATGGGCGCCGCGGCGATCCAGAAGCGCCTCGAGTCCTTCGACCTCGACGCCGAGGCGGACCTCCTCCAGGAGATCATCGCCACCGGCAAGGGCCAGAAGAAGACCCGCGCCATCAAGCGCCTCAAGGTCGTCAACGCCTTCCAGATGACGACGAACCACCCGTCGGGCATGGTCCTCGACGCGATCCCGGTCATCCCGCCGGACCTGCGCCCGATGGTGCAGCTCGACGGTGGCCGCTTCGCGACCTCGGACCTCAACGACCTCTACCGTCGCGTCATCAACCGCAACAACCGCCTGAAGCGCCTCCTCGACCTCGGTGCGCCCGAGATCATCGTCAACAACGAGAAGCGCATGCTCCAGGAGGCCGTCGACAGCCTCTTCGACAACGGCCGTCGTGGTCGCCCGGTCACGGGTCCCGGCAACCGTCCGCTCAAGTCGCTGTCCGACATGCTCAAGGGCAAGCAGGGTCGATTCCGCCAGAACCTGCTCGGCAAGCGCGTCGACTACTCCGGCCGTTCGGTCATCGTCGTCGGCCCGCAGCTGAAGCTGCACCAGTGCGGTCTGCCCAAGCAGATGGCGCTCGAGCTGTTCAAGCCGTTCGTGATGAAGCGCCTGGTCGACCTCGACCACGCGCAGAACATCAAGTCGGCCAAGCGCATGGTCGAGCGGGCTCGCCCCGTCGTGTGGGACGTCCTCGAAGAGGTCATCACGGAGCACCCGGTGCTGCTCAACCGCGCACCCACGCTGCACCGTCTCGGCATCCAGGCGTTCGAGCCGCAGCTCGTCGAGGGCAAGGCCATCCAGATCCACCCGCTCGTCTGCTCGGCCTTCAACGCCGACTTCGACGGTGACCAGATGGCCGTCCACGTGCCGCTGTCGGCTGAGGCGCAGGCCGAGGCCCGCATCCTCATGCTGTCGAGCAACAACATCCTCAAGCCGGCTGACGGTCGCCCCGTGACCATGCCGACCCAGGACATGATCACCGGCATCTACCACCTGACCGACGCCGTCGACGGTGGCGGCCCGGGTGCGGGTCGCGCGTTCTCGTCCCCGTCCGAGGCCCGCATGGCCTTCGACCGTGGCGAGATCCTGCTCGGCTCGGCGATCAAGCTGCGCCTCACGGACGCGGTGCCCCCGGCCGGCCACGAGCTGCCCGAGGGTGTCGAGGCCGGCGAGGACGGCATCGTCAAGAGCCTCACGCTCGAGACGACGCTCGGTCGCGCGATCTTCAACGACACGCTGCCGCTCGACTACCCGTTCGAGAACCGCCCGGTCGACCGCAAGCGCCTCTCGGCGATCGTCAACGACCTCGCGGAGCGCTACTCCAAGGTCCAGGTCGCCGCGTCCCTCGACGCCCTGAAGGAGGCCGGTTTCCACTGGTCGACCCGCTCGGGCTGCACCGTCGCCATCTCCGACGTCACGACGCCGGACAACAAGACGGCGATCCTCGAGGGCTACGAGACCAAGGCCGCCAAGGTCCAGACGCAGTACGAGCGCGGTCTCATCACCGACGACGAGCGTCGTCAGGAGCTCGTCGAGATCTGGACCCAGGCGTCCAACCAGGTCGCCAAGGAGATGGAGACCAACTTCCCGCGCACGAACCCCATCTACCGGATGGTGTCCTCGGGTGCTGGTGGTAACTGGTTCCAGATCCGTCAGATCGCCGGCATGCGTGGCCTGATGGCCAACCCGAAGGGCGAGATCATCCCGCGCCCGATCAAGGCGAACTTCCGTGAGGGCCTCACGGTGCTCGAGTTCTTCATCTCGACGCACGGTGCCCGTAAGGGTCTGGCCGACACGGCGCTTCGTACCGCCGACTCGGGCTACCTCACGCGTCGTCTCGTCGACGTGTCGCAGGACGTCATCATCCGTGAGGACGACTGTGGCACCGAGCGTGGCCTCAAGCTGCCGATCGCCCAGGTCAACGAGACCACGGGCACGCGTGCGCCGAGCGAGGTCGTCGAGGCCTCGGTCTACGCCCGCACGCTGGCCGAGGACGTCGTCGTCGACGGCGAGACGCTCGCCGTCGCCGGCATCGACCTCGGTGACGTCGTCATCGACGCGCTCTACGCGGCCGGTGTCGACGAGGTCCGGATCCGTTCGGTCCTGACCTGCGACAGCAAGGTCGGCACGTGTGCGGCCTGCTACGGCCGTTCGCTCGCGACGGGCAAGCTCGTCGACATCGGCGAGGCCGTCGGCATCATCGCGGCCCAGTCGATCGGTGAGCCCGGCACGCAGCTGACGATGCGTACCTTCCACACCGGTGGCGCGGCCGCGGCCGACGACATCACCCAGGGTCTGCCGCGTGTCGTCGAGCTGTTCGAGGCGCGCACCCCCAAGGGTGTCGCCCCGATCGCCGAGGCCACCGGCCGGATCGAGATCGAGGACACCGACAAGGCACGCCGGATCCTGCTCACGCCGGACGACGGCTCCGAGCAGCACGCCTACCCGGTGAGCAAGCGCTCGCGCCTCGTCGTCGCCGACGGCGACCACGTCGAGGTCGGCACCAAGCTGGTCCAGGGCGCGATCGACCCCAAGCAGGTCCTTCGCATCCTCGGCCCGCGCGCGGCCCAGAAGCACCTCGTCGACGAGGTGCAGCGGGTCTACCGCCAGCAGGGTGTGTCGATCCACGACAAGCACATCGAGGTCATCGTGCGCCAGATGCTGCGGCGCGTGACGATCATCGAGGCCGGCGACGCCGACCTGCTGCCCGGCGAGCTCGCCGAGCGTGGTCGCTTCGAGGACGAGAACCGTCGCGTCATGGCCGAGGGTGGCCGTCCGGCCGCCGGTCGTCCCGAGCTCATGGGCATCACCAAGGCCTCGCTCGCGACCGAGTCGTGGCTGTCGGCCGCGTCCTTCCAGGAGACGACCCGCGTGCTCACGCAGGCCGCCATGGAGGCCAAGTCCGACCCGCTGCTCGGCCTCAAGGAGAACGTCATCCTCGGAAAGCTCATCCCTGCCGGCACGGGCCTGCCCCGCTACCGGAACGTCAAGGTCGAGCCCACCGAGGAGGCCAAGGCCGCGATGTACTCGCTGCCGAGCTACGACGCCTACGACTACGCAGGCTTCGGTTCGGGCACGGGCGAGGCCATCCGTCTCGACGACGAGGCTCTCGGTCTCGACCAGTTCTGACCGGTTCACCGGCCGCCGCGCGAGCGGCGGCCGGTGACCACCGCACGTAGTGCCGCTGGGCCGGCTTCCCCTCGGGGAGGCCGGCCCAGCGGCGTCCGGGGACCGCGTCGCGCCTCGATAGGGTGGGAGCATGACCGACCACGGCCGACGTGCCGACCGCGCCCGAGCGCGACGACCTGACCGCCGCGCCCAGCGACCTGAGCCACCACAGCGACGGCAGAGCGACGTGAGCGAGCAGGCCGAGGCGGCCCGCGCCGACGATCATCGTGCTCACCGAGGAGGCCCTCAAGCCGGTCGACGTCGACAAGATCGTCGGCCTGCACGAGGAGGAGTCGCCGACCTACCGCGTGCTCGTCCCCGCCGACACCGACCGCAACCTGCTCTGCTCGTTCCTCAACCACCTCAGCCTCTTCGAGATGCGCGAGGCCCTCGAGGCGCTGCGCCCCGTCGACCGCGCCGAGGCGCACGCCGACGCCGACACGGCCCTGGCGACGACGCTGGCCGAGTTCGAGGCGCACGGTCGTCGGCGACCGGCGAGATCACCGCCGACGACCCCATGCCGACCCTCGTCGAGGAGGTCGCGCCGCCTCGGCGCCCGCGAGGTCGTCGTCGTCACCGAGCCGCACGCCGTCGAGGACACCTTCCACACCGACTGGGCCTCCAAGGCCCGCGAGACGCTCGGCGTGCCGGTGCTGCACATGTACGCCGGGGACTGGCGCCTCGGCTGACCGGGCCCGGCAGCGGGCCCGAGCGACGGCATACCCCATCGACCCGGTGAGGGCCGGTCTCACCGATTTGGTCGGCGTGCCGCGCCCCGGTACGCTTGAACACTGTGTCTGAGACACGCATTCAGGCATGCGCGATGACGGCCTCGGTGCCCTGTCCGCCCGCTTCCCGCGGACGTGACATCACTGCGGTCCAGAGCACACCTTCCGCCGGGCAACCCTTCTGACCGAACGCCATCCGGCAGCCGGACAGCGGGGGAGTGCAGGGGGAAGCACCGGCTCCGACACGCCCGACCTCGGGGGTCGAGGAGCCGAACAGCCAAGGAGTCGTCCTGCCGGACGCCTGACCACGAGCAACGTTATGGAGTAACCAGGTTGCCTACCATCAACCAGCTGGTCCGCAAGGGCCGCCAGGACAAGGCCACGAAGGCCAAGACCCCGGCGCTCAAGGGCTCGCCCCAGCGCCGCGGTGTGTGCACCCGCGTGTACACCACCACCCCCAAGAAGCCGAACTCTGCCCTTCGGAAGGTCGCCCGCGTGCGCCTCTCCAGCGGCATCGAGGTCACGGCCTACATCCCCGGCGTCGGCCACAACCTGCAGGAGCACTCGATCGTGCTCGTGCGCGGTGGTCGTGTGAAGGACCTCCCGGGTGTGCGTTACAAGATCGTCCGCGGCACGCTCGACACCCAGGGTGTCAAGAACCGCAAGCAGGCTCGTAGCCGTTACGGCGCGAAGAAGGAGAAGAGCTGATGCCTCGTAAGGGACCCGCTCCGAAGCGCCCGCTCGTCGTCGACCCGGTCTACTCCAGCCCGCTCGTCACGCAGCTCGTCAACAAGATCCTCCTCGACGGCAAGAAGTCGATCGCCGAGACGATCGTCTACGGCGCCCTCGAGGGCTGCCGCCAGAAGACCGGCACCGACCCCGTCGCCACGCTCAAGCGTGCGCTCGACAACGTCAAGCCGGCCATGGAGGTCAAGAGCCGTCGCGTCGGTGGCGCGACCTACCAGGTGCCGATCGAGGTCAAGCCCAACCGCTCGACCACGCTCGCCCTGCGCTGGCTCGTCGGCTACTCGCGGCAGCGTCGCGAGAAGACGATGACCGAGCGCCTCATGAACGAGATCCTCGACGCGAGCAACGGCCTCGGTGCCGCTGTCAAGCGCCGCGAGGACACCCACAAGATGGCCGAGTCCAACAAGGCCTTCGCGCACTACCGCTGGTGACAGCGGTCCCGGCCGGTATGCCGCGGGAGCTCGCTCCACGGCATACCGGCCGGGCACGCGCCCGCCCGTCACGAACGACGTGGCGCGCGGCGCCCCGAGATTTCACCCCACGACGAATGAGACGAGAAACCTGACGTGGCACTCGACGTCCTGACGGACCTCAAGAAGGTCCGCAACATCGGCATCATGGCGCACATCGACGCTGGCAAGACCACGGTGACGGAGCGCATCCTCTTCTACACCGGTGTCAACCACAAGATCGGTGAGACCCACGACGGTGCGTCGACGACCGACTGGATGGAGCAGGAGAAGGAGCGCGGCATCACGATCACGTCTGCCGCCGTGACCTCCTTCTGGGAAGGCACCCAGGTCAACATCATCGACACCCCCGGGCACGTCGACTTCACGGTCGAGGTCGAGCGCTCGCTGCGCGTCCTCGACGGTGCCGTCGCCGTGTTCGACGGCAAGGAGGGCGTCGAGCCCCAGTCCGAGACGGTGTGGCGTCAGGCCGACAAGTACGACGTGCCGCGCATCTGCTTCGTCAACAAGATGGACAAGCTCGGCGCCGACTTCTACTTCACCGTGCAGACGATCAAGGACCGCCTCGGCGCGGAGCCGCTCGTCATGCAGCTGCCGATCGGTGCCGAGAACGACTTCCTCGGTGTCATCGACCTCGTCTACATGCGTGCCCTCGTGTGGCCCGGCGACGCCAAGGGCGACGTGACCATGGGTGCCAAGTACGAGATCGCCGAGATCCCGGCCGACCTGCAGGCGAAGGCCGAGGAGTACCGCATGGCCCTCGTCGAGCGCGTCGCCGAGTCCGACGACGAGCTCATGGAGAAGTACCTCGGCGGCGAGGAGCTGACCCCGGAGGAGATCAAGGCCGGCATCCGCAAGCTCACCGTCAGCTCCGAGCTCTACCCCGTCTTCTGTGGCTCCGCGTTCAAGAACCGCGGCGTGCAGCCGATGCTCGACGCCGTCGTCGACTACCTGCCGTCGCCGCTCGACGTCCCCCCGATGATCGGCCACAAGCCGGGCGACGAGGCCGTCGAGCTGACCCGTGCGCCGAGCAACGGACGAGCCGTTCTCGGCCCTCGCCTTCAAGGTCGCCACGCACCCGTTCTTCGGCACGCTGACCTTCATCCGCGTCTACTCGGGCCACATCAGCTCGGGCACGAGCGTCGTCAACTCGACCAAGGGCCGCAAGGAGCGCATCGGGAAGCTCTTCCAGATGCACGCCAACAAGGAGAACCCCGTCGAGGAGGCCATGGCCGGCCACATCTACGCGGCCATCGGCCTCAAGGACACGACGACCGGCGACACCCTGTCGGACATCAACGAGCAGATCGTGCTCGAGTCGATGACCTTCCCCGACCCGGTCATCCAGGTCGCCATCGAGCCCAAGACCAAGGGCGACCAGGAGAAGCTCGGCACGGCCATCCAGAAGCTCTCGGCCGAGGACCCGACCTTCCAGGTCCACCACGACGAGGACACCGGCCAGACGATCATCGCCGGCATGGGCGAGCTGCACCTCGACATCCTCGTCGACCGCATGAAGCGCGAGTTCAAGGTCGAGGCCAACGTCGGCAAGCCGCAGGTGGCCTACCGCGAGACGATCCGTCGTCCCGTCCTCAAGTACGACTACACGCACAAGAAGCAGACCGGTGGCTCTGGCCAGTTCGCCAAGGTCCAGGTCAGCTTCGAGCCGCTGGGCGAGACCGAGGACGGCTCGATGTACGAGTTCGTCAACGGTGTCACCGGTGGCCGCGTCCCGCGTGAGTACATCCCGTCGGTCGACGCCGGTATCCAGGACGCCATGCAGTACGGCGTGCTCGCCGGCTACCCGCTCGTGGGTATCAAGGCGACGCTCGACGACGGTGCCTACCACGACGTCGACTCCTCGGAGATGGCGTTCAAGATCGCCGGCTCGATGGTCCTCAAGGAGGCCATCAGGAAGGCGGACCCGGTCCTGCTCGAGCCGATGATGGCCGTCGAGGTCCGTACGCCCGAGGACTACATGGGCGACGTCATCGGTGACATCAACTCCCGCCGTGGCCAGATCCAGGGCATGGAGGACATCAGCGGCGCCAAGGTCGTCAAGGGCCTCGTCCCGCTGTCCGAGATGTTCGGCTACGTCGGCGACCTGCGCTCCAAGACGCAGGGTCGCGCGAGCTTCTCCATGGAGTTCGACTCCTACGCAGAGGTCCCCAAGGCCGTTGCCGAGGAGATCATCAAGAAGACCCGCGGGGAGTGACTGCGGGACATCCCGTAGTCTCTTCCATCGGAAACCACCCCATCAGCGCCACGTCCTGCCCTGGTCGTACGGCGTAACACGAGAAAGTCCTGAGGAGGACCACAGTGGCGAAGGCAAAGTTCGAGCGGACCAAGCCGCACGTCAACATCGGCACCATCGGTCACATTGACCACGGCAAGACGACGCTGACGGCTGCGATTTCCAAGGTTCTGCACGACAAGTACCCCGACCTGAACCCCCAGTTCGCGTTCGAGGACATCGACAAGGCTCCCGAGGAGCGCCAGCGCGGTATCACGATCTCGATCGCGCACATCGAGTACCAGACGGAGGGTCGTCACTACGCCCACGTCGACTGCCCGGGCCACGCTGACTACGTGAAGAACATGATCACGGGTGCGGCTCAGATGGACGGCGCGATCCTCGTGGTCGCCGCCACCGACGGCCCCATGCCGCAGACGAAGGAGCACGTCCTCCTGGCCCGCCAGGTCGGCGTCCCCTACATCGTCGTGGCGCTCAACAAGGCCGACATGGTCGACGACGAGGAGATCCTCGAGCTCGTCGAGATGGAGGTCCGTGAGCTCCTGTCGCAGTACGAGTTCCCGGGCGACGACCTTCCCGTCGTGCAGGTCTCGGCGCTCAAGGCGCTCGAGGGCGACGAGAAGTGGGGCCAGTCGGTCCTCGACCTCATGGACGCCGTCGACAGCTCCATCCCGGAGCCCGAGCGCGACGTCGACAAGCCGTTCCTCATGCCCGTCGAGGACGTCTTCACGATCACCGGTCGTGGCACCGTCGTCACCGGTCGTATCGAGCGCGGCATCCTCAAGGTCAACGAGGAGATCGAGATCGTCGGCATCCACACCGGCCCGCCGGCCAAGACGACCGTCACGGGCGTCGAGATGTTCCGCAAGCTCCTCGACGAGGGTCGCGCTGGTGAGAACGTCGGTCTGCTGCTTCGTGGCACCAAGCGCGAGGACGTCGAGCGCGGGCAGGTCATCTGCAAGCCGGGCTCGATCACCCCGCACACGGACTTCGAGGCTCAGGTCTACATCCTCTCGAAGGACGAGGGCGGCCGTCACACGCCGTTCTACGACAACTACCGTCCGCAGTTCTACTTCCGTACGACGGACGTCACGGGTGTCGTGCACCTGCCCGAGGGCACCGAGATGGTCATGCCCGGCGACAACACCGACATGACGGTCGAGCTCATCCAGCCGATCGCCATGGAGGACGGCCTCAAGTTCGCCATCCGTGAGGGTGGCCGCACGGTCGGCGCCGGTCGCGTCACGAAGATCATCAAGTGATCTGACGCTCCACCAGCTTCACCAGCAGTTCCGGTAGGGCCCGTTCCGCTTCGGCGGGGCGGGCCCTTCCGCATGCACCCCGCTACCGCGGTCCCGCGCCCTGTCGTCGCGGTGCGCCCGAGGCGGGTCGAGTGCTCACTTTCCGTCGAGTGCTCACTTCCTGTCGCCGGGGGCTGTGTGCACTGGGTGGTGTTCTGGCCCCGAAAAATGCACACGTCGGGCTGCCGTGGGTGGCTCATGCGTGGTCGAGGAGGGCGACGGCCCGGCCGACCTCGCGGACGGTGTCGACGGTGATGGGGTCGAGGACGAGCTGGACGTGAACGGCCCCGGCTTCGGTCATGGCCTCGATGTGCTCGGCGATGGCGGCAGGGGCGCCGTGGACGGGGACGACGGGGGCGGCATACCCGGACTCGCCCATGACCCGCCCGGCGCCTCCCGGGAACTGGACGTAGACGGCGGCGGTAGCGGCGATGTCTCCCGCTGCGCGTCCGGCCTCGACGGCAGCTGCGTCGACCAGGGCCTTCAGGCGGGCGAACTCGCCGGGGGAGTTGTCGTAGTCGCTCCACCAGGTGTTCCAGAGGTCGACGTGCGGCAGCCCGATCCGCATCATCCGCGGGCTGGTCGAGCCCAGCATGAGCGGGGGGCCGCCCGGGCGCGCCGGCCGGGGGTCGAGGACGCAGTCGGTGACGTCGTAGTAGCTGCCGTGGATGTCCGCCCTGCCGTCGCGCAGCAGCGTGCGGATGATGGTGAAGGCCTCCTCGAACCTGCCGACCCGGCGGTCGAAGGGAAAGCCGTAGGCGGTGTACTCGCGCTCGTTCCACCCGGCCCCGAGCCCGAGCACGAGTCGACCACCGGAGATCGCGTCGACCGTGGCGGCCATCTTGGCCAGCATGGCGGGCGCGTGGAAGCCCGTCGACGCGACGAACGGCCCGAGCTCCACGCGGGTGGTCACCGCCGCCAGCGCAGCCAGCGAGGTCCACGCCTCCCACGGGCCCCGGGCAACGCCACCGGGCAGGTCGTAGAGCAGGTGGTCCCCGAGCCAGAGGGAGTCGAGACCAACGTCCTCCGCCGTGCGGGCCATCGTCACGAGCTCCGGCCACTCGACGCGGCGCTCGACCTCGGGCAGCTGCACCCCGACCTTCACCGCCCGGCTCACCGGGCACCACGCAGAACCAGTCGCATGGCTCGATACTGCCGGTCCCACCGTAGGTTGGGGGGGCGGGCCGCCCCCGAGTGCCAGTGGGTCGGCGCGCCGGGCCGCCCAGTAGGGTCGGGAGCCATGGCGCACTCGTTCGACACCGACACCGAAGCCCAGGGCCTGATCGACTACGTCGACGCCTCGCCCACCCCGTTCCACGCGTGCGAGCAGGCGGCAGCCCGACTCGCCGCCGAGGGCTTCACCGAGGTCGTCGAGACCGAGCCGTGGCCGACCGAGCCGGGGCGGCGCTACCTCGTGCGCGGTGGCTCGCTCATCGCGTGGGACACCACGGGCGCACACGGCGCCGGGGCGGGACCAGCCGCGGGGTTCCGCGTCGTCGGGGCGCACACCGACAGCCCCAACCTGCGCATCAAGCCCAACCCCGACCACGCGCGGGCCGGCTGGCAGCTGCTCGGCATCGAGCCGTACGGCGGCCTCATCCTCAGCTCCTGGCTCGACCGCGACCTCGGCCTCGCCGGCCGGGTCGCCGTGCGGGGGAGGAGTGGCGTCGAGTCCCGCACCTTCCACGGCCGTGACGCGCTGCTGCGCGTCGCCCAGCTCGCGATCCACCTCGACCGCACCCAGAACGAGGCTTTGAGCCTCAACAAGCAGGCGCACATGGAGCCGCTCTGGGGCGTCGGTGACGAGCCCGGCGACTTCGTCGGCTACCTCGCCGAGCAGGTCGGCGTCGACCGCGAGGACGTCCTGTCCTGGGACGTCATGACCCACCCGATCCAGCCGTCGACGCGTCTCGGTCGCGCCCGCGAGCTCATCGCGGCCCCGCGACTCGACAACCTCGCCACCTCGTATGCCGGGGTGCGCGCCCTGCTGGACGCCGTGGCCACCGAGCCCGCGCACGTCCCCGTCCTCGTCCTCTTCGACCACGAGGAGATCGGGAGCACCTCGGAGCGGGGCGCCACGTCGACGCTGTTGCCGTCCGTCCTCGAGCGGATCGTCACCGCGGCCGGCGGCACCCGTGACGACTACTGGCGCGCCCTCGCCGGGACCGTCATCGCCTCGGGCGACATGGGGCACGCGACCCACCCCAACTACGCCGACCGTCACGAGCCGATGCACCAGATCCGGGTCAACGGCGGACCGGTGCTCAAGGTCAACACCAACCTGCGCTACGCCACGGACTCCGTCGGCGCCGGCGCGTTCCGGCTCGCGTGCGAGCAGGCCGGGGTCCCCATGCAGACCTTCGTCACGCGCAGCGACCTGCCTTGCGGCTCGACCGTCGGTCCCGTGACGTCGTCGCTGACCGGCGCGACCACCGTCGACTTCGGTGCGGCCGCCCTCTCGATGCACAGCACTCGTGAGCTGATGGGCGCCGAGGACCCCGCCATGTATGCCGGGGCGCTGAGCGCGTTCCTCGCCCCGGTCTGAGTCCCCGCCCGACGGCATACGCCAGCGGCACCGCGGCGTGCGCCCGCTCCCTCGGCTGACGCGCCGCGCCACCTCGCCGGCCCTGCGTGGTCACCTCACCTCGATTTGATAGTGCGGTGCGCGCTCTGGCACACTGTTCAGGTTGCTTGACGCGCGTCGCTGACCCATGTCGGTGGCGCCGCCCCTTGAGAGCCTCCTGACGGGGACTCGCCCGGACTCCTCTCGGAGGCCCGAGGGAAGCGCAAGTTACCCGGTTCGGCCGGGCAATCCACACGAGAAGTGGCACTCAGGTGCGCACCTTTCACCGTGAAGCGGGCGCGACACGCCCGACCTCGGGGGTCGGATGGCCAAGGGAACCGGTAGTCAGAAGCGAGAGAGAGACGTTCATCAGATGGCGGGACAGAAGATCCGCATCCGGCTGAAGTCGTACGACCACGAGGTCATCGACAACTCGGCGCGGAAGATCGTTGACACAGTGACGCGCGCCGGCGCGACCGTGGTGGGCCCCGTCCCGCTGCCGACGGAGAAGAACGTCTTCGTCGTCATCCGGTCGCCGCACAAGTACAAGGACAGCCGCGAGCACTTCGAGATGCGCACGCACAAGCGCCTCATCGACATCATCGACCCGACGCCCAAGGCCGTCGACTCGCTGATGCGTCTCGACCTGCCGGCGGACGTCAACATCGAGATCAAGCTCTGAGGCGGCTGCTATGACTGTTGCTCAGAAGAACGTCAAGGGCGTGCTCGGCGAGAAGCTCGGCATGACCCAGGTGTGGGACGCGGACAACAAGCTCGTCCCCGTGACCGTGGTCAAGGCCGGCCCCTGCGTCGTGACGCAGGTGCGTGCCGACGAGACCGACGGCTACTCCGCGGTCCAGATCGCCTTCGGTGCGATCGACCCCCGCAAGGTGAACAAGCCCATGAGCGGCCACTTCGAGAAGGCCGGCGTCACGCCGCGCCGTCACCTCGTCGAGCTCCGCACGGCTGACGCCGCCGCCTACGAGCTCGGCCAGGAGATCACGGCCGAGTCGTTCGAGGCCGGCCAGCGCGTCGACGCGACGGGCACGACCAAGGGCAAGGGCTTCGCCGGTGTCATGAAGCGTCACGGCTTCCACGGCGTCAGCTCCTCGCACGGCGCCCACCGCAACCACCGCAAGCCGGGCTCCATCGGCGGCTGCTCGACCCCGGGCCGTGTCTTCAAGGGCATGCGCATGGCTGGTCGCATGGGTGGCGTTCGCCAGACGACCCAGAACCTCCAGATCCACGCCGTTGACGCCGAGAAGGGCCTGCTGCTCATCAAGGGTGCCGTTCCCGGCCCCCGCGGTGGCATCGTCCTGATCCGCACGGCTGCGAAGGGTGCATGAACGACATGGCAACCAAGACGCCGAACCTCCCCGCCGAGATCTTCGACGTCCAGACCAACGTCCCGCTGATCCACCAGGTCGTGGTGGCGCAGCTCGCGGCTGCTCGTCAGGGCACGCACTCGACGAAGACCCGCGGCGAGGTCCGCGGCGGTGGGCGCAAGCCCTACCGCCAGAAGGGCACCGGCCGCGCCCGTCAGGGCTCGACCCGCGCACCGCAGTTCGCCGGCGGTGGCGTCGTCCACGGCCCGCAGCCGCGTGACTACTCGCAGCGCACCCCCAAGAAGATGAAGGCGGCCGCCCTGCGCGGTGCCCTCTCCGACCGGGCCCGCTTCGACCGCATCCACGTCGTCGACTCCATCGTCTCGGGCGACCTGCCCTCGGCGAAGGACGCCGCCGCGCTGCTCGCCGGTCTGACCGAGCGTCCCAACCTGCTCGTCGTGCTCGAGCGCGGCGACGAGGTGGCGTTGAAGTCGGTCCGCAACCTGCAGAACGTCCACGTGCTGGTCGCCGACCAGCTCAACACGTACGACGTCCTGTGCGCCGACGACATCGTCTTCACCCAGGCCGCCCTCGACGCGTTCGTCGCCGGTCCCGTGAAGGCCGACAAGGCCGACAAGGAGGCCACCAAGTGAGCATCCACACCAAGGACCCCCGCGACATCCTCATCGCGCCGGTCGTCTCCGAGAAGTCCTACGGCCTGCTCGACGAGGGCAAGTACACCTTCATCGTCGACCCCCGTGCGAACAAGACGGAGATCAAGATCGCCATCGAGGCGATCTTCAACGTCAAGGTCGACAAGGTCCACACCCTGAACCGTCAGGGCAAGACCCGTCGCACCCGATTCGGCCTCGGCAAGCGCAAGGACACCAAGCGTGCGATCGTCTCCCTCCGCGAGGGCTCGATCGACATCTTCGGTGCGGGCGCCTGAGATCGACGAAGGATAAGGACACACGAACATGGGTATCCGTAAGTACAAGCCGACCACGCCGGGCCGTCGTGGCTCGTCGGTCGCCGACTTCGTCGAGATCACGCGTTCCACCCCCGAGAAGTCGCTGGTCCGCCCCCTGTCGAAGACGGGTGGCCGCAACAACGCCGGCCGCATCACGACGCGCCACATCGGTGGCGGTCACAAGCGCGCCTACCGCGTCATCGACTTCCGTCGCCACGACAAGGACGGCGTGCCGGCCAAGGTCGCTCACATCGAGTACGACCCCAACCGCACCGCGCGCATCGCGCTCGTCCAGTACGCCGACGGCGAGAAGCGCTACATCCTGGCGCCGAACAAGCTGAAGCAGGGCGACCCGATCGAGAACGGCCCCGCGGCCGACATCAAGCCGGGCAACTCGCTTCCGCTGCGCAACATCCCCGTGGGTACGGTCGTTCACGCGATCGAGCTCAAGCCCGGTGGCGGCGCCAAGATCGCCCGCTCCGCGGGTGCTCGCGTGCAGCTCGTCGCCAAGGACGGCCCCTACGCCCAGCTGCGTATGCCGTCCGGCGAGATCCGCAACGTCGACGCGCGCTGCCGCGCGACCGTCGGCGAGGTGGGCAACGCCGAGCAGAGCAACATCAACTGGGGCAAGGCCGGCCGCATGCGCTGGAAGGGCAAGCGCCCGACCGTCCGTGGTGTCGCCATGAACCCGGTGGACCACCCGCACGGTGGTGGTGAGGGCAAGACGTCCGGTGGACGTCACCCCGTCAGCCCGTGGGGTCAGGCCGAGGGCCGGACCCGCAAGGGACACAAGGAAAGCGACAAGCTCATCGTGCGTCGCCGTCGTACTGGCAAGAAGCGCTGATAAGGAGCCTTTGGAATGCCTCGTAGCCTGAAGAAGGGCCCCTTCATCGACGACCACCTTCAGAAGAAGGTGGACGCCCAGAACGAAGCGGGCACCAAGACCGTCATCAAGACCTGGTCGCGCCGTTCGGTCATCAGCCCGGACATGCTCGGCCACACCTTCGCCGTCCACGACGGCCGCAAGCACGTCCCGGTGTTCGTCACCGAGTCGATGGTCGGCCACAAGCTCGGCGAGTTCGCGCCGACCCGCACGTTCAAGGGTCACGTGAAGGACGACAAGAAGGGTCGTCGTCGCTGATGGCCATCGAATCCAAGGAAGAAGTCATGGAAGCCAAGGCTTCGGCGCGGCACGTCCGTGTCAGCCCGCAGAAGGCTCGCCGTGTCGTGGACCTGATCCGCGGCAAGGCCGCCACTGACGCCGTCACGGTGCTCACGTTCGCTCCGCAGTCGGCCTCCGACCCGGTCAAGAAGGTGCTCGAGAGCGCCATCGCCAACGCCCGCGTCAAGGCCGACCGTGAGTCGGTCGCCTTCGACGAGCGCAACCTGGTCATCACGGCCGCGTTCGTGGACGAGGGCCCGACGATGAAGCGGTTCCGTCCGCGTGCCCAGGGCCGCGCCGGCCGCATCAACAAGCGCACGAGCCACATCACCGTGGTCGTTGCCCAGCCCGAGAACACGAAGGGAGCCCGCTGATGGGTCAGAAGGTCAACCCCCATGGCTTCCGTCTGGGCATCACGACGGACCACAAGAGCCGCTGGTTCGCCGACTCGACGAAGTCGGGTCAGCGCTACCGCGACTACGTCAAGGAAGATGTCTCGATCCGTCGCCTGATGGAGAAGGGCATGGAGCGCGCCGGCATCGCCTCGGTCGAGATCGAGCGCACCCGTGACCGCGTCCGCGTCGACATCCACACCGCCCGCCCCGGCATCGTCATCGGTCGCCGCGGCGCCGAGGCCGACCGCATCCGCGGCGAGCTCGAGAAGCTCACGGGCAAGCAGGTCCAGCTGAACATCCTCGAGGTCAAGAACCCCGAGATCGTCTCCCAGCTGGTCGCCCAGGGCATCGCCGAGCAGCTCTCGGCCCGCGTGGCGTTCCGCCGCGCCATGCGCAAGGGCATGCAGTCCGCCCAGCGCGCCGGCGCCAAGGGCATCCGCGTGCAGGTCTCCGGCCGCCTCAACGGCGCCGAGATGAGCCGCACGGAGTTCTACCGCGAGGGTCGCGTCCCGCTGCACACCCTGCGTGCGCAGATCGACTACGGCTTCTACGAGGCCCGCACGACGTTCGGCCGCATCGGCGTCAAGGTGTGGATCTACAAGGGCGACATGACGGCCAAGGAGCTCGCTGCCCAGCAGGCCGCCGCTCCGCGCCCGTCGCGTGGTCCGCGTCGTGACGGCGGTGACCGTCCGAACCGCGCCCGTCGTGGTGACCGCAACGAGACCGCCGCTGCTCCGGCAGTGAACGAGACCGCTGCTGCCGAGGCCCCCGCCGCGGCCAGCACCGAGAATGAGCAGGCCTGACCATGTTGATTCCCCGTCGAGTCAAGCACCGCAAGCAGCACCACCCGAACCGCCACGGTGCGGCCAAGGGTGGCACCACGATCGCCTTCGGTGACTACGGCATCCAGGCTCTCGAGCCGGCCTACGTGACCAACCGTCAGATCGAGTCCGCTCGTATCGCGATGACCCGCTACATGAAGCGTGGCGGAAAGGTGTGGATCAACATCTACCCCGACCGTCCGCTCACCAAGAAGCCCGCCGAGACCCGCATGGGTTCCGGTAAGGGTTCGCCGGAGTGGTGGATCGCCAACGTCAAGCCGGGCCGCGTCATGTTCGAGATCTCGGGCGTGGCCGAGCCGGTGGCCCGTGAGGCCATGCGTCTCGCGATGCACAAGCTCCCCATGAAGTGCCGCTTCGTCCAGCGTGAGGGTGGTGACATCTGATGGCAGTCGGAACCAAGGACCTGGCTCCCGAGCAGCTGCGTGGTCTCGACGACACCAAGCTGGCGGACGAGCTGAAGAAGGCCAAGGAAGAACTGTTCAACCTGCGTTTCCAGTCGGCCACCGGCCAGCTGGACAACCACGGCCGTCTGCGCGCCGTCAAGAAGGACATCGCGCGGATCTACACCGAGATGCGTGAGCGCGAGCTCGGCATCGGCTCGGCCCCCGCCGCCCCGCAGGTGGAGGAGAAGGCCGAGAAGAAGTCGGCCAAGGTCGAGAAGAAGGCCGACAAGGCCGAGAAGGCTGACAAGGCCGAGAAGAAGGCCAAGAAGGCTGACAAGGCGCAGGAGGCTGACGCATGAGCGAGCAGGAGAAGGTCGTGAGCGACCAGGCGAGTGAGCGCAACTACCGCAAGACCCGTCAGGGCTACGTGGTGAGCGACAAGATGGACAAGACCGTCGTCGTCGAGGTCGAGGACCGCGTCAAGCACGCGCTCTACAGCAAGGTCATCCGCCGCACCAGCAAGGTCAAGGTGCACGACGAGCAGAACGCGGCCGGCGTGGGTGACCGCGTGCTCATCATGGAGACGCGTCCGCTCTCCGCGACGAAGCACTGGCGCATCGTCGAGATCCTCGAGAAGGCCAAGTAAACCCTCGGGGGGCTTCGCCCCCCGAGTGCCCCCCGACCACCCGCGTGGCTGGGGGAGTGGGCCCGACAAGCGCATCGTTTCGTATGCCGTCTGGTTCCCACCACAGACGCAGTTTCCATTCAGTTCGGCAAGGCTCTCGAACCATGCGCGCTGAGCGCGGATCGTTCGAGAGAACCAGCACGACGACAGGAGTTAGACAGTGATTCAGCAGGAGTCGCGGCTTCGCGTCGCCGACAACACCGGTGCCAAGGAAATCCTTTGCATCCGTGTTCTCGGTGGCTCGGGCCGTCGGTACGCCGGCATCGGCGACACCATCGTCGCCACCGTCAAGGACGCGATCCCTGGCGGCAACGTGAAGAAGGGTGACGTCGTCAAGGCCGTCATCGTCCGCACCGTCAAGGAGCGTCGCCGCGCCGACGGTTCCTACATCAAGTTCGACGAGAACGCCGCGGTGATCCTCAAGGCCGACGGTGACCCTCGTGGTACCCGCATCTTCGGCCCGGTGGGTCGTGAGCTGCGCGAGAAGAAGTTCATGAAGATCATTTCTCTCGCGCCGGAGGTGCTGTGAACATGGCCAAGGCGAAGATGAAGATCAAGAAGGGTGACCTCGTCCAGGTCATCTCCGGCCGCAGCCAGAAGAACGGCGGCGACCGGGGCAAGCAGGGCAAGGTCATCGCGGTCTACCCGGAGACCTCGCGCGTGCTCGTCGAGGGCATCAACCGCGTCACCAAGCACGTCAAGGCCGGCGCGACCGCCCGTGGCACCCGCACCGGTGGCCTGACGCACACCGAGGCCGCGATCCACGTGAGCAACGTCGCGATCGTCGACCCCGAGTCGAAGAAGCCGACCCGCGTGAAGACGCGTGTCGAGACCGTCGAGCGCAATGGCCGTCAGAAGGCGTCCCGCGTCCGTGTCGCGGTCACGTCGGACAAGGACCTCTGAGAATGACTGACACCAGCACCAAGCCGCGCCTTCAGCAGCGCTACCAGGACGAGATCAAGAGCTCGATGCTCGAGCAGTTCGGCTACGCCAACGTCATGCAGGTTCCCGGCGTCGTCAAGGTCGTCGTCAACATGGGTGTGGGCGACGCGGCCAAGGACAGCAAGCTCATCGAGGGTGCCGTCCGTGACCTCACCGCCATCACCGGCCAGAAGCCGGTCGTGACCAAGGCTCGCAAGTCGATCGCCCAGTTCAAGCTGCGTGAGGGTATGCCGATCGGCGCCCACACGACGCTGCGCGGCGACCGGATGTGGGAGTTCCTCGACCGTCTCGTGACGATCGCCCTCCCGCGTATCCGTGACTTCCGTGGCCTGTCGCCGAAGCAGTTCGACGGCAACGGCAACTACACGTTCGGTCTGACCGAGCAGTCGATGTTCCACGAGATCGACCAGGACCGGATCGACCGCGTGCGGGGCATGGACATCACCGTGGTCACCACGGCGACCAACGATGACGAGGGTCGCGCGCTGCTCAAGCAGCTCGGCTTCCCCTTCAAGGAGAACTGACATGGCCAAGACCGCGCTCGTTAACAAGGCGAACCGGAAGCCGAAGTTCAAGGTCCGCGCGTACACCCGTTGCCAGAAGTGCGGCCGCCCGCACTCGGTGTACCGCAAGTTCGGCCTCTGCCGCATCTGCCTTCGCGAGATGGCGCACGCGGGCGAGCTGCCGGGCGTGACCAAGAGCTCCTGGTAGTCGGCTCGTCGAGCCCAGAGCAATTCCTAGACCAACACACCTCTGACACCGTAGGTCGGCCCCACGGCACACGCCGAACGGCATCACTGCCAAAGGTCGAAACCCCGGTGAGGAAGGGCGGAGAGCCCACATGACCATGACTGACCCGATTGCGGACATGCTGACCCGCGTCCGGAACGCCAACTCGGCGCACCACGACGTCGTCTCCATGCCGTACTCGAAGCTGAAGAAGAACATCGCCGAGATCCTCCAGAGCGAGGGCTACATCGCCTCGTGGAAGATCGAGGAGGCGGAGGTCGGCCAGACGCTGACCATCGACCTCAAGTACGGCCCGAACCGCGAGCGCTCCATCGCCGGCGTGCGTCGCGTGAGCAAGCCCGGCCTGCGCGTCTACGCCAAGTCGACGAACCTGCCCAAGGTTCTCGGTGGCCTCGGAGTCGCGATCCTGTCGACGTCGAACGGCCTGCTGACCGACCGCCAGGCACACGAGAAGGGCGTGGGTGGGGAAGTCCTCGCCTACGTCTGGTAAGGAGACACTGACATGTCGCGAATCGGACGACTTCCGGTCTCCATCCCCTCGGGTGTGGACGTCAAGGTCGAGGGCCAGGACGTTTTCGTCAAGGGCCCCAAGGGTGAGCTCTCCCTGACCGTCGTCCAGCCGATCACGGTCGAGCTGGGCGAGGGCAACCTCGAGGTCAAGCGCCCCGACGACGAGCGCGACTCGCGCTCGCGCCACGGCCTGACCCGCTCGCTCATCAACAACATGGTCCTCGGTGTCACCGAGGGCTACGAGAAGAAGATGGAGATCCACGGCACGGGTTACCGTGTCGCCGCGAAGGGCTCGGACCTCGAGTTCTCGCTCGGATACTCGCACCCGATCCTCATCCAGGCTCCCGCCGGCATCAACTTCGCCGTCGAGAACCCGACCCGCTTCTCGGTGCAGGGCATCGACAAGCAGCTCGTCGGCGAGGTCGCGGCGAACATCCGCAAGCTGCGCAAGCCCGACCCGTACAAGGGCAAGGGCGTTCGCTACGCGGGCGAGCAGATCCGTCGCAAGGTTGGAAAGGCCGGTAAGTAAGCCATGGCAATGATCATCAAGCGCGGCAAGTCCAAGGCTGCCGCCCGCATCCGTCGCCAGGTGCGCGGTCGCAAGAAGATCGCCGGCACCGCGGTCCGTCCCCGCCTCGTCGTGTCGCGCTCCACCCGTCACCTCTTCGTCCAGGTCGTCGACGACACGGTCGGCAAGACCGTGGCCTCGGCCTCGACGATGGAGGCCGACCTGCGCTCCTTCGACGGTGACAAGACGGCCAAGGCCAAGAAGGTCGGCGAGCTCGTGGCCGCCCGTGCCAAGGACGCCGGTATCGAGGCCGTCGTGTTCGACCGTGGTGGCAACAAGTACCACGGCCGGGTCGCGGCGATCGCCGAGGGCGCCCGCGAAGGCGGTCTGTCCCTGTGAGCAACTTCGTGAACGCAATTGTTGAGATGAGGAACATCTGATGCCCGGACAGCAGCGTCGAGGCACCGGCCCCGCCGGTGGCGGCGAGCGCACCGAGCGCGGAGACCGCCGTGACAACCGCGGCGGCCGCGACAACCGCGACAGCCGTGACGACAAGAACCAGTACGTCGAGCGCGTCGTGACCATCAACCGTGTCGCCAAGGTCGTCAAGGGTGGTCGTCGCTTCAGCTTCACCGCCCTCGTCGTCGTCGGTGACGGTGACGGCACCGTCGGTGTCGGCTACGGCAAGGCCAAGGAAGTTCCCGCGGCCATCGCCAAGGGTGTCGAGGAGGCCAAGAAGAACTTCTTCAAGGTCCCCCGCATCCAGGGCACCATCCCGCACCCCGTCCAGGGTGAGGCGGCTGCCGGTGTCGTCATGCTCCGTCCCGCAGCGCCCGGTACCGGTGTCATCGCCGGTGGCGCGGTGCGTGCGGTGCTCGAGTGCGCCGGCATCCACGACGTCCTCAGCAAGTCGCTGGGCTCCGACAACGCCATCAACGTCGTGCACGCCACGGCCCAGGCCCTGCGCGAGCTCGAGCGTCCCGAGTCGGTCGCTGCCCGTCGTGGCAAGACCCTCGAGGAGGTCGCTCCGGCGGCCATGCTCAGGGCTCGTGCCGCCGGCATGGCCGAGGCCCAGGCCGCGAAGGCTGGTGCGTGATGGCTCGTCTCAAGGTGACCCAGACCCGTTCCGAGATCGGTGGCAAGCAGAACCAGCGCGACACGCTGCGCAGCCTCGGTCTGAAGCGCATTGGCGACGTCGTCGTCAAGGAGGACCGTCCCGAGATCCGCGGGATGGTCAAGACGGTCACGCACCTCGTGTCCGTCGAGGAGGTTGACTGACCATGACCGACAACGCCAAGAAGTCGGGCGAGTCCGCCCTCAAGGTCCACCACCTGCGTCCGGCCCCCGGAGCCAAGACCGCCAAGACCCGCGTCGGTCGTGGTGAGGGCTCCAAGGGCAAGACCGCCGGTCGTGGTACCAAGGGCACCAGCGCTCGCTACCAGGTCCCGGAGCGTTTCGAGGGCGGCTCCATGCCGATGCACATGCGCCTTCCGAAGCTCCGTGGCTTCAAGAACCCGTTCCGCACGGAGTACCAGGTCGTGAACCTGGACCGCCTGCAGCTGCTCTTCCCGGAGGGTGGTCAGGTGTCCGTCGCCGACCTCGTCGCCAAGGGTGCCGTCCGCGACGGCTTCCCGGTGAAGGTGCTCGGCACGGGCGAGATCTCCGTCAAGGTCGAGGTCGAGGCGCACAAGTTCTCGGCCTCCGCCAAGGAGAAGATCGAGGCCGCTGGCGGCACGGTCACGGCCCTCGCCGGCTGAGTGATCAGGCGCGAGTGACCACCACACACCTCGTGTGAGCAGCGCCCCGGGCGCCCGACCCGCGAGCCGACGTGACGTCGGCCACCGCGGTGGGGGGCCCGGGGCGCTGCGCCTTTGCGTTACCCTTCCACGGATTGCATGACTTACGCCGCGCCGTCGCGCGGCCCCCAGGAGGACCCAGTGCTCGCCGCTTTCGTACGCGCGTTCCGTACCCCGGACCTGCGCAAGAAGCTGCTCTTCACGCTCGGCATCATCGTGCTGTTCCGGCTCGGATCGCACGTGCCGACGCCCGGCATCAGCTACAGCCTGGTGCAGAACTGTCTGGAGGCCAGCAAGGGCAAGTCCGGCGACCAGAGCGGGTTCCTCAACCTCGCCAACCTCTTCAGCGGCGGTGCGCTGCTCCAGCTGTCGGTGTTCGCGCTCGGGATCATGCCCTACATCACGGCGAGCATCATCATCCAGCTGCTCACGGTGGTCATCCCGCGTTTCGAGGCGCTCAAGGAGGAGGGCCAGTCGGGGCAGAGCAAGCTGACGCAGTACACCCGCTACCTGACGATCGGCCTCGCGATCCTCCAGTCGGCGACGCTCGTCACCTTCGCGCGCAACCCCTCCAGCCTCTTCGGCGGCTCGTGCGACACGATCATGACCGACCAGTCGATGGTCACGATCCTCATCATGGTCCTGACGATGACGGCCGGCACCGGCCTCATCATGTGGTTCGGCGAGCTCATCACCGACAAGGGCGTCGGCAACGGCATGTCCCTGATGATCTTCACCTCGATCGCGGCCGGCTTCCCGGCCTCGCTCTGGAGCATCAAGGAGAACAAGGGCTGGGGCACCTTCCTCGGCATCCTGATCCTCGGCATCTTCGTCATCGCCGCGGTCGTCTTCGTCGAGCAGTCCCAGCGCCGCATCCCGGTGCAGTACGCCAAGCGCATGGTCGGCCGGCGGATGTACGGCGGCACGTCCACCTACATCCCGCTCAAGGTCAACATGGCCGGCGTCATCCCCGTCATCTTCGCCAGCTCGCTGCTCGCCCTCCCGGGCCTCGTCGCGCAGTTCAACACGCACGCCGACGGCAACAACCCGGGCTGGGTCTCGTGGGTCCAGGAGAACCTCGTCAAGGGCGACCACCCGATCTACATGGCGACCTATGTCGCCCTCATCCTCTTCTTCACGTTCTTCTACGTCTCGATCACGTTCAACCCGACCGAGGTCGCGGACAACATGAAGAAGTACGGCGGCTTCATCCCGGGTATCCGGGCCGGGCGACCCACGGCCGAGTACCTCAACTACGTCCTGACCCGAATCACCGTGCCGGGTGCCATCTACCTCGCCATCGTCTCGCTCATCCCGCTCGTGGCCCTCGTCCTCGTGGGCGCCAACCAGAACTTCCCGTTCGGTGGCACCTCGATCCTCATCGTCGTCGGTGTGGGCCTCGAGACGGTGAAGCAGATCGAGGCGCAGCTGCAGCAGCGTCACTACGAAGGGTTCCTCCGTTAATGCGACTGATCATCCTCGGCCCGCCCGGCGCCGGTAAGGGCACCCAGGCCGCCCGGATCGCCGAGCGCCTCGGCATCCCGGCCATCTCGACCGGCGACATCTTCCGCGCCAACATCAAGGACCAGACCCCGCTCGGGGTCAAGGTCGACGAGATCATCAAGTCCGGCGGCTACGTCTCCGACGACATCACCAACGAGATCGTCGAGGACCGCCTCTCCTGGGACGACGCCGAGGGCGGCTTCCTCCTCGACGGCTACCCGCGCACCGCGGGCCAGGTCGACGCCCTCGACGCCATGCTGTCGCGTCACGGCCACGCGCTCGACGCCGTGCTGGAGCTCGAGGTCGACGAGGACGCCATCGTCGAGCGCCTCCTGAAGCGCGCCGAGACCGAGGGTCGCGCCGACGACACCGAGGCCGTCATCCGCGAGCGCCAGGCGATCTACCGGAAGGAGACCGCGCCGCTCGCGCAGCACTACGACCTCGTCGGCCTCCTCGTCAAGGTCGACGGCATGGGTGCCGTCGACGAGGTCACCGACCGTGTCATCGCGGCGCTGCCGCAGCACGCCTGAGCACGGCTGCACCACACCGCAGCCACCGAGAAGGACCACCGATGTTCGGACGCCGCAACCGGCTCCAGGGTCGCACCGACGAGCAGCTCCTCCTCATGCGTGAGGCGGGGCTGCTCGTCGGGCGCACCCTCGAGCTGCTCGCCGGCGAGGTGCGGCCCGGCATGACGACGCTCGAGCTCGACCGTCTCGCCGAGGAGTTCATCCGCAGCAACGGCGGCATCCCGAACTTCCAGCTCGTGCCGGGCTACAGCCACACGCTGTGCACGAGCGTCAACGACGAGGTCGTCCACGGCATCCCGGGCCCGCGGGTGCTCGAGGCCGGCGACATCGTCTCGATCGACTGCGGCGCCGAGGTCAAGGGCTGGAACGGCGACGCCGCGTTCACCGCGGTCGTCGGCGGCCGGGAGGCCGGTCGCCCCGAGGACGTCGCGCTCATCGACGCCACCGAGGCGAGCCTCTACGCCGGCATCGCCGCCATGCAGGTCGGCGGTCGGCTCTACGCGGTCGGTGACGCCGTCGAGGCCAGCATCGAGGCCGCGGCCGAGCGCGACGGCCGGGTCTACGGCGTCATCGACGAGTACGTCGGCCACGGCATCGGCACGCAGATGCACATGGACCCCCAGATCCCCAACTACGCCGTGCGCGAGAGCGGGCCCAAGCTCGTCGACGGCTTCACCGGCGCCATCGAGCCGATGGTCACGCTCGGCTCCACCGACACCAAGGTGCTCGCCGACGACTGGACCGTGGTGACCCTCGACGGCACGCGAGCCGCGCACTGGGAGCACTCGGTCGCCGTGCGCGAGGACGGGCTGTGGATCCTCACGGCCGTCGACGGAGGCAAGGCTGCCCTCGAGGCTGCCGGGGCGGCATACGCCCCCCTCGACGCGAGCGCCTGACCCGCCGCCCACCTGAGGGCTGCGGGAGCGTAGCCTCGCGCTCGTGACCCTTCCCCGCAGCACCCCGTCGGCGCAGGGCGTCGACGCGACCGGCATCCTCGCGTTCGTCGACGCCGCCGAGCGCGACGACCTCGGCCTGCACAGCCTCATGGTCGTGCGCCACGGGCACGTCGTGGCCGAGGGCTGGTGGAGGCCGTATGCCGCCGACCGCGCCCATCTCGCCTACTCGCTCTCCAAGACGGTGACGGCCACGGCCGTGGGCTTCCTCGTGCAGGAGGGGCGCCTGTCGCTCGACGACCGCGTGCTCGACCACTTCCCGGACCTGGACCGCAGTGTCGTCGCCGCCGGCTGGGACGACGTGCAGGTCAGGCACTGCCTCTCCATGACGGTCGGGCACGAGCAGGATGCCTGGCCGCAGGTCTTCGACCGGATGAGCGCGAGCGACTTCGATGACGCCGCCGGCCCCAGCGACTGGGTGCCGCGGGTCTTCGCGACGAAGCCCACCCGGCCGCCCGGCACGGTCTTCGCCTACAACCAGGTGGCGACCTACCTGCTGGCCGTCATCGTGCGGCAGCTCACCGGGGTCGGCGTCGCCGAGGTGCTGCGACCGCGGCTGCTCACGCCGATGGGGCTGCCGGACATCCCGTGGCACCGCGACCCGCTCGGCCGCGAGCTGGGCTTCACCGGCTCGCACCTGACGACCGAGGCCATCGCCTCCCTCGCCCAGCTCTACCTCGACCGGCGGCCGGTGGGAGGGACGGCAGCTGCTGTCCGAGGCCTGGGTCGAGGAGGCCACCCGGGCCTTCGGTCCCCTCAACGACGACCCGAACGCCGACGAGGACTGGCGCCGCGGCTACGGCTACTCGTTCTGGATGCAGCGCTTCGGCTACCGGGGCGACGGCGCCTACGGCCAGTTCCTCATCGTCCTCCCCGACCACGACACCGTCGTGGCGATCACGGCCGAGCAGTGGCGCATGCAGTCGACGCTCGACGGGCTCTGGGCGCACCTCGTGCCCGCTCTCGGCGAGGGCGGGTCCGAGGCGTCCGACCGCGAGCTGGCCGAGCGACTCGCCGCTCTCGAGATCCCGGCCGGGTCGGGTGACGCGCTGGGACCGGACCACGCCGAGTTCGTCCGCTCGGACGCCTCCGACCTCGCGGCCGACTACACGGCCGTCTCGGTGACCCGGGACGGGGCCGGGCACGTGCTCGCCCTGAACCGGCGCGGCGAGTGGCTGCGGCTGCCCGTCGGTCAGGGACTGTGGCGGGAGGGCGAGATGGTCGCCGGGGGAGCGACGGTGCCGGTGGTCTCCAGCGGGGGCTGGGTCGACGACGACACGTTCCGCGCCGACGTCATCGCCATCGAGTCACCGCACCGCTTCCGCGTCGAGGCTCGCCTGCGCAGCTCGGACGCCGACCTGACGTGGCGGATGGTCCCGCTCACCGGCTCCGACCCGCTGTGGCTCGCGACACGCTGGTCGGACGCCTGACCGGTCTCGCAGCCCCCTGATCGCCGAAAGGCCGCTGACGGCTGTCGGTCGTCGGGTGGACAATCGTGGGTGCTGCGCGAGGCAGCACGAGGGGAGCACCATGGCAGGCGACGAGCGCACCACCGGAGTGACCGAGCAGGCAGGGCCGGGGAGCGCTGCGCGGCCCGCGTCCGCCCCGCCCCTCGGTGGGGTGCCGGCGGGGCACAACCCGTGGCCGGCGCTCTGGGCGATGGTCATCGGCTTCTTCATGATCCTCGTCGACTCGACCATCGTGTCGGTCGCGACACCCGCGATCCTGCGGGGGCTGCACACCGACGTCAACAGCGTCATCTGGGTGACCAGCGCCTACCTGCTCGCCTATGCCACGCCCCTGCTCATCACCGGGCGGCTCGGTGACCGCTACGGCCCGAAGAACCTCTACCTCGTCGGCCTGACGGTCTTCACGGCCGCGTCGCTGTGGTGCGGGCTCACCGGCACGATCACCGGCCTCATTCTCGCCCGCGTCGTGCAGGGTCTCGGCGCCTCGATGCTGACCCCGCAGACGATGGCCGTCATCACCCGCACCTTCCCCGCAGCCTCCCGCGGCCAGGCCATGGCGCTGTGGGGCGCGACCGCCGGGGTCGCGATCCTCGTCGGCCCTGTCGTCGGCGGTCTGCTCGTCGACGGTCCCGGATGGGAGTGGATCTTCTTCATCAACGTGCCCGTGGGTGTCGTCGCGTTCGTGCTCGCGGCCCGGCTCGTGCCGCGGCTCGAGACGCACAGCCACCGTTCGACTGGCTCGGTGTGGCGCTGTCGGCCGTGGGCATGTTCCTGCTCGTCTTCGGCGTCCAGGAGGGCGAGACCTACGACTGGGGCACCATCACCGGGCATCATCTCCGTGCCGTTGCTCATCGCCACCGGCCTGCTCGTGCTCGGCGTCTTCGTGTGGTGGCAGGCGCACAACACCAGCGAGCCGCTGCTGCCGCTCCGGCTCTTCGGCGACCGCAACTTCTCGCTGGCCAACATCGCGATCACGACGATCGGCTTCTCGATCACGGCGATGGCCTTCCCCTTCATGCTCTACGCGCAGGCCGTCCGGGGGCTGTCGCCCACGTCCTCGGCCCTGCTCCTCGCTCCGATGGCCGTCATCTCCGGAGGGTCTGGCGCCCGTGGCCGGTCGGATGGCGGACCGGGTGCACCCGCGCGGCATCACAGCGGTGGGGATCGGCCTGACCTCCGCCTCCCTGCTGGGGCTCGCCCTCGTCATGCACCCGGCGACGCAGACGTGGGTGCTCCTGCTCCCGATGGCGCTCATGGGAGTGGGCAACGCCTTCATGTGGGGTCCCCTCGGGGCCACCGCCACCCGCAACCTGCCGCTGTCGTCGGCCGGGGCCGGCTCCGGCGTCTACAACACCACCCGCCAGGTCGGGGCGGTCCTCGGCAGCGCGGCCATCGCCGCCGTCATCCAGGCACGGCTGGGCGCCGACCTGCCCGGCCTGCCCAGCACCCTCGGCGGCATGCAGGGCTCCGGCACGGCGATGCCGCCACGGATCGCCGACGGGTTCGCGTCGGCGATGTCGGAGTCCATGCTGCTCCCGGCCGCGGTGCTCGTCATCGGCGTCGTCGCGGCCCTCTTCTTCGAGCGTCCGGCCAGCCACCCGCACTGACGAGCAGCGGGCCCGGCCCGCCGGCAGCGAGGCGGCCTGGCGGGCGGGACCTGGGACCCGGAGGGGGCTACCGCCCGAGGCCGCCCGGGCTGCCGCCGAGGTGGACGACCATCCGCTCGGCGACCACCCGGGCGTTGGCCTGCAGCACGTCCAGCGGGACGCGGGGGAGGTTCTCCTCCCAGTCGATGAGGGGAGACCCGCGGAACTGCAGCATCCGGGCCGGGCGGCCGAGGAAGAAGAGGTGCAGGTGCGCCCCGCCGTCGCCGTACTTCGCGAGCTGCACTCGGCCGACCGAGGGCACGTGCTCGACCGCGTCCGAGACCGCGACGATGAGCTGGCCCATCTCGGCTGCGAGCTCGCTCGGCAGCGAGGGCAGGTCATGGTGCTCGACCGGCATGAGCATGAGCATGACGGGCAGCCCGGTGTCACGTGAGAGCGTCAGCCGCCAGCGCGGGTTGGTCCAGACAACGCACTCGTCCGCATCGTCGAAGCCGTGGGCGCAGTGGCAGTCTGACGCCTGCTCGCCCCGCCGCGCGGGCTCCTCGTCGGCCGGCGGCCGCACCGGCTTGAGCCGCAGGCCGTCGAGCTCGTACGGGTAGATGTCCCACCCGGGCATCTCCTGGACCGCGACCGGCAGCCGGCCGTCCTCACCCGCCGCGGCGGCGATGCGCGCGTAGTAGTCCTCGACGGACTCCGCCTCGGTCGGGGGAGCGCTCACGAGGTCGGTCTCGTCGTCGGGTGCGGGCGGGGGAGTGGCGTCGTCGCCGGTCTCGGTCACCCCGTCAGTATGCCGCGCGGCGCGGAGCGCGCCCCGGTGGCAGTGCCCACGGCATACGCCACAGACGTCCCCGGGACGCGGCGAGCGTGGGACCGTGGGGTGATGGGGACGATGGGTGACTACTTCGCCGGCCTCGTGCCGGGTCAGCGCGAGGCCCTGCAGCGGGTCGTCGACGTCGCGACACGCGTGGCGCCCGAGGCGGAGGAGGGCACGAGCTACGGGATGCCGGCCCTGCGCATCGGCGGCCGCCCGCTGATCGGCGTCACGGCATCGGCCAAGCACCTGTCGATCTTCCCGTTCAGCCCGGCCGTCGTCGAGGCCGTCGCCGCCGACCTCCCCGGCTACGCGTTGTCGAAGGGGACGGTCCGGTTCTCGGCCGATCGGCCGGTTCCCGACGAGGTCATCGAGAAGATGGTCAGGCTGCGCCTGGCAGAGCTGCACGCCTAGGACCATCGCGGTCAGAGGAGGTCCGCGCGGAAGGTGGTCCGGGCCTGAGACACCCACCAGGCGAGGTCGTCACGCTCGCGCTCACGCTTCTCCGGATCGTCGTGCAGCGCTGCGTCGAGCGCCTTGTTCCACCCGAGCCAGACCAGGCCGGCGAGCAGTGCGAGACGCATCGCGGTCTCGTCGTGGGAAGGGCCCATGGCATTCGGCGTACTCGGCGAGGATCTCCTCACGGCTGGCGTCGAGCACCTGTGAGCAGCCCGCGACGAAGCGGGCCACGTCGACCGCCCCCGGTCCGCACCCCGCCATCGCCCAGTCGATGAGGATGAGCCGGTCGCCCTCGAACGCCATGTTCACCGTTGCCAGGTCGCCGTGCAGCAACGTGGTGGGTCGTCGCAGGAGCGCCCCGGCGAGCGGCCGTGGGTCGTCGAGCAGCCGCGCCACCGCGTCGGCGACGTCGTGCGGCACCAGCTCGCGGAACAGCTCCCAGCCGCGCAGGGTCGCCGCGGCCAGCGGGTTGGCATCATCGACGTGGGGTCGCATCCGGGCGGGAGCGAACAGGGTCAGGTGGTCGGCGAGCGGGCTGAAGCCAGCCACGGGTTCACCGAGGAAGGCCAGGTGCAGGTCGGCGACGCGGCGCACCACCCAGCTCGAGCGGGCGCGGTCGAGCCGGCTCTCCCACGTCAGGACGTCGTCGCCGAGGTCGCGCATGACCACGACCGTCGTGTCCCCCTCCACCCAGCCGCCGACGACCGGGTGGCCGACGCTGGCCGGCAGCCGGTCGAGCAGCCCGGTGGACCACGCGACGGACTCGGGGCCGATGCGCTCGCCCCGGGCGGCCATCAGCAGGTCGCTGCGGGGCGAGAACCGCTTGACGACGAGCACCCGTCCGTCGGCGAGGACGACCCGTTCGAGGGCGGCCCCCGACTTGCCGACGTGACCTGCGACGGTCGTCCGCGACGTCGCCCGCTCCACCTCCCGTCGGAGAGGGGTGGTGCCGTCGGACGCTTCCATGGTCGGTCCACCTCCGACACGCTCGCGGGAGCCCGGCCCTAGGTCGTCGGTCGGGCCCTCCCTGCGATCCAGTCTGCGCGCGGGTGGGGAGGTGCCGGGGACGATTTCAGGAACGGCGCCGTCTGGCGTATTCTTGTGCGTTGGGTGTCGTGTGCCTCGACGCCTGAGTCACGCCTGTGCGACGAGCACGGCACCCAGGCACGCCCCAAGGCCGGCTCAGTCCGAGTCGGCCACGCTACAGATAGACGGAGGATATGGCCAAGAAGGACGGTGTCATCGAGATCGAGGGCACGATCGTCGAGGCTCTCCCGAACGCGATGTTCCGGGTCGAGCTCTCCAACGGTCACAAGGTGCTCGCACACATCTCGGGCAAGATGCGACAGCACTACATCCGGATCCTCCCTGAGGACCGGGTCGTGGTGGAGCTCTCGCCCTATGACCTGACCCGCGGTCGGATCGTCTTCCGCTACCGCTGAGCACCAGGGTCGGCCGCGACCAGCCCGCGCGAGCGGGGTGTCCGGCCGGGACGAGTGCGAGGCACCAACTCCCGATTACACAACCAAGCACCTGATCCTCACGTGCCCTCCGGGGCCCGCGGTGGCAGGTGCGCGATCTGAAGACAGCAGGCAGATGAAGGTTCAGCCGAGCGTCAAGAAGATCTGCGACAAGTGCAAGGTGATCCGCCGCAACGGTCGGGTCATGGTGATCTGCGAGAACCTGCGCCACAAGCAGCGCCAGGGCTGAGCAGAGCCACCACCCTCGCCGTCGACAGACCTTCGACAGCACGCCAAAAAGTGAATGAAAGCAGCACCCGGCCCCTGATGACCGACCGTCGTGTCGGCGCAGGACGTCACCCCCGGCACGGAGGCCGGGGACCGGTGGCCCGTCCTTCTGAGTGGCGGACCGTGACCCCGGATCGGTGACCTGCTCCAGACCTCCGCGAAACAGAAATCAGGAGACAACCCAACATGGCTCGTCTTGTTGGAGTCGACCTTCCGCGCGAGAAGCGCGTCGAGGTCGCACTGACCTACATCTTCGGTGTCGGTCGCACCCGTTCCAAGCAGGCGCTGGTTGCCACCGGCGTCGACCCCAACACCCGCGTCAAGGACCTCGGTGAGACCGAGCTCGTTGCGCTTCGTGACTTCCTCGAGGGCAACTACCGCCTCGAGGGTGACCTTCGCCGTGAGGTGCAGGCCGACATCCGCCGCAAGGTCGAGATCGGCTCCTACGAAGGTCTGCGTCACCGTCGTGGTCTGCCCGTGCGCGGTCAGCGCACCAAGACCAACGCGCGCACCCGCAAGGGTCCGAAGCGCACCGTGGCCGGCAAGAAGAAGGCCCGCTGACGCTGATCGCCCCCGCGATCGCGTCTCACCGACATTCAGTTCTGACGTAGGAGAAAAATGCCTCCCAAGGCTCGCGTGACGAAGGTTCGTCGCAAGGAGAAGAAGAACGTCGCCCACGGGCACGCTCACATCAAGAGCACGTTCAACAACACGATCATCTCGATCACGGACCCCACCGGCGCCGTGATCGCCTGGGCCTCTGCCGGCCAGGTCGGCTTCAAGGGCTCGCGCAAGTCCACCCCGTTCGCTGCCCAGATGGCTGCCGAGGCTGCTGCCCGCCGCGCCATGGAGCACGGCATGCGCAAGGTCGACGTCTTCGTGAAGGGCCCGGGCTCGGGTCGCGAGACGGCGATCCGTTCGCTCACCGCCACCGGCCTGGAGGTCGGCGCGATCAGCGACGTCACGCCCACGCCGCACAACGGTGTCCGCCCGCCCAAGCGCCGTCGCGTCTGATCCGGCACTGAGCGAGAGAGAGAACTAGGAACATGGCTCGTTACACCGGCCCGATCACCAAGAAGTCCCGCCGCCTCAAGATGGACCTCGTCGGCGGCGACAAGAACTTCGAGCTCCGTCCCTTCCCGCCCGGCCAGCACGGCCGTCGCCGGATCCAGGAGAAGGAGTACCTGACCCAGCTCCAGGAGAAGCAGCGCGCCCGCTTCCAGTACGGCGTCATGGAGAAGCAGTTCGTCCGCTACTACAAGGAAGCGGCGAAGCGCCCCGGCAAGACCGGTGAGAACCTTCTCCAGATCCTCGAGTCGCGTCTCGACAACGTGGTCTACCGCGCGGGCCTGGCCCGCACGCGTCGCCACGCGCGTCAGCTCGTGACGCACGGTCACTTCGAGGTCAACGGCGTGCGCGTCGACGTCCCGAGCTACCGCGTCGAGCAGTACGACATCATCACGGTCCGCAAGCAGTCCGTCGAGAGCTTCCCGTTCGAGCTGGCTCGCCAGACGTTCGGCGAGCGTCCCGTCCCGGCCTGGATGCAGGTCGTCGACGGCTCGCTGCAGATCCTCATCCACCAGCTCCCGGTGCGCGCGCAGATCGACTCGCAGCTCACCGAGCAGCTGATCGTCGAGCTCTACTCGAAGAACTGACACAAGCCACGGCGTATGCCGTCTGGGCCCGGCCCAGCGGCATACGCCCGGCGGCGCCTTGCCGTGGGGCCGCGCTCGCAGACAGAGCCGAGCCGGCCCGCCCGGATCACGACCGGGCAGTTTCACGAGGCGTCATATGGCGGTCGCCCGTGGGAAGGAAATGAACAGTGCTCATCGCACAGCGTCCCGTGCTCTCCGAAGAGGTCGTGGTCGAGAACCGCAGCCGCTTCACCATCGAGCCGCTCGAGCCCGGCTTCGGCTACACGCTCGGCAACTCCCTCCGTCGCACCCTGCTCTCGAGCATCCCGGGCGCGGCGGTCACCTCCATCCGCATCGACGGCGTGCTCCACGAGTTCACGACCGTTCCGGGCGTGAAGGAGGACGTCACCGAGATGATCCTCAACATCAAGGGCCTCGTCGTCTCCTCGGAGCACGACGAGCCGGTCGTCATGTACCTGCGCAAGCAGGGCCCGGGTGCGGTCACCGCCGCCGACATCACGCCGCCGGCTGGTGTCGAGGTGCACAACCCCGACCTGCACATCGCGACGCTGAACGACAAGGGCAAGCTCGAGATGGAGCTGACCGTCGAGCGTGGCCGCGGCTACGTCTCGGCCCAGCAGAACAAGTCCGGTGACCAGGAGATCGGCCGCATCCCGGTCGACTCGATCTACAGCCCGGTGCTCACCGTGACCTACAAGGTCGAGGCGACCCGTGTCGAGCAGCGCACCGACTTCGACAAGCTCATCGTCGACGTCGAGACGAAGAACTCGATGACCCCGCGTGACGCCATGGCCTCGGCCGGCAAGACGCTGGTCGAGCTCTTCGGTCTGGCCCGCGAGCTCAACGTCGAGGCCGAGGGCATCGACATGGGCCCGTCGCCGACGGACGCCGCGCTCGCCGCGGACCTCGCCCTGCCGATCGAGGACCTGGACCTCACCGTTCGTTCCTACAACTGCCTCAAGCGCGAGGGCATCCACACCGTGGGTGAGCTCGTGGGCCGCAGCGAGGCCGACCTGCTCGACATCCGCAACTTCGGTGCGAAGTCGATCGACGAGGTCAAGGCCAAGCTCGTCGGCATGGGTCTGGCCCTCAAGGACAGCCCGCCCGGGTTCGACCCGTCGGCCCTCGTCGACGGCTACGGCGATGACGACTACAACGACGAGGACGACGACCAGTCGTTCGTCGAGGACGAGCGTCTCTGACCAACCGCTTCTTGACCGAGCCCTCGGCGCACTGCTCGAGAACGGCCTGGTCGGACTTCTAGGAGAAACGAAATGCCCACCCCCACCAAGGGTCCCCGCGTCGGTGGCGGCCCCGCCCACGAGCGGCTGATCCTGGCCAACCTCGCGACGTCGCTCTTCGAGCACGACAAGATCACGACGACCGAGGCCAAGGCCAAGCGCCTGCGCCCGCTCGCCGAGCGCCTCATCACGTTCGCCAAGCGCGGCGACCTGCACGCCCGTCGCCGCGTCCTCACGGTCGTGCGCGACAAGGGTGTCGTCCACCGCCTCTTCGCCGAGATCGCCCCCGACATGGCGGCTCGCGAGGGTGGCTACACCCGCATCACGAAGATCGGCGCCCGCAAGGGTGACAACGCCCCCATGGTCGTCATCGAGCTCGTCCGCGAGCCGCTGTCGGCCAAGAAGGCGACGGTCAAGGAGGCCGAGGGCGCGACCCGTCGCGCCGCCAAGCAGGAGGAGGCCAAGGCCGCTGCTGCCGAGACCAAGGCCGCCGAGGACGCCGACACGGCTGACACGACGGACAGGCGCGAGGCCGCTGCGGCCGAGCTGCCCGAGGGCGCCGTCGCGGCGAACGAGGACGGCTCGGCCCCCGAGGGCTACACCGTCAAGGGCAACGCCGACTCCGGCCTCTACCACGAGCCCGACGGCCAGTGGTACGACCAGACGGTCGCCGAGGTCTGGTTCAAGACGGCCGAGGACGCCGAGAAGGCCGGCTTCAAGAAGGCCGGTTCCGGCTCCTGAGCCTCAGACACCATCGAGAGAGCAGCTCGTCCCGCTCGGGACGAGCTGCTCTCTCGGTTTCTGGGCGCGAGCTGCTCTTCCGATCTACCAGAGGTGGGCGACGTCGACGACGAGACGGCGACCGCCGTCGGTGTCGGTGAGCACGAACGCCCGCATCGGCAGCCGGGCCCGCACCCCGAGCCCGTAGTCGGTGTAGCCCTCGAAGCTGCCGACGGCTCTTCAGCTGACGGAAGGTGCGCCAGCCGGAGAAGGTCCTCGTGCTCGTGCGCGAGAGTCGACGGGGCGTTGATGGTGATCTGGATCTTCGCCCCGCCACTGACGGGAACCGGGAGCCCGCTGCCGGGTCCGGTCAGCTCGTCGACGTAGCGGACGTTGTAGCCGAGCCGGCCGCTGCCCCGGGCGACGTCGAAGACGAGGCGGTCGTAGCAGGCGTGCTGGCCGGTCCGCGTCCCGGTGACGTTGCCGGTCCACAGCTGGCCCGGGCTGGTGGCCTTGGGCAGTGAGCCCCACGTGATCCCGCAGAAGGGCGCGGTGCTCGTGGCCGCGGCGGTGGAGGTGGAAGCGACGGTGGCGGCGACCGGCGTCGTCAGTGCCGCGACGATACCGACGGCCGCCAGGCGGCGTCGTGTGGTGGTGTGCATGAGAAAGCCCCCTCTCCCGGGAGGCCGGGCACGTTGCCCGACGTCCACTTCTAGGACGCGCCAGATGCGGCGCCCGTTGACCGATGCAGAACATGCGGTGCTCACGACTCCACACGCGGCCGACTAGGCTCGGTCACCATGAGTGGCTCGAGCGGGTCGGACGAGTCGAGTCGGCTCCCGCTGCGGGTCCGGCTCGACCTGGCCTATGACGGCACGGCCTTCTCGGGATGGGCCGCCCAGCCGACCCTGCGGACGGTCCAGGGAGAGCTGTCCGCAGCCCTGACCACCGTGCTGCGCAGCGCCGAGCCCGTGCGCGTGACGGTGGCCGGACGCACGGACGCCGGCGTGCACGCGCGCGGTCAGGTCGCCCACGTCGACCTCGACCCAGCGGCGTGGGCCGTCGCTGCCGGGGCGCTCCGACCGGGACCCGGGTGTCGCCCTCGTCAGCCGTCTGGGCGGGATCCTGCCGGCGGACGTCGTGGTGCGTGCGGCGCGCCCGGCGCCCGACGGCTTCGACGCTCGCTTCTCGGCGGTCGAGCGGCGCTATCTCTACCGCATCGCCGACACCGGGCGCCGTCCGTGACCCGCTGCGTCGCCACGACACGGTCTGGTGGCGCAAGCCGCTCGACGTCGGTGCGATGGACGAGGCGGCCCGCTCGCTCGTCGGCCTGCGGGACTTCGCGGCGTTCTGCAGGCAGCGCGAGGGTGCCACGACCGTGCGCACCCTGCTCGACTTCTCGTGGACGCGACTGGCGGACGGGGTGCTGGCCGCCACCGTGCGCGCCGATGCGTTCTGCCACTCGATGGTGCGATCGCTCGTCGGGGCCGTCGTCCCGGTGGGGGAGGGGCGGCGGGGGCCGGACTGGCCCCGGGCGCTGCAGGACCGCGCCGAGCGGGCGGCAGGCATCCACGTCATGCCGCCCCACGGGCTCAGCCTCGAGGAGGTCGTCTACCCGGCCGCCTCCGAGCTGGCGGCGCGGGCACTCGCCACGCGGGCCCGTCGCGCGCCGGTGGTCGGATCGTCCGCATGAAGGGCCGCCCGATCGATGCCGTCCCGGTCGACGTCGTGCTGGGCGTGCCCGGGCGGCGGTTAACCGCGTGACGCGGCCACACGGCATACGACAGGCTTGACCCTCGTGGGCCATGTCGACGTCAACTCCGTCTCCTTCAGCCTGCCTGACGGCAGGCCGCTGCTCAACGACGTCTCGGTGCGGGTGGGGGAGGGCGCCAAGGTCGCCCTCATCGGCCCCAACGGGACCGGCAAGACGACGCTGACGCGGATCATCGCCGGCGACATCGCGGCGCACGAGGGCGCGGTGACCCGCTCGGGCGGCCTCGGCGTCATGCGGCAGTTCATCGGCAAGGTGCGCGACGACACGACGGTGCGCGACCTGCTCGTCTCGGTGGCGCCCGACCGGATCCGCACGGCTGCGCAGGAGGTCGACCGCACCGAGCTGCTCATGATGGAGCGCGACTCCGAGGACGACCAGATGGCCTACGCCCACGCGCTCGTCGAGTGGGGCGAGGCCGGCGGCTACGAGCAGGAGACGCTCTGGGACCAGTGCACGGTCGCGGCGCTCGGCATCCCCTACGACCAGGCCCAGTGGCGCAAGGTCACGACGCTCTCGGGCGGCGAGCAGAAGCGGCTCGTGCTCGAGGCCCTGCTGCGCGGACCGGAGGAGGTGCTGCTCCTCGACGAGCCGGACAACTACCTCGACGTGCCGACGAAGCGGTGGCTCGAGGAGGCTCTCGTCGCCTCGCCCAAGACGGTGCTGTTCATCAGCCACGACCGCGAGCTGCTCGACCGCGTCGCCACGCGCGTCGCGACCCTCGAGCCGGGCGCGGCCGGTGCGACGCTCTGGGTGCACCCCGGCCGCTTCGCGACGTATGCCCAGGCCCGCACGGACCGCAACGACCGCCTCGAGGAGCTGCGCCGGCGCTGGGACGAGGAGCACGTCAAGCTCAAGACGCTCGTGCAGACCCTCAAGGTCAAGGCCAAGTTCAACGACGGCATGGCCTCGCGCTACCAGGCCGCCCAGACCCGTCTGGCGAAGTTCGAGCAGGCCGGACCGCCGGAGGAGACGCCGATGACGCAGTCGGTCAAGATGCGCCTCACCGGCGGCCGCACGGCCAAGCGCGCCATCGTCGCGACCGGCCTCGAGCTGACCGGCCTGATGAAGCCCTTCGACCTCGAGGTCTGGTACGGCGAGCGCGTCGCGATCCTCGGCAGCAACGGCTCGGGCAAGTCGCACTTCCTCCGGCTGCTCGCGTGCGGCGGCACCGACCCCGAGCGCGAGCACCAGCCCGTCGGCGACGTGCGGCCCGGTGCCCGGTCGAGCACTCGGGCGTCGTGCGGCTCGGGTCACGCGTGCGGCCCGGGTGGTTCGCGCAGACGCACGAGCACCCGTCGCTCATGGGGCGCACCCTGCTCGAGATCCTCCACCGCGGGGACGAGCACCGCGAGGGTCGGCCCCGCGAGCAGGCGGCCCGCGCGCTCGACCGCTACGAGCTGGCCCGGTCGGGCGAGCAGAGGTTCGAGTCGCTGTCGGGCGGTCAGCAGGCGCGCTTCCAGATCCTGCTGCTCGAGCTGTCGGGCGCGACGATGCTGCTGCTCGACGAGCCCACCGACAACCTCGACCTCCAGTCGGCCGAGGCGCTCGAGGAGGGGCTCGACCGCTTCGAGGGCACCGTCGTCGCGGTGACCCACGACCGGTGGTTCGCCCGCGGCTTCGACCGCTTCCTCGTCTTCGGCGCCGACGGTCGCGTCTACGAGTCGACCGAGCCGGTGTGGGACGAGGGGCGCGTCGTCCGACCCCGGTGACCCGACCTCACGGCGCCGCCCGGCACCTGTGCCGGGGCGTGGGGAGCGGAGTAGCGTCGGGCCATGCTGCTGCGATCGCTCGAGACCGGTGTCGTCGGAGCCCCGATGGCCGGGGGCCCCACGACGCCTGAGCTCGTCGCCGCCGTCGGCGAGGCCGGCGGGCTCGGCCTCCTCGCGGGCGGCTACCTCACCGCGCCCCAGCTGGCGGCGGCCATCGCGGAGGTGTGGGACGCGTCGTCCCGCCCGTTCGGGGTCAACCTCTTCGTGCCGGCCCAGGCGAACGCGTATGCCGTGGGGCCGGGTGAGCTGACCGGCGCGGACCGGGCCGACGCGGTCGCGGCCTACCGTGCGGCGCTGATGGACGATGCGGAGGTGCTGGGCGTGCAGCCGGGTGAGGCGAGACCCGGCGACGACGACGACTGGGAGCGCAAGCTCGACCTCGTCGTTCGCGAGCGGGTTCCGCTGGTGTCGTTCACGTTCGGGCTTCCGAGTGGTGCCGTCCTGGGCGAGCTGCGCCGGGCCGGCATCGAGACCGTGGCCACGGTCACCGACGTCGACGAGGCAGCCGCCGCGCTCGGCGCCGGAGTCGACGGCCTCTGTCTCCAGGGTCCCGACGGCGGAGGGCACCGCGGCACCCTCGACCCGGTCAAGGAGCCCTCGAGCGCCGACCTGCGTCGACCTCGTCACCGTCGTCCGGTCGCACACGGACGTGCCGATCGTCGCCGCGGGCGGCATCTCCACGCCGGAGCGGGCCGCGCAGGTGCGCGCGGCCGGGGCCGACGCCGTCCAGATCGGGACCGCCCTGCTGCTGACTCCCGAGGCGGGGACGGGCCTGGCCTATCGGCGTGCGCTCGCGGATCCCGCGTACGAGCGCACCGCGGTGACGCGGGTCTACTCCGGCCGACTCGCTCGCGGCCTCGAGACCGACTTCATGCGCCGGCTCGACGGCAGCGCCCCCGCCGCCTACCCGGAGGTCCACCACGTCACGGTGCCGCTGCGACGGGCGTCCGCCCGGGCGGAGCGAGCCCGACCTGCTCGCGCTGTGGGCCGGAACGGGCTGGCGGTCGGCGCGGCCGGTCCCGGCCGCCACGGTCGTGGCCGAGTTCGCGCACTGAGCGCGCCGGTCACCCTCGCGCGGCGGACTCGTGGGCGGACCTGGCGACTCGGGCGGACTCGCGGGCGCGGTGGGCGGGCACGCGGCATACGCTCTGGCCATGCCCAGTGCCGAAGGAAACCTGACGTGGGTGGCCGCTGCCGAGCGACCCGACCTGCTCGCGCCGGCCGTCGCCGCGGCGCTCGAGCACGTGCCGGGGGCGCGGGTGGCGCCCATCGACGCGACGCTCGCCGACACCGCCGCGTTCTGCGAGTCCTACGACGTGGCGCCCGAGGCGTCGGCCAACTGCGTCGTCGTCGAAGCCCGCCGCGGCGAGGAGACGACACTCGCGGCCGTCATGGTGCTCGCGACCGACCGGGCCGACATCAACCGTGTCGTGCGCAAGCACCTCGGCGCGCGCAAGATCTCCTTCGCCGACCAGGCGAAGGCGCAGGAGCTGACCGGGATGCAGCAGGGTGGGATCACGCCGGTCGGGCTGCCGCCGGACTGGCCGGTGCTCGTCGACGAGGCCGTCGCCGCGGCAGGTCCGGTCGTCGTCGGCGCAGGGGTGCGCGGGGCCAAGCTGCTCGCTCGACGGTGCCGCCCTCGCCGGCCTTGCCGACGGCTCAGGTCATCGCCCTCGCCGTGCGCTGACGGGCGCTGACGGTGGCTGACGCGACGGTCGGTCAGCCGGCGACGTCCCAGAGCATCTGCGCGCGCTCGGTCGGCGTGGTGCCGCCCCAGATGCCGAAGGTCTCGGGGACCCGCAGGGCGTGGTCGAGGCACCGCTCGCGGACGGGGCAGGCGCCGCACACCCTGCGGGCCGCCTCGGTCTGCTCGCGGCGCTCGCGCTGGTCGAGCTCCTGGTCGTCGGCGAAGAACTGCTCGACGGCCTTGGTGCGGCAGCGGCCCTGCTCCTGCCACTCGTACGAGGAGTAGGTGGGGCGCGGAAGGCGGGTGATCGTCATGGCTTCCTCCGTCGGGTCCGGTTCTTCGATCTGATGCTGAACCTACGCAGAACTTATGCGTTGCACAAGAGACTTGCATAAGTTTATGATCGCTGGGCCCGATCGGCGTCGGAGCGGTCCATGACGGGAATCTCGGACCGCTCCGCCCGTCGCGGGCGACCAACGTGAAGCGGTGAGGATCCACATGAACCCGCACCCGGCAGTCTCGACGGGGCCCGGCGAGCCGGACCCCGTCGACCCCGACCTGGGGGAGCGGCGTGCCCGAGCTGGGCTGGCCGGTCGGAGTCGTGGCCGAGCGTCTCGGGATCGCAGCGCCGACCCTGCGCTCGTGGGACCGGCGCCACGGGGTCGGGCCGAGCCTGCGCACCAGCGGCAACCATCGCCGCTACACCGAGGCTCGACATCCGCCGCGTGGAGCTGATGTCCCGTCTCACGGCGCAGGGCGTGCCGGCACAGAGCGCCGCCGACTCGGTGCTCGCCATGGGTGTGGACCTGGCCGTGGGTGCCGCGGGTGCCGCGGGTGGCGACTCGGGTGGCGACGTGCCGGTGACGGACCCTGCAGACGCGAGCCCGCCCGAGCACGACGCCACCGACCTCGTCGAGGCTGTCGTCGCCGCCGCGAGTGCCCTCGACGCGCGCACCCTGTCGCTGCTCCTCCGGCGGGTCCTTCGTCGTCGGGACGCCGGCCGAGGCCTGGGTCGAGGTCTTCGCGCCGGCGCTGCGCCGGGTGGGTGACCTCTGGCAGGAGGGCAGGGTCGGCGTGCAGGCCGAGCACCTGACGAGCGAGCTGATGCAGTCCGAGCTCCGCGCGGTCGTTCGCGACAACCGCCTCCGGGTCGCCGGCCTGCCGGTCGTGCTGGCCGGCGCCGACGACGAGCTGCATCACCTGCCCCTCATCGCCCTCGAGGCCGAGCTCGCGCGCAACGGCGTGGCAAGCCTCTTCCTCGGACCCCGCGTGCCGGCGGAAGCCCTCGTCTCGGCGCTCCGTCAGTCCCGGCCGCGTGCGGTCTTCCTCTGGGCCTCGCTGCCGCGCCCGCGGGACGAACCGTTCTGGCACCAGCTCGAGGTCGTGGACTGGCCGCTCGAGGTCGTCATCGGGGGTCCGGGCTGGGCCAGCGGGGTCGCGGCGCCCGACGGGCCCGTGGTCGTGAGGCGCGTCGACGACTTCGGCTCAGCCGTGCGCGCGCTGGTCCCGACTCCGGCGGCGTGAGGCGCTGGGCGAGGAATCGCAACTTCTTGAGGGCGGATGCAAGAGTTTGCAGTCCAGGTCTGGCGCGGTGTCCGATATGGGCGCTAGGTTCTCCCCGGTGGTCGAGCGTCCAGTCGCGGGCGTGAGCGACCCCGCCCACAAAGGAGTGCGCATGCGCCGTCGCCCGGCCCTGTCCGTCGCCAGCATCTCGGCCCTCGTCATGGCCGGACTCGCCGTCCCGCTGGCGGGGGCGCCGACAGCCCGAGCCGACGCCCCGCGCACGGCCACGCTCGTCGGCACCCTGCAGGACGAGCTCGGCTGCAGCGGTGACTGGCAGCCCGACTGCACGAAGACCGACCTCGCGCTCGTGCCCGGCACGAGCACGTATGCCGCCGAGTTCCGGGTGCCCGCGGGCAGCTACGAGCTCAAGGTCGCGATCAACCACGCGTGGGGCGAGAGCTACGGCCAGGGCAGCGGCAACGTGCCGCTCGTGCTGGCGGCCCCGGCCACCGTGCGCTTCACCTACGACGACACGACGCACGCCGTCGGTGTCGCACCCACCGACCTCCCCGGTGCTGCCACGAACGCCGACTCGAAGCTCGCGGCCCCGTCGCTGCGCAACCTCGCGACGAAGGAGCGCTTCTACTTCGTCATGGCCGACCGTTTCGCCAACGGCGACACGCCAACGACAGCGGCGGCCTCACGGGCGGACCCCTCGCCACCGGCTTCGACCCCACCAACGAGGGCTTCTACCACGGCGGTGACCTCAAGGGCCTGACGAGCAAGCTCGACTACATCAAGGGCCTCGGCACGACCGCCATCTGGCTCACCCCGTCGTTCAAGAACCGCGCCGTCCAGGGGAGCGGTTCCGACGCGAGCGCCGGCTACCACGGCTACTGGATCACCGACTTCACGCAGGTCGACCCCCACCTCGGCACCAACGCCGACATGAAGACGCTCATCTCGGCCGCGCACGCCAAGGGGATGAAGGTCTACTTCGACATCATCACCAACCACACGGCCGATGTCATCTCCTACGACGGCGGCACGTACACCTACGTCAACAAGGCGACGAAGCCCTACAAGGACGCCCAGGGCAACGTCTTCGACGACGCCGCCGTCGCCGGCAAGCCGGCCTGCACGGGCGGCGCCACCGCGCCCGACTGCTTCCCGGCGATGTCCCCGGCCACGTCGTTCCCGTACGTGCCGAAGGTCGCCGACGCCGACAAGGACGTCAAGGTCCCGGCCTGGCTCAACGACACGACGCTCTACCACAACCGCGGCGACTCGACGTATGCCGGCGAGTCCGCCACGTACGGCGACTTCTCCGGTCTCGACGACCTCTTCACCGAGAACCCCAAGGTCGTCTCGGGCATGGAGGACATCTACAAGTCGTGGGTCGACTTCGGGGTCGACGGCTTCCGCATCGACACCGTCAAGCACGTGAACATGCAGTTCTGGCAGTCCTTCTCGCCGGCGGTCCTCGACCACGCGAAGGCGACCGGCAAGAACAACTTCTTCATGTTCGGCGAGGTCTACGACGGCAACCCGGCCTACACGAGCCAGTTCACGACGAAGGGCGCGCTGCCTGCGACCCTCGACTTCGGCTTCCAGGGCGCGGCGCTGGGCTTCGCACAGGGCAAGGCGACCACCGGCATCCGCGACCTCTTCGCCGGCGACGACTACTACACCGACACGGACTCCAACGCCTACGAGCTGCCGACCTTCCTCGGCAACCACGACATGGGTCGGGTCGGCGCGATGCTCCTCGCCGGCGGCGCCACCGGTGACGACCTGCTCGCCCGCGACCGGCTCGCGACGTCCCTGATGTTCCTGACCCGCGGCCACCCGGTCGTCTACTACGGCGACGAGCAGGGCTTCACCGGCCCGAAGAGCGACTTCGGCGACAAGCGCGCCCGCCAGGACATGTTCGCCACGAAGACGCCGATCTACCAGGACGACGTCATCGTCGGGAGCAACCAGCCCGCCGGCACGGCCGCTCACTACGACACGTCGGCCCCGCTCTACCGCGAGATCAAGGCGCTCTCCGCGCTGCGGGCGGCCAACCCGGCGCTCGCCGACGGCGCCCAGGTGCACCGTTACGCCTCCGATGCGGCCGGCATCTACGCGATCAGCCGCATCGACAAGGCGGCCAAGCGCGAGTACGTCGTCGTCGCCAACAACGCGACGACGGCCAAGACCGCGACCTTCTCCACGTATTCGGCGGGCTCGAAGCTCGTGCCCCTGCTCGGTGCCACCGCCGACCTCCGTGCGGCAGCGGACGGTCGCGTGACCGTGACCGTCCCGCCGCTGTCGGTGGAGGTCTACCGCGCGAACGGGACCATGGCACAGCCGAAGTCGGCTCCGGCCATCTACCCGACGTCACCGAGCGCAGGCGGCGTCGTGGGTGGCCGTGCCGAGATCGGCGCAGCCCTGCCCGGCAACACGTTCGCCGAGGTCACCTTCCTCCAGCGTCCGGTCGGCACGTCCACCTGGACGCCGATCGGCACCGATGACAACGCCCCGTACCGCGTCTTCCACGACGTGTCCGGTCTCGCCAAGGGAACCCTGGTCGAGTACCGCATGGTCGCCAAGGACCTCGCCGGCCACGTCTCGGCGACGTCCACCTACGGCATCGTCGGCGAGCCGACGACGGCCGGGGGCAGCGGGAGCGGTGGCGGGGTCGGTCCGGTCACCCAGCCCGACAACGTCAGTGTCCCGGGCAGCCACAACTCGGAGATGGGCTGCCCCGGTGACTGGCAGCCGGACTGCGCCCAGGCGCAGCTGGCCCTCGACCCCAAGGACGACATCTGGAAGGGCCGGTCCGACTCGATCCCTGCCGGCGACTACGAGTACAAGGCCGCCATCAACAAGTCATGGGACGAGAACTACGGCGTGGGTGGCGTCAAGGGCGCGGGCAACATCGCCTACACCGCGCCCGGCGGCAAGCCCGTCAACTTCTACTACGACCACCGCACGCACTGGGTCACGAGCGACGCCCAGGGCCCGATCATCACGGCGGCCGGCAGCTTCCAGGGCAAGCTCGGCTGCCCCGGTGACTGGGCACCGGACTGCATGCGCTCGTGGCTGCAGGACCCCGACGGTGACGGCACCTACACCTTCACCACCGACCAGATCCCGGCCGGCAACTACGAGTTCAAGGTGGCCCACGGTCTGGGCTGGGACGAGAACTACGGAGCCGGGGGTGCGCCGGGGGGCGCCAACATCGCCTTCTCGGTGCCGTCCGACGGCGTCCTGACGACGATCTCGTACGTCCTGTCGACGCACGCGATCTCGGTCAAGACGTCCCGGCCGGGGGCTGCTCCCGACCTGACGAAGGCCAAGGCGTACGTCGTCGGTCCAGACCTCGTCGCCTGGCCCGCCTCGGCCCTGCCGGCCGGCGCCGACCCCGCGACCCTGGGCTGGCGCCTGCACTGGTCGGCCGACGGTGGCCTCGGCGTCGACGCCGAGGCCGTGACCGGCGGCTCCGTCGCAGGTCTGACCCGCGACCCGGCGGGACTGCCGGCCTCGCTCGTGGCAGCCCACCCCGAGCTCAAGGGCTACGTCGCCCTTCGCCTCGACAAGGCGACGGCGCGGAAGCTGCCCGAGATCCTCAAGGGCCAGGTCGCCGTCGCGATGTACGACTCCACCGGCTCGCTCCTCGACGCGACGGGCGCCCAGACGGCCATCGCCCTCGACGCGCTCTACGCGTCGTCGGCACGTCGTGGGGACTACGGTGTCAGCGTCTCCGGAGGGCGGGTCGGCTTCCGACTGTGGGCGCCGACCGCTCAGGACGTCACGCTCCTGACCTGGCCGGCCGGTTCGGCCGACCAGCCGGTGGCGACGGCCCGGCGCACGCCCATGAGCCGTGCGGACGACGGGTCGTGGTCCGCCTCCCTCGGCCAGGAGGGCCGCAACGCCCGCTACCTCTACGAGGTGAAGGTGTGGGCCCCGAGCACCCAGAAGGTGGAGACCAACGACGTCACCGACCCCAGCTCCGTGGCGCTCACGGTCGACTCCACGCGTTCGGTGGCCGTCGACCTGCACGACCCGGCCTTCATGCCCACGGCGTGGCGCGCGACGCCCTCGCCGAAGCTCGCCCAGGACGTCGACTCGACGATCTACGAGCTGCACGTGCGCGACTACTCGATGAGTGACACCAAGGTGCCGGCCGCCCTGCGTGGCACGTACCTCGCGTTCGCCGAGAACGGCGACGGCCGCGCCCACCTCAAGGCGCTCGCCAAGGCGGGTCTCAACACGGTCCACCTCCTGCCCACCTTCGACATCGCCTCCATCGAGGAGGACAAGGCCAAGCAGCAGACGCCGCAGTGCGACCTCGCCTCCTACGCGCCCGACAGCGACCAGCAGCAGAAGTGTGTCACCGCCGTGGCCGGCAAGGACGCGTTCAACTGGGGCTACGACCCCTACCACTGGAACGTACCGGACGGGTCGTACGCGTCGTCGACGCAGGCAGCCGACGGCGGCGCCCGTGTCGCGGAGTTCCGCACCATGGTGGGTGCGCTGCACCAGGACGGGCTGCGGGTCGTGCTGGACCAGGTCTTCAACCACACCCCCGCCTCCGGCCAGGCGGACACCTCGGTGCTCGACAAGGTGGTTCCGGGCTACTACCAGCGCCTCAACGCCACCGGTGCGGTCGAGACCTCGACGTGCTGCCAGAACGTCGCGACGGAGCACGCGATGGCCGAGAAGATGATGGTGGACTCTGTCGTCTCGTGGGCGCGCAACTACCACGTCGACGGCTTCCGCTTCGACCTCATGGGGCACGCCAGCAGGGAGAACATGCTCGCGGTCCGCTCGGCCCTCAACGCCCTGACGCTGCAGAAGGACGGCGTGGACGGCAAGTCGATGTACGTCTATGGCGAGGGCTGGAACTTCGGCGAGGTGGCCGACAACAAGCTCTTCTTCCAGGCGACGCAGGGGCAGCTCGGCGGCACGGGCATCGGCACCTTCTCCGACCGTCTGCGTGACGGTGTGCGCGGCGGCGGCCCGTTCGACGAGGACCCGCGTCGCCAGGGCTTCGGCTCGGGCGAGGCCACCGACCCCAACGGGGCGCCGATCAACGCCGACGCCGCCACCCGGCTGGGCAGCGACACCGACCTCGTCCAGCTCGGGCTGGCCGGCAACCTCAAGTCGTTCACCTTCCGCAGCCAGAAGAGCGGGACCGTCGTCAACGGCACGCAGGTCGACTACAACGGCTCGCCCGGCGGGCTACGCCGACCAGCCCGACGAGGTCGTCAGCTACGTCGACGCCCACGACAACGAGACGCTCTTCGACTCGCTGACGTACAAGCTGCCGGTCGCCACCTCGATGCAGGACCGGGTGCGGATGAACACCCTGTCGCTCGCGACGACCGCCCTCGCGCAGACGCCGTCGTTCTGGCATGCCGGCGCCGACCTGCTGCGCAGCAAGTCGCTCAACCGCGACTCCTACGACAGCGGTGACTGGTTCAACCGGCTCGACTGGACGGGCGCCGACAACGGCTTCGGCCACGGCCTGCCGCCCGAGGCGCAGAACTCGGCCAAGTGGCCCTTCATGAAGCCGCTGCTCGCCAACCCGGCGCTCAAGCCCGACCGCTGCCGACGTGCGCAGCGCCGACGCGATGGCGCAGGACCTGCTGCGACTTCGCTTCAGCACCAAGCTGTTCCGTCTGGGCGATGCCGATGCCATCAACGCCAAGGTGTCCTTCCCGGTGTCCGGCACCGCCGAGGCGAAGCAGGGCGTCATCGTGATGCGGATCGACGACGCGTTGGGCGCGGACGCCGACCCGGCCCTGCGCGGGGCGATCGTCGTCTTCAACGCGACGCCGAGCGCCGTGAGCCAGCAGGTGCCGGGGATCACCGGCTCGGTGCAGCTGAGCAAGGTGCAGGCCAACGGTGCTGACAGCGTCGTCAAGCACGCGGCATACGACAGCGGCACCGGCTCGTTCTCGGTGCCCGCTCGCACGGTCGCGGTCTTCGTCCAGCCGAACTGACGTCCCGACGACGGGCCACTCCACGAGCCCTCGGCGTCCCGGTCTCCGGGGCGCCGAGGGCTCGTGCCGTGCGTCCCCGACGTGCGAAAGGGACTGTTGACCTCGGCCCCGAGACGCGGGACCCAGCTGTTGCGAGCCCGGCCCGCGGCATACGTTGGTCCGGTGACGACACGTGCGACGAACGACATGACCTACCGCCAGCTCGGCGACAGCGGACTCACCGTCTCGACGGTCGGCCTGGGCTGCAACAACTTCGGGCGACGCCTCGACCAGGAGGGCACGACCGCCGTCGTGAACGCTGCGATCGACGCAGGCGTGACGCTCTTCGACACCGCTGACATCTACGGCCTCGGTGCGAGTGAAGAGCTGCTGGGTGCGGCTCTGGGCAAGCAGCGGGAGAACGTCGTGGTGGCAACGAAGTTCGGCATGGACATGCAGGGTGCCAACGGGCCCGACTGGGGCGTGCGGGGCTCACGACGCTACGTGCGAACGGCGGTGGAGGCCAGCCTGCGGCGTCTCGGCACGGACTGGATCGACCTCTACCAGCTGCACCGTCCCGACCCGCACACGCCGATCGGCGAGACCCTCGCCGCCCTCGACGAGCTCGTGCGTGAGGGCAAGGTGCGCTACATCGGCAGCAGCAACCTCACCGGTTGGCAGGTCGTCGACGCTGACTGGACCGCCCGTGCGGCCGGCACCGAACGCTTCGTCTCGGCGCAGAACGAGTACTCCCTCCTCGAGCGCGACGTCGAGGACGAGCTGGTGCCGGCCTGCGAGCACGTGGGCGTCGGGCTCCTGCCCTTCTTCCCCCTCGCGTCGGGCCTGCTGACCGGGAAGTACCGCCGCGGCGAGGCGGCGCCCCAGGGGACCCGCCTCGCGTCGATGGGCGAGCGCCTCGACGCGGCGGACTGGGACACGATCGAACGTCTCGAGGGGTATGCCGCGGAGCGCGGTCTGCGCCTCATCGACGTGGCCATCGGCGGGCTCGCCGCCCAGCCTGCGGTGGCCTCGGTCATCGCGGGGGCGACCCGGCCCGAGCAGGTGCGCGACAACGTGCTGGCCGGGTCGTGGCAGCCGACCGTCTCGGACCTCGCCGCCCTCGACGAGATCACGATCCCGGCGTCCTAGCGCCCGAACCGGGCTCGCTCACTCGACGACGACAGGGTCGTCGGGGTCGCGGGCGGGCGCGCACCGACTCGCTCGGTGCGGCACCCGGCAGGCCGCGCGCCTCGCGCTTCGCGCGCCTCTCGGCGCGGAGGGCGTGGCGGTAGAACCACGCGCCGGCGATGCTGAAGGCGCCCGCAGCCACCATGGCGACCTGGGTGGAGGTGCGCTCGGCGAGGAGGCCGAGCAGGGGAGCCGCGAGGCCGAACGCGACCGAGGCGACCATCGAGTTCATCGACAGCACGGTGGCACGGTTGCGCGCCTGCGCCTCGCGGTGGAGCAGGGCCGAGTGCATGGGGCCGGCGGAGCCGTGCAGGAGGTACGTCACGCCGTAGGCGGCGATGAGGGCGGCCGGGCCCGCCACGAGGCCCATGACGACGGCCCCGAGGCCGTTGAGGATGCGCGCGACGATGGCGGTCCGGGCCACGCCGATGCGCCGGCTCGACCACCCGCCCAGTGCTGCGCCGACGGCGAAGACCGCCCAGCCCGCCGCCGCCACCGGGCCCATGATGGCGCCGGCGCGCTCCTCGCCGCCGACGAGCTCGGCGAGCCGGATCGGCTGGAACGTCTCGAAGACGATCATCGCGACCGACCAGAAGAGCTCGACGGTGACGATGCCGCGCAGCACCGCGTTGTCGCGCAGCAGGCCGAGGCCCTCACGGACGACGCGCCGGCGACTCCTTGGCCGAGTGCCAGGGCCCGTCGTGCCGCCGAGGTGTCGAGGTGCTCGGCCGAGCGCGGCTCCCGCAGCAGCACGAGGACGGCGAGCAGGTGCAGGACGTTGAGGGTCACGAAGACGGCGACCGGCAGCACGAGCGCCGAGGCGCCGGCGAACGGGTGCCACCACACGAGGCCACCCGAGACCAGCGCACCGGCCGCGATGCCGACACCGACCACGGTGCCCTGCGCCGAGAGCGCGCCGTCCACGTCGGCGCCGGGCGTGCTCGCGTGGACCGTGTCGACGAACCATGCCTCGAGCGGACCGGAGTCGAGGGCCCGGAAGATCCCGGTGAGCACGGCGGCGAGCAGGAACGCCCAGAACGAGTGCGCGACGAGCAGGGTCCCGCTCGCGACGACGTTGACGACGGCGGAGACGACGAAGACGGGGCGGCGCCCGAAGACGTCGGCGAAGCCGCTCGTCGGCAGCTCGAGGGCGAAGATCGTCAGCCCTGCGGCCGACGAGACCGTCATCGCCTGCGCGACGGTGAGGCCCCGCTCGAGCTGCCAGAGGGTGAGCAGGCCGACGACCAGGCCCACCGGGAACCAGCGGGTGAAGGTCAGGATGAGGAAGACGCGGCGGGCCGCGTCGGGGGAGAGGACGGCATACGCTGCTCGGCGCGCTCATCGGGACGACTCGCGTGACGGGTCTGCCGGCGGCCGGTCGAGGTCGAGGGGGTAGGCGAAGGCGTAGACCGCGATCCGTCGGGCCTGCGGGTTGCCCTGGCCGACCCGGCGATAGCGCTCGATGAGCTCCCACATCTCCTCGCGCATCGCCTCGAGGGACTCCGCGGTGACGAGGACGGAGGCGTCGCTCGATCCGCACGCGTCCTGCCAGGCGGTGGGCCACGTCGTCGAGACGTCGAGCCACCGGTCGTACTGCTCGCTGAAGTGGCGGGCGTAGTCACGGGTCAGCCAGTTGAGGGCGGTCTCGGAGTCCTCGTCGCCCTCGAAGTCGCTCGGGTGCCACGAGTGGTACTCCGAGCTCGCTCGCCACAGGCGCCGCTTGCCCTCGCCCTCCTCGGTGTCCTGGACGAGCCCGACCGACTCGAGCTTGCGCAGGTGATAGCTCGTCGCGCCCGAGTTCGTGCCGAGCAGCGTCGCGAGGTCGGTGGCCGTCGAGGGGCCGTGCCGGCGCAGGGCGCCGAGCAGGCGGGAGCGGAGCGGGTGGGCCAGGACGCGCAGGCTGGCGGGGGTCAGCCAGACGCTGTCGTCGTCGGGAGCGTTCGAGGTGTCCGTGTGCAGCCATGGTGTGCACAATACCTTTGCACAGTCTCATTGCACAAGATCTGTGCACAAGGCGTTCTGGGAGGACATCAGTGCAGGTCAGGACCCGTTTCTGTGCCTCGTGTCCGGGATTTGGGGGCGTGACCCAGACCCCGTAACATGGGTGAGGTTGTGCACCGGGCCGTCAGGCGAACCCGCCGGACCCCCACGGGGGCGGGCGACGCGGACCGAGCCCAGCGGCATTCACTGCTCCACCATTTCTTAGAGCGAAGGCAGACTCCATTGCGCACGTACACCCCGAAGCCCGGCGAGGTCACTCGCACGTGGCACGTCATCGACGCGACCGACGTCGTGCTCGGCCGTCTCGCGAGCCAGGCCGCTGTCCTGCTCCGGGGCAAGCACAAGCCGCAGTTCGCGCCGCACGTCGACACCGGTGACTTCGTCATCATCATCAACGCCGAGAAGGTTGCCCTCACCGGCGCCAAGCTCGAGCAGAAGAAGGCCTACCGCCACTCGGGCTTCCCGGGCGGTCTGCGGTCGACCTCCTACACCGAGCTGCTCGCCAAGAGCCCCGAGAAGGCCGTCGAGAAGGCCATCCGCGGCATGCTCCCGAAGAACTCGCTGGCCCGCCAGCAGCTCTCCAAGCTCAAGGTCTACCGCGGTGCCGAGCACCCGCACGCGGCCCAGCAGCCCGTCCCCTTCGAGATCACCCAGGTTGCGCAGTAAGCCCTCGGCTGCTGCGTAGAAAGCGACAAGACACGTGACTGACATCGTGAACGAGGACGTCCTCGACACCGACGAGCCCGAGCTGACCGAGTACACCTCCGAGTCCGACGGCACCGTTGCCGGCGAGCCCAAGCGCGCCCGCCAGGTCTCGACCCCCGGCGCTGCGACCGGTCGGCGCAAGCAGGCCATCGCCCGCGTCCGGATCGTCCCGGGCACCGGCGAGTGGAAGATCAACGGCCGCACGCTCGACGCCTACTTCCCGAACAAGGTGCACCAGCAGATCGTCAAGGAGCCCCTGACGCTGCTCGAGCTCGACGGCTCCTACGACGTGCTCGTCCGCGTGCACGGCGGTGGCCCCTCCGGCCAGGCCGGCGCGGTCCGCCTCGGCGTGGCCCGCTCGCTCAACGGCGTCGACGAGGAGCTGAACCGTCCCGCCCTCAAGAAGGCCGGCTTCCTCACCCGCGACCCGCGCGTCCCGGAGCGCAAGAAGGCCGGTCTCAAGAAGGCCCGCAAGGCGCCCCAGTACAGCAAGCGCTGATCTGGCTGCCCCAGCACGACAGCCGAAGGCCCCCGAGCACTGCTCGGGGGCCTTCGTCGCTCCCGATGCGTATGCCGTGTGGCCGGGCCACGTCCCGCCCGGTTCCCGTGGCCGCGGCGGCGTCGGGCACGCCGTGCGGTATCGGCTCATCCCAAGGCTGCCGTGGCACCCTTGGCGACATGCAGGTGACCAAGGGGATGGCCGGACGGCGGGGGACGGCCGGTCTGGCGGGTCCTGTGGGCGCTCTCGGCCTGCTCCTGCTGGTGGGGGCTGGCCTGGCCCTCTCGTGGACCACGACGGGCAGTGAACCCGCTGTCGTGGGCTGGTGGCTGGCCATCATCGGGTTCGGGGTGCTGCTGCCGGGCTGGGCGCTGGTGCGCTGCCTGCACGGCACCGGGACGAACGCGACCGACCTGGGATGGGCCGGGGCGGCTGGCATCGTGGTCGCGTTGCTGACCTGGCTGCTTGGGCACCTCATCGGGGTCAGCCTGCCCACGCTCGTGGTCGGCCCAGCGGTGGCAGTCGCGCTCCTCGCGGTGCCCGTCACGCGCCGGCGTTTCGTCGGCTCGCCGGTTGACGGCGACGGCTGGCCCCTCGGCGCCTGGGCGGCTCTGGCCGCGACGGCGCTGCTGGCGGTCCGATGGATGTGGGTCTACGGGCTCGCGGTCACCGCGCCGGAGCCGACGGCGCGGTTCCAGCTCTTCCACCAGGACCTGCTCTACCAGACCGCGCTCACCGGAGAGGCCCGGCGCAGCCTCTACCCCGGCTATCCCATGGTCGACGGCGAGCCCCTGGGCTACCACTGGTTCTTCCACGCCCTCGCCGCCCAGCTCGGCGGCTCGGGACTGCACGACCTCGACGTCGTGTCCCGGCTGCTCCCGGCGACCCTCGTGGTGCTGCTCGTGCTGCTCGCGGCGTCGGTCGGCTCGCAGGTGACGGGTCACTGGACGGGTGGCGTGGGCGCGGCGGTCGCGGTGGGGGTCGTCCGGCCGTTCTCCGCCGACCCGTGGGCGCAGGGACCACTGTCCATCCTCGGCAACTACTGGCAGCTGAGCCCCACCGCGACCCTGGGCTGGGTCCTTGGCCTGGCCCTCACTGGCACCCTCGTCGCCCTGCTGCGCCGAAGCCCCGTCGACCGGGCCGTCCCGCTCTGGCTCCTGCCTCTCTTCGCGGTCGGCGCGGCCGGTGCCAAGTCGGCCCAGGTCCCTGTCGTGCTGTGCGGGGTCGGCCTGGCGGCCGTCGCTTTCCTCGTGTCCGGACGCCGCCAGGAGGGGCGCGGGCGCACGTTGGTGCTCTACGCCGGCACGCTCGCCGGGCTGCTCGTCGTCATCGGGCTGGCCCTGGCCTTCATCTACCCGGGCTCCTACGGCTTGCGCCTTGACCTGTTGGCGTGGCCGGGCGACTCGGCGAAGCAGGTGTATGGCACCCGCTCGGTGGACAACCATGCCGAGGCCGCCGCCGCCGGGGTGACGTTCGTGCGCCGATGGCTGCCGATGCTGCTCCCGTGCGCGGGTCTGCTCGTGCTGCTCCGCCGCCGCTCGGCCGAGCCGGCGGGCTGGATCGGCCTGGGCGTGGTGGTCGGCGGTCTCGTCGCCGTGCTGAGCCTCACGCACCCCAGCGCCAGCCAGTACTACTTCGCCGCGGCGGCCCTCCCGGTCGGTCTTGCGCTCTCCGGTGCCGGCGCCGGCCTCTTCGTCCAGACGGTCCTCGCCGGGGCGGACGAGCTGCCCGGGCGGCAGACGGTGCGGGTCCGGGGCCGTGCCCTGCTCGGGCCCGGCGCCGTCATCGTCGGTGCGGTGCTCGTCGGGGTCGTCTGGCAGGCGACACGAGATTCCGCCGCGGCACCTCGGGTGTCCCCGGCCGTCGGCGAGCATGGGGCGTTCGGCGCATGGGCGCTGGCATGGCAGTGGGCCTCGCCCACGCTGCTCATGCTCGGGCTGGTCCTGCTCGTCGTCACGCTCGGCTGGGTCGTACTCGTCCGACGCCGCGACCAGCCCCGGGCCGGCGCGTGGGGTGGTCTGCTCGCCCTGGCCTCGCTGGCCATCGGCGTGCTGGCCCTGGTGCCCGATCTCAAGATCGGCTACGTTCCCGGGCCGCCGGTCTCACCGGCGCAGGCGCCGCCGGTGGGCAAGTCCCAACCGCGACCAGCGGTCAGCCCTGCCCTCTTCGAGGCGGGCCAGTACCTCCGGCTGCACGCCGCCCCCAGCGACGTCATCGCCACCAACCGCATCTGGAACGGCCGGACCAAGACCGGATACCGCGACAACCGCGACTTCTCGGTCGTCGCGCTGTCCGGTCTGCGCACCGACGTCTCCGGCTACGGCTACGCCCCTCGGATGGTCCAGGCCGCCTCCGAGACCGGGGTGCCCTACTTCTACGCGCCCTTCTGGGACCCGGCGCGCCTCGCCGAGGAGCTGATGCTCGTGACCGACCCCACTCGGGCGAGGCTCGACGCGGCACATGACCGTCGCGGGGTCCGCTGGATCGTGGCCGATGAGCGCTCTGGTCCCGTCTCGGCGCGCCTCGCGCAGCTCACCGACGTCGTCATGCACCGGGACGGAGTCTGGCTCGCACGGCTTCGCCCGGCCGGCTCGTGATCACGCGGCGCCGTGGTCGCGGCCTTTGCGACGGAGCGCCTGCCGGCACCCCACCCGGGCTCGGCACGCCTCGTCGGGCGGTATCGTCGTGCGAGCACATCTGCGACCACCCCCGGCCGCAACCCCTCGGGAAGGCAGAACACGCGTGGCTCGACTCTTCGGCACGGACGGCGTCCGTGGTGTGGCGAACAAGGACATCACGGCCGAGCTCGCGCTCGATCTCTCCGTCGCCGCGGCGCACGTACTGGCGGAGGTGGGCGCCTTCAACGGCCACCGACCCGTTGCGGTCGTCGGACGCGACCCGCGGGCGTCGGGGGAGTTCCTCGCCGCAGCGACCGTGGCGGGCCTCGCCTCGGCCGGCATCGACGTGCGCGACGCCGGCGTGCTGCCGACCCCCGCCATCGCCTACCTCGTGGGGGAGCAGGACGCCGACCTCGGTGCCATGCTCTCGGCCTCGCACAACCCCATGCCCGACAACGGCATCAAGTTCTTCGCACGGGGCGGCCACAAGCTCGCCGACGACCTCGAGGACCGCATCGAGGACCGGTTGCGCGACGAGTGGCAGCGCCCCACCGGGGGTGACGTCGGCCGCATCACGCCGCTCGCCGACGGCGCTGACCGCTATGTCGCCCACCTGTTGGCCTCCCTGCCGCACCGGCTCGAGGGACTGCACATCGTCGTCGACGCTGCGCACGGAGCTGCCTCGGAGGTCGCCCCGCGCGCCTTCCGTGAGGCGGGTGCCCGGGTCACGGTCATCGGCGGCGAGCCCGACGGGCTCAACATCAACGACGGCTACGGCTCGACCCACACGGGGCGACTGAAGGAGACGGTCGTCGCGACCGGCGCCGACTTCGGCATCGCCCTCGACGGCGACGCCGACCGCTGCCTCGCGGTGGACGCCACCGGCTGCGAGGTCGACGGCGACCAGATCATGGCGATCCTCGCCCTGGCCATGAAGGAGCAGGGAGTGCTGCGCGGTGACACGCTCGTCGCCACCGTGATGTCCAACCTCGGCATGATCCAGGCGCTCGGCGGCGCCGGCATCAAGGTGCTGCAGACAGCAGTCGGCGACCGCTACGTCCTCGAGGGGATGAAGGGCGGCGGCTACTCCCTCGGCGGCGAGCAGTCCGGTCACGTCGTCATGCTCGACCACGGGACGACCGGCGACGGCACGCTCACCGGCCTCATGCTGGCCTCGCGGGTCGCCGCCACGGGCCGCACGCTTGCCGACCTCGCCGGAATCATGACCCACTTCCCGCAGGTGCTCGTCAACGTCAAGGACGTCGACAAGTCAGCGCTGGAGGCCAACGCCGCCGTGGCCGATGCCGTGCGCGCGGCCGAGGGCGAGCTCGGCGACACCGGGCGCGTCCTGCTGCGAAAGTCCGGCACCGAGCCGGTCGTCCGCGTCATGGTCGAGGCCGCCGACGGCGACCAGGCCGCTGCCCTGGCCGAGCGGCTCGTCGGCGTGGTCAGGGCCGAGCTGTCCCTCTGAGGCCGGCACGGCGACCTCACGCCCTGCCGCTGGCAGAATCGAGCACGTGAGCCACGCCAACGTCGTGCCCCTGCACCGGCGGATGCAGCCCCGGGACCCGCACGAGACGCACCGTGTGGCGACCCCGCTCGAGCTGTTCTTCGACCTGGTCTTCGTCGTGGCCATCGCAGGCGCTGCGGCCCAGTGGCACCACGGCCTCACGGAGGGCCATCTCGAGGACCTCCTCAACTTCGTCATGGTCTTCTTCGCCATCTGGTGGGCGTGGATGAACTACACGTGGTTCGCCTCGTCCTACGACTGCGACGACGTCCCCTACCGGTTGCTGACGTTCGCCATCATGACCGGTTCGCTGATGCTCGCCGCCGGCATCCCGGACCTCTTCGCCACGGGACAGTCGGGACTCGTCGTCGGCGGCTATGCCGTCATGCGCTTCGCCATGGTCGCCATGTGGCTCCGGGCCGCGGCGAGCCACCCCCAAGGCCGCGCGACCGCGCTGGCGTATGCCGTCGGCATCTCCGTCGTGCAGCTGCTGTGGATCGCCCGGTTGCTGCTCCAGGGCCACGCGGTGCTGCTCGGGTCCTTCTTCGCGCTGGTCGTCCTCGAGCTGCTCGTGCCGATCCTGGCCGAGCGGCGGGGCATCACGCCCTTCCACCCGCACCACATCGCCGAGCGCTACGCCCTGCTGACGCTCATCGTGCTCGGCGAAGTCATCCTCGCCTCGGTGCAGGCCGTCCAGGCAGCGCTCGGGCAGGGCGCCGACCCAGGCCTGCTGCCACTGGTGGTGGGGGGACTCTTCGTCGTCTTCTCGATGTGGTGGCTCTACTTCAAGCGGGATCACGCCGGACTCTTCGGGCGCAGTATCCGGAGCACCTTCCTCGCCGGCTACGGCCACTACCTGGTCTTCGCCTCGGTGGCCGCCACCGGGGCGGCCCTCGCGGCGGCCGTCGACCGCGTCCAGGGCGAGGGGCACGCCTCGGTGCGCTTGGTCGGGCTCGCGCTGGCGGGGGCGGTCGCGGTGTACCTCTGGGGCCTCACGGCGATGCACGCCATGGCCGGGGCGCCGACGTCGGAGACCCGGGTCGGTGTGGCGGTCGGTGTGGCGGTGCTCCTCGTCGCGGCGGTCGTGCCGGCGATCGGCATCACGGTGCTGATGATCGGCGTGCTGCTCGCAGCCGCCGTGGCCCACCACGTCTGGACCACCCGCGACGCCGCCTGACGGTGTCGGGAAGTGCGCACTCGACGTAGGGATCGCGCCCACGTGCCCACGTGCCCACGTGCGCCCGCCGCGGTCAGTCGACGGGCCGGAGCAGACCCGAGTCGACGTCGTAGATGAAGCCGCCCACGAGCGTCCCCTCGGCGATGAGGGGGTGGGTGCGGACCGTGGCGAGGTCCGCACGCAGGGCGCGCTCCTGGTCGGAGATCGCGTGGAAGCTCATCCAGGACGCGTCCTTGCCGGCGCTGGCCCCGACCCGCTCGCGCAGCTCATCCTCGGTGCTCAAGGCCATGGCGCACCTGGTGTGCGGCACGATGAGGATGCGGTCCACGTTGAGCAGGTGCGTGGCGAGCACCAGCGCCTCGAGGGCTTCGGAGGCCACGCGTCCGCCCGGGTTGCGGAAGATCTTGGCGTCCCCGGCCTTGAGGCCGACGAGGTTCAGGGGGTCGATGCGGGAGTCCATGCACGTCACGATCGCCACGCCGGCACGGGCGATGCCGTCGAAGCCGGCCAGGTCGAAGGTGTCCGCGTAGGCACGGTTTGCCGCGAGCAGGTCATCGAAACCCTTGCCGGCAGAAGCGACGTCGCTCATTCTGTGTCCTCTCTCGTCTGTCACTGGAGTCCGGGGCGCTTGGAGATGGTGAAGGCCATCGGCTTGCTCACCTCGGCGAAGAAGTCGTTGCCCTTGTCGTCGACGACGATGAAGGCCGGGAAGTCCTCGACGTCGATCTTCCAGACGGCTTCCATGCCGAGCTCCTCGTACTCGAGCACCTCGACGTGCTTGATGCAGTCCTGCGCCAGCCGGGCGGCCGGACCGCCGATCGACCCGAGGTAGAAGCCGCCGTGCGTGTGACAGGCATCCGTGACCTGTTTGCTGCGGTTGCCCTTGGCCAGCATGACCTTCGAGCCTCCGGCGGCCTGGAACTGGTCGACGTAGGAGTCCATGCGGCCCGCCGTGGTCGGGCCGAAGGAACCGGAGGGCAGGCCCTCGGGCGTCTTGGCCGGACCGGCGTAGTAGACGGGGTGGTCCTTGAGGTACTGCGGCATCTCCTCGCCGGCGTCGAGCCGTTCCTTGATCTTCGCGTGCGCGATGTCGCGTGCGACGACGAGCGGCCCGGTGAGCGACAGCCGCGTCTTGACGGGGTGCTTCGAGAGCTCGGCGAGGATGTCGTCCATCGGTTGGTTGAGGTCGATCTTCACGACGACGTTGCGGCTCGTCGAGCTGACACCGACCGCGTCGTCCTCGTGCTCGCCGAGGTCGACCGACCCCGCGTCGGGAAGGAAGCGGGCCGGGTCGGTCTCGAGCTGCTCGAGGAAGACGCCTTCGGCCGTGATCTTGCCGAGCACCTGCCGGTCGGCGGAGCACGAGACCGCAATGGCGACAGGCAGGCTCGCGCCGTGGCGGGGGAGGCGCACGACCCGCACGTCGTGGCAGAAGTACTTGCCGCCGAACTGCGCACCGATGCCGAACTGGCGGGTCAGCTCGAGGACCTTCTCCTCGAGCTCGGTGTCCCGGAAGCCGTGGGCGGTGATCGACCCTGACTTCGGCAGCGTGTCGAGGTACTTCGCCGACGCGTACTTTGCTGTCTTCAGGGCGAACTCCGCGCTCGTGCCCCCGATCACGATGGCGAGGTGGTAGGGCGGGCACGCCGCCGTGCCGAGCGACCGCAGCTTCTCGTCGAGGAAGCGCATCATCGCGTCCTCGTTGAGGATCGCCTTGGTCTCCTGGTAGAGGTAGCTCTTGTTGGCCGAGCCGCCGCCCTTGGCCATGAAGAGGAACTTGTACTGCGCCTCGTGGCCCGGGAGCGGTGTCGGCGTAGAGCTCGACCTGGGCCGGCAGGTTGGAGCCGGTGTTCTTCTCCTCCCACGTCGTGATCGGCGCCATCTGCGAGTAGCGCAGGTTGAGGCGGGTGTACGCGTCGAACACACCCTCGCTGATTGCGCGCTCGTCGGTGCCCGCCGTCAGCACGTGCTGGCCGCGCTTGCCCATGACGATCGCCGTGCCGGTGTCCTGGCACATCGGCAGCACGCCACCGGCGGCGATGTTGGCGTTCTTGAGCAGGTCGAGCGCGACGAACTTGTCGTTGTTGCTCGCCTCCTCGTCCTCGAGGATGTTGCGCAGCTGCTGCAGGTGGCCGGGCCGCAGGTAGTGGGCGATGTCGTGCATCGCCGTCTCGGTCAGCAGCCGCAGGGCCTCGGGCTCGACCTCGAGGAAGGTGCGTCCTCCCGGCCCCTCGACGGCGCGCACGCCCTCGGTGGTCAGCAGCCGGTACGGCGTCTCGTCGGCGCCGATCGGCAGCAGGTCCTCGTAGACGAAGTCGGCCACGACATGCTCCTTGCGATCCGTGGTGGGCTCGTGCCGTCGCACGGGCGTATGCCGCGTGAGCCCCGCGGCATACGACAGTCCCCTCCCAGCCTAGTGAACGGCTGGGAGGGGACTGACGTGCAGGTCGCGTGGCGACGGGCGGTGCTCAGCCCTTGACCGCGCCGGAGGTCATGCCGCGGATCATGAAGCGCTGGAGCGTCACGAACACGATCATCGGGACGATGATCGAGATGAACGCGCCCGCCGTGAGCAGCTCCGCGCCCTGACCCTGCGTGCCGAGCAGCTGCTGCAGCTTGACGATGACCGTCGTGTTCTCGCTCTTGAGGAAGAGCTTGGCGATGAGCAGGTCGTTCCAGACCCAGAGGAACTGCAGCGTGGCGAACGCCGCGATGGCCGGGATCGACATCGGGGCCGACCAGCCGCCAGAAGGTCTGGAAGTGGCTGCACCCGTCGATCTTGGCCGACTCGACGACGCTGCGCGGCAGCGTGCTCATGTAGTTGCGCAGGACGTAGATGCACAGCGGCATGCCGAACCCGGTGTGCAGCAACCAGACCGCGATGTACTGCCCGGAGATGCCGAGACCGCGCGGGCCGAGGATGTTGAGCATCGGCTGGAAGGCCACCTGGATGGGGACCACCATGACGGCGATGATGAGCAGGAAGAAGAACTCCTTGAACGGGAACTCCATGAAGGTGAACGCGTAGGCGGCGAACGCCGCGAACATGATCGGGATGACCGTGGCCGGGATGGCCACGACGATGCTGTTGATGAACCCGGTGCTGAGGTCCGGCCCGGTCCAGGCCCCCGACGTAGTTGCTCGTCGTCCAGTCGGAGCTGAACGGGTTGAGCAGCGCCGTCCACCAGCCGGAGGTCGCGGCGTCGTCACGGCTGCGGAACGAGGTCGACGAGCAGACCGAGCGTCGGGATCGTCCACAGCAGCGCGAGGATCGTCATGGTGACGATCGAGAACGGGCTGCGGGGCCGACCGTCCTTCATCAGTGCGCGGCTCATCGGTTGGCCTCCTCGTCGCGGAAGTGCTTGATCTGGTACCAGATGAGCGGGATGACCGCGATGAGCAGGACGACGACGATGGCCGTCGCCTGGCCCGCCTCGCTCTGGGCGAACAGCTTGTTGAAGAAGAGGTTCGCGATGACGTTGGTGTTGTAGGCGCCGTTGGTCGTGACGTAGACGATGTCGAAGACCTTGAGCACCGTGATGAAGACCGTCACGAAGACCGTGATGATCGTGCCCCGGATCTGCGGGATGACGACCCGCCAGAAGATCTGCAGCTCGCTCGCGCCGTCGATGCGAGCCGCCTCGATGGTGTCCTCGGGGACGCCCTTGATCGCCGAGCTGAGCAGCACCATGGCGAAGCCGACCTGCAGCCAGATCAGGATCACCATGAGCAGGATCGAGTTGAGCTTGGCCGTGTCGATGGCGAGCCACGTCTGCGGCTCGCCGCCGAACGCCGACCCAGATCGCGTTGAGCAGGCCGGTCTGGGCCTGGCCGGGGTTGTTGTAGGCGTAGACGAGCAGCCAGATCGCCGAGGCGCTGACGGCCGAGATGGCCATCGGCAGGAAGATCAGGCTCTTGGCGACCTTCTCGCCGGTGGCCGACAGCTTGTCGGCGAGCACGGCGACGACGACGCCGAACGCGACGACGACAGCCGGCACGATGAGCAGCCACAGGATGTTGTTGACGATCGACTGCCAGAACTCGCTGGCTGCCGAAGATCGTCTTGTAGTTCTGCAGCCCGACGTAGGCGGTGCTGTCGGCGTTCGCGAACGAGTAGTTGATCGTCTGGAACGTCGGGTAGATGAGCATCAGCGCGACGAAGAAGAGACCGGGCAGGACGAAGGCGTAGGGGATCGACGCCCTCGGACAGCCGCCGCGGCAGGCCCTCGACGAACATGTTGAGGAAGTAGAAGAGCAGCGCGGCGCCGCCGACTCCGCACGATGATCGCGAGGACGCCGATGACGAACTTGTTGCCCGAACCACTCGCGGGTAGTAGGCGAAGGCGAGGAAGAGGTTGGCCAGGACCCAGACGATGCCGACCATCCCGACGATGCCGATGCACGATCTTGCCCGGGTTGGCTCGGAGTGCGGCCCCCGGGTCCTCGCGCCGCAGCTTCTGGCGCGGCGCTGCCGCGCTGGTCTCGGCGGTCATGACTTCGGCCAGGCGGCTTCGATGTTGTCAGCCGTCTGCTGCGACGACTGACCGTTCTCCCACTTGACCATTTCCTTCCAGAAGACGTCCGAACCGATGGACTTGGGCATCAGGTCGGAGCCGTCGAAGCGCAGGACGCTGGCCTTGTTGGCGATGTCGGCGATCTTCCTGGTCGTCTCGTCGGGGTAGTTGCTTGACGTCGAAGGTCTTGTGCGGCGAGAGCCAGCCGCCGGCCTTGGCCCACGGGCCGCCGAACTTGTCGGAGGTGAGGAACTCCATGACCTTCTTGGCGTCGGGGTCGGTGCCGTTGAAGAGGGCCGCGAGGTCACCGCCACCGAGGATCGCCGAGCCGTTGTAGCCGCCCTCGAACCGCGGGAAGACGTAGATGCCGACCTGGTTGTCGAGGTCCGCCTGGACGTTCTTCGGGTAGAAGGTCGTGGCGAAGTTGCCCTGCCGGTGCAGCATGCACTTCGGCGGGTTGGCGAAGGCCGGGGTCATGGCGTCGCCGAACTTCGTGTTGAGCACGCCCTTGGTGCCACCGAGGACCATCTTCGGGTCCTTGTTGAACTTGGCGGCCTCGTCGAGGGCCTTGACGACGCGCGGGTCGTTGAACGGGATGCGGTGCGAGGTCCAGTCGTCGTAGACGTCGGGGCCCCACATGCGCAGCATGAGCTCCTCGACCCAGTCGGTGCCGACCCAGCCGGTGGCCTGGTCGGACTCCCAGCCGATGCACCACGGGGTGATGCCGGTGGCGGCGATCTTGTCGGCGACGTCGGTCCGCAGCTGCTGGATCGTGCTGGGGCGCGGTGTTGTAGCCGCCCTTCTCGTAGGCGGCCTTGGGGTACCACACGATGCTCTTGACCGCGTTGCGCATCGGCGCGCCGTAGACCCGGCCCTTGTAGCGGCCGGCGTCGAGGAAGCCGGGGAGCAGGGTGCTCTGGAGCTTGTCGTAGTCGAGGTAGGTGTCGATCGGCCAGACCTTCTTCTGAGCCGCGAACTCGATGCATGCCGCCGGGCTGGGGGAAGAGGCCGATGTCGGGGGAGTCGCCCGAGCTGACCTTCTGCTTGATCGTCGTCGTGAAGTCCTGGTCGGAGGTGTACTGGATGTCGATGCCGCTCGCCTTCTCGAAGTCCGCGAGCGAGGCGTTGAAGTTCTTCTCCTCGTCGCCACCGAAGGCGCCGAGGATCGTGACGACCTTGTCGCCGTCGGCCGATGCCGCCGTCGATGAAGCCACCGGCCCCGCCGCCAGCCGCCGCCACCGCCGGAGGCGTTGGGGTTCTGCAGGCAGCCGGTCAGCACCAGGGCTGCGGCGGCGACCACCCCGCCCGCCTGCAGTGCCCGTCTGGGAATTCCGCTCATGGTCGCTCCTCGTCGTTGAGTTGTGCGTCGATCCCCACCGATCAACGTGACCTGCGTCACGTGAACCAAGTCATTCCTACCGCGTCGTCGCAGGTCGGTCCAGTGATTCGGGTGGCCGTGACCTACCCGGTACCTGCGTTCGACCATCGTGCTCGGCCACAGCAGCCGGGAGGGGAACCGGCGGGCCGTGCGTGTGCCGCCTGTGAAAGGTGTGACCAGAGGGTCGAACTTACTACGTGAGAACGGCGCGCGTCGGGGCGTAGGCCCCGGCGCGTTCGACCGTGAGCGCCCCGGCGCGCAGCGCGCGCTGCACGGCGGGCACCAGCGTCGGCGAGGTCCGCGGCGCGCAGCCGCCCCCTCGCCCTCAGGGCCGCCGAGCAGTCCTGCGTCGAGCAGGCCGGAGACGAGGCCGGCCATGAAGGAGTCGCCGGCGCCGACGGTGTCGACGACCTCGACGCTGGGCGCGGGCAAGGCCTGCTGCTCGCCGGTGCGGGAGACGTGGACGACGGCGCCAGCACCGCCGCGCGTCACGACGACGACGGCCGGGCCGAGCTCTCCCCACCTGCTCAGCACCTCGTCGAGCGCCTCGCCGGGACAGAGCCACTCGACGTCCTCGTCGCTCAGCTTGACGACGTCCGCGAGGGCGATGGAGCTCTCGACGAGGCGGCGGGCCTGCTCCGGTCGGCCCATCAGGGACGGCCGGGCGTTGGGGTCGTAGGACACCGTCGCGCCGAGCTCGCGGGCCGCCGCGAGGAGGGCGCGCACCTGGCTGCCGCCGGGCTCGAGGACGGCAGCGATGCTGCCGGTGTGGACGTGGCCGTATGCCGTCAGGCCCGGGACCGCGGCCACCTGCCACTCGAGGTCGAACACGTAGGTGGCGGCGCCGGTGGCGTCGATCGTCGCGTGGGCGACGGACGTGAAGGGGGCGCCCTGGGAGCCGGCGGTGAGTGTCACACCGCGCTCACGGCATACGTCCTCGATGCGCCGGCCCCGCCCGTCGGTCGCGATCCACGTCGCGAGGTCCACGGGGTGCTCGAGCGCGGCCAGCCCGAAGGCCACGTTGGCCGGGCTGCCACCGACGTGCTCCTCGGTCTCGCCCTCGGGCCTCGTGACGGCGTCGACGAGGGCCTCGCCGATGACGAGGGTGCGGACGTGCCCGGTGCGCTCGCTCACGTCGTGCGCCTCAGGCGTCGATCATGTCGGCGCTGCCGAACCAGCCCGGCCGGTCGAAGCGGTGCTCGCTGTCGATGGTGCGGATGGTGCCGCTGCGCGAGCGCATGACCAGGGAGTTGGTGCGCGCCGACTTCGCGCCGTAGCGCACGCCGCGGAGCAGCTCGCCGTCGGTGATGCCGGTCGCGACGAAGAAGCACTCACCCACGACGAGGTCGTCGGTGGACAGGACGCGGTCGAGGTCGTGACCGGCGTCGAGGGCCTTCTGACGCTCCTCGTCGTCCTTGGGCCAGAGCTTGCCCTGGATGACGCCGCCGGTGCACTTGATGGCGCACGCGGCGATGATGCCCTCCGGGGTGCCGCCGATGCCGAGGAGCAGGTCGACGCCGGTGCCGGGACGGGCCGCCATGACGGCACCCGCGACGTCACCGTCGACGATGTAGCGGATGCGCGCACCGGTGTTGCGGATCTCCTCGGCCAGGCCGCTCGTGGCGCGGCCGGTCCAGCATGACGACCGTGACGTCGGCCGGGGTCTCCCTCTTGGCCTTGGCGATGCGCCGGATGTTCTCGGCGACCGGGAGGCGGATGTCGACGACGTCGGCCGCGTCGGGGCCGGTCGCGAGCTTGTCCATGTAGAACACCGCGGACGGGTCGTACATCGCGCCGCGGTTGGCGACGGCCATGACGGCGACGGCGTTGTTCATGCCCTTGGCGGTCAGCGTCGTGCCGTCGATCGGGTCGACGGCGACGTCGACCTCGGGGCCGGTGCCGTCACCGACCTGCTCGCCGTTGAAGAGCATCGGGGCGTTGTCCTTCTCGCCCTCGCCGATGACGACGACCCCGCGCATGCTGACGGTCGAGATCATCGCGCGCATGGCCTCGACGGCGGCACCGTCGGCCTTGTTCTTCTCGCCGCGGCCGACCCAGCGGCCTCCGGCCATGGCTGCCGCCTCGGTCACCCTGACCAGCTCGAGAGCGAGGTTGCGATCCGGCTGGCTGTGCTTCATCAAGGTCCTCCGTCGGCGCAGAACAAGTCTGCGCCAGCCTAGCGGTGAGACCGCCCGGGTTTGGATGGTGTCCGGGAGTCGGGGACGATGGGGGCATGAGCACCCCGTCGACCCCGTCGACACCCCCGGCAGAGAGCAGCACGACCCCGGAGCCGACCCAGCCGGCGGAGCCGACGGAGTCGGGGGAGGTCACGGAGCCGGCTGCTCCGCCGAGCCGGTACTCGCTCGGCACGTTCCCCAACATGTTCCGCTCGATGTTCGTCATCGGGCTGCTCGTCCTCGCGCTCGTGGCCATCGTGCCGCGGATCACGCACGTCCAGCGGCCGGCCGTCGACGCGGCTGGGCAAGGCGAGCCAGGTCGCGGCGCAGACGACCTGGCCGATCCAGCTGCCCAAGGGCCTCGGCGACGGCTGGGTGCCGACGGTGGCGACGTACGCCCCGGGCACGGAGAAGGTGCCCGACGTTCACGACGGTCTGGACCACCCCGAGCGGTGCCGACATCGCCCTCAAGCAGGCCGTCGGTGCGACGCAGGGCTGGGTCGACCGCTCCGTCGACGACGGCGCGGCCGCCGGGCACCGTGACGGTCTCGGGTCGCACCTTCGAGAGGTTCGTCGCGAGCGACAAGGGCCAGCTCGCCTACGTCGTCAAGGGGCGAGGGAGCCAGGGGCTGACCCTCGTGGCGAGCGGGACGGCGCCGGAGGACGAGCTCAAGGCCTTCGTCGCGGCCCTGGCGCCGGTGACGCCGGCAACGGGCGTCACGTCCTGCGCCGTCCAGCCCGACCGGCTGACCAGCTCGACGCGGCGCGGTCGGTCAGGAGTCGTCGTCCTCGTCGAAGATGTCGTCGTCGGCGTGGAGCTCCTCGGCGGCAGCGGGCGGACGGGTGGCCTCGCTCGATCTCGGCCTGCGCCCCGTCGAGCCAGGTCGCGCAGTGCGCCGCCAGTGCCTCGCCGCGACGCCACAGCTGCATCGAGTCCTCGAGCGGCGCCTGACCCGCCTCGAGCTTCGCGACGATCGCGATGAGCTCCTCGCGGGCGTCCTCGTAGCGCATGTCGGCGATGTCGGGGAACGAGCCGTCGGTCGTCGTCGCGTCAGCCATGGGCGCCACCCTACGACGTGGCGCCGTCGGCGCCGGTCGACACGGGCCGCACCCCGAAGTCGCCCCGGGCCACGCGGACCCGCAGCAGCTCGCCCACCCCGACGTCGTCCTGGTCCATGACGATGCGCCCGTCGCGGTGCTGCACGACGGCATAGCCCCGCTCCAGGGTCGACTGGGGGAGAGGGCGACGACCTGCCGGCGCAGGTGCTCGGCCTGGTCGGCGGCACGGTGCAGCCGCGCCTCCAGGCGCGTCGTGGCCCGCGCCCGCAGGGCCGCCACCTCCTGTCGGCGGACACGGACGAGCGCGACCGGGTCGGCCATGACCGGACGAGAGACGAGCGAGCGCAGACCCGACCGCTCCGCCTCGACCCGGCGGACCAGCGCCCGGCGCACGCGGTCGCGGGCTGCGTCGACGAGGGCACGCTCGTGGGCGGCGTCCGGAACGACCTTCTTGCCGGCGTCGGTCGGGGTCGACGCGCGCCAGTCGGCGACGAGGTCGAGCAGCGGCTGGTCGACGTCGTGTCCGATGGCGCTGATGACGGGGGTGCGGGCCTGCGCGACCGCGCGGACCATCGCCTCGTTGGAGAAGGGCAGCAGCTCCTCGAGCGCACCACCGCCGCGGGCGATGACGATGACGTCGACGGCCGGGATCGCGTCGAGCTCGCGGAGCGCCTCGACCACCTCGGTGACCGCCGAGCTCCCCTGGACCGCGACCTCGCGGATCTCGAACACGACTGCAGGCCACCGACGCCGGGCGTTCTCGACGACGTCCTTCTCGGCCGCGGAGTTGCGGCCCGGTGATGAGGCCGACGCGGTGTGGCAGGAAGGGGATCGGCCGCTTGCGCCCGACGTCGAAGACTCCCTCTGCGGCGAGCGTGCGCTTGAGGATCTCGACTCGGGCGAGCAGGTCACCGATGCCGACGGGGCGGATCTGACGGGCCTCGAGCTGCAGGGTGCCGCGCTTGGTCCAGAAGGTCGGCTTGGCCTGGAGCACGACCCGAGCGCCCTGCGCGAGCGGGATCGGCATCGCGTTGACGGCGTTCATCGGCACCGACACCGACAGGGACATGTCGACGTCGGGGTCGCGCAGGGTGAGGAAGGCGGTGCCGCCGCGTGGGTTGAACTGCACGACCTGGCCCTCGACCCAGAGCTGGCTCATCCGGTCGACGTAGTCGGAGATCTTGAGGCTGAGCACGCGCACCGGCCAGGGCTGCTCGGCCGTCGTGTCGGCGGCCTTGTCGGGCAGCGGGCTCGTCATGCTCACGCCCGCAACGATAGAGGCGGACGGCGACTGCGGCCGTGCGGGGGCGCGCGGAGCCCCCCGTACGATGGGCCCATGAGCGAGCCAGCCGACCAGACGTCCGGCAAGAAGGTCCTCCTCGCGGCGCCACGCGGCTACTGCGCCGGTGTCGACCGGGCCGTCGTGACCGTCGAGAAGGCCCTCGAGCTCTACGGGCCGCCGGTCTACGTGCGCAAGCAGATCGTGCACAACAAGCACGTCGTCAACACCCTCGAGAAGCGCGGCGCGATCTTCGTCGACGAGACCGACGAGGTGCCCGAGGGCGCCACCGTCATCTTCTCCGCCCACGGCGTCGCTCCGGTCGTCCACGAGGAGGCGAAGGCCCGCAGCCTCAAGACGATCGACGCGACGTGCCCGCTCGTGACGAAGGTGCACCGCGAGGCCGTGCGCTTCGCCGACGACGACTTCGACATCCTGCTCATCGGCCACGAGGGCCACGAGGAGGTCGTCGGCACCTCGGGTGAGGCGCCGGAGCACATCACCCTCGTCGACGGGCCCGACGACGTCGACGAACGTCACCGTCCGCGATCCCGAGAAGGTCGTCTGGCTGTCGCAGACCACGCTCTCGGTCGACGAGACGATGGAGACGGTCGCCCGGCTCAAGGAGAAGTTCCCCGCGCTGCAGAGCCCGCCGTCCGACGACATCTGCTACGCCACGCAGAACCGCCAGCTCGCCGTCAAGCAGATGGCCAAGGACACCGACCTCATGATCGTCGTCGGCTCGCGCAACTCGTCCAACTCCGTGCGCCTCGTCGAGGTCGCGCTCGAGCACGGCGCCCGCGACGGGCACCTCGTCGACTTCGCCGACGAGATCCAGGAGGAGTGGCTCGAGGGCGTCACGACGGTCGGCGTCACCTCGGGCGCCAGCGTGCCCGAGGTGCTCGTCCGTGACGTGCTGTCGTGGCTCGCCGAGCGCGGCTACGGCGAGGTCGAGGCCGTCATCGCCGCGGAGGAGTCGCTGCTCTTCTCGCTGCCGAACGAGCTGCGCCGCGACCTCAAGGCCCGCAAGGGTGAGGACGCCGGCAACGTGCGCCACGACGCCGCGTTCGAGGACTCCGGCTCGCTGCACTGAGCCGCCGCGTCAGGCTGACGCTTCTCCGCTCGAGGCGTGCCCGCGCGAGGACTCCTGCGCCAGGAAGGCGTCGTCGCGTGCGGCGCGGCCGAGGTCGTCGGTCAGCTCGGTCGCGCTGAGCGAGCGCGGAGCGACCTCGATGGGCGCCAGGGGTGGCGGGGCGTCGCTGGCCAGGTGCAGCTCGTGCATCCGGCGCGCCGTGACGAGCACGCGCGACTCGAGCGTGCCGACGAACTTGTTGTACTGCTCGACGGACCGCGAGAGCGACTGGCCCATCGTCGTCACGTGGCCGCCGAGCGTGGCGAGTCGGGAGTGGAGTTCCTGCCCGATGGCGAGCAGCTCGCGGGCGTTCTGCTCGAGGGCGTCCTGCTGCCAGATGGCCCCGATGGTGCGGAGCACGGCGAAGAGGGTGCCCGGGGAGGCGAGGACGACCTTGCGCGACAGCGCGTGCTCGTAGAGGCCGGGGTCGTCGGCGAGCGCCGTCGCGAGGATCGCCTCGCCCGGGACGAAGCAGATGACGACCTCGGGGGAGCGGGTGAACGCCGTCCAGTACGCCTTCGCGGCCAGTCCCTCGACGTGCCGGCGCAGCGCGGTGGCGTGGGCGGCGAGCAGCTCGGCGCGTTCGACCTCGGACACCGTCTCGCCGTGCGCCTGGAGGAAGTGCGCCATCGGCGCCTTGGAGTCGACGACGACGTGGCGGGAGCCGGGCAGGTTGATGACGGCGTCGGGGCGCACGGTCGCCCCGTGCCGGCTGACGCTGCGTCACCTGCTCGTCGAAGTCGCAGCGGGCGAGGAGCCCCGCGAGCTCGAGCACGCGACGCAGCTGCACCTCGCCCCAGGCGCCGCGGACCGTCGAGGCGTTGAGGGCGGTCGCGAGGGTCGCGGTCTCGGAGCGCAGCGACTCGGTGGACCGGCTCACCTCGGTGAGGCGCTCGCCGAGCTGGCCGAACTGGAGCGACGCGGTCGCGCTCGAGCGCGCCCACCTGCCGCTCGACGCGGCCGATGGTGTCGCGCAGCGGGCGCGAGCAGGGCCGCCGTCGTGTCGTCGACGTCGCGAGCGGCCTCGAGGTCGGCCACGCGCTCACGCAGCACGTCGCGCTCGGCCTCGGCGCCGGCCGAACGGGCGAGCAGCGTGGAGCGGGCCGACAGCCACGCGAGCAGGCCGCCGACGAGTGCCCCGATGACGAGCCCGACGAGCAGCGCGGTGAGGTCCATGCGAGCACCGTCCCAGACGCCGCCGACACCGCGCGGCGCGACACCCGCCCGACGGCACGCGCGCCGACCCGGGACGTGGCACACGGCATACGCCCGGGTCGGCCGGGCGGCGGTGAGCGTCTGTTAGACCTAGCCCGTGAGCGAGTACGACGACGCGACCCGGCTCGAGTCCGGCGACGACCCCACGCAGCGGCACGGCACCTTCCACGAGGAGTGGATGATCGGCAACGCCGTCAACGGCGGGCTCGTCATGGCGACGGCGTTGCGCGCCCTCGGCGAGCACCTGGCCGCCGACCCGACCGAGACGACCGAGCACGTCGACCCCGTCGTGCTGTCCGCGTACTTCATGACCGCGTCGCAACCGGGCCCGTTCACCGTGACGACCGAGGTGATGCGCTGTGGCCGCAAGCTCTCCACGGGGCAGATGGCGATCCACCAGACCGGATGACGACGGGCGGCCCGTCGAGCGGATGCGCGCCATCGGCTCGTTCGGCAACCTCACCGACCTCGACGTCCAGCGCCAGGCGTCGCCCGCCCGACGATGCCGCCGCCCGAGCAGTGCGTCTCGGCCGAGCAGGCGCCGCCCGACTTCCTCGCCAACGCGAAGTTCCTCGAGCGCCTCGACCTGCGCCTCGACCCGAGCACGGCCGGCTGGGCGATGGGCAAGCCGTCGATGCGGGGCGTCATGCGCGGCTGGCTGCGGCTGCGCGACGGCCGCGAGCCCGACACGACGATGCTCATGATGGCGCTCGACGCGCTGCCCCCGGTCGCCTTCGACCTCGGCCTCTTCGGCTGGACGCCGACGCTCGAGTTCACCGGCCACGTGCGGCGCCGGCCCGAGCCGGGCTGGCTGCAGGTCTCCCTCGGCAGCGACACGCTCGGCGGCGGCATGATGGAGGAGGACGCCATGATCTGGGACTCCGCCGGCAACCTCGTCGCCCAGTCGCGCCAGCTCTGCGGCGTGCGGCTGCCGCGCTGAGGCGGGCGCGTGACCGTCGAGCTCGTCTACGAGACGCACTCGATCACCGAGGACAACGAGGCCGGCATCGCGACCGGCTGGCTGCCCGGTCGGCTCTCCGAGCAGGGCCGCCGCCTCGCCGTCGAGCTGGGGAGCGCCGACCCGCGGCGGTTCGCCGCCGTCTACTCCTCCGACCTCGCCCGTGCCGTCGAGACGGCCGAGCTGGCCTTCGGCGGCTGCGACGTGCCCTGCGGTCGACGCCCGGCTGCGCGAGTGCGACTACGGCACGCTCAACGGAGGCCCGTCGCCGAGCTCGACCGCGTGCGCCTCGACCACGTCGACGCGCCGTTCCCGGGCGGGCAGAGCTACCGCGACGTCGTCGACGCGACGGCCGGCTTCCTCGACGACGTGCGCCGCGACCACGACGGGCGAGCGGGTGCTCGTCATCGCCCACTCGGCCAACCGCTGGGCCCTGCAGCACCTGCTCGACGGCACGCCGCTCGAGCAGCTCGTCAGCGCGCCGTTCGACTGGCAGCCCGGCTGGGAGTGGACGCTCGCCTGAGCCGCCCGGGACGGCATACGCCCTCGTGGTCGGCAGCCGCGCCCGATCGCCACTAAACTCTTGTCCTCGTGGCACTCACCATCGGAATCGTCGGTCTCCCCAACGTCGGCAAGTCGACGCTCTTCAACGCGCTGACCAAGAACAACGTGCTCGCCGCGAACTACCCGTTCGCGACGATCGAGCCCAACGTCGGCGTCGTCCCGCTGCCCGACCCGCGCCTCGGCGCGCTCGCCGAGATCTTCGGCTCCGAGAAGATCCTGCCCGCCACGGTGAGCTTCGTCGACATCGCCGGCATCGTCCGCGGCGCCTCGGAGGGGGAGGGGCTCGGCAACAAGTTCCTCGCCAACATCCGTGAGGCCGACGCGATCTGCCAGGTCGTGCGCGCGTTCGAGGACGGCGACGTCGTGCACGTCGACGGCAAGGTCAGCCCCGCGAGCGACATCGAGACGATCCACACCGAGCTCATCCTCGCCGACCTCCAGACGCTCGAGAAGGCCGTGCCGCGCCTCGAGAAGGAGGCCCGGGTCAACAAGGACAAGAAGGCCGCCGTCGACCTCGCGGTCGCCGCGCAGAAGGTCCTCGAGGCGGGCGACACGCTGTATGCCGCCGGGCCGGCCGCCGGGATCGACCTGGCCGAGGCGAAGCAGCTGGGTCTGCTGACGACCAAGCCCTTCATCTACGTCTTCAACCTCGACGAGGACCAGCTCGCCGACGCCGAGCTGCAGGAGTCGCTGCGCGAGCTCGCGGCCCCGGCCGACGCCGTCTTCCTCAACGCGAAGCTCGAGATGGACCTCATGGAGATGGAGCCCGACGAGGCGCTCGAGCTGCTCCAGAGCTTCGGCGCCGAGGAGTCGGGCCTCGACCAGCTCGCCCGCACCGGCTTCCACACGCTCGGCCTGCAGACCTACCTCACGGCCGGCCCCAAGGAGTCGCGCGCGTGGACGATCGGCAAGGGCTGGACCGCCCCGATGGCCGCCGGCGTCATCCACACCGACTTCCAGCGCGGCTTCATCAAGGCCGAGGTCGTCAGCTTCGACGACCTCGTCGCGGCGGGGAACATGAACGCCGCCAAGGCCGCCGGCAAGGTCCGCATCGAGGGCAAGGACTACGTCATGGCCGACGGCGACGTCGTGGAGTTCCGCTTCAACG
>CAWKJV010000020.1:0-76151 GCA_963849965.1 uncultured Actinomycetota bacterium | reverse complement strand
AATGAGAAGGTCAGGGGTTCGAATCCCCTCAGCTCCACCAGACATAAACCCCGTCCCACCTGCGGAAACCCGCTGGAGGGGGCGGGGTTCGCCCTTTGTCATCCGCCCGTCTCCCGGCCGCTGTGACCAGCTGCCTCAGTTGGCGGCGAAGACCTTGTCGAGCGCCCACCCCGACGCCTTGTACTGGCCGGGGCAATCTGGGTCGTCCTGCCGGCAGGCGCTGGGTTGCAGCTCGCCGCGGCGGCGCCGCCGGGGTGGGGCCTGCGTGCGGGCCCTTGGTCCCGAATCCGCTCACCGACTCGGCTCACCCGGGTCGGGCGGGTAAGGGTGGAGCATGCCTCACGCACGGATCGGCGTCTCCGGCTGGCGCTACCCCTCGTGGCGCGGCGACTTCTACCCCAAGGGCCTTCCCCAGCGCCTCGAGCTGACGTATGCCGCCGAGCGGATGACGTCGATCGAGGTCAACGGCTCGTTCTACTCCCTCCAGCGCCCGAGCTCGTATGCCGCGTGGCGGGCCGCCGTGCCCAGCGACGTCGTGCTCGCCGTCAAGGGCGGACGCTTCATCACCCACATGAAGGCCCTGCGCGACGTCGAGACACCGCTGGCCAACTTCTTCGCGAGCGGGGTGCTGGCGCTCGGGCCGCAGCTCGGGCCGGTGCTCTGGCAGCTGCCCGAGCGCGTCCGCTTCGACCGGGAGCGGGTCCGGGACTTCTTCGAGCTGCTGCCCCGTCGACGGGCGAGGCCGCGCGGCTCGCCGAGAAGCACGACGACAAGCTCAGCCGAGGACCGCGTCCTCACGACGTGCGAGGTCGACGTGCCGGTGCGCCACGCCCTCGAGCCGCGGCACGAGAGCTTCGACACCGACGAGGCGCGGGCGCTCTGTGCCGAGCACGGCGTGGCCATGGTCATCGCCGACAGCGCGGGCACGTGGCCCGTCATGGACGACGCGACGAGCGACTTCCGCTACGTGCGGCTGCACGGCGAGACCGAGCTCTACGCGAGCGGCTACACCGACGCGTCCCTCGACCGGTGGGCGCAGACGTGCCGCGACTGGATCGACGAGGGGCACGACGTCCACGTCTACTTCGACAACGACGCCAAGGGACACGCGCCCTACGACGCGGTGCGGCTCGTCCGGCGGCTCGGGCTGACCACCACCGCGTGAGCAGGGGGAGCGCGTTGCGCCGGCGGCGCAAGCGCGGCGCGACCACCCGGCATACGGTGTCGGGACGAGGACTCGGACGACGGGAGCCGGCCATGACCCAGCAGCATCCGGAGCGGCGCGGGATGAACCGCGACGAGCTGCGCGCGGCGCAGGAGCCGCTCAAGGCGCGCTACCGCGCGGACCCGGACGCCGCGGTGCACTCGGTCTCGGCGAGCGCCGTCTTCGGCGAGCCGGTCACCGTCGAGGTGCCCACCGCAGCGGGCGCCGTGCGGGCGGGACTGCACCCGGCCGCGGGCGGCGACGGCTCGGACGCCTGCTCCGGCGACATGCTGATGGAGGCCCTCGTGGCGTGCGCAGGTGTCACGCTGCACGCCGTGTCGCTCGCGTTCGGCGTCGACCTGCGCGACGTGTCGCTGCGGGCCGACGCGACGTTCGACGCGCGCGGCACCCTCGGCGTCGACCGGACCGCGCCAGTCGGCGTGCTGGGAGCCCGCGTCGTCGCCGAGGTCTCGACGGACGCCGACGACGCGACCCTGGCCCGGCTCGCCGCCGCGACCGAGCGCTACTGCGTCGTGGGGCAGTCGCTGCGGCAGCCGCCGACGATCGAGGTGCGGCGCCGGGCGCCTCAGGACCGATAGGTTCGTCACGTGAGCCGAAGCGTCTACGTCGCCTCGCCGGAGGGTCTGACGGGCAAGTCCGCCGTGGCCCTCGGCCTGCTCGACGCCCTGCTGCGCGAGGTCGGTTCGGTGGGCGTCTTCCGCCCGCTGACGACGCTGGGCGGCACCGGTCCCGACGACGAGGTCGACCACATCGTCGAGATGCTCGTCAGCCAGCCCGGCGTCGAGCAGACCTACGACGAGGCCCTCGGGGTGACCTACGCGCAGGCGCACGACGACCCCGACGAGGCGCTGCACCGCATCGTCGAGCGGTTCGGCGCCCTGAGCGCGAGGTTCGAGGTCGTGCTCGTGCTCGGGTCCGACTACACCGACGTCTCGACGGGCACCGAGCTGTCCTTCAACGCGCGGGTCGCCGCCAACCTCGGCTCGGCCGTCGTCCTCGTCGTGCACGGCCGCGACCGCACGCCCGACCAGATCCGGGTCGCCGCCGACGGTGCCATCGCCGAGCTGCGCGCCAACCACGCCCAGACCGTCGCCGTCGTCGCCAACCGCGTCGAGCCCGCCGACCTCGACGCGGTGCGCGAGGTGCTGGCCGCGCTCCCGTTCCCCGTCACGGCCGCGATGCCCGAGAACCCGCTGCTCTCGGCGCCGAGCTTCCGCGCGCTCGCCGACGCCATCGGCGCGCAGCTCGTCCTCGGCAGCGAGTCGTGGATGGACCGCGACAGCCTGGGCCTCATCGTGGCGGCGATGAGCCTGCCCAACGTCCTCGCGCGGCTCGGCCCCGACGTCACCGTCATCGCGCCGAGCGACCGGACCGACCTCATCCCCGGCCTCATGCTCGCCCACCAGTCCGGCACCTTCCCGACCCTCGCCGGCATCATCCTCACCGGCGGCTACCCCATCCCCGAGACCATCGCGCGCCTGTCGGCCGGCGTGCAGCAGGACCTGCCGATCGCGCTCACCGACGACGGCACCTTCCGCACGGCCGAGCGCCTCATGCAGGTGCGCGGCCCGATGACGAAGACCTCGCGCAACAAGATCGAGACGGCGCGCCGCCTCTTCTCCGAGAGCGTCGACCAGGCGGCCCTCCTCCGGGCCATCGACGTGTCGGCCTCCGAGGTGCGCACGCCCTTGATGTTCGAGTTCCAGCTCATGGAGCGCGCCCGCTCGGACCGCAAGCACATCGTGCTCCCCGAGAGCCAGGACGACCGCATCCTCGAGGCAGCCGACATCCTGCTGCGCCGCGGTGTCGCCGACCTGACCCTCCTCGGCGACGAGACGAAGGTGCGGGCCCGCGGCTCGGCCCTCGGGCTCGACCTCGACGCCGCAGCCGTCGTCTCCCCCACCGACCCGGACGCTCGTCGAGCGCTTCGCGCAGGAGTATGCCGTCGCGCGGGCTCACAAGGGCATGACCGTCGAGCGCGCCCGCGAGGTCGTCACCGACATCTCCTACTTCGGCACGATGATGGTCCACCTCGGCCTCGCCGACGGCATGGTGTCCGGCGCCGTCAACACGACGGCGCACACGATCCGGCCGGCGCTCGAGTTCGTCAAGACGGCCGAGGGCGTCAAGACGGTGTCGAGCGTCTTCCTCATGTGCCTCGCCGACCGGGTGCTCGTCTACGGCGACTGCGCGGTCATCCCCGACCCGACCGCCGAGCAGCTCGCCGACATCGCCATCTCGTCGGCGCAGACCGCTCAGCAGTTCGGCATCGAGCCGCGGGTCGCGATGCTGTCCTACTCGACCGGGTCCAGCGGGTCCGGCGCCGAGGTCGAGAAGGTCCGGGCCGCAACGGAGCTCGTGGCCGAGCGGGCTCCGGAGCTCGCGCTCGCCGGGCCGATCCAGTACGACGCGGCCATCGACCCGGTCGTCGGCCGGGCCAAGATGCCGGACTCCGACGTGGCAGGTCACGCCACCGTCTTCGTCTTCCCCGACCTCAACACGGGCAACAACACCTACAAGGCCGTGCAGCGCAGCGCGCACGCCGTCGCCGTCGGGCCCGGTGCTCCAGGGCCTGCGCAAGCCGGTCAACGACCTCTCCCGCGGCGCCCTCGTCGACGACATCGTCAACACCGTCGCGATCACCGCCGTCCAGGCGCAGGGCACCTCGAAGCAGCAGGGAGAGCACCGGTGAGCGGTTCCACGAACGATCGACCCGTCCTCGTCCTCAACGCCGGGTCGTCGTCGCTCAAGTACCAGCTGCTCCTGCCCGAGTCGGGTGAGGTGCAGGCCCGGGGACTCGTCGAACGCATCGGCGAGTCGGGCAGCGACGTCGCCGACCACGCGGCCGCCCTCCGGTCGATGGCCGAGCGGCTGCGACACGACGGCATCGTCCTCGACGAGGTGCCGCTGCGCGCCGTCGGCCACCGGGTCGTCCACGGCGGTCCCGACTTCTCCGAGCCGGTCGTCATCGACGACGCCGTCCTCGACCGCATCCGTGAGCTGAGCGCCCTTGCGCCACTGCACAACCCGGCTGCCGTCACCGGCATCGAGGCTGCCCGGGCACGCTTCGACGTGCCCCACGTCGCGGTCTTCGACACGGCATACTTCTCGTCCCTGCCCGCCGAGGCGTCGACGTATGCCGTGCCGCGCGACCTCGCCGCGAAGCACTCGATCCGCCGCTACGGCTTCCACGGCACGTCGCACCAGTACGTCGCCCAGGCCACGGCCGACCTGCTGGACCGTCCGCTCGGTGACCTCCGCCAGGTGATCCTCCACCTCGGCAACGGCTGCTCCGCCTCCGCGGTGCGGCACGGACGTGGCCGTCGAGACGTCGATGGGCCTGACGCCCCTGCAGGGCCTCGTCATGGGCACCCGCTCGGGTGACGTCGACCCCGGGCTGCACGCATACCTCGCCCGGGAGGCGGGGCTCTCGCTCGACGAGATCGACACGGTGCTCAACAAGAGGTCCGGGCTGCTGGGGCTCAGCGGGGTCAACGACTTCCGCCAGCTCGAGCAACGGCTGGCAGCGGGCGAGGCCGACGCCCGCCTCGCGTTCGACGTCTTCGTCCACCGGCTCAAGCACTACGTCGGCGCCTACCTCGCGATCCTCGGCGGCATCGACGTGCTCGTCTTCACGGCCGGCGTCGGGGAGAACAGCATCTCCGCTGCGGGCCGCCGTCACCGAGGGCCTCGAGGGGCTCGGGATCGCGGTCGACCGCGGCGCGCAACGACGCCCGGTCGCCAGCAGGCCCGCGTCATCTCACCCGACGGGGCCGCGGGTCGTCGTCGCCGTCGTGCCGACGAACGAGGAGCTCGCCATCGCCCGGCAGACGGCCGACCTCGTCGGCTGACCCGAACGCTCCCGGTCGGGTGATCCGGTGCTCAGCGGTGCGGACGCTGCGCTGGGACTCGAGGTACTCGCGCAGGGAGATCGGCCGGCGACCGGTCAGGCGCTCGACGTCGCCGCTGACGCCGTCGAGCTCACCCGCCGCGCACCGCGGTGTAGGTCGACACCCAGGCGTCCACCTGCCAGTCCGGCGCACCGTAGACCGCGCGGGACGCATACGCCTCCTCGAGCGTCTCGTCGTGGAAGCGCACCTCGCGGCCGGTGACCTCGGTGATCGTCTCGGCCATCTCGGCGAAGGTCAGCGCCTCCGGACCGGTCAGGTCGTAGGTCGCGCCCGCGTGCGACGCCGGGTCGAGCAGCACCGCGACGGCGACGCGGGCGATGTCGTCGTGCGAGACGACCGCGGCCCGACCGTCGGCCGGCGGGCCCGCGGATGACCCCGTCGTCCCCGACCATCTGGTCCATGAACTCGAGGTAGAGGTTGTCGCGCAGGAACGTCCACGCCATGCCGGACGCGCGGAGGTGCTCCTCGGTGGCGGCGTGGTCGCGGGCGAGCGTGAACGTCGCGTCGGGAGCCGCGCCGAAGAAGGAGACGTAGACGACGTGACCCACCCCGGCGGCCGCCGCCGCGTCGACGAAGGCGCGGTGCTCGTCCAGCCGGTCCTCGCTCTCGGCGGCCGAGACCATGAAGAGGGTCTCGACCCCCTCGAGCGCGGCCCGGGCGGCATCGGTGTCGCGGTAGCTGCACTGGGCCGCGACCGAACCCGGCAGCTCGGGAGCCCGCGCCACGTCGCGCACGAGCAGCCGCTGCGCGACGCCGCGGCCGGCGAGGTCGCGCGCGACGAGGCCGCCGAGCCACCCGGTCGAACCGGTGACGGCGAGGGATCGGACGCCCAGTGTCGGCTGTGCTCATCCCCCGAGCGTACGCAGCCAGCCTCGTCAGGTCGGTCGGACCAGCCGCGTGAGCTCGACGCAGTCGACGCCCAGCGTGGCCATCCGGCTCGTGTTGGCACGGCCGTGGTCGCGGGTGCGATCCGCCGTCTCGCGCGTTGGGGGCTGCCCGATCGGGACACGGTGATCCCCCGGGAGGCCACCACGCACGGCGGGTGTCCCACGCGGGGGGCCCACGCGGCATACGGTGAGGTCGTGACCGACAACCTCGCCGCCTCCCCCGGCACGCCTCGCGACGCGACCGTGCCCGTCCCCCACGACCCCCACGACCTCCACGACCCCGGCACCACGAGCGAGCTGCCCGGCGTCGAGGCTGCCGCCGTGCCGCCGGGCATCCGGGTCGCGAGCGACTGGGCGTGGCGCCTGCTGCTCATCGGCGCCGCCATCTACCTGCTGTCGCTCGCCGTGCGCACGGTCTCGGAGATCGTCGTCCCCGTCGCCATCGCCATCCTGCTGACGGCGCTGCTGCGCCCCGTCGCCACGTCGCTGCACCGGGTGATGAAGCCCGGCGCCGCCGCGGGCCTCACCCTGCTCGGCACGATCCTCGTCATCGGCACCCTCTTCACGCTCGTCGGCACGCAGTTCAGCAGCGGCTTCTCCGACCTGACGGGCCAGGTCGCCACCGGCCTCGAGCGCATCCGCGACTGGGTGCGCTCGTCGTTCCACATCACCGACGCCCAGTTCGACCAGTACTTCAACACGATCCGCGACAAGGTCAGCCAGTCGGGCAACCTCAGCGACACCGCGACCTCGGTGGGCCTCACCGCGACGCACTTCGTGGCAGGCCTGTTCATCGCGCTCTTCTCCCTCTTCTTCTTCCTCTACGAGGGGCCGCGCATCTGGGCGCTGGATCGTCCGGCTCTTCCCGCGGGCCACGCGCCCCAGGGTCGACTCCTCCGGCGTCATCGCCTGGCAGCAGCTGTCGGCGTTCGTGCGCGCCACGATGATCGTGGCGTTCGTCGACGCTGTCGGGATCTCGGTCGGCGCCGCGATCCTCAAGGTGCCGTTCGCCTTCGCGATCGGCATCCTGGTCTTCATCCTGGCCTTCATCCCCATCGTGGGCGCCCTGCTCTCCGGCGCGGTGGCGGTCCTGCTCGCGCTCGTCGCACACGGCCCGGGTGTCGCGCTCATCATGCTCGCCGTCGTCATCGGCGTGCAGCAGCTCGAGTCGCACGTGCTCCAGCCGTTCCTGCTCGGCAAGGCGGTCAGCGTCCACCCGCTCGCGGTCATCCTCGCCATCGCGACGGGGTCGATCATCGCCGGCATCGTCGGCGCCCTCGTCGCGGTCCCCTTCGCCGCGGTCCTCAACGCGGTCGGCAAGCACCTCTTCAGCGACGAGTCCCAGGAGGAGCTGGACCGTGAGCTGAAGGCGGCAGCCGACGAGGGCAGCGCCCCAGCCCACGCCTGACCCGAAGCCGTATGCCGCTCGGCGGGCCTCCTGCGCAGGGAGCCCGCCGGACGACGACCTCACCAACTCCGCCGGGGCGGAGTTACCGCACCCGGAACCGCCGGACGACCTCACCAACCAGCCGCGGCGGAGTTGCGCGCGCTCGGAACCAGCCGGACGACCTCAACAACTCAGCCGCGGCGGAGTTGGCACGCTCGGAACCAGCCGGACGACCTCACCAACTCCGCCCGGGCGGAGACGGTTAGGTGCCGGGGTTCCTACTGGGAGACGGCGCGGCGGGCGAAGAGGGCTCGGTCGTCGAGCTCCTCTGCCTCTTCAGCGAACTCAGGCGTGTCGAACACGTCAGCCGGGATGCCGGTCTCGGTGTAGCGCGGCTGGGCCTTGGCCTTCAGCGAGTAGGTCGGGCGCGGCACCGGGACGGGGCTCCAGCTGCCTTCTGCCGCCGGAGCGGGCTCGACCACGGCAACCGGCTCCTCGCCCGGGATCGGCGCCTGGACGTCGAACACGCCACGCTGGACACGCTGCGCGACGACAGCGGGTGACTCGGCGGACGACGCCACGGCCTTCGACTGACCCGGGACCGCGGCGCGGCGGATGACCTGGGTGTCCTGGCTCGAGAGCGTGGGCACCCGGTGGGCCATGTCGCGCCGCCCGTAGGACTCGTCCGTGACGTCCCCAGCGCGCACCCGGTCGGCCTGGGCCTCGGCCCGGAGCCACACGAGCACGGCTCCGATGGTGAGCACGGCAAACGGGATCGAGATCCACATGAGGACACCGGTGACCGTCAGCACGATGGAGACGGGCAGCCAGACGACGGCGACGAGGAGCAGAGCCGCGCGGATCCGACGCTGCGTCAACGACGGCCGGGCCGGGGCGTGACCCGCGGCACCCGCGGGACGCCCGGGGCGGGGCTGGGCCCCGCGGCTCGTCTGGCGCGCTGACTCGGGCATGCGGTCCACCTCGGCGGCGTTGGGGGCGTGTCGGTGTAGTCGGTGGCCGCCGCGTCCGCCCGACGGAAGCGAGGCCGTGACGACCCGCTCCCCGCGGCGGGCGACGAGCGGCGAGGGTCGGCGCCCGCTGCCCGCGGGGACGGCCCGCTTCACGTCGACGGTGGGGCGGCCGACGCCGGCGGGCTTGACGGCATACGAGTGGGGGCGGGGCGTGCTGAGCTCGGTGGCCGGCAGCACGGGCCGCTTCTCGAGAACCCGCATGGCCTCGGTGAAGCCGTCGACGGAACGCGTGGCGGCCGCATCCTCGCGGCGACGGGCCCAGTGCTGGACGAGATAGGCCGCCCAGATCGCCACGATGACGACGAAGATGAGGCTGCTGACGGGCACGTGCCCAACGGTAGGACGCAGTTCGGTAACGGCCTCGGACATTCGTGGCGTGTCGCCCGAGAGGCTGGTGTTACTGCTGTGACAGCCGGGTCATGAGGGTCGATCCGGACAGATCCTCGGTCGTCACGGCGAAGCTCCGGTGGTCCCGCCAGGCACCGTCGATGTGCAGGAAGCGCTTTCGGACTCCCTCGTCGCGCAGGCCGAGACGCTCGACGACCCGCAGCGACGGCACGTTGTCGAGCCGGATGTTGACCTCCACTCGGTGCAGCCCGCCCGGCGCCCAGGGCGTGGTCGACGGCGAGCGCGAGCGCGCGGGTCGCGATGCCCTGCCCGGTCACGGACTCGTCGAGCCAGTAGCCGGCCGCACCGGACTGCTGGGCGGCCCTCACGATGCCGAACAGGTGGACCTGACCGACGATGCGGCCGCCGACGTCGATGCACCACGGCATCGCCCGGTCGGCGCGGGCCTCGGAGTCGAGGTCGCGGACGAACTGCCGGAAGGACACCGGCGCTGCGAGCGGGCGAGCCCGGCGGGAGCGTCGGCTCCCACGGCCGGACGTATGCCGCGTTGTCCCGTCGCACGCGCTGCCAGTCCCGCTCGTCGTCGACGCGCAGCGGGCGCAGCACGAGCGCCGGCTCGAAGGACGCGTCGCGCAGGACGACGGGCCACGGGGCCCTGCCGTCGCGGTGCGGACGCCACGGCATCCTCATCGGCGTGAGCCGAAGGGTGCTCGCACAGCATCCGTGCGCACGTGCCGCAGCCGTCCCCGTGCCCTCACGTCAGTGGTCACTGCCGGGGATCTGGTCGAGGGCGTGTCCCAGGACCGGCTCCAGCACGTCGAGCGCGTCCGACACGCCGCCGCGTGACCCGGGGAGGTTCGCGACGAGGGTGCGCCCGGCCAGTCCGACGAGGCCTCGGGAGAGCATGGCCGTCGGGACGCCCTTGGCGACACCGGCCGCGCGGATCGCCTCGGCCACCCCCGGCACCAGACGGTCGATCAGGGGCATCGTCTGCTCGGGTGTCGCGTCGGTCGGGGTGAGGCCGGTGCCTCCGGTCGTCAGCACGAGATCGGGCTCGCTGGCGAGGACCTCGCGCAGGGCCATCCCGAAGTCGTCCCCGTCGGCCACGACGACGGGCGAGCCCACCTTGAAGCCCCAGAGCTTGAGCCGTCGCACGATGACCGGCCCGGACGTGTCCTTGTAGACGCCGGCCGCGGCGCGCGTCGAGACCGTGACGACGACGGCTCGGCGGCCCGCGCCCAGACCCTCACTCATGCCAGTCCCCCGAACGGCCGCCGGACTTCGCGGTCACCCGCACGTCGGTGATGCGGCCGTGCTTGTCGACGGCCTTGACCATGTCGATGAGGGCGAGCGCGGCGACGGACACCGCCGTCAGGGCCTCCATCTCGATGCCGGTGCGGTCCGCGGTGCGCACCGTCGCCGTGATGTCGGCGCCGTCGTCGGCCACGGTGACGTCGACCTCGACACCGTGGACCGCGATCGGATGGGCGAGCGGGATGAGCTCGGGCGTGCGCTTGACCGCCTGGATGCCGGCGATGCGGGCCACCGCGAGGGCGTCACCCTTGGGCACGCGCCCCGACCGCAGGGCCGACACGGCGTCGGCGCTGAGCAGCACCCGTCCGGCGGCACTGGCCTCGCGCGCCGTCACGGCCTTGGCCGACACGTCGACCATGTGTGCGCTGCCGTCGGCGCGGACGTGGGTCAGCGCCGGGGGCCTCACGCGGCTGCTCGCGCTCGGTCATCACGCGTCCTTGTCGAGGACGAGGACGTCGACGACCTCGCCGGCGACGAGCTCGGTGACGTCCTCGGGCACCACGAAGAGGGCGTTGGCCCGCGAGAGGTCGGCGACGAAGTGCGACCCCTGACCCGCCACCGGGGCGGCGACGAGCGTGCCCTCGGCCGAGCGGGACACCACGGCCCGGCCGAACTGCCGCCGGCCGGCGAAGGACTCGACGCCCGAGATGAGCGTGGCTGGGCGCAGGCGGCGCTTCTCCGGTGTCAGCCGCATGAGCCGTCGCAACGCCGGACGCACGAAGACCTCGAACGAGACGAAGGACGACACGGGGTTGCCGGGCAGGGCGAAGAGCGGGACCTGCCTGCCGTCGGGACCGGCGAGCAGGCCGTAGCCCTGCGGCTTGCCGGGCTGCATCGCGACCCTGACGAACTCGACACCCTTCCCACGCAGCGCGCCCTTGACGACGTCGAAGGCACCCATCGACACACCGCCACTGGTGATGACGACGTCGGCCTCGGTGACGATCTCGTCCAGGGCGGCGAGCAGCTCCTCCTCCGAGTCGCCGACGGCGGCGCGGATCTCGGCGGACGCGCCCGGCACCGACGGCTGCCGCCCAGAGCATCGCCGAGTTCGAGTCGTGGATCTGGCCGGGCCCCAGCGGCTTGCCCGGCTGGACGAGCTCGGAACCCGTCGAGAGCACGACGACGTGCGGCCGACGGTGCACCTCCACGCCGGCGTGCCCGCAGGCCGCCAGCAGGGCGATGGTCCGCGCGCCGACGACCTCGCCCGCGGCGACGATGGTCGAGCCCGAGGCGACGTCCTCGCCACACGGCCTGACGTAGCGGCCGCGCGACACCGCCGCGCGACACTCCACCTCACCCGTGGCGGCACCGTCCGTGTCCTCGACGGCGATGACCGCGTCCGCCCCGTCGGGGATCGGGGCGCCGGTCATGATCCTGGCGGCCTCCCCCGGCCCGACCGAGAAGGTCGGGTCGTCGCCCGGCCGCGATCTCGCCGACGATGCGCAGCCGCACCGGCGCCTCACCGGTGCCGGCGAGCGACTCGGAGCGGACGGCATACCCGTCCATCGACGAGTTGTCGAAGCCCGGGAGGTCGATCTTCGAGCGGACGTCCCGCGCCACGACGAGGCCGAGGGCCTCGGTGAGCGGCGTCCACACGGTCGGCGACGGCTCGAGTGTCGACGAGGATCGCCTTGAGGTGCTCGTCGACGGTGCGCAGGTCGCCCGACGTCGAGGCGGGCGTGGTTGCCGGCCCGGGCAGCTCGCCGAGCACGGCATCGTCGAGGACGCGACGGTAGCCGTCGATGAGCACCTCACCGATGCAGCGGACGTTCCGACCGAAGACGGGGTCACCGATGACGCGCAGGCTCGTGCAGTCCCGCATCGACGGCACGCCCTTGGGGAAGCGCTTCTCGAAGCCGGACACGAAGCGGTAGGCCGAGTCGAGGTCGACGAACGGCTCGGGCCCGTCGACGGCGGCGACGACGTGGTAGTCCTCGTCGAGGGAGAAGAAGTCGGACCGGATGACGAGCAGGTCGTTCGTCGTCTTGACCGGCCGGAAGCGCGTGCGCGGGACGAGGATCGCCTCCGAGCCCTCGAACACCTCGATCGCCGTGCCCATCGCCGACTCCATCTGGATGACCTCGGGCGAGCTGGGGTCGGCCGGGTCGACGTTCTTGCGGTTGACGATGATCGGCAGGCCGAGGACGCCCTGCTTGGCCGTCATGCGCTCGCGCAGGACCTCCAGGTCGATCCAGAGGTTGTTGGCGTTGAAGGTGCTGTGCCGCTTGATGTCGCGGAAGAAGCGCTCCTCCCCCTCGGCCACCATGGCCGTGTCGCGCAGCACGATGCGGCCGTCGGACTTGCGCACCGCGAGGTGGCCGCCCTTGCGGTCGCTCTTGGTGCGCCGGCACACCTCGGCGACGTACGGCAGGCCCTGCTCGACCATCCAGGCCGCGACGTCGGGGTCGCACGTGGCGCCGAGGTTGTCGGAGTTGGAGAGGAACGCGTAACGGATCCCCTTCTCCAGCAGGGCGTCGAGCACGCCGGACGTGACGAGGGAGACGTAGATGTCGCCGTGGCCTGGCGGGCACCACTCGAGCTCGGGGTCCTTCGGCCACTGCACCGGCATCAGACCGTCGGGGCACAGCTTCGGCTCGGCGTTCTGGATGAAGTCGAGCGGCAGCCCCTCGACCGGCAGGTCGGGGTACTTGGCGAGGATGTCGAGCGACTCCTGCGACGTGCGGAAGGAGTTCATCAGCACGAGCGGCAGCTCGACACCCCACCGCTTGCGCAGCGCGAGCACCTGCAGCGCGATGATGTCGAGGAAGGTCAGGCCGTCCCTGACCTCGAGCGCGGACTTCGCCCCCGTCATGCCCATGCCGGTGCCGAGGCCGCCGTTCAGCTTGATGACGGCGGTCTTCGACAGCGCCGCGCGGGCCTCCTCGTCGCTGACCTTCACCTCGCCCAGGGTCTGGATGTCGCCGAGCGGCTCGATGGAGTCCTCCGGGATCGTTCCCTGCGCCCCGGCCTGCAGCTGCTCGAAGTAGTGCGTGAAGACACGAATGGCCTCGGGTCCCAGGCCACGCCGGCTCATCAGGTCGACGGAAGCGTTCAGGGCCTGGTCAGTCATGGCCTCACCTTACGATGGCGTCCATGCACGTCTGGGCGGTCTCGGCAACTGGTTCGCCATGACGACGCCCTCCAAGCGTGACCTGCGTCACGCGGCTCGGGCCCGCCGGCGTGAGCTCGCGCGCCGGATGGACGCCGCCGCACCGGCCCTGATCGCCGACGCCGTGCTGCGGTTCGTGCCCGATCCCGGCCGGGTGGCCGTCTACGAGTCGCTGCCGGACGAGCCGCCCACCGGCCGCCTCGTCGAGGCGCTGCTGGCGGCGGGCCACGAGGTCATCGTGCCCGTCGTGCTCGACGACTTCACGCTCGAGTGGAGGTATGCCGTCCCGGGCACCGAGGGCGACCGACGCCACCGTGCGCCGCCCGAGCCACGGCGGGCACCAGCCGGACCCGCACGAGCGGGACGGCTGGCTCGGCACCGACGCCCTCGCCACGTGCGACCTCGTCGTGACACCCGGACTCGCCGTCGACCTCCACGGCACACGCCTCGGGCAGGGCGGCGGCTGCTACGACCGCGCCCTGCTCCATCGCGACCCCTCCGCGCCGGTCGTCACGCTGCTGCACGAGGGTGAGCAGAGCGACGTCGACCTGCCTGCCGACGCCCATGACGTGCCCGTCGACGGGTTCGTGACGACCACCGGACGCGTGGTGCGCCTGCGCTGAGAGGGCCAGCACCCGGCATACGCGCTCGTGACGGGTGGCCTCAGGGAGCCGCGGACGGCGACGGCGGCACGAGGGTCAGCTCCTCGTCGGTCGCGTCGCGCACCGCCGCCGGGCTGAACGGCCACGCGAAGGTCTCGTTGGCAGCCCACGCGTCGACCTGGTCGGAGTAGTGGTCGTCGTAGGCGTGACCGGACTGACCGGTCGAGTTGACCCAGCGGGAGGCGTCGAGGTTGCCCAGGTCGACGACCATGCGCATCGACGGGCCGGTGGTCACGTCGTAGCCGGGCTTCGAGGCGTTCCACGAGTTGGCGTCGACGATGGAGTTGCCACCGCCGAGCTCGATGCCGTTGCGGTCGAAGAGGTTCTGGATGACCGTGGGCACCCCGTCGGCGCCCATCACCTGGTGCTTGAGGTCGAGCTGGTGCAGGCGACCCCAACGCCACGTCGCGGGGACCTTGCCGAGCTCGCGCGCGAGGTCGAGACGGGCCTCGACGAGCGCCCGCTTGAGGATCTCGCCGGAGCCCTCGGTGACACCCGGGGTCGTCTTGTCGTCCCACCAGTCGTTCTTCGGGTCCTTGAGCAGCTGCTCCATGACGACCATCCACCGGCTGCCGCCGTCGGGCGCGATGTCGGGCGGGAGCTCGTCGAAGGTGTACTGGAGGAGGTACTTCCACACGGCGTTGTAGTACGCCGCGGACGCCGCAGTCGCGGGACTTGTCGTTGGGCTGGCTGCCGTCCCAGTCGCGCAGCAGACGCTGGGCCTGGGCGGTGAAGTCGTCGACCTGCACGGCGAGCAGCCGCTCGACGAGGCCGGGGGCGTACGTGTTGCGGGTGTCACCCTGGATCTGCGACATCGTCGCCGCCGAGACCTTCGGGGTCGAGGCGAGCAGCGTGCGGATGCGCTGGGCCCGGAAGCCGTAGTCCCACTCCGAGGTGAGGAACGGGGTGGGGCTCGCCGTGACGGCCTGGTTGGCCGTGACGATGAAGCCCTCGGTGGGGTCGAAGGAGTTCGGCAACTCGTCGAACGGGACGTAGCCCTTCCAGTCCCACTGCGAGTCCCAGCCGGGAGCGGGCCAGAAGCCGGGAGGCGCCCCCGGCGTCGCGGACGGCCGGATCGGGATCTTGCCGGGCGCCTGGTAGCCGATGTGGCCGGCCGTGTCGGCATAGACGAGATTCTGTGAGGGCACCGAGAAGAGCGCGGCCGCCTTGCGGAAGTCGGACCAGTTCGTGGCGCGGTCGAGCGCGAAGATCGCGTCGGCCGTCGTGCCCGGGGTCAGGGCCGTCCACGCGAGCGACACGGCATACCGGTTGGTCTGGGGCGCGCCCCGCACGACGCTGCGGTCACCGGCCTCGTCGATCGCCGGGACGACGTCGGAGAGGATCGGCCCGTGCACCGTGCGAGCGCACCGTCAGGGGCACGTCGGCGCCACCGGCGACCTTGATGACCTCCTGGCGCTGCACGAGCCGCTGGCTGCTCCCGGTCACGCAGGTACGAGTCGCCCGGAGACCTGCTCGAGGTAGAAGTCGGTGACGTCGGGGCTGAGGTTGGTCATCCCCCACGCGACCTTGTCGTTGTGGCCGATGACGACACCGGGCAGGCCCGAGAACGTGAAGCCCGAGACCCGGAACGGGCACGCGGCGCTCAGCGTGCGGCACTGGAGGTTGACCTGTCCCCAGATGCCGGGGATCGCCAGGCCGAGGTGCGGGTCGTTGGCGAGCAGCGGCTTGCCCGTCGTCGTGCGCGCAGCCCGACGACGACCCACGAGTTGGAGCCGATGCCGTCGCCGCGGCCGAGAGTGGCCGGGACCGCGTCGACCGAGGCGAGGGCCGAGTCGACGGCAGCGCCCGCCGTCGCGGTGCGCATCGCCGTCAGGGCCGCCGGCGCGGGGCTCGCCGCCTGGTCGGTCTGCGCCGACGCCGGCTGCCAGTCCTGCGGCGAGAGGATCGGCTGGTTGCGGTCGACGGGATAGGGCGGGTAGAGCAGGTTCGACCTGCTTGACCGACCGCGTGGTGCGCGACAGGCGGGCCCGGGCCAGCTCGTCCTTGTAGTCGCCGCGCAGGTCCCACGCCATCGCCTTGAGCCAGGCGAGCGAGTCGACGGGCGTCCACGGCTCGACGCGGTAGCCGGGGTTGCGGCGCGCGAGCACGGTGTACTCGAGCGACATCTTCTCCGGCGACCCGGCCTTCTTGATGTACGCGTTGACGCCGTCGGCATACGCCTGGAGGTACTGACGGGTCTCGGGCGCGAGGGTGGGCAGCTCCTGCTCCGCGACGCGACGCCAGCCCATCGTGCGGATGACCTTGTCACTGTCGATCCCGGCGCTGCCGACGAGCTCGGACAGACGCCCGGCCGTCACGTGGCGGCGCAGGTCCATCTCGAAGAAGCGGTCCTGGGCGCTGACGAAACCCTGCGCCCGAAAGAGGTCGCTGGCGTTGTCGGCGTAGATCGAGGGCACGCCCTGGGCGTCGCGATGGACCGAGACCGAGCTCGTCAGGCCCTCGATCGCGAGCTGGCCCGAGGTCTCCGGGAAGGACTGCCGCACGACACCGATCGCCAGGATCCCGACCGCGACCACCGCCATGACGACGAGGACGGTGAGGAGCAGGACGATCCGACGGGCGCGTTTCAACCGTGACACGCGACGAGCCTAGGCCACCGTCCAGAGCGCGGCCCGCAGCCCGACCGGTGCCGCCACACATCGTTGCCGAACCGACGACAAACGTCCGTCGCAGTCACGGACCGCCCCCCGGCGGCGTGAGCCGGGATGGTTGGATTGCCACCACACCCGAGGAGCTGCCCTTGCCTGCACTCGCCTCCATCACGTCGTCGACCATGAACCTCGACGACCTGACGCGCGTGCTCCTCGTCGGGTCGCTCGTGCTCCTCGTCGCGGTCGCGGCGGTGCGCCTGTCGGTGCGCTCGGGCCTGCCGTCGCTGCTCATCTACCTCGGCATCGGCCTGGCCCTCGGCAACGCCGGCGCCGGCATCCAGTTCGACGACGCCTCGATCACGCGAGTGCTCGGCTATGCCGCCCTCGTGCTCATCCTCGCCGAGGGCGGGCTGACGACGTCGTGGGTCAACATCAAGGACTCCGTCGCGCCGGCAGCGGTGCTCTCCACCCTCGGCGTCGTGGTGTCGGTTCTCGTCGTCGCCGTGGCGGCACACACGCTCCTGCCGTTGTCGTGGACGATCTCCCTGCTCATGGGCGCCATCGTCACCTCGACCGACGCGGCGGCGGTCTTCGCCGTCCTGCGCAACGTGCCGCTGCCCAAGCGGCTGTCGGGGATGCTCGAGGCCGAGTCCGGCTTCAACGACGCCCCGGTCGTCATCCTCGTCGTCGCCTTCGCGGCCCAGGGCGTGCCCGGCGGCACGGCCGACCCGTGGTGGTCGCTCCTCCTGCACGCGGCGGTCGAGCTCGCCGGCGGCGCGATCGTCGGCGGCGCCGTGGGCTGGCTCGGCGGTCAGGTGCTGCGCCGCGTCGCCGGGGCGTCCTCCGCGCTCTTCTCGATCGGCGTCGTCGCGCTCACGGTGCTGGCGTATGCCGTGGGCGCGGCCCTGCACGTGTCGGGCTTCCTCGCGACGTACCTCTCGGCGCTCGTGCTCGGCAACATGGGCCTGCCCAACCGGGTCGCGTTCCAGAGCTTCGCCAACGCGATCGGCTGGATCGCCCAGATCGGGCTGTTCGTGCTGCTCGGCCTGCTCGCCGACCCGACGACGCCTCGACGAGCAGCTGGTCCCCGCGATCGTCATCGGTCTCGTGCTGCTGCTCGTCGCACGCCCGTTGTCGGTGGTGGCGTCGGTGTCGTGGTTCAAGGTGCCCTGGCGCGACCAGGTCTTCCTTTCGTGGGCGGGGCTGCGGGGAGCCGTGCCGGTCGTCCTCGCCACCGTGCCGCTCGTCGTCGGCACGCCCGACACCGAGTGGATCTTCGACCTCGTCTTCATGCTCGTCGTCGTCTTCACCATCGTGCAGGCGCCGTCCCTGCCGTGGGTGGCGCGGCGGCTCGGGCTCACCGAGCAGGTCCACTCCGTCGACGTCGACCTCGAGTCGACCTCGCTCATGGAGATCGGCGCCGACGTCATCCAGGTCACCGTGGGGGCCGAGTCGCGGCTGCACGGCGTCGCCGTCTTCGAGCTGCGCCTGCCCAAGGGGGCCAACGTGACCCTGGTCGTGCGCAGCGGCGAGGGGTTCGTGCCGGACGCACACACCACGATCCGCCACGGCGACCGGCTGCTCGTGGTCACGACCTCGAGGGTCAAGCAGCGCACCGAGCGGCGCATCCGCGAGATCAGCCGCGGCGGGCGCCTCGCCGGCTGGCCGTAGACTGACCCTCGGCCTGTTCCCCCTTCGACGTCCGAGGTTCACCTGTGCCCACCTACTCCTACGCGTGCCAAGAGTGCGGACACGCCTTCGACATCCGCCAGTCGTTCACCGACGACTCCCTGACGGTGTGTCCGGAGTGCGGCGAGCCGCGGCTGCGCAAGGTGATCCACCCCGTCGGCATCGCCTTCAAGGGCTCGGGCTTCTACAAGACCGACTCGCGCGCGACCGCCAAGTCCGCCTCGACGCCGGCTGAGGGCTCGAGCTCGGGCGACAAGAAGGACGGCGCGTCCACGACGTCGTCCGGCTCGAGCACCACCCCGAGCACGTCCACCTCGTCGACGCCGTCGAGCGCCTCGCACCCCGTCGTCGACGACGTCGACCTCGTCGACCAGCTCGTCGTCCACAGCCACCTGAGCTCGGGGGACGTTGTCCCCACCCGAGGACGTATGCCGTCCGGCGGCCCCGCTGCCCGGCCTAGGCTCCTGCCATGACGACCGAGCAGACGACCGAGCAGACGACCTGTCCGACCCCGCCGTCCCGGCCGTGCCCGCCGGCTCGCTCCGGGCCCGCGCGCCGAGATCGGCGTCATCGGCGGGTCCGGCCTCTACGAGTTCCTCGACGACTACGAGACGGTCGAGGTCGACACACCGTTCGGGCGCCCGAGCGACCCCCTCGTCATCGGTGAGGTCGAGGGGCGCGGCGTTGCCTTCGTCGCCCGCCACGGCAAGGGCCACCGCTTCGCGCCGCACCGCGTCAACTACCGCGCGAACCTCTGGGCGCTGCGGGCCGTCGGGGTCCGCCAGATCCTCTCCCCCTGCGCGGTCGGGTCGCTCAAGCCCGAGCACGGGCCGGGCACCATCGTCGTCCCCGACCAGGTCGTCGACCGCACGTGGGGGCGGGCGCACACGATCTACGAGGCCGAGGGCCCGGTGGTCCACGTCGGGTTCGCCGAGCCCGTACTGCCCCGATGGACGCCAGGTCGCGATCGATGCCGCGCGGCTCTCCGAGCTCCAGGTCGTCCCGGACGGCACGCTGGTCGTCATCAACGGGCCCCGGTTCTCCTCTCGCGCAGAGTCGCTCATGCACCAGCAGGCCGGGTTCGGCATCGTCGGCATGACGACGATGCCCGAGGCGGCCCTGGCCCGTGAGCTCGCCATGTGCTTCACGACGATCGCCATGGTGACCGACCACGACGCGGGCGTCGAGGGCGGCGAGGCGGTCACGCACGACGAGGTGCTGCGTGTCTTCGCCACCAACGTCGAGCACCTCACCGGGATCCTGCGCGACGCCATCGGGCAGATGCCGGCCTACGAGCCGGACGCGACGGCGACCTGCCCGTGCCGACGCAGCCTCGACGGTCTCGAGCTGCCCTTCCCGCTCCCCTGATGATGTGGGCAGGGGCGGGTGCGCGGTGGCGTCGTGCTGGGGGTTCGGCGACCTGGCCCGACGGCCCGCGCCGGCGCCGGGCCCGGCGCAACCGCTGGCGCCGGTGGGCCGCTGCAGGGCTCGCGGCGCTGGCGGTCCTCGTCACGGTCGGCGCGCTGCGACCGGAGCCAGCCGGAGGGTCGGGGCTGCCGACGGTCGTGATGGTCCGAGATGTCGCGGCCGGCCAGAGACTCGGTCCCGACGACGTGTCGGTGGCGACGAGACCTGACGGGCAGCGGCCACGGTCCGCCCTGTCGAGGCCTGGAGCGGCGGTCGGCCGCGTCGTCGCCGCACCGCTCACGGTCCACGACGTCGTGACGCCCGAACGCCTGCTCGGTGGTGACCTGCTGGCGGGCCAGCCCGCCGACCGGGTCGCCATCAGCGTCCCCGTCCTCGACGCCGGGTCCGCCGGGGTGCGGCCGGGCGACCACGTCGACCTCTACGCCACCGGCTCCGGGTCACGGGCTGCGACCGACGTCGTCGTCCTGGCCGTTCGTGATGCCGAGGAGTCGACCGGACTGGGTGCCGCAGCGCCGGCGCGCGTCACCCTCGCGCTCGATCCCGGCCAGGCCACCGAGGTCGCGCGCGGGCTCAGCGCACTCCAGGCCGGCCAGAGCCTGGTCGTTGCGGTCCGGCACGGGTCAGCCGCGGCGCAGTAGGCTCGGAACGCCGGGTCGCTCGTCACACGAGTCACTCTGGTCACCGAGTCGCACGCAAAGGTGCGCGCTCAGCTGGGACACGCAGGACCCGCGGGGACGGCTCGAGACTCCCGCCAGAACCCCCCGGGGCACCGGGACGAGCCCCGTCCAGGGGCACAGAAAGGGACGCTCATGATCAAGGGTTTCAAGGATTTCCTGATGCGGGGCAACGTCGTCGACCTCGCGGTCGCCGTCGTCATCGGTACCGCATTCGGCCAGGTCGTCACCGCGTTCGTCGCGGTCATCATGGATGTCATCGGCAAGCTCGGTGGCACTCCCGACTTCTCCAACTGGAAGCCCGGAGGCGTCAAGCTCGGCGTGTTCGTCACGGCGCTCATCAGCTTCCTCATCGTGGCGGTCGCGGTCTACTTCATGGTCGTCGTGCCCATGAACCACCTCGCCGAGCGGCGCCGGAAGGGCGTCGAGCCCGAGCCCGAGGCGCCTTCGGAGGAGATCATCCTGCTGACCGACATCCGCGACAGCCTCCGCGCCCGCTGATCCCACCCCTGCCGGAGCGGCCCTTCGACGTCCACGTCGAGTGCCCACTTCCCGACCCCACCACGAGTGCCCGCTTCGCGACGTTCCCCGGCCGGGGGCGTCGGGAAGTGGGCACTCGACTTTCCCAGTCAGCCGGCCGGTCAGTCGGTCGGGTCGGTGGGCTGGGTGGGCTGGGTGGGCTGGGTGGGCTGGGTGGGCTCGGTGGTCGTGGGCTCGGTGGGCTGGGTGGGCTGGGTGGGCTTTGCGGCCGCGGTGCCGTAGGCCTGGGGGCGCTCGTAGCCGCCCAGGGCTTCGGCGAGGGCGAGCGGACGAGCGGCCTCGGCATGCCGACCGGCGCGCTGGAGCGTGCGGCCCAGCAGCAGGTGCGCGTAGGAGTCCGTCGGCGACTGCTCGATGACCTGGATCAGCGTGGCCTCGGCGCGGCCGAGCTGGGCGGACTGGAAGTACGCGCGGGCCAGCAGGAGGCGCAGGTCGGTGACCGAGTGCAGCACGGCGTCGGCGTCGGACCCCTCCGTGCGCGACGACTCGACCTCGTCGACGAGCTCGGCCAGAGCCGTCGCGGCGGCCAGGTGGTCACCTCGCTCGAAGAGACCCCGGGCCCACGAGAGGCGCAGCGAGAACGGTGTCGCCGTGTTCATGAGGGCCTCAACGCGGCACGGGGTGACGGCATTCCACCCCTGTCCCGACGCTGAGGCTCACCTCCCGGTCACTCGTAGTGCGGCGGTCGCTGCTCCTCGAGCCAACGGTCACCGAGACCCGACCCGGACGGGCGCTCGCCCCACCCGAGGTCGAGCTCGTCGCTGCTGCGCCCGAGCGCGGCCCCCGGCTCGCTCGCATCGGTCTCAGGCGTGGTGTCGGCGGCCCCGGTCCCCTTCCGGAAGACCCGTCGTCGCTTGCGCTTCGGCGCCGGCGCCGCGGGGGCCTCGTCCGCTCCCCCACCGTCCGTCGACGAGGGCGCACCAGTCTGCGTCCCGCTGTCGCCGTCAGCGGCTGTCGGGCCGTCGGGCGACCGTTCCCCTCCTGTCGGCTGCGACGGGCCACCTGACTCCGGCGTCTCCGGCGCCTCCGGCGTCTCGGGGACGGCGGGCGGCGGGGACGAGCGGGCCAGCGTCACGATCCGGGCGATCTCCCGCGCCGGGTCCCGGAAGACGTCGGTGCTCCACACCCGCTCGTGCACCCAGCCGAGCCGGGCCAGCTGCTCCGGCCGCAGACGGTCACGATCGCGCGTGCTGCGCAGGGCGGCATACCGCTCCCCGTCGGTCTCGACGGCGATGAGCGCACGGCCACGGTGGTAGGGGTCCTCGACCGCGATGTCGATGCGGTGGCTCGCGGTGCCGTAGTCCTCGTGCACGGTCAGCCCGTGGCGGCGCAGGCGCTCCGCGAGGTCGTGGCGCAGCGGGTCGCTCGTGACGGTGGCCGTCGCGAAGAGCGTGTCCTCGTCGCCGGCGCTCCCGCCACCCTCGGCATACGCGAGGAAGTCACGCAGCATCAGGGCGCCGCGCGCCTTGAGGCGGCTCGGGTCGAGGTCGACGGCGCGCAGCGCCGACACGACGGTCATCCGGCAGCGGGCCCGGGTGATGGCGACGTTGAGGCGACGCTCGCCGCCCTCGATGTTGAGCGGTCCGAAGCGGTGCAGCACTCGACCGTGGGGCGTCTTGCCGTAGCCGATCGACAGGATGATGGCGTCGCGCTCGTCGCCCTGGACGCGTTCGAGGTTCTTGACGAAGAAGCGCTCCTCGCGCGACTCGTCGAAGAAGGCGGCGACGTCGGGCGACGTGCGCAGCGCCCCGGTGATCGCCTCCTCGAGCCGATCGGCGTGCTTGATGCCGAGGGCGATGACACCGAGCGACTCGGTGGGCCGGGTGCGCGCGTGCTCGAGGACGAGCTCGACGACGCGAGCCACCTCCCCGTCGGTCGTCTCGATGGTGTCGACGCCGGGCTGCACGACGGCCTGCCCGTCGACCGGCTCGAAGGTGACGGCCGAGCTCAGGGACGTGCCGGGGAAGGTCGTGAGACGTCCGTCGTACATCGCTTCGTTGGCGAAGGCGATGAGGCGTTCGTCGCGGCTGCGGTAGTGCCAGGTGAGGTTGCGGGTCGGCAGCGCGGCGGCCAGCACGTCGAGCACCGACTCGAAGCCCTCGGTCAGCGTCTCGTCGGTCGGGGCACCGGCGTCCGCCTCGTCATCGGACACGACGGTGAAGAAGTTCGTCGGCGGCAGCTGCCGCTCGTCTCCTGCGACAACCACCTGACGGGCACGGGAGATGGCGGAGATGGCCTGGGCCGGCTGCACCTGGGAAGCCTCGTCGAAGATCACGACGTCGAACCACCGACCCGGAGGCAGCGTCGAGGCGACGACGAGCGGGCTCATCGCCCAGCACGGCTTGATCGCGGTGAGCGTCGTCCCTGCCTGGGGCATGAGGTCGCGCAGCGGCCTGTGACGGCGTGCCTTGCCGGCCTCGGCGCGCACCAGCGCCTCGTGCGCGGGGTGGTCGGCGAGCACCTCGCGGACGTTGCGGGCAACCGCGGCACGCACCCGGGCCACCGTGGCCGCCAAGTGGGCGCGGTCGGCCTCGGTGAACTCGGCGACGTCGCGGCGCAGTCCCTCGCCGTCGTGGGCGCCGTAGGCGGGGTCGCGCACGGTGATCTCCGCCGCGAGCGAGGCCCACCAGACGTGCTCGACCTCTGCCGTGACCTGGTCGGTGGGGATCCCCCGTGCCGCGAGGTCGTCGACGACCGGACCGAGCCCCGCGGCGCGCAGCTCGTCGAGAGCCGTCGTGACCTGCGGCAGCACCGCGATCCGGTCGGGACGGCTCGCCAGGGCAGCGAGCCGCTCGCGGAGGTCGCGCAGCGGCAGGGAGGTCAGCGTCTGCCCGTTCGGGCCGACCTGCAGTCGCTCGTCGAGCCACTCGAGGTCGGCCGTGAGACCCGCGAGCAGCGCCAGCCCCTCGTCGAGGCGCGGTGAGATCTCGGGGCGTCCACCGCCGCCGACGAGCTCGAACCAGTGCTCGCGCTGCTCGCTCGCCGAGACGAGCTCCTCGTGGAGGTTGGCCGGGGGTCGACCCGGCCGTAGCAGCCGCTTGGTCTGCTGACGGATCTTCCAGCGGTCGAGCCAGCCCATCTCGACATCGCGCGCGTCACGCCAGTCCCGCGTGGCGGTCGCGGCGATGTGCTCCTTGAGGGGGATGTCGAAGACCTCGGGCCGGAACACCTCGAGCGTCTCGCGGACGCTCGACATCGTCGCGAACGCCGACTTCCAGTCCGCGAGCGAGTTCGCTTCCGGCACATGGGATTCCGAGAGTATGCGGTTGAGCTGGCGGGCGGCGTCGTCGAGGCCGCTCGTGCTGTGCTTGGTCGTGATGTCGAGAGCGCGGGACGCGTCGTCGCCGCTGAGGATGCGGGCACCGAACCACGGGTCGTCGCCGTCCCGGGTCCACGCGCCGAGCCCGGCCGCGTCGCGCAGGCGTCGACCGAGCTCGACGGCGCGGGGCGCGACTCATGCCGGCGAGGTCTCGGCTGCCGAGGCGGACGTGGCAGGTCGGCGGAGGCGTGCGCGTGCCGAGCTCGACGAGGGCCTCCTGGGCGTCGTGCGCGGACACGCCCCACGGGGCGCGCACCGCGTGGAGGGCGTCCACGTGCTTCTGCAGGCGAGCCCGACGGTCGCGCAGCGTCGAGGTGGTGCGGTCGGTCCCGGGGCTGTCGTTCTCGACGGCCGCGTCGAGGCTCCGGGCGAACTGCTGCGCCGTCGCGCGCTTGTTCGTCAGGCCGTCGTAGGCGTCGAGCACCAGGTCGCCGAGGCCGAGCCGGTCGAGGCGGCTCAGGACGGCGTCGATGGCGGCCCGCTTCTCGGCGACGAAGAGCGTGGACTTGCCCTCGGCCGCGAGCGCGGCGATGAGGTTGACGATGGTCTGCGACTTGCCGGTGCCGGGAGGGCCCTTGATGACGAGGTGGGCGCCGGCGCGTACGGCATCGATCGCAGCGTGCTGCGAGGAGTCGGCGTCGAGCACGAGGTGCTCGTGCTCGGGGTCCGGGTCGGGCTCGCTGTCCGGCACGCGGAGCCGCACCGCGGCGAGCGCCGACTCGTCACCGGCGAGCGCCGCGACGACGTCGTGGTCCGCGAGGGTGCTGGCCTGCAGGGCGAGGTCGGCGACCATCGGCAGCTTGGCGTAGGAGAACGTGCCGAGGACGAGCCGGGGCGTGATCTCGAACTCGGGCACGCGCTCGCACGCGTGGCCCAGGGCGGCATACACCGGGTAGGGGTCGAAGCCGTTGCCGGCGCTCGCGAGGTCGGCGAGGGCATCGGCGTCGATCTCGATGCCCTGCTCGGACCGGAGGTACTCGCGAAGCACCGGGTTGAACTCGGCCTCGGGCCCGAGGTCGATCTCGAAGTCCTCCTGCGCCGCGCCGGTCGGGCGCAGCACGCACGAGCGCAGCAGGACCGGTGAGGCCGGCGGGCGTGCCGCGCGGGGCACCGACCACGTCGCCATGCCGATGCGCGATGAAGCCGGCCGCGATGCCACGCTCCTCGCGCAGCTCGACAGCCTTGGAGCGGATCGCGCGCACCCGGCGCCGCGCCTCCTCGAAGGCGGCGGGCTCGCGGACGAGGTCGGACAGGCGGGTCCGGCGTCCGGCGAGCAGCATGGAGACGCCGCCGGGGTGGGCCGTCGTCAGGTCGAGCGTGCCGGAGGGCAGGTCGCGGTACCAGAGCAGCGTGTTGCGACCGCCGAGGTCGACGAGGGTGCGCTGCCACGTCCTGACGGCAGCCCCCACGCGGTCGGCGCGCGGGTCGCCCGAGGGCGACTCGGCCGGGAGGGCAGGGTCGGTCCTGAGGGCTTCGGTCATTCCAGCAGGCTAACGAACGATTCCGGGTACTCCTGCCACCGACAGACCACCGCGGCGAGGAATCGGCGGCCAGCAGGCGGCATACGCCCTACTGGCGGGTTCTCGAGCAGGGACGCGGGACGCGAGCAGACACTCGCGTCGAGTCGACAGGCCAGGGCGTGGGCTGGCGTCGACGATTCGCCGACAGGCGGGCACGCCCGTGGCTAGCCTGAATGAGAGGCGATCACGATGTCATCCACTGCGGACTTCTTCGACGAACTGGCTCGCCGCGGCCACGAACCGCTGCTGCGGCGAGTGAGCGCGCGCGTGCGGTTCGTGGCCGCGGACGGCCAGGAGCCCGTCGACCGGACGGTGACCATCGACCACGGTGACTTGGGGTCTCGAGCGACGACGCCCCGGCGGACGCCACCTGCACCTGCAGCCGAGCCGAGCTCGACGACCTCGTCAGCGGCCGGACGAGCACGATGGCATCCCTGCTCCGTGGCGCGCTGACGGTCGAGGGCGACCCCGAGCTGCTGGTGCTCGCACAACGGCTGTTCTCCTGCATGCCAGTCGACGCGCCGCGCCCCACCTCCGGAAGGGATCGTCCGACATGACCGACGGACTCGTGCGGATCCTCGACGGCAACACCTTCGTGGTGAGCGACCGCCGAGGCGACATCGAGGCCTCGGCCACCGACCCGGCAGGGCTCTTCGCATGGGACACCCGGTTCCTCTCGCGTTGGGTGCTCACCGTGGACGGCCAGCGGTTGACCGCCCTGTCCACCGACGACCTGAACTTCTTCGAGACGCGGTTCTTCCTCGTCCCGGGCACCGGCACCGTCTACGTCAACGCGAATCTCACCGTCATCCGACAGCGCGCGGTCGGCGACGGTTTCCGGGAGAGCCTCCGCCTGCTGAACCACCAGGAGAAGGCGGTGGACCTCGCGATCCGGATCGACGTGGGCTGCGACTTCGCCGACCTCTTCGAGGTGAAGGACGCCCTCGCCAAGCAAGGAACGTACGGGACGCGGGTGGAGGACGGGACGCTGGTCATGTCGTACGAGCGGGACACGTTCCACCGGGCGACCACGGTCTCGTCCTCCGAGGCCCCAGGGAAGGTCGACGACGGCGGCCTGGAGTTCGACGTGCGGATCGAGCCGCACGGGTCCTGGACCACCGAGCTCTCCGTCCGACCGTCCACCGTGCGACAAGGGGTCCCGAGCGTCCTCCCCGGGGGCAGCTCCGGCACGCACCGCAACCGGCTGGAAGAGCTGGACGCCTGGCTCTCCGCCGCGCCCCGGCTGGTGACGGACTCCGACCAGCTCGCCGCGACCTACCGCCGCAGCCTCGTCGACCTCGCGGCGTTGCGGTTCTCGCCCGCCATCGCCGGCGCCCGAAGCCTTCCGGCGGCCGGCCTGCCGTGGTTCATGACGATGTTCGGCCGCGACAGCATCCTGACGAGCCTGCAGTCGCTGCCGTTCACCCCGGAGCTCGCGGCGACGACGCTCCGCGTGCTCGGCGACTGGCAGGGCAGCCGCGTCGACGACTTCCGCGACGAGGACCCGGGCCGGATCCTGCACGAGCTGCGCTACGGGGAGCTGACCGCCTTCCAGGAACGCCCCCACTCGCCGTACTACGGCTCCGCGGACTCCACACCGCTGTGGCTCGTCCTGCTCGACGAGTACGAGCGGTGGACCGGCGACAGCGACCTCGTCCGCGAGTTCGAGCCGGAGGCGCGGGCCGCGCTCCACTGGATCGACACCTACGCCGACCTCCAGGGCAACGGCTACATCGCGTACCAGCGGCGCAATGAGGAGACCGGTCTCGAGAACCAGTGCTGGAAGGACTCGTGGGACTCGATCTCCTACCGTGACGGCCGGATACCCGGGTTCCCGCGCGCCACCTGCGAGCTGCAGGGCTACGCCTACGACGCCAAGGTCCGGGCCGCACGTCTCGCACGGTCGTTCTGGAACGACCCGGGCTTCGCCGAGGACCTCGAACGGCAGGCTGCGGACCTCAAGGCCCGTTTCGACCGCGACTTCTGGGTGGAGGACGGTGAGTACTACGCACTCGCTCTCGGCCCCGACGGGACGCGCGTGGACGCCCTCTCCTCCAACGTCGGCCACCTCCTGTGGAGCGGAATCGTCGACGCCGCAAAGGCGCCCGCCATCGCCAGGCATCTGCTCGGACCGCGGCTCTTCTCCGGGTGGGGAATCCGCACGCTGGCCGAGGGCGAGGCGCGCTACAACCCCATCGGCTATCACGTCGGCTCGGTCTGGCCCTTCGACAACTCGTTCATCGCGTGGGGGCTCCGTCGTTACGGCTTCAAGACGGAGGCGGCCCGCGTCGCCGCAGGGGTGCTCGACGCGGCGGACTTCTTCGAGGGCCGGCTGCCCGAGGCGTTCGGCGGCTACGAGCGCGCACTGACGAGGTACCCGGTCCAGTACCCGACGGCGTGCAGCCCGCAGGCCTGGTCGACCGGCGCACCGCTCCTGTTCCTGCGCACCATGCTGGGGCTCGAGACCATCGACGACCACCTCATCGTGGACCCGGCCGTGCCGGTCTCGTTCGGCCGGATCGAGCTGCTGGACATACCTGGTCGGTGGGGTCGCATCGACGCGTTCGGCCGCGGGCTGGTCGACGGTCGACGAGCAGGGGTAGGCCTCCCGCCGCCCGCCCCGTCGGTGCGCAGGCTGTCTGCGCCCGGGGTCAGTCCACCCCGATGACGACCGGGAAGGTCCACCCGCTCGGCTGGTGCGAGGACCAGTCCCGGAGCGACGCAACATCGTGTGCATGCTCCTGGGGCACCGTTGGAACCGACAGGTCAGTCCCGCTCGGTCCGTGAGAGTGACGTGCCTCAGATACGGCGAGTCCGAGGTGGTCGAACAGTTGCCGGGTCCGCAGGTGGGGGGTCGGCGGCGGTGTGGTCTGAGGCTGCGCCTGACCCGCTTCCGGCCGACGCGCGGCAGTAGCGCGACGTCGCCGGCCACGGGTCGTCGCAGTCGTGGAGCCCCTCTACGACCTGCTTCGGGATCGCGAACGGCATCGTCAACTGCTCGAGCCGGTCCGCTGCAGCAGCAGGTGCACCGTTGCGGGGTCGCCTGGGTCGATGAGGACGCGCCGAGACCAGCGTGGGTCCGTCGGTGACGTGCCTTCGCACCAGAGTGAGGCTGCTGTCACCGGCGGGCGGCCCATGCTCTCGTTGACGACCGTCCGGTCGGCCGGAACCGCGCGCGGGCCGCCGAGACCGTCCTGGGTGCAGATGCCGGCCGCCGCGGCGGCGCCCGCCTGGAAGACGAACAGATAGCTCTCGGCGAATCCGGTGGCTGGTTGAGTCTCGACCTTCTGCACGCTGGCGTGCTCCGGCAGCCGAAGTCCGGCACGCTCGGCCGCGTCGACGGGAGTCGCAAGCTCGCTCGCACCGGCAGTGTTCGGATCGTCGTAGGCGAACCACCCGAACCCGCCCTCGGACGGTGCCGGGCTGGCGCCCGCCGCGCCCGACCTGGCCGTACCGCACCCGGCCGCGGCGGCCGCAGTGATGGCGAGCACCAGCGCAACCGCGGGGATCCGGCTGCGCGCCGCTTTGGACGGCCGGCGGGTGGCTGACGCGCTGGTCCCGATCCACACATGCCCCTGCTCCCCCATGACTGCCATTGTGGGGTCGGACACGGACGCGCGGGGCGAACTCCCCAGCTGTCATGCCCGTTTGGGAGGTACACCGGAACGGGCACGAGCTCACCTTCCACTGCACGGCTGTATGCCGCGTGTTGGTCCGAGGACGGGCCCCGCCCTCACGGCCACCCCTTCGCGAAGCCGGTGATCATCCCAGGCACGTGCGGAGCGGCATCATGGGGGGCACGAGGCATCCGCCCAGGACGCGGGGATGGTCTGTGTGTACGGTGTCAACACCCGTCAACACCCAGAGCACCTCCACGGGCCCGTCCGTTGCCACAAAGTCCCAGCTATGCCAAGGAGCCCCATCGATGAAGCTGCTTCTCACCTCGGGCGGCGTCAGGAACACAAGCATCCGCGATGCGCTCGTCGGCATGTTGGGCAAGCCGATCTCCGAATCAGCCGCGCTCTGCATCCCGACCGCGCAATGGGGGCACCCCATGTGCGGGCCGCGATCGGTGCGCAGCTTCGTCAGCGGCGGGGGCCCAGGAGACGCCATGACCTCGCTGGAGTGGAAGTCCGTGGGCGTCCTCGAGCTCACCGCCCTACCCACCATCGGCACGGAGCGCTGGGTCGAATGGATCCGCGAGGCCGACGTCCTGCTCGTTGACGGCGGCGATGCCACGTACCTGTGTCACTGGCTGCGGCAATCCGGCCTGGCCGACCACCTGTCCTCCCTGACCGACACGACCTGGGTCGGAGTGAGCGCCGGGAGCATGGTCATGGCACCCCGGATCGGTTCGGACTTCGTCAACTGGCCGGCGGCCAGTGATGATCGGACTTTGGGGCTCGTGGAGTTCGCGATCTTCCCTCACTTGAATGCTTTCCCGACGAACACCCTTGCGGACGCGGAGCGGTGGGCCGCTGAGATCGGCGTCCCGGCCTATGCCATCGACGAGCAGACCGCCATCAAGGTCCTCGGCGATTCTGTCGAGGTGGTTTCCGAAGGCGAGTGGCACTCGTTCGGGCTGTAGCTCATCGCTTGCGCGCTCTGTTCGAGGCAGCAACCACGCCGCCGAAACAGCTCAAGCGACCACCGCGCAGAGCGAAGGCCGCAGCCACGCGCGAAGCCGCCGCCCGGGTCCAGTAGCCTGTCCACGTTGGCCGGCCCGGGGTCGTGATTACAGCGAGGGTTACAGCGTTCGTTGCAGCACGACTTCCAGCGAGGGTTGCAGCCATGCCCCGCCCTCGTGGCGTATGGCTGAAACCCGCTGACCTGCGGTGACGCGACGAGCCAGAGGGCGTGCGGCGGTGAGGTTGGGTCTGACCCAGTGCGCCGATGGAACGCGGAAGCACTCTTCCTGTCGTGCCGATGAGCGCGAGTTGCGTCGGGCTGCAATCGGCCTAACGCCACGGCGATCGAAGTAGCCATCCGGGCATGGCGCTGGCCGACGCCGCCGGCCTACGCACGCTGACCGAGGAGCGCCTCACGGTGGCCACGGACAAGGGTGCGAACGCCGGCCTGAAAGTCGCCTCGATCGTGGGTGGGATGGTCGTTGGCGCGGACAGCATCGATGACATGGCGGTGCTCCGCCACGGCGGCTGGGCAAGGTCTTCAGCTCGGCATACGCGCCCTCGACGCTCGGGTCGTTCTTGCCCGCGTTCACCTTCGGGCACGTGCGCCAGCTCGACGCGGTCGCAGCCGGGTTCCTGCTCGCACTGGCCGCACGCACCCGGCTCGGGACCGGCTCGGGTGTGCACTAGGGCATCGGCACAGCACCGGCTACCGGCGAGTACGCCCTGCTGGATGTCGACGACACGATCATCGAGGTCCACGGCCACCAGAAGCAGAGCGAGTCAGAGCAGCGCAGGCCACGGGCTCATCGGGTGGGTGCCCTCAGCGGGAGCCCGAACGACCCTCCTTGGAGCCACGTGACGTTCGGCGCCGGGGAGAGAAATGACCACGCCCCCTGGGGTAGGGGCGTCCATGGGTCATGCCCGGAGGGTGCGTTGGCGTGGTCGTCTCACTCCTGCCAGCGCAGGTACCAGGTGCCGTTGGAAGGCCGGAACACGACCTGGTCCGCAACGGAGGTGCCGAGGAAGTTGCCGGCGAGCGGGATGTCACCGCGGACACCCCAGGAGATGGTGCTGCCACCGCGTATGTACCAGGTCCCGTTCGACGGCCGCCAGACGGCGGCGGTTTTGACGCTCGTGCTGGTGTACCGCGCCGGCACGGGCACATCACCGTTCTGCCCGTAGGGAAAGGTCGACCCGCCCCGGATGTACCAGGTCCCGGTGGAGGGCCGGAACACCGCGATCTCGGCCGCGGTGCTGCCGACGTAGTTGCGGGGGACCGGGATGTCGCCCGGGTTGCCGTAGCGCACGACTGACACGCCCCGGATGTACCAGGTCCCGGTGGAGGGCCGGAATACCGCGATCTGGTCGGCGGAGCCGCCGACGTAGTCGCGGGGGACCGGGATGTCGCCCGGGTTGCCGTAGCGCACGACTGACACGCCCCGGATGTACCAGGTCCCGGTGGAGGGCCGGAACACCGCGATCTCTGCTCGTCCGTCACCGGTGAAGTCCGCTGGCACGGGAATGTCCCCGTTCTGGCCATAGCGCACGACTGACACGCCCCGGATGTACCAGGTCCCGGTGGAGGGCCGGAACACCGCGATCTCTGCTCGTCCGTCACCGGTGAAGTCCGCTGCGACGGGGATGTCCCCGTTCTGGCCGTACGCGATTGCGGTGGTCCGAGTGACCGTGGCCGCCGTCGTGGCGCTCGGCGCAACTACCGCGCCAACCGCAGCCAACGTCGGCGCCTGCGCCGAGGCGCTCGTGGCCGACAGGCTGAGACTCGTCAACAGGCTGGCCCCCCCGACGGCCACCGCCGCCACAAGTCGGCGACGCAGAGGTATTGCACTATTCACGATGATCCCCCCATACGTGCGCGCGGCCCCTTCAGGTTCCGCGCTGCCCCTTCCGCTGACAAATGTGAGCGGCGAGCATCACGGTACGCCGCCAACCGCAGCGCCGTCCCCGCAACGCATTGGAGCGCAGCGGTCCCGCTTCGCTGGTTGCGGGTGGAGCCGATCGAATGGCCACGGGTAGGTCGTACTGCCCGCTCTACCGGGACGACTACGGCGCCTTCGTCGGTGCCTCCACAGGACCCGGTCGACGGCCCACCGCACTGCCGCCAAGGCGGACTCCGCCTCTGGGTCCACCCGTTGCACCAGCGCCAGGGCACCAGGACCGCGCCGCTCAGAGCGCCGATGTAGCGCGTGGCGTATTCCTGGCTCTTTCACGGTCGAGCGGCACTGGCCCTAACGCACGCTCATGCCGCCGAGCGCTCGTGCCGGTCTGCCCGCGGTCACGCGACAGCTGGCGCAGCGAATGAGCCGATTTGGCCCCTCGCGCACCTCCGCCGTGAGCTACTTCTGAAGGGCCGCTCTCCGGGTTCGGATCATGCCAAGATCGGTTTGGGTCTCGAAGGTCGGACGTGGGCCGCAGCGAGGGACGGCGTCAAGCGCACTGGAGGCGTCATGCAGGAGCCGGTGGGTTCGTTCGATGGGCTGGACGGCTCCGGCTTGGTGACGGCCCTGGACAGCCTCCCTGAACTGGTCTCGTTCTGGGACCGCGACCAACGCTGCGTCTTCGCGAATGCGGCGGCGGCGGCGGCGTTCGGGCGTTCGACCGAGGGACTGCGGGGAGTTCCGCTGGCGGAAGTTCTCGGGACCCATGCCGCGAGGCTGATGCGCTCCCGGTTCTTGAACGCTCTGGAGGGGGAGGGTTCCGAGCAGGAACGAGCGCTGTTCGACGGCGAGGGCGAGCTGCGGCAGTACCGCACCACCTACACCCCGGTCTGCATCGGCGAGGTTGTCACCGGCGTCGCGATCGTGCTGGTCGACATCACCGAGGAGCTGAGCACACAAGCCGAGATCTTCCGAGACAGCCTCCAGGTTGCCCGGCTCACCGAGCGGCACCGGCTCATGGTGGCCGCCGGCACCGAGGTGCTGGCCCGGCTCCGCCGGACATTGGACCAGCTGCAGGCGCCAAGCCCCGGTGATGAGCCGGAGGTCCATCTTCGTGGGCTGGCTGAGGAGCTGCGCAGCTGCACCCGCCGGCTCCGCGCGGGCGCCCAGGCGTCGCCCGCGGCCTCGGGGATCGGCACGGTGTCGAACACGCCGCCGAGCACCGTGTCGACCTCTCCCCTGTTAGTCGGTCCACAAGATTCGGACGGGAGGCCGTTGTCCGCATCGTCGTCGCGGGCGTGCCACCAACCGAGCTTCGTTCAGCGAGCAGCGGGTCTCGAGGCGGAAATCTTCGCGCTGCTGGATCAGCTGCCCGTCGCCGTCAGCGTATGGGACCGAACACGATCGCTTCGCTACGCCAACCGGGCCGCTGAGGAGGTTTTGGCCAAGTGGGGTCACACGAGAGCGACGGGCCGGCGCCTGGAGCAGATAGTCAGCGAGGACTTCCTCCGGGCGCACGAACTGTACGCCGAGGACGTACTGCGCGGCATGACCCAGTCGTTCCACCGTCGGCAGATCAGCCCGGACGGGCAGGAGTACCACTTCCACGTCCGCTACGTGCCGCGAATCGCGGACGGTGAGGTGGTCGGCGCCTTCGCGTACGCCTGCGACATCACCGACGCCATCAAGGCTGGCGAGGAGCTCATTGCGGCCCGGTCGGCGTACGCAGCCTTGCAGGAGCGGCGGGCCATCGAGGACCGCCTTCACGAATCCATCCTTCAGGAGCTTTTTGCCGCAGCGCTGCTTCTCGACGCGGCAGCGCGGGACGGCGGCGACACGCAGGCTCGCCTCGAGGAGCCCCGGACGTACCTGCAGATGGCCCTGGACGGGTTGACTCAGCTCTCCTAGCGTCCCACGCGCCACGAACGCCGGGACGCTGTGGCCCGGCGCGACGTTACTGCGGGCACAGCCTGTCCCGCGTGAGACTTCTGCCGGGCCCTCGTCGGCCGGAAGCGCTGGCCCCAAACGTCCGGACATGCCGCCGAGCGCAGGTGCCTCCGCGAGCCGCCGCCCGGGGTCGCTGGCGTGCGACCGCGTGGCAGTGGCGGTGCTGCCGCGATTGGGACGTTTGGCGGCGGCCAATACTGGTTCAGGGTCGCCGATGGTCGGCCGGTGCGCCGTGAGGCGGAGCGGCTCGCTGGCGGCCCAGCTGGCGAGGAGGGCTAGCGCGTCGTGGGTTGGGGTGCCGGGCTCGGGGAGGTAGGTGACCAGGCTGGTGCTGGCTCCGGGCTCGAGTGGCAGTGACTCGAAGGGCAGCTCGAGGTCGCCAACGATTGGGTGGTGCAGCTTCTTGACGCCCGTGGTGTGAATGCGGACGTCGTGGGCGGCCCAGCGGAGCCGGAAGTCCTCGCTGCGGGTGGACAGCTCACCGATCAGGTCGGAGAGCCCGCGGTCGTAGGGGTTGCGGCCGGCTTCGGCACGCAAGAGGGCGACGGTGTCGTTCGCGACGGTCTCCCAGTCGCGGAACAGGGAGGTCGCGTGCGGGTCGAGGAAGACCTGGCGGGCGTTGTTCACGGGCTGGTCGGTGTCGTACCAGGGCGAGAACAGGGCCCGGCCCAGGGCGCTGGCCCCGAGCACATCGAGGCGCCCGTTGAGCACGACTGCCGGCACGGTCGGCATCGCCTCGAGGAGACGTTGGATGGTGGGGCGGACCCGGGTGGGCGCCGGTGGTCGCCGTTTCACCGCGCGTGCTGGCATGCCCGCGGTACGGAGGAGATCGAGCAGATGCGCCCGTTCGGCGTCGTCGAGGCGCAAAGCCTGGGCGATCCCGTCGATGACACTGTCGGACACGCCGGTGGCATCGCCTCGCTCGAGGCGGATGTAGTACTGCGGGGAGACTCCGCACCAGCAGGGCGGCCTCCTCCCGTCGAAGCCCGGGCACCCGGCGGCGGCCGTCGCCGTAGGTCGGCAGGCCGGCCTGCTCGGGCGTGATTCTGGCTCGACGGGTGCTGAGGAACTCCCGGATCTCAGCCCTGACGGCGTCTCGGGGGCGCGGGTCCGGTGCGGTCACGTCATCAACTGTAGGAGAGCCAAAGCCCGGGTTGGGGGTCCCTCTCAGTGGCCCCCACGACAGGGACTGCCACGGCTTCGCGTCTGCTGCTTCTCTGGCTGGAGGGACCACATCCGCGTCGCCCACCCGATCCACCCACAGGAGCACTCATGCAGACCGCACACCTCGGAGGCCTCGTGGTCTCCCGCATCGGCCTCGGTGCCATGACCATGGCCGGCACCTACACGTCGGAGGGTGCGCTCGACCACGACGAGTCGACCCGCACCATCCACCGAGCCCTCGATCTCGGCGTCACGCACATCGACACCGCCGAGATCTACGGACCCTTCCTCAGCGAAGAGCTCGTAGGACGCGCCATCGCCGGCCGCCGCGACCAGGTCGTGCTCGCAACGAAGTTCGGCCTTGTCTCCCACCACCCCGGCACCGACCCCCGGCCCGGCACGGTCGACAGCAGCGCCGCGAGCGTCAAGGCCGCGGTCGAGGGCTCGCTGCGGCGCCTCGGCACCGACCACATCGACCTGTACTACCAGCATCGGGTGGACCGGTCGACGCCGATCGAGGAGACCGCCCAGGCTGTCGCCGACCTGATCGCCGAGGGCAAGGTGCTGCACTTCGGCCTGTCGGAGGCCTCGCCCGAGACCATCCGACGCGCCCACGCCGTGCAGCCTGTGTCGGCGCTCCAGACCGAGTACTCGCTCTGGACCCGCGACGTCGAGGCGGAGATCCTGCCCCTGCTGCGCGAGTTGGGCATCGGCTTCGTGCCCTACTCGCCGCTCGGCCACGGCCTCCTCACCGGCCAGATCCGCACCGTGGACGACTTCGCCGACGATGACTGGCGCAAGACCAACCCGCGGTTCGTCGGCGAGAACTTCCAGCGCAATCTCGCGCTAGTCGACGAGGTCACCGCCATCGGCGCCGAGATCGGCGCCACCCCGGCGCAGACCGCGCTCGCATGGATCCTCACGCGCGGCACCGACATCGCGCCTATCCCCGGCACCCGCCGCATCGCCCGTGTGGAGGAGAACACAGCCGCCGACGCGATCGCGCTCACCACCGACCAGATCGCGCGCCTCGAAGCGCTGGAGCCCGCGGCAGGAGCACGGCACGACGACGTCAACATGGCGTCCATCGACTACTGACACGCGCCCGCTCCACGACATGCCCAGGGTTTCGCACCCGTACCCCCACTACCAAGGGGATGGTGCTCAAGGCGGTGCTGGCCGGCGAGATGACCTGGAGGGGTATTTGACCCGAGCACCAAGCGGGCAAGCAGCCGTGGGCGCACATGTGCGCCGAGGGCATGGTGAGCACTGGCTCCGGACACCCCAGTTCATCGAGGCCAATCAACGCCAGTGGGAGCTGGCCTGCAGCGCACCCTGGGCATGAAACCCGGGCCGGCGCAGACGTCCGCTATTGCCGCCCTGAGGTCGGTTGAACTGCGAGCATCGAGTTCATCGCCCGCAGGGCCGTGTCTCTCGAGCAGGCCCGGCTCGGAGCGCGCTACCGAGCGGCGTCAGCGCCGCCGTGGTCCTCAAGGGGGCGGATCGCCTCGAGGTCGGCGTAGAAGCTGGCGGCCGGGACGATGATCGTCGGGCCCTGGCGCATCAAGCGCTCCTCGTGCGCGGCGAGGTCGCGGCGGAACTCAGCCTCCTGCTCCTTGGTCGGCTTCCACTGCTTCGGCTGGCGGGCACGCTGGATCAGCTAGAGCACGACGAGGCCGGCGACGTAGATCGGCGCCGCCTTGGGCGCGAGGAACAGGAACATCAGGAACACGAGGATCTGACGCATAAGGCACATCCTCACCGTCCGCGGTGCGCATGTCAGGCGATTGGGACAGGTCGCGTCACCCTGGGGGTAGGGGGTCGAGGCCCACGCGCCTGACCGGATCGAAAGGGGGTCGCTCTGCAAACGAGCGACCCCCTTTCGTCAGCTCTTGTCAGCCGTTCTGGGTGACCGTGGTGTTGGGATTGCGCTGCGCGGTACCTCCGGTGACGTACCGGCCGGTGATGGCGCTGCGGTACGCGGTTCCGTTTCTGGCACCTCGTGCTCAAATGTGACCGGAGGGTCCGACACCTCTCGTAATCCCGCCGCCGACACAACCGGTGTCCTGGGACAACGGTGTGGTGAGTGAGTCCTTCCACGCGGCAAGCACGCCCAAATGGACACTGCACGACGTCCGTGTCGACGCCAGTGCTGACACTGAGGCGTCCCGCAGCACGCTCGCCCCGGATCCCGGCCTCAGGTCAGCGGGACCTCCAGGCTCCGTGCGAGACGGTCGGCAGTCTTCCGCAGCGAAGCCAGGCCCACCGGGCAGCGCATTGAACGACATCAGCAGCCAGATCGGCGCTGTGACCCGTCGGCCATGTGTGCAGTCAGCGTGGACATGCTGGCCGTCGGGCCAAGCCGCGACTCACTCGCAATAGAGAGCCCAATCAGGTCGGTTCGACGGATCGTTGCGCGGCCCAGACCACGGGGAACCGACAGCCCGTCCGACTCGATCCTGACGTACAGCCGGCTAGCAGTGACGATCAGAACCAGCGCCACAGCCAGGGCGATCGGCCCGATCGGCGGTCCGGGAAAGGACCAGGCAATCACGGCGACAAGAACGCATCCCACCGCGCAGGACGCGAGCGCCAGCGCCCAGCTGCTCCAGATCGTCTTGCCTCTTGCGAAGATCACCCGGGCATTCTCCATGACCCCGTCTGACTCGACACGACACCACTCGCTCGAAGCGTGAGCCGCTTACCGGACATGCCGCCAGGCGTGAGGCCTCCCGGTCCCCGGGCAACGAACGTTGAAGCAGTTGATTCACGCCAGAATGCAGGCTTTGCGCGCGCAGAAATCGCTGGATCCGCCGCCCCCCGGCCCTCCCAGCCCTTCAGCGTCGACGGTCGCAGTCGAATGGACGGCCCCGTGACCAGCACCTGCCGCCAGTTCACGAGCTCAGCTCGGGGTTGGCTCAGTCCCCTGCAACAACACGCCGACCACACCGTCCGCCCAGCCGTTCCGGGGCTGGCCGTGCCGTAGCAGTTCGCCGAGGTAGGCGCCGAACGCCAGCCCGGCCATAGCCTCCGCGTCGGTGTCCCCGCGGATGTCCGCGTCCACCTGGCCCTGCAGTGCCCTCAGCTGACGGACCAGGTGCGCGCCGAAGGCTGCGCTGAAGACGGGTCGGAGCCGGCGAGGACTGCCGCCACGGCGCCGCGACCCAGTTGGTTCTCGATCAGGTGCACGGCCTGTTCGGGCATCCAGCGCAGGCGCCGAACGGCGATCTGCAGTCACCGCCCGGATGTGGACTCGATGGAGCCGGGTTGGGCGGAGATGAGGTCGACCGCGTCTGCGTCGGCGTAGTCCGGGTTCCAGCTCTGCCAGCGTGCCACCGCCGGGATGCGGCGATAAGCAACGAACGCGTCCCGGTCCGCCTGCGTGAGCGGGGTCAGCTCCAGTCGCTCGGTGAGGATGGGAAACGTCAGCACGATCATCCTTGGTCCGTAGTCGCGGTTTGTGACCTGCGGAGGAGAGTGCGTCCTGGCCGCGTCACTGGCCGGGTGGCTGATCGTCGTTGATGGATGTAAGTGTCTGGTGGAGCGTCTGCAGCCGGCGGTGGGTGTCGGACACGCCAGGGCCTAGGCGGCTGGTACCTCCTGGAGGGTTGGCCTGAACAGTTCCCCGGCGGCTTGGTGGACTCGGCGGCCGGCTGCCGTCAGCTGCACTCGGTAGGAGCGGCGGTCGTTCGGGTTCGGGATCTTGCGCACGTGGCCGCGGCGTTCGAATCGCCTGACGTAGCTCGACACCGTCGTCGCCGGCGCGGCCATCCAGTGGGCGAGCTCGGTAGGGGTCATGCCCGGCGTGGAGGCCAGGACGGAGTAGATCGCGAACTCGTCGGCGTCGACCCCGGATGCCCGCACCGCGTCGTCGATGATGGCGGTCGCGGCCCGCGACACGAGCCAGACGTCGAACAGGACATTGGCGAGGCCGGAATCCGGGCGTGTGGTCGTAGGGGCGGGTGGCTCCGTCCTGGTCTGGGACGCCGAGCCCCTTTCGGCCCGTGGCATCAGTGGCTCGCGCCTGAGGCGCGGGAGTCGCCGCCGCCTGCTGGGCGCGCCTGTCGGCGGGCCCAGGCGATCGCGAGCAGGGCCAGCGCGCCGAGCAGCACGGCTCCTGAGGTCCAGAAGGTGAGGTTCTTGGCAGCAGAGGCCAGACCCAGCAGGGAGCTCGTGGGGGCCTGTCCGGGGAACGCCGCCAGGGCCAGCCAGGCGCACGCGTTCTCGAGGTAGTCGAAGGCGCTTCCGAGGAGGGGCAGCACGGCAAGCGCGAGAAGGGCGTGGCGCCCGGGAGCGAGTCGAACGAGGACGAGCGCCATCGACGTCGCCATGAACATCCCGAACACGGTCGGGTAGAGCAGGTCGGCCACCTGAAGGAATCGGTACGCCTCGCGGCCGGCCGCCCCGCATCCGGTCAGGAAGCCGAGCACGTCTGCGGCGCTCGAGGTGAACCGCACATCCGGAGGTGCTTGACGACACACAGCCTCGACGTGGGGAATGGCGAACGGAGCCGACGAGGCGAAGAACACGCCCGCGAACACTCCGAAGGCGGTTGCTGTCAGGAGCCACAGGCGCCACCGCGCGAGTCGAACCGCCGCACCCGCGAGCATCCAGACGAGGCGGTGACCCGCGGGAACAGTGTGGGCTCGCGACTGCGCAGCCTGATGGATGTCAGCGGTGGTCATGGCGGTTCCTTCTGTCGAGGACGTCCGAACGGACGACTGCTGCGATTTCGCAATACCTCGATACTGCGCTTTCGCAGTAGTCGGTGTCAAGAATGTTCCTCGATTGCTCCGAGCGAGCGACGTCGGGCGGGGCGAGCCAGGGCGGCTGGGCAACGTCCGGACATGCCGCGTTGAGGGCGGCTACGCTCGCCCGATCATGCCGCGGATGGTGCGTGCCGTGTGGCTAGCGGCAGCCATGCGCGAGACCGCCGCCCGGGTCCAGTAGCCTGTCCCCGTTGGCCGGCCCGACGGGGCCTCGTTACAACGAGGGTTACAGCGACCCTTGCAGCGAGGTTTCCAGCGAGGGTTCCAGCCATGCCCCGCCCTCGTAGCTCAGGGGATAGAGCACCGCTCTCCTAAAGCGGGTGTCGCAAGTTCGAATCTTGCCGGGGGCACCACACTCCTGCGCGGTTCAAAGGCGCGCCGGCGCTCGCTCACCCTGACGCCGGGACCCATCCCGCGCCGATCCCCTCGTCGTCACCAGCGCGCCCGACTGCTCTGCCGTCGGCTCGGTGCGCTCCGTGGGCGGGATACAGTCCGGCACATGCAACCCCAGCAGGCAGCGGACGACGCAGTCAGGGCGGCCCCGCGCGCTCCTCGAGGGATCGGTCCGGAACGGGGTGCACGTCGAGTCGGTGTTCTGGTACGGCGCCGTTGAGCTCGGGACCGAGAATCTCGTCGTCTGGATCCTCCTCGCGGGTGCCCCCGACGGGGATCTGCCTGAGTGGTACTTCCCTGTCCCGGGACAGCTGGTGGGCATCCAGAACGAGCTCGCCCCGAGCTTGCGCGAATGGCTCGAGGAGATGCGTGAGGCAGTTCACGCCGAGTTCGCCACGGTCGGCCCGCCCGATCCGACTCGGGTCTCGGTCGGATTCGACAGCGCCAACCGTGTCGCAGCAGCGGGTGGCCTCGCCTACTTCAGATGACGGGGCAGCCGGCGGTCCGTCAACACGATGAGGCGGGACCCCGGACCGCTGGGAGCAGGCGGGGCATCATCCGCTGAGGGTGATCCGTCAGCCACGGCAGTCGGGACCGACCCGCTCCCCCGGCCAGATCGTGGGGACTCCGGGCTGGGCCCACAGGGCAGCCCGAGCATCCGCGCTCCCACCCTGGCGGTGCGCCCTCGCGGACACCCGTCCTCGCGCAGGTCGACCGCGCCCGCGCCGTCCTCCACGGACGTCGACTGGTCCTTCCACGTCTTCCTCGGTCCCGCACGGTTCCGGACGACGGCGCACATCTCACCCGAGACGGGCGATGCGTCCCCCCTTGCGGCGAACGAGTCTGGAGTCGTGGGCCTGACCGTCAGGCCACACATCACGTCCCTCGGCGTCGCACCTGCGCTCCCGCGACAGACCGGCCGCCCGAGGGACACGAGCCTAGGGAGCAACGCATGGACTCCATGACCAACAGCTTCGGGGAGGTCCTCCTCTGGAGTTTCTGGTTCTTCATCTGGATCGCCGCCATCATGGTGTGGTTCCGCTGCATCTTCGACCTCTTCAGCGACTCCGAGCTCAGCGGCTGGGCCAAGGCCGGCTGGTCCATCGTCCTGATCTTCCTGCCCTGGCTCGGCGCCCTCATCTACCTGATCGTCCGCGGCCGGAGCATGACGAAGCGGCAGATGTCCGCCATGGCTGAGCGGCAGGCCGCCCAGGCCGACTACATCCAGCAGGTCGCGGGGACGAGCCCCAATCCTGCCTCGCAGATCGCCGACGCCAAGGCCCTGCTCGACTCGGGAACCATCACCCAGTCGGAGTTCGACGGCCTCAAGGCGAAGGCCCTCGCCTGACGCCGTGGGCCGGAGCCGCCCGCACCGGGCAACGACCGACAACGACCCACAACCCGACATCACGAAGCGGCTGCGCCGCCGAGAGGAATGCACCATGCCAGAAGACACGCCCCTGATCGACACCATCGCGGACATGACAGCCGCCTCCGTCGCACGGGTGAACCTCAGCCCCGAGGTACTCATGCTCGTACGCCTGGCTGCCCTGGCGGCCGTCGATGCACCGGAAAGCTCCTACGTGCTCAACATCGCGGCCGCCGCAGACACCGAGCTGACCCTGGAGGACGCCCAGAGCGTGCTCGTCGCCGTGGCGCCCATCATCGGCGGACCCAAGTCCATGTCCGCGGCCCAGAACATCACCGCGGCCCTCGGCCTCATGATCGCCACGGCCGTCCAGGCGGAGATGGAGGCCGAGGCGCAGGCAGGGGGCGCCGCAGACGGGACCTGACCGCCGGCCCCCGTCGAGCGTCAGACCGTTTGCGTGGCGACCCCGCGCAGGAGGGCGAGGTAGTCATCGACGGGCTTGGCGCCCGACACCGCGGCATACCCGTTGGCGACGACGAACGGTGTCGACGTGACTCCCATGGACCGCGCCTGCTCCTCGTCGGCCCGCACGTGCTCGGCGTACGTGTCGGAGGCGAGGACCGCGGAGACACGACGCTCGTCGAGACCGCACTCGGCCGCAAGACGCTGCAGGACCTCGTGGTCGTCGATGGCGAAGCCCTCGGTGAAGTGGGCGGAGTAGAAGCGCTCGACGGCGGCCGACCGCAGTGCCGGGCCACCCATCTCACCGGCGAGGGCGCACAGCCGATGCGCGTCGAAGGTGTTGGCGCGCACCGCGCGGTCCCAGTCGAAGACGAGGTCGTCGGCCTGGGCGACCTCACTGGCCTGGGCATTGAGGAGTCGGCCGGCGCCCGCGTCCCCGTGCTGGATCGACAGGTGCTCGTCCACGGGCACGTGGCCGCCCACGGGCACGTCAGGGTGCAGCTCGAAGGAGCGCAGGCGCATGCTGACGTCGTGCGGCCGTTCGAAGGCGGCGACGGCAGCCTCGAGGCGGCGCTTGGCGATCCAGGAGTACGGGCAGGTGAGGTCGCCCCAGAGGTCGAGCTCGATGAGGGTCGTGGACTCGGCAGCAGGCTGGTCGGTCATCGACTCAGTCAACCACGGGCGCCCACCAGGCCGGGAGATGCGTGATGCCCCCACCGACGTCGGTGGGGGCATCACGTATGCGGCGTGAGAGGGTCTCGCTCAGAAGCGGCCGTAGCCCGAGGGCGTGGTCCAGATCGAGTGGTTGCCGACCGTCGTGCCCGTGCGCTGGGCGTCGATCAAGCGGCCGGGGCTGACGTAGATGCCCACGTGGTAGGCGGGCCAGCCGAAGAACACCAGGTCGCCGGGGCTGGGGCTGCTGACCCGCGTGGCCGCCGCCTGCTGGGCGGAAGCCGTGCGCGGGATGGAGATGCCGGCCTGCCGGTAGACGTAGGAGGTGAAGCCGGAGCAGTCGAAGCCGGAGGGGGTGGTGCCGCCGTAGACGTACGGCACACCGAAGAACGACTGCGCGATGCCGACGATGCCGCTGGCCCGCGGGGCCCGAACCGGAGCAGGAGCCGGAGCCGGAGCCGGAGCGGGCGCAGCGACCGGCGCGGCGTTGAGCGCAGGGCGCTGGGCCGAGGTGGAACGCGAGGCGCGCTGCGTGGTGGCCTGACGAGCGGCGGCGGCCTGCGCGGCGGCAGCCTGGTCCGCTGCAGCCTGCTTCGCAGCCTTCTTCGCAGCCTTCCGGGCTGCCAGCTCCGCGGCGGCCTTCTGCTGCGCGGCCTGCTGCGCGGCGCGCTGGGTCTTGACCTGGATGTCCTCGATCACGATCGGCTTGACCTGGGCCTGCTTGAGGGCGGGCGCGGCGTAGCCGATCGAGGACAGCGCGTTGCCGGCAACGGGCGAGCCGACCTGCGGGCCCACGGCTGCGGGCGCTGTGACGCTGCTCGTGCCGTCAGCGGCGTTCGCCGTGCCGGCGAACGAGGCGACGAGGCCACCCGTGGCCGCAACGATCGCGACACCCTTCACGGCGGGCTGAGCAGACTCCTTGGCGATCGTCTTGAGCTCTGCGATCGCGTTGAATCGACCGGGGGCGCGATGGCGCCCGGGAACGTTCTGAGCCACGGTTGACCTCTCGACGCCTGCGAGGTGAGCTGTCGGGTTCGGGCTGGAGGTACTGCCCGGCCTTCGCTCGGACCGAATTCGGTCCACGGAGGGCTTCACCCCAAGGGCGTCTCTCGACGCCCGGAGAAAGTGGTTCCCCCGCTCCTGCCATGCGGTTCGTACCGAGCCTCTTGGTCGATGGCAGGACTAGGCGGTTCGACCCGGGGCACTCGCTCGACGGGAGAGCAAGTCCGCCAACCGTACCCAAGTCGGTGGGCCTTGTCACCCTGATGCCAAGCGGAAGTCAAGAATTTTCAACGACCGGGACAAGATCTGGCAAAACCACACATAACGAATTCACAACAGGGGCAAACCCTGCCGACTCGCCTCGTCAGGCGGCCTGGCAGAAGACGTGGACGGCGACGGTGTAGGGCAGGGAGACGCCCGTGGACGGCTCGCTGCCCTCACGGACGGCGACGACGCGGGCACCGTCGCGCACGACCTCGACCCGGGCACCGGGCACCACCCCGGCGCTCGTCAGCAGGGCGAGCGCCTCCGGGTCGACCTGCACGGGCTCGCCGATGCGACGGATCGTCACGACCGCCGGGGCGTCGCCGACAGCGGCGGCCAGGGTGCTCAGACCGGTGAGGAAGTCCGCGTCCTGGCGCACCCCCAGCTCGTCGAGACCCGGGATGGGGTTGCCGTAGGGCGACTCGAGGCCCTCGCCGATGAGACCGAGGATCTTGCGCTCGACCTTCTCGGACATGACGTGCTCCCACCGGCAGGCCTCGTCGTGGGCGTACTCCCACTCGAGGCCGATGACGTCGACGAGCAGGCGCTCGGCGAGCCGGTGCTTGCGCATGACGCGGGTGGCGAGCAGCCGGCCGTGGTCGGACAGCTCGAGGTGACGGTCGCCCGAGACGGCGACGAGCCCGTCGCGCTCCATGCGGGCCACCGTCTGCGACACGGTGGGGCCCGAGTGGCCGAGACGCTCCGCGATGCGCGCACGCAGGGGCACGATGCCCTCCTCCTCGAGCTCGAAGATGGTGCGCAGGTACATCTCGGTGGTGTCGATCAGGTCCGTCACGGTCATACCTTCTCAGAGTCGGGGAGCGCTCACGGACCGCTCGTCGCCGGGCCACGGTCGCGAGACCGGGTGGGGTCGTGCCGTGGCACCCAGAGGCGCAGCCAGCCGGCCCCGACGACCGCGCTCACTCCGAGCACGACCGCGGAGGCGCCGAGGGACATGATGGCGCTCAGCCCTGACAACGCCAGCGGGCCCGCGGCCCTTCCCAGGTCGGCGCAGAGGCGCCAGCCGCCGAGGAACTGGGATCGCCCGTCCGCGGGGGACGCGTCCGCGCCGAGGGTCATGATGAGGCCTGCTCCGAGACCGTTGCCGATCCCGAGGACGGTGGCGGCCGCCGTCACGGCCACGAGGCTCGTCGCCAGCGGCATCAGGGCCATGCCGAGACCGAGCACGAGCATGCTCGGCACGGCAGCGGCCACGCGGCCGTGCCGGTCCATGAGCCACCCCGACGGGTAGAAGAGCGCCATGTCGATGGCACCCGCCACGCCGAAGACGAGCGACGTCTGCGCCGGGGAGAAGCCGACCGACTCGGCCCACAGCGGGACGAGGGCCTCGCGGATGGCACGCGCCCCGGCCACGCACATGGCTCCGGTGCCCAGTGTCAGCAGGACGTGCCGGTGCTGCAGGAGCACGGAGGCGACGCTCCGCGGGGGCCCGCCGCCGGCCAGACGGTGCGCCGATCCGGTGATGTCGGGCGCGAGGAGGACGAGGACGAAGGCGGCGATGCTCGCGACGCCGCCGACGGCATACGCCGACTCCGTGCCCCAGCGAACGATGACGAGCGAGCCGATGAACGGTCCGACGAAGTAGCCGATGCGGTGCACCCCGCCGAGGGTCGACAGTGCCCGCGCGCGCATCGCGACCGGCACGGCCTCGGTGAGGTAGGCCTGCCGAGCCAGCCCGAAGAGGGAGCCCGCGAGGCCGATGACGAGGACGCCGACGAAGAGCATGACCAGACCGCCCGCGAGCGCCGAGACGAGCATGCCGGCCGCCTCGATCACGGCGGCGACGAGCAGCGCGCGGCGCTCACCGATGCGCGCGGCGAGCGCGCCCGAGGGCAGGTCGCCGAGCAGCTGACCCACACCCATCATCGCGACGAGGAGCGCGGCGACCCCGACCGAGGCGCCGAGCTCGCGCGCCGACACGGCGATGATCGGCGAGACCGCCCCCGCGCCCGTCGACCCGAGGAGGGTGGGGCCGTATGCCGACAGCGCGATCGCGCGCAGGCTGCCGCTGCGCCCCCGCGCGCCCTCTTCGCGAATCTCGGTCACGCCACAGGACCCTAACGATTGGGTTTCTCCGGTGGCCGGTCCGACGGGCCGACGAAAACATGGGCGGGTGGCCGAGGGCGAGGTGGCGAACGGAGCGAGCTCGGTGACGCGCTCGCTCTCGATCACGCTCGTCATGCTCGGGTCGGTCGCCCTGTCCCTGGCGGCCGCGCTCGGGGCGCCAATGGCCACGGCCGTCATCGGGCTCATCCTCTTCGGGGTCCTGCACAACCTCCTCGAGATCCGCTACGTCGTCGGGCGGTTCGGGGGTGTCCTGGGCCGCCCCTTCCTCGATCTGCTCGTCGCGCTGGCCACGGGCGTCGTGGTCTGCCGCCTCCTCGTCGGCGTCGTCGGACGGCCGGCCGTGCTCGCGGAGATCGTCCTGGGGTATGCCGTCCTCCTGGCCGCCGCCCACCACGTGCTGGTCGGCCGCCGTCTGGTGGCGGCCTGGTTGGTCATCGGTGCCGCGGCCGCCGCGTCGCTGACCTTCCCGGCCCACCACGTCGTCGTGCTGACCCACCTCCACCACGTCGTTCCCCTCTTCTTCCTGTGGGAGTGGTCCCGGCGGATCACCTCGCGCCGGGGACGTCGGGCGTTCCGGGCGGTGCAGCTGCTCTGGGTCGTCGCCATCCCGGCCCTGATCCTGACCGGGCTGCTGGACGGGTCGCTGACCGCAGACCCCGGGATGGTGCGCAGCGTCGTCGGCGACGGTCATTCCGTCCTGACCTCCAGCGCCCTGCCCGGCACGGCCGCGACGGTCGTCGGCCTGCGGCTGCTCACCGTGTTCGCCTTCCTGCAGACGATGACCTACGTCGTCTGGGTGGCCCTCATGCCGCGGGTGGCTCCCGACGCGTCCGCCGCCTTCGAGGCGCGCCTGCCGTGGGCGACGGGCCCGCGGCTCTGGGCCGCCGGCTTCGTCGCGGCTGCGCTCTTCGCCGTGCTCTTCGGGCTCGACTTCGCCCAGGGTCGGACGGTGTATGCCGCCCTCTCGAGCTACGCGGCCTACCTCGAGCTGCCGGTGCTGCTCGCGATGCTCGTCGGCGGCGCGAGCCTGTCCGCGTCCCGGCCGGCGGAGGACGAGGGTGAAACAGCCTCGGAGTCGGGCGTCCTGCCCTTCTCGTCCGCCCCCTCCTGGCCGCGGTCGCGCCGGATCCCGAGGTTGGGCGCGTGAGGGCGCCGCGGGACGGCCTGGCGCATGCTCTGCCCATAAAGGTCTTGCCGCCCGGTTCGGACCCGACGTACGGTCGTGACATCGAAACCGAAGGGAGGTGATCCGAGAAGTGATTTCTTCCGGAGCGTGTGAGGTGGCCACGCGATAGCCGCGTCCCCATCCACACCCAGGGATGAAGCAGGGCAGTCCGACTCGTCGGGCTGCCCTGTTCCTTGTCTCGAGGTGTCGGGTCGTGGCTCCCCGTCAGGGCTGGAGGCGCGAACCTCGTCCACGACCCCGCGTCGGCGAGGTCGCCGTCACCGGTGCGGCGGAAGACGATGCGGTCGTGGAGCCGGTTGCGCCGTCCGGCCCAGAACTCGACCTCGTCGCACACGATGCGCCAACCGCCCCAGAAGTCGGGCACCGGGACGTCATGGTCGCCGCCGTTGTCGGGGAAGCGCTCGAGAACCTCCTGCCACCGGCGCTCCAGCTCGTGCCGGTCGGCGGCGGGGCGCGACTGGTCCGACGCCCATGCGGAGAGCCTCGACCCGTAGGGCCGGGAGTCGAAGTAGGACTCGACCTCGTCGCGGCCGATGAGCTCGGCGGTGCCGCGGAAGCGGATCGCGCGGTAGAGGGCCGGCCAGGTGAGCGATGCCGCGACCCGCGGGTTGGCCTGCAGGTGCTGGCTCTTGGCCGAGCCGAGGTTGGTGACGAAACCGGGTCCACGCGCGTCGAGGAAGCGCATCAGGACGGTGCGCACGTCCGGTGTCCCGGTCGCGTCCACGGTGGCGACCGAGAGCGCCGCGGGCTCGGGCACGTCGTCGCGGACCTCGGCCGCCGCGACGGCGGCATCGACCCAGGACCGGGTCTGCAGGTAGGGCGAGGCCGCGACGTCGGACTCGACGAGACCGTCGCCGGAGTAGTCGACGCGACGCACGGCAGCGGCGCCCCCGGGGGCGGAGTCGCGAGAAGAGCTGTCCATGCCCCCAGACTAGGGTTGGCCCGAGAAGGTCCGCGCGGACGTCAGGCCACGGCGCGCGCGGTCCCGGCGACAGTCCCGGCGCGCCCGGGGCGCTGAGGAGTCATCACCATGGCAGGCAAGGGCAAGCTCGTCACCCAGGGCGTCAAGCTCGGCATCAAGTACGGCCCCCAGATCTGGGTGGCAACCCAGGCGCTGCGCGCGCCGGCCAAGGAGGCCGCCGACAAGGCGATCTCGAGCGAACGCGCCCGCCGGCAGGCGATGGCTCACGCGAGGTCCCTCGCCGACGGCAGCATCCTCAAGGTCTACAAGGGCGATGCGGCCCACTGGATCGTCTTCAGCGGCGACGAGGCGGTCGGTGTGCACCCGGCGACCGACATGCTGGTGACCACCCTCGTCGAGCGCGCCGACCTGACGAAGCGGATCCGGCCGGACGACAAGGTCAAGGCGACCGCCCGGGCCAAGGATGCCGCCGCCGCGGCCCTGCGTCGGGCCAAGCCGAACCAGATCAACTGACCCCGCGGGCCCTACGACACTGCTGCACCCGACGCAGCACTGACACAGGCGCCAGGGCCCCTTCGCGGCGGGACACCCCCTCGCGCTCAGTCGACGACGACGATCCCGAGCTCCAGCGCCAGGGCGTCGGCGAGGTCGATGACCTGGGAGCGGCTCAGCGTCGCGCCCTTGAGCCCGGCGAGCCCGACCGGCGAACGCAGCGTCGCCCCCGAGAGGTCGAGCGCGGCGTACCTCCCACGACCGAAGGTCGGCGCCACCAGCGTGCAGCCCTCGAAGGTCAGCCCGTCGACCGTGGCCTCCTGCAGGTCGAGCTCGACGACGACGCAGTCGACGAACGCGACGTCCTTGAGGCGGGCCCCGCGCAGGTTGAGGAAGTCGACCTTGCCCCCGCGCACCGTGACGTCACGCCACGTCGAGCCCCAGGCCGAGACGGCCGCGAGGCGGCAGCCCTCCATCGTCGTCTCGACGAGGCTCGCCTCCACGAGACTCACGCCGACGCCCGCCACTCGCTGCCACTCGGACTCGGACCAGCGCGACCCCTCGAGGTGCGCCTCGTCGAGCGTGCCCCCGAGCACCGAGCACTCGAGGAACGTGTGGCCCTCGGCGTGCGCGCCGGTGAAGTCCGTGCCCTCGAAGCGCACGGCGTCGTGATGTTGGTCTCGGGTGGTGAAAACGGCTTCACCAAAGAGTGTCTGGTCGGCGGCTGACGGCATACGGTGAGTCTGGCAGCCGCGACCGACGCTCCATCGCATCGACGCCTGCCGGCCTCCACACCGCGGTGGTACCGCCTGCACAGCAAGGATCGACATGGCAGACAGCACGCCCGACCCTGACTTCAAGCCCGGCCTCGAGGGCGTCATCGCCTTCGAGTCGACCATTGCCGAGCCGGACAAGGAGGGCGGGGCGCTGCGCTACCGCGGCGTCGACATCAACGACCTCGTCGGTCACGTCGACTTCGCCCACGTCTGGGGGCTCCTCGTCGACAACGAGTTCGACCCCGGGCTCCCGCCCGCCGAGCCCTACCCGCTGCCCGTGCACACCGGGGACGTACGCGTCGACGTCCAGTCCGCGCTCGCCATGCTCGCGCCCGTGTGGGGTTTCAAGCCGACGCTCGACATCGACGACGAGGAGGTGCGCGACAACCTGGCCCGCGCCGCCGTCATGGCGCTGTCGTTCGTCGGGCAGTCGGCTCGGGGCCTCGACAAGCCGATGGTCCCGCAGAGCGAGGTCGACAAGGCCCGCACCATCACCGAGCGGTTCATGATCCGCTGGCGCGGCGAGCCCGACCCGAAGCACGTCGAGGCCGTCGACGCCTACTGGGTCTCCGCCGCCGAGCACGGCATGAATGCCTCGACCTTCACGGCCCGCGTCATCACCTCCACCGGCGCCGACGTCGCCGCAGCCCTCTCGGGGGCCGTCGGCGCCATGTCCGGGCCGCTCCACGGCGGGGCGCCGTCCCGCGTGCTCCACATGCTCGACGGCGTCGAGCAGCAGGGCGACGCGACGGCCTACGTCAAGGGGGTCCTCGACAAGGGCGACCGCCTCATGGGCTTCGGCCACCGCGTCTACCGCGCGGAGGACCCGCGCGCCCGCGTGCTCCGCTCGGCGTGTGAGCGTCTCGGCGCCCCGCGCTACGAGGCCGCTGCCGCCCTCGAGAAGGCCGCGCTCGAGGAGCTGCACGCACGCCGGCCCGACCGGGTGCTCGCGACGAACGTCGAGTTCTGGGCCGCCGTCATCCTCGACTTCGCCGAGGTGCCACCCTCGATGTTCACGCCGATGTTCACCTGCGCCCGCACCGCCGGATGGTCGGCGCACATCCTCGAGCAGAAGCGGACGGGCCGCCTCATCCGGCCGTCGTCCCGCTACATCGGCGAGGGCCCGCGCAAGCCCGAGGACGTCGCCGGCTGGACGCCGGACATCTCGCACTGAGTGGTGGTGCGCGGCCCGAGTGGTGGTGCGCGGCCCGAGTGGTGGTGCGCGGCGTCAGTCCGGCGATGCGCCGTCACGCCGGTGATAGGCGAACGCCACTGTCGCCACCACCAGGAGCGCGGCGCCGAAGACCCAGTCCGCCAGGCCGTCCGGAGCCAGGACCGGGCGCGCGAGACGGGGCGGCGGGGGCCAGAGGCCGGACCTCCCTTTCCCCTCCGACATCGGCTCGGCGGCCAGGGCCGTCGCGACGCCGAGAACAAGTCCGGCGCCGGCCACGATCAGCGCGGCCAACGATCGCGTTGCGTTTCGTAGGAACATGCTTCGGCCTTCCGTCGGGGCCAGACCCGTCGGCGAGCGTTCCGGCCCATCCAGCATCCCGCCGGTCGGGTCGGGAGACAACGACGTTCCGCGTCGTGCGCAGCCACGCGGCCGGGCGTCCCACGCAACGATCACCGGTGTCCAAGGGGTGGGCAGCTGGGGTTCAATGGCCGCGGTGACACCGGTGTCATCCGCCCTCAACACGTCCGCCACCTGCTCGCAACGTGGCCGCACTCCCAAGGTGAATCCGTGACCGAAGCGCCAGCCGTGACCCCGCCCATCACCATCCCGGCCGAGCTGCTGCCCGCCGACGGACGGTTCGGGTCCGGCCCGTCCAAGGTGCGCCCCGAGCAGCTCGACTACCTCAGCTCCCTCGGACGCACGGTGCTCGGCACCTCGCACCGCCAGGCACCGGTCAAGAACCTCGTCGGCGAGGTCCGATCTGGCCTGCGCGACCTCTTCTCCCTGCCCGACGGTTACGAGATCATCCTCGGCAACGGTGGCTCGACCGCCTTCTGGGACATCGCCGCCTTCGGCCTCGTCCGCGAACGCTCGCAGCACCTCGCGTTCGGTGAGTTCTCGAGCAAGTTCGGCAACGTGACCGCGGCGGCGCCGTTCCTCGGCGAGCCGACGATCGTCAAGGCCGACCCCGGCACGCTCGCGACGCCGCACGCCGAGGCCGGCGTCGACGCCTACGCGTGGCCGCACAACGAGACCTCGACCGGCGTCATGGCCCCCGTCAAGCGGGTCGAGGGCGCCGACGACGACGCACTCGTGCTCATCGACGCCACGTCCGGCGCGGGTGGCCTGCCGGTCGACATCACGGAGACGGACGTCTACTACTTCGCCCCCCAGAAGTGCTTCGCCTCCGACGGCGGCCTGTGGCTTGCCGCCTTCTCCCCCGCCGCCCTGGCCCGCGTCGAGCAGATCGCCGCCACCGGCCGCTGGGTCCCTGACTTCTTCAGCCTGCCGACCGCGATCGACAACTCGCTGAAGAACCAGACCTACAACACGCCGTCGCTCAGCACCCTCGCCCTGCTCAACGCACAGCTGCGCTGGATGCTCGGCAACGGCGGCCTCGACTGGGCCACCGCCCGCACCAAGGACTCCTCGAGCCGGCTCTACGACTGGGCAGAGCGGACGAGCTGGACGACCCCCTACGTGGTCGACCCCGCCGCCCGCTCGCAGGTCGTCGGCACCGTCGACCTCGACGACTCGATCGACGCGGCAGCGGTCGCCAGCACGCTGCGTGCCAACGGCATCGTCGACGTCGAGCCCTACCGCAAGCTCGGCCGCAACCAGCTGCGCGTCGCGATGTTCCCGGCCGTCGACCCCGAGGACGTCACGAAGCTGACGCAGGCGATCGACCACGTGGTGTCCGCCCTGGGTTGACCCGCCCCAGCCCGGATCGAAAGAGCGATTCGTCCGCGATCGCGTGGAGGTCAGCTTCGCGCCGAGTCGGACGAACCGCTCTTTCGATTGGGAGGGTCGGGCGGCGTGACCTTCGCGTAGGTGCCTCGTTGACCTGAGCAGACCGCCAACGGGGGCGGCGAAGTGCATCGAGGAGTTCCCATGGTCCGCATCGTCCGCGCAGGCACCACCGCGCGCCGGGTCGCTGCCGCCGTTCCGGTCATCGCCCTGGTCACGGCCGGCATCACGTTCGCCGCCACCCGCGGCACCGATTCCGTCCAGCCGACATCAGCCATCACCGTGCCCGACCAGGCCATCACCGAGGGCAGCCCGCTCTACCCGCAGGCGGGTCCCGCCCCCGCGCCGATGCAGCTGCCCCCGATCTACCAGACCTTCACCCAGGACTACGCGCGCGTCGACGTGCCGCCCGAGGCGCGAGGTGCGATCTCCGCCATCGCCTCGCTGGCCCCGGTCCGTCTGGACGCGAACGGCATACCTTCGGTGGCCCTCGCCGCCTACCAGCGCGCCGCCGGCGTCCTTGACGGCATCAAGCCGGGCTGCGGTGTCGACTGGGCGCTGCTCGGCGCCATCGGACGCGTCGAGAGCAACCACGCGCGCTTCGGCGGCAACGTCCTCGACGCGAGCGGCATCGCGCGTCCCGGGATCATCGGGATCCCGCTCGACGGCTCGGAGGGCACCGCCCGGATCACCGACACCGACGGCGGCGCCCTGGACCGGGACGCCGTCTACGACCGTGCCGTCGGGCCCATGCAGTTCATCCCGTCCTCGTGGAAGCTGGCCGGACGCGACGGCGACGGTGACGGTGTCGCCAACCCGCAGAGCCTCACCGACGCCGTGACGGGTGCCGGCGTCCTGCTGTGCTCGGGTGGCACGGACCTGCGCCAGCCCGGCGCCGCCTACAAGGCCGTGATGCGCTACAACCAGTCCGACACCTACGTCCGCACGGTCCTGTCCATCGCCGACGCGTACCGCCGCGGCGTCGCCGTGGTCCCGATGAGCGCGCTCCCCGCTGCGCGCCCCGCTTCCGGCACCGGCTCGGCCACCCCGGACGGCTCCGGCTTCGCGTATGCCGGTTCGCCGGCCCCGCGTCCGGCGGCTTCGTCGAGCGCACGCCCCGCACCGAGCTCCTCGGCGAAGCCGTCACCCGCACCGTCCGGCCCGAAGCCCTCGGCGTCGCCCTCGCCGAAGCCGTCCGCGCAGCCCAAACCGGCGCCGGCGCCGCGCGCCCGACCCCGGCCCCGAGCAAGCCCTCGCCCGGCCTGCCCGTGCCCCGGCCGTCCGTGTCCGGTGTGCCGCTGCCCCCGGTGCCGCTGCCTCCGGTGCCGCCGCTGCCCGTGCCGACGCTGACCGCCGAGATCGTCCGGCTGCTGGCCCTGCCCCACCTGCCGCTGCTGCCCGGCGACCCCAAGGATCTCGTGCGCGTCCTCGACCCGCTCAAGGCCAAGGTCGTCTGCGTCCTCGTGGACAAGGTCGTCACCTGCCCCACCAACGGCCTGCTCGGCTGAGACCCGCTCCGGGCGGGGTGGCGCCGGCCTGCGCTCTCGTCAGCGCCGGCCGGCGCTCGTCAGCCGCTCAGCGGCGGACGAGCGCGGCGACCACGGCGATCACGATGAAGAGCAGGAGCGCCGCCACCGTGATCCGGTGACGGAACTTGAAGTTCACTTCGCGACCTCGGGGGCCGTGGGCACCTCGGAGGCCAGCTGGATGCGGAGCCGGGGGCGTCGGTGCGTCTGGATGGTCACCGCGACATTCTGCCGACGTGAGACCCAGAGGGCCACCGCGACCAGGCTGAGGCCGACCGCGACGGTGCCGATGGCAATGGTCCAGCGGGGGCCCCACACGTCACCGATCCACCCGATCACCGGGGCACCGACCGGCGTGCCGCCCATGAAGATGGCCATGTAGAGCGCCATGACCCGGCCGCGCATGACGGGGTCGACGCTGACCTGGACCATGGCGTTGGCCGTGGTCAGCGCGGTCAGGGCGGCCAGGCCGGTCGGGACGAGGAAGACGGCGAACATGACGTAGTTCGGCGCGGTCGCGAGGAACGCGGTCGACACCGTGAAGCCGGCGAGGGCGACGAGCAGGACCCGCATCCGGGGACGTGCGCGGCGGGCCGAGAGCAGCGCGGCCGTCAGCGAACCGATGGCCATGATCGACCCGAGCAGGCCGTACTCCCCCGGGCCCTTGTCGAAGACCTTGGTGGCCATCAGGGCCATGGTGAGCTGGAAGTTCATGCCGAACGTCCCGAGCACGAAGACGAGCGCCATGATGAGCACGAGGTCCGGCCGGCCCCTGACGTAGCGCAGGCCCTCCCGGATCTGCCCCTTGCCCCGAGCGCGGGGCGACGGGGTCAGCAGGCTCGTGTTCATCCGCAGCAGGGCGATGAGCACGAAGACGAACGTCCCGGCGTTGACGTAGAGCGCGGGGGCGATGCCGAACCAGGCGATGACGAGACCGGCGACAGCCGGTCCGACGAGTCGACCGAGGTTGAACGACGCGCTGTTGAGGGCGACGGCGTTGGGCAGGTGCGCGGTGTCGACCATCTCCGACACGAACGTCTGCCGGGCCGGGTTGTCCACGGCGGTCGCGACCCCCTGGACGAAGGCGAGCGCGTAGACGTGCCAGAGCTCGACGACGCCGGTCGCGGTCAGGACCGCGAGGAGCAGGGCCGTGGCGAGCAGGGCCGTCTGCGTGAGGAAGAGGATGCGCCGCTTGGGGAAGCGGTCGACGAGCATCCCCGCGAACGGCGCGAGGATGAGGAACGGCAGGAACTGCAGTCCCGTCACGACGCCGAGTGCCGTGGACGAGTGGTCGGTGAGGACCGTGAGCACGAGCCAGTCCTGGGCGACGCGGCCCATCCACGTGCCGACGTTGGAGACGATCGCGCCCGAGGCGTAGATGCGGTAGTTGGGGATCGAGAGTGAGTGGAAGGTGGGGCTCATTCGCTGGCCACCTTGGCCAGGACGGCGGCGGCGCGCTGGAGCAGCTCGCGCTCCTCGTCGGTCAGCTGCTCGAAGCGCGCGAGCATCCACTCGTCGCGGTGCTTGCGGATGCGCTTGAGCGAGCGGCGACCCTCCGCCGTCAGCGACAGGATGACCTGTCGGCCGTCGGTGGGGTCGTCCGCGCGGGAGACGTAGCCGCGCTCGACGAGCATGTTCGTCGTGCGCTTCATGCTCGGGGCCGACACACGCTCGATGTCGGCCAGCTCGCTGTTGGTGCGAGCCGTGGCCTCGAGCCGGCAGAGCACCGAGAACTGGTGCGGCGGCAGCTCGCGGTCGGACTCGAAACGGACCCGCCGCGAGATGCGCATGCAGGCCAGTCGGATGTCGTTGGAGAGCGAGACGAGCTCGGCTCTGGAGAGCTGGGCGATGGGGTTCTTGGCAGTCACGGGCGGATCCTCGGAAGTACAGTCTGGAGATACTTAGCCTAACTCATTACCTCGGCTAACCATTCCCAACCCTGGACAACCCGGGCGTGCCGCGACGCACCGGTGGATGCGTGAAGGCCCCCTCCCGAGCGGGAGGAGGCCTTCACGGCATATGGGCTCGGGCGACGAGGCACGCCCGAACACGTTGTGCGGCAGGGGTGCTCAGGTCAGCATCGACTCGAGGGGTGCCTTGATGAAGTACACGACGAAGAAGGCCGCGACGATCCACAGGAGCGGGTGGATCTCGCGGGTCTTGCCGCGGGCCATCTTGATGAGCACCCAGGCGATGAAGCCGGCACCGATGCCGACGGTGATGTTGTAGGTGAACGGCATGAGGACGATCGTGAGGAAGGCCGGCAGGGCGATCTCCATGTCGTCCCACTCGATGTTCTTGACCTGGGTCATCATCAGGAACCCGACGATGACGAGCGCCGGGGCCGCGGCCTCGGACGGGACCACCGCGAAGAGCGGCGCGAGGAACGTCGCGAGCAGGAAGAGCACGCCGGTCACGACCGACGCGAGACCCGTGCGCGCGCCCTCCTCGACGCCGGACGCCGACTCGATGAAGGACGTGTTGCTGCTGACGCCACCGGCGCCACCGGCGATGGCCGCCACGGAGTCGACGACGAGGATGCGGTCGGTGTGCGGCGGGTTGCCGTCCGCGTCGAGGAGCTTGGCCTCGGTGCCGATCGCCACGACGGTGCCCATCGTGTCGAAGAAGTCGGCGAGCAGCAGCGAGAAGACGAACATGATCGACGTGACGATGCCGATCTTCTCGAACGAGCCGAGCAGGCTGAACTGGCCGAGGATGCCGAGATCGGGGGTGTTGGTGATGGTGTCGGGCAGCTTCGGCACCGTCAGGGCCCACGCCGACGGGTTGGTCAGGGCGCCCGACTTGTCGAAGACGCGCGGGCCGATGTGGAAGATCGCCTCGAGGAGCATCGCGAGCGCCGTCGCCGCGACGATGCCGATGAGGATGGCGCCCTTGACCTTGCGGATGAGCAGCACCGCGATGAGGAAGACGCCGACGACGAAGACGAGGGTCGGCCAGCCGTCGAGGCTGCCGCCGATGCCGAGCTCGCTCGGGACCGAGCCCGGCGTCGTGGGCCGGCGCGCGAAGCCGGCGTCGATGACGCCGATGTAGGCGATGAACAGGCCGATGCCGACGGAGATGGCGACCTTGAGCGGTCCGGGGATCGCCCTGAAGACCGCCTTGCGGAAGCCCGTCAGCACGAGCACGAGGATGATGACGCCCTCGATGACGACGAGACCCATGAGGTCGGCGAAGGTGATCTTCTCGGCCGAGTGGGTCAGCACCATCCCGGTGATGAGCCCGTTGATCCCGAGCCCCGCGGCGAGCGCGATCGGGAAGTTCGCCACGAGACCCATGAGGATCGACATGACACCCGCGACGACCGCCGTCCCGACCGCGACGAGCAGCTTGCTCCGCACCAGGTCGCTGGTGCCGCCGATCATCGTGCCCGAGCCGTCGACGACGCCCGAGAGGATGATGGGGTTGAGGACGACGATGTAGACCATCGTGAAGAAGGTGACGACGCCGCCGCGGACCTCTCGGGCGACGGTCGACCCGCGCTCGGTGATCCTGAAGAAGCCGTCCAGCCCGGTCCGTGTAGGAGTGGGGGCAATGCGCGTATCCGTCGACATGGCGCACACCTTAGTGGCGGCACGGGTCGCGTTCGTCACGAGACCATAGGCTGGGAGCGTGACCGACGAGACCACCCCCGACGTGCCGGCGGACGCCGCCGACCCGACGAGCCCGGAGCGGATCGAGCCGTTGCCCGTGCCGATGCTGCGGATCATCGAGGTCGGGCTCGCCGCCTGGGTCGTCGCGCTCGTCGTCACGCTCGTCGTCCCCGCGCTGCACGAGGGCGACCGCGACTGGTGGCCGTGGACGTGCGTCGCCGGGTTCCTGCTGGGCTGCCTCGGCTGGGCCTACGTGCGCCGTGGGCGCGGCAACGCGCGCGACGCTGCCTGAGCTGCCCCTGCCCCTGAACGAGACGAACCACCCGGGTATGCCGGGTGGTTCGTCCGTGGTCCAGGTCCCTCGTCAGTCCGTGACGGGGTCGTCCGAGCCGTGCTGCTCCTCGCTCGGCCGCTGGCCCTCGTCGGTTCGCTCGTCGGTTCGCTCGTCGGTTCGCTCGTCGGTTCGCTCGGTGGGCTCGAGGTCGACGGCGAACTCGTCGACGATCGGCTCGCCGACCGACGTCGGCTCCGGGTGGTCCATGTCGGTCTCGGAGTGCGCCCCGCAGCCGTGGTCGAGCGAGACGACGCGGCCGTCGGACGGGCTCCACTCGTTGGCGCACACGCCGAAGGTCACCCGCAGCGCGCCCGCCATGGGCAGGAAGTAGCCGCAGGTCGTGCAGTGCTCGGTCGCCTTGGCCGCCACCTCGGACTCCGGCCCGTGGTCGCCGAAGTACCAGCGGGAGGCCGCGGACTCGCGACCCTCCGCGGACAGCACGCGCGGACGGCCGAGGCCGAGCTCGAAGAAGGCCATCTGGTCGACGTCCTCCTCGCCCGTGGCCTCGAAGCCCGCCTCGAGGTTCGGGTCGTCGGGGCGGAAGGGCAGCACGTCGCCGGCGCCGAGGTCGCCGGGAGCCAGCCGGTCGGCATACGGCAGCCACTCGGGGGCCAGGACGGCGTCGGCGCCGGGGAGCAGGTTGGTCTCGCAGACCGTGGCCACCTTGCCGCGCGGCACCCGGGCGACGCTGACGCCCCAGCGCCACCCGCGGTAGCCCGGCGACGTGCACTCGAACCAGTGCATGCCGAGGCGCTCCTCGAGCAGGTCCATGCCGAGGTGGGCTCCGATGGTTCCGGGCTCGGCGACCTCCTCGAGGACGCTGCGGGCGAGGTCGGACGCGGCCAGCAGCACGGCGTCCGTCTTGGGGGTGGTGACGGTCATCGGCTCACTTCTCCAGCTCGTCGGCGAGGCCGCGCAGGGCTCGTGCGACGTTCGAGGCGAGCTTGCGGTCGGGGCGGCGTCCGGCGCGGTAGCCGTTGCCGACGCCGTCGAGGAGCTGCACGACGTCCTCGATGATGACGACGAGCTCCTCGGGCGTCCTGCGTTCGCGCGCGGACATGTTGGCGGCGACCGACTGGACCGGGTCGAGCAGCTTGACCGACAGCGCCTGGGCGCCCTTGCGTCCCTCGACGATGCCGAACTCGACACGCACGCCCTTCTTCAGCGTCGTGACGCCCTCGGGGAGCGCGTTCGCGTGCAGGAAGACGTCCGCACCGGAGTCCTCGGAGATGAATCCGAAGCCCTTGTCCGCGTCGTAGAACCTGACCTTGCCAGTCGGCACAGTCCACCTCGTTCAGATCTCGGTCGCCGTTCGACGGCGCGACTCGATGGCGCTCGTTGCGCTCTGCTCCCAGCCTAACGGCTCACCGCAACGGGATTGCCCCGTCCCGCGAGCCCGGCACCCCCACGTCGAGTGCCCAGTTCCCGACGCCGGAAAGTGGGCACTCGACCCCACGGGTCCACGCCCCGCCAGGTCGAGTGCCCAGTTCCCGCGGCGCCTCAGGCGGGGCTGATGCCCCAGGTGCCCGTCCACTCCTCGCCCGGCTCGAGGACGACGAGCCCGTCGCCCGAGTTGAAGGCGTCGGCTGGACAGCTCATCGGCTCGACGGCGATGCCGACCTCGCCCTTGCGGTCCTCGGCGATGGCGGTGAAGACCTGCAGCCACGGGAAGGCGGCGTCGGCCCACAGGGTCGTCGCGCGGTCGGCGGCAGCCACGGTGCAGCGCCACAGGCCGTCCTCGTCGCGCAGGACGTCGGTGTAGGCGGTGTCGAGACGTGCGCCGTCGACGCGGTGCGCCACCCGGAAGTCGTAGGGGCCGCCGTCGACCGGGTGCGTCGCCGCGGGGAGCAGCCGCTCGTCCACCTCGACCCACGTCGCGGCCGGGGCGCGCAGCTCGACGTCGGGCAGCAGCGTGTCCCCGATCGCGAGGTAGGGGTGGGCGCCGTAGCCGAAGGGTGCGGCCGACGGGCCGACGTTGCGCGCGGCCGCCGTGACGACGAGACCCGAGTCGTCGAGCAGGTAGGTGGTGCGCAGGTCGAGGAAGTGGTCCCAGCCGGGCTGGGGGTGCAGGCGGTAGCCGACCGTCACGCGGTCGTCCTCGAGCTCGACGAGCTCCCAGAGCGCCCAGCGCACGAGGCCGTGGCTCGCGTTGCCGCGCGGGACCTCGGTCACCGAGAGCTGGTGCTCGGTGCCGCCGAAGGTGTAGCGGCCGTCGCGGATCCGGTTGGGCCAGGGCATGAGCTGCTGCCCACGACCGGAGGCACAGGTCTCGTCGGCGGCATACCCGGCGACGAGGTCGACGCCGTCACGGGTCAGCGTGCGCAGGCCACCGCCCACCTCGACGACGGTCGCCTCGAACGGACCGTGGCCGATGGTCCACTGCTCCCCGGTCGGGTGTGCCGGGGCGGGCCCGGCGCCCGAGGCCGGTGAGAGCGCGCTCATGGGCGCAACGCTAGCGGGCGGGCGGGCCGCGCGTGGGCAGGCCCACGGCATACGTGCGCAGGGCGCCGGCCGCAGGGCAGTAGGTTGGGCGGATGGCCACCCCGAGCCGGAGCCTCGCCGACGACATCCGCGGTCGCGGCGACGCAGAGCTCATCGACCTCGTGCTCGCGCGCCCGGATCTCGCGCGCCCGGCGCCGGCCGACCTGACGAGCCTCGCCGCGCGGGCGGGCACCCGCGCCAGCGTGCAGCGCGCCGTCGAGGCCCTCGACCGCGGCCACCTCCAGGTGCTCGAGGCCATCGTCGTCGCTGGGGACGCCGCCGACCGCAGCGTGCTGCTGCACCTGCTCGGCACCGACGACGCCACGACCGTCGACACCATCGTGCAGGACCTGTGGCGGTCCGCCCTGCTGTGGCGCGGCGCCGACGGCGAGCACGTCGTGCGCACCGTGCCCGAGGTGCTCGGCACGGCCGTGGCGGGACTGGGCGCACCGATGCACGAGCTGCGCCCGTCGGCGCCGCCCGAGCAGGCCGACCCTGAGCGCATCCGGGCGATCATCGCCGAGGCCCCCGACGACTCGCGCGCCATGCTCGAGCGGATGACGTGGGGGCCCGCGTTCGGCGTCCTGCCGGCGGCCCAGCCCGGACGGACCACCGCGCGCTGGCTCCTCGAGCACCACCTGCTCGTCCCCGTGTCGACCGACCGCGTCGCGCTGCCCCGCGAGGTCGGCCTCGTGCTGCGGGAGGGACGCCTGCACCGGTCGACCGAGCTGACCCCGCCTGACATCGTGTCCCGCACGGTCTCCCTCGTCGACGGCGCCGCGGGTGGAGCGGCGAGCGAGTGCCTCACCCACGTCGACGAGCTCGCCGCCGCCTGGGGTGCCGACCCCCCGCGCGTGCTCCGGGCCGGTGGCCTGTCGGTCCGTGACCTCCGGGTCACCCAGCTGGCGCTCGACCTCGACCCCGAGCACACCGCCTTCGTCGTCGAGCTGGCGTATGCCGCGGGCCTCGTCGCCGACGACGGCGAGGTCGTGCCGGTCTGGGCTCCCACGTCGGAGATCGACGAGTGGAGCTCGAGCGAGGCCGGGCACCGGTGGGCGACGCTGGCCCTGGCCTGGCTCGGCTCGACCCGCGCACCCCACCTCGTCGGCCGTCGGAGCACCGGCACCGGACCCGCCAACGCGCTCGGCCCGGACGTCCAGTGGCCCGCGATCCGGGCCATCCGCCGCGAGGTGCTGCGCGAGCTCGCCTCGCTCGAGCAGGGCAGCGCGCCCGACCGCGGCTCGCTCCGCGAGCGCCTCGCCTGGCGCCGACCCAACCGGTCCGCAGCGGTGCTCGACGAGGCCGTCGAGGCGGTCCTCCGCGAGGCGGACTGGCTCGGGGTGACCGGACGCGGCGCCCTGTCCGAGGCCGGCCGAGCGCTGCTCGCCTCCCCCGACTCCGTCGACGACGTGGCGGCCTGCATGGCGGCGCACCTGCCCTCCCCCGTCGACCACATCCTCGTCCAGGCCGACCTCACGGCTGTCGCACCCGGGCCGCTCGTCGGCGGCCTCGGCTCGTTCATGCGCCTCGCCGCCGACGTCGAGTCCCGCGGCGGCGCCACCGTCTACCGGTTCACGCCCGAGTCGGTGCGCCGGGCGCTCGACGCCGGGTGGACCGCCGCGGACTTCACCGAGACGGTGCGCCGGTCGAGCCGCACCCCGGTGCCCCAGCCGCTCGAGTACCTCGTGTCCGATGTCGCCCGCAAGCACGGCCAGACCCGCATCGGCGGCGCGGCGGCGTACATCCGCTCCGACGACGAGGCGGTGCTCGACACCATGCTCGCGTCGCGCGACCTCGCTCCCCTGCGCCTGCGGCGGCTCGCGCCGACGGTGCTCGTGTCCTCTGCCGACCCGCGCGTGCTCGTGGACCTGCTGCGCGACAACGGTTTCGCGCCAGTGCACGAGGGCCAGGACGGCACCGTCGTCCATGCCGAGACGCCACGCCGCCGCGCCGGGTCACGCCGCCGGGGCCCGGGCCCGATGGTCTCTCCCGTCGACCGGCCCCACACCCAGTCGCTCGTCGACGGGCTGCGCGCTGCCGAGGCCACGGCCGACCAGCGGCGCGTCGAGGACGAGACGCGCCCCGGCCCGCGCATCCAGGCGATGGACCCCGTCGTGACGCTGTCGCTGCTGCGCGACGCGGTCGCCGACCGGCACGGCGTGTGGATCGGCTACTCCGACGGCCACGGCGCCACGAGCCGCCACCTCATCCACCCGCAGCGGGTCGAGGGCGGTCGGGTCCGGGCCACCGACGAGTCCGGGCACGAGAAGTCCTTCTCGGTCCACCGCATCATTGGCGCGACGCTCGAGAGCTGAGCCCCCATGTCAGGCAACGGGAGTCACGATGGGCACCGGCCGGCATACGTGCTCCACGACCACCGGAAGCCGCGTCCGCACTTCGACCTGCGGCTCGAGGAGGGCGGTGTGCTCCGGTCGTGGGCGGTGCCCAAGGGGCTGCCGACGTCGAGCCGGCACGACCGGCTGGCCGTCGCGGTGGACGACCACGCCATGGACCAGCCGCCCGCCTGACGGGCACCTCGGCCGGAGCGACGGCGGGAAACCCCCTCCAGCGGCCGAGAACCGGGTTCGTTCCGGCCGTTCGGCCCGCTCAGGCGCCGGCGAGGGCCCGGACGACGTTGCTCGGCGAGGGCCGGCCGAGCTGCTGCGCCATCCACACCGAGGTCCCGACGAGGGCGTCGAGGTCGACCCCCGTCTCGACCCCGGCTCCGTGCAGCGCCCACACGAGGTCCTCGGTGGCGAGGTTGCCGGTGGCCGACTTCGCGTAGGGGCAGCCGCCGAGGCCTCCGGCTGCCGCGTCGACGATCGAGACCCCGTCGCGCAGGGCCGCCATCGTGTTGGCGAGGGCCTGGCCGTACGTGTCGTGGAAGTGCACGGCGACGCGGTCGGTGCCGATCCCCCGTGCACCGAGCGCCTCGAGCAGCCGGTGCACGTGGCCGGTCGTGCCGACCCCGATCGTGTCGCCGAGGCTCAGCTCGTGACATCCGAGGTCCATGAGCCGCTCGGCCGTCTCGACGACCTGCTCGACCGGGACGGGCCCCTCCCACGGGTCGCCGAAGCACATCGAGACGTAGGCCCGCACCCACATCCCGCCCGAGAGGGCGCGCTTCACGACCGGCTCGAACATGGCGTACTGCTCGCTCACCGACCGGTTGAGGTTCTTCTGCGCGAAGGTCTCGGTGGCCGACCCGAAGATCGCGATCGCGCTCAGCCCGAGCTCCTCGGCGCGGTCGAGGCCGCGCTCGTTGGGCACGAGGGCGGGTCGCCGCCGGCCCACCCCGTCGGCGCCGAGTCCGGCGAGCACCTCCTCGGCGTCACCCATCTGCGGCACCCACTTCGCGGGCACGAAGGACGTCGTCTCGATGGTCCCGAGGCCAGCAGCCTCGAGTCGCCGGATGAACTGAACCTTGGTCGCGGCCGGCACGACCGTCTTCTCGTTCTGCAGCCCGTCGCGCGGGCCGACCTCGTAGATCGTCACCTTCGCGGGCAGCCCCGTCGCCGCCTCGACCTGTGGGGATCGCATGCCCCCATACTGTCAGGCGTGACCTCGCGCCCCGGGAACACCCGCACGCCGCCGACGGTTGGACGAGTCGATGAATGACGGACCGCTGATCGTGCAGAGCGACAAGACCCTCCTCCTCGAGGTCGACCACCCGACCGCCGAGGCGGCCCGACGTGCCATTGCGCCGTTCGCCGAGCTCGAGCGCGCCCCCGAGCACGTGCACACCTACCGCATCACCCCGCTCGGCCTGTGGAACGCGCGCGCGGCCGGGCACGACGCCGAGCAGGTCGTCGACGCCCTCATGACGCACAGCAGGTATGCCGTCCCGAACGCCCTGCTCGTCGACGTGGCCGACACCATGGACCGCTACGGCCGCCTGACCCTCGAGAAGGAGGGGGTCGCCGACTCCGCCGAGGGCACGCGCCTCGTGCTGCGCACGACGGACCGCCCGGTGCTCGAGGAGGTGCTGCGGCACAAGAAGATCAAGCCGCTGACCGGCGAGCGACTCGACGACCTGGCCGTCGTCGTGCACCCGAGCGAGCGCGGCACCCTCAAGCAGGAGCTGCTCAAGATCGGCTGGCCCGCCGAGGACCTGGCCGGTTACGTCGACGGCGAGGCGCACCCGATCGACCTCCGGCAGGACGGCTGGCACCTGCGCCCCTACCAGCAGCACGCCGTCGACGGCTTCTGGCACGGCGGTTCCGGCGTCGTCGTGCTGCCCTGCGGCGCGGGCAAGACCCTCGTCGGCGCCGGCGCCATGGCGGCCGCCAAGGCGACGACGCTCATCCTCGTGACCAACACCGTCAGTGCGCGGCAGTGGAAGGACGAGCTGATCAAGCGCACGACGCTGACCGAGGACGAGATCGGCGAGTACTCCGGCGCCCGCAAGGAGATCCGTCCCGTCACCATCGCGACCTACCAGGTGCTGACGACGAAGCGGAAGGGCGCCTACGCGCACCTCGACCTGCTCGACGCGCGCGACTGGGGCCTCGTGGTCTACGACGAGGTGCACCTGCTGCCGGCGCCGATCTTCCGAATGACGGCCGACCTGCAGGCGCGCCGCCGCCTCGGCCTGACGGCGACGCTCGTGCGCGAGGACGGCCGGGAGGCCGACGTCTTCAGCCTCATCGGGCCGAAACGCTTCGACGCGCCGTGGAAGGACATCGAGGCCCAGGGCTACATCGCCCCCGCCGACTGCATCGAGGTGCGAGTCAGCCTCCCCGACGGGCAGCGGATGGCGTATGCCGTGAGCGAGCCCGAGGAGCGCTACCGCCTCGCGTCGTGCTCCGACGCCAAGCTGCCCGTCGTCGAGAAGCTGGCGAAGCAGCATTCCGGCGAGCCGACGCTGGTCATCGGGCAGTACCTCGACCAGCTCCACGAGGTGGCCGAGCGGCTCGGCGCCGAGGTGATCACCGGGGAGACGACGGTCAGGGAGCGCCAGCGCCTCTACGACGCCTTCCGCACCGGCGAGATCACGACCCTCGTCGTCAGCAAGGTCGCGAACTTCTCCATCGACCTGCCCGAGGCGAGCGTCGCGATCCAGATCAGCGGCACCTTCGGCTCGCGTCAGGAGGAGGCCCAGCGCCTCGGCCGCGTCCTGCGGCCGAAGGGGGACGGGCGCACCGCGCACTTCTACACGATCGTGTCGCGTGACACCGTCGACGCGGACTTCGCCGCGCACCGTCAGCGCTTCCTCGCCGAACAGGGTTACGCCTACCGGATCGTCGACGCCGACGACCTCTGAGCCGCTTGTCGCGGCGATCCGAGCAACTCCCAGCGAACTCCCAGCGAACGTGCCGACACTGTTCGGTGTGGACACCCAGACAGCACAGGCCGCAGAGGCCCGCCTGCTCGTCGTCGAGGACGAGCCGAACATCCGTGAGCTGCTCGCGACGTCGCTCCGCTTCGCCGGCTTCGAGGTCGAGACGGCCGCCGACGGCACCAGCGCCCTCGCCATGGCGGCAGAGTCCGAGCCCGACCTCGTCGTGCTCGACGTCATGCTGCCTGACGTCGACGGCTTCGAGGTGACGCGGCGCCTGCGTGACCGCGGGCGCCAGCAGCCCATCGTCTTCGTCACCGCGCGCGACGCGACGGGCGACAAGATCCAGGGCCTCACCGTGGGCGGCGACGACTACGTCACGAAGCCCTTCAGCCTCGAGGAGGTCATCGCGCGCATCCGCGCCGTGCTGCGCCGCACGCGCGGCCAGAGCGACGACGGCGCGACGCTGCGCTTCCACGACCTGGAGCTCAACGAGGACTCCCACGAGGTGCGCCGTGGTGGCCGCGTCATCGACCTGTCCCCCACCGAGTTCAAGCTGCTGCGCTACCTGCTGCTCAACCCCAACCGGGTCCTGTCGAAGCTCCAGATCCTCGACCACGTCTGGGACTACGACTTCCGCGGCGAGTCCGGCATCGTCGAGTCCTACATCTCCTACCTTCGGCGCAAGATCGACGCCGACGGGCCCTCGCTCATCCACACCAAGCGCGGTGTGGGTTACGTTCTCCGCGTGCCCCCCGAGCTGACCACCTCCTGACCGGATGGTCGACGTGACCGCCGAGCCGGCCGTCGCCGTGGGCGGCCGGAAGCAGAGGCTGCCCCCGCTGCGGGCCATGCCACTGCGGTGGCGGCTGCTCGCGGTCACGCTAGGGCTCATCGCCGTCGCCCTGGCCATCACCTCGCTCGTCGTCAGCGCCCTGCTGCGGGTCTACCTGCTCAACCAGACCGAGCAGGAGCTGCGCGTCTACGCCGCGAGCCTGTCGTCCATCGACCCAGCAGAGCTCAGTGCGGCCGGCCCGCAGCTGCCCACGGGGTTCACGACCCGGATCATCGACCTGCGCACCGGCTCGGTCAGCTCCCTGGGTGAGGCCGTCACCGAGCAGGACGTGGCGAAGATCCCGAACCTGTCGGCGTCCGACCCCAAGGTCACGGGGCGCGTCCCCTTCCGGATCAGCTCGACCAGCGGCGACGCGGAGTGGCTCGCGCTGGCCCAGCTCAACGAGTCGGACAGCGAGATCTACGTGCTGGCCCTCCCCCTGAGCACTCTCGACCGCACCGTCGACCGGTTCCTGCTGTATGCCGCCGGGATCGGTGCCATCACCCTCATCGTCACGGCCGCGCTCGGCTGGTTCCTCATCCGCCGGACCTTCCGGCCCCTGACCCGCATCGAGGACACCGCGGCCCAGATCGCGGTGGGCGACCTGACCCAGCGCGTCGACGTGCCCGACACCGACGACGAGGTCGCCTCGCTGTCGCGCTCGCTCAACGCGATGCTGGCCCGCATCGAGCAGAGCTTCGCCGTGCGCGAGGCCAACGAGGCGAAGATGCGGCGCTTCATCGCCGACGCCTCGCACGAGCTGCGCACGCCGCTGGCCGCCGTCGGTGGCTACGCCGAGCTCTACAGCCAGGGTGCGCTCCCGACGGCCGACGCCGTGACCGGCGCCATGGGTCGCATCGAGTCCGAGGCGCACCGGATGAGCGGCCTCGTCGAGGACCTGCTCACCCTGGCTCGTCTCGACGGCGAGCGCCCGCTCGAGCTGCAGACCGTCGACCTCGCCGTGCTGGCCGCTGACGCCGCACAGGACGCCCGCACCATCGCGCCCGACCGTCACATCGTCGCCACCGGCATCAACGGGCCCATCGAGCCGACGGAGCTGCAGGCCGACGAGCAACAGCTGCGACAGGTCGTCACCAACCTCGTGACCAACGCCCGGATCCACACCCCCGCGGGCACCCCGATCGAGATCCTCGTCGGCCGCGTGGACGCGCTCCACGTCGCACTCCACGTGCGCGACCACGGACACGGCATACCTCCCAACGAGCGCGCCGACGTCTTCGAGCGCTTCTACCGCGCCGACCGCTCACGCAGTCGCGGCAGGGGTGGCGGCAACGGGCTCGGGCTCGCGATCGTGCACGCGATCATCGAGGCGCACGGCGGCAGCGTTCGGGTGCGTGAGACGCCCGGTGGCGGGGCGACGTTCGTCGTGCAGATCCCCGTTCAGCGCCCGGACGAGGAGAGTGAGCTGCATCACCTCGGCGCAGCCCAAGGCACAGCCGATTCCTAGGAATGCCACAACGGAGTCCAAAGCTGGGTAGGTCTGATGGAGCCACAGACCAGAGCGAGGAGGAGCCATGACCATGGCACCCGAGGACCACACCCAGCAGATCCCGCAGGGCGGCTACTACAGCCAGTCCACACCCCCCGCGCCGCCGGCCCCGCCGACGCCGCCGCTGGGTGAGGGCAGCCGGCCTGCCCCGAAGCGCGACAACCGCTTCGGCCAGACCGTCGGGGTCGCCCTGCTCGCAGCCGTCCTCGCCAGCGGAGGCACGTATGCCGCCACGCAGCTGGGCGGCCCGAGCACGGCCACCGGGTCGACCCCCGCCGCGACGGCGACGACGAACTCGAACCAGAACAGCTCGCCCACCGTCGTGCAGGGCAATGCCTCCGCGCCCGACTGGGCCGCCGTCTCCGCCGCGGTCTCACCGAGCGTCGTCAGCATCGACGTGACCACGCAGCAGGGCTCTGGCGCCGGCTCGGGAGTCGTCTTCGACAAGAGCGGGCACATCCTGACGAACAACCACGTCGTGGGCGACGCCACGGGCAACGGTGCGATCACCGTGACCCTGAGCGACGGCCGCACCTACGGCGCGACGATCGTCGGCACCGACGCGTCGACCGACCTCGCCGTCATCAAGCTGAGCAACGGCCCCGGCGACCTGACGCCGATCAGCCTCGGCAACTCCGAGGCCCTCAAGGTGGGCGACCCGGCCATGGCGGTCGGCAACCCCCTCGGCCTCTCGGGCACCGTGACGACGGGCATCATCTCGGCCCTCGACCGCCCGGTCAGCACCGGCCCGTCGAGCCAGTCCCCCCTGGGTCAGCAGCAGTCGTCCGGGGACGAGGTCGTGACGAACGCCATCCAGACGTCCGCTGCGATCAACCCGGGCAACTCCGGCGGCGCGCTCGTCAACGGCAAGGGCGAGCTCATCGGCATCAACAGCTCGATCGCCTCGCTGGGGCAGAGCTCGGGCGGCAGCCAGAGCGGCAACATCGGCATCGGTTTCGCGATCCCGGTCAAGGAGGCGAAGTCCATCGCCGACCAGCTGATCAAGAGCGGCAAGGCCGAGCACTCCTACCTCGGCGTCAGCACCCGCGACACGGTCGTCTCGGACGGCGCCGCGAAGCGCGCGGGGGCTCAGGTCGTGTCCGTCAACCCCAGCACGCCCGCCGCGAACGCCGGCGTCAAGAACGGCGACGTCATCATTGCCGTCGACGGCCAGCGCATCGACTCGGCGACGGCGCTCGTCGCCCAGATCCGTGAGATGACCGTCGGTGACAAGGCCACCCTGACCGTCATCCGCGGCGGCGCGCGCCAGGACGTCTCCGTGACGCTTGCCGTCAAGCCGTCGACCGCGAACTGACGCGCCACCCGTTTCGGCCGGGTCGGCATCCGGTCCCGGCGGCCCCATCGCCAGCGTTTCGCCGACGATTGGGGCCGCCGGGGCAGCCCGCGTACCCTTGCGCGGTGAGTGACACCGAGATCGAGCTGGACCCCGCCGCTGTCGTGCACCTCGACCCCGAGGACGTCGCGACCGCCGTGCGGGTGCTCGCCCTGGCCCCCTCGCTCGAGATCGACGACCCCGACTTCGAGACCCTCAAGCGCGCCGCGTCCCTGATGTACAAGCGGCTCAAGAAGGATCGGCGCAACGCGAAGACGTGGGCGGAACGCAAGGCCGACCGCCAGGTCATCGAGGCGACGGCCACCGGTTCGCCCATGCGGATCGACGACGAGACCAAGGGAATCCCGTTGGTCTCCAACGCATCCGGCGCGTTCGCCGGTGAGCTCGTCAACCCGCGCGGGTGCTACATCTGCAAGCGCGACTACACGCTCGTGGACGCGTTCTACCACTGGCTGTGCCCCGACTGCGCTGCCCGCTCGCACGCCAAGCGCGACCAGCGCACCGACCTCACGGGCAAGCGCGCCCTGCTCACCGGCGGCCGCGCGAAGATCGGGATGTACATCGCGCTGCGCCTGCTGCGCGACGGCGCGCACACGACGATCACGACGCGCTTCCCCAAGGACGCCATGCGCCGCTTCGCCTCGATGGAGGACAGCGCCGACTGGATCCACCGGCTCAAGATCGTCGGCATCGACCTGCGCGACCCCACGCAGGTCGTCGCCCTCGCCGACGAGGTGACCGCCGCCGGCCCGCTCGACATCCTCGTCAACAACGCCGCGCAGACGGTGCGCCGCTCCCCCGGCGCCTACAGCAACCTCGTCGAGCTCGAGTCGGCACCGCTCCCGGACGGTGTCGCCCTGCCGGACATGGTGACCTTCGACCGGATCAGCGAGGCGCACCCCGCCTCGATCGCGGGCGCCCTCGGCAACCACGCCGTCGCGCACCACGACGGCGAGTCGGTCGAGCACGCCGTCGCCGCCCAGACGGCCGCGTCCATGACGGCGCTGGCCCTCTCGGCCGGACACGCCAGCCTCGAGGCCCACCGGGCGGGCACCGCCGTGGACGCCGGCGGCCTGCTGCCCGACCTCCAGCGCAACAACTCGTGGACCCAGAAGGTCGAGGAGGTCGACCCGCTCGAGCTGCTCGAGGTGCAGCTGTGCAACTCGACGGCGCCCTTCATCCTCGTCTCGCGGCTGCGCCCGGCGATGCGCGCGGCCGTCGCGGCCGGTGCGCGACGGGCCTACGTCGTCAACGTCTCGGCCATGGAGGGCCAGTTCTCCCGCCGCTACAAGGGTCCGGGTCACCCGCACACCAACATGGCCAAGGCTGCGCTCAACATGATGACCCGCACGAGTGCGGGCGAGATGTTCGAGACCGACCGCATCCTCATGACGGCCGTCGACACCGGCTGGATCACCGACGAGCGGCCGCACGACGAGAAGCTGCGCATCGCGGCCGAGGGCTGGCACGCACCGCTCGACCTCGTCGACGGGGCGGCGCGCGTCTACGACCCGATCGTGCGCGGCGAGGCCGGCGAGGACCTCTACGGCTGCTTCGTCAAGGACTACGAGCCCAGCCCCTGGTGACGCTTGCGCCTGGAGCCGCAGCCGCAGGTATGCCGTGCGGCCCCTCTGCGTTGAGTCACCACGCGACTCAACCCGACCCATCGCCCAGACCTGCCGTGCGCGGGCTCCGAGCTGTGTCACCCCGCGACTCAACGCAGAGGGGGACCGAACGCCTCCCGCGGCCCCCGGCGTATGTCGTTCCCCACGCGTGCGGCGTAGCGTCCAGGTCATGATCACTGCCCTTCACAACCTCGTCTACTCCGACGACGCCGCGGCGACGCGCGCGTTCTTCCGCGACGTGCTGCGGTGGCCCTTCGTCGCCGACGGCCAGTCCACCCAGGGCGAGCCCGCCGGCGCTGAGGCGTGGCTCATCTTCGGGACCGGGCCGAGCGAGGTCGGCGTCCACCCCACACGCGGACCCGAGGGCTCCTCGTGGACCTCTCCGCGGCACCACGCGATGTCACTCCTGTGTGACGACCTCGACTCAACGATGGCCGAGCTCGCTTCTCGCGGAGCGACATTCGCCGGACAGCCCGTCGACCGGGGCTTCGGGACCTGTGTCATGCTCACCGTGCCGGGGGCCGACGACATCATGCTCTACGAGCCACGCCACACGACGGCCTTCGACGCGGCCTCCGACGCGGCCTCCGACGCGGCCTCCGACTCGCCCGCGTGACGCCCGGCCCGCCCGCAGGTCTCGTCCCTGCAGCGAGCTCCGGGCTTCAGAGGTCCTTGGCGTACCAGACCTCGGCGTAGAAGGCGTCCGAGAACGCAGGCACCTCGACCCAGCCCTGTCGCAGGTAGAGCGCCCGGGCCTCTCCGAGGTCGAGCCGGGTGTCGAGACGCATCGCTGACACGCCCCAGACGCGGGCGATCTCCTCTGCGCACGCCAGCAGGGCCGAGCCCAGCCCGGCGCCCCGATGCTCCGGGCGCACGTAGAGGCGGCGCAGCTCGGCGACCCGGCTGCCGGTGTCGTCCCGCAGCAGCCTCAGTCCCACGCAGCCCCCGAGCACCGTGGCATCGTCCGCGCGCCGCGCCACGACGAACTCCCCCGTCGGGGGCGCCAAATCGTCGCTGCGCATCTGGGGGAAGCCCGTCTCGATCTCCTCCGGGGTCGAGTCGCGCCCCTGCCTGTCCTGGTACCACCGGTCGCTGACGTCGACGTAGTAGTCGTGCAGCAGCGCCCCACAGATGGGGTCCCGCACGTCGGCCAGCTCGATGACCCATGAGCTCGCCCCGTCGCCGGTCACGTCGAAGCTCCCGTGGGGCCCGTGCGCGCGGGGCTCGTCCGGGCGACGCCGTCAGCGACGACCTCGGCCATGAACGCGATGAGGTCGCGGCGCGCCTCACGCGTCGGGGTCGCCATGCCGTCAGACGGCCGCGGCGAACGTCGCCCGGGACGCCAGGGCTTCCCGCAGCTCGGCGTCCGCGTCGACGAGCGAGCGGTGGACGGCCGGTGTCAGGTCGTCGCGGCGGATCGCCTCGGCGCTGAGGCGCGCCGTCTCGTCCGTGAAGACCCTGGGGAAGGCGACGAGGACGACGCGCGACAGGGCGTCCTCGCCCACCCAGTCCGACATGGCCGGGACGTCGGTGAAGTAGCGCGGCACGTAGTCGGCGACGAGCGCGTCGTCGGGGGCGGCCCAGAAGCCGCGGGCCAGGTGCACCATCTCGTAGTTGGAGCGACCCTGGCGCCCGGTCAGCTGCTCCCACGCCCACGCCTTGGCCTCGTCACGGGGCAGGCTCGCACGGCACATGAGCGCGTTGAGGCCGCCCTGCAGGGTGTCGTCCTTGGCACGGAAGCCGTCGATGTCCGCGACGTCGATGAGCCCGCGCGAGGCCAGGTTGCGCACGACGATCCACCGGAAGTCGCCGTCCTCCTCGAGACCGGCGGGCAGGCCCTTGCCGTCGGCCCAGGCGCGCAGCAGCGCCTCGTCGTCGCTCGTGCCGGCGACGAGACGGGCCGCCGCGAGAGACTCGGTCGTGCCGGCCGTCGCGCGCTCGAGCAGCCCCACCCCGGCGCGGTTGAGACGGGCCAGCGCGGCATCCTGCTGGTCACGCGGGACGAAGTACGGCACGACGCGGTGCTCGGCGTAGGCCGCGACCCGAGTCAGGATCGAGGAGTTCGTCTCGTGCGGCCACGCCGCGTCGAACACCTCGAGGAACGACTCGGGCGAGGTCGTCGCACCGTGCACGCCGTCGATGAGCGCGGACCACACGACGGCGCGGGCCTGGCCGTCGGGGATCTGGGCGAGCTGCGTCGGGAGGGCCGCGACCGTCGAGTCCGACAGGCGCACCCGCGCCCAGGTCAGGTCCGAGGCGTTGGGGACGAGGACGGCCGGCTCCGGTGTGCCCTCGAGCCCGTCCAGGGTCGTCTCGGGACCCGTGATCGTCGCGCCGACCCGGCCGACCTCGCGCCCGTCCGTCCAGCCGGCGACGTCGAAGGCGTGCGGCCGGTCGGCGGGTCGGTCGGCCGGGGACTCGCGGCGGACCACCGCGCGCTCGATGACGCCGGCCTGTTCCTCGACGTCGACCGAGATCGTGTCGCGGTCGGCCGTCAGCAGCCACGCCCGGGACCACGCCTCGAGGTCCTTGCCGCTCGCGGTCTCGATCGCGCCGAGGAAGTCGGCGAGCGTGCCGTTGCCGTAGGACTTGTCGGTCAGGTAGGCGCGGACGCCGGCGATGAACCGGTCGTCGCCGACGTACGCGATGAGCTGGCGCAGCGTGGCCGCGCCCTTGGCATACGAGATGCCGTCGAAGTTCTGCAGCGCGCTCTGCGCGTCGAGAGCCTCGACGCCCGCGACCGGGTGGGTGGACGGGGAGCGCTCCGCGCCGTAGCCCCAGACCTTGCGCACGATCGAGGAGTCGACCCAGGCGTCGGTGTACTCGGTCGCGTCGACGAGGCAGCGGTGCGACATGTACTCGGCGAACGACTCGTTGAGCCAGAGGTCGTCCCACCACTTCATCGTGACGATGTCGCCGAACCACATGTGCGACATCTCGTGGCTCACCGTGTTGGCACGCGTCAGCAGCTCGTCGCGCGTCGCGGCGCCACGGTAGAGGTACTGGTCCCGGAAGGTCACGCAGCCCGGGTTCTCCATCGCCCCGGCGTTGAACTCCGGGACGAACACCTGGTGGTACTCCCCGAACGGGTAGCGGATCCCGAAGAGGCCGTGGAAGTAGTCGAACGACCGCTTCGTGACGTCGAAGAGCTCGGGCGCGTGCCGCTCGAGCGGCTCGCGCAGGGAGGCCCGCGCGTGGACACCCAGGGGTATGCCGTCGTGCTCGTCGCGCACGGAGACGAAGGGCCCCGCGCACACCGTCATGAAGTACGTCGCGAGGGGCTTCGTCGTGGCAAGGGTCCACGTGCCGGGGCTCGTCTGCTCGGCGGCGCCGTTGCCGAGCACCGTCCAGTCGAGCGGGGCGTGGACGGTGACGTCGTAGGGGGCCTTGAGGTCGGGCTGGTCGAAGCAGGCGTAGACGCTCGGGGCGGCGTCGAGGAAGAGGTGGCCGTAGACGTAGTCGAGGTCGTCGGCGGGGTCGGTGGCCCGGTGCAGGCCCTGCCCGTCGTGGCTGTAGGCCATCGTCGCGGCGACGACGAGCTCGTTGTCGGCGGCGAGGCCCGTGAGCGCCAGGCGGCCGTCGGCGACGCTCGCCGGGTCGAGCGGCGCACCGTTGAGGGAGATCGTCTCGACGGACCTCGCCTTGAGGTCGACCCAGGAGTCGGCACCGGGCTCGGCGCAGGCGAAGCGGACGACCGTGCGGGAGCCGAAGACCTCCGCGCCCTGGTCGAGGTCGAGCTCGACGGCATACGACGTGACGGTGATCAGCGTGGATCGCTCGCGGGCTTCGGCCAGGGTGAGACTGCGCATGGGCCGAGCCTGCCAGATCGACGGGACCGGCGGCGCGCGGGATGCCGGGACGCTCGGTCGCCGACCGGATTCAGCGGTGGAGCGGGCCGCCGGCCATGCTCTCCAGGCGCGCGATGCGCTGGTCCATCGGCGGGTGCGTCGACAGGAACCGCGTGACGTCCTGGGCGCGGAAGGGGCTGGCGATCATCATGTGGCTCGCGTTGACGATGTCCTGCTGCGGCGCGAGCGGAGCGCGTGCCACGCCCGCCTCGAGCTTGCGCAGCGCCGAGGCGAGGGCGAGCGGGTCACCGGTGAGCTTCGAGCCGTCCTCGTCGGCGTCGTACTCACGGGTGCGGCTGATCGCCATCTGGATCATCATCGCGGCCATCGGGGCGAGCAGGCTCATCGCGAGCAGCGCGAACGGGTTCGGGCGGTCCTCGTCGGAGCCCCCGCCGCCGAACATGCTCGTGAACATCAGCATCTGGCCGATCGAGGTGATGACACCGGCGATCGCGGCGGCGACCGAGCTCGTGAGGATGTCGCGGTTGTAGACGTGCATCAGCTCGTGGCCGAGCACGCCGCGCAGCTCTCGCTCGTCGAGCAGGCCGAGGATGCCCTCGGTGCAGCACACGGCGGCATTCTGCGGGTTGCGCCCGGTCGCAAAGGCGTTCGGGGCCTGGGTCGGACTGATGTAGAGGCGCGGCATCGGCTTGCCCGCAGCGGTGGAGAGCTCGCGGACGATGCGGTACATCACCGGCGCCTGCGCCTCGGAGACCGGGTAGGCGTGCATGGCTCGGATGGCGAGCTTGTCACTGTTCCAGTAGCCGTAGAAGGTCGTCGCGACGCCGATCAGCGCGAAGACCCAGATGAAGCGCCCGCCACCGACGAGCGCGCCGATCCCGAGCAGGAGGGCCCAGATGCCGCCGAAGAGGGCGGCCGTCTTGAGCCCGTTGAAGTGGTTGTGCATGTCCGGTGAACGACCGACCCGAGGACGGTGTTCCCGCTGGGAGTTGGCTGGGAGCGTGCCGACCGCAGGGCCCCGGCCGGGGGTGTCAGCCGAGGAGCCGGAGCAGCAGGTCGGGTTGGACGCTGACGACGACGAGCACCGTCGAGGCCAGCACGAGCCCGGCCACCATGACCGGTCGGCGTCGCGCCAGCGCCAGGCCGCCCCCGTGGGCACGCGCGGTGGCTGCCGCCT
>CAWKJV010000019.1:0-9615 GCA_963849965.1 uncultured Actinomycetota bacterium | reverse complement strand
ACGAGGTCGCACCGCAGAGGCCGGTCCGGTCGGGGAGCACCCGCTGCCGACCTTCCCGGCCGAGCGCTTCGTCGACGCGGGAGGCGTCGCGGTCCTCCTCGGCCGCACGGTGGAGTACGAGGTCGTGGACTCCGCGGACCCCGTGGATCCGGCGAGCTCGGCGACGGCACGGAGATCGCGGTGACGCTGCTGCGCTCGATCGGCTACCTCAGCCGCAACGTGCACCCGTACCGCAGCGAGCCGGCCGGTCCCCAGCTGCCGACACCCGACGCGCAGGCGCTCGGGCCGTGCCACCTCTCGCTGGCCGTCATGCCGCACCAGGGCTCGTGGGCCGCAGCGCAGGTCGCCCAGGCGACCGAGGCCTACCTCCACCCGGTCGTCATGGCCCGCGGGGTCGGACCAGCCGACGGAGCGTTGCCGTCCGTCGAGGGCCTGACCCTCTTGGGCGCCGGCGTCGAGCTCGTGTCGCTGCGGCGCCGAACCGATGCCGACACGGCCGTCGAGGTGCGGGTCGTCAACATGTCCGACCAGCCCACCGTCGCGGTGCTCGGGTCCGATGCGGTGCCGGTCCACGTGGCCGCCCTCGTCGACGGGCGCGGCACGCTCGGCACGCCCAGCAGTGAGCTCGACATGGCCGATGGTCGCGTCCGGGTTCCGCTGCGCCCGTGGGAGATCGCCGCAGTGAGAGTAGGGATCGGAGCCCCGCTCCACCCCTGACAATTACTGCCAGCCTCTCCGGATGCCCCCTCGGGATGACTCCCCTCCGGAGAGTCGAGTGCCCACTTTCACCCGCAGAGGGCGTGCACGACCCGGTCGTCGTCCTCGAGCCAACAGGGACCGACCACCCCGGCACGCGGAGGCGGTCACCGAGGACCCGGCGGCGCGGCCGGCCCGATCCCGTGAGGAGCAGCCCCTCCGCGTCGAGGGCCACGATCTCGTCACCGTCGCGAATGACGAGGGGCCCGTCGACCGACTCACTGACCGCGGTCCGCCCGGCGCGCACGGCCTCGACGACGTCGTCGCCCTCGGCGAGGACCCACGTCGTCGGCGATCCCGGGAGCCCGTCATGACCCGGCTCGTGGAAGTCGCTGCCGCCGATGGGCACGGTCTCGGGGGTGAGCAGCCACCAGGCCAGCGGTGCTCCCCACGTCGGCACCTGGGCCCACGAGGAGTGCCACACCTCGGCCACCGGCGGACGATCGACCGGCAGCAGCCACGCGCAGTCCGCGGCGAGCGGATGGTTGATCGACAGCACGCCGCCCCGACTCTCGGCCTGCTGGGTCCAGGTTTCCGGCGGGCTCCGGAAGTCGACGAGGCCGACGTCGCCCAGGACGTTGGCGTGACCGACGTCCCGCGTCACCTCCTGCCCCGGGACGAGCACGATGCCGTGCCGGCGCCCGGCCTCCGGGAGGTGGGCGTGATGGCTCGTCGTGTTGTGGTCGGTGACGGCCAGGAAGTCGAGCCCCCGTGACGCCGCCAGCGCGGCCAGCCCACCGACCGACAGCACGCCGTCGGAATGCACCGTGTGCGCGTGGAAGTCCCCAGCGAGCCACCGCATCCCGTCCACGGTCGGCAGCCGACGTGGGCGACGCGCGCCACGTGAAGCCGTCGCTGCCGGAGGGTCCTCCGGCTCGGCTCGCCGGTGCTCGTGCACCACGGTGTCGTCGACGACCCGCACCGTGAGCTCCATCGCCGCACCGTCAGCAGGCACGCGGTGCAGCCCCACCAGCACCGACCACGCCCCTGCCTCCACCGGCTGGGGCACGTAGCCCGGCGTCGCCCACCCCTCCGAGACGACGACGCGGCTCCGCGCCCCACCCGACCATCCGACGTATCCCCGCGGCCCCTCGAGGCCCAGGTCGAGCACGGCACCCGGCCCCGCGGCATACGTCATCAGGATCTCCACCGCGCCCACCTCGCGCGGCACGCCGAAGGCGACCCTTCGGACCTGGGACTCCGCCCGGTCGTCCGGCCGCCAGTGCTGCGTCAGGCGCAGCAGTGTCGTAGGAGGCGTCCGCCCTGACGCCCGTCCTGACGCCTGTGGTGTCGCGTCCGTCATGACGCCAGCAGCTCGCCGCCCTCGTCGTAGACGAGCACGCGCCCCGGCACCGGACTGATGCACACGGCCGCCCCGGGCTCCGGCTCGGATCCCTCGGGCACGACGGCCTGCACGCGGTGGTCGTCGCGGGTGCGGGCGGTGATGAGCACGCTCGCGCCGAGGTTCTCACTCGTCTCGACCTCACCCTTGAAGGCGAGCGGGCCCTCCTCGTCAACCCGCGCGTACTCCGGGCGGAAGGCGACCGTGACCGCGCCGTCGCGGGAGTCGCGGGCCGCCCACCCGGCAGCGACGGCGTCGACCGGCTCCCGGTCGCCCACCTGCAAGCGCCCGCCGGACAGCTCGCCGGGCAGCATGTTCATCGGCGTGGAGCCGATGAAGTTGGCGACGAAGGTGTTGGCGGGGCGCCGGAAGATCTCCGACGGGGTGCCGAGCTGGCGGATGCGGCCGGCCTCCATGACGGCGATCTGATCGGCCATGGCGAGGGCCTCGCTCTGGTCGTGGGTCACGAAGACCGTCGTGACGTCGAGGTCGCGCTGCAGCCGCTTGAGGAAGGTCCGCGCCTCGAGCCGGAGACGGGCGTCGAGGTTCGACAGCGGCTCGTCGAGGAGGAAGACGTCCGGCTGGCACGCCATCGCCCGAGCGAGGGCCACCCGCTGTTGCTGGCCACCGGAGAGCTCACCGGGTCGACGCTCCATCAGCCCCGTGAGCCCGAGGCCGGCGCCGGTGTCGGCGGCCTTGGCTGCGCGCTCGGTCCGACCGACCTTGCGGATCCGCAGGGGGTAGGCGATGTTGTCGGTCACGCTCATGTGGGGGAAGAGGGCGTAGTCCTGGAAGACCATGGCCACGTTGCGCTCGCCCGGCGACATCTTCGTGACGTGGCGGTCGCCGATGTGGATGGAGCCTCCCGTTGCGTCCTCGAGCCCCGCGATGGTCCGAAGGAGTGTCGTCTTGCCGCAGCCGGAGGGTCCGAGGAGGGCGAAGAAGGACCCGTCCGCGATGGTGAGGTCGAGACCGTCGATGGCGGTGACGTCTCCCGGGTAGACCTTGGTCAGTCCGTCGATGCGAATGTTGGCCATCAGCTCTTGATGCCTCCATGGAAACGGAACCCGTAGCGTCGGCTGACGAACAGGTAGAGCGCCACGACCGGCAGCGCGTAGACGAGCGAGAACGCCGAGATGAGAGGCAGGTTCGCCTGTCCGCCTTCGGAGTAGAAGGTGTACATCACGACACCGGCCGGGAGCTTCGCAGGGTCGCGGAGCAGGATGTAGGACATCAGGAAGTCGCCCCACACGTTGACCATGGCCCAGACGGCGATCGTGGCGAGGCCGGGCCGGACGATGGGCAGCACGACGTGGCGCAGCACCTGCGTCGGCTTGGCCCCGAAGACGCGCGCGCTCTCCTCGTAGGACTTCGGGGTGGCGTCCATGAAGTCCTTGAGGATGAAGATGGCCGCGGGCAGCAGCCCCCCGGTGAGCACGAGGATCAACCCGGAGCGGTCGTCGACGAGGTTGAGGGCGAACATCAGCTGGAAGATCGGCACCATCGCCGCGGTGCCCGTGACGATCGAGCTGAGCAGGAGCAGTCCGTAGAGGATCGTGTCGCGACCGGGGAGGCGCACGCGAGACAGGGCGTATGCCGCCAGCGCCGCCATCGCGGTGACGCCGAGCATCGTGCCGACCGCGAGGATGAGCGAGTTGAGCAGCGACGAGTACGCGTACGGGTTCTCGGACAGCTTGCGGAAGTTCTCGAGCGTCCAGTCGGGCCAGCTCACGTTCAGACCCGGTCGGGAGTCGAAGGGCGCTGTGACGAGCCACAACATGGGCAGCGCCCAAAAGGCGACGGCCGCGGCGAGAAAGGCGACGAGCGCAAGGCGGCCCACGACCGAGCCGGGTCTCATCGGCGCTCCCGGAGCAGGCGCACGTAGAAGAGTGCGATGACGAGGTTGATGAGCAGCATCATGAAGGAGATGGCCGATCCGTAGCCGAGCTGGCCGCCGTAGAGAGCCTGCGTGTAGATGTAGACCGGCAGGGTCTCGCTCTGGTGGTTCGGGCCGCCGGCGGTGAGCAGGTAGGGCGAGAAGTCGTTGAAGGTCCACAGGCTGATGAGCAGCGTGTTCGTCAGGACGTGCCCACGAATGTGTGGCAGCACGACGTCCCTCAGCTGGGCGAAGGTGCCGGCGCCTGCGAGCCGGGCCGACTCGAGCTGCGACGGTGGCACGGCGCCCAGGGCGGCCGAGAAGAGCAGCATCGAGAAGGCCGTGCCGCGCCAGGTGTTGAAGACGATGATCGAGGCCATCGGGTACTCCAGCAGCCACTCGGTGCCGGGGGTGTGCAGCAGCGCGTTGAGCGTGCCGCCGTCCCCGGACAGGTAGGCCACCCAGAGGAACGCGACGATCGAGCTGGGCAGGATCCAGGCCAGCAGGACGAGCGTCTCGACGCCGGCACGGACGAGCCGGGGCACCCCCCGCAGCGTCCACGCGAGGGCGAAGCCGGCGATCGTCTGGCCGATGACCGCCGAGCCGAGCACGAAGACGAGCGTCAACCACAGGGAGTTGCGGAAGCCGGGATCGACGAGGGCGGCCTTGTAGTTGTCGAGCCCGACGAACTGCGGATTCGCCGCCTGGATGCCGGTGAGCCGGTAGTCCGTCATACCGAGGAAGACGGTCCAGACCGCCGGCACGACGAGGAAGGCCGTGACGAGGACGAGGGCGGGAGCGACGAAGCCCGCGGCGCGCCGTCGACCGAGGCCCGCCGCGTCGACGGACGTGACGGTCACCGGGCACCCGCCTCCCCCTGAAGGGGCGGGTGCCCGGTCGTCCTCACGATGAGGCCACCTTGTCGGCGCCGCCGACGGCCTTCTCGACGGCGGCGCCGTAGGCCTTCGCCGCCTCGTCGACACTCTTGCCCGACACGATGTCGGCCGTCGCCTGCTGCAGCGCCTGCGAGACCTGCGGGTAGACCGCGAGACCCGGGCGGTAGTGCGTGACCGGCAGCACCTTCTGCGAGACGAACGACAGGAACGGGTCGCTGGAGAGGACCTTCTCGTTGACGTCCTGCCGTGCGGTGACCTTCGCCGACCCGTGGAGCAGGGCGTTGATGGCGTCCGGGGAGCCGATGAACTGGAGCAGCTCCCACGCCTGCTGCGGGTACTTCGTGTTCGGGTTGAGGAAGTAGCCACCGCCACCCGACATCGAGACGTAGTCGGACCCGCCGACGCCGCTGCCGGCCTCGCGCGCGGGGATGTAGGCGTAACCGACGTCCGTGTTGCGCGTGGCCATCGGCGCGTCCCCGTTGTCGGGGTTGATGACCGAGCGCCAGAAGTAGTCGCCCTCGAGGAGGATGCCGACCTTGCCCGCTGCGAACGCGGCGAACGACTGGTCGCGCCCCTTGGCGGCCTGCTGGAAGTTCTTGTCCTCGAGCCCCTGGTCGAGCAGCTGCTTGTAGAACGTCAGCACGTCGCGCACGGCCTTGGTGTCGCCCTGCCACTTGCCGTCGGCGTAGATCTCGGAGCCGGTGCCGACGAGCAGGGGCAGCACGCCCTGCATGCTCGTCGCCTCACCCATGGCCGTGCCGGCGTTGACCTGGATGGGGTCGATGCCCGAGACCGCCTTGAGCTTCATCCCTGCGGCGACGATGTCCTGCCACGACTTCGGCTGCCAGTCGGCCGGCAGCCCGGCCTGGGCGAAGAGCTTCTTGTTGAAGTAGAGGACGCGGCCGTCGGTGCCCGCGGGGATGCCGTACGTCTTGCCCTCGAAGGACGCGTTGGCCTGCACCGCCTTCGGGATCTGCGACCAGCCCTCCCACGAGGTGACGCTCTGCCCCACGACGTCGGTGAGCGGCTTGAGGTAGCCGGCCTGGGCGAACTCGCCGACCCAGATCCCGTCGAGCGCCATGATGTCGGCGCCCGCGCGGCTCTTGAGGTCGAGGGCGACCTTGGTCTTGTACTGCTCGTCGTCGACGCCGGACGGCTGGAAGGTGACCGTGACGTTGACGCCCTTGTCCTTCTGCTGCTTCGTGAAGGTCGGGATGACGTACTTGGTGTACCAGTCGGCCTCGTCGGCGTTCTTGCCGCCGGCGATGGAGTTGGACGTGATCGTCAGCGTGACGTCCTTGGCCCCGGCGTTCTGGGTGGGGCTGGCCCCGGTCGAGGAGCTCCGGTCACACGCCGCGGCGCCGACCAGGGTGAGGGACGCAGCGAGCACCGAGAGCACGGTCCTGCGCGTGGCACGGGGACGCGGCCTGGCACCGGAGGTCGAGGTGGGTTTCATCTGCATGGGCTCCTTCTCTGGGTGGCGGGACGCGGGTGGCGGGACGCGGGTGGCGGGACGCGGGTGGCGACGGTCGTGGGTCGGTGGTCGTGTGGTGGAGGGGTTCGGGTCAGGCGAGCAGGACGTCCGTTCCGTGGGACCGGGCGATCTCGAGGGTCGGGTGGTGGGCGTCGGAGGTCGTGATGAGGGTCGAGACCGCCGTGAAGTCGCAGACGCGGATCGAGCCCTGGCCGGGGAACTTCGTGCGGTCGGCGAGCAGCACGGTCCGGCCACCGGCCTCGAGGAGGAGGCGTTTGGTCGGCACCTCGACCGAGGTCGTGTCGAGCACCCAACCGTTCGCATCGATGCCGCTCGTGCCGAGGAAGACGGTCGAGGCGCGCACGCGCCGCAGGGCGTCCTCGGTCAGCGGTCCCACGAGCGAGTGGTACGCGCGGCGCAGCGAGCCGCCGAGCAGGACGATGTCGACGGCCGCGTCACCCCGCAGCGCATCGAGGACGGCGAGACTGGGCGTGATCACGGTGATCGAGCGGCCCTTCAGCTCGCGGGCGAGCGCTCCCGTGGTCGTCCCGATGTCGAGCAGGACCGTGTCACCGTCGCACACCAGCTCGGCTGCTCGCCGGGCGATGGCCTGCTTGTCGGCGGCGGCGTCGTCGGCGACCTCCTCGTAGGGGCGGTCGACCTCGAGCGAGACGAGCGGCGCCGCGCCGCCGTGGACCCGACGCACGAGCCCGGCGTCGGAGAGCTCGGCGAGGTCGCGGCGGATCGTGGCGGCGGAGACGCCGAGGCGCACGACGAGATCCTGCACCGAGACGGCTCCGTCCCGAAGCTCGTGGGTGATGGCCCGATGCCGCGTGTAGCGCACACCAGCACAGTGACACACCGATGATCGGAAATGCGCGTTGTTGCGCGGGTCTTGCACGTTTCGCAACCTTGGGCCGGCTCGTAGTCGCCCGGCTCGCAGTGGCCACCACGCGGCATACGCCCGCTTTGAGGTTGTTCCCAAGATGCGTCCATACGGTGCAAAGGTGAACCTGCTGCCTCACCTGCCCCTGTGGACCGAGCTGCTCATCTTCCTCGCCAGTGCCGGCGTGATCTGGGTCGCCGGGATCCCACTGTCGAACTACACCGACATCCTGGCCGACCGGCTCCACCTGGGGCAGGCGCTGGGCGGGCTCATCCTGCTGGCCGTGGCGACCAACCTCCCCGAGATCGCCATCACCTACAGCGCCGCCGCAGGCGGCCACCTCGACATCGCGGTGAGCAACATCCTCGGTGGCATCGCGATCCAGACCGTGGTCCTCGTCGCGCTCGATGCGTTCGGCGTGCGCGAACGTCGGCCCCTGACCTACCAGGCCGCGAGCCTGACGCTCGTCATCGAGGGCGCGGTCGTCCTCGCGGTCCTCGTGGTCGTCATCATGGGCACGCAGCTGCCCAAGGACCTCGTCGTCGCCCGGCTCTCGCCCGACGTCGTCCTCATCGCGATCGTCTGGGTGGTCGGGCTGATGCTCACCCAGCGCGCCGGGACCAAGCTGCCGTGGTCCAACAGCGGTGAGGCGCCCGACAGCCAGCCGAAGCCTCGCGGCCACTCGCAGAAGGCTCGGTCGGCCGAGGCCACCCGTAGCGGCGTCAGCACCACCCGCGTCGTCCTCGTCTTCGGCGCCGCCGCCCTGGCCACCCTCGTCGCCGGCGCACTCGCCGAGGAGAGCGGCATCCGCGGCCGCCGACCAGGTCGGCCTGTCCGGCGTCCTCTTCGGGGCCACCGTCCTCGCGGCCGCGACGTCCCTGCCGGAGCTCAGCACCGGGCTCACCGCGGTGCGACAGGGCGACTACAAGCTGGCCTTCGGCGACATCTTCGGCGGCAACGCGTTCCTGCCCGTGCTGTTCCTGCTCGCGGTCCTCGTCTCCGGCAAGTCGGTCCTGCCCAACGCGCACGCTGCCGACATCTACCTCACCGGCCTCGCTGCTCTCCTGACGATCGTCTACATGGCCGGCCTCGTCTTCCGCCCGGCCAGGGAGCACGCCCGCCTCGGGATCGACAGCATCGCGGTCCTCGTGCTCTACCTCGTCGGCGTCATCGGACTCGTCGTGCTCCCCCAGTAGCCCGCCCAGTAGCGAGCACCGAAGCCAGGCTCAGGGCACGAGGGCTCAGGGCACGAGGGTGGGTGCGTCCGTCTTCGACAGGGTGATCATCGCGAGCTCGACGAGCTCGCGCTCCTCGATCCGGTGCCCGAGCGCAGCGAGCCGGTCGGCGACCTTCGCCTCCGGGTCGTCGCCGGTGAGGTCGACGGCGGCGACGAGGAAGACCCGCCCCGGCCCGACGAACTCGAGGTGCAGGAAGGTGACCCGCTCGACCTCGTCACTACCGCTCAGGTCGTCGAACGCCTGCCGCCACAGCTCCGGCCGCACCGCCTGTCCGACGAGGTAGTCGCGGTTGCGGCCGATGAGGAAGATCGCGACGACCCCGAGCAGCAGGCCGACGAGGATCGAGCCGATCGCGTCCCAGACCGCGTTGCCCGTGATCTGGTGCAGCCCGATGCCGACACCGGCGATGACGAGACCGACGAGCGCCGCAGCATCCTCGGCGAAGACCGCGCGCAGCGTCGGGTTCGACGTGTTGGCGATGAACTTCAACGGTCGCAGGCCACGGGTCCGCGCCTCGGCTCGCGTCTGTCGCGTCGCCTGGAAGAACGACACGCCCTCGAGCACGAAGGCGATGGCGAGGACGGCATACGCCCATGTGTACGACGTCTCCGGCTCCTCGTGCCCGAGCGCCGAGATGCCGTGCCACACCGACACGACCGCGCCGGCGCCGAAGAGCCCGAAGGCCGCGAACATCGACCAGACGTACGCCTCACGGCCGTAGCCGAAGGGGTGCGTCGCGTCGCGCGGCTGGCCGGCACGGCGCTCCGCCACGAGCAGGAAGATCTCGTTGCCCGCGTCGGCCCACGAGTGCGCGGCCTCCGCGACCATCGACGCCGACCCGGTGATGACCGCGACGATCGACTTCGCCAGTGCGATGAGCGCGTTCATCGCCAGTGCGATGAGGACGGTGAGCAGGCTCTCGCTCTTCTGGCCCTGCTCGTTCTCCGCCTTCTCAGCCATGCTCGCCAGTCTTCCGTTCGGGGGTCACCTGCTCAAGGGCAGCTCAAGGGCCGCCCATGGGCAGCTCAGGGGCCGCTCGAGCGGCACCGAACCGCATACCCGATGAGGGCGTATGCCGTTCGGCGCCGTCCCAAGATCCGGCTCGCGCTACGCCGCAATGTGGTGCACGACGTCGAAGCGCGTCCGG
>CAWKJV010000018.1:0-316006 GCA_963849965.1 uncultured Actinomycetota bacterium | reverse complement strand
GCGACCTGGCCGTCTTCGTGGTCAACCGCAGCCGCACCGAGACTTAGCACGCGCTCGACGTCGCGGCCGCCGTGGGGGGCCACCCCCCCCCCCACGCCCTCGTCGAGCACCTCCAGGTGCACGACGACGACCCCTCGGCGACCAACACCGAGGAACACCCCGACCGAGTGACCCCGCGCGCGGGGGACGCGGCGGTCGGCGGCACCGACGGCACCACCTCACGGCAACCCTGCCGCCCACCTCCTGGCACTGCATCCGACTCACCGAAGGGACCGTTCAATGACGAACACCACCTCAGCAGCCTCGCCGCTCACCCGGCGCACGATCCTCTCGGGGGCGCTCGGCATCGCGGGCATCGCCGGCCTCCCGCGTGCGGCTCCGGCTCGGCGCGGTCCCCGGTCAGGCCCCGGCCGTGTCGGCGGCGGCGGCGCCACCGGATACTCCGGTCCCAAGGTCGCCCTGCAGTTCTGGAACGGTTTCACCGGCGGCGACGGCCCCTTCATGAAGCGCCTCGTGGACCAGTTCAACGCCGAGCACCAGAACATCGCCGTCAGCATGAACACGATGCAGTGGGCCGACTACTACGCCAAGCTGCCCGCCGCCGTCACGGCCGGCAAGGGCCCCGACATCGGCATCATGCACGTCGACTCCGTCGCGACGAACGCCGCCCGCAACGTGATCCAGCCCCTCGACGACGTGGCCGCCGCCCTCAAGCTCAACGAGGCGACTTCGCACCCGTGCCGTGGAAGGCCGGGATCTACAACGGCAAGCGCTACTCCATCCCGCTCGACGTGCACCCGCTCGGCTTCTTCTACAACAAGACGGTCATGGAGCAGGGCGGCATCGACCCCGAGAAGCCGCCGATGACGAACGACGAGTACATGGCCGCCCTCGAGACCATGAAGGGCAAGGGCATCCAGGGGCACTGGGCGAGCCCCTTCCCGTTCACCGGCAGGTCTGTCGATCCAGTCGCTCATCTACCAGTTCGGCGGCACGCTCTTCTCCGACGACGCCAAGCAGGTCCTGTGGGCCGACGACGCCGGCGTCAAGGCGCTGACCTGGTTCCAGGACCTCGTCACCAAGGGCTACTCCGCCGCGCAAGATCGCCCAGGACGCCGACATCGTCGCCCTCCAGAACGGCAAGACCGCCTTCAACTGGAACGGCATCTGGACCATCAACACCCTCAAGGAGAAGTCCGGCCTGGAGTGGGGCGTCGCGCCCCTGCCCAACATCGGCGGCACCAAGGCGGCGTGGGCCGGGCTCGCACCAGTTCGTGCTGCCGACCTTGCGCACCCCCGACCAGAACAAGCAGGACAGCGGCCCGCGTCTTCCTCAACTGGATCAGCACGAAGAGCCTCGAGTGGGCCAAGGGCGGTCAGGTGCCGGCCCGCAACTCGGTGCGCGAGTCCGCCGAGTTCAAGGCCCTCAAGGACAGGCGATCCTGGCCACCCAGATCGACGACCTGCACTTCCCGCCGACCGTGCCCGGTCTCGGCGATGCCATGCCGGAGTTCGACAAGGCGGTCAATGCGGCCGTCCTGGGCGGGCAGGACCCCAAGACGGTCCTCTCCGACGCCGCCGGCCGGGCGACGAAGATCCTCGAGGCCAACGCGAAGAAGTACGGCGGCTGACGACATGGCTGTGACGACACAGCCCACCGGGCCCTCCTCGGAAGCGACGCCCGCGCCGGGTGGGCGTCGCTCCCGGGGGGCGGCCTCCAGCATCAACGGCTCGCGGTGGACGCCATACCTCTTCCTGGCCCCCTTCCTGATCCTGTTCATCACGTTCGTGCTGGTCCCGGGAGTGCTGGGCATCTGGATCTCCTTGCACGACTGGGACTTCCTGCTGCCCAACAAGCCCTTCGTCGGGCTGCAGAACTACGCCGACCTGCTCGACAGCGCGTCGCCACAGTTCCAGCAGTTCTGGAACTCGATGAAGGCGACCGGCATCTTCGTGGTCATCAGCGTCCCGTTCCTCGTCGTGCTGCCGCTGCTGCTGGCCATCCTGCTCAACCGCAAGTTCCCGGGACGCACGTTCTTCCGCGCCATCTTCTTCGCGCCGTTCGTGCTCGGTGTCGCCGTTGTGGGCCTCATGTGGCGCTACCTGCTCGACCCGTCGTTCGGGATGGTCAACGGCGTGCTCGGCGCGCTCGGACTGCCCGGCGACACCGCGTGGACGACCGCGCAGCCGTGGGCGTGGATCTCGCTGGCCGCGGTGACCGTCTGGTGGACCATCGGCTTCAACGCCGTCATCTACCTCGCCGGCCTCGCCGACATCCCCGCCGAGCAGTACGAGGCCGCCGACATCGACGGGGCGAGCGCCTGGCAGAAGCTGCGCTACGTCACGATCCCCGGGCTCCGACCGGTGCTCGTCTTCGTCATCGTCACGACGCTGCTGGCGAGCGCCAACATGTTCGGCCAGAGCTACCTCATCACCAAGGGCGGCCCGGGCGACTCGACCCGCACGGCGATCATGGAGATCACCGACCTCGGCCTCTCGCAGTACCGCATGGGCCAGGCCTCGGCCATGAGCTACGTCCTGGCGGTCTTCCTCGCCCTGATCTCGCTCGTCAACTTCTGGGCCCTGAGGGAGAAGAAGTCATGAGGCGCCGCAACGGACCCCTGTTCTGGCTGGGCATGGGGGCCCTCAGCCTCGTCTTCATCGGCCCGCTCCTGCTCATCTTCCTGACCTCGTTCAAGTCGCAGAGCGAGTCGCGCACGGTCCCGCCGACGTACCTCCCTCAGGAGCCCACGCTGCGGGCCTACGACGTCCTCTTCTTCCAGGACGCCGCCAGCCCGGTGCTGCGGTGGTTCGCCAACTCGATGGCGGCTGCGACCATGCACGCCGCACTCGTCCTCGTCGTGTGCTCGCTCGCCGGCTATGCCTTGGCCCGCATGGAGTTCCGCTTCAAGAAGGCGATCTTCACCGGCATCATCCTCACGCTCTTCGTCCCCGGCTTCATCTTCCTCATGCCGAACTTCCTGCTCCTCGACAAGCTCGGCTGGCTCGACCAGCTGTGGGCCCTGGTCGTGCCGGGTGCGGCCGGTGCGTTCGGCGTCTTCTTCATGCGGCAGTTCTTCATGGGCCTGCCGAAGGAGCTCGAGGAGAGTGCTCGGCTCGACGGGGCGGGCTCCTTCCGCACCTGGTGGTCGATCGTCCTGCCCAACGCGAAGCCCGCTCTCGTGACTCTCGGCGTGCTGAGCTACCTCGCCAACTGGAACGACTTCATCTGGCCGATCTACGTCCTCTTCTCCCCGGAGCGACTCACCCTGCCCGCCGGTCTCAGCCGGCTCCAGGGCGCCTACACGATCGACTACCCCGTGGTCATGGCCGGTGCCATGCTCGCCGCGATCCCCGTCCTCGCGCTCTACGTCTTCGTCCAGCGCTATGTCATCGAGGGCGTCGCCAGCAGCGGCGTCAAGGGCTGAGGAGGCCGCATGCGTCCCCTGACCGCCACTCTCGCAGCGCTGGTCGCCGCCGTCGGTCTGACGACCGCCGCTCCCGCGTCGGGATCGCGTATGCCGTCCGCCCCCGCCCACACGGCATACGACAACGCCGTCTCGGACTCGTTCTCGGACACGTTCGCCGACCCGTCGGTGATCCGCGGGCGCGACGGCTGGTGGTACGCCTACGCGACCTCCGACCCGCTCAGGGCCGGTGACGCACCCGGCGCCATCCACATGGCGCGCACCCGCGACTGGTCGAGCTGGGAGTACCTCGGCACCGTCTTCGACTCGGGCAACCGCCCGTCCTGGGCGACCCCCACCGCTGGCCTCTGGGCGCCCGACATCCGTTACGTCGCAGGGCGATACGTCCTCTACTTCACCGTCACGGACACGACGCTCAACCCCGGCGACGACTCGGCGATCGGGGTTGCGACGGCGCCGACGCCCGCCGGCCCGTGGACCGCGACGGACGCGCCCGCGGTGCCGCCCCGTCCAGCCGCGGGCGGTGGCTTCCTCTGGACCTTCGACCCGGCGGGGTTCACCGACGCCGCCGGCCAGCGCTACCTCTACTACGGCAGCTACTTCGGCGGCCTCTGGGTGACCCGGATGTCGGCGGACGGCCTGACGCCGGTCGGCACGGCCACGCAGGTCGCCGTCGACAACCGGTACGAGGGCTCCTACGTCGTGCGGCACGGCGACTTCTACTACCTCATGGGCTCGGCCGCGAACTGCTGCGCCGGCCCGACGACGGGCTACTCCGTCTTCGCCGGCCGGTCTGGCTCACCGCTCGGACCGTTCGTCGACGCCGAGGGCACGTCGCTGCTCACGTCGCGGGTCGGCGGCACCACCGTGCTGACGCAGAACGGCAACCGCTTCGTCGGGGCCGGCCACCACGCCGTCGTCACGGACGCCGAGGGGCGTGACTTCATCGCCTACCACGCGGTCGACCGGAACAACCCGTGGCTGACGACGCCGTTCGGGATCAACCGTCGTCCCATGCTGCTCGACCGTCTCGACTGGGTCGACGGGTGGCCCCGCACCCGCGCCGGTGCCGGCCCCTCCGACACCCCGCAGCCGGCCCCGGCCCTGGGCTCGGGGCTCGGCATCACCCCGACCGACCCGTCGGCGGCCGGCTTCAAGGGGCTGGTCGACGGGCCCGCGGACGCCGTCACCGGCTCCACGGCGCTCGTCCACGGCACGGCGTCGACGAGCGCCTCCGCCCCAGCAGGCCCGCTCCACGTGCGCCTCGACCACCGCGGCACCGAGCCGCTGCGGGTCCTGCTCGGCGGCAACCCGGCTGTCAAGGTCACGCTCGACCCCAAGGGTGGCCGCCTCACGGCGCAGGTCGACCGTGACGGCACCGTCCGCTCGGCGACGACGACGCTGCCCGCCCTCCCCGGCGGGGCCTGGCGCACGCTGACCGTCGAGGCGACGGCCGAGGGACTGACCGCGGAGGTGAGCGAGAGCGACCTCGCCGACGTCGTGGCGCGAGTGCGCGTCACGGGCGACGCCCGTCCCGACTCGGCTCCGGTGCGTCTCAGCAGCAGCGCGGCCGTCGTCGACAACGTCGTCGTCAACCCGGCGGCCGCCGATGCCGCGAGCCTCGTGCCGGTGCCCGAGGCTGGGGCGCTGCTCGACTCCGAGGAGTTCAGCGACCCGAGTCTCGCCGGCTTCACCTGGGTGCGAGGCAACCCGGCCGTCACCGTCTCGGGCGGCAGCCTGCGCTGGCCCGTCGAGGGCACCGACCTCGTCGGCGGTGGCAACACCGCGAGCGTGCTGCTCCACGACACCCCGGGCGACGGCGACTGGATCGCCGAGGCGAAGACGACGCTCGACCTCGGGGTCGACACCGTCCGCAACTACCAGCAGGTCGGGCTCGTCGCCTACGAGAACGACGACGACTTCGCGCGGCTGTCCAACGTGGCGATCTGGAACACCCGCCAGACCGAGTTCGGCCGTGAGACGGCTGCGGACCCGCACGCCGCGCCCGGGCCCGGCGTCCCGACGAGCTACGGCGGCGCCGTCATCGGCACGTCGGCGCCGACCCTGTGGCTGCGGCTCGCGCACCACCGGAACGCCGCCGGTGAGCACCTCTACCGCGCCGCCACGAGCCGGGACGGCGTGCACTGGACCTGGGGCGCGACGTGGACCTTCCGCGCCGGCACCGACCCGCGCATCGGGCTCGTCGCGCACGGCGGCGCCAGCCCCGCGGTCACCGCTGAGGTCGACTACCTGCGCTTCTTCGCGTCGAGCTGGCCGGCCGACCCGGGCGCAGGATGAGACGCACCCGCACCGCCCGGACCATCCCGACCGCGCGGACCCTTGCCCTCGCCGGCGTGCTGCTCGCCGGCTGCGGGGGCGGGTCCCAGACCCCTTCCGGAGACACCGTGACCACCCCCGCCCCGCACGCCGCTCCGGCGGCGACGAATCCCGTCTGGCCGAGCAACTTCCCCGACCCGCAGATCCTCCCCGACGGGAGGGGGTGGGTGGCCATCGCCACGAACGGCAACGGGATGAACGTCCAGACGATCCTGAGCGACGACCTCGCCACGTGGACGCAGGGCAGCGACGCCCTTCCGCAGGTGGCGTCGTGGACGCACGCCCGGCAAGGTGTGGGCGCCCGAGGCGCACCGCTTCGGCCCGAAGTGGGTCATGTACTACACGACGATGGCGCCCGACCCGGCGATCCAGTGCATCAGCCTGGCCGTCGCCGACCACCCCGAGGGCCCCTACCGCGACACGAGCAGCAAACCCCTCGTCTGCGAGCAGGACCAGGGCGGCTCGATCGACGCGTCACCGTTCGTCGCCAAGGACGGCACGGCCTACCTCTACTGGAAGAACGACGGCAACGCCGTCGGCGTCGACACGTGGATCTCCGTGCAGCGGCTCTCCGCTGATGGGTTGCGGCTCGAGGGTCAGCCGAAACGCCTCCTGCGACAAGACCTCCCGTGGGAGGGCCAGCTCATCGAGGCACCCTTCGTCTGGGAGCGGGACGGGGTCTTCCACCTCTTCTACTCCGCCAACGACTACGGCAGCGACAAGTACGCCGTGGGGCACGCGACGGCCACGTCGCCGACCGGGCCGTTCACCAAGGACACCGACCCCGTGCTGACGAGCACCGACGTCGCCGCCGGGCCGGGCCACTGCGCGCTGCTGGAGAAGGACGGCAGGGTCTTCATGGTCTACCACGCGTGGGCGCCGGACTCGATCGGGTCCGAGGTGCCCGGCCGCACCATGTGGCTGAGCGAGGTCACCTTCGACGGGCCGAAGGTCAGTGTCACGCCACCCGGGACGACACTGCCCCACGGGCTCTGAGGCGCGCGGTCACGTCCGGGCGGAGGCCAGCACCTTCCCCGTGCCGGTGCGCACCTCAAGGGTCTGGATCTCTTTGGGGCTCAGGGCGGTTGCGCCGGTGACACGGGAGTACCCAGCTGCCGTCGCGCGCCACGAGGCGGCAGTCACGGCCCGGCCCTTCGCGTCGATGACCCAGAGGGCGAGCTCGCCGTTGGTCGGCATGTCCTCGCAGTCGATGTCGAGCTGGGTGCCCCAGCCGCGCTTCACCAGCGCGACGTCGATCCGGACCGAGCTGCCGGGGACCGCGGCCACCGCCACGTGCTCCGCCGCCGCGGCCGGCGGCGCCGTCGGCAGCGTCGGCGTGGTCGTCGCGACGAGCGACGGGCCGAGCCACGCGCCTCCCGCGAAGAAGATCACCGCTGCCGCAGCCGCGAGGGCCGTGAGCCAGGTGCGCCGGCGGCGACGGCGCCGCGCGACCTCGCCGAGCAGGGTCGTGACGCGCGCGTCGCCCTGCTCGGACGAGAGGGGCTCCGGAACGGCGGCGGGACCGTCGGCCAGGTGGGGACCGCCCTCGGGGCCGGCCAGGTCGAGCAGCCGGGGCAGCCCGGACACCTGGCCGAGCTCCGCCTGGCACGGTCCGCACGTGCGCAGGTGCTCGCTGTAGGTGCGGTGGTCCTCGTCGGACAGGCCACCGAGCACGTAGGCGCCGAGCAGGGCGTGCACGTCGCCCGATCCGGGGTTCATCGGTTCACTCCCATCTCGTCGAGGATGACGCGCAGGTTGCGCACGGCGTAGTAGGCGCGAGACTTCACGGTGCCCTCGGGCACCCCGACCCGCTCGGAGGTCTCGGCGACGGTCAGCCGCTCATAGTAGAGGTGACGCACGATCTCACGGTGGTTGGCCTGCAGCCGGCCGAGGGCCTCCTCGACGAGCACCTGGTCGAGCGCCCGGTCGAGCGCGGAGTCCTGCTCGGCGACGTCGACGAGCTGGGCCTGCTGCGGACGGCGACCGGCCGCGCGGTACTGGTCGACGATGAGGTGGCGGGCGGTCGTGATGAGGTAGGCGCGCAGGTTCTCGGCCTCGGGCGCCTGCTTCCAGACGCGCAGGATGACCTCCTGGACGATGTCGTCGACGCGGTTGGCATCGCTCGTCGCGCGCCACACGACGCGTCGCAGCATCGGCCCGTGCTCGCGGTAGATCTCCGCGACCGCCTCGTCGTCCAGCGGCATGCCGCCGCCACCTCCTCACTGGGGCTCCCTGAACCGGAGACGCCTGCGGGCCGGCTCCGGTTCACCGGTCAGCTCCTGCCTGCACCGTCTCACGACGTCGCCGGGTCCGTATGCCGTCTGCGCGGGTCCCGCCTACCGTGGGGGCCATGTGCCCTGCCGCCATGCCGAACCCGGCCCAGCACCCCGTCACGGGAGGCCTCTTCCTGTCCCCGGTCCCGGCCGGCTCCGGATGGCCCGGTGACCCGGCCGCAGCCGAGACGCCTGTGGCGGCCACCCCCGCGCAGGTGCGCCGACTCGCGAAGGCGGCGGACGGCATACGCGAGCTCGACGCCCGCGTCAGCGTGTGCCGCGCGTGCCCGCGGCTCGTCGAGTGGCGCGAGTCGGTCGCCACCCGGGGACGCCGCGCGGCGTTCGCCGACCAGCCCTACTGGGGACGCCCGGGGCCGTCCTTCGGCGACCCCGACGCGGAGGTGCTCATCGTCGGTCTGGCGCCGGCGGCCAACGGCACCAACCGGACCGGGCGCATGTTCACCGGCGACCGCTCCGGCGACTGGCTGTATGCCGCCCTCCACCGCGGGGGGTACGCCAGCCAGCCGACGTCGGTCGCGTCGGGTGACGGCCTCGTGCTGACGGGACTGCGCATCGTCGCGACCGTCCGGTGCGCGCCACCGGCCAACAAGCCCACGACCGAGGAGAAGGCGACGTGCGCGCCCTGGCTCGACCGCGACCTCGAGCTGTCGGAGCCACGGCTGCGCTCGATGCTCGCGCTCGGGTCGATCGCCTGGGACGCGGCGCTCGGTGCTGCTCGTCGGCGAGGCTGGAGCGTGCCTCGACCCAAGCCGCGCTTCGGCCACGGCGCCGAGGCCGTGCTGACGACCTCCGGCGGGAGGGTGGTGCGCCTCGTCGGCAGCTACCACGTCAGCCAGCAGAACACCTTCACGGGCAAGCTCACCGAGTCGATGCTCGACGAGGTCATCGCGCGGCTGTGACCGGACCAGTGACAGCATTGCCCGTCATGGGTGAGGCAACGAGCTATCGGTCGGTCGTCGGCGAGGCCGACGCGACCCTCGACCAGCGACTGTCCGACGAGCTGGACGCAGTGAACGCCGCAGCGACCGTGGGCACGCCCGCGGCGCGCGAGCTGACCGTCCGGGTCGTCGACGGCGACGGGGAGCTCGTGGCCGGCGTCAGCGGCTGGACCTGGGGCGTCGCGGCCGGCATCGGGATGACGTGGGTGCGTGAGCAGGCACGCGGGACGGGTTTGGGCGAACGGCTCCTCGCCGACTTCGAGACCGAGGCGCGGGCGCGCGGTTGCACCCACGTCTTCGTCACGTCGTTCACGTTCCAGGCGCCGGGCTTCTACGAGAAGCAGGGCTATCGCGAGATCTTCCGCTGGGAGGGAGTCCCGACGTCGGACTCGGCCGACGTGCACCTCCGTAAGGACCTGTAGCCGTCGCCGGTTGAGTAGGGACGCCGATGCGGCGCCGGCCAAGGTGGGCAAGGGTGGCGCCGTGGCAGCACGCAGCGTTCGGCCGCACCTCCTCGCCCTCGGCGTGCTCTGGGTCCTCCCGGCGCTCCTCGTGCTCGTGTTGCACGTGGTGCTCCCGGACCACAGCGCCACGGGCGGGTGCAGCGGCATCGGTTTCGGCTGCTCCCTGCCGCCCTCGGAGGCCGTGGTGCTCCTCGGCCTCCTGGCTGCCGGTCCGCTGATCCTCCTGGGGCTGGTCGTGTGCGTCGTCATCGCGGTCGTGCAGTCCCATCGCGCGCGACATCGCTCCGGAGAGGTGGGTCAGGCATCCCCGTCGGACAGCGGGCGGTCGTAGGTCAGCAGTTCCGGGAACGGCGGGAACCCTCGGGAGGTCAGCGGCAGTCATGGCGCGCAGGACGCTCATCGGTCCCGGCCCGGGATCCTCGTTTCGTGTCCATGACGGGACCAGAGTCCGCGGCCTGCTGCCCGAGGGGGCACCGCGGTCGCGCCGTGAACGATGATGACCCGTTGGTCGGGCCGTGCACGACGAGCACCGCCCAGTCGAGCGCAGCGAGACCGACGCTCGTCACGACGTCGTCGTCAGGTCGGCGTGAAGTCGACGAGGTGCAGGTGCAGCGGTCCACCGGTCGGGGCGGGATAGCGCCGACCGAGCCGGGACCGTGGTCTGCGTCGCTCCGGCGGATCCTTCCGGTCGGGCTCGTCGGCCGAGGCCAGGCGAGGTGGACGCGGTGGGCCGATGAGCAGTCCGGTGTAGGTCTGGAAGACGAGCCCGTCGAGGCGGCGGGGATCGCCGGCGATGGTGAACTCGCGGCGGTGGTGCCCGTCGTGGTGGAAGGCGCACAGGGCCAGGAGGTTGCCGTCGTCGGTGGGCCCACCGTCTCGCCAGTGGACCAGGTGGTGGATCTCGAGATTCCGGGTCGAGCCGCAACCGGGGAATCGGCAGCCGCGGTCCCGGTCGAGAATGAGGACCCGAGTGCGGTGCGGGACGACCCGCTGGGCGCGGCCGACGTTGACCGGATGCCCGTCGGTCTCCCACACGGGGGTGAGGGTCCCGTCGCAGGTCAGGCCCCTCACGATCGACTGCGGGAGGCGGGGTCGAGCCGTGAGCCAGCCGCCGTCGGTGTCGAGGTGGACCTGCACCCGGTAGCGCGCTCTGCGTGCCGGCGCCACCCGAGTCGCTCGAGCCCGCTGCGTCGAGGGACCGGGTGGCGAGCAGGAGAAGCGCGTCAGCCCAGGTGACGCGCGGGCGTCCCCCGTCGCTGGGGAACCGGTCCGGGTCGCTGACGTCGCCGTCCAGGGATCGCTTCTGCTCGTCGTCCACGATGCCGCCCACGCCGTCGCCCTCAGCGCTGAGCGTGTGGAAGAGGTGGTCCTTGGCCTCGGCGAGGGCGGCCTCGACGAGGGCGCCGACCTCAGCCGGTGCGTCGTAGCGCAACCGGAACCTGCCCTCGCCGTCGACGCTCATGCTCAGGTGGGCCGGTGCGGCCGGCTCCGGCCCCTGGTCATCGACGTGACCGTCCTGCCCGTCGGGAACGAGCTCGCCGGGGAGGGCGCCGTCGTCGTCGGCGACGCTGTCGGGGTGGAGGGTGAAGTCGTATCGGCTGACCGAGCGCTGCAGCTGCGTCACGGTCGCGTGCTGGGCGAACTCGGCGACGGTCGCGTCGAACTCGGCCGGAGTGTGCCGGGCCACGACCGCCGCTTGGTCCAGGCTGATGCGGCCCTCCCGCAGCGCTGCGACGGTCGCGGGAAGCTCACCGGTCCGACGGCCCAGCAGGACGACCGCAGCAGCCTGGCCTCGCGACAGCCCGGCACGGAGCATCAACCAGTGCTCGGGTGAACGCAGGCCCGCGGCCTGCCACGACCCGTCGGCGAGGACTGCTGCGACGAAGTCCACGAGCCGCGCGTGTGCGTCGTGCAGATCGGCGGCCAGGGACGCGACGTGGTCCCAGTCCTCCTCGATCCGCTCCGCACTCTGGCTCATGCCTCAATCGTACAGGTGTTCGAATCCAAGATCAAGAGCAAAGCCGATCAAATCCCTTGCAACACAATGCTTTTCGTCATGACAGCCCGTCAGTGACAGGAGCGGGCCTGCAGGTCGACGAGGTCGACGTCGGATCCTTGGGTTAGCGTGGATCGCATGACGGGCCAGCCGTACTGGGAGAGCCCAGTGGAGAAGCAGATCCGCGAGGCACAGGAGCGCGGGGACTTCGACAACCTGCCCGGCGCCGGAAAGCCCCTCGACCTCAGCGACTCCGGCGACCCGGACTGGTGGGTCAAGCGCTTCGCGGCGCGCGAGAACCTCGACCTCGGCGGTGCGCTGCCCGGAGCGCTGGCGCTGCGCAAGGAGGCATCGGGCTACCCCGAGTCCCTCGTCGACGTCCGCACCGAGGCGCAGGTGCGCGAGATCATCGAGGACTACAACACGCGCGTCCTCGCCGACCGGCTGCGCCCGGCCGTGGGGAACCTGCCGCCCCTCATCGCCAAGACGCTCGACGTCGACGAGATGGTCGAGCGTTGGCGACCGCTGCGCGCCGAGCTCGAGGAGGAGCGGCGCCGGGCCAGGGAGGAGCGAGCCACAGCCCGCGCCGCCGAGCTCGAGACGCAGGGCCCGTGGTGGCGCCGGCTGTTCCGCCGGAGCTGACGCTGCTCGAGCGCCTCGGAAGTGTGCACTCGACGGGAGGGTAGGTCGAGTGCCCACTTCCTGACATGTGCGACCAGTCGCGGCACCACTCGCGCCATCTCGCACTGCGGCTCAAGGGCTGCCCTGCGGCTCAGCGCTGCTCGCGGTCCTCGTCGGTGACGAACTGCACGAGGTCGGCCACGGAGGCGACGATGCGGCTCGGGCGGTACGGGAAGTGCTCGACCTGCTCGCGGCTCGTCGAGCCGGTGAGCACGAGGACGGTGCGCAGTCCCGCCTCGAGACCGCTGATGATGTCGGTGTCCATGCGGTCGCCCACCATGATCGTCGTCTCGGAGTGCGCGTCGAGGCGGTTGAGGGCGCTGCGCATCATGAGCGGGTTGGGTTTGCCGATGTAGTAGGGCTGCCGGCCGGTCGCCGTCGAGATGAGGGCCGCGACCGACCCGGTGGCAGGCAGCGTGCCTGCGGGACTCGGCCCGCTCGGGTCGGGGTTGGTCGCGATGAAGCGGGCGCCCTGCTCGATCAGGCGGACCGCGCGGGTGATCGCCTCGAACGAGTAGGTGCGGGTCTCGCCGAGGACGACGTAGTCGGGGTCGCGGTCGGTCATGACGTAGCCGACGTCGTGCATGGCCGTCGTCAGCCCCGCCTCGCCGACGACATAGGCGGATCCCCCGGGTCGCTGCTCGGCGAGGAACTGCGCCGTCGCGAGCGCGGACGTCCAGATCGCCTTCTCCGGCACGTCGATCCCGCTTCGCAGCAGGCGGGCCCGCAGGTCGCGCGGCGTGAAGATCGAGTTGTTCGTCAGGACGAGGAAGGACCTGCCGGACTGCTCCAGCGCAGTGATGAACTCGGCGGCGCCGGGGATCGCGTCCTCCTCGTGGACGAGGACGCCGTCCATGTCGGTGAGCCAGGTCTCGACGGGCCGGTGATCGGTCATGGACCCATTGTGTCGGGCCGGGCTACCGTCGGTGGATGGGACTCGTCCAGATCGCCCAGCACGCCGACGACCTCGGCCGGGCCACCTCCTTCTACCGCGACCTCCTCGGCGCGGAGCCCCTCGCGACGTACGACCCGCCGGGACTCGTCTTCTTCGACCTCGACGGCGTGCGACTGCTCCTCGACGCCGGCGCGCCGAGCGCCCTGCACTACCTGCGGGTCGACGACCTCGAGGCCACGGTGGCCCGGCTGCGCACGGCCGGGGTCGAGGTGCGCAGCGAGCCGCACGTCATCTTCGGTCACGACGACGACACGCTCGGCCCGGTGGGCACCGACGAGTGGATGGCGTTCGTCGTCGACTCCGAGGGCAACCTCGTCGGCCTCGTCGAGCAGCGGCCCCGCCCCTGATCGCCGCGGCCACCCCGCCGATCTGTCGATTTCGCCGGACCGCGTTCGTGTAGTGGGTGGAGGTGCACGGAGGGTGCACCCGGGACCGGCCGGCAGCGCCGGCAGGAGGAGATCACCATGAAGACCTATCTCATCAGCCTCTTCTCGCCCGACGGGCCGCCGCCCGCGGACCTCGACCTCACCCAGGTCATGGCCGACCTCGAGGTCGTCAACGCCGACATCCGCGCCGCCGGCGGCTGGGTGTTCGCTGGTGGGCTCGCCGACCAGGGCAGCGCGACGACGATCCGCACGTCCGGCGCGGTCGCCGACGCCGTGCTCACCGACGGACCGTTCGTCGAGGCGAAGGAGCACCTCGGGGGCGTCTCCATCGTCCGTTCGGGCGACTACGACGTCGTCCTCGGCTGGGCCGAGCGCATCGCCAAGGCGACCGGACTGCCGGTCGAGGTGCGCCCGTTCCAGGGTGAGGGCGAGCCCGGCCAGGCGCCGACCGACCGCTGACGGCACCGACGTCATGGCTGTCACGAGCGCGGACATCGCCCGGGTCTTCCGTGCCGAGCACGGGCGGGCGGTGTCCGTGCTCATCCGGGCCCTCGGCGACATCGACCTCGCCGAGGACGCCGTGCAGGACGCGTTCACCGTGGCCGTCGAGCGCTGGCCCCGCGAGGGTATGCCGCCCAGCCCGGCAGGCTGGATCATCACGACCGCTCGCCGCCGGGCCGTCGACCGCCTCCGGCGCGAGTCCACGCGGGAGGCGCGTCAGGCCGAGTCGGTGGCGCTGCACGCAGCCGATCCGGCTGACGGCCCGGACGAGGAGGGACCCGTGAAGGACGAACGACTTCGCCTGGTCTTCACCTGCTGCCACCCCGCCCTCTCGCGGGAGGCGCAGGTGGCGCTGACCCTGCGACTGCTCGGCGGCCTGACGACGCCCGAGATCGCCCACGCGTTCCTCGTCCCGGAGGCGACGATGGCCCAGCGGATCGTTCGGGCCAAGAGCAAGATCCGCACGGCTGGCATCCCGTACCGGGTGCCGCGTGACGAGGACCTCCCCGCCCGCGTCACGTCGGTTCTCGCCGTCCTCTACCTCGTCTTCACGGAAGGGCACACGGCGACGGCGGGGGACGACCTCGGCCGTCCCGACCTCGCCGCCGAGGCGATCCGGCTCGGGCGCGTGCTCGTCGAGCTGATGCCCGACGAGCCGGAGGCCGTGGGTCTGCTCGCGCTCATGCTTCTGACGGAGGCCCGCCGTCCGGCGCGCACCGACGCCTCCGGCGAGCTCGTGCGGCTCGCCGACCAGGACCGCTCGCTGTGGGACGCGGCCATGATCGCCGAAGGTCACGCGCTCGTCCGCCGGTGCCTGCGTCGGGGCGCCCCCGGCCCCTACCAGCTGCAGGCCGCGATCAACGCCGTCCACACCGACGCCGCGGACGCGGCGGACACCGACTGGTCCCAGGTCGTCGCGCTCTACGACCACCTGCTTCGCCTCGCGCCGACCGACGTCGTCCGGCTCAACCGGGCCGTCGCCGTCGCCGAGCTCGACGGCCCGCAGGTGGCGCTCGGCCTGCTCGACGGTCTCGACCTCCCGGCATACGCCCCCCTCCACGTCGTGCGAGCCGAGCTGCTCGACCGGCTGGGGCGGCCGGCCGAGTCCGCGGCCGCGTGGGAGCGGGCGGCCGACCTCAGTGACAACGCCCCGCAGGCGCGCCACCTGCGGGCCCGCGCGGCGAACGCCGCGGCGGAGCGCAAGTGACCGGCGGTAACCTGCCGTCATGACGACACCGCCGTCCATGACGCCTCTCGACCTCGCCTCCCGGTGGGGCGGGGTCAGCCGCACCGCCGACCTCGACGGTCCCGTCCAGTGGGTCGACTTCGGCGGACCCGCGACCCCGCCGGAGGCGGGGCACGAGCTGCCGCCCGTCGTCCTCGTCCACGGACTCGGCGGGTCGCACCTCAACTGGGTCGGCATCGCGCCCGCGCTCGCCGAGCGCCGCCGCGTCGTCGCGCTGGACCTGCCGGGGTTCGGCCTGACCCCGGCGCTCGGTCGGGACACGAGCGTCAACCACAACGCCGCCCTGCTCAGTCGCTTCGTCCACGAGGTGCTCGGCGGCCCGGCGGTCCTCGTCGGCAACTCGATGGGCGGGATGGTGAGCCTGCTGCTCGCCGACCGCCGCCCAGAGCAGGTCGCCGGACTCGCGCTCGTCGACCCGGCCCTGCCGAACCCCGGCGCCCGCCTCGACCCGCAGGTCGCCGCCACCTTCGCGATGTATGCCGTTCCGCGGGTCGGCGAGCTGGTGCTGACCCACTACAACACCCGTTTCAGCGACCGGCAGCGCGTGCTCGGCACCGTGGCGCTGTGCTTCGCCGACCCCTCCCGGGCCGACGAGGACGTCGTGGCAGCGGGCATCGAGCTCGCCGCCTGGCGGCGCTCGCTCCCGGACCCCGAGGCCGAGTTCCTCGGCGCGGCCCGCTCGCTCCTGCGGGTGCTGCGCGGGCGCCGCGAGTACGACCGGATCATGCGCGAGCTGCAGGTGCCCGTGCTGCTCATCCACGGCACGCACGACCGGCTCGTGCCGATCTCGGCCGCGCGCCGGGCGGCACGGCTCAACCCGGCCTGGCGCACGGCATACCTCGACGGGGTGGGTCACACGCCGCAGCTCGAGGCGCCCGAGGACGTGCTCGGGCACCTCGAGCCGTGGCTCGACTCACTCGGCTGAGCAGCAGTGCCCACGTCGTCGGCGATGGTGGTCGGCGCATCGTCGACGTGGACGGTCATGATGGTTGCCTTTCCGCCATCCACGCTACGCGCGGCCCGAACGACCCAACCGGTTTCGTGACGCACGAGACCCGTGGCGGCACAATGGGTTTCGCCGGCGTCGCGCGACGCTGCCAACGACGAGGAGGGCACGTGGACGCCAAGTACTGGGACGAGAGGTATGCCGCCCACGACCTCGTGTGGTCCGCCGAGCCGAACCGTTTCGTGGCCGAGATCATCGGGCCGCTGACACCCGGCCACGCGGTCGACCTCGCCGCGGGCGAGGGCCGCAACGCGATCTGGATGGTCGAGCAGGGGTGGACCGTCGTCGCGTCGGACTACTCGTCGGTGGCTGTCGACCGGATGCGCTCGCTGGCCGCGGACCGGCTCGGTGGCGACGCGAGCCGTCTGACCCCGCTCGTCGCCGATGCCACGCAGCCGGCGCCAGGCGGCCCGGCGGCCTACGACCTCGCGCTGATCTGCTACCTCCAGCTGCCCGCCCACGAGTGGCGGCAGGCGCTGCGGGCCGCGGTGGAGGCGGTGCGGCCGGGCGGCCGCGTCGTCGTCATCGGCCACGCGGGCCGCAACCTCGCCGAGGGGTGGGGCGGCCCGAGCGAGCGGGCCGTGCTCTACGACCCCGACGAGGTCCTCGACCGGGCCGACGGCCTGCCGGTGACCGCCCTGCAGTCGGGCATCCGGGAACGCCCGGTCGAGACGGACGACGGGACGAGGGTCGCACTCGACACGGTGGTGGTGCTGCGGCGCGAGGGCTGACGCCGGCGGCCTAGCGGCGGCCGTACTTCTTGTGGACCGCCTGCCTGCTGACGCCGAGCTGCTCGGCGATCTCGGCCCACGCGAGGCCCTGGTTGCGCGCGCGGCGCACGACGGCGGCCTCGGTGCGGTCGGCTGCCCGCCGCAGCTCCCTCGCGGCGGCCAGGGCCGCGCGCGGGTCGTCGTCACCGGTGGCCCGAGCCAGCTTGAGCACGTCGTCGACCTCCATCGTCACTGCGGTCACCCTTCGCGGCCTGTCAACCTCAGTTGACACCCTATGCCGTCGCCGCCGCGTTCGTCAACCGACGTTGACACCCCTGCCGGTGCGACGATGACGGCGTGACCGTGACCCGCTCGATCCTGCTCTTCGTGCTCGCCGCCCTCGCCGAGATCGGCGGTGCGTGGCTCATCTGGCAGGGCGTGCGCGAGCACCGCGGCTGGCTCTGGGCCGGTGCGGGGGTCGTCGCGCTCGGCCTCTACGGCTTCGTCGCCACCCTCCAGCCGGACGCGAACTTCGGGCGGATCCTGGCTGCCTACGGCGGCGTCTTCGTCGTCGGTTCACTGCTCTGGGGCATGGTGGCGGACGGCTTCCGGCCCGACCGGTGGGACGTGGCCGGCGCGCTCGTGTGCCTCGTCGGGGTCGCGCTCATCATGTACGCGCCGCGCTCGAGCTGAGCGCTCCCAAGCGACGGGAGTGACGGCATACGGCGGGGGGTATCATGAGACGTCACCCTCGACGACCCCAGGAGAATGCCGTGGAGCTCGACCTCGACGAGATGCAGTCGGTCATCCGCCGCCTCAACCGCGCCCGCGGGCAGATCGGCGGCATCGTCAGGATGATCGAGGAGGGGCGCGACTGCAAGGACATCGTCACCCAGCTCGCCGCGGTCTCCAAGGCGCTCGACCGCGCCGGGTTCGCCGTCATCGCGACCGGCCTGCGCGAGTGCCTGGCCAACCCCGAGGGCGAGGAGATGGATGTGGCGCAGATGGAGAAGCTCTTCCTGTCCCTGGCCTGACGGCCGGCCGAGCTTCCCCGTCCTGGGCTCTGGACGGACCGGGCACCGAAGGGCGACCATTGAGGGCACCGGAGGTCCCCCATGAACGTCCAGCCGAACGCTGCCCTTCCAGCCCTCGCCGCGCCGGGACCGATCGACGTGCGGGAGTTCGATCGCGACCGGGTCGAGACAGCGGTGGACCTTGCTGTCTACCTCGACCGGGTCCGCCGGCATCGGTCGGAGCTGCGCGAGTCCGTCGCCGCCGTCGACCTCGCACTCGAGGCGCCCATCGCGCGCGGCGGGGCGTGGCGTGAGCGGGTGCGCGCGGCCCTCGCCGAACTGGCCCACGACTTCGACGACCACATCGCGCTCACCGAGAGCCCCGGCGGCATCTACGACCGCGCCCGCCACAGCGCGCCGCGCCTGTCCGGTCGCGTGACGCGCCTGCTCGAGGAGCACAGCGACCTGCACGGCGCCATCCACGGCTACCTCGCGGTGCTCGAGCACGGCGGCACGATGGCCGACCTCCCCATCTTCCGTGAAGAGCTCACCGTGCTCGTCGGCCGGCTCGTCCGGCACCGGCAGAAGGGTGGCGACCTCGTCTACGAGGCCTACGACGTCGACCTCGGCGGGTCCGACTGACAGCGGCCCCGCAGCCCTCAGCCGTCGGCCGGCTCGAAGCGAGGACGCAAGGGGAAGCCCGACACGCCCTCGCCGGTCGTGCGGGAGGCCAGGACCTGGTGCAGCTGGATCCCGCCACGCTCGAAACCGAGCCGCGACCCCGCGAGGTAGAGCCCCCAGACGCGGGCGGTGCCGAGGCCGGCGAGCTCGACGCACTCGTCCCAGTTCTTCGAGAGGTTCGCGTTCCACGCCGCGCACGTGCGGGCGTAGTGCTCACGGAGATTCTCGTGGTGACGCACCTCGAAGCCCTCGTCCTCCATGACCCGCACGATGTCGCCGCTGCCGGTCAGCTCCCCGTCGGGGAAGACGTAGCGGTTGATGAAGCCGCGGGGCGGCAGTCCCGGGTGCCGGTTGTCGGGGCGGGTGATGCAGTGGTTGAGCAGCCGGCCCTCGTCACGCAGGTGCTCGCGCAGGAAGCGGAAGTAGGCCGGGTAGTTGCCGACGCCGATGTGCTCGGTCAGGCCGATCGAGCTGATCGCGTCGAAGCCGCGCTCGGTGACGTCGCGGTAGTCGCCGTGCCTGACCTCGGCCCGGTCGGCGATGCCGTCGGCCTCGATCGCGGCCTGCGCCCAGGTGGCCTGCTCCCGCGACAGGGTGACCCCGAGGGCCGTCACGCCGTAGTGCTTGACGGCGTGGCGCACCATGCCGCCCCAGCCGCAGCCGACGTCGAGCAGCCGCATGCCCGGCTGCAGGCCGAGCTTCCTCGCGACGAGGTCGTACTTGTACGCCTGAGCGTCCTCGAGCGAGGCCCCCTCGGTGGGGAAGCAGGCGCACGTGTAGGTCATCGACGGACCGAGCACCAGCTCGTAGAAGGCGTTGGACACGTCGTAGTGGTGGCTGATCGCGGCCGCGTCACGCGTCCTGGCGTGGCGCAGGCCCTGGGTCAGGCGGCGCAGCGGGCTCGGCGTCTCCTCGGGCGGGAGCGCCGGGGGGTGCGGGCGGTGGTGGGCCACGAAGCGCGCGAGCTCGGCCGCGTCGTGCCGGCTCGGACGACGTGCCGGGAGCCCGTCACTGATCACGCGCAGGACGTCGTACGGGTCCGCCTCGTCCATCCCCTCGATGACGAGGTCGCCCGTGAGGTACGCGCGGGCCAGCCCGAGCTCGCCGGGCGCGATCGAGGAGGTGGTTGAGCGCCTCCGGGGTGGTGAGCCGCAGCACGAGCCCGTCGGGGCTGCCGCCCTCCGAGCCGTCCCACGCGACGACCCGCACCGGGGCCTCGGAGCCGAACACACGGTCGAATGCCTGTCCCACCGTCAAGGTCATCGAGCCTGCACCGCCTTCTCGTAGAGCGTGGGGAACCGTCCCCTCGGGTCGTACCTGCGTTTGATCGGGTCGTATGCCGTGCCGCCGTAGAGGGCGGCGAAGGTCGCCTCGTCGTAGTACGCGTCGGAGTAGAGCGACTTGTGGCCGCCGAGCCGGGTCACCTCGGCCTCGATGCGGCGGTTGACGTCGCCCTCCCTCGCGCCGGGCTCGATCACGACGCTCGACCAGAAGCCGACGTTGACGTAGCGCTCGCCGCGCGCCATCGGGTAGAGCGGCCACGGGGTCTCGTCGGGCGGCGAGCCGGGAGTCGGACGCAGCTGGATCGGGCACAGCCAGACCGGCTCGATCGGCACCTCGCGCAGGAACCAGTCGACGAACTCGGCCGTGCGCTCGAGCGGGATCTCGACGTCCTGCACGACACGCTCACGGCTCGGCAGGCCGCGCAGCCGGTCGATGCGGGCCATCACGTGGTGGCGGTTCTCGAGGGCGACGATCTTCCAGTAGACGTCGCTCCGCAGCAGGTGGGTGGGCCAGAGCCGGCGCACCGTCGGGTTCTGTGCCCCGAAGGCCCGGCTGCACCAGAACCAGTCCGTGTCCCAGCGCCACAGGTAGTCGTGGGCGGTGAGCACGTCGGTGCGGCGCTGCTGGATCGAGCGGTAGAAGACCTGTTCCCCGGTGTAGTCGCTCGGTCGGGCCTGGCCCTCGAGGTGGTCGGTCCACCGGCCGAGGCTGAGATAGGCCTCGGTCGGCCCGAAGACGACGCCGTCGACGAAGTCGACCCGGTCGCCGTCCCACGACCGTGACGCCATGACGTCGCCCACCGCGTCGGTGAGCGCCCGCACCGAGTCGAACCGCACGTGCCGCAGCGCGACGTACGGTCGGGCCGGCTCGAGCTCGATGACGAGGTCGAGGGCGTAGCCGAGGGACCCGTAGGAGTTGGGGAACGTGCGGAAGAGGTCGGCATGCTCCCCGTCAGGCGTCGCCGTCACGACCTCCCCGTCACCGGTGAGGATCCGCATCTCGAGCACGGACTCGTGGGGCAGGCCGTTGCGGAACGACGAGCGCCTCGATGCCGAGACCCGTCACGGCCCCGCCGATCGTGATGGTCCGCAGCTGCGGCACGACGAGCGGCACGTAGCCGTGCGGGAGCAGCTCGTCGACGAGCTGCTCGTAGGTCGTCAGGCCGCCGACCAGGGCGGTCGCCGGGCCACCGTCCACGCCGGGCCGCACCTCGACGACGCCGCGGAACGCGGACAGGTCCAGCCCGGCTGCGTCGGTGGCGGTGCGGGTGCGGAAGAGGTTGGAGGTGCGCTTGGCGAGCCGCACGGGCCGGTCGGGCGGCAGGGCGGCATACGCCTTCGTCACCTGCTCGAGCGCACGCTCGTGCTCGCGGACCCGCTGGAGGGGTTCGAGCCGGCTGCAGCAGACGCGACCTGAGGGGGAGCCACCGTTTCAGTCAAACAGATCTCGCCGGGGCGCGTGGGCTACTCGCGCGCAAGCATGGTGGCGCCGAGGCCGACCATCATGACGCCGCCCGTGACGCCGAGCTTCTCGAGGCGGTCGGGCTTGCGGGCGAACCACTCCCGGGCCCGCGCCGCGAGCAGTGCCCACATGCTGTCGCTGCAGATCGCCATGAGGCCGAAGACGGCGCCGAGGACCACCATCTGCACCGCGACGTGTCCCGCACGCGCGTTGGTGAACTGCGGCAGGAAGGCGACGAAGAAGAGGATCGTCTTCGGGTTGGTCACTCCCACGAGGAACCCGATGCGCAGGGCGTGGCCGCGCTTGGCCGACACCTGCGCCTCGAGGGCCTCGCGCGCCTCGTGCCGGTGCCGGATCGCCTGGATGCCGAGCCAGATGACGTAGGCGGCACCGGCCACCTTGATGACCGTGTAGGCCGTGATGCTCGCCGCGACGACCGCGCCGAGACCGACGGCCACGAAGAGGGCCTGGGCCGTCACCCCGACGGCGTTGCCGACGACCGACAGCAGCGCCTCTCGACGCCCGACGGTCAGGGCGCGACCGATGGTGAAGAGCAGGCTGGGGCCCGGGACCTGGATGAAGAGGATCGACGCGACGAGGAACGCGACCCACTGGCTCGATGCTGGCACGCGCCCAGTGTGCGCCCGTGAGGATGAGATCGGCAGGCGGTTATCGAGGGCCGGACACTGGCGTCGGTCGCCATGACGACATCCCCGCAGACCGGGCGCACCGACCCGCCCCTCGCCGCCGACGAGGCCACAACCCTTGTCGCCTTCCTCGACTCCCACCGCGACTCCCACCGCGACACCCTCCCGCCCCATGCCGGAGCCGTGGGCGAGTGCCGACTGGGACGCCGACCGCGACTGGGAGATGACGTCCGCGCGTGATGACAGCCCCGAGGAGCTCCGCCGGATCATGGACGAGTCCGTCGAGCAGCAGTTCACGCTGCGCTGGATCCTGCTGCACATGATCGAGGAGTACGCCCGCCACAACGGTCACGCGGACTTCCTCCGCGAGGCCGTCGACGGCGTCACGGGGGAGTGACGGACCGGCGCAGGCAGAAGCGCCGCAGCGGCTCGACCGGATGACCTCGGCGAGGTCGCGATAGCGCGCGGCCGCCTGCTCCCGCCGTCCCGTGCGCCACTCGAGGTCGGCGAGGGCGAGGCTCGCGTCACGACTGGCGTATGCCGGGGCGCCACTCTCGAGTGAAGCGAGCTCGGCACTCCACGGCGTCCAGGGAGCCGCCCGTCGGCGAGGATCGCGTGGGCGGAGGCGACGAGACGAGCGACCCGAACCGAGGGGGAGGGCCACCGGTCCTCGAGCGCGCCGTAGAGCTGGGCGATGCGCGGCCAGTCGGTGCGCTCGAACGACGGCCGCGCTCGAGTGCAGCCCGGCGATCGCGGCCTCGATGGCGAAGCGGCCGTCACCGGCGGCCGCGAGGGTGGCGTCGTCCAGCCCGGCCCGCAGCAGCGCCACGTCCCAGCGCGTACCGGTCGACCTCGTCGAGCGCGAGACCGGTACCCGAGTCGTCGACGCGACCGGGGCGCCGGGACAGACCGAGGCGGATGACGGCACGCAGGCCGCGCACCTCGGTGTCGTGGGGGTAGGCGGCGACGAGCGCGTCGGCGATCGAGAGCGCCTGCCGTCCGGTGTCGGCCAGTGCGTCCGCGGGGTCGAGGACGGTCCGGTGCGCGACCGTGAACATCCCCGCGACACAGGCGATCACGACCGGCAGACGGCGCTCGCGCTCGATCGCCTCGGGCACGTGGAACGTCCCTCGGGCCTCGGCGAGAGCGCGCTTCGCGCGGGTGAGCCGCGCCGCTGCGGCCGTCTCCTGGATGCCGAGGTGGCCGGCGATCTCCGGGATCGTCAGGCCGCACACGACGCGCAGGGCGAGGACCATCCGGGACGCGGGGGAGATGGCCTCGTCGCACGCGACGAAGAGCAGGGCGAGGCGGTCGTCGAGTCCCTCCCCTGCGTGGAAGGACAGGTTGTCGGCGTCCATGGCGGTGCGCTCCGCCTCGGGACGGGCGAGTTCGGGGGCCAGCCGACGTTCCACGGAGCGTCGCCGGGCATCGTCGAGCCACGCCCGCTTGGCCACCGAGGTGCACCACGCGGCATACGACTCGATGGGACGCCCGCCGTCCCGCTCGTGGGCGGCGGCGCGCGCGACGGCCTCGGCGGCATACTCCTCGGCGTCGTCGAGGCTCCCGGTGAAGGAGGCGAGGGCGCGCACGATGCGCGGCCACGCCTCCTCGAACTCACCCGTCCCGAGCGGCACTCACATCCCCGTCGGGAAGACCTTGCGCCACTCGATGTGGCCGCCGGTCGGCACGAGCGCGGCGACCCGGCGTGCGGTGTCCTCGTCGTCGGTCTCGACGAGGTAGAAGCCGGTGATCACCTCGGACGTGTCGGGGAACGGGCCGTCGGTGTAGACGGCGTCCTCGACGAGGCGACCCTTGGCGCCGGGGGTCACGGTGCCGCCGTGGCGCGAGCTCTGCAGGGCGGCGCCCCCGACGACGCGGGCGCCGAGGTCCACGACGGCCTTCTGGAAGGCCTTGTGCTCGGGGAACGACGCGTCCATGTCGGCGGCGGCGCCGGGCGCGGCGGGGTCCTTGCCCGCGGGGCTCGCCTCGGGCTGGCCGCCGAGGTAGGCGTCGGAGTCCCAGTCGCCCTCGTGGATCAGGTAGACGTACGTGTCGGCCATGGCCGGCTCCTTCTCGAACAGGTGCGCAGCCGGGAGACTGCGCAGGTGGCGACCCTCGCCACATCATCCTGACGAACTCGCCCGGACGGAATCGACACGCTGGACTGAGATTTCTTCGGCTCGGCGCGTGTCAGCCGGCGGCGAGCCGCCCGAGTCGCGCCTCGAGCGAGGCCCGGCGGTGGGCGTTGCCCTCGAGGTCGAGGTAGCGCGTGCCGAAGGTCGCGAGCAGGGCGTCGTCGAGGCGGCGGACCGCGCCGGGCGGGTACTTGTAGCCCATCCGCTCGATGAGGTCGGCGCCGTCGACGGGCGCGATGACCTCGGCGAGGGCGTCGACCGACGTGATGCCGAGCTCGAGCAGCAGGCCCGAGACCCACGTGTAGTGGTCGGTGCGTGCCCACCCGGCGCCGGCGTACTTCGAGGCGAGGAACTTGGCGAGGTCCTGCGCGCTGATCCGCTGGTCCTGCTCGGCGGGGTCGGGCGGGCTCGCCGGCAGTGCCATCTGCAGGCGGTCGCGGATGGCCGAGAACTCCCGGTCGGCGAGCTCGATGAGCCCGGCGGCCAGGGTGAAGCGGCGGTCGAGCTCGTGCGCGTGCTCCTCGGGCACGGTGCCCTTGTAGCGGATGTCGTGCTCGAACTCGGCCCACGCGTGCTGCAGCACCGTGCGGATCTGCACGGACGCGCTCCGCCGGCGCAGCGGCTCGTAGGCCGGGCGGCACGGTCCGGCTCGCGTCGACCGACGACGAGCAGGTGGCGGCTCGCGTAGCCGAAGCGTCCGGCCCGCGCGGTCTCGAGGCCCATGTCGCGGTCGTCGAGGACGGCGAGCTCCTCGGCCAGCAGCTCGGCGACGGCGGCGACGTCGTCGTGGACGTAGGTGATGACGCGGACGCCGATCTGGTCGGTGATGTCGACCAGGGGGTTCGGGTAGAGCAGGCCGCGGTCATCGCGTCGCTCCGCCTTGGAGGCGAACGACGCGACGGACTTGGTGCGGCCGCTGACGCTGAGGTAGTTGATGCCGGCGTCGTCGAGCAGGCCCGTCACCATGTCGACGAAGAGCGCCGTCGCGGCCTCGATCTCGGGCCGCACGGCGGCATAGGCCGCCGCAGCCTCACTGATCTCGCTGGCCTCACTGATCTCGCTGGTCTTGCCTGCGCCATCGCTGTCGGACATGCGGCCATCCTGCCGTGCCGCCAGCACCGGCGGCGACCGGTAGTTGCGGAACCACCAGAGGTCCTCCCGGTCCGACGCTCCCCAGCCGTGGCGCGCCCCCCACCACGTCGGAACGCCCGGCCCGACCGCAGCATGGGCCGGAAACGCGCGCAGAGCCGCATCCACGAGTCCGACGGCGCCGTCATCCTCCCAGTCGTGGCAGCGGGGCTTGACCTCGTCGCTCTCCGGGCAGGGGAAGAGGTGGAACAGGCCGATGCTGAAGCCCAGCGCTCGGTAGAGCGAGATGGCGGACTCGAGCGTGATGCCGTGATGGCCGCCCTCGAGCCGGGAGATGCGGCTGTGCGGGACGCCGAGCCGGCTGGCAAGCGCCCGCTGGCTCAGCAGGTAGGTGCGGCGCGCATGTCTCAGGGCATTGCCGAAGGCGTCAGGCCCGTGGCCGATGGGGACGGTCATGGATCCACCGTGCAGGCCAGGAGAACGTGGGCGGGAGGCCGACCATCTTCCTGTGGACATCCAGGTCGCATCCCGCTGGGGGTGTGGACAGCAGGTGGGGGTGGTGCGCGGCAGCGTCCCCACCGACTGTGCGTTGGGTCATGCGGTGACCCAGCCCGCGATCGGTACCAGCTGGGTCACCTGGAGACCCAATGCACAGGGCAAGGAGGGACGGAACGCTGCCCGGGAATCGCGCCGACGGGCTCAGCCGCCGACGTGCACCTGCGGTCGCCGGTCTGCGTCGGGCTCGGCACGCCGGATGATCTCGTGGGTCAGCGGGGGGATGTCGCCCTCGCCGGCGAGCAGGAAGCGCAGCACGTTCTGGCCGGGCGCCTTCTCGCTCCACTCGAAGTAGATGTGCGGCGGCTTGCTGACCCGGTCGCGCACGTCGAGCAGGACGGCAGCGAGCACGTTCGGCACCGACGGGCCGGTCGCGCGCAGGATGTAGTGGCCGCCGACGACGGCCGAGCCGACGTGGACGGTCGTCGCGAAGTCGCTCGCGTCGCTGATCTCGACCTCGAGGAAGATCGCGCCCTGACGGGCGTTGAGGTGGTTGTGCATCCGGACCTCGAGCGACTTCGCCCGGTACTCGTCCCGGTCGCCCTCGTTGATCTTGTTGGCGATGAAGCGCAGCGGCTGGGGACCGCAGCGCCGCGTCGTCGAGGATGGCCTTCGCGCTGTCGTCGTAGACGACCCGCTGGACCCGCAGCTCGGTCGAGCGCACGATGCGTGACCAGACGCTGATGACGATGATGAGGGCGATGAAGATGAGCGCGATGACGAGTCCCTCGGGCCGCTGCCTGATGGTGATCGTGATCGTGTAGACGAAGATCGCGCTGACCACGGCGAAGAACCCAGCGGCGGCCCGGTGACCTCGCCGCAGCTCGGTGAGGAAGACGGCGATCGCGGCGGAGGTCATGAGCGCGAGCACGCCGGTGGCATACGCCCCCGCCTGCTCGTCGACGTTCGCGCCGAAGGCCAGCGTCACGACGCGCCGCGATGAACGACAGCACGAGCACGAGAGGTCGCGTCGACCGCGCCCAGTCCGGGGCCATGCCGTAGCGGGGCAGGTAGCGCGGCACGATGTTGAGCAGGCCAGCCATGGCGGACGCGCCGGCGAACCAGAGGATGCCGATCGTCGAGACGTCGTACACCGTGCCGAAGCCCTCGCCGAGGAGGTGGTGCGCGAGGTAGGCCAGGGCCCGTCCGTTGGCCCCGCCGCCCGGCTGGAACGCGGCGGGCGGGATGAGCAGGGTCGTCACGAGCGAGGAGCCGATGAGCAGGACGCTCATGATGAGGGCGGCGGTCGTGAGCAGCTTGCGGGCGTTTCGGATGCGGCCCTCCGGCTTCTCGGCGTGTCGGTCGGCTCGCCCTCGACGAGCGGCATGACGACGACACCCGTCTCGAAGCCGGACAGGCCCAGGGCCAGGGCGGGGAAGACGAGCAGCGACGCCCCGATGATCCCGAACGGCGCCGAGTGGGCCGAGGTCATGGCCGCGATCCAGTCGTGGAACGCCGTCGGGTGGTTGCCGATCTCGAGGATGCCCCGCACGAGCACGACCGAGCTGAGCCCGAGGTAGGCGACGACGAGAACGACAGCGATGCCGATGGCCTCCTTGAACCCCTTGAGGAAGATGCCCGCGAGCAGCACGAGCAGCGTCAGGGTCACGCCGACCTGGTGGCCCGTCAGCGTCGACTTGAGGTACGGGTTCTCGACGACGTGGGCGCTCGCGTCCGCGGCCGAGAGCGTGATGGTGATGACGAAGCCGGTCGCGACGAACCCCAGGAGGCAGAGCACGAGGATCTTGCTCGGCCAGTAGGCGAGCAGTCGCTCGAGCATCGAGAGGCTGCCGTCGCCGTGCGGGCTCTCAGCCGCGACCCGGCGGTACATCGGCAGCGCGCCGAAGAGGGTGATGAGGACGAGCACGAGCGTCGCGACCGGCGACAGGGCGCCCGCGGCCAGGGCCGCGATGCCGGGCTGGTAACCGAGCGTGGAGAAGTAGTCGACACCGGTCAGGCACATGACGCGCCACCACGGCTGGACGTGCTGCTGGGCCCTGGCCTCGCTCTCGGGCTCGTAGTAGCCACCCGGGTCGGTCTCCTCGGCGTCCAGGAACCACCGCGTCAGGGGTGTGCGCTCCGCGCGCTGTGTCGTCGTCACGGCGGCGAAGTCTAGGGGCCTGCGCTGGGAGGCCTTCCCAATCCTCGGGCGCCGGACCGGTAGCCGAGCGAGAGGACGGCCAGCCCGAGGGCCCACAGGGCGTGCACCCCGTTGACGACCAGCAGCGCGGCGACCGACAGGAAGGCGACCAGGGCCGTCCACCAGGCCACGGTGCCGCGCGGGAGAAGGCGCAGCGCCGAGGCCGTGCCGAGGACGTAGACGAGCGTGAAGCAGCCGGTCGCGAGCAGCATGAGCGGCGTGAGCCCCAGGCCGAGCATGACGGCGAGACCCAGCGAAAGCAGCGAGGCGACGGTGATGAGCAGGGTGCTGCGTCGAGGCACCTGACCGGCCTCGCCGCCACGGGCCAGCCATGCGGGAAGAGCGCCGTCGCGGGCCAGCGAGGCGCCGAGCCTCGACCCACCGGCGAAGTACGCGTTCATCGCGCCGATCGTGAGCAGCACGGCGACGACGGCCGTCACGACGCGGGCCTGCTCGCCCAACGCGATGGCCATGAGGTCCGAGAGGGGTGCCTCGCTGCGGCCTGTCGCCGGCCCGAGCACGAGGACGCTGGTCGCGGCGAGAGCGAGGTAGAGCACGCCGACGACGACCACGGCGATGCCCGTGGCACGCGGGACGTCCCGGCGCGGGTCGCGGTAGTCCCCGGCGAGCGACGCCACCGCCTCCCAGCCGGCGAAGCCCCAGACGAGGACGGCCGCGGTCGTGCCGATGGCGGTCCACCCGTTCGGGGCGAAGGGGGTCAGCGACGCCGTGCTGCCGTGCGGCAGTGCGACCGCCACCGTCGCCGTCATGAGCAGCGCGAGCACGCTGGCGAGCACGAGCTGCACGCGACCCGAGAACCGCAGGCCGGCCAGGTTCATCGCCCCCGTCCCCAGGATGAGCGCCGCGGCGACGACGACGGTGGTCGTGCGGCCGCCACCGACGACGTCCGCGACGTAGCCACCGGCCATCATCGACGCCGGCGGCGCACCGACGGGGATGGCGAAGTAGAAGCACCACCCGACGGCGCCGGCGGCCCGCGGACCGAAGGCGCGTCGCACGTAGGTCGAGACGCCGCCACCGTCGGGGTGGCGCGCCCCGAGCGCGGCGAACGTGCTCGCGAGCGGCACCGACAGCAGCACGAGCGCCGCCCAGGCCAGGAGCGATGCGGGGCCCGCGACCGCGGCCGCGAGTGCGGGCAGGGTGATGACCCCCGTGCCGAGCACGGCGCCCACCGACAGGGCGGCCCCCTGCGCGACGGTGAGCGAGCCGCCGGTCGCGGCAGCGCTGGTGCGGGTGAGGCCTGCGGTCGTCGTCATGCCTCCAGGATCCTGTCCGAGTGGACCGACTGGAAGCGCCACTTCTTGTCAGGTTGTTTGGGCCAATCTAGGCTCGAGGCGTGGAGCTCCACGTCAGTCTCAGCGGCTCCGGCGACCTCTCCGCCCAGATCTACGCGCAGGTCCGGACTGCCGTCCTCGACGGCCGTCTTGCCGGGGGCGACCGGGTCCCGGCCTCCCGCGACCTCGCGGCGAGCCCTCGGCGTCTCGCGCGGCACGGTGACGGCGGCGTACGACCGCCTCCTCGCCGAGGAGCTGCTCGAGAGCCGCCGCGGCGCCGGCACGTTCGTGGCGAGCGGATGCGTCCCGCCCGCGCCGCCGCCCGCCGCGCTCGCCCCGGCGCTGTCGTGCCGACGTCGCTGTGGACCGGTGCCCCGACCTCGGTGGGACCAGCTCCCGGCCCGGGCGCCGCCGCCCACGACTTCTCCGTCGGGGTGCCTGACGGCTCGCTCTTCCCGCTCGCGACGTGGCGCCGCCTCGTCAGCGGGACCCTGCGCCGCGGGCGCCTCTCGGCCGGCACCTACGACGACCCGGACGCCACTCGCGGAGGCAGCCGTCTCGAGGCGGAGATCGCGAGGTATGCCGGCCGGTCGAGGTCGGTCGTCGCCTCCGGTGCCGACGTGGTGGCCACGGCCGGCGCCCAGCAGGCTCTCGACCTCGTGGCTCGCGTGCTCGTCGAGCCCGGAGACGTCGTCGCCGTCGAGGACCCCGGCTACACGGCCGCGGCGCGGCTCTTCGCGACCCATCGCGCCGTCGTCCGCGGCGTGCCGGTCGACGGCGAGGGGATCGTCGTCGACGCCCTGCCCGGCGCTGCCCGCCTGGTCTATGTCACGCCGTCGCACCAGCACCCGACCGGCGTGGCCATGTCGATGGCGCGCCGGATCGCTCTGCTGGAGTGGGCCGTTCGGCACGGCGCCGTCATCGTCGAGGACGACTACGACAGCGAGTTCCGCTTCGCCGACCGGCCGCTCGAGCCGTTGCAGAGCCTCGACCGCGACGGCCGAGTCATCTACGTCGGGTCCTTCTCCAAGTCGCTGCTCCCGGCCCTGCGGGTCGGCTACGCCGTCGCGCCGACCACGCTGACGGCCGCCCTGCGCGAGGCGAAGCGTGTCACGGTCTGGGACGGGGACGCCGTGACCCAGGGCGCTCTTGCCGACTTCCTGGCCGAGGGTCACCATGCGGCCCACGTCAAGCGTGCGACGAAGGTCTACCGCGCCCGACGCGACGCGCTCCTGCACGGGCTCACGTCCCCCGAGGGTCTCGCCGACTGGCTCGAGGTCATCCCGTCGGCGGCGGGTCTGCACCTGTGCACCCTGTTACGCGACCCGGCCCTGGACGACGTGACGATCGCCGCGGCAGCCCTGGCCGCAGGCGTCTACGTCGAGCCGCTGTCGGTCCGGCACCTCGAGCAGCCGCCCCGTCACGGCCTCGCCTTCGGTACGGGCGGCATACCCCTGGAAGGTATCGCCCCGGCGCTCGCCACGCTGCGAGGGGTGTTCAGCTCGAGCCGGCCGGGACGCCCCGCCGCCGGATGATCGCGAACTGCGTCGCGAGCGGGATGATCCCGAGGATCAGCACCATCGGCACGGCGAAGCCGAGGCGCAGGTTGTCCGACCCGACGGCCCCGGTCAGCACGGCGCCGAGCAGTGCACCGACGTAGTTGAACTGGTTGAACCGGGCGACCACCTGGTCGGTCTTGTCGATGCGCTCGCCGGACGAGCCCGCGTCCTCGCCGCCGGCGATGGCGCCCGCCGCGGAGAAGCTGAGCGGCGCGATGGTCGCGACGGCGCCACCGAGGATCGTGAAGCCGACGACGGCCACGACCCACGACGGGGCGAAGACGATGACCGCCAGCGACAGGGCGGCGACGACCCCGCTGATCCGGAGCAGCCACACGGCGCCGTGCCGATCGACGAGACGGTCGCCGACAGCACGGGCCAGGAGCGTCGCGACGAGGTAGGGGAGCGTGGCCAGGGCGGTGAGGCCGGTCGGCGCGTGCAGCGTGCCGTCGAGGTAGACCGGTCCCCACGTCGTGGCCGCCGTGTCGACCATGTAGAAGAGGACCATCGCGACGCCGAGGAGCGCGATGCGCCGCCACGGCACGTCGACCGTGGCGTCCGTCGCGGCCAGTCGGTCGCGGCGTACGAAGGGCGCGGCGAGGGCCGCGACGGGAAAGGCGAGCAGTGGCAGCAGCGCCGGGCCGAGCTCGACACCCGACGTCGCGAGCGTGACGAGGGTGCCGAGGATGCCACCGGCGGTCCAGAACGCGTGGAACGACGGCAGGATCGGGCGACGGTAGAGGTGCTCGACCGTGACCGCCTGCATGTTCGAGGAGGCGTCGACGAGCCCGAGCGCCAGCCCGTAGGCCGCGAGCCCGGCGACGAAGACGCCGAAGGCCGGCGCGACGAGCAGCACCCCGAAGCCCAGCGTCGCGACGACGAGGCCCACGCGTACGACCACGGCGCTCGACGAGCGCGCCGCGACGACCTCGGCGACGACCGAGCCCACGCCGGCGAGCAGGACGACCATGAGGAGCAGCCCGCTGACGGCGAGCTCGTCGAGCGACCACTTCTGCTGGACCTGCGGCAGGCGGGTCGTCAGGGAGATGAAGAGCAGGCCCTGGACGAAGAAGGCGGCGCCGGCGGCGAGCCGCGCCCGCAGCACGGGGGAGGACTCGGCCTGAGACGTCACGGTGGGTCACACTGTCGGTCGCGGGTCACTGGCGTCAAGGCTCCCGGAGGATGTGCCTACCAGTCGGCACCCTGGCAGGTGGACCGGTCTGTCGTCTCGACCTGGAGGGTCGCGTGGGCGACGTGGAAGCGCTCGCGCAGCATCCGGCTGGCGGCCTCGAGCACCTCCGGTCCGGTGTCGGGGCGCGACGTGACGAGGTGCGCGGTCGCGACGTCCATGCCCGACGTCAGGGTCCACACGTGCAGGTCGTGGACCTCGGTGACGCCCGGCACCTCGCCGAGCGCGGTGAGCAGTTCGGTCGGCTCGATGCCGGTGGGTGCGTGCTGGCCGAGGACGGCGACGACCTCGCGCCCGAGCGCGACGGCGCGCACCGCGACGAAGACGGCGATCGCGAGGGCGACGACGGTGTCCCACCACGCGCTCCCGGTCGCGGCGACGAGCAGGGCGGCCGCGATGACCCCGACCGAGCCGACCGTGTCGGCCACGACCTCGAGGTAGGCGCCCTTGACGTTGAGGCTCTCGGCAGCGCCGCCGCGCAGCAGGAACAGTGCGACGACGTTGATGACGAGACCGATCCCACCGACGACGAGCATGGTGCCCGAGGCGATCTCGGGGCTCGACCCGATGCGCCCGACGGCCTCGACGGCGATGTAGACGGAGACGCCGAGCATGAGCAGCACCGCGAGCCCGGAGGCGAAGACCTCGGCCCGGTAGGAGCCGAAGGTGCGCCGCCCGGTCGTGTCGGCGCGGGTCGCGATCCGCGTCGCGACGAGGGCCGCGCCCAGCGTCACGACGTCGGCCGCCATGTGCCCTGCGTCGGACAGCAGGGCGAGCGAGCCCGACGTGAGGCCGGCGACGAGCTCGACGACGAAGAAGGCCGCCACGAGGCCGAAGGCGACGGCGAGGCGCCAGCGGTGTCGGGCGCCCGCGTGCCCGGGAGTGTGCCGTGGGAGTGCCCGTGGCTCATCGACGCGGACCACCGTCGTGGAGGGCGTGCTCGCGGGTGACGTCGAGGAGCAGCCTGACGTGGGCGTCGGAGAGGCGGTAGTAGATGTTGCGGCCCTCGCGCCGTCCGGTGACGACCCCCGAGGCGCGGAGCAGCCGGAGTGCCTGGGAGACGGTCGTCTCGGCGGTACCGGTCGCGGCGGAGAGGTCGCAGACGCAGAGCTCGCCGGCCTCGAGGAGGGCGTAGAGCAGCCGGGCGCGGGTCGGGTCACCGAGCAGCTTGAAGACGCTGGTGACGCGGGCGAGCTCGTCGACACCCGGGGCGTTGTCTGTGGCGAGGGCGACCTTCTCGGGGTGCACGCAGGGGGCGGCGCACCCGTCGAGTCCGGCGACGGTGCTCATCTGGCAGTCCCTTTCATCTGTTCGGATGATCAGATGTCACTGTCGTGGTGACAGCGCGGCGCGTGTCAACCGAGCGGCAGACTGTCCGACATGCTGAAACTGACGGCCACCATCCCGAACGAGCTGACCGAGCGGGTCATGAAGGTGCTCGCCGACTCCTCGGCGGTGAGCACGCTGTCGGTCCTGCGCGGAGCGGCGGTGCGCCCGGTCGGCGACGTGGTCCAGGCCGACGTCGCCCGCGAGGGCGCCAACGCCCTCGTCGACCGGCTCCACGACCTCGGCGTCCACCGGGACGGGACCCTGCAGATCGAGCCGGTCACGACGTGGGTCTCGCGGGCCGGCTTCGAGGCGGACGAGGAGACGCCGGGCAGCAGTGCCGACGCCGTCGTGTGGGCGCAGGTCGCGCAGCGGTCCTACGACGACAGCGAGCTGAACTGGACGTTCCTGTCGTTCATGTCGCTCGCCACCCTCATCGCCGGCATCGCGATCGTCCTCGACTCGCAGATCCTCGTCATCGGCGCCATGGTGCTCGGGCCCGAGTTCGGCGCCATCGCCGCGCTGGGGGTCGCGCTCGTCCGGCGGCGACCGCTCCTGCTCGCCGTCGCGGCGCGGGCCCTCGTCGTCGGCTTCCTCGTGGCCATCCTCGTCACGTGCCTGGCCGGGCTGGTCGGACGCGCCCTCGGCTGGGTGACCCTCGACGACATCACGGGCAACCGGCCCAGCACCCACTTCATCTACGCGCCGGACAAGTGGTCGTTCATCGTCGCCGTCCTCGCCGCCGCGGCCGGGGTGCTCTCCCTGACGTCGGCCAAGCTCGGAGGACTCAGTGGCGTCTTCATCTCCGTCACGACCATCCCCGCGGCAGGCAACGTCGCGCTCGGCCTCGCCTTCGGCGCGTGGGCCGAGGTGCGCGGCAGTGGTCTCCAGCTCGTCGTCAACCTCGTCGGGATGGCCCTCGCCGGTTGGCTCACCCTGGCGCTGCAGCGCGCCGTGTGGTCGCGGATGCCGGCGCCGCGGTCGCACTCGAGCCTGAGCCGTCGCATCCACGCCGAGCCGCCGTCGCGCTGACCGGCCTCAGCGAGTCGTGGTCGTCGGTATCGGAGGGGGAGCCGGCAGCGTGAAGGTCGTCGCCAGCGCGCCGTTCACCAAGGCCAGCAGGACACCGGTCTCCTGACGGATGACGGCATAGCGGCTCGCCGCCACGGGCGAGCTCGCCCTGGCCTCGTCCGAGGCGGCCCGGGCGAAGAGTCCGAGGGAGGCCAGCCGGCCGTAGTAGCTGGGGGCGTCGAGGCCCGGCGGCGGACCGTTGGCCCCGAGCCGGGCGAGGTGTTGGGCCATGAGGTCGAGCTGGAGGGCAGCAGCGCTGCCCGACAGGGACATCCGGTCGAGCAGCCGCACATCCATGACGAGGCTCGTGCAGTCGGCGAGCGCGACGGATCGGTTGAAGACGGCGCTCGTCGTCAGGCGTGGCGCCGCCGGCGCTGTCACGGTGACCGTGGGCGTCGCGACGACGGTCGCCGTGGTCACGACCGTCGTCGTCGCGGTGACGGTCTGCGTGTCGACCTCGGTGACGGTCACCGTCTGCGTCGGCACCGGCGTTCCGGACGCTCCGGCGACCCTGCTCAGCTCGATGACGGGCGTGCCGGACGAGCACGCCCCCAGGGTGAGGGCGGACGACAGCGCGAATGCTGCGGCAACCCTGGCTCGAGACACGGTCGACTCCGGTGCTCGACGTGGACAGTGCCTTGATTGTCATCGCTGCACGGCCGTCGCGCGCCGCTATGCGCGAATCGTCGCCGCCACTCCACGCCACGCCGTGCCCGGCGCCGTCCGAACGGCAGGGCGACGCAGCACAGGCCGAAGCACTGCGAGCAGTCGGCCTCGAGGACCGGACCTGTGGCGAGGGGACCACTCATGTCGTCAGAGGAGCGAGCTCGGGTCGTCCGGGACGTCGGCGGCATACGACTGCAGGAGCTGGAGCGGCACGATCTCGAGGGCGCGCGCGTGCGTGGCCGCGAGGAAGACCGGCGCAGCAGCGCCGTCCTGGTGCGCCTCGAGCCATCGGCTGGCGACGACGCACCATCGGTCGCCGGGCGTCAGGCCGGGGAAGCGCCACTCCGGGACGGGGCGTCACGAGATCGTTGCCGACGCTGCGCTGGTGGTCGAGGAACTCGGTTGTGACGACGACGCAGATGGTGTGGCTGCCCCGGTCCTCGGGCCCGGTCGTGCAGTAGCCGTCGCGGTAGAAGCCCGTCACAGGGTCCGTGCCGCACGCCTCGAGCTCGCCGCCGAGCACGTTCCGTTCCCGCGCTGCCATGCTCCAAACCTAGTGGTCGCACCGGGGCGGCCAGGCGTTCGACGAAGCGTCCGTCGGGCTCCCGCTCGCTACGCTGGGGCCATGCCGGGGATGAAGGAGTACGAGCAGGACTACATCGATGCCTGCCGGTCTCGGATCGAGTCCCAGGTCGCCGTCTTCCGTGAGGTCGCCCAGGCGGCGCGCGACCACGGCGACGCCGACGTCTCCGCACTCGAGGGCGCACTCGAGTCCCTGGAGTACGAGTACTTCAACAACATGCTGATCGTCCTTGACGGCTACTTCGTCCACCAGTTGCGCGGCGTTGAGGGCAGGCACAGCGAAGCGCTGAACGAGGTCCGGGTGCTCGCACGCTCCCTCATGGAGAATGGCGGTACGGTCATGGCCGACCCCAAGATCGCTCTCGATCCGACCCGCAGTGTCCTCGGTCTCGAGGTCGGCGCCCCGATCATCCTGACGCTCCAGCAGTACCGCCGGATCTCCGACGCCTTCCTGCGCGAGATCGAGGGCCGGTTCCATCACGCGGGCGACTGACCAGTCGGGTCCCGGGCCCTGCACCCACCCGAGAAGCCTTGAGGTCGAAGGAGAGCCGCTTGCCCCGCACCACCGTGCCGCTCGAGGTGTCTCGCTTCCTGACTCGCCCGAACCACGCCACGATCAGCTGCGTGCGCCCCGACGGCGCGCCCGTCTCGGTGCCGACGTGGTACGTCGTGGAGGACGACCGGATCGTCGTCAACATGGACGCCGGGCGCAAGCGCCTCGAATGGCTCCGCGCCGACCCCCGCGTCAGCCTCAGCGCCATGGACCCTGAGGACTGGATCACCCACGTCAGCCTCCAGGGTCGCGTCGTCGAGACCGTCGACGACCCCGAGCTCGCCGACATCGACCGCATCGCCACCCATTACACCGGCCGGCCGTACCGCGTGCGCGACCGACCACGCGTCACCGCCGCGCATCGAGGTCGACCGGTGGCACGGCTGGGGCCGTCTGCGGGACGCGACGTGACCACCGAGGTGCGGCGCGACGCCGTCGGCGTGCCGCACCTGCGCGCCGACGACGTCCTGGAGCTGGCGCGGCTGCAGGGCCGGGTCACCGCCCTCGACCGCGCCTGGCAGATCGAGCACCACCGGTGGCGCATGGAGGGTCGCACCGCCGAGTACGTCGGCGCCGACGGGCTCCCCTGGGACCGCTTCGCCCGGCAGGTGCTGCTCGAGCCGACGGTGCGGCGCTGCTACGAGCGGCTGGACGCGGAGACGCGGACGTGGCTGACGGCATACGTCGACGGTGTCAACGACGCGCTCGCCGAGGGGCTCACGGGCACACCTGAGGTCGCGCTGCTCGACCTCGGGTCGTATGCCGCGGCGCCGCGCCCCTGGGAGCCGTGGACGCCGCTCGGCATCTTCTGGGGCGTCCACCTGCTCTTCGGGACGTTCCCGTCGAAGCTGTTCAACGCGCACGTCGCCGAGCGCCTCGGCGCGGACGCCCTGGCGATGCTCAACGCCGAGGGCGTCGACCGGGTCGAGGCGTCGGGCAGCAACGCCTGGGTCATCGGCGGGGCCCGCACCGCGAGCGGGCTGCCGCTCATCGCCGGCGACCCGCACCGCACCATCGAGCTGCCCGGCTGCTACCAGCAGGTCGGGCTCGCCTGCCCCGACTTCGACGTCGTCGGCTTCACGTTCCCCGGCGTCCCCGGCGTGCAGCACTTCGCGCACACCGGCACCGTCGCGTGGGGCATCACGAACGCCATGGCCGACTACCAGGACCTGACGCTCGAGTCGCTCCGCCACCTCGGGCCCGGCGCGGACGGGTCGCCGGTGTTCGAGGCCAGGGGAGTCGACGGCTGGGAGCCGGTGCGCGTCACCACCGAGACGCTGCGCGTGCGGGGCGGGGCCGACGTGACGGTGCCCGTCGCCGTGACGTCCCGCGGACCGGTCGTCACCGGGCTCGAGGCGGAGATGGAGCGGGCTGTCGCGGACGGCGCGTGCAGGCCCGCCCCGGCCGCCTACAGCCTGCGCACCCCGACACAGGTCGAGGAGGACCTCGGCTTCGGCGCGTTCCTGCCGCTCCTTCGCTCACGAACGGTCGCCGACGTCGAAGCGGCGCTGGCGCGGTGGGTCGAGCCGGTCAACAGCGCTCTCGTCGCCGACGATGCGGGCCACATGCGGCACCTCGTCGTCGGCCGCGTGCCCGAGCGCGACGAGATCGGCGCCCTCCTCCCCGTGGCTGCCTGGGACCCGAGGCACGAGTGGCGCGGCTACCGTAGGGGGCCCGCTCGCGACGTGCCCGAGGTCATGGTCAGCGCGAACGACCGGGGCAGCGGTGGCGGGCTCGGCGTCGAGTACGCGACGTCGTTCCGAGCCGACCGCATCCGGTCGCTCCTCGAGTCGCTTTCCGAGGGAGGGGAGCGGCTCACGGTGGACCACTGCGCGGCCATCCACGTCGACACCCTCAACGGGCAGGCCGAGCTCATGCGCGAGCTCGTCGGGCCGGCAGACGTCACGGGGGACGCCGCGGCGGTGCGGTCCGCGCTGCTCGCCTGGGACGGGCGCAGCGACGCCGGCAGCACGGGGGCGGCGCTCTTCGCCGCCTGGCGCACTGCGCTCGTGCACTGGTTCTCCGAGCATCCGCGCCTCGCGGTGCTGCACGAGCCGAGCGGGCACTCGAGCCTGTTCGCGGCGTGGACCGACGTCGTGACCCAGATCGGTGCCGGCTGGCACTCGATGGCCCGACTGGGCCGAGACCACGGCATCGATGTCAGCGAGGGCGTACGCGTGGCGCTCGAACGCGTTGCGGCCCAGGCTGATTCGCTGACCTCGTGGGGTGAGCGCCACTGGCTCGACCCCGTTCGCACGGTCGACGTGTCGGGTGGCGCGCCTGCCGTGCCGCGCGACCCGGTGGGTGGGGACAAGGGGTGCGTGCTCGCCGCTGCAAGCGCGCCCGGCGTGACCGACCACTGCTACGGCGGCCCCGTGGCGCGCTACGTCTGGGACCTCGGCGACCGGGACGCGAGCCGCTGGGTCGTGCCGTTCGGTGCGAGCGGCGATGCGCGCGACCCGCACTTCGCCGACCAGACCCGGGCGTGGCTCGCCGGCGACCTGCACCCGGTGGGCGCACTCGGCGATGACGGTCTCGCCGCGATTTACACTGAATTTTGCCATCTCTTTACCATTTGCAGGACAAAGCCTGACGTTCCGCCCTACTGTTCTCGCGTAGGGGCACCATTCGCGACACGGTGCCTTGCGCCAGCGCAGGAGGGGTGAGTCCGGTGACGACGAGCAAGACGCCCACGCACGGGGACGCGGACCCGCTGGCAGCTGTGGGCGGCGGCCGGATCTGCGCCGCGGAGCCGACTGCCCGTGACGACGAGCTCGAGGTGCATGCCGGGCCCGCGATGCCCCACACTGATCCCGTGCTGTCCGAAATGTACCGATTTGCGGCTATCGAGAACGCCTCCTTCACGCTGCCGACCCGCCCGAGAGTCCTGAGCGACCCGTCGGGCCAGCCGGTGCGGGTCGACCTGCTCGCGGACCCTCGGGGTCCCCGCCGGGCACCGACGGGGGCGATCCGGGGCTTCGCTGCTCTCACCGTCCTGATCGTCATCAGCTGCCTCGTCGGCGGTGTCACGGGAGCCCTCGTCGTCATCGGCGTCTCCACCCTCCTGGCGGCCAGTGCCGCCCTCGTGAGCGGTCACATCTCGCTCTCCCGGGTCGGCGGACCGCACGGCGCCGGTCTCTTCCTCGGCCTCGCCGTCGTGGCCCTGATGGCGGCGTCGGTCATGCCGCGCGACCGCCCCGGCCATCAGGGCGAGGTCCCGACGGCGCTGGTCCCGATCAGCGCGAGTCGACTTGCCGATGCCCGGGCGTCGTCTGCCGCCGTGCCGCCGTCACGGGTCGCCTCGACCTCGAGGAGGGTGGCACCTGCGGCGGTGGCGCCTTCGCGGTCCGGTACCGAGGTCAACACGTCGGCGCTGGCCTCGCGCTCGGTGGCGAGTGGAGGCGTCCTGACCCTCTCGCCCGAGGCGCTGACCCCGACCTCCGGTCGAGCTCACGAGCCCAGACCGCCAAGGACCGCGACGGCGACCAAGCCGGAGAAGCCGGAGAAGCCGGCGAAGCGCGGCCGAAGCGCGGCGACAAGACAGCGAAGCCCGACAAGACAGCGAAGCCCGACAAGACGGCGAAGCCCGACAAGCCGGCGAAGCCGGCGAAGCACGAGAAGCCGTCCAAGCCCGACAAGACGAACAAGCGCTCCACGCCTGCGAATCCGGCGACGATCTGCGCCGGCAGGAGCGGTGTCGCGCCCGTCGTGCTGCCTGCTCTTGCTGCACTCGCGCCGTGCGGACCTGTGCGACAGTGACCCCGTGGGTACATCTATGACACCGGTCACGATCATGTGGTTCATCGGAGCCGCGATCGTGGGGGCGATCGCCGGTGGTCTGCATGTGCTCCGTTCCGCGATCGGCGGCTCGCACACGGAGCTGCCGCTCATGATCTCGGCCTTCGCCCTCACGGCGATCGCGGCAGCCATGCTCTTCCATGGCGTCATGCTGGCGGCTCGGGCGCAGGATGCCGCCGCCGGTTCCGCCCCCGAGATCGACGCCGAGGTCGACTCCCACGAGGCCTTGTCGCACCCGCCGGGCACAATGACGGGATGAGTGCAGGTCGCGCCACCTGGGTGCTGCACGTCGACCTCGACCAGTTCATCGCCGCCGTCGAGGTGCTGCGTCACCCCGAGCTCGCGGGAAGGCCGGTCATCGTCGGCGGCCGTGGTGATCCGACCGAGCGCGCCGTCGTTTCCACGGCGAGCTACGAGGCCCGTCAGTTCGGCGTCGGATCCGGTATGCCGCTGCGGCTCGCCGCGCGCAAGGTGCCCGATGCGGTGATCCTCCCCGTCGATGCCCCGGCCTACACCGACGCGTCCGAGCACGTCATGGACACGCTGCGCGGGCTCGGCGTCGTCGTGGAGGTGCTCGGTTGGGACGAGGCCTTCCTCGGGGTCGACGGGGACGACCCGGAGGCGTTCGCCGAGCGTGTCCGGGCAGCGGTGCTCGAGGCGACCGAGCTGCACTGCTCCGTCGGCATCGGTGACAACAAGGTGCGCGCCAAGATCGCGACGGGCTTCGGCAAGCCGCGCGGCACCTTCCGGCTGACCCGGGAGAACTGGTTCGACGTCATGGGCGAGCGGCCGACCATCGACCTGTGGGGCGTCGGGTCCAAGGTCTCCAAGCGCCTGGCCACCCACGGGATCACGACGGTGCGCGAGCTCGCCGACGCCGACGAGTCGGTCCTCGTCGGCGAGTTCGGGCCGCGCATGGGCGTCTGGTACTCCCAGCTGGGTCGGGGCATCGGGTCGGCCGTCGTCGACGACACACCCTGGGTCGCGCGGGGGCACAGCCGGGAGACCACCTACCAGCGCAACCTCACGACGCCGGAGGAGGTGCGCGACGCCGTCCGCGAGCTCGCCTCCCAGGCCTTCGACGACACCGTCAAGGAGGGGCGCCCGGTCTTCCGCGTCACGCTCAAGGTGCGCTACGCCCCCTTCAACACCGTGACCAAGGCCCGCAAGCTGCCGGCGCCGACGACCGAACGCGACGACGTCGTCGAGGCCGCCGTCGCCCTGGTGCAGACGCTCGACCCGGAGCGTGAGGTGCGTCTGCTCGGCGTCCGGGCCGAGATGGTCATGCCCGACGGGGGTGACCCCGTCGAGCGCACCCCGGTCCGCGGCCGCCTCTGACGGATCCAGCCGAAGCCTCAGTGGTGGCGCCGGGCGCGACTGATCTCGCGGACGGCCCGTGCCTTGGCCCGGAAGGACCGGGGCCGGCTCACCAGGTAGGCGGCGACGACGAGTCCGATGACGGCGATGAGCCGGTTCGGGTCGACGGCAGGCCGCCAGATGACCTGTCCGTCCTTGATGACGAAGGCGCCCGCCGGCCGTCCGGCCATGCCGAAGCCCGCCGCCCTCACCCGACTCACCCTTGTCGTCGTGGCCGGAGCCACCACCCCCGCCGCCGGTCACGACGGCGGCCGGGATGACCGTCAGGCCGTCCTTCTCGTACGGCTCGCCGTAGACGCGCCGAACGGTGATCGTGTCATTCGCCTTGCTGAGCAGCTCGTCGAGCTTCATGGTTCCTCCCTCGTGCCGGGCGCCCCGGCCTCAGCACTCCAGACTGCCCAGGTGCCTCGACGGCCAACAGGGCTGAAGGTCCCGAATGACGCGGCTGCTCAGCCCGTGTCCGTGGAGCGCGCCGCGGCCCGGCGGCTCCCCGCCGCCGGGGCGCCTCAGAGGGCAGCGGCGACCGACCGGCCGGCCGTGCGCCCGCTGAAGAGGCAGCCCCCGAGGAAGGTGCCCTCGAGCGAGTTGTAGCCGTGCATGCCGCCGCCACCGAACCCGCTCACCTCGCCCGCGGCATACACCCCCGGGAGTGGCTCGCCGCCCACCGCAAGCACGCGTCCGGCGAGGTCGGTCTCGAGACCGCCGAGCGTCTTGCGGGTGAGGATGTTGAGCCGGACGGCGATGAGCGGCCCCGCCTTCCGGTCGAGCAGCCTGTGCGGGCTCGCCACGCGAATCAGCCTGTCACCGCGATAGTTCCGCGCCCCGCGGACCGCGGTGATCTGGGCGTCCTTGGTGAAGTCGTTGGCGATCTCGTTGTCGCGCGCCACGATCGTGCGTCGCAGCGACTCGACGTCGATGAGGTCGTCACCGGTGAGCGCGTTCATGCCCCGGACGAGCTCGTCGAGGCTGTCCGCCACGACGAAGTCCTCGCCGTGACGCTTGAAGGCCTCGACGGGAGCCGGTGCTCCCTTGCGGGCGCGCCCGAGCACCTGCTTGACGTCCTTGCCGGTGAGGTCGGGGTTCTGCTCCGACCCCGACAGGGCGAACTCCTTCTCGATGATGCGCTGGGTCAGCACGAACCACGAGTAGTCGTGGCCGGTGCGCGTGATGTGGCCGAGCGTGCCGAGGGTGTCGAAGCCGGGGAAGTACGGCGCCGGGAAGCGACGGCCACGCGCGTCGATCCACAGCGATGACGGACCGGGCAGGATGCGGATGCCGTGGTTGTCCCAGACGGGGTCCCAGTTGCGCAGGCCCTCGGTGTAGTGCCACATCCGGTCGGGGTTGATGACCCGACCGCCGGCCGCCTGCGTGATGCCGAGCATCCGGCCGTCGACGTGGGCGGGCACCCCGGCCACCATGCGGGCCGGTGGCGCGCCGAGCCGCTCCGGCCAGGCCTGGCGCACGAGGTCGTGGTTGCCGCCGATGCCCCCGCTCGTCACGACGACGGCCTGGGCCGTGATCTCGAAGTCGCCCACCTCCTCGCGGCTGCTCGCCCGGCCGCGGTCGACGTCGTCGCGCGCCAGGACGCGACCACGTACGCCTGTCACGGTGCCCACGGTCAGGACGAGCTCGTCGACGCGGTGGCGGAAGGCGAAGGTGACGCGACCGCTCGCCACTGCGGCGCGGACCCGTCGCACGAACGGCTCCACGAGCCCGGGCCCCGTGCCCCAGGTGATGTGGAAGCGCGGCACCGAGTTGCCGTGCCCGTCGGCGCGCCCGTCGCCCCGCTCGGCCCAGCCGACGACGGGGAAGAGCCGGTGGCCCTGCTCGTGCAGCCACCTGCGCTTCTCGCCGGCGGCGAAGTGGAGGTAGGCCTCAGCCCACTTGCGTGGCCAGAAGTCCTCGTCCCGGTCGAACTGGGCCGAACCCATCCAGTCCTGCGTCGCGAGCTCGAGGCTGTCCTTGATGCCCATCCGGCGCTGCTCCGGGCTGTCGACGAGGAAGAGCCCGCCGAAGCTCCAGAAGGCCTGGCCGCCGAGCGACTGCTCGCCCTCCTGGTCGACGAGCACGACCCGCTTCCCGCGGTCGGCGAGCTCAGCGGTGGCGACGAGCCCGGCCAGACCCGCTCCCACGACGACGACGTCGGCTTCCATGGGCCAGATCATGTCATCCCGCTCGACACCCGGTGGCTGCGTACGATTTGAAGGTGCTGGCTCGTGCTCCGGTGAGGTGGTCCCGGCTGTGGGACGGCCCCGCGCCGGTCGCGGCCGTGGTCGTCGCCGCGCTCGTCGCAGGCGGCCTGCACGGCGGCTTCACCGACCTGTCCGTGTATCAGCACGCGGGTCGAACGGTGCTCGAGGGGCTGCCGGCCATCATGCCCAGGGACCCGACGACCGGGCTGACGTTCACCTACCCACCGTTCGCCGCGATCGTCATGGTGCCGCTGGCCCTGCTCCCGGCGTGGCTCGCCGCCGCGGTGTGGACCGGGGTGTCGATGGGTGCGCTCGCGGCGGTCGTCGTGCTCGTGCGTCGTGCGATGGACCGGCCCACCCCGGGGTGGCTGGCGGCCTGCCTCGCCGGGGGCGCACTGGCCCTGGAGCCCGTGTGGCAGAACTTCGCGTTCGGGCAGGTCAACCTGTTCGTCATGCTGGCGGTGCTGGTCGACCTGCTCCAGCCGGACCGGCGCTGGTCCGGCGTGCTGCTGGGCCTCGCGGCAGGGGTCAAGCTGACGCCCCTCGTCCTCGTCGTGCTGCTCCTGGTGGTCGGGCCTCGTGCGGCCGGCCGGCGAGCGGTCCTGGCCTTTGCCGCCACGGTCGTGGTCGGTTTCCTCGCTGCACCGGGCTGGGCCACGACGTACTGGACCGTTGGCCTCGTCGATGCGGGCCGGATCGGGCCGCCGGCACTGGCTCACAACCAGTCGGTGTACGGCGCACTCACCCGGCTGCTCGACGGCCGGCCGCCCACCCTGCTGTGGCTCGCGGTCGCCGTGCCCCTCAGTGTCGCGATCCTGCTCGTCGGCGGACGGTGGTGGCGCCGCGGCGACCGCGTGCTCGGGACGTGCCTGGCGGCGGTGGCCATGCTGGTCGCGTCGCCGATCTCGTGGTCGCACCACTGGGTGTGGGCTGTGCCGATCGCCCTGGCGCTCTGGGAGCGGGGCCGATGGGGGTCCGTCGCATGGGCCGCGGTCTTCGTGGCCCGCCCCGTGCTGTGGCCCCCCTGGGGCCACGGTCGCGAGCACGACTGGGGTCCGTCGGAGCACCTCGTCGGCAACGCCTACCTCCTCGCTGCCCTTGTTCTCTCCGTCTGGGCGGCGGTCGCCCTCGCCTCATACGCTGTCGGCGAATCTGCCGGTGGCAGAGTGGGATTCCCGGCACGGTCAGACGAGCCCACGCTGGGTGGATGACCGACTCACCCATCACAGCCGCGCTCGACGACCAGCTGTCGATGCAGCTGCTCCACCAGCGCATCATCGTCCTCGGGGCGGAGGTCGATGACCCGATCGCCAACCGGATCACGGCCCAGCTCCTCCTGCTCTCGGCTCGGGACCCGCGCTCCGACATCAGCCTCTACGTCAACAGCCCCGGCGGCTCCGTCACCGCCGGTCTCGCCATCTACGACACGATGCGCGTCATCCCCAACGACGTCTCCACTCTCGCAGTGGGATTCGCGGCCTCGATGGGCCAGTTCCTGCTCGGCGCGGGCACGCCCGGGAAGCGCTTCGCCCTGCCCAACGCGCGGATCATGATGCACCAGCCGTCCGCCGGCATCCAGGGCACCGCGGCCGACGTCGAGGTCCAGGCGGCGAACCTCAAGGCGGTCAAGCGCCGGGTCAACGAGCTGCAGGCGCAGCACACCGGCCAGACCGTCGAGCAGATCACCCACGACAGCGAGCGTGACCGCTGGTTCAGTGCGGAGGAGGCGGCGGCATACGGGATCGTCGACCACGTCGTCAGCACGCTGACCGACGTGCGCCCGGTCGGTGTCGAGCGGAAGGTGGGACTGAGATGAGCAGCTACACGGTCCCCTACGTCGTCGAGCGCACCCCGGCCGGGGAGCGCAGCTTCGACATCTACAGCCGGCTGCTGCAGGAGCGGATCATCTTCGTGGGCACCGAGATCGACGACGGGGTCGCCAACGTCGTCATGGCCCAGCTGCTCCACCTCGCCGATGTCGCCCCGGACCGGGAGGTCTCGCTCTACGTCAACAGCCCGGGAGGCTCGTTCACGGCGCTCATGGCCGTCTACGACACGATGCAGTTCGTGCCCTCGCCCGTCGCGACCTACTGCCTCGGACAGGCGGCATCGGCCGCAGCGGTGCTCCTCGCGGCGGGGGAGCCCGGGCGGCGCTTCGCCCTGCGGCACTCCCGGGTGCTGCTCCACCAGCCGTCCGCGGGTGGGCAGGGGACGGTCAGCGACCTCGCCCTGCAGGCGGACGAGCTGCTGCGCGTGCGTGCGCAGGTCGAGGAGGTGCTGAGCCAGCACACCGGGCGCTCGGTCGCGCAGCTGCGACTCGACACCGACCGCGACAAGGTGCTCACGGCCGCGCAGGCCGTGGAGTTCGGCGTCGTCGACCACGTCGTCGCGCGCGCGACGGAGGTCCGCCTCGACAGGGAATGACCGGGGGCCCCCGTCGATCGTCACGCGGCGAGCAGCACCGCTCCCGTCGCGTCGGCCAGCAGCCCGGTGGACGCGGCCGCCTCCGCAGGGGACGCGATGCTCGACCCGACGCGAGACGTGAGGTCGAGGACACGTCCTGCGGTCGGGGCGTCGCCGGCGAGGTCGCGCAGCTCCCGGTGGGCCGCTCCCACGAGCCCGGTGATGCTCGACCCGAGCGCGACGCACACCGCCTCGAGCACCTCGGACGAGGGCTCCTTGAGGCCGCGCTCGACCTCGGAGAGGTAGGCCACCGAGATGCCGGCGCGGGCGGCGACCTCGGCGAGCGTGCGGCCCTGTCGGGTGCGCAGCCCGCGCAGGAGCCGACCGTAGACCTCCCGCAGCAGCGGGGTGTGGACGCCGGGGCGCGGGCGCGGGGCGATCTGGGTCATGGCCGTCTCCGATCTGGGTGCGTGCGTCCAGCGTCGCACGGGAGCGCCCGGATGGTGCTCGGGTGGGCCTTCGAGCACGTACGCCGTGGGCGAACTCGCGGGGCCGCCCGCGCCGGGGCGAGCGGTTGAGCGGAAAGATGTTGACGGCGTTCACTTCGGCGTCGACGCTGTCAGGAGTGACGTCTACCGTCGTCATACGCCGCAGCTCACACCTCACACCGCACGCACGAGTCTCCGGGGAGCCCTCACATGACCATCACCACCGGCACGCGCGACGTGCGCGAACGGTCCTCGGGACCGGCCATCGAGGCCGAGCACCTCGTCAAACGCTTCGCCGACCTGACCGCCGTCGACGACGTCAGCTTCTCGGTGCCGCAGGGCACGGTCCTCGGTCTGCTCGGCCCCAACGGCGCCGGCAAGACCACCACCGTCCGCATGATGACGACCCTGAGCCGCCCGACGAGCGGGGCCGCCCGGGTCGCCGGTCACGACGTCGTCCGCGAGCCCGAGCTGGTGCGCCGCAGCATGGGCCTGACGGGCCAGGCCGCGACCGTCGACGAGCTGCTCACCGGCCGGGAGAACCTCCGCCTCATGGGCTCGCTCTACGGCCTGCCCAAGGGAGAGGTGCGCCGCCTGTCCGACGAGCTGCTCGAGCGCTTCTCGCTCACCGAGGCCGGCAACAAGGTCGTCAAGGACTACAGCGGCGGCATGCGTCGCCGGCTCGACCTCGCGGTCAGCCTCATCGCGACACCGCCCGTGCTGTTCCTCGACGAGCCGACCACGGGCCTCGACCCGCGCAGCCGCGTCGAGCTCTGGGACGTGCTGCGCGGCCTCGTCCGCGACGGCACCACGCTGCTGCTCACGACGCAGTATCTCGAGGAGGCCGACCAGCTCGCCGACCGGATCGTCGTCATCGACCACGGCCGCATCATCGCCGAGGGCACGCCGCTCGAGCTCAAGGACCAGTCGGGCCAGGCCGCCATCGTCCTCACGGTCTCGCACGCCGACCAGGTCGAGGCCGCCCGCGCCCTGCTCTCCGCCCACGTCGAGGGCGTCCACGTCGACATCCCGGCGCGGCGCCTCACGGCCCCCGCCGAGGGGCTGCGCGACATGACCAGGGTCGCCGCGGTCTTCGAGCGCAGCGAGATCGTCCTCGACGACCTCGGCCTCCAGCGTCCGAGCCTCGACGACGTCTTCCTCAGCCTCACCGGCCACCGCGCCGAGCCGGACGCTCCCGGCTCCGGCGAGTTCCCCGACACCAGCTCCGCCTCCGCCGAGGAGTCCCGATGACCGACAGGACCGTCACCAATTCCACCACCGGCACGGCCCGCACGAGCGCGCGCACCGCGCCGCACGACTACGAGCCGCCCGGCCGCGCCCGGCAGATCGCGATGATGGTGTGGCGCAATCTCAAGCACATCAAGCGCCAGCCCGAGATGCTGACGGACGTCACCATCCAGCCGGTGATGTTCGTGCTCCTCTTCGCCTTCGTGTTCGGCGGGTCGATCCAGACCGACAGCGGGTCCTACCGCGAGTGGCTGCTGCCGGGAATCATGGCCCAGACGATGGCCTTCGCCTCGTTCATCGTCGCCATCGGCCTCAACATGGACCTCGGCAAGGGCATCATCGACCGCTTCAGGTCCCTGCCGTCGCCCGGTCGTCGGTGCTGGTCGGGCGAAGCCTCTACAGCCTCATCCACTCGAGCATCGGCATCTTCGTCATGTCGGTCACCGGCCTCGCCATCGGCTGGCGCATCCGCGGCGGCGTCGGCCCGGCCCTGCTGGCCTTCGGTCTGCTGCTGCTCTTCGGCTTCGCGATGATCTGGGTCGGCGTCCTCGTCGGGTCCTCGATGCGCTCGACGGAGGCGGTCAACGGCCTGATGTTCACGGCGATCTTCCCGCTGACGTTCCTCGCCAACACCTTCGCGCCGACCGAGGGGATGGTGCCGTGGCTGCGCACCATCGCGGAGTGGAACCCGATCAGCTCGCTCGTCCAGGCGATGCGTGAGCTGTGGGGCAACGTCCCGCCCGCACCGGCCGACGCCGCCCTCCCGCTCCAGCACCCCGTCCTCACCACGGTGATCTGGTCGGTGCTCATCACGGCCGCCGTGGCACCGCTCGCGGTCCGCGCCTTCGTCCGCCGCACCACCGACTGACCGACTGGGCGACTGATCGACCAGCAGGCGTGCGAAGAGCTGCTGGGCGGCCTTCTGCCCAGCGCAGCCGGGTCCTGGGGCACGACGGTGACCGGGGGTCGATGAGTGTTGTCGCCCGTGATGACCTCACCCGAGGTTGTGGTCGAAGTCCATTCGGTGGGTGCCGTCCTCGTCCACGTGAAGGCGCACGGTCCCCTCGATGCCGGTCAGCTCCTGGGTGCCACTGCCCGGCACGATGAGGCCGTACTCGTTGGCGCGGTCCGTGCCGCTGGTCGAGGCTGCGTGCACGAAGTTGAAGGTGCCGCGTCGCCCGGCGACCGTGCCCTCGAAGGACTCCACTGCGACGTACGTACCGATGCCCGTCGTCTGGTCGTAGGCGGACGTGAACTGGGTGACGCTGCGCCCAGCGACATCCCCGACATACGTCTTGCGCATGCGCAGGTGCCCCGTGGGCAGCGCCGTCGTCACGTCGGGGACGTAGTCGGTGACGTCGAAGTCGGACGTCGTGAAGGTCGAGGTGCTCAGCATGAGCCTGACGCTATCCAAGTGGATGTCGTTGGGATAGAACGTTCCCGACGCGTCAGCGGGCGCGCATGCCGTTGTTGCGCGGCTGGTGCTCGCGCTCCGTGAGCGGGTTGGACTCGGACCGAGCCCACGCCTCGACCGTGCCGTCCTTGGCCGGCTTCTGCTCGTCGGCGCCCCGAGCGGCACCCAGTCGCCCCGCTCGCGCAGCCACGTGTATTCCGACGTGCCCGGGGGCGTTCGCAGCACCCACGGGTCATCGACCCTTCCCGTCCCGGTCACGGGCGTCGTCCTTCGTGCGCGTCGTCCCACCCTTTGTGCTCCCGCCGCGTCAGGACGGCGTCAAGATCGCATCAGGATGTCTCCAAGGGCTGACGTTCCCGCGTCGCCGGGTGTTGCGTGGAGTCATGACCAGCGACTGGCCGGCTGCGCACCGCACCCTGACGCGGTGGGGCGCCCTGCTCCTGCCGATCGTCGTGGGCGCAGTCCTCGGTCTCCTCCGCGACGCGATGGACCCGAGCACCGCCGCGATGGTGCTCGTGCTCGCCGGTCGTCGCAGCCGCCGCCACGGGCGACCGCGTCGCAGGCGTGCTCGCGGCCCTCGCTGCCGCTGGCAGCTTCGACTTCTTCCTCACCGAGCCGTTCTACTCGCTCTCGATCCACCACCGGGCCGACCTCGAGCTCGCCGTCGCGCTCGTGGTCGTCGGGCTCGCCGTGACGGAGATCGCGCTGTGGGGTCGGCGGCAGCAGGCCGCGGCCCAGCGCCGGGAGGGCTACATCTCAGGTCTGACCCACCTGCTCGACCTCCCCGCCGACACGACGGAGGACGCCCGGGCCGCAGCCATCGCGACCGCGATCACCACGGTGCTCGGCGCCGACCGGTGCACGTGGGACCCCGGCCACCCGCGGCTGGAACGACGCTGTCGTCGACGCGGACGGTCGGGTCACGACGGGCGGACGACAGCTGCAGGTGGAGCGGGTGGGCCTGCCCACCGACGGCTACGCGGCCGTCGTCGTCCGGCGGGGCACGCAGGTCGTCGGCCACTTCCGCGTGACGGCCTCGACGCACGTCGTGCGGCCGACCGCTGAACAGCTGCGCGTCGCGGCGCTCCTCGCCGACCGGATGGCCGACGCACGAGCGCCGCGCCCCGCCACCGAGGAGGAGGTGGAGGCACGTGGCGCACGCGAGGGGGGCGCACGGGACCGGCATCGTCGACGACCCGGACGCAACCCATGAGTAACCTACGGGCCACGGAGCGCGATGGGCCCCTTGGGTCAAGGGTCGGTCAGGAGATCCTGACGTGAGGTAGGAGGCGGACGAGGTCAGTCGACCTGCGACCGCAGCCACGCGATGTCGGCCGTCTGGCCTTCGAGTCCGCCCGGTGTCTCACACACGACGGGCGCCCCGGCCGCGCGGATGACGCCGGCCAGCGCCTCGCCGGCGATGTGCCCGGAGCCGAAGTTCGTGTGCCGGTCGGCGCCCGAGTCGAACTCGTCGCGCGAGTCGTTGGCGTGCACGAGGTCGATGCGCCCGGTGATGGCGCGCACCTCGTCGACCACCGTGCCGAGGTCGTTGCCACCGGCGTGCGCGTGACACGTGTCGAGGCAGAAGCCGACGTTGTCGCTGCCGGAGGCCTGGCCGATGGCGTCCCAGAGCCGGGCGATGGCCTCGAGCCGGCGCGCCATGGCGTTGTCGCCGCCCGCGGTGTTCTCGATGAGCAGCGGCACGGGCAGGTCGAGCCCGTCGATGCACTTGCGCCAGTTGTCGAAGCCCTTCGCCGCGTCCTCGTCGACTCCGAGGTGGCCACCGTGGACGATGACGCCCTTGGCGCCGATCTCGCCGGCGGCCGTCAGGTGCTGCTGGAGCAGCTTGCGCCCGGGGATGCGGATGCGGTTGTTGAGGCTCGCGACGTTGATCGGGTAGGGCGCGTGGACGTAGAGGTCGACGCCTGCCGCCGCGGCGTCCGCCTTGAGCGCCTCGGCGCCTCCGGCGTACCGGATGACGGGGCCCTTGTAGCTCTGCGGGTCGCCGAGGAAGATCTGCGAGAGCGACGCTCCCCGCGCCGTCGCCTCCGCGATCGGGTCCTCCTGGTCGACGTGCGCACCGATGTGTAGGGCCATGGCGTCAGCGTATGCCGCGGGGCCGACACCGATCCTGCGCGGCGGTCCCGACCTGGCCCGCCGTCGCCCGCCGCCCCGCCGGCGCCTGCCGGGGTCCGGATGACGAACGAGTTGCATAAGCAACCCTTATGCAGTCAATAATGTGAAGATGAGTTCCTCGCGCTTCCCCGCCGTGGTCGACGACGTGACCGTCCGGCTCATCGCCGCCGTCGTCCTCGTCATCGGCGTCATCGCCCTGGCCACGTCGGCGTGGTGGCTCTATGCCGTCCTCGCCGTCGACTTCACGCTGCGGGCTGCGCTCGGACCCTCGGCCAGCCCGGTCGCCCGGTTCGTGCAGCGGTGGATCCGGCCCGCCGTCTCCGCGGCCAAGCGACCGACGGCCGGCCCGCCCAAGCGGTTCGCGGCGACCATCGGCGCCGTCATGACGGTCGCCGCGACCGCGCTCTGGGCCTTCGCCCTCCTGACCGGAGCGTCCGGTGCGATCGTCGGCGTCGTCGCCATCGGCGTCGTCATGGTGGTCTTCCCCGCGCTCGAGTCCGTCCTCGGTATCTGCGTCGGCTGCGTCCTCTTCTCCGGCTTGATGCGACTCGGCCTCATCCCGGAGGAGGTCTGCCTCGAGTGTGCCGACATCACCAAGCGCCGCGAGCGCCTGCGGGCCGAGCGCGCCGACCGTCAGGTGGCCTGACGGTCTGACGCCTCAGCCCGCGGCCGACCGCAGCTTCTCCAGGAGCGGGCCGGCGGCCTCGTCGAGAAAGCGCTCCTGGGCGTCCCCACCGACCTGCACGAGGGCGATGTCGGTGAAGCCGGCCTCCCAGTAGGCGCTCACGGACTCCACGATCTTGTCGAGGTCGGGGCCGCACGGGATCGACTCGGCCACGTCCTCGGGGCGCACGAACTGCGTCGCCCCGGCGAAGCCCGCCGGTGTCGGCAGGTCGGCGTTGACGGCCCAGCCGCCGCCGAACCAGCGGAACTGCTCGTGGGCGCGGGCGACCGCGGCCTCCTCGTCCGGGTCCCAGCAGATCGGGATCTGCCCGATGGCGCGGGCCCCGGTGCCGATGCGCTCGGCACCCTCGGTCCGGTTCCACGTGTCGACGAGCTCGGCCTCGGGCTGGACGGCGATCATGTGGTCGGCCAGCGGGGCGAGCCGCTCGATCGACATGTCCCCGCTCACCGCGACAGCCACGGGCACGAGGATGTCGGGCAGGTCCCAGACCCTGGCGGAGTCGACGTCGAAGTAGTCGCCATGGTGCGTCACGAGCTCACCCGAGTGGAGCTTGCGGATGATCTCGATGGCCTCGACGAGCATGTCCTGCCGCGTCACCACGCCCGGCCAGCCCTCGCCGACGACGTGCTCGTTGAGGCTCTCGCCGCTGCCGAGCCCGAGGGTGAAGCGGCCGTCGGCGAGCAGCTGCACCGTGGCGGCCTTCTGGGCGATGACGGCCGGGTGGTAGCGCATCGTCGGGCACGTCACGTAGGTCATGAGCTCGACCCGGTCGGTGGCCTGCGCGACGGCGCCGAGCACCGACCACGCATACGGGGCGTGGCCCTGCTCGGTCAGCCAGGGCGAGTAGTGGTCGCTCGAGACCTCGAAGTCGAAGCCGGCCTGCTCGGCGCGCACGGCCCACCTCACGAGGTCCTTGGGGCCGCTCTGCTCGGTCATCAGGGTGTATCCGAAGTTCGTCACGAACGGCCCGTACCCATTCGCGGACCCTTGCATGTACAGGGTCTGTCCACAGTTGTGGACGAGGGTGTGGACGGACGACGTCGGGTGACAAGGGCAGACAGGGTGGGTAGGAGCCGAGGGTGGCGCTCCACGCCACCCGAGACGCAGAACACCAACGAGCGCCCCCTGAGCGGGGCGACCAGAGGAGGGCCCCATGGCCAAGCGAGTCGCATTTCTCGTCGCGAGCGAGGGCATCGAGCAGGTCGAGCTGACTGAGCCGTGGAAGGCCGTCACCGACGCGGGGCACGAGGCCGTCGTCGTCAGCCCGGAGGCCGGCGAGGTCCAGATGTTCAACCACCTCGACAAGGGCGACACGAAGCCCGTCGACGTGACCGTCGCCGACGCGAAGGTCGAGGACTTCGACGCCCTCGTGCTGCCGGGTGGCGTCGCCAACCCCGACAACCTGCGCACCCACGAGGGCGCGGTCGCCCTCGTGCGCGACTTCGTCGCGTCCGGTCGCCCGGTCGCGGCGATCTGTCACGCGCCCTGGACGCTCATCGAGGCCGACGTCCTGAAGGGCCGTCGCCTCGCGTCGTGGCCGAGCCTGCAGACCGACATCCGCAATGCGGGCGGTGAGTGGGTCGACGAGTCGCTCGTCGTGGACGGCAACCTCATCACGAGCCGTAACCCCGACGACCTGCCCGACTTCTGCGGCGCCGTCGTCGAGGCGCTCGAGCACGGCTCTGCGGCTGCCACTGCGGCACCGTCCGCCTGACGGGCCGCCTCAGCCGAACCCGTGGCGCGCGAGGGGATGGAGCAGCTCGCGCTCCTCGTAGGCGAGGTGCGACAGGAGCGTGTCGGTGAGCAGGTCCAGGGCGCGCTGGATCTCCTCGAGCGCCTCCTGCCCCGAGCGGCCGTACGCGTCGGTCCCGACGAGCCCGACGAGGGCGTCGTCGACCTGCTCGAGCACGTCGGCGATGACGTGGTGCTCCTGCTCGAGCCGGTCGATGACCGGCCCGAGGTCGGGTTGGGCGCCGCGCAGGTGGACGAAGATGCTCCGGTCCTCGAGGGTGTGGTGCCCCGTGACGAGGCGGCAGTAGGTCTCGCAGTACGCACCGAGGGTCCAGTTGTTCTGCCGCAGGGCCATCGTGTTGATCACCGAGCGCGCTGCACCCGTCGACATCGCCCCGCGCCGCACCTGGCCGACGATGTCGCGCAGCTGCGTGAGCTCGCCGCGAAGGTGGTCGTGCACGTCGACGAGGTGCTGGGGCACGGCCTGCTGGGCCGGGGTGTATGCCGCGTCGTCGGCCTTCGTGGTCACCGGGCGGTCGTCCTCGCGCCAGGGGAGCGTCGCGCTGAGCCGGACCCCGTCGTCGGGCGTCGCGCGGACAGTGAGCGCTGACCCCGTCCGGGGCCCGGAAGAGGGCATCGGCTCCGAACCGCTTGCACGACGGGCCCGTTCGGCCTCGACGAGGTCACGCACGGCGGGAGCGACCTCAGCGGCATACCGGCGCAGGACGTCCGGGTCGTCGGTCCCGAGGACGTAGGTGCTCATCCCGTCGGCAAGGGTCAGCCCGGCGAGCTGCTCGGCCCAGTCGTCGGCCGTGCCGCGCAGGAAGCCGCCGCCGGTGCCGAACGACCCGAAGACGTTGTACATGCGCCGGATCGCCTGGGGTCCTCGGCCGGCGTCCTGGGCGGCCTCGTCGATGACGGCGTTCATGCGGCCGAGCGCGTCCGGGTCGGCGTAGCCCAGGCTCGGCAGCCACCCGTCGGCGAGCCGGCCGGTGACGCGGAGCATCCGCGGCCGGTAGGCGCCGAGCCAGATGCTCGACCGGATGCACGGGGAACGGGCCGGCGTGCATGCCTGCGACGGAGTAGTGCTCGCCCTGCACGGTGACCGACCGGGCGCCTGGGTGCTCGGGGTCCTGGCCCCACGCGCCGCGGATGACGCGGATCGCCTCGACGAGCGCGTCGACGGCCTCCTTGGGCGTGCGGCGTTCGCCGCCGGCGGCCACGATCGCGTCCCAGAAGGCGCCCGTGCCGAGACCGAGCTCGGCCCGGCCGCCGCTCACGAGGTCGAGCGTCGCGACCTGCTTCGCCAGCCCGACCGGCGGCCGCAGCGGGAGGTTGGCGACGTTGGGGGCCACCCGGATCGCGCTCGTGCGGGCGGCCACGGCCGTGAGCAGCGTCGAGGTGTCGAGGTGCTTCGCGTTGTAGGGGTGGTCCTGGACCGTGAAGAGGTCGAGACCCAGGACGTCGGCCAGCTGGGCCAGCTCGAGGGTCTCGTGCACCCGCGACGCCTCCGGGCTCGCAAACACCCCGAACTCCAGCTCGTGCCCGTAGTCCATGCGGTCAGGGTGGCATACGCTCCCGCTCATGAACGGGGACGACGCTGCCGTCGAGGCGCTGCGAGCGCTCATCCGCATCCCGACCGTCTCCGACTGGGACCCGGCCAAGGAGGACCGCGCGGTCTTCGACGCTCTCCTGACCGAGCTGCGCGAGCGCTTCCCCCGCCTCCACGCGACGTGTGAGGTGGAGCGCATCAGCGGCGACGCGCTGCTCGTGCGCTGGCCGGGCCGTACGCGTGAGGCACCGGTCGTGCTCATGGCGCACCTCGACGTCGTGCCGGTCGGCGACGTGTCGGCGTGGACGCACCCTCCGTTCGGGGGTGACCTCGCCGACGGGCACGTCTGGGGCCGTGGGGCGCTCGACTGCAAGGGCTCGCTCGTGGCGACGTCCCAGGCCGTCGAGGACCTCATCGAGGACGGCGTGACGCCGGGGCGGGACGTGTGGCTGTCGTTCGGCTGCAACGAGGAGGTGTCGGGCCGGGCTGCCAAGGATGCGGTCGCGATCCTGCGCGAGCGCGGCGTCGAGCCGTGGTTCGTCCTCGACGAGGGCGGCGCCGTCGTGCAGGGGGCGCTGCCGGGTGTCGACGCGCCGATGGCCGTCGTCGGGGTCTCCGAGAAGGGCACCGTCGATGTCGAGCTCGTCGCCCGCGGCGACGGCGGCCACGCGTCGGCCCCCCGCAGGATGGGGCCGACGAGCCGTCTTGCGCGCGCGATCCTGCGCCTGGAGCGCAAGCCGTTCCCGAGCCACCTTCCCGACGCCACTCTCGACATGCTCGAGCGCGCCGGCGCCCATGCGCGGATGCCGTATGCCGTGGCCTTCCGTCACGCGCGACGCCTCCGTCCCGTGCTCTCCCGGGTCCTGCCGCGGCTCGGCCACGAGACCGCGGCCATGGCGCGGACGACCGTCGCCGTCACGCAGCTCTCGGGCTCGCCGGGAGCGAACGTCATCGCCGCGACGGCACGCGCCCACGTCAACATGCGCGTCATGGTCGGAGAGACCGTCGACGGGGCGGTCGAGCGAATCCGAAGCACCGTCAAGGACCCTCACGTCGAGGTGATGCTGGTCAGCGGAGACGAACCGAGTCCTGTGTCGCCGACGGACGACGCGGCATACGCCCTCCTCGAGTCGACCCTGAAGGACGTCTTCCCCGGGACGGTCGTTTTGCCGTACGTCATGCTCGCGGCGACCGACTCGCGCCACTTCCATCGCGTGTGGCCGCGCGTCTACCGCTTCACCCCGTTCCGGATGACCGACGCGCAGCGTGCCTCGATCCACGGCGTTGACGAGCGCATCGGCGTCGCCGACCTCCTCGACGGCGTCCGGTGGTACCGACGTCTCATCGAACAGCTCTGAGCGAAGAACAGGACCCGCATGTCAGACAGCACGACGGTCACGGACGCCGCCCGCGCCGTGGCCCGCAGCCCGATCGCCAAGGTCGTCGGCTTCCTCATCTGCGTCGAGCTCGCGAGCGGGGTGCTGCAGGGCTACTACACCCCGATCTTCACCGACATCGCCCGGCACCTGTCGATCAAGGACGCCGACGTCAACTGGTTCGAGGCCGCGCAGCTCATCGTGTCGGCGCTCGTGGTGCCGCTGCTCGCGCGGCTCGGTGACCTCGTCGGTCACCGACGCGTGCTCCTCCTGTCGACCGTCGTCACGGCGCTCGCGTCGTGGGGCGTCGCGTTCGCGCCGAGCTTCGGCCTCTTCCTCGTCGCCTGGGCCGTCCAGGGCTTCTACGTCGTGTGGCTCCCGATGGAGGTGGCGATCATCCACCGCCGCACCGGCGGAGCGGAGCGTCGCGTGCGTGGCGCCGCCGGGCTGCTCGTCGCCGGTCTCGAGCTCGGCGTCATCGCCGGAGCCCTGACGAGTGGCGCGCTCGCCGAGTCCCTCGGCATGACAGCGCTGCTCGCACTCCCGGCCGTCGTCGTGACGCTGGCTCTCGTCGCGATCTGGTTCGGGGTCGAGGAGTCGCCCGTGCTGGCCCACGGTTCGGTCGACTGGCGCGGCTTCTGGCTCGTCACCCTCGCTCTCGCGCTCGTGATGGGCGGGCTCGTCATGCTGCGCGTCCTCGGTCCGGGCAGCGCATGGCCGTGGGTCCTCGTCGTGGCCGGGGGTGCGGCATTCGTGCCCTTCGCGCGCGTCGAGCTGGCTCACCCGGAACCGCTCGTCGACCTGCGCGTCCTCGGCGCGCGCGGACAGTGGCCCGTGCAGGCGACGGCCTTCCTCTTCGGGGTCTCGGTCCTGGGCGCGCAGATCCCGCTCTCGACCTTCGCCCGCACCGACCCGGCCGTCACCGGCTACGGCCTCGGCGCCTCGGCGGGCAAGGTCTCGATCATCATCGGCGGCTACGTGCTGTCGCTCGCGGTGGGCGCGCTCCTGCTCCACCTCCTCGCCCACCGCACCGGCACGCGGGTGGCGATGGTCGTGGCAGCCGTGCTCGTCGCCGTGGGCTACCTGCTCTTCCTGCCGTTCCACGACACGCTCGCCCAGACCATGACGAACATGGTCGTCGCCGGTCTCGGCTCGGGCGCACTGGTGGCGGGTCTGCCGACGGCCGCGGCGGCTCAGGCGCCGCCCACGCACACCGGCCTGACGACGGGCATGACCAACACCACCAAGACGATCGGGGGAGCGTTCGCCTCGAGCGTCTTCGCGATCGCGCTCGCGTCCACGGGGACGGTCGAGGCCGAGGCGACGGCCCACGCGTCGCTGTCCGGCTACCTCGTCGTCTGGGGGATCTGCGGCGTCACGGCGCTCGTCGCGGCGGTCTGCCTCCTCGTGACGCGCCCGGTCACGCCGCGCCCGGGTCCGTGAGGTCGAGAGCCCGGCCGCGAACTGTACCCACGGCGTCTGGTCGCCCAGATGGCGGCTCGGCGCTCAGGATCGGGACCGACAGCCTGGTCACCTTTCGACGGTATGCCGGCGGGTGCGTCCTGTCGGGCAGGCGTCGAGCAGATCCGAGCTCTGCCCGGTCTGCGGCCGAGCGGCCGGAGTGCCACCCCTCGGCGTCGCGGGCCGAGCCGACCAGGACGCGCGTCGGACGTCGGGGAACCACGTGTCGACCATGTCGTCGACCTCCTCGGCCCGGGCGGCGAGGATCGGCACCAGCTCGCGCCCGTTCGTGCGGTCGGCTGCCGCCACCTCCTCCTGCGCCGTGGCCTCGTGGAGCCGCTCGCCGATGCGGTCGGCGAAGGCGGCGAGGAACGACTGCCGGAACGAACGGGTGCGGCTGCCGCCGTGAGGGTCGGTGCGCGAACCCGCAGCGGCGAGCGTGCGCGTCGCCTGGACGAGGAGCGAGGTGAAGAGCACCTCGACGCCGTCGAGGTCGGACTCGAAGCCGACGACGGTGCCGAAGCCGAGCTCGCGCGACCAGACCATGCGGCACCGGTTGGCCGAGGCGACGACCTGCAGCAGCGCGGCCTTGGGGCCCTCGTAGGGGTTGTCGATGCCGATGCGGCGGCCCTGCGGGTCCGTCCCGCGACCGCCGGTTCGGTCGTGCCCCGGCCGAGCCAGGAGGGCGGCGTCGATGCTGTGCCGCGCCATGAGTGACTGTGCGCCGGCGGTGAACGTCTCGGCCTCGGCCTCGAACGGTGTCGACTCGGCCTTGGCGAGGAGCATCCGGACGCGGCTGAGGATGCGCTCGTCGGCGACCGGACCGTCGCTCGCTGGCTCCGCCGCCCGTCGGGCGGGGCCTCGCCCGGGAGCGCGGTCAGTCGCTCGAGGACGGGCAAGCGGGCGACGAGGTGCAGCACGGCCACCGACCGTGACACGAGGGTGAACCAGTCGGTGCCACGCGGCTCGCCGCGCCTCGAGCCAGGTGCTCGACCGGGGCGCACCCCGCCCGTCGCGAGGATCCGTCGAGCTCGCGCAGCTGCGCGATCCAGTGCCGGTCGAGGGTCGAGGCGGGATAGCGCTCGAGCTCGTGGCTCATGACGTCGACGACGACCTCCTGCTCCGCCGGCGCCGAGGCGGCGACCGACCAGACGGTGGACGTCCGCCGGCTGCCACCCGCGCTGCCAGGCCTCGGTCGTGGCCATCGTCAGGGAGTCGAGCAGCGCCAGCACGACCGGTCCGGTGGGTGCCCGGCTCGGCGCACAGGGCGGCGATGGTGGCGGCGACGTCGTCGAGCCGGTGCACGTCTCCGTGGTCGAGCGCGACGAACGCCTCGCCCAGCAGGTCTCGCAACGCCAGGCGGACCTGCGTCGACGACGACGGGGTGTCACCGGACGGCGCGCTCTGCTGCGCGCTGCGTCGCCGGCTGCGACTCGCCTTGCCCATGGGACCTCCTCACGTGGTGCCGCCCATGCTGTCACCGACGGTGCGTCCGGCCCGCATCGCCGGCGACAGCTGTGGACGAAGCTCCTGCGCTCAGAAGGCGGGCAGGTCGCCCTCACCGGGGGTGACGCGCCGCTCCGACTCGTCGATGGGCACGTCGTTGATGCTCGCCTCGCGCCGACGCATGTAGCCGAGGTCGTCGAACTCCCACTGCTCGTTGCCGTAGGACCGCCACCACTGCCCGTCGGCGTCGCGCGACTCGTACTGGAAGCGGACGGCGATGCGGTTGCCGGAGAAGGCCCACAGGTTCTTGCGCAGCCGGTAGTCGAGCTCGCGCTCCCACTTGCGGGTCAGGAACTCGACCACGGCCGCGCGGCCGACGACGTGCTCGCCGCGGTTGCGCCACTCGGTGTCCTCCGTGTAGGCCCCGGCGACGCGCTCGGGGTCGCGGGTGTTCCACGCGTCCTCGGCCGCCTGCACCTTCCGGCGCGCGGTCTCCTCGGTGAAGGGCGGGAGGGGAGGTCGTGGATCCATCGTGGGCTCCTCGCGGGTTCAGAGACGGCAGGCAGCGCCTCGTCGGAGTCAGGGGCTCATCGGCCTGGTGGTCCAGCTGCATCGCGGTCGGGCGGATCGACGCCCTCGCGCCAGTCCTTGGGACGGGTGACGTAGGTGCGGCCGGTGAGGGTCGTCCACTCGAGGCCGCCGTCGGCGACGGGCACAGACGTCCAGACACCGTCGGTCTTGAGGTTGTGGTGCATCCGGTGCTTGGCGTGGAGGTTGTCGATCGATGTCGCACCCTTCGGCCACGGCGTCTCGTGATCGAGGTCGCAACGGGTGGCGATGACCTCGCAGCCGGGCCCGCGGCACCTGCCGTCGACAGCCTGGACGTGCTCGACCATGGCAGCGGACGGTCGGTAGGCCGCTCGTCGGTCGTGACAAGGCCTCGCCCGTGCGCAGGTCGACGGGCAGGGTGCGCCACACCGACCCGGGACGCGTCATGATCTCGCGGGCATGAGCCGCGGTCACCCAGCCGTGTCCGGGCAGCTCACACGCGGCCTCGGACGTGCCGGCCGCGACCTCGAAGGGCATGACGAGCCACACCAGACCCGACGGTTGACCCTCCGAAACGGCGGTCGGCGTGGCGCTCGACGTGGAGGGCGAGGCGGCGCCGGACGCGGTGTCGGCGGTGTCGGTGGTGTCGCTGGTGACGGTGCTGGTCACGGGCTGCAGCGCCTCGAGGTGGCTGTGGAGCAGGGCCTCCGTGGCGAGGTCGCAACGGAGCTGGTCGAGGGTGCGGGGATCGCCCGCACCCCGTGCCGCGCGCGCCTGCGCGTCGAGCCGGTCCATCACCGCAGCGACCGCGTCGGCATCGGCGACGAGGGTGAGGCAGCCCATGCCGTCGCCGGTGAGCCGGCCGAACACGCCCCGCCGCGACCGCGCGTCGGCGCGGCGCTCGTCGGACCCGCGGCCGTCGACGGAGGCGATCGCACGCCGCAGCCGGGTCACGAACGTCCGCTGCGACAGCGGCCGCCCGTCCCGGGCGGGCGCGAGCACGGCCTCCTCGACGGCCGCCACGTCGGCGTCGGGCAGATCCGTCGTCTCGGACGCGATCTGCAGGGCGCGGTGCAGCGTCGTCGCGCCGGACCGAAGCGCGGCGAGGATCGTCCGGTGCCGCCGCGGTGCGGTGGCCAGCGACAGCCGGCGGGCCACCTCCCCGATGCCGACCCCCGTGGCCAGGGCGATCTCCTCGCTCACGACCCGGTCGGCCGACACGTGCAGGGACCCGGCCGTCAGCGCCAGCGTCTCGACCTGTTGGCACTCGACCGTGTGCAGGACGCCGTAGGCCGCGAGCAGCCGGGCCTCGACCCGCGCCTTCTCCGCCTCCAGCGCCTCGATGGTGTGCACCGCCCGCTCACCGATCGCCGTGAGGCTGCCCTGCACGTCCGCCATGGCGGCGCTGCGGACCTGGTCGTCCTCGACCCCGAGCAGGCCCGTTCGAGTGGATGCGACGTAGGGCACGGAACCACTCCTCTCGGGATCAGCGACTGCGTCAAGGAGAACACCTGTTCGAATCTCGGTCAAGAGGTATGGCGCAACTGTGGACAACGAATTCGACTCGCCCCGCAGCCGAATCCGCGCAACACACCCGACCCGGTGAGTGCAGGTCAGGCCCGTCGGGTCGTTCCACGCATAGGGTCAGCGCATGGCACGAACCAGGCTCACCGTGACCGGCACGCCGGTCGGCGACGTCGACCTCGCCGTCGTCACGCCCGTCGGCACCCGCAGGAGCGACCCGCTGCCGCTCCTCGTCGCGCACGACGGCCCGGAGTACTCCCGTCGGGCGCACCTCGTCGTCGCACGCTGCGCGCAGCGACGCCGAGCCGGCCGCGTCCCGCCGACCCGCGTCGCCCTGCTCGAGCCCGGGCCCCGCAACGAGCGGTATGCCGCCAACCCCCTCTAGGCCGAGGCGCTCGACCGAGCACGTGCTCCCGACGGTGCGGACGGCATACGCCATCGACGGGAGGCCGACCCTCATGGGAGCGAGCCTCGGGGCGCTCGCGTCGCTGCAGGCCGAGTGGCTCCACCCGGGCACGTTCGGCGGGCTCTTCCTCCAGTCGGGGTCGTTCTTCCGCAAGCGCGTCGACGACGAGGAGGACTTCGAGTTCTGGGACCGCGTCACGACGTTCGTGACCCACGTGCGGCGCGTCGCGCCGGCGACGCACCGACGCCCGCATCGTCATGACGTGCGGGGCCGACGAGGGCAACCTCGCCAACAACCGGCAGATGGCGCAGACCCTCGCCGCGAGCGGTCACGACGTGCCTTCGCCGAGGTGCCGGGCCGGCACGACTGGCGCTCGTGGCAGGCCGCCTTCGACCCCCTACCTGCTCGACCTGCTCGCCCGACGCACCAGCTGACCGGCGACAGATGCCGCGTTCCTGCAAGGATCGCAGTCGATGACCCGACCCCCGACGGTAGGAGCAGCACGATGACCGAGACCGCGCAGCAGGACCAGCCCGCCGCACCCCGTCGACCAGGACGCACCTCATCGGGCTGCTGCTCGGGGCCGAGGAGGACTGGCCCACCGCCTTCGAGGCGCTGCTCGCGCTCGTCGGACCGATCACGACCGACGACGGCGTCACCCACGAGCTGACGAGCGAGCGCCTCACCATCGAGCCGTTCGACCTGCGCCAGCCGGTGCGCACCGAGCTCGTCATCGACCGCCTCGCCTACTGGTACTACCACCCGCGCGAGTGGCTCAAGAAGGCCGCGCTGATGAACGACACCTACCTGCTCAACAGCCCCTTCACCTTCCAGTCGATGGAGAAGCACAGCGCCTACGTCGCCCTGATGCGCCTGGGGCTCAAGGTCCCCGAGACGTGGCTCGTGCCCTACAAGCACCCCGTCGACAACGTCCGCTGGGCCTACACGTCGGCGAAGTACAACCAGCCCTTCGACCTCAAGGCGATCGCCAACCAGCTCGGCTACCCGATGTACATGAAGCCCTTCGACGGCGGCGGCTGGCGCGGCGTCTCGCGGATCAACGACGAGGCCGACCTCGTCAAGGCCTACGACGAGTCCGGCGAGATGCTCATGCACCTGCAGTCGACCGTCGAGTACGACCACTTCGCGCGCGCCCTGTCGATCGGCCCCGAGACGATGGTCATGGACTTCCGTCCCGAGCAGCCGATGCACAACCGGTATGCCGTGAGCTACGACTTCCTGCAGCCGTCCGCGGGCAAGCAGACCGCCGCGATCAGCCGCATCGTCAACGCGATGTTCGGCTGGGAGTTCAACTCCTGCGAGATGCTCGTCAAGGGCGACGACGTCTACCCGATCGACTACGCCAACGCCTGCCCCGACGTCGCCGTCACGTCGCTGCACTACTACTTCCCCTGGGCCATCAAGGCGCTCGTGCGCTGGTCGGCCTTCTGCCTCGTCACCGGTCGCAAGGGGCCCGATGGACCTCGAGATGCGCCGCTACTTCGACGTCGCCGACCGCGACGACCTCACCGACGAGCAGAAGCTCGACGCCTACCTCGCGATCGCCGACGAGTACTTCGAGACCGACGCCTACTGGGCCTGGTGCGACCGGTACCTCCCGCACCTCGACGCGGCCGTGCTCGAGTGGGTGCAGTCCGACGCGTTCGACAGCCTGCTGCGCTCGACCGTCGTCACGACCTACCCGGCGCACGAGCGCGACCGGTTCATGGCGCACTTCGGCGGCCTCATCGGCCTGTGGGTCACGGACGAGAAGGCGCGGCTGGGGCGGAGCTCGCGCGGCGGTCAGCCGCCGGCCGCAGCCGCTGCCGATGCCCGGCCACGAGGTTGATCGTCGACGCGATGACGATCGTGCCGTAGAGGTAGGCGAGCAGCGTGTGTCCGAGCACCACCCGGCGCACGTCCGAGGTCTTGAGGTCGGTGTCCGAGACCTGGTAGGCCATGCCGAGGTTGAAGGAGAAGTAGGCGAAGTCCGAGAAGGTCGGGTCCTCGTCCTGGTTGAAGTCGATGGGCGGCGTCGGGCTGGCGTAGTAGACGCGGGCGTAGCGCAGCACGTAGACGGTGTGGACGCAGAGCCAGCCGACCGCGACCGCGCCGACGCCGATGAGGGCGTCGACGACCTGGGCGGTGCCCTTGCGCCTGGCCGCCGATCGAGCAGGATCGCCGACGCCGGCCAGGCTGGCCAGCCCGACGATGATGACGACGACGTCGTACCACGCGGCGTCGCCGTCGCGACCCTGCCACCTTCGCCCGGGTGGCGGGCGCGTCGTGTCCGAGCACGTGCACGAGCAGGGGCACGGCGAAGGCGAGCCCGCCGGCCACGAAGCCGGTGAGAGCGTGGGTGAGCAGCTCGCCGGCAGGCCCGAGCGGCACGACGAGGCCGGCGAGGACCCCGACGAGCAGGGCGACGGCGAGGCGTCGGCGAATGGTGGGCACGTCGCGGAGGCTACCGCCGTCGCCGGTGTCGTGGCTGGATGCCGGCTGGAGGTGCGCTGGTGGTCGGCTGGGTGCCGGGTCCGGGTATGTCAGCCGGATGGTCGAGGTCCACGACCTCCGTCCCTCCACGCCCCGAGCCCTAGGATCCCGAACATGCCCGACGCCCCCAGCGCTCGCCACCGCCTCACCGTCGTCTACAACCCGGTGAAGGTCGACGACCTCGACGCGGCCAAGGAGCTCGTGGCCAAGGCGGCAGCCCAGCACGGCTGGGAGGACCCGTCGTGGATCGAGACGACCGCGGAGGAGACCGGCGAGAAGCAGGGCCGTGAGGCGGTGCGCGCCGGCGTTCGGACGTCGTGGCCTCGCTCGGTGGCGACGGCACCGTCCGTGCGGTGGCCTCCGCGCTCGTCGGCACGGACGTCGCCCTCGGCCTGCTTCCCGGGGGCACGGGCAACCTGCTCGCCCGCAACCTCGGCCTGCCCGTCGACTCGCTCGAGGACGCCGTCGACGCGATGCTCGGCGGCACCGACCGCCGCATCGACGTCGGCCTCATGCGCGTGTCCGACAGGCCCATCCGAGCCGCGCCGACAGCCACGGCACCCACGACGGCGGATCCGCAGGTCGACGACGACGAGGAGGTCTTCCTCGTCATGGCCGGTCTCGGCCTCGACGGTCAGGTCATGGCCGGCACGAACGAGAAGGTCAAGGCCGTCGTCGGCTGGGTCGCCTACGTCTTCAGCGGGCTGCGCCAGGTCTTCAGCCGCGGCTTCCGCGTCGAGGTCCGCTCCAACGGCGGCGAGGGCGATGCGTCGACCACGAGCGCGCGCGACGAGCCGAGCGGTCGACCGGCACGCGCGCACGGTCGTCGATCGGCAACTGCGGCACGCTCCAGGGCGGTCTCGAGCTGATGCCCGAGGCGAAGGTCGACGACGGCGTCCTCGACGCCGTCGTGTCGCGCCCAAGGGTGCGCTCGGCTGGCTCTCCGTCATCTCCGACCTCGTGACCCGCCACCGGGCCGGCCACCGTCGTCTCGACCGGCTGCGAGGCCGTGAGTTCACCGTCACCGCCGGTCGCCCCGTCGAGGCGGAGATCGACGGCGACCCCATCGGCGAGCACCGGTCGCTGGGCATCCGCGTCCTGCCCGAGTCCCTGGTGGTCCGCGTTGGCTGACCAGCTCACCGAAGCCCGCACCCGACCAGCCGGCCGGGGCCGCCGCCTGCTCAAGGGCGTCGGCTACGGCCTCGTCTTCGCCGTGCCCATCACGGCGCTGGCCTTCGTCGTGCGCGAGAAGTTCCTCGCCCGTCATCGACCTCGACGAGCGCCTCATCGTCGCCGCGACGACATCACCCGCGCCAACCCGGGCCTCAAGAGCTTCCTGCTCTTCTGGCAGGAGCTCACCCAGCCGTGGCGGCTCTACATCGTCTCGTCCGCGCGTGTGCCTCGTCGTCTGGCGCCGCCACCGCGAGCTCGCCACGCGCTGCCTCTGGGCGTTCATCACGATGATGGTCGCCTGGAACCTCCAGCTCGCCCTCAAGGAGATCGTCCAGCGGGCCCGGCCGGTCGTCAGCGACCCGGTCTCGCACGCCCCGGGCTACAGCTTCCCGTCCGGACACGTCGCCTACGCCGCCGCCATCGCGACCGTCATGACGCTGCTTCCTCTGGCCGCTGCTGTCGACCACGGGCACGTCGCGTGGCTCGTGGCCGGCCTGACGGCATACGTCGTCGTCACGGCCCTCGACCGCGTCTTCCTCGGCGTGCACTACCCCTCCGACGTCGTCGGCCGGGCTGCTCTTCGGCGTCGGGCTGGCACGGCGTCCTACGCCGGCTACCTCGGGTGGAATCCCCGGCCCGGACGACTCCCCTCCGCCGGAGGGCGAGATCGGGCCCGAGTCATCGAAAGGCACCACGTGAACCACACCTTCGTGCACCGTTACGAGCTCGACTCGTCGCGACCCTCGGTCGGGTCCGCTCTGCGTGACTTCGCCCTGCGCGCGCTGGCGCCCGCGCTCGTGCTCTTCGCCGCGATCGTCGGCGTCGGCTTCCTCATCATGGGCCCCCTCGGTGGGCTGCCCGCCGAGAACGACCTCAGCAAGTCGGTCGCGTCCGGACGGACCGCGCTGATGAACTCGGTGACGATGGTGTGGTCGCACATCGGCAACACCGAGATCGTCATCGGCGTCTGCGTCATCGCCGTGGCCCTGATCTGGTGGCGCACCAAGCAGTGGTGGTATGCCGTCGTGCCGGCCATCGCGATCGCCGCTGCAGGCGAGCGTGTTCGTCGCCGCCACCGCCATCGCCGACCGGCCGCGTCCCACGGTCGCGCACCTCGACCCGGCGCCCCCGACGTCGAGCTACCCCAGCGGCCACATGGGCGCCTCGACGGCGCTCTACCTGACCTTCGCGCTCATGGCGCAGCGCATCGAGACCGTGTGGCTGCGCCGGCTCGTCACGGTGGTCTGCGCCATCATCCCGCTGCTCGTCGGCTACGCCCGGCTCTACCGCGGCATGCACCACCTCCTCGACATCCTCGTCGGGATGGTCAACGGCATCGTCTGCGCGCTGCTGGCGTGGAACTACCTGCGGCGCGACAGCGGACCGGTGAGCGCGGCCGCGAGCCGCGGCTGACGGCCCGCGCCGGTGACGTCGACGGCCGGGATCCTTTCGCCCGGCGTCGAGCCGGGCGAGCGTCAGACGTCGGCGTGGCGGGCGCGGCCGAAGCAGTAGACGCCGAAGGCGATGAGACCGAGCGCGACGAGAGCGAGCAGCACCGGGCCGCCGGGGGCGCCGAGCAGGTTGCGCAGCGCCCCGTCGAGGCCGCGGGCCTCGCTCGGCTTGTGGCGCACGGCGGCCAGGACGAAGAGGCCGCCGACGATGGCGAGGGCGATGCCCTTGGCGATGTAGCCGACGCGACCGGCCTTGACGATCCACTCGCCGGGGTGGGTCTCGAGGTCCCGGAGGAACTTCTTCTTCCACCCCTTGACGACGTGGTAGACGCCGACGCCGATGACGGCGAGGCCGACGGCGGCCACCAGCCACTGGCCCGCGGGCTGCTTCATGAGGCTCGCCGTGAAGTCGGTCGACTGGCTTCTTGCTCGACGAGTCCGCCGCCGCTCGCGAACCTGAACGCCGTCCACGACAGGACGAGGTAGACGATCGCCTTGGCTGACGGCCTTGAGCCGGTCGCTCGTCTCCCAGCCGCCGGAGATCGCCTCGGTGACCTGCCAGAGCGCCGAGACCGAGCCAGGCGATGACGGCGACCCACAGCATGACCTGCCCGAAGCCGTTGTCGGCCATCGAGCCCGAGGGCGCCCGACTGGTCGGCGCTCGTGCCCTTCGAGCCGAAGGCGAGCCGGAGGGCGATGACGCCGATGACGATGTGGAGCACGCCGTTGACGGCGTAGCCGACGCGTGCCGCGGTCTCGAGAGCCGGGTGGTCGCCGGCGCGCCGTGAGGCGGACCTGACGTCGGTGGAGTCCATGCGCGCGATCCTGTCGGTCGAGGGGTCCCCGATGTGGGCAACTGGGGAACATACCCGCGTCGGGCCCGCCATCGGCGCGTCAGGCGCCCCCCGGACCGCCGGCCCTCACACGAGACGCAGGTGCCGGCGGCGGCCGGCTCGGGCGCGCCGGCGACGGGTGGGCACCGACAGCGCCTCGGGCGCCGGCTCGACGTGGCTGCGGCGCGCGAGCTCCGCCTGGCGCCGGAGGTCGGCCTCGCGCATGGCGGCGAGGGCGCTGACGATGTGGGGAGAGAGCATGGCCGGGATCCTTCGAGGTCGCTGTGGGCTGACCTCTCCAGCGTCGTTCTGAGGTGGGCGCCCCCACATCGGGAGGACGACGTATGTCGCCTCGCCGGCTACCTCAGATCGGCGCGGTCCACGCCCCCACCCCTCAGGCGAGGTCGAGCACGCGGCGGATCTCGGGCCAGGCCAGCTCGCCGAGGGCGCGGTCGGCCGCCTCGGTGCCGCCGCGCGCCATGCGCTGCCCGCCGGCTGCGACGGCCTCGCCGGGGAGGACGACGCGGTGTCCGGCCTCCGGGATGCGTGACGAGGGTCGTCGGCAGGTCGAGGGCGCGCCGCCGGGCCTGCACGGCCCGCGCGAACGTCACCGACGGCCACACCCGGTCGTCGCCGCCCGCGACGAGCAGCACGTCGCCGAAGAAGCGCTCGACGGGGATCGTCGCTGCCGGCGACCCGGTCGGCGTGCGGTGCGCAGGCTCTGGGCGTAGACCGGGGCGAAGGCCGGCGGGTCGCCGACCGGCTCGGCGTCGTCGTCGTACGGCACGAAGGGGACCGGCTCGCCGCTCCGCGACCACGACGAGTGCTGCGGGCGCAGCTCGCCGTCCGGCCCGGGTCCGACGTTGGCCCACGCCACGTGGCTCGGCGCCAGCGCGACGACGGCGTCGACGACGCGGGTCGTCGGCGGCATACAGCAGGAAGGCCTCGGCGCTCTTGGAGACGCCGAGGAGCACGACGCGGTCGCAGCGCTCGGCGAGGGAGGCGACCGCGGGGGCGAAGGACTCGAGCGGGTACTCCCAGATGCCGGCCGGCTGGCCGTCGCCGCCGAACCAGCGGTAGGTCAGGGCGGCGGACACGCCGGACCTGGCCAGCAGCCGGGCGCGGTCCCGCTCGACGCGACCGCTGGACCCGGAGAGCACGAGGACGCCCGGTGCCGTTGCCGCCCGCCGACGGGTTCGAGGAGGACGCCGTCGTGGTCGAGGGCGTGTTCGCGCAGATCCACGCCGTCCAACCTATCGGGAGTGCGACGATGGCCCGATCGGCGCCGATCCGACGCCTGACCCGAGAGGTGCCTTTCACATGCCCCACCACGCCCGTACCGAGATCGTCGAACGCTCCTCCCGCCGCAGTGTTCGCGATCCTCGATGACGTCACGCGCGCCCCCGAGTGGCTGGAGCGCTGCACGCAGCTCGACAACCTCTCCGGCGGGCCGACGGCGGTCGGGCACGAGGCTGAAGTACCACTACAAGGACGGGCGCCGCACCGGCGTCATGGACGGCAAGGTCGTCGCACGCGAGCAGGACCGCAAGCTCACGAACTGGTTCACCGACAAGATGATGGACGTCACGGTCGACTTCGACGTCGAGCCCGGTCCGAGCCCCGAGCAGACCCGACTGACCCACACGATCACCATCGACACCAAGGGTTTCGGCAAGGTCTTCACCCCGATGATCAATCGCCAGCTGCCGGCGCAGACCGAGGGCGCCATGACCGAGCTGAAGAAGCTGGCCGAGTCGCGGGCCTGACGGGGCTCAGCCGCCGAGGCGCTCGAAGCCGGTGACGGTGAGGACGGCCGCGCCGGCGTCGTCGCTGGCCGCGAGGTCGACGACGGCGGTGATGCCCCAGTCGCGGTCGTCGTCCGGGTCGACGACGACCTGGCGCAGCCGCCACTCGGTCGGCGTGCGCTCCACCTGGAGGAGCGCGGGCGAGCGGGCGCCCTGGTCGGTCGCGATCGCGTCGTGGTCGTCGTAGTAGGCGCCGAGCGCGTCGTTCCACGCCTGGGCGTCCATGACGACCTTCTGCGGCGGGTCGGTGAGCTCGGCGACGCGGGCCTCGAGCTCGCCGAGGGCCTCCCACTCGTCGCGGGAGGCGAGCTCGACGCGGTGGAACATCGCGTTGCGGATCATCACGGTGAAGGCGCGCTCGTTGGCGGTGAGCGGCCGGGCCGGGCGGAGCGACGTCGGCCTGCTGGAGCACGGCGTCCGCTCGGGTTGACGAGGTCCTCCCACTCGTCGAGCAGGCTCGAGTCGGTCTGGCGCACGAGCTCGCCGAGCCACTCGATGATGTCCTCGAGCTCCTCGGTGCGGTGGCTCTCCGGGACGGTGCGGCGCAGCGCGCGGTAGGCGTCGGTGAGGTAGCGCAGCACGAGCCCCTCCGACCGGGACAGGCCGTAGTAGGAGACGAACTCGTTGAAGGTCATGCCCCGCTCGTACATCTCGCGCACCACCGACTTCGGCGAGAGGGCGTCCTGGGAGATCCACGGGTGGGTCTGGCGGTAGGCCGCGAGCGTCACCTCGAGGAGGTCGGCGAGCGGCTTGGGCCAGGTGACCTCCTCGAGCCGCTCCATCCGCTCCTCGTACTCGATGCCGTCGAGCTTCATCGCGGCGACGGCCTCGCCACGCGCCTTGAACTCCTGCGCCCACAGCACCTGGCGCGGGTCCTCGAGGATCGCCTCGATGACCGAGACGAGATCCCTTGCGTAGGTGTCGGACTCGGGGTCGAGCGTGTCCATGACCGCGAGGGCGAAGGGGGCGAGCGGCTGGTTGAGGGCGAAGTCGCGCTGGAGGTCGATCGTCAGGGCGTGGCGACGGCCGGACTCCTCGACCGTGGCGAGACGCTCCACGACGCCCGAGGTGAGCAGCTCCTTGGCGAGCACGAGCGCGTGCCGCTGGAGGCGTCGCTGGTCCTTGGCCTCGTGGTGGTTGTCGGAGAGCAGCCGCGCGGCGTGGGCGACCGGGTTGCCCTCTCGCGCAAGGATGTTGACGAGCATCGAGTGCGAGACGCGCATCCGCGGCTGGAGCGGCTCGGGCTCGGCGACGATGAGCCGCTCGAACGTCTCCTCGGACCAGTTGACGAAGCCGTCGGGCGCCTTCTTGCGCTGGATCTTCTTCTGCTTCTTGGGGTCGTCGCCCGCCTTCTCGACGGCGCGGAGGTTGTCGACGACGTGCTCGGGTGCCTGGGCGACGACCCAGCCGCGCGCGTCGAAGCCCGCGCGGCCCGGCGCGTCCGACGATCTGGTGGAACTCGCGCGCCTTGAGCATGCGCTGCTTCGTCCCGTCGAACTTCGTCAGGCCGGTGAGCAGCACGGTGCGGATCGGGCACGTTGATGCCGACGCCGAGGGTGTCGGTGCCGCAGATGACCTTGAGCAGGCCGTCCTGCGCGAGCTGCTCGACGAGGCGGCGGTACTTCGGCAGCATCCCCGCGTGGTGCACGCCGATGCCGTGCCGCACGAGCCGCGAGAGCGTGCGGCCGAAGCCGGCGCCGAAGCGGAAGCTGCCGATGCGGGCGGCGATCGCCTCGCGCTCCTCGCGCGTCGTGATCTTGACGGCCATGAGGCTCTGGGCCCGCTCGAGGGCGGCCGCCTGCGTGAAGTGGACGACGTAGACGGGCGCGCGGTCCTTCGCGAGCAGCTCCTCGATGGTCTCGTGGAGGGGCGTCACGGCATACGAGAACTCGAGGGGGACGGGGCGCTCGGTCCCGGTGATGACGGCCGTGGAGCGGCCGGTGCGGCGGGTGAGGTCGTCCCGGAACATCGTGACGTCGCCGAGGGTCGCCGACATGAGGACGAACTGCGCCTGCGGCAGCTCGATGATCGGCACCTGCCAGGCCCAGCCGCGGTCGGGCTCGGAGTAGAAGTGGAACTCGTCCATGACGACGAGCCCCACGTCAGCCGAGCTGCCCTCTCGCAGCGCGAGGTTCGCGAGGATCTCGGCCGTGCAGCAGATGATCGGGGCGTCGGCGTTGACCGACGCGTCGCCGGTGATCATGCCGACGTTGTCCGCGCCGAACTGCTCGCAGAGGGCGAAGAACTTCTCGGAGACGAGCGCCTTGATCGGCGCGGTGTAGAAGCTGACGCGGTCATCGGCGAGCGCGGTGAGGTGGGCCGCGGTGGCGACGAGCGACTTCCCCGAGCCCGTCGGCGTCGACAGGATGAGGTTGCTGCCGCTGAGGATCTCGAGGAACGCCTCCTCCTGGTGCGGGTAGAGGGTCAGGCCGCGTTCGGTCGTCCACTCGGTGAAGACCTCGTAGAGGCCGTCGGGATCAGGGTCCCGCGGGATGCGCTCGCTGAGGTTCTTCGTCACCACGTGAGTATGCCGCCGGGCAGGCTCACGTCCCTAAACGGCGACCCGCCCTGAGCACGCCCGTCCCCGGCCGGTCGCCTCCGACGGATGTATCAGGACACCCGTCGGAGGCGACTGAACCTCGGGGCCTGCGTCGCGGCCCCGAGGCGCCGGGCGCGGCCTGGCGGTGAAGGGTGGTCACGATGGAGAGGATGGGCCCGTTCCTCATGGCCACCGTCGCCCTGCTCGTGGTGCCCGGGCCCTCCGTGGTCTTCGCCGTGACCCGGGCCCTGTCCCTCGGGCGCGCCGCCGGGCTGGTGTCCGTCGTCGGTCTGGAGGCAGGGCTGTTCGTCCACGTGGCTGCGGCCACGGTGGGTCTGTCGGCTCTCGCCGCATCGTCGGAGGTCACGATGACGGGGTTGCGGCTGGCCGGCGCCGCGTACCTGCTGTTCCTCGCCGCGCGGGTCGCGCTCGAGCACCGCGCGCCCGTCGTTGCCGGCACCGTGCGCCCCCTGCCCACCGGCGGCGCAGGGGTGGGCACCTCGGCGGAAGGTCCACGGCTCGCGCGCTGGGCCCTGGCGCGGGACGCGTTCCTCGTCGACCTGCTCAACCCTCAGTCGCTGCTCTTCTTCATGGCCTTCCTGCCCCAGTTCGTCGACGTCCGACATGGTGCGGCCACCGGTCAGCTGTTCTTCCTCGGGGTGTGCGTCCTGGTCCTCGCCTTCGCGTGCGACGGCGCCTATGTACTCGTGAGCACGGCATTGGTGGGGCGGCGCTCGGGCGTGCAGCGCGGGTGGAGCGGCCCGACGTCGCGGCGTGCCGCCGGGGTGACCAGCTCCGTCTACGTGGCCCTGGCGGTCTGGGGGGCGATTCCCTGAGCTCGGCCCGTCAGGGGAGCCGGACCGCCAGCGACCGCGCCGGAGCGGCTCTCAACCCCTGGGCCGCCGCAGGACGCGTCACTCGGAGCCGGGCGGCGAGCAGCTCCTTGCCGGCGGGCCCGCCCGAGAGCTGGGCGTCGAAGGCGTCGGCGATGGACAGGTGCTTCCCGTGCCAGGTGTCCGTCCAGTCGGCGTCGGCGCGATCCTTGGACAGGTCCAGCGACGCGCGCGCGGACCGGGCGAGCTGTTGCACCGAGGGTATGCCGGACCGCGCCGCGAGGACGAGGGCGGCGGCCCTTCCGCCGGCCACTCCACGATTCGTCCGGAGCAGGGGCGAGCACATCGGGACTTGTCCCCGTCTTCGCGGGGCTGTCACCCAGGTGCTACCGGTCGGGGACGACCAGCAGCATGGCGGCTCCGACGAGGGCGCCGAGCACGGTCTCGAGCAAGCGGTCACGCAGGAGCGGGACGGTGGGCGAGGCGTGGGCCAGCTGGCCCATGAGCAGGGCCAGGGGGGTGATGAAGAGCAGCGCGACGGCGTAGTTGCGGCCCACGAACAGCTCGGTGAGGACCTGGAGCACGACGATGGCGAGCACGGCGACGACGCCCTGCAGCCCCCACTGCAGGATCACCGCGGCCACGCCGAGCCCGAGCAGCGTCCCCACCACGCGCTGGATGCCGCGGGTCAGCCGGGACAGCAGGTCGGGGCCCGACAGGACGACGACCGCCGCGACCATGGCCCAGTACGGGTGCTGCCAGTCCAGGGCGGTGGCTACCCCGCCCGCGACCGAGAGGGCCACGGCGTAGCGGACGAGGTGGGTCACGGCGCCGGGTGAGGCGAGGGCGTCCTGGAATCGCGGCACGGGCAGCACCGGGGGTGCCCACGACGCCGGCTCGCGCAGCAGCCCGACCTGGGCGACGGCCATGGAGAAGAGGGCGCTGGCGGCCGCGAGTCCAGCCGCGACCGGGACCGTCGCCGGCGTGGCCGGGACCGTGGCGCAGACAGCGAAGCCGAAGACGAGGAAGAGCGGGCCCGGCGGGTGCCAGCCGTAGGCGTCCGAGGTGAGCGAGCCGGCCGCTGCGAGAAGGGCTCCCACGGGCACGACGACCCACCGCGAGTCCGGTGCCAGGGCCACGAGCACGCCGAGGGTCACCGCCAGGGTGAGGAAGGCGCCGGCGACCGCCTGCATGCCGGCACGCTCGGCCCGAGAGTGGTTGCGCCCGTACAGCGAGGTGAAGGCGCCGAACGCCGCATACGACGTCCACTCGACGTGGCCGAGCAGGACCAGCACGAGCAGCGGGACGAGCACGGACACACCGGCCCGCAGGGCCACCCGGTGGGCGCCGCGGTGCGGCCCGATCGCCAGCAGGCTCCGCGCGAGAGCGGTCGTGCGGCCTGGCGTGTCGGAGGTCGGGTGGCTCGTCATCTACCTGCGATTCTAGATGTCCGCGACAATGGTGTTTTCAAGCGTCCGATTGGGTATGGCCCCATTGGTGCGCCGTGAGGTGCGTCGCAGATGGGTGTCGTCCGCACAGCCGAGAGGTGCAACGTGGATCCGAAGAAGACGTTCTTGTCCTGGCCGGTCGTCCGGCAGGTGCGTTCCGGCGACTTCCTCGGCCGTGGGCCGGCGGTGACCTCCGCCCACACGCGTGAGCTCGCACCCCGCACCGCCACCGCCGACAAGGTCGTCCAGAGCGTGTGCCCGTACTGCGCCGTCGGCTGTGGCCAGCGCGTCTTCGTCAAGGACGGCCGCGTCGTCCAGATCGAGGGCGACCCGGACTCGCCGGTGTCGCGGGGTCGTCTGTGCCCCAAGGGATCTGCGAGTGAGCAGCTCGTCAACAACCCGGGCCGCCAGCGCAAGGCGCTCTACCGCCGTCCCGGCGGCAAGGACTGGGAGCCGATCGAGCTGTCGACGGCCGTCGAGATGGTCGCGCAGCGGTTCGTCGAGTCCCGTCGGCGCACGTGGCAGGACCACGACGAGCACGGGCGCCCGCTGCGGCGCACGATGGGGATCGCCTCGTTGGGCGGAGCGACGCTCGACAACGAGGAGAACTACCTCATCAAGAAGCTCTTCACCGCCGCCGGCGCCATCCAGATCGAGAACCAAGCCCGTATTTGACACTCCTCCACGGTCCCCAGTCTGGGGTCCTCGTTCGGGCGCGGCGGCGCCACGCAGTACGTGCAGGACCTGTCCAACGCCGACTGCATCGTCATCCAGGGATCGAACATGGCCGAGTGCCATCCGGTCGCCTACCAGTGGGTGACGGAGGCGCGGCTCAAGGGCGCCCGGGTCATCCACGTCGACCCGCGCTTCACGCGTACGTCGGCGACGGCCGACAAGCACATCCCGATCCGCGCCGGCAGTGACGTCGTGCTGCTCGGCGCCCTCATCAAGTTCATCCTCGACAACGAGCTGTACTTCAAGGAGTACGTCGTCGCCTACACCAACGCCGCGACGCTCGTCAGCGAGGAGTACCAGGACACCGAGGACCTCGACGGGCTCTTCTCCGGCTACGACGACGAGAAGGGCAACTACTCCCAGGAGACGTGGGCCTACGCCAGCAGCGACGGCGAGGAGCGACGAGGCGCCCGGCACCATCGGCGGACCCGCGGCCGGCCACGAGCACGGCCACACCAAGTCCGAGCGGGCCGCCGGTGACGAGCACGGGTCCGGTGGGCCCGCGCTCGAGCACGCCCGGGTGCTGCGCGACGAGACGCTGCAGGACCCCAACACGGTCTTCCAGATCCTCAAGCGGCACTACGCCCGCTACACCCCGGAGATGGTGGCCGACACGTGCGGCATCAGCGTCGACGACTTCCACTACCTCGCGCGCTCGGTCACCGAGAACAGCGGCCGCGAGCGCACGACGGCGTTCGTGTATGCCGTCGGCTGGACCCAGCACACGCTCGGCGCGCAGTTCATCCGCACCGCCGCCATCGTGCAGCTGCTGCTCGGCAACATGGGCCGACCCGGTGGCGGCATCATGGCGCTGCGCGGGCACGCCAGCATCCAGGGCTCGACCGACATCCCGACGCTCTACAACATCCTTCCCGGCTACCTCGCGATGCCGGTCGCGGGCCTGCACGACACGTGGGACGACTACCTCGGCGCGATCGGCAACAAGGAGCAGAAGGGCTTCTGGGCCAACGCCGACACGTATGCCGTGAGCCTGCTCAAGTCGTGGTGGGGCAAGGCCGCGACCGCCGAGAACGACTGGTGCTTCGACTACCTGCCGCGGCTCAGCGGTGCGCACGGCACCTACCAGACGACGATGGCGATGCTCGACGGCCAGGTCGAGGGCTACTTCCTGCTCGGCCAGAACCCCGCCGTCGGCTCCGCCCACGGGCGGATGCAGCGGCAGGCCATGGCCGCACCTCAAGTGGCTCGTCGTGCGCGACTTCAACATGATCGAGTCCGCCACCTTCTGGAAGGACGGCCCCGAGATCGCCTCCGGCGAGCTCGAGACCGAGGACATCGAGACCGAGGTCTTCTTCCTCCCCGCGGCGGCGCACACCGAGAAGAGCGGGTCGTTCACCCAGACCCAGCGGATGCTGCAGTGGCACCACCAGGCGGTCCAGCCCCCGGGCGACTGCCAGAGCGAGCTGCAGTTCTTCTTCGAGCTCGGCCGCCGGGTGCGCGAGCTGCTCGCCGACTCGACCGACGAGCGTGACCGCCCGCTGCTCGACCTGACGTGGGACTACCCCACCGACGAGCACGGCGACCCGGACGCCGAGGCGGTGCTCGCCGAGATCAACGGCCGCCACCTCACCGGCGACAAGGCGGGGCAGCCGCTCGTCGGCCTACACCGAGATGAAGGCCGACGGCTCCACCGACGGCGGCTGCTGGATCTACACCGGCGTCTACGCCGACGGCAAGAACCATGCCGCCGACCGCAAGCCCGGGCGCGAGCAGGACCTCACCGCGCTCGACTGGGGCTGGGCGTGGCCGGCGAACCGCCGCATCCTCTACAACCGCGCCTCGGCCGACCCCGAGGGCAAGCCGTGGAGCGAGCGCAAGCGCTACATCTGGTGGGACGCCGAGCCGGGCAAGTGGACCGGTCACGACGTGCCCGACTTCGTGCCGGACAAGGCGCCCTCCTACCGACCCGAGCCCGGGACGGGCGGTCCGGCCGGTCTCGCCGGTGACGACCCGTTCGTCATGCAGGCCGACGGCAAGGGCTGGCTCTTCGCGCCCAAGGGCATGCTCGACGGGCCGCTGCCGACGCACTACGAGCCGCAGGAGTCCCCGGTCCGCAACCCGCTCTACGCGCCAGCAGTCGAACCCGGCCCGCAAGGTGTTCCCGCGCAAGGACAACCTGTGGAGCCCGTCCGGCGGGCGCGCCGGGCGCCGACGTCTACCCGTACGTCTTCACGACCTACCGGCTGACCGAGCACCACACGGCCGGCGGCATGAGCCGGTGGCTGCCCTACCTCTCGGAGCTCCAGCCCGAGTTCTTCTGCGAGGTCTCGCCGGAGCTGGCCGCCGAGCGCGGTCTCGAGAACGGCGGGTGGGCGACCATCGTGTCGGCCCGCGCCGCCATCGAGGCCCGCGTCATGGTGACCGAGCGGATGACGCCCCTCGTGATCGGCGGCCGCACGATCCACCAGATCGGGCTGCCCTACCACTGGGGCGTCGGCCGCGACGCGGTCGTGAGCGGCGACGCCGCCAACGACCTGCTCGGCGTCGCGCTCGACCCGAACGTGCAGATCCAGGAGAGCAAGGCCGGCTCGTGCGACATCGTGCCCGGCCGTCGCCCCGCCGGTGAGGCGCTGCTGCGGCTCGTCGCGCGAGTACCAGTCGCGCGCCGGCAGCACCGTCATGACGAGCAACGAGCTGCGCACCGGCCACCCGGAGTCCACCCCCGACACGAGAGGAGGCTGACCGATGGGCTTCTGGCGCAACCAGCTCTCCGGCCCCACCGACCCGGCGGCCGACGCCGCGTGGGACCGGCACGAGCCACGCAAGGGCTTCTTCACCGACACCTCGATCTGCATCGGGTGCAAGGCGTGCGAGGTGGCCTGCAAGGAGTGGAACGGCATCCCCGAGGACGGCCTCGACCTGCTGAGCCAGTCCTACGACAACACCGGCGCCCTCGGCGCCAGCACGTGGCGCCACGTCGCGTTCGTCGAGCAGACGAGCGACCGCATCGAGCAGGCCCGCGAGTCGGGGCGCAAGCTCGTCTCCCTCGGTATGCCGTCGGTGCGGTCCGGTGACGAGCCCGCCGTCGCCGGTGGCGGGGGCACGGCGACCGCGACGCTCACGGCTCCCGGTGAGCTGCGCCAGGGCGCTGCGGCCGGCCCCGGCCCGTCCGACACCCCGGTGCCGGACGTGCGTTGGCTCATGGCCTCGGACGTGTGCAAGCACTGCACGCACGCCGCCTGCCTGGACGTGTGCCCCACCGGGGCGCTCTTCCGCACCGAGTTCGGCACCGTCGTCGTGCAGGACGACGTGTGCAACGGCTGCGGCTACTGCGTGGCCGCCTGTCCCTTCGGCGTCATCGAGCGCCGCCGCGGCGACGAGGGCCACGAGCAGACCGGGCAGTCGCACGGCATCAGCATCAAGGGCGCCGGGGGCACCGGTGACACGGCCAAGGGTTCGCACCAGAACGCACCGTCCCACGCCGAGACCAACGGCGAGGTCAAGAACGTCGGCATCGCCCAGAAGTGCACGCTCTGCTACGACCGGCTCGGCGCCGGACAGACGCCCGCGTGCGCCCAGGCCTGCCCCACGACGTCCATCAAGTTCGGCGACCTCGACGAGATGCGCGCCACCGCGCGGGCCCGTGTCGCCCAGCTGCACGAGCTCGGCTACAGCGAGGCCCGCCTCTACGGCGTCGACGACAACGACGGTGTCGGTGGCACCGGCTCGACGTTCCTGCTGCTCGACGAGCCCGAGGTCTACGGCCTGCCGCCGGACCCGCGGGTCACGACCGCCGACCTGCCCGACATGTTCCGCAAGGCCGGCTACGCGGGGCTGACGATGCTCGCGATGGCAGCGGCCTCCTTCGTCGGGAGGCGAAAGTGACGACCAACCCCTTCGACGCCGACCGCCCGCCGGAGCGCCCGCGCCGTCGCGGCGACGAGGCGCCGCTCGCAGGACGGTGGCCGACGCGCCGCGACGAGTCGCTCATGGTCCCCGACGTCAGCTTCGACAGCTACTACGGGCGCCACATCGTCAAGCCCGCGCCGTGGGAGAAGGAGGTGGCGGCATACCTCTTCCTCGGCGGCATCGCGGCCGGCTCGGCACTGCTCGGCGCCGGCGGCGCGGCTCGCGGCTACCCCGCGCTGCAGCGCGTCGGGCGCATCGGCGCCGTCGCCGGCGCAGCCCTCGGCGGGGCGGCGCTGGCCAAGGACCTCGGCAAGCCGAGCCGCGCCCTCAACATGATGCGGACCGTCAAGCTCACCTCGCCGATGTCGGTCGGGTCGTGGATCCTGACCGCGTTCGGCAGCTTCGCCAGCGCGGCTCTCGCCTCGGAGATCGGGCGCCCGCTGCTCGAGCGGCGTTCTGGCGCCAGCGGATCCGGCGTCCTCAGCCTGGTGTCCAAGGCGCTGAAGCTCGCCGACGGGCCGGCCACCGTGGGGTCGGCGTTCTTCGCGCCACCGCTCGCCGCCTACACGGCCGTGCTGCTCGCCGACACGGCCACCCCGACCTGGCACGAGTCCTACCGCGAGCTGCCCTTCGTCTTCGTCAGCTCGGCCAACCTCGCGGCCTCCGGTCTCGCGCTCGTCACCGTCCCGTCGCGCGAGAACGGCCCGGCGCGCAAGCTCGCCGCCGTCAGCGCGGTCGCCGAGCTGGTGGCCTTCGAGCGCATGCAGGACCAGCTCGGGTCCGACGCTCTCGGAGCCGCTGCGCACCGGCAAGGCCGGGCGCCTGCTCAAGGCCAGCCGGGCCCTGACGATCGGCGGGGCCATCGGCGCCGTCGCCCTCGGGGGCAACCGGGTCACCGCAGCACTGAGCGGGGCGGCCCTCATGGCTGCCTCGGTGTGCACCCGCTTCGGCGTCTTCGAGGCCGGCATGGTCTCGGCGATCGACCCGAAGTACACCGTCGAGCCGCAGCGAGAGCGGCTGGAGAAGCGCCGGGCCGCCGGCGTCGTCGACGACTCCATCACCACGGCGCGCTGACGCGCCGGACCACCAGACCAGAAGGGGAGCCCCATGAGTACCAGTGCGGTTCGGAACGACAGCACCGCCTCACCGGGCGGCAACCGGTGGCTCATCCTCGTGGCGGGAGTGCTCGTGCAGCTCGCCATCGGCGCCGTCTACGCGTGGAGCGTCTTCGCCAAGGCCATCCAGAGCCACGACGCCTTCGGCTGGTCCAAGGCGCAGGCCTCCGTGCCGTTCGAGGTCGCCATCGGCATGATCTTCGTCGGCAGCTACATCGGCGGACGCATCCAGGACCGCCGCGGCCCGCGGACCGTCGCCCTCACCGGCGGCATCATCTACAGCCTCGGCGTCATCCTCGCCTCGTTCGCCGACAAGGACCAGTTCTGGCTGCTCATCCTCGGCTACGGCATCCTCGGCGGCTTCGGCCTCGGCATGGCCTACATCGTGCCGATCGCCATGCTGCAGAAGTGGTTCCCCGACAAGCCGGGCCTCATCACCGGCATCGCTGTCGCCGGCTTCGGCTTCGGCGCGGTCATCACCGCGCCCCTCGGCCAGCGGCTCATCGCCGCTGACCCGTCGATGCCGACCAAGGCGTTCCTGCCGCTCGGCATCGGCTACCTCGTCGCGGTCGTCATCGGCGCGAGCCTCTTCCGCAACCCGCCGGCCGGCTACGTCCCGCCGGGCATGGAGGCTCCCGCTGCGGGGCACAGTGCCGCCGCGCACACGAAGGACCCGGTCCCCGACGTCGACTTCACGGCCGAGGAGGCCCTGCGCACCCCGCAGTGGTACCTCCTGACCGCCATCCTCACCCTCAGCGTGACGGCCGGCATCTCGCTCATCTCCGTCGCCGCCGGCAGCGCGAGCGACGTCGCCGGCTACTCGGCCGCGGCGGCCGCCAGCCTCGTCGGCGTGCTGGGCCTGTTCAACGGCGGGGGCCGCATCCTCTGGGGCTGGCTCTCGGACCGGATCGGCAAGATGCCGGCGTTCATGGGGATCCTCGGCATCCAGGGCGTCTGCCTGCTGCTCATCCCGCACGTCGCGTCGCCGATCCTCTTCGCCGTCCTCGCCGCGCTCGTCTACACCTGCTACGGCGGCGCCTTCGGCACGATGCCCTCGACGGCCGGTCGCTTCTTCGGCGTCCGCAACGCCGGCGCGATCTACGGCCTCATGCTCATCGGCTGGAGCATCGGCGGCATCGTCGGGCCGCTGCTCATCTCCTCGCTCATCGGCGAGCAGAAGGCCTACACGCTCGGCTTCACCGTCGTCGGCATCATCGCGCTCGTCGGCATGGCGCTGCCGCATGCTGACGAAGAAGCCGGCCCCCCGGACGGGCACCCCGTCCGCCTCCGCCGCGACCCCCGGGGCCACCGCCGAGCGGCGCCGCTGACCGCTGGGGTCACTCACGGACGTCGGGCGGCCCCTCGGACAGGGGCAGCCCGGCGTCCAGCCACGCCTCGACCCCACCCACGACGTCGGTGGCCCGGGTCAGCCCGAACCGCCGCAGCGAGTCGGCCGCCAGGGAGCTGCTGTAGCCCTGGCGGCAGATGACGATGACGTGCAGGTCGAGGTCGGTGGCCTCCGGGATACGGGCCGGGCTCCTGGGGTCGAGCCGCCACTCGAGCACCGTGCGGTCGATGACGAGCGCGCCCGGCAGGTCTCCCTGCCGGGCGCGCTGCGTCTCGGTGCGGGTGTCGACGAGCAGAGCTCCTCGCGCCTGAGCGTCCCGGGCCTGCTCCGGCGTGAGCCGCCGCATGCCGACCCGGGCCTGCTCGAGCAGGTCGTCCAGACGGCTCATCGCACCTGCATGACGTGCTCGCCGCGGGGCAGCGAGCTCGCCGATGACGGTGCCGCCCGGGATCTCGCCGGCGACGAGCAGGCCGCCGCTCGTCTGGGCGTCGGCCAGCAGGAGCAGCTCGTCGAGGTCGACGGAGGCGTCGAGGTGGGGGCGCACCCAGTCGAGGTTGCGCCGGCTGCCGCCGGGGACGAAGCCGTCGGCCAGCGACGCGCGTGCCCCGTCGAGGTAGGGCACCGCGGCGGAGTCGACGACGGCCGTCACGCCCGACGCGCGCGCCATCTTGTAGAGGTGCCCGAGCAGGCCGAAGCCCGTCACGTCGGTGGCCGCCTCCACGCCGTGCGCCAGGGCGTCGCGGCTCGCCACGTCGTTGAGCGCGGCCATGGTCGCGACCGCCTCGGGGAAGACCTCGCCCGTCGACTTGTGCCGGTTGTTGAGCACCCCGACACCCAGCGGCTTGGTGAGGCTGAGGGGCAGGCCCGCCCGGGCGGCGTCGTTGCGCAGCAAGCGGTTCGGGTCGGCCACGCCGGTGACGGCCATGCCGTACTTCGGCTCGGGGTCGTCGATGCTGTGGCCGCCGGCCACCGGGCAGCCGGCGAGGCGCGCGACGTCGAGGCCGCCGCGCAGGACCTCGGCGGCCAGCTCGGGAGGAAGGACGTCGCGGGGCCAGCCGAGGAGGTTGACGGCCAGGACAGGTCGCCCGCCCATGGCATAGATGTCGGAGAGCGCGTTCGCTGCCGCGATGCGGCCCCAGTCGTAGGCGTCGTCGACGACCGGTGTGAAGAAGTCGGCCGTCGCCAGCACCGCGAGGCCGTCGGCGATCCGGACGGCGGCCGCATCGTCGCCGTCGTCGAGTCCGACGAGCAGGTCGGCGTCCGCGACCCCGGCGAGCCCGCGAACCATGTCCTCGAGCTCGCCGGGCGGGATCTTGCACGCACAGCCGCCGCCGTGCGCGAACTGGGTCAGTCGCACCCTGTCCACGCCAGCAGTCATACCCCACCCTCGACGGCGTATGCCGTCCGGCCCCCTGAGCCTGCCGAGCGGGCGATGGGTACGGTGGGCGTGGAGGTGTCCGGGCACCTGGTGGTCCCCCCGGTCTTCAACACCGGTGAGGCCGAGCATCTCGGCCTGGCGGGTTCGATTCCCGTCCACCTCCGCCAAATCTCTGCGGGAGAGGAAGTCGGTGTGGCGCAGGCAGATCCGCGGCGGACGGTCCCCCGCACCGACGTGCTGATGGCGCACCCGGACCTCGTCGCGGCCACCACCCGGCACGGTGCCGCGACGGTCAAGGCCGCGGTGCACTCCGCCCAGGCGCTCGCCCGCACGGGTGAGATCGCCCCGGACGACGTCGTGGCAGCGGCGCGCGCGGCTCTCCCGGCCCGGAGCACCACCCTCCGGCCGCTCCTCAACGCCACCGGAGTCGTCGTGCACACCAACATCGGTCGGGCACCGCTGTCGGACGCCGCGGTCGACGCGGTCGTGGCGGCTGCGGCATACGTCGACGTCGAGTACGACACCGGCACCGGGGCGCGGGCCCGGCGCGGTCGGGGACGCTCGAGGCGCTCCGCGCCGCCGTGCCGGCTGCGGGCGACGCCCTCGTCGTCAACAACGGCGCGGCTGCGCTCGTCCTCGCCACGACCGCCCTGGCATGCGGACCGGGAGGTGCTCGTGAGCCGCGGCGAGATGGTCGAGATCGGGGACGGCTTCCGGCTGCCCGACCTCATCGCCTCGACGGGCGCCCGCCTGCGCGAGGTGGGCACGACCAACCGCACGCGACTCGCCGACTACGCCGAGGCGCTCGGGCCCGACACCGGCTGCATCCTCAAGGTCCACCCGAGCAACTTCCGCGTCGAGGGCTTCACGAGCGCCGCGTCCGTCCGGGAGCTCGCGACGCTGGGCGTGCCCCTCGTCGTCGACATCGGCAGCGGGCTGCTGCGCGCCGACCCGATGCTCCCCGACGAGCCTGACGCCACGACGGCGCTCGCCGACGGTGCGACCCTGGTCACGGCCAGCGGCGACAAGCTGCTCGGCGGGCCACAGGCCGGACTGGTCCTCGGCGATGGCGCCACGGTCGAACGACTGCGACGCCATCCCCTCGCTCGTGCGCTGCGCGTCGACAAGCTCACGCTCGCGGCGCTCGAGGCGACCCTGCGTGGGCCGGTCCCGCCGGTCACCGACTACCTCCACGTCGACCTCGACCGGCTGCTGGCCCGCACCGAGCGGCTCGCCGCTGCGGTCGCGGGCGAGGTCGTCCCCGTCGAGGGACGGGTCGGCGGCGGGGAGCGCCGGGACTGCCCCTTCCCGGCTGGGCCGTCGCGCTCCCCGAGGCCTACGCCGAGCGTCTGCGGCGCGGCGAGACCGGCGTCGTCGCGCGCGTCGAGCGGGGCTGCTGCCTCGTCGACCTGCGCTGCGTCCCGCCGGCCCGCGACCCCGACGTCGAGCGGGCCATCCTGGCGGCCCGCGGCGTGCGACGACCCGAGCGGCCACTGACCGTGCACGTCATCGCGACCGCGGGGCACGTCGACCACGGCAAGTCCACCCTGGTGCGTGCGCTGACCGGGATCGAGCCCGACCGGTGGGCCGAGGAGCGCCGTCGCGGCATGACGATCGACCTCGGCTACGCCTGGACGACCCTGGCCTCGGGCGCCGACGTGGCCTTCGTCGACGTGCCCGGGCACCAGCGCTTCATCGGCAACATGCTCGCCGGGCTGGGGCCCGCGCCGGCCGTCCTGCTCGTCGTGGCGGCCGACGAGGGATGGCGTCCCCAGTCGGCCGAGCACCTCGCGGCCGTCGACGCCCTGGGCATCTCGCGCGGCCTCGTCGTCGTGACACGCAGCGACCTCGCCGATCCGGGTGCCGCCCTCGCCGAGGCGCTCGAGCAGGTGGGTCGCACGAGCCTGGCCGGGAGCGCCGCGCTCGCGGTGTCGGCGCGCACCGGCCAGGGCGTCGAGGCCCTCCGGGACGCCCTCGACGACCTCGTCGCCTCCCTGCCCGCCCCCGACCGGAGTGGACGCACGCGCCTTTGGGTGGACCGGTCCTTCTCGGTCCGTGGCAGCGGGACCGTCGTCACCGGCACGCTCGGCGCCGGGACGATCCGGCTCGGTGACGAGCTGGTCGTCCACCGCACGACCGGTGCCTCCCAGGCGGTCACCGTGCGCGGCGTGCAGAGCCTCGGTCGCGCCCGTGACGACGTGCCTGCCGTGGCGCGCGTCGCGGTCAACCTGCGTGGAGTCGGTGTCGACGAGGTGGCTCGCGGCGACGTGCTGCTGACGCCTCGCGCCTGGCGCGTGACGAGGGCGCTCGACGCACGGCTCGTCGGAGCCCATGGCCACGAGCACGACCCCGCCGAACCCGCCCACTCAGACCCGCTCCCCTCGCACGTCATGGTCCATCTCGGCACCCTCGCGGTCGAGGCCAGGGTGCGGCCGCTCGGCCCGGGTGCGGTGCGTCTCGCCCTTCCGGCGCCCCTGCCCGTCGTCGGCGGCGACCGCATCCTCCTGCGCGACCCGGGGTCACGCCGGGTCGTGGGGGCGGTCGTCGTGGACGCAGACCCGCCGGTGCTCGACCGCCGGGGTTCGGCCGCTCGGCGGGCCGAGGTCGTCCGCGGCCTCGACGGGGTGCCCGACCTCGCCCGTGAGGTCGCTCGCCGCGGCTGGATGATGCAGGCCGACGCCGTGTCGCTCGGGATCGTCGTGCCGCCCGGTGAGCGTCCCGCCGCGACCGTCACCCGCCGCGGCGCCTGGCTCGTCGACGACGAGGCGTGGCTGGACGCGGCCCGGCGGCTGCACGCGGCCGTGCAGCGGCGTGCCGACTCCGCACCGATCGACCCGGTGCTGGCGCTGGAGGCGGCCCGAGCCGCCGCGGGTGCGCCGGACCGGGCCCTCGTGGCCGACCTCGCCGTCGCGGCCGGGCTCGAGGTCCGCGACGGTCGGGTCGGGCTCCCGGGCCGCGCCGCGGTCCTTGCGAGCGGGCCCGAGGCCGCCCTGAGCAGGATCGAGGAGCGGCTGCGGCGCAGCCCGTTCACGGCGCCGGAGCAGCACGAGCTCGACGCCGCCGGCCTCGGGCCGCGCGAGCTCGCAGCCGCCGAGGGCAACGGCCGCATCCTCAGGCTGCCCGGTGACGTCGTCCTGCTGCCGAACGCGCCGGCGCTCGCCATGCGCCAGCTCGCGGCGCTGCCACAGCCGTTCACCACCAGCGACGCCCGCAAGGCCCTGGACAGCACCCGCCGCATCGTCATCCCGCTGCTCGAGCACCTCGACGGTCGGGGCTGGACGCGACGCCTCGACGGCTCGCACCGCGAGGTCGCCCGCTGAGCCGAGGGGAGCCGGATCCGACGCAGCAACGCAGCCGCGCGGTGCCGACTGGGGGATGTCGGTGCGGGATGGCAGGCTGAGCCCGATGGCGAAAGGCAAGCGGGCCGACGTGCTCGACCGTTTCTCTCCGGCGACCGCCGAGTGGTTCCGGAGCAGCTTCAGCGCGCCCACGACCGCCCAGGCGGGGGCATGGGACGCGATCAGCTCGGGCCACCACACCGTCGTCGTCGCCCCGACCGGCTCGGGCAAGACGCTGTCGGCCTTCCTCTGGGCGATCGACCGGATGGCGAGCGAGCCGGTGCCCGAGGAGCGGCTCGAGCGCTGCCGGGTGCTCTACGTCTCGCCGATGAAGGCGCTCGCCGTCGACGTCGAGCGCAACCTGCGCGCCCCGCTCGTCGGCATCGGCCACGCCGCCACTCGGCTCGAGCTGCCGCCGCCCGACATCACCGTCAGCGTCCGCTCGGGCGACACCCCGGCCAACGAGCGCCGCGCCTTCGCCCGCACGCCCACCGACATCCTCATCACGACGCCCGAGTCGCTCTTCCTCATGCTCACCTCCTCGGTGCGCGAGGCGCTCAAGGGCGTCGAGACCGTCATCCTCGACGAGGTCCACGCCGTCGCCGGCACCAAGCGCGGCGCGCACCTCGCCCTCAGCCTCGAGCGGCTCGACGCCCTGCTGCCCAAGCCGGCCCAGCGGGTCGGGCTCTCGGCGACCGTGCGTCCCGTCGAGGAGGTGGCGCGCTACCTCGCCGGTGGGCGGCCCGTCGAGATCGTCCAGCCGAAGTCGACGAAGCAGTGGGAGCTCGACGTCGTCGTGCCCGTCCCCGACATGGGCGAGCTGTCGGGGTCGGCGGCCGAGATCTCGCCGGGCGTGCCCGACCTGTCGGGACCGGCCGCGGGCCAACGCTCCGCAGGCGAGCATCTGGCCGCACGTCGAGGAGCGCATCGTCGACCTCATCGCCGAGCACCGGTCGACGCTCGTCTTCGCCAACTCGCGCCGCCTCGCCGAGCGGCTGACCTCCCGCCTCAACGAGATCTGGGAGGAGCGGCTCGCCGAGGAGGAGGGCCTGCCCGTCCCGAGCCTCGCGGCGCTCTCGACGCAGCCGCCGGCGCAGGTCATGGCCCAGGCCGGCTCCTCCCGCGGCGCGCCCGCGGTGCTCGCCCGCGCCCACCACGGCTCGGTCAGCAAGGAGCACCGCGCCACCATCGAGGAGGACCTCAAGGCCGGTCGGCTGCCCGCCGTCGTCGCGACGAGCAGCCTCGAGCTCGGCATCGACATGGGCGCCGTCGACCTCGTCATCCAGGTCGAGAGCCCGCCGTCGGTGGCGAGCGGCCTGCAGCGCGTCGGCCGCGCGGGCCACCAGGTCGGCGCCGTGAGCCAGGGCGTCATGTTCCCGAAGTTCCGCGGCGACCTCGTGCAGACCGCCGTCGTCGTCGAGCGCATGCGCGCCGGCGCCATCGAGTCGCTGCGCGTCCCGGCCAACCCCGTCGACGTGCTCGCCCAGCAGGTCGTCGCCATGTGCGCCATGGACGACTGGACCGTCGCCGACGTCGAGGCGCTCGTCCACCGGGCGGCGAGCTTCGCCTCGTTGCCGCGCTCGGTCCTCGAGGCGACGCTCGACATGCTCGCCGGCCGCTACCCCTCCGACGAGTTCGCCGAGCTGCGCCCGCGCATCGTCTGGGACCGCGTCACCGACACGCTCTCGGGCCGCCGGGGTGCCCAGCGCCTCGCGGTGACGAGCGGCGGCACCATCCCCGACCGGGGGTTGTATGCCGTGTTCCTCGCCTCCGGGGAAGGGCCCGGTCGCCGGGTCGGCGAGCTCGACGAGGAGATGGTCTACGAGTCCCGCGTCGGTGACGTCTTCACCCTCGGCACGTCGACGTGGCGCATCGAGGACATCACCCACGACCGTGTCCTCGTCACCCCGGCCCCCGGTCAGGCCGGCAAGCTGCCGTTCTGGAAGGGCGACCAGCAGGGACGGCCCGGCCGAGCTCGGCCGCGCCCTCGGTGGCTTCGTCCGCGAGATCGTCGGCCTGACGCCCGAGCGGGCCCGGGCGCGGGTCACGGCCGCCGGGCTCGACGAGTGGGCCGCCGACAACCTCATCGGCTACCTGACGGAGCAGAAGGAGGCGACGCGGCACGTCCCCGACGACCGCACCATCGTCGTCGAGCGCTTCCGCGACGAGATCGGCGACTGGCGCGTGGCCGTGCTCTCGCCGTTCGGTGGCCAGGTCCACGCGCCGTGGGCGCTGTGCGTCGCGGCCCGCATGCGCGAGCGCTTCGGCATCGACGTCCAGGCCATGCACGGCGACGACGGCATCGTCTTCCGGCTGCCCGACCTCGAGTTCGAGGACGGCGCGGCCATCGGTCAGCAGCTCGTCGAGCTCGTCACCCTCGAGCCCGAGGAGGTGAGCGCCCTCGTCACGCAGGAGATCGGCGGATCGGCCCTCTTCGCAGCGAGGTTCCGGGAGTGTGCGGCCCGTGCCCTCCTGCTGCCCGCGCCGTCGCCCCGACAAGCGCCAGCCGCTGTGGCAGCAGCGGCAGCGGGCCGCCCAGCTGCTCGAGGTGGCGAGCCAGTACCCCAGCTTCCCGATCGTCCTCGAGGCCGTGCGCGAGTGCGTCCAGGACGTCTTCGACGTGCCGGGCCTCGTCGAGCTGATGGGCGACATCCGCTCGCGCGCCGTCAAGGTCGTCGACGTCGAGTCGAGCCAGCCGAGCCCCTTCGCGAAGTCGCTCGTCTTCGGCTACGTCGCCCAGTACCTCTACGAGGGCGACTCCCCGCTCGCCGAGCGACGGGCCGCGGCGCTCGCGCTCGACCCGTCGCTGCTCTCCGAGCTGCTCGGCCAGGGCGAGGCGCTCGCCCTGCGTGACCTGCTCGACCCCGAGGCCGTCGCCCGCACCGAGGCCGAGCTCCAGCGACTGACGCCCGAGCGCGGCGCCCGCGACGCCGAGGACGTCGCCGACCTGCTGCGCGTCCTCGGCCCCCTCTCCGTGCGTGACATCGTGGCCCGCGCGGCCGAGGGCTTCGCGCCGGCCGCCGTCGAGGCGGCCCTGACGGAGCTGGAGGCAGCCCGGCGCGTCATCGCCGTGCGTGTCGGCGGAGATGACCGCTGGGCCGCCATCGAGGACGCCGCCCGACTGCGTGACGCGCTCGGCACCGCCCTGCCCGTCGGCGTGCCGCAGGCCTTCCTCGAGCCGGTGCCCGACCCGCTCGCCGACCTCGTCGCCCGCTTCGCCCGCACCCACGGCCCCTTCGCCGTCCAGACCGTCGCCGCGTGGTGGGGCGTCGGTCCGGCGGTCGTCCACGACGCGCTGCGCCGGCTGGTCTCCGCCGGCCGGGTCGTCGAGGGCGAGCTGCTCCCGACCGAGAACGGCGGTGGCCACGGCCCGGAGTTCTGCGACGCCGAGGTGCTCCGGCTGCTCCGGCGCCGCTCGCTCGCCGCGCTGCGCCACGAGGTCGAGCCCGTCGCGCAGCCCGATCTCGCGCGCTTCCTGCCGCAGTGGCAGGGCGTCGGCGGCGGGCTGCGCGGGCGTGAGGGGCTGCTTCGCGCCGTCGAGCAGCTGACCGGCGCGGTCGTGCCGGCGAGCGCCCTCGAGTCCCTCGTCCTGCCGGCACGGGTCGCCGACTACCGCCCGGCCCTGCTCGACGAGGTGATGAGCTCGGGCGAGGTCGTCTGGCGTGGCCACGGGTCGCTCCCGGGCGACGACGGCTGGGTCAGCCTCCACCTCGCCGACGCCGCGCACCTGACGCTGACCCCGCCCGAGGCCGTCGAGCTCACCGACGACGAGCAGGCCGTGCTCGACGCGCTCGAGGGCGGCGGCGCCTACTTCTTCCGCGCGCTCTCGACCCGCGTCGGCCTCGGCGACACCGAGCTCAACGACGCGCTCTGGTCACTGCTGTGGTCGGGCCGCATCACCAACGACACCATCGCGCCGATGCGCGCCCTGCTCGCCGGTGGGCGCACGGCGCACAAGCGCACGACGATCGGTCCCCGCTCGACGAGGTATGCCGGCCGGCGGGGTTCGCTGGGCCGGTTCGGCTCGCTGCGCGGGCCTCTGGCCGGCACGAGCTCTGCCCAGGTCGAGGCCGCCGAGGACGCGGCGACCTGCAAGGCGCTCGCGGCCGGTCGGGCCGCCGGCTCCGGGCCCTCGACGGGCGTGGGTCGCTGGACCGCGCTCCCGCCCGCCGAGTCCGACCCGACGGTGCGTGCCGTCACCAACGCCGAGCTGCTCCTCGACCGCTACGGCGTGCTGACCCGCGGGTCGGTCGTCACCGAGGACGTGCCCGGCGGCTTCGCGGCCGTCTACCGCGTGCTCGCCGCGGCCGAGGAGGCCGGCAAGGTGCGTCGCGGCTACTTCGTCGAGGGGCTCGGCGCCTCGCAGTTCGCCTCGACCGGCGCGGTCGACCGGCTCCGGTCGATGTCCCGCCTGCCCGGCGGCGACGAGGCCGGTGGCGGCCGACGAGTCGATGCCGCGGACGGTGACGAGTGGCTCGCGCCCTCGCCCGCCTGTGTCCGCGGCGTCCGGCCGGGGCGGCCAGCGCGGTCGTGAGCGCACCGGGCCGCCCGCACTCGTCCTCGCCGCGAGCGATCCCGCCAACCCCTACGGCGCCGCCATCGGGTGGCCCGAGCGCGGGTTGACCGACGCAGCAGCCGACGAGCCGGCCGGCGTCAAGGACGGCGACGACGAGGCTGCCCCGAAGGCCTCCCGCCGCAAGGGCCACCAGCCGGGCCGCAAGGCCGGGGCCCTCGTCGTCCTCGTCGACGGCGAGCTCGTGCTCTACGTCGAGCGCGGCGGCAAGACGATGCTCTGCTGGTCCGACGACCCCGAGCCCCTCCAGGCCGCGGCAGACGCGCTCGCGCTCGCCGTGCGTGAAGGGGCTCTCGGCCGCCTCACCGTCGAGAAGGCCGACGGCGCCTCGGTGCTCGGCTCTGACCACCCGCTCGTCCAGGCGCTCTCGCAGGCCGGCTTCCACATGACCCCGCGAGGCCTGCGCCTGCGTCGCTGACCGAGAGGTGCCTGTCGCGGAGGTCGGCGCCGACAATCCGTGTCGCCGACCCACAGCGCTGGCGCTGCCGGGGTGTCTAGGGTGGAGTCGCGCTGACGCTGCGGGAGCGTCGCCGCACAGAGATTCCGAGACCAGGAGGTGGCGTGCCCGAGGGAGACACCGTGTGGCGCACCGCCACCCGCCTCAACGAGGCCCTCGCGGGCCGCGAGATCGTCGAGTCCGACCTGCGGTGGCCCGAGATCTCGACCGTGGACCTCACCGGCCGCACGACGCTCGAGGTCGTGAGCCGGGGCAAGCACGTGCTGCACCGGATCGAGGGCGGCCTGACCCTGCACTCGCACCTGCGCATGGAGGGGCAGTGGCGCGTCGAGGCGACGCCGGGGCTCGCCGCGCGGTGGCGGCGCAACCCGCAGCTGCGGGCCCTCGTCGCGGCGCCGGACTGGACGGCCCTCGGGCTGCGCCTCGGCATGCTCGACCTCGTGCCGACCGCGCGCGAGGCCGACGTCGTGGGACACCTCGGCCCCGACGTCCTGGGCCCTGACTGGGACCTCGACCGCGCCGTCGACCACGTCGCCGGCAGCCACGTCCCGATCGGTCAGGCCCTGCTCGACCAGCGCAACCTCGCCGGTGTGGGCACCATGTGGTGCGCCGAGACGCTCTTCCTCGAGCGGGTGCCGCCCTGGACGCCGCGCCGACGAGCTCGGCCGTGAGACCGTCGAGCGCATCGTGGCCCGCGCCCATCGCCTCATCGACAACGGTCGTCGCCATGCCGTGCAGTCGAGCACGGGAAGCTACCGCCTCGACGAGGCGCACTACGTCCACGCCCGGAGCGGACGTCCGTGCCGGCGGTGCGGCACGACGCTGCGGGTGGCCATGATCGGCGAGCCCACGCGCGAGCGCACGATGTTCTACTGCCCGGGCTGCCAAGGAGGCCTCGGGCCGACCGACGACGGTCGCCCCCAGGCGCCGCTGGGGTCCAACCGTGGTGCGGCGCGCTCACGCCGCTCGTACTGAAGGAGACCGCCGAAAGGGCAGTGCCTGTCGGCGCGCGGTCCTACCGTGGTCAGTACCGCACCAGGCGAGAGGAGCACGACCATGGCATCCCGCCTCAACCCCTACATCGGTTTCAAGGACGACGCCCGAGCAGGCGATGGAGTTCTACCAGTCGGTCTTCGGTGGTGAGCTCGTCGTCTCGACGTTCGGCGAGTTCGGTCAGTCCGGCCCGAGCGCCGACAACGTCATGCACGCGCAGCTCGAGACCCCGAGCGGCTACACGATCATGGCGTCCGACACCCCGGAGGGGATGCCCTACCAGCTCGGGCTCGGCCATCACGGTCAGCCTCAGCGGCGACGACGGCGACGAGCTGCGCCGCTACTGGGACGGGCTCTCCGAGGGCGGCACCGTCAGCATGCCGCTCGAGAAGCAGATGTGGGGTGACGAGTTCGGCCAGCTCACCGACCGGTTCGGCATCGGCTGGCTCGTCAACATCTCCGGGCAGCAGTCAGGGGATGCGCCGACCGGGTGACCCGTCACCGAAGTGCTCGCCCAGCTGACGGGCCAGCTCGCCCGCGTCGATGAGGCTCGAGTGCGTGCCCGCGGTGCCGCACGCCCACGCCCCGGCGACCGTCCCGCTCCTCGCCGCCGCTCGCGCGTCGTCGCCCGCCAGCCACGAGTACAGGAACGCCGAGACGTAGGCGTCGCCCGCGCCGTTGGAGTCGATGGCGGGTCGCGCCGTCGATGTCGACGGCCGGCACCGCGAACGAGCCACCGTCGCGCACCGTGACCCGGCTGCCCCGCGCGCCGTCCATGACGACCACGAGCCGGGCCCGACCCCGATCGAGCACGTCGGCGACGACGTCGTTCTCGATGCCGTCGAGACGTGAGCCGGAGACGAAGACGAGGTCGGCGGCATACGCGAACGGCCGGTGGTGCGGGTTGCGCCCGTCCCAGTCGTGCAGGTCGGTCGAGCTCGTCACCCCGGCAGCCGCGGCGTCCTCGAGCGCGCCCACCGTCCACGGCATGATCGAGGCGTGCACGTGATGGGCGTGCTCCAACGGCCCCCGCCAGAGTGCCGGGTCGGGGGACAGGTCGTAGGGGTGGCGCGGGTCGTAGAAGGACATCCGTCGACCGGTCGCGTCGACGAGGTTGACCGCTCGTCGGGTCCCGCTCTCGTGGACGACGTGCTCGAAGTGCAGGCCCTCGGCTGCGAAACGGTCGAGCAGCATCCGACCCTCGTGGTCCTCGCCGATGACGTCGACGAACCGCGTCGCGAGGCCGAGTCGGTGACAGCCGAGCGCGACGCCGCTGCCCGTGTGGCCGACGAAGGTGTCGATGGGCGGGACGACGTGCGAGTCCGCGAGGGGGACGGGCAGGGTCTCGACACGCACGATGGTGTCGACGCCGGCACCGCCGACGACGAGGACGTCAGTCTTCACGGCCCCATTCTGCACGCCCGAAGGGCGACGCCGACGTGTCAGGGACGGGTGACGCTGAGCAGGCCGAGGCACATCTCGTCGGTCGTGCCCTCGCCCCAGACGACGTAGCGCTCGGGCAGCCCCTGCAGGTCGGGCAGCTTGTCGCGCCAAGCCTGGTCGTGCGTGCAGCTCACCTTGATCGAGTCGCCGGGTCGGATCGCCGTGGCCGGGACCGGGACCGATCCCTGGTTGTCGAAGTCCCAGACCTTGATGTCGAGGAGGGTCTTGGCGCGGGGGGTGCCGGGGTTGAGCTCGATGCGCAGCGACGACCCGAGCAGGTGCATGTGACCGGCCACGGCGCGGATCGTGGCGGGCTGCTCGACCTGGCGGGTGCACGACTGGGTGGGGCCCGGGGTCGGGATGACCGTGCCGTCGCAGACGAGGAGCAGGCCGTTGACGATCGGTCCCGACATGGCGCCGAAGCGTGCGGTGACGTCGGCGATGGCCGCAGACCGGTCGCACAGCGGCCCGGACTTGCCTGCGCGACAGGGCAGCTCGACCGGTGCGGGATAGAGCATCGTCTCGAGCGGCTTGAGCGTGGCCGACGTCGACAGGCGCAGCTTCACGGAGGTGCGGTCGGGCGTGACCCCGTGCCGGAGGTTGTAGTGCACCTGCATGACGAGCAGCGAGCCGCGTTGCAGCGGGATGCCGACGTCGGGAGGCAGGACGTTCTCGCGACCGCCAGGCGCCCAGGCACCCACCCACGGCGCGTCGTCGAGGCTCGCGCCGCGCGAGCCCAGTCCGGTGCCACCGAAACAGGTCCACCCGTTGCCGCCGCTCTCGGCGTCCCTGGCGCGTGCCGCCGAGGCCGCCGACGGAGGCACGCGGAAGAGGATGACGTGGTGCACCTCGGCGGGTTGTCCGGGCGCGATGTCGAAACCCGTGACGAAGGCGTCGCGGGCGACCTTCGGGTCGAGGACGAAGCAGTGGTAGTCGTCGGTGCCGATCGTCGGCGCCTTGGGCGTGTAGGAGACCGGTGCGGTCACGGTCCGCATCGTCTCGCCGCCTCGCAGTGGCGTCGGTGGGGCCGGGGTCGTCGGCGAGGCCGTGTGGCCGGCGGCCGCGTGCTCCGTGGTCCCGCTCGAGCCGGTGGCTGCGGTGGCTGCGGCGTGGCCGGCCGGGTGGCCGGCGACGTGCCCCTCGAGCCGGGCCTGCGCGGTCGGGTTGGGGGTGCCGCACCCGGCGGCCAGCAGGGCGCACGCCGCCAGCGCGGCAGCGACTGCGGGCAGGCCCCGTCGAGTCCTCATCCCGTCAGTCTAGGAACGCGACCGCGCCAACGGACTGGTTGTCGAGCCTTTGGCCCGGTGGCTCGCGCCCGACCCCTGCCGTCAGGAACCCTCGGGCGCCCGGCTGACGGGGATGCGGCGCGCGTCCGGGGCGCTGAGGCGCTCGGCGTTGGCCTCGGAGTCGGCCAGCTCCTTCTGCGACTCGAGCTCGGCCTCGACCCGGGCGAGGTAGCCCGACACCTCGGCCTCGACCCGCTCGGCGTCCCATCCGAGGACGGGCGCGATGATGTCGGCGACCGCCCGGGCGCTCTCGACGCCGCGGCTGGGCGTCTCGATGGAGATGCGGGTGCGGCGGGCGAGCACGTCGTCCAGGTGCAGCGCGCCCTCGTGCGTCGCGGCATACAACGCCTCGACCTTGAGGTACTCCTCCGCGCCGGGCAGCGGCTCGTAGAGCGAGCGGTCGTCCTCGGCGAGCGCGAAGAGCTCGTGGACGAGCGAGCCGTAGCGCTCGAGCAGGTGGGTGATGCGCCAGACGGGCAGGCCCTGGTGGCGGGCGAGCCGGTCGATCTGGTTGACGAGCGCGACGTAGCCCTCGGCGCCGGAGAGCGGGATGAACTCGGTGACGCTGTCGGAGACGTCGCCGCCGATGTCCTCCCTGGCTGCGTCGACGGCGTCGGCCGCCATGACGCGGTAGGTCGTGTACTTGCCGCCCGCGATCGAGATGAGGCCCGGCTGCGGGCGGGCGACGGCGTGCTCGCGCGACAGCTGGCTGGTGTCCTCGCTCTCGCCGGACAGCAGGGGCCGCAGGCCGGCATAGACGCCCTGGATGTCGTCGTGGGTGAGCGGCACCTTGAGCACGGTGTTGATGTGCTCGAGGATGTAGTCGATGTCGGCGCGGGTCGCCGCGGGGTGCGCCAGGTCGAGCTCCCAGTCGGTGTCGGTCGTGCCGATGATCCAGTGCGTGCCCCACGGGATGACGAAGAGCACCGACTTCTCGGTGCGCAGGATGAGGCCGGTCTCGGAGTTGATCCGGTCGCGGGCGACGACGATGTGCACGCCCTTGGAGGCGCGGACGTGGAAGCGGCCACGGCCCCCGGCCATCGTCTGGATGTCGTCGGTCCACACGCCGGTGCAGTTGATGACGACGGAGGCACGGACCTCGGTGCGCTCGCCGGTCTCGACGTCCTCGACGAGGGCGCCCACGACGCGCTCGCCGGCGCGGAGCAGCTCGACGACGCGAGCCGAGGCAACGACGGTGGCGCCGTAGGCCGCCGCGGTGCGGACCGTCGTCAGCGTGTGCCGGGCGTCGTCGGCCTGGGCGTCGTAGTAGAGCAGGCCGCCCGTGAGCGCGTCGCGCTTGAGGGCCGGCGCGAGCTTGAGCGCGCCGGTGCGGGTCAGCTGCTTGTGGCGCGGCACGGAGCGGGCGCCGCCCATCGAGTCGTAGAGCGTCAGGCCGGCCGTGACGTAGGGCCGCTCCCAGCCGCGGTTGGTCAGCGGGTAGAGGAAGGAGACCGGCTTGACGAGGTGCGGGGCGATCCGGCTCAGCATGAGCTCGCGCTCCTTGAGCGCCTCGCGCACGAGGTCGAAGTTCATCTGCTCGAGGTAGCGCAGGCCGCCGTGGAAGAGCTTGGACGACCGCGACGAGGTGCCCGAGGCGAAGTCGCGCTGCTCGACGAGGGCGGTCGACAGGCCACGTGTCGCCGCGTCCAGGGCGACCCCGCCGCCGGTCACGCCGCCGCCGATGACGAGCACGTCGAAGTGCTTGGTGGCGAGGCGCTTCCACGCCTGCGCCCGGTAGTCCGTGTCCAGCCGCACTGGGCTCGTCATCGGTGTCCCTTCACGTCGCTGCCGAGGGTGCCACTCTATCGAGCCGCGTCGACACCCCGTATGCCGTAGGCAGGCCAGCTGTTGTGCGACCCGTGACGCCCACTCAGCGCGACGGTACGGTCTGGTCATGCCGACGGAGCAGCGCAGCCATGTCGTGGCGATCGACCAGGGGACGACGAGCACCCGGGCGATGGTGTTCGACCGACGGGGCCGCGTCGTGGCCGTCGACCAGCTCGAGCACCGGCAGATCTTCCCGCGCGCGGGCTGGGTCGAGCACGACCCCATGGAGATCTGGCAGAACACCCGCGCCGTCGTCGGTGGGGCGCTCGGCAAGGCCAACCTCAACGCCACCCACATCGCGGCTGTCGGCATCACCAACCAGCGCGAGACGACGGTCGTGTGGGACCGGGCGACGGGCCGGCCGATCCACAACGCCATCGTCTGGCAGGACACCCGCACGCAGGCGATCTGCGACGAGCTCGCCCGCGACGGCGGTGTCGAACGCTTCAAGGACGTGACCGGGCTGCCGCTCGCGACGTACTTCGCCGGGCCCAAGGCGCGCTGGATCCTCGACCACGTCGAGGGCGCCCGCGAGCGCGCCGAGGCCGGCGAGCTGCTCTTCGGCACCATCGACTCGTGGCTGCTGTGGAACCTCACCGGCGGCGCGGGCGACGGCGGCATCCACGTCACCGACGTCACGAACGCCTCGCGCACCCTCCTGATGGACCTGCGCACCCTCGACTGGGACGAGCAGCTCGCCGCCGAGGCGATCGGTGTCCCGCTCGCGATGCTCCCCGAGATCCGCTCGTCGTCCGAGGTCTACGGCACGTGCAAGCCGGGCATCCTCATCGACGTCCCGGTCGCCGGCATCCTCGGCGACCAGCAGGCGGCGACCTTCGGGCAGGCGTGCCTCGACGTCGGCACGGCCAAGAACACCTACGGCACGGGCAACTTCATGCTGCTCAACACCGGCGAGGAGATCGTCGCCTCGACGCACGGTCTGCTCACGACGGTCTGCTACCAGCTCGGCGACGCGAAGCCGGTCTACGCCCTCGAGGGCTCGATCGCCGTCACCGGCTCGCTCGTGCAGTGGCTGCGCGACAACCTCGGGCTCATCAAGGACGCCAAGGAGGTCGAGACGCTGGCGGCCACGGTCGACGACAACGGCGGCGCCTACTTCGTGCCGGCCTTCTCCGGTCTCTTCGCGCCGCACTGGCGCCCCGACGCGCGTGGCGCCCTCGTCGGTCTCACGCGCTACGTCAACAAGGGCCACATCGCGCGAGCGGCCCTGGAGGCCACGGCTTTCCAGACCCGCGAGGTGCTCGAGGCGATGAACGCCGACTCGGGTGTGCCGCTCACCGAGCTGCGGGTCGACGGTGGCATGGTCGTCAACGAGACCCTCATGCAGTTCCAGGCCGACCTGCTCGGCGTCGACGTCGTGCGGCCGGTCGTGGCCGAGACCACTGCGCTCGGCGCCGCGTATGCCGCGGGGCTGGCTGTCGGCTACTGGGAGAGCACCGACGAGATCCGGGCGAACTGGGGCGAGGACCGCCGCTGGTCACCGCAGCTCGACGAGCACGAGCGCGAGCGGCTCTTCCGATCGTGGAAGAAGGCGGTGCAGCGCACCCTGGACTGGGTCGACGACGACACCCCCTGACTGACGCCCGGTCCCAGCCGTCCCGGCCGTCCCGCCTGACCCGGCCCAGTGGATCGTCGGCTTTCCGGCGCGCGCCGTGACGAGCGAGCAGGCTCCAGCGTGCGACGTGCCGGTCGACCGAGTCCTGCCGTGCCCTCATGAGCGGCATCGCGGCAGGGGATGCTGCTGGGCGTACGGGTCAGCCCAACGCGGCGATCGCGGCGTCGTAGTCGGGCTCCTGGCCGATGGCCGGGACGAGCTCGGTGTGCACCACGGTGCCGTCGGCCTCGATGACGACGACCGCGCGGGCAAGCAGCCCGGCGAAGCCGCCGTTCTCCATCCGGACCCCGTAGTCGACGCCGAAGCCCGACCGGAACGACGATGCGGCGACGACGTTCTCGATGCCCTCGGCCCCGCAGAACCGGTTCAGGGCGAACGGCAGGTCGGCCGAGACGCAGACGACGGACGCGTTGTCGAGGCTCGCGGCGATCTCGTTGAAGCGGCGAACGCTCGCCGCGCAGACGCCGGTGTCGACGCTCGGGAAGATGTTGAGGACCACGCGCCTGCCCGACGGCGGTGTGACGTCGTCGCGCAGGTTCGTGCCGGTCAGCGTGTAGGTCGGGGCGGCGGAGCCCACGGGCGGCAGCTCGCCGATGGTGTGGACGGGGATGTCTCCGAGAGAGGTGGTGGCCATGGTCGTATCTAACACGTGTCGGCCGGGAGGGAGGGATCACGCCTCGACCCGTAGGTTTGGCCCCATGAGGTGTGCCCCATGACAGAGTCCCCGGACACCAGTGCGCGCACGCGCTTCGTCATCAACCTCGTCGGCGTCATCGGCCTCCTCTTCGGTGTGCTGCCGATCGTGCGCTACCTGCTCGACCTCTCGCTCTTCGAGTTCACCGTCGCACCGTACGAGTGGTTGAAGCTCGAGGGGGCCGCCCGGTTCATCCCGCCGGGCATGGTCCTCGTGGTCTGCATCGTCGTGGCGTACGTCCTCGAGCAGAGGCTCTCGCGCGACTGAGCCGCGTCGCCAACGTTGGACGCTCGATGACCGTTCAACGAGGGGCGCGTGATGTGATGTGCCCATGTCGGTCCGGGCCTCCCTCGTCGCCGCGCTCGCCATCGGGGCGGGCCTGGTCGTCGCGCCGAGCCCGGCGGCGATCGCGGCTCCGGCCCCCGCTCCGGCCTCGGTTCAGGCTGCCGACCCCGTGTCGCCGGAGGTCACGACCGTCCCGGTCCGGGCCGAGCCGGACGGCACGCCGGTGCGCCTCGACGTGTCGGTCTGGGCGCAGTCGAGCGGCAAGCACCCGGTCGTCCTGCTCGCGCACGGCTTCGGCGGCACGAAGGACTCGGTGACGAGCGAGGCCAACGACCTGCACGACCGTGGTTACGTCGTCATCGCGTGGAGCGCGCGCGGTCACGGCCAGTCCGGTGGCCGCATCCACCTCGATGACCCGGCCTACGAGATCGCCGACGCGAGAACGCTGCTCGACCTGGCCGCCAAGCGTTCCGACGTCGAGCTCGACGCCCCGGGAGACCCACGCGCCGGCGTCATGGGCGCGTCCTACGGCGGGGCGCTCGGGCTCATGCTGGCCGGGGCGGACCGCCGCGTCGACGGTGTCGTCTCGGCCATCACGTGGAACGACCTCGCCGACGCCTTCTTCCCCCAGGCCGCCGTCACCACCCCCGCCACCACGGCGGCCGGTCGTGCCCCGGTCGACGTCGCCGGACCGTTCAAGCAGGTCTGGGCGACGAACTTCTTCCTCTCGGCCCTCCGCGGCAGCCGGCCAGGGGGAGGCGGCGCCGGCGCCGGCGCGGCCCGATGCGGCCGCTTCGACCCGACGATCTGCCGCCTCTTCGTGCAGGCCTCCGAGACGGGGGCCGCCTCTCCGCAGCTGACGGCCCTGCTCCGCGCCCACAGCCCGAAGCCGACGATGAACGCCGTCACGGCACCGACCTTCCTCGTCCAGGGCGTCGGCGACTCGCTCTTCGGTCTCGACCAGGCCGACGCCACCGCCTCGGCCCTCGCTGCCGCCGGCACGCCGTATGCCGTGCGCTGGAGCGACGGGGGTCACGACGCCGCCAGCACGCACGAGACCGAGGAGCTCGAGGCCTCGTACACCTGGCTCGACCACTACGTCCGTGACAAAGCGTCTGCCAGTCGCAGCGAATCGGCCCTTCCCACAGCTGCCTTCACCTATGGCATCCCGGCCAGTCGCACCGGTCAGCCGACGACGCTCCACACCCTCACGGCATACCCCGGCCTGTCAGGCGCGCCGCTCCGGACCCGCGAGCTGCCGCTCGCGACGTCGTCCGGCGCGCTGCTGCACCCGCCCGGCGGACAGCCCGCCTCGCTCATCGCCGTGCCCGGTCTCGCGGCGCTCGGGGTCAGCCTCTCGACCTACCAGATCGCGGCGCTGCCGGGTCAGTCGACGGCTCTCGACACCGAGCCGCTCGCCGAGGCCACCACGGTCGTCGGGTCGCCCACGATGCGTCTCACCGTCACCTCGGACTCTCCCGATGTCACGCTCTTCGCCTCGGTGTGGCGCGTCACCGGGGGGTCGGTGACGCTGACGAACCCGCTCGTCGCCCCGGTCCGGCTCGCCGTGACGCCGGGCCGACCGACGCCCGTGACCATCTCGCTGCCGGCGGCGACCTACGACCTGCCTGCCGGCACCCGCTGGCGCGTGCTGCTGACCAGCACCGAGTCGACCTACTCCAACTCGCGAACCCCGAGTGCCATCCGGATCTCCGAAGGCTCGGCGCTGACGCTTCCCGTCGCCGCCGGTGCCGCGGTCGGCGGGAGCGTCGCCGGCGGCGTCGACACCGAGACGCTCCTGGCACTGTCGGCGCTCGTCCTGCTGCTCCTCGCCGCGGTCGTCGGGTGGTTCGTCCGCCGGCGTCGCCGGATGCACCTGCCGGCGCGCCCCGACCTCGCCGACATCCCGCTCGTCGTCGAGGGGCTGGTCAAGACGTATGCCGACGGGCACCGCGCCGTCGACGACGTGACGTGGCGCGCCGAGAAGGGGCAGGTCGTCGGGCTCCTCGGCCCCAACGGCGCCGGCAAGACGACGACGATGCGGATGGTGATGGGCCTCATCTCCTCCGACGCCGGCAGCGTCCACGTGCTCGGCGAGCCGGTCTCGGCGGGTTCGCGGGTGCTCGGCCGGGTCGGCGCCCTCATCGAGGGCCCCGGCTTCCTGCCCCACCTCACGGGACGCCAGAACCTCGAGGCCTACTGGTCCGCCACGGGGCGGGCGCCCGAGGACGCCCATTTCGACGAGGCCCTCGACGTCGCAGCGCTCGGTGGCGCTGTCGACCGGCCGGTCAAGTCCTACAGCCAGGGCATGCGCCAGCGCCTCGGCATCGCGCAGGCCATGCTGGGCCTGCCCGAGCTGCTCATCCTGGACGAGCCGACCAACGGCCTCGACCCGCCCCAGATCGCCGCCATGCGCCCGATCCTGCGCCGCTACGCCGAGACCGGGCGCACCGTCGTCGTGTCGAGCCACCTGCTCGCCGAGGTCGAGATGACGTGCACCCACGTCGTGGTCATGCACGCCGGTCGGGTCATCACCCAGGGTCCCGTCGCCGAGCTCGTCGACAGCGAGGACACGACCATCGTCGACCTGCCCGAGCACGTCGACCACGACGTCATCAGGGCCGGAGTGCACGCCCTCGAGGCGACCGACGGCATCACCGAGGTGCGCGTCGACACCCCGACGCGGGTCGTCGTCGTGGCCGACCGGGGCCGGGCCGAGGTCGTCGCCGCGGCCGTCACGGCGGGGCTGCCCGTGGTCGGCGTCAGCAGCCGCCGCCACCTCGAGGAGGTCTTCCTCGGGGTCATCTCGTCGGCGTCCGCCCCCGGCGCGCCGGCCGAGCCCGGAGACGAGGGCGCCTCCCTCGTCGAGCGACTGAGACAGGTGAGGGCGCGATGAGTGACACCCCCGGTGAGGCGCTCCTCGGCGTCATCGAGCCGGCGTCGACCGACGCGAGCCGCGAGATCCGCCAGGTCCGCGACCCCCTCTCGTGGCGGGCCGAGCTGGGCCGGCAGTGGGGGAGGCGGCGTACGCTCTGGGCCTTCGGCCTGCTGCTCGCCCTGCCCCTCGTCCTCGTCGGGTCGTTCGCCTTCGGGCAGCGCTCGAGCAACAGCCGCGGCGGGTCGTCGACCCGGATCTTCGACCTCGCCCAGAGCGGGGCCGCCAACTTCAGCCTCGTGCTCGTGTTCCTCGCCTCGGAGCTGCTCCTCGTGCTCCTCGCCGCCCTCTTCTGCGGCGACGCGGTGCCGTCCGAGGCGTCGTGGGCGTCACTGCGCTACCTGCTCGTCGCGCCCGTCCAGCGGGCCCGGCTGCTCACGAGCAAGCTCGCCATCGGCATCGCCTCGACCCTGCTCGCCACGGTCCTGCTGCCGGCCTGGGGCCTGCTCGTCGGCGGCATCGCCTACGGCTGGGACCCGCTGACCAACCCGCTCGGGGAGAACCTCTCGTGGGGCCAGTTCCTGCCGCGGCTCGCCCTCGCGATGGGCTACATCTTCGTGTCGCTGCTGCCCATCGCGGCCATCGCCTTCTGGATCGGCACGCGCTCGGACGCCCCCCTCGCGGCGGTGGGGGGCGCCGTGCTCGTCAGCATCCTGTTCAACATCCTCGACCAGCTCGACGCGCTCGACCCCTACCGCAACGCGTTCCCGGGGCACTACTCGCGGGCCTGGCAGGACGCCCTCGCCGTCTCGCCGGACTGGACCGACATGGTCCACGGCGCGCTGTGGTCGCTCGTCTGGGCGGTCGCCTTCACGATGCTCGCCTACCGCCGCTTCCGCCGGAGCGACATCCTCAGCTGAGGCGGCTCGGTCAGAGCTTCGCGGCCTCGGGGATGATCCGCTCGCCGATGAGCTCGAGCCAGTCGGTGCGCGAGCCGTCGGCGACGCCCATCTGCACGTGCGTCACGCCGAGCCCGGCCAGCTGGCGCAGGTGCTCGAGGGTGGCGTCGACGTTCTCGCCGTTCGGGCCGGGATCGATGGGACCCATGACGGTCTTCTCGATCTCGTCGTAGTCGCGGCCGAGGGTCTCGCAGTGGCCGCGCAGCACCTCGAGCTTGTGCGCCAGGTCGGGGCTGTCGAAGAGGTTGCAGGCCTGGGCGTACTGCGCGACGAGGCGCAGCGTCTTCTTCTCGCCGCCGCCGCCGATGAGGATCGGCGGGTGCGGGCGCTGCACCGACTGTGGCGAGTTGAGGGTGCGGCCGAGCTGGTAGTGCTTGCCGGCATACGGCTCGTCGCTGTCGCTCCACATCTGCAGGCAGATCTGCAGGGTCTCCTCGAGCCGCTCGAAGCGCTCCGCCGTGCCCGGGAAGGGCAGGCCGAGCCCGACCGACTCCGCCTCGTTCCAGGCGGCGCCGATGCCGAGCATCGCGCGTCCCCCCGAGAGCACGTCGAGGGTGGTGACCTCCTTGGCGAGCATCCCCGGCTCGCGGTAGATGGCGGCCGTGACCCACGCGAGCAGCTGGACGCGGTCGGTGACTGCTGCGAGGTAGCCGAGCGCGGTGTAGGCCTCGAGCATCTCGTGCTCGGGCGGGCCGAGGTGCCCGATCTGCCACACGTGGTCCATGACCGAGAGCTTGGTGAAGCCGACGTCCTCAGCAGTCTTCGCGGTGCGCCGCAGGTCGTCGACGAAGGTGGCGGAGCCGCCGCTCCACGTGAAGTTGGAAATGTGCAGTCCGAGGTCCATGCCTCGCACACTACGACGGTCTGCTGGGATCAGTCAGTGATCAGCGACTCGATCTCGCGGGCGAGCACGGCCGGCACCTCCAGGGGTATGCCGTGTCCGATGCCTTCCAGGGCCACCTCCCTCGTGGTGCCACCGGCGGCGGCATAGCGCTTGAGGACGGCCCGCATCTGGGCCACCATCGGCTGGGAGGGGAGCACGTCCATGCCCGGCCAGCCCGGGACCGCGCCCAGGGAGCCCAGCGTCGCGAGGTCGAAGAGCGAGGTGTCGCTGACGACCTGGTCGGCGGTGCCGTGCACCCAGGTGACCGGCGGCTTGCGCTCCAGGTCGACGATCGCGGTGGCGTCGAAGTGGGTGGGCGTCATCGTGTTGAGCACGCCCCGGGTGCCGGGGGCCAGCCCCGGCCAGTTCTCCGAGGACGTCGAGTCGCCGGGGTAGAAGTCGTCGCCGGTCCGGGTCAGGAGCAGCTCGTCGACGAGGAAGTCCTCGTCGACGTTCGCGGCGTTGGCGCCCGGGCCGTAGAAGGTGCGCATGACGACGCGAGGGCTGCTCTGCGGGTCCTCGTCGCCGGCGTCCTTGGCGGCGAGGCGCCGCACGAAGTCCGCGTTCGCGGCGCCACCGCCGGTGCTCGCGCCATCGTCGAACGCGGGCGTGCCTGCGGCGTCGACGGTTCCGCCGAAACCGTGCGGCGACAGCGGTGCCACGAGGACGACGCCCGCGAGGTCGTCGGGGTGCTCGAGCATGAGCTGCTCGAGGACTCCCGCGCCCATCGACCAGCCGGCGGCGATGACGCGGCACTCGTCGGCCAGCCCCAGGGCATCCAGCAGGGCGTGCACGTCCTCGACCATGTCCCCGAGCCCCCGGGTCGCGTCGATCGGGTGCGCCTCGGTGCGGCCGAAGCCACGCAGGTCGGGGGCGATGACCCGGACGTCGTCGGCGAGCTCGCCGAGGGCATCCGCGACATAGCGCCAGTAGCCGCCCGTGGAGAGGTTGCCGTGCACGAGCAGGATCGGGACACCGTCGTCCGGCCCGCTCGACCACACGTTCGTGGTGAGGCGGGAGGTCTCGACGAGGCTGCAGGTGAACGACGACGCTGTCATGGCTGGCCCTTTCGCAGTGAATGGACCACTGTCTAGCACTGCTGGCGTGCGCCGGTCAGTGTGGTCGCCGCACTCTTTCGTCGAGGCCCCCATGAACGGCGCGTTTCCGGTGTCGAGGGTTCAGGCAGACTGAAGGGGTGACCCCTGAGACCGTCCGTCCGACCCGCCAGCTCCAGCCCTCCCGGCGCTCGGAGGTGCCGCCCTTCGAGGTCATGGACGTGCTCGACCGGGTGGCCGTGCTGCGCGCCGAGGGTCGCGACGTCGTGTCGCTCTGCGCCGGTGAGCCGTCGGGCGGGGCGCCGCGCCTGGTCTCGGAGGCGGCGGCCCGGATCCACGGGTCCGGGCGGGCTCTGACCTACACGTCGGCGCTCGGCATCCGCGAGCTGCGGTCGGAGATCGCGGCCCACTACGGCCGCTGGTACGGCCTCGACGTCGACCCGGCGCGCGTCGCGATCACCACCGGCTCGTCGGGCGCCTTCGTCCTCGCCTTCCTCGCAGCCTTCGAGGCCGGCGACCGCGTCGCTCTCGCCCGGCCGGGCTACCCCGCCTACCGCAACATCCTCACCTCGCTCGGCTGTGAGGTCGTCGAGATCGACTGCGGCCCCGAGACGCGCTACCAGCCGACGCCGGCCCTGCTCGACGCCGCTCAGGCCGGTGGGCCGCTCGCCGGGCTCATCGTCGCCTCGCCGGCGAACCCGACGGGCACCATGGTCGACCGTGCCGAGCTCGCCGCGATCACCGACTGGTGCCGCGCCCACGGGGTTCGCCTCGTCAGCGACGAGATCTACCACGGCGTCACCTATCCCGAGCCGGGCGCCGCGGACCCGCGCGGGGTCTGCGCCTGGGAGAGCGACGAGTCCTCGCTCGTCATCTCCTCGTTCAGCAAGTACTGGGGCATGACCGGCTGGCGCCTGGGCTGGATGCTCCTGCCCGAGGACCTCGTGCGGCCCGTCGATGCGCTCGCGGGCAACGTCGCGCTGTGCCCGCCTGCTCCGGCGCAGTATGCCGCGGTGTCAGCCTTCGCCGAGGAGTCCTACCGAGAGTGCGACGAAGCCGTGGCCGAGTTCTCGCGCACGCGGAAGCTGTTGCTCGACAACGCAGCCCGGCTCGGGTGGGGGAGTCCGCACCCCCGGACGGCGCGTTCTACTACTGGGCAGACCTCGGACCGCAGCTCGCCCGTTGGGGCAGCTCCGCGGCATACGCGAAGGCCCTGCTCGAGGAGGTCGGCGTCGCCATCACGCCGGGCGGCGACTTCGACGACCGTGCGGGCGCCCACTCGGTGCGGCTCAGCTTCGCGGCCGGCACCACGGCCGTGGGTGAGGCGATCGAGCGGATCGAGGCGTTCAACGCGCGGTGACGCACTAGCGTCAGGTCATGGGGTGGTTCTCCGACGCGGTGGCGTGGGTCCGCTCGCGGGTCGGCGGTCGGGCACGCCCGGTGGCGCCGCCGCCGGGCCAGCTGGCGTCGGTGGAGGCCGCTCGTCGAGCGGATGCGTGAGATCGACCGGGACCTGCCTGCCGACGACGGCGTCGCCGACTTCAACCGGATGTACCTCCGGGTCACCGAGCTCGTGCGCGACCGCCTCGTCGCGGGGTTCTTCACCAACCCTGCCTTCGTCACCCGCCTCGACCTCGTCTTCGCCGGGCTCTACCTCGACGCCGTCGGCGCGGCCGCCCCCGACCCGTCGTGGGAGCCGCTCTTCAGCGCCCGTCGCGAGCCCGGTCGGGTGCCGATCCAGTTCGCCTTGGCGGGGATGAACGCGCACATCAACCACGACCTGCCCGTCGCCGTCGTCACGACGTGCCAGCAGCTCGGTCTGACCCCCGACAGCCCGGACGTCGAGACCGACTACCGCCGGGTCAACGACCTGCTCGCCGCCGTCCAGGAGGAGGTGCGGCGCTCCTTCCTCGACGGCATCGCGCTCGCCGTCGACGAGCAGTACGCCGGGCCGGTCGCCGACCTCGTCAGCGGCTGGAGCATCACCCGGGCCCGTGACGCGGCGTGGACCAACGCCCGGGTGCTGTGGTCGCTCGACGGCGCCGAGCCGCTGCGCTCGGACTTCCTCGCGACGCTGTCGCGAACCGTCGGCATGGCGGGGCGCTACCTGCTCACCCCGGTCGCCGACCTCGCCGCCTGAGGACTCAGGCGACGAGGGTCGGCTCGCCATGGACCGGCGCGACCGGCGCGACCGGCGCGGGCACGGCTGCGGCCGCGCGGCGCTCCTCGGCGCGGCGGTCACGCAGGGCGGCGCGCAGGCGCCACGCGCCGTAGACGGCGGCGAGGCTGATCACGAGGTGCAGGGCGAGGAAGCCGTTCGCGAGGCCCATGCCGAGCAGGGCGCCGGCCACGAGCGGGCCGAGGGCCGAGAAGGTCGTCTGGATCGCGGTGAAGGTGCCGAGCGTCGTGCCGACGAGGCCCTGGGGGGCGAGGCTCGCGGTGAGCGGGTTGAGCACCGGGGCGTACATCGTCTCGCCGACGGCGAAGATGCCGAACGTCGTGACGAAGAGCGCCGAGGCGATCTCGGGCGCCAGCTGGGCCGCCGAGAGCACGACCCACGAGAGGGTCCAGACGGCGCCCACGACCATGAGCAGGCTGGCAGCGTTGCGACGTGCAGTGACGCGGACGACGACGACCTGGAGCGCCACGATGACGAGGCAGTTCACGGCGGCGGCGAGGCCGATCGCCGACTCGTGCGACGTCGAGGACGGTCAGGGCGTAGGCGGGCAGTCCCGACTCGAACTGGGCGTAGAAGCCGAGCGCGAGCGCCACGGTGACGAGCGCCGTCCAGCGCAGCGCGCGCACGGCGAAGATGCGGCGCAGGGCTTCCATCGTGCCGATCCGCGCCTCGGCCTCACCGGCGGCCAGGTCGGGGGCGACCTCGCTCGGCGCGCCGATGCCGGCGACGTGGATGAGCACGGCGGAGATCGCGAAGCCCGCGCCGGCGGCGACGAACGCGAAGGTCATCCCGTCGGCGCGCGAGAGGTCGACGAGCTGGCCCGCGACGAAGGCGCCGACCGCCATGCCGATGGCCTCGGCCGTGAACTTGTAGGCGAAGACCTTGCGGCGGTCGTCGCTCCCGGCCCAGCGCAGCACGAGGACCGACGCAGCCGGGCCGGCCGCGGTCAGCCCGAAGCCGAAGACGAACATGCCGACGAGGAAGGCCGGGGCCGACTGGGCCCAGACGCAGACCGCCGACGCCGACGGCGGCGAGCAGCTTGGCCACGACGGCGACGGTGACGGGGTTGAAGCGGTCGCTGAGCCGCCCGGCGAAGGGTGCGGCGACGAGGGCGCCGACGGAGAAGAGCGTGCTGGCCAGAGCGGCCGCGAGGGCGCCCCAGCCGCGGGTGTTGGCCGCATACGCGTACTGGTACGGCAGCACGGTGCCCCATCCGAGCATGCCGATGGACGACGCGAGGATGAGCAGCTTGGTGCGCATGGGTTTCACACCCTTTCGGGGATGGGGGAGGCGGACCGGGGAGTCAACGCAGCTTCGGCATCGAATATTTCGTCATCGAAGTTCGAGATCGAAAGACTAGCAGCAGGCGCGGTCGGTGCGACAATGCCTTTCCATGGCAGCGAAGCGACGACAGACCGCCCAGCAGGAGCACGCCGCCGACGTCGCGACCTACGTCGCCGCCGGCGGCGAGGAGTCGGTGCAGCGCGTCATCACCGCCGTGTATGCCGTGACGAAGAAGCTCGACCAGTGGTACGTCCGGCAGTTCGCCGACCTCGACCTGACCCAGGGGGAGTGGGCGGTGCTCGCGGCCCTCGCGCGTGCCGGCGAGACGTGCCTGACCCCGAGCCAGCTCGCCGACCTCTCGAACGTCGCGCCGTCGTCGATGACGCACCGTCTCGACAAGATGGCCGGACGTGGGCTGCTCCAGCGGCGCCCCGACGAGTCCAACCGCACCCGGACGCTCGTCTCGCTGACCAAGGACGGGTGGGCGCTCTTCAGCGCCGCCGTCCGGGAGTCCAACGTCGTCGAGGGCGACACGCTGCGTGGCCTGTCCGACACCGAGCGGCACGAGCTGGCCCGGCTCCTCGAGATCGTCATCGCCGGCCTCGACGACATCGACGCCGAACCGACCCAGCCGCCGCAGGCGTAGGAGGCTTGGCCAGTGCCGGGCATGACAAAGGTCGGACCTGATTGGCGGACCGTCGATGGTGTTGGGACGGGATGGTTCGAGGCGCCTTCGCTGATGGCGGGGGCCGCGCTGGCCGGGCGCCTCGTGGAGCTGTTGCCGGGGATCGTGGTCGACCTGCGCACGACCGGGCTGCGCGTGCGCCTCGACTCAGAGAGGCACGCCGAGGTGGTTTCGGAGGCTGCTCTGGCTCTCGGCCTGACGGCGAACCCTGCCGTGCTGCAGAACCTGGGCGTCGTGTTCGAGTCCGGCAATCCGCCTGCGGTGAGGCACTTCTGGCAGCGCGTGCTCGACTACGCGCCTGCGGGAGACGGCGATCTGACGGATCCGTTGTGGCGCGACCCCGCGATACGGATCCGGCAGTCGAGCGAGCCACGGCCGTTGCGCAACCGCATCCATCTCGACGTGGTGCGGCCCGCGCCGGCGGTCGAGCAGGCGAGCCTCGGTGAGGCGTCGGGACCGTTCGGGGTCTGTCACACCGACCCCGACGGCAACGAGGTCGACCTGGTACCGGGCGCGGAGCTCGCCGGGACGGCGACTGCCGACTGGCAGGCGGTGTTCAGCGCGATGGCGTGCTACCGCGTCACCTCTGCGAAGCAGCAGCGTGACCTGACCGTCGCTGCAGCGGCGCTGTCCGACGACACGGGCTTCCCGCTGGTCGTCGACCTGCGCCCCGGACTCGTGGTCATCGACAGCGGCAAGGACCAGTGGGACGCCGACGCCCACGGCCTCGAGGGCGACTTCACCGACCTCGCCGGACGACTTCAGACAGCTGCGCGCGAGCTCGGGGCCACTGCGGATCCGGGGCTGCCGCGCTTCGTTCAGCTCTTCCTCGACGCCGCCGACGTCGCGGCGGTCCGCACGTTCTGGGTCGCCGCCCTCGGCTACACCCGGGATCGGCGACCGGGGGTCAGCGACATCCACGATCCGCGGCGGCTGAACCCGGTGCTGGTGTTCCAAGAGCTCGATGCTTCTGAGACGGAGCGGCGGCGGCAGCGCAACCGCATCCACGTCGAGCTCGCTGTGCCGTCGGACCTCGCGCAGACGCGCCTCGCCACGGCTGTCGCGGCTGGCGGCCGGCTCCTGGACGCGTCGGAGGGGCGCTGGCGGGTCGCCGACCCCGAGGGCAACGAGATCGTGATCGTCAGCGGAGGCTGAGGCCTGCTCGTCCGCGCGGCCACCTGAACGCGTTTGCGGGAGGCGATGGCGGGGCACGACGTAGACATGCGTCTACGCGACCACAACAAGGGAGACCTGGCCCTCACGGCCCTGACCCTGACCGTCGCCGCGGCGGCAGCCGCCAGTGAAGCCGCCCGCTGGGCAGCGCGCCGGCAGCGCCGACGACAGGATTCCGCGCACGGGCGGCGCCCCACGTCGAAGTAGTGGGGCCAGCCGGTAGGCGCCGACGACATCGACGCCTCAACGGTCCGGGCGTAGCGTCGCCGGCATGAACCCCCACGGGCAGCCGGTCGCCCTCGTCACCGGAACCTCCTCGGGCATGGGCCTGCACACCGCGGTCGAGCTCGCACGTCGCGGCCTCGTCGTCGTCGCGACGATGCGCGACACGTCGCGCGCCACCGCCCTGACGGAGGCGGCGGCACAGGCAGGCGTCGAGGTCGACGTGCGTGCCCTCGACGTCACCGACCACGATGCCGCGCGCGCCTGCGTCGAAGGCGTGCTCGCCGACCACGGCCGTCTCGACGTCCTCGTCAACAACGCGGGGCGCGGCGCCGTCGCGACGGCAGAGCAGCTGAGCCTCGACGAGATCCGCGACCAGCTCGAGGTCAACTACCTCGGCCCCGTCGCCCTGACCAAGCTCGTGCTGCCCCACATGCGAGAGGCGGGCTCGGGCACGGTGCTCACCGTCACGAGCGTCGGCGGCGCCGTCGGGCAGCCCTTCGCCGACGCCTACTGCGGCGCGAAGTTCGCCGTCGAGGGCTTCATGCAGTCGCTCGCCGTCGTCATGCTCGCCCACGGGGTGCGCGTCTCCGTCGTCGAGCCCGCCGCGGTGGCCAGCGACTTCGTCTCGCAACGTCGCACGTCCCGACGACGCCCGGGACGCGGACCCGTATGCCGCCCAGCTCGGGGCCTACCTCGCCCGGTCGGCGGGGGCCTTCGCCAACGCCCAGTCGTCCCGGGACGCCGCCGCGGCCATCGCCGACGCCGCGACGTCCACCGACTACCGCTTCCGCTGGCAGACGTCGGAGGGTGCCACCGCCTTCGTCGGGATGTCCCTCGCGGACACCGACGGCAGCCGCGTGCTGGGCGCGACCCGTGGGTGGATCGAGACGGCGCCGAACTAGGGTCTGGAACGTGACCTACCGCAGGCCTGTCCCCACGATCGGCGACCCGTCCTCGGCTGCCGAGCGGGCGCAGGCGCCCGACGCGTGGGCCCTGCGCGACGACCTCGACTCGCTCGAGCGGGTCGTCGGGGCGCGACGCGACATCCGTCGGTTCCGACCCGACCCCGTGCCTGCCGACGTGCTGACGGCGGTGCTCACGGCGGGCCACCGCGGGCCGTCGGTCGGGCACAGTCAGCCGTGGCGCTTCGTCGTCGTCACCGAGGCCGCGACGCGGGACGCCGCGGCGCTGATGGCCGACCGCTGCCGACTGCGCCAGGCCGCGGGGATGGCCGAGGAGTCCGCACGCGGCCTGCTCGACCTGCGCCTCGAGGGCATCCGCGAGGCGCCCGTCGGCGTCGTCGTCGCGTGCGACCGCCGCACCCCGGCCGCCGGCGTGCTCGGTCGCGCGACCTTCCCCGACGCCGACCTCTGGTCGTGCGCCGCCGCCATCGAGAACATCTGGCTGACCGCCCGCGCCCACGGTCTCGGACTCGGCTGGGTCACTCTCTTCGAGCCGGCCGAGCTCGCCGACCTGCTCGGCCTTCCCGACGGCGTCGAGACGCTGGGCTGGCTCTGCCTCGGCTGGCCCGACGAGCGCCCGCCCGAGCCCGGTCTCGAGCGTGCCGGCTGGTCGAAGCGGCTGCCGCTCGACCAGGTCGTCATGCGCGAGCGCTGGACCGAGCGCGACGCCCCACCCTCGCACCTGCGCGCTCCCGAGCCTGCCGAGCTCGTCGCGGCCCGCGACCGGTCGGACGACCTCCTCACCGTGCCCGGCTCGCTCGGTGTCCTCGACACCGTCCTCGACCGCGTCACCGCGCTGACCGCAGTGGACGGACGGGGCACCCTGGTCGTGGCGGCCGCGGACCACGCCGTGACGGCATACGACATCACGGCGTTCGACCCGTCGGTCACCGCGGACGTGGCACGCGCCACCCGCGAAGGCACGTCGATGGGCGCCGTCGCCGCCCACGCCGCCGGCCTCGACGTCGAGCTCATCGACGCTGGGATCGGTTGCAGCAGAGGCGATCTCGTGACCACCGACGCGCTCGACGAGATGACGTATGCCGGCCTGCTGGGTCTCGGGCGCGAGCGCGGCCGCGTGCTGGCCGGCGCCGGCCCGGTGGCGCTCGGGGAGGTCGGTGTCGGCAACACGACCGTGGCGGCCGCCGTCGCGGCCGCCCTGCTCGGCGTGCCGGCCGAGGACGTCGTCGGTCGCGGCTCCTCCGCCGACGCCGCGATGCTCGACCGCAAGCGCGACGTCGTGACGCGGGCCCTGGCCCGGGTCGGGCGCGTCGGGCCCGCCGAGGCCGTGCGGCGACTGGGTGGGGGAGAGCTCGCCGTCCTCACCGGGATCGTCCTCGGAGTGGCCGCGTCGGGCGGCGTCGTCGTGCTCGACGGACTCGCCACGTCCGTGTGCGCCCTCGCTGCGGTGGGCCTCGAGCCGGCCGTCGCGGCGCACCTCGTGGCAGGTCAGCGCTCACGTGAGAAGGCCCATGCGCTGGTGCTCCGCGAGCTCGGCCTCGAGCCCCTCCTCGACCTGCGGATCCGAGCGGGCGAAGGGGTCGGCGCGGCGCTCGCCACGGGCCTGCTGAAGGACGCCCTCGCGCTGCGCGGAGGCGTCGCGCGCACCTCGCGAGTTTGAGTCCGACCGGGCGACGCCCTTAGTTTGGGGCGGTTGTCCCACTGTCGAGACTGCCCTCACGAGGGGCTGGGAGAAACGCATGTCAACACAGACCCAGAGCCGACCACCCACACCGCGGGCCGGCTCGCGCGCCGATGACCGCGCCTTCTTCGGGCACCCGAAGGGGCTGTCGACGCTCTTCTTCGTCGAGCTGTGGGAGCGCTTCTCCTACTACGGCATGCGCGCCATCCTGCTGTACTTCCTCGTCGACACCGCCGCCAACGGCGGCCTCGGCATCGACAAGACGACCGGCACCGCCGTCGTCGCGATCTACGGCGCCTCCGTCTACCTGCTCTCGATCATCGGCGGCTTCACCGCGGACCGGCTCTTCGGTGCCCGGCGCTCGACGCTCTACGGCGCCGTCGTCATCATGGCCGGCCACGTCTGCCTCGCGATCCCGGCCGCAGGCACGGCCTGGCTCGGCATCGCGCTCGTCGCCCTCGGCACGGGACTGCTCAAGCCCAACGTGTCCGCCATGGTCGGCACGCTCTACAGGCCCGATGACGCCCGTCGGGACGGCGGCTTCTCGATCTTCTACATGTCGATCAACATCGGCTCGTTCTTCTCGCCGCTCGTCGTCGGCTGGCTGCGCGAGCACTACGGCTACCACGCCGGGTTCTCCGCCGCGGCGGTCGGCATGGCCGTCGCCATCACGTGGTTCGTCCTCGGCCGCAAGGCTCTCGGCTCCGCCGTCGACGACGTGCCCAACCCGCTCTCGCCCCAGGAGCGCGGCCGGGTCACGGGTCTCGCGGTGGGCGCGGTCGTCGCCTTCGCACTGGTCGTCGTGCTCGCCGGCCTGTGGCGCGACACCCTGCTCGACCAGGTCATCGACGCGATCTCGATCGTCGCCGTGCTGACGCCGATCGCCTACTTCACGATGATGTTCCGCAGCCCCAAGGTCGAGCGCGAGGAGAAGTCGCACCTCGCGGCCTACCTGCCGCTGTGGATCGGCGCGATGCTCTTCTGGATGATCTTCGAGCAGGCCGCCGGCAAGATGGCGCTCTTCGCCGCCGACAACACCGTCAAGCAGACGGCCGGCGTCACGATCAACCCCGAGTGGTTCCAGTCGATCAACCCGCTCGCCATCGTGCTCCTCGCCCCGGTCTTCGGCTGGATCTGGACCAAGCGCGCCGGCCGTTTCCCGTCCACGCCGATGAAGTTCGTCCTCGGTGTCGCGCTCATCGGCCTGTCCGCGCTCGCCATGTCGTGGGCCTTCGCCACCTTCCAGGGCAACACGGCGCCGGTCTACATCCTCGGCGGTGTCTTCGTGATGCAGACGGTCGCCGAGCTGTGTCTCTCGCCGGTCGGCCTCTCCGCCACGACGCGCCTCGCGCCCCGTGCCTTCGCGAGCCAGGCGATGGCGCTGTGGTTCCTCGGCAGCGCCGCCGGCCAGGCCATCGCCGCGCAGCTCATCCAGGCCATGGGAGGCCTCAGCGACGCGGCGTACTACCTCGTCAACGGCGTCATCACCCTCGTCGTGGCCGGCGTGCTGCTCGCGCTCGTGCCGTGGATCCGTCGCAAGATGTCCACCGCCGAGGTGCACGCGCTCGACGCGGCACCGGTGCGCTGACGTGATCATCACCCTGGCCGGCGTCACCCCGGCGGTCCACGAGACCGCCTGGGTGGCGCCGAGCGCCGACCTCGTCGGAGCCGTGGACCTCCGGGCGCAGTCGAGCGTCTGGTACACCGCGGTGCTCCGCGCCGACTTCGACCCGATCGTGCTCGGTGAGCGGAGCAACCTGCAGGACGGTGTCGTCGTGCACACCGACGCCGGGCACCCGACGACGATCGGCTCCGGTGTCTCGGTCGGCCACCGCGCCGTGCTCCACGGCTGCACCATCGAGGACGACTGCCTCATCGGGATGGGCTCGGTCGTGCTCAACGGCGCCCACATCGGTGCCGGCAGCCTCATCGCCGCCGGCGCCGTCGTGCCCGAGGGCGCGGTCATCCCACCCCGGTCGCTCGTCGCCGGCGTGCCCGGCAAGCTCCGGCGCGAGATCGACGACCCGGGCCTGGCGCGCATCCGGGCCAACGCCGAGGTCTACCTCGAGCTCGCCCGTCGGCACCGCGAGGCGACGGCTTCCTGAGAGCCAGCCACCCGGCATACGCCGACTCGCGTCAACGGAGCAGGAGGACTGCCGCCACGACGCCCGCGACGACGACGAGCACCCGGAAGAGCGTCGGCGGCAGGCGCCGACCGACCCGGGCCCCGATGTAGCCGCCGACGACGGACCCCGCGGCGAGCAGCCCGATGGCGCGCCAGTCGAGGTCGGCGACGGCGACGAAGATCAGACCGGCGACGACGTTGCCGGCGAAGATCGCGAGCGTCTTGAGGGCGTTGACGACCCGCAGGTCGATGTCGAGGCCCAGCCCGAGGACGGCGACCATCATCACCCCCGAGCCGGCGCCGAAGTAGCCACCGTAGACGCCGGTCAGCAGCGCGAAGAGCGTCGTCACGGGCCCCATGCGGGTGCGCGGACCGACATCCTCGCCAGCGCGCAGCCGCAGCCGGCGGGCGATCCACGGCTGCGCGCCGACGAGCAGGCAGGTGAAGAGGATGAGCCACGGCGCGACGGCCTCGAAGACGCTCGAGGGCAGCGCCAGCAACAGGGCCGCCCCACCGACGGCACCGACCGCGCACGTGACGACGACGGTCCAGGCGATGCGCGGGTGCTCGCGCAGCTCGGCCCGGTAGCCGAACGACCCGCTGACCCCGGCCGGCACGAGGCCGACCGTGTTGGACGCATTGGCCACGACCGGCGGCAGGCCCACGGCGAGCAGGATCGGGAAGCTCACGAGTGACGCGACGCCCACCGTGGTGGTGAGGATCCCAGCGGCAAGACCCGCCCCGAGGACGGCAAGCATCTCGAACGAGCTCACATCCCGTCTCGCAGCACCGCCACGTCACTGACCATGACGACGTGGGCGTGCATGGCGGCCGCTGCTGCGTCGGGGTCGCCGGAGCGGATGGCGTCGGCGATGGCCCGGTGACCGACGAGCGAGTCGCTGGGCCGGCCGGGCTGCGAGAGCGACTCGATGCGCGTCTCGCGGATCAGGTCGCGGATCTCGTCCATGAGCCGGGCGAGCAGGAGCGAGTGGGCCGCTGCCGTGACCGCGCCGTGGAAGCGCTCGTCGCCCTCGACGCCGCGGCCGCCGGCCTCGACGTCCCGGGCCATCTCGGCGATGGCCTCCTCGATGCGGACGAGGTCGTCGGGGGTGCGGCGCGTGGCGGCGAGGGCCGCGATCTTCGTCTCGAGGGCGTCGCGCGTGTCGATGATCTCGGGCAGCCGAAGAGCGTGGGCGCGGATCGCCTCGACGATGCGCCGCGGTCCCGGGGTCTCTGCGAGGATCGTGCCGTCGCCGTGCCGGACCTGGACGACGCCGATGACCTCGAGTGCGACGAGGGCCTGGCTCAGGGTCGCGCGGCTGACGCCGAGGCGCTGCGCGAGCTCGCGCTCGGGGGGCAGCCGGTCGCCCGGCGCGAGGCCGTTGGACTGGATCCACGCGCTGATCTGCTCGGCGACCTGCTCGTAGAGCCGGGTTCTCGTGAGGCGGGGCAGCCCCGATGCTGACATGGGACCATCCTATTGACAGGTCGGCCCACTGACCTATTGGCTAGGCCACTGAGCCAAGCACGAACCTCCCCGGATGGTGACCGAATGACCTCAGCCCCCCAGTCCGCAGGCGCGTCCGCCGGACCCCTCTCGGACGTCCTCGTCGTCGACCTCTCGCGCGCCCTCGCGGGGCCGCACGCGACGATGATGCTCGCCGACCAGGGCGCCCGCGTCATCAAGGTCGAGGCGCCGGGCCGCGGGGACGACACCCGCGGCTGGGGACCGCCCTTCGTCGGCGAGGAGGGACGGCGCGAGTCGACGTACTTCCTGTCGGCCAACCGCAACAAGGAGTCGATCACCCTCGACCTCAAGGACGCCGCCGACAAGGACGTCCTGCTCGCCCTCGTCGACCGGGCCGACGTCCTCGTCGAGAACTTCCGCACCGGCGTGCTCGAGCGGCTCGGCCTCGGCATCGAGTCGCTCCTGGAGCGCAACCCGCGTCTCGTCGTGCTGTCGATCACCGGCTTCGGCCACGACGGCCCCGAGGGCGGGCGGGCCGGCTACGACCAGATCGCCCAGGGCGAGGCGGGCCTCATGTCGCTCACCGGCTCGGGCCCGGACGACCCCCAGCGCGTCGGCGTCCCGATCGCCGACCTGCTCTCGGGGATGTACGGCGCCTACGGCGTGCGTCGCGGCCCTCAACGAGCGCCACCGCACCGGGCGGGGCACGGTCGTGCGCACGTCGCTGCTGGCAGCCGTCGTCGGCGTGCACGCCTTCCAGGGCACGCGCTGGACGGTGGCCGGCGAGGTCGGCCGCTCGGCCGGCAACCACCACCCGTCGATCAGCCCCTACGGCCTCTTCCACTGCCGCGACGGGTCGGTGCAGATCGCCGTCGGCAGCGAGGGGCTGTGGCAGCGGCTGTGCGTGGCCTTCGGGCTCGACCCGGCCGCCGAGGGGCTCGCGACCAACGCCGAGCGGGTCGCCGCGCGCGACCGTGTCATCGAGGTCGTCGAGGCGGCCTTCGCCGACTGGGACGCCGAGCCGCTGCTGGCGCGTCTCGCCGAGGTGGGCGTGCCCGCGGGCAAGGTGCGCACGCTCGACGAGGTGTATGCGTGGGACCAGACCGCGAGCCAGGGCCTCATCGTCGAGGTCGAGCACCCCACGCTCGGCCCGCTCACGCTGCCCGGGCCGCCGCTGCGCTTCTTCGACGGCGACGGCGCCGAGGTGACCCGTCGCGACCACGACGCGCCGCCCACCCTCGACGAGGACGGCCCCGCCATCCGTGCCTGGCTGAAGGACGAGTGATGGCGCGTCGACCGTGGACCGCCCACGAGCTGCTCGACCTCGTGCTCGACGCCGGGTCCTTCGAGTCGTGGGACGAGCCCATCGACATCAGCGGGCAGCCCGAGGACTATCGCCTCCAGCTCGAGGCCGCCGCGGCGAAGGCCGGCACCGACGAGTCGGTGCTCACCGGGCGCGGACGCGTGCGCGGCCGTCCGGTCGCCGTCGTCGTCAACGAGTTCCGCTTCCTCGCCGGTTCGATCGGCCGGGCCGCGGCGGAGCGCATCACGGCCGCCGTCCGGCGTGCCACCGCGGAAGGCCTGCCCGTCCTCGCCTCGACGGCGTCGGGCGGCACCCGCATGCAGGAGGGGACGCCGGCCTTCATCCACATGGTCGAGATCTCGCGGGCGCTCATGGCGCACCGGGCCGCGCGGCTGCCCTACCTCGTGCACCTGCGCCACCCGACCACCGGCGGCGTGTATGCGTCGTGGGGCTCGCTCGGGCACGTGACGGTGGCCGAGCCGGGCGCGCTCGTCGGCTTCCTCGGCCCCAAGGTCTACGAGGCGCTCAACGGCGAGCCGTTCCCGACGGGCGTGCAGACGGCCGAGAACCTCGCGGCCAAGGGCGTGCTCGACGCCGTGGTCGCAGCCGAGGACCTGCCGATGCTCGTCGACCGGGCGCTCGGCGTCCTCGTCGACCCACCGACCGTGCCGCGCCTGGATCGCCGCGAGGGTGAGCCGAGCCGACACCTGTCCGCGTGGGAGTCGATCGAGGTCACCCGCCGACCCGACCGGGCGGGCGTGCGCGAGCTGCTCCGACACGGTGCGACCGGCACGCTGCGGCTCAACGGCACCGACGAGGGCGAGCGCGACTCGACCATGCTCGTGGCCCTGACCCGTCTCGACGGTCAGCCGTGCGTCCTCGTCGGGCAGGACCGCGCGCGACAGTCACCGACGTCGCCGATGGGGCCGGGTGCGCTCCGCGAGGCCCGCCGCGCGATGCGCCTCGCCGAGGAGCTCGGTATGCCGCTCGTCACCGTCATCGACACCCCCGGCGCCGAGCTGTCGGCGCACGCCGAGGAGCGTGCGATCGCCGGTGAGATCGCGCGGTGCATCGCGACGCTGACCACGATGACGGTGCCGACGGTGTCCGTCGTGCTCGGGCAGGGTTGTGGCGGTGGGGCGCTCGCGCTCCTGCCGGCACGTGAGGTCATCGCGGCCGAGCACGCCTGGCTGTCACCGCTGCCGCCCGAGGGCGCGAGCGCGATCGTCCACGGCGACGTGTCGCACGCCGCCGAGATGGCCGAGCTCCAGCAGGTCGGCGTGCTCGACCTGGCGAATCAGGGCATCGTCAGCCGGATCGTCCCGAGCCCGCCGACGACACCGCGGCGGCGCTCGCGATCGCCGTCGTCGCCGAGTGCGCTGCGGCGCTCCGCCGCCAGACCCATGGCCAGGCCCACGTCCTCGCGAGCTAGCGGAGAGTTCGCCAGCGGCCACCAGCACGTCGAGTTCCCACTTCCCGACGCCCCGCGCACATCGAGTGCCCACCCCCTCAGGCCGGGACCCAGTCGAGTGCTCACTTTCCGACGGGACCAGCCGACCCGCGATGGCTTGGGCACCGCGTTCGTCTGTCGGGAAGTGAGCACTCGACCTTCGAAGTCGCCGGCCGCCCGCCGCCCGGTTCGCTTGCCGAGGGCGCGCACCTGCTCGCCGGAGGCAGTCCGCGGTTCAACGCCGCTCGTCAGCGGAAGCGGGCGGCGAACTCGCCCGGCGTCAGTCCGGTCGCCTTGCGGAAGTCGCGCGTGAAGTGGGCCTGGTCGGCGTAGCCGAGGTCGACGGCGATGCCGGCCAGCTCGGCGTCGGAGTCGCGCAGCCGGTCCGCGGCCTCCTGGAGGCGCCGGCGGCGGATCAGCCACTTGGGTCCCAGCCCGATCCGCTTGTGCAGCAGGCGTTGCAGGGTGCGCTCGCCGATGTCGAAGCGCGCACAGAGGTCGTCGACGCGGAGCAGCTCGGGTGAGGTCTCGACGTCCTCGACGATGGCGTTGACGAGCAGCCCCTCGTCGTCGACGGGCAGCAGCGGTCGCAGCGTGTCCTCGACGACCTCCCGCGCCTTTCCCTGCGCGTCGGGGGAGATCGGGTCGGGCCGCATGGCGGACCGGACGTCTCGGGTCAGGGCGGCGCCGTCGATGGCGGGAACGGTCGTGAGGTCGACGTAGCGGTCGGTCATGGACCGCACGGGCTCGCCGGTCAGCAGGTGACCAGCGGCCGGCTGCAGCATGACCCCGACGGCCCAGCCACGGCCGGTCAGCATGGTGTGCGAGAGGCCGGACACGACGCCGTAGAACCGCGTGTAGGTGTCCGAGACGACGATGAGGCAGACGGGGTACTGCAGCACCCGCTGCACCGAGTCGCGCCCCTCGGGCACGTCCCAGACCGGGATCCAGAAGCGCCGGGCCAGGTCGACGAGGTCGGGTGACACGGAGGCGCGGGCGATCGACCACGTCCGGTCGGTGGGGTCGACGAGGTGGGCCCGCTCGATGTCGTCGCGGGCCGCCGTGCGCCCCATCCCCGGAGACGTCGTCACGTGTCGGAAAGTATCAAGACCCACCGACGAGCGGGTCCCTACCGTGACGGCATGACCTCAACGACCGCCGACATCCTCGGCTCCTACACCCGCCTCGCCGACCCCTTCGGCTCCGTCGTCGACCGCGTCCCTGCCGCCGGCTGGGACGACCCGAGCCCCTGCGAGGGCTGGAGCGCCCGGGACGTGCTGGCCCACGTCGTCACGAGCCAGCGTGAGTTCCTCGCCCAGCGCGGGGTCGACGCCACGACGTCCTACCCCCTCGACGTCGACCACCCGGACCGCAGCGCCGCTGACGTCCGCGCCGCCTGGCACGCCCACGACGAGCGGATGCGCGAGCTGCTCGCCGACCCGGCCGTCGCCGGGATGGAGTACGACGGCGTCTTCGGCCGCACCACGGTGGGGCAGTCGATCGTCGCGTTCCACGGCTTCGACCTCGTCGTGCACCGCTGGGACATCGCGGTCGCCGCGGGCCTCGACGAGCGACTCACCGACGACGAGCTCGACATGCTCGAGCGCTCGGCCGACGGCTTCGGCGACCACCTCTACGACGACGGCGTCTGCAAGCCCGCCCTGACCGTCCCCGACGGGCGCCGACCGTCAGGAGCGCGTGCTCGCGCGCCTCGGCCGCACGGACGCCGGCGAACGTCTGAGCGGTCAGCGCGCCCAGAGGTACTCGACCTCGGGACGGCCCGCTCCGGCATACCTCGACCGGCGCACGGCCACCCTGGTCTCGCAGAGGTACTCGGCGTAGCGGCGGGCCGTGACCCGGCTGACGCCGAGCGCCTCGCCGAGCTCGCTCGCCGAGCGTCCGGCGTCGGACTCGCGCAGCAGGCGGGAGACCTTGGCGAGCAGCTCCTCGCCCATGCCCTTGGGCAGCCGCGCCTCGCCCGCCACGCGCGCGCCGGCGAAGACCTCGTCGACCTCGGCCTGCGTGCCGATCTCGGCGCCGCTCGTCACCTGCTCGCGGTAGGCCCGGTAGGCGAGCAGCCGCTCCCGCAGGGTGGCGAAGACGAAGGGCTTGAGCAGGTACTGCACCACCCCGAGCGACACGGCCGCGCGCACGACCTCGAGGTCGCGGGCCGACGTCACGGCGATGACGTCGGCCCGGTGCCCGGCCGCGCGCATGGCCCGGACGACGTCGAGCCCGTGTCGGTCCGGCAGGTTCATGTCGAGCAGGACGACGTCGATCTCCTTGTCCTGCAACGTCTTCAGCGCAGCCTGGGACGTTCCCACGGTCGCGACGACCTCGAAGCCGTCGACGCGGCCGACGTATGCCGTGTGGGCCTCCGCCGCGATCGGCTCGTCCTCGACGACGAGGACGCGCAGGACGCGGGACCCGGACGTCTCAGTCATCGCCACCCCTCACCGGCAGCCGGACGGTGAACGTCGCACCCGGCGGTCCGGTCACCTCGAGCGTCCCGCCGAGCCGCGCGACGGTCTGCTGGACGAGGGCGAGTCCGATGCCGCGTCGGCCCGCGCTGCCCTGCTCCTTGGTCGACCAGCCGCGCCGGAAGGCGTCCTCGACCCCGCCCGGCGGCAGACCCGGTCCGTCGTCGCTGACGTCGAGGACGGCATACGCCCCCTCGACCCGGGCGTCGAAGCGCACGTGCCGCTCGGGCCGAGGAGCCGCGGGTGTTCGGGGCGATCGCCGGTCACGGCGTCGAGGGCGTTGTCGATGAGGTTGCCGACGATCGTCACGACATCGCGGGTCGGTGCGACGCCCCGCGGCCAGTGCGAGCCGGGCTCGATCTCGAAGGCGATGCCGCGCTCGTGGGCCTCGGCGGCCTTGCCGAGCAGCACTGCGGTCAGGGCCGGCTCGTCGACCGAGCCGACGACGCGGTCGGTGAGCAGCTGCGAGACCTGGAGCTCGTCCGTCGCGAAGTCGAGCGCCCGGTCGGTGTGCCCGAGCTCGATGAGGCTGACGATCGTGTGCAGCCGGTTCGCCGACTCGTGCGCCTGCGAGCGCAGCGCCTCGGTGAGGCCACGGGCGGAGTCGAGCTCGCCGGTCAGCGCCTCGAGGTCGGTGCGGTCGCGCAGCGTCGCGACGTGGCCGAGCAGCCGACCCTGCCAGCGGGCCGGCCCGCGGTTGAGCACGAGCACGCGGGCGGACGTCACGTGCAGCTCGTCCACGTGGGCCGCGTCGTCGGTGAGCGCGGCCGTCAGCGCGGGACCGAGGCCGAGGTCGGCGACGGGCCGGCCGACGGCGTCGGCGGGCAGCGCCAGCAGGCGCGTCGCCTCGTCGTTGGCGAGCCGGAGCCGTCCGTCGAGGTCGGTGATGACGAGCCCCTCGGTGACGGCGTGCAGGACGGCGTCGTAGTACTCGTACATCTCCCGCAGCTGCTGCTCGCCGAGGCCGTGCGTCTGCCGGCGGATGCGCCGGGCCACGAGGGCGGTCCCGAGCCCCGACAGCAGGGCGGCGACGAGACCGGCGAGGAGCAGCCCGGGCAGCTGGGCGCGCACCCGGTCGCCGACAGCCGACTTGCGGATGCCGACGGAGACGAGCGCGACGACCTTGCCGGCGTCGGAGACGGGCACGACGACGCGGGACGAGGGCCCGAGCGTGCCGGTGTAGTCCTCCTCGACGACGCCACCTGCGAGCGCCTGCTCGGTGTGCCCGATGAACTTCTTGCCGATCTGGCTCGGGTCCGGGTGCGTGTAGCGGATCGCGTCGCGGCTCATGACGACCACGAAGTCGGTCCCGGACTCCACGCGCACCCGCTCGGCGTACGGCTGGAGCGCCGCCGACGGGTTCGGACCCTGGACGGCCGCGATGACGCTGGGGGTCGCCGCCATCGTCTCCGCGACTGCCAGGGCGCGGGCCATCGCCTGCTGGTCACCGGCGCGCTGCGCCTGGCCGTACGCGCCGACGAGCCCCGCCCCGACGACGAGCACGGCGATGAGGACCTGCAGCGCGAAGGTCTGCGCGGCGACGCTCCACCGCCCCGGCGCGCCGAGCACGCGGGTCACGGAGGCCGGGACCGAGCTCAACGGCACACGTCCGGCCGCGAGAACTCAATGAACACAAAGGTGACCCTAGTCACTGCGGGCGGCAGCCTCGTCACATCACCGGTCCCGTGCCCAGCGCGTGGACCCAGCCAACGGAGGTCACCGTGAGTTCCACCGCCGACAGCGCCGTCGACGCCCGCCCGGGCTCGGCTCCCAAGCGCGACCGCACCCATTTCCTCTACATCGCCGTCATCGTGGCGATGGTCGCCGGCATCCTCGTCGGCTGGGCCTTCCCCGAGGTCGGCAAGAGCCTCAAGCCCCTCGGGACCGGCTTCGTCAACCTCATCAAGATGATGATCACGCCGATCATCTTCTGCACGATCGTGCTCGGCATCGGGTCGGTCCGCAAGGCCGCCCAGGTCGGCAAGGTCGGCGGTCTCGCCCTCGGCTACTTCGTCGCCATGTCGACCGTCGCCCTGGGCATCGGGCTCGTCGTCGGCAACATCGTCAAGCCCGGTGCCGGCCTCGACCTCACCGCGGCCGTCGCCAAGTCCGGCCAGGCACAGATCGCGGAGAAGTCCGAGGGGGCCGTCGACTTCGTCCTCGGCCTCATCCCCGACACGCTCGTCTCCGCCCTGACGTCGGGCTCGGTGCTCCAGGCGCTGCTCATCGCGCTGCTCGTCGGCTTCGCGCTGCAGAGCATGGGCCGCGCCGGTGAGCCGATCCTCGCCGGGATCAAGCACCTCGAGCGCCTCGTCTTCCGCCTCATGGCGATGGTCATGTGGGTCGCCCCGATCGGCGCCTTCGGCGCCATGGCCGCCCTCGTCGGCGCCACCGGCATCGGCTCGCTCAAGAGCCTGGGCCTGCTCATGCTCGCCTTCTACGCGACGTGCGCGATCTTCGTCTTCGCCTTCCTCGGCAGCATCCTCAAGGTCGTCACCGGGATGAACGTCTTCTCGCTCTTCCGCTACCTCGGCCGCGAGTTCCTCCTCATCCTCTCGACGTCGTCGTCGGAGTCGGCCCTGCCGCGCCTCATCGCCAAGATGGAGCACCTCGGCGTCTCGCGCCCGGTCGTCGGCATCACCGTGCCGACCGGCTACTCGTTCAACCTCGACGGCACCGCGATCTACCTGACGATGGCGAGCCTCTTCATCGCCGAGGCCATGGACAAGCCGTTCAGCATCGGCCAGCAGATCGGTCTGCTCGTCTTCATGATCATCGCGAGCAAGGGCGCGGCAGGCGTCAGCGGCGCCGGCCTCGCCACCCTCGCCGGGGGCCTGCAGTCGCACCGCCCCGACCTCGTGCCCGGCGTCGGCTTCATCGTCGGCATCGACCGGCTCATGAGCGAGGCCCGCGCCCTGACGAACTTCGCCGGCAACGCGATCGCCACGGTCCTCATCGGCACCTGGGTCGGCGAGATCGACAAGGACAAGGCAGCCCGCGTCCTGGCCGGGCAGGACCGCTTCGACGAGTCGAGCATGCTCGACCATGACGACGACCTCGTCGCGGACGACCGCGTCCCGGGCGTCGCGTCTGCCCCGGGCGCCCCCGGTCACGAGCCCGAGCTGGTCGGCTCCGCCCGCTGACCGCACCGTCGAGAGGCCACGAACCGCGCCGGTTCGTGGCCTTTCGGCGTTCGTCGTAGGCGATCTCACTCCGCGATGCGAGTGGCACCGAAGCCATTGGCATACAACGACATCCACGAGAACGTATGCCGACAGCGCCGTCCCGACACACCGCTCGTTTTGCGCTGGTCCACCCACCTTCGACACAGTGGACGTTTCCACGAGACATCTGTGACACGTAACTGTGAGGAGACAGACGGCACCTTCGTCGGGTGCCGTCCATGACGTATGAGTGAACTGACCAAGAGTCCCGACGACGTGCTGCACCCGGCGCTCGAGCCACCACCCGTGAACCACGAGGATGCCCCGCGCTCCCGAGTCGACAAGGTCGTCTTCGGTGTCGCCGCCGGGGTGGCCATCGCCTTCGTCCTCTGGGGCGCGCTCAGCACCGAGAGCCTCAGCACGAGCGCCGCCTCCGGCCTCGAGTTCGTCGTGCACAACACCGGCTGGCTCTTCTCGCTCGTCGCGTCCGGCTTCGTCGTCTTCGTCATCTGGCTGGCGGCGAGCAAGTACGGCAACATCCCGCTCGGCGGTGACGGCGAGGCCCCCGAGTTCCGCACGTCGTCGTGGGTGGCGATGATGTTCTCCGCCGGCATGGGCATCGGCCTGATGTTCTACGGCGTCACGGAGCCGCTCACGCACTTCGTGAAGCCGCCGCCCGGGACCGGCGCCGCGGGCAACCCGGCTGCCGTCCAGACCGCCATGGCGACCACGATGTTCCACTGGTCGCTGCACCCGTGGGCGATCTACGCCGTCGTCGGGCTCGCCATCGCCTACGGCGTCTTCCGCAAGGGCCGCTCGCTGCTCATCAGCTCGGCGTTCGCGCCGCTCTTCGGCGAGAAGCGCGCCAGCGGTCCGGCCGGCCGCGTCATCGACATCTTCGCGATCTTCGCGACGCTCTTCGGCTCCGCGACGTCGCTCGGCCTCGGCGCCCTGCAGATCGGCTCCGGCCTGCAGATCGTCGCCGGCATCGGCAAGGTCGGCAACGCCGTCCTCATCGCGATCATCGTCGTGCTGACCGTCTGCTTCATCCTCTCGGCCGTGTCCGGCATCGAGAAGGGCATCCAGTGGCTCTCGAACATCAACATGGTGCTCGCGCTCGCGCTGGCGCTCTTCGTCTTCGTCGTCGGCCCGACGGTCTTCATCCTCAACCTCGTCCCGACCACGATCGGCTCCTACTTCAAGGACCTCGCGATGATGTCGGCGCGCACCGACGCCGCGGGTGGCGACGGCATGAAGCAGTGGCTGGCCGGCTGGACGATCTTCTACTGGGCGTGGTGGGTCAGCTGGACCCCCTTCGTCGGGATGTTCATCGCCCGCATCTCGCGGGGCCGCACGATCCGCCAGTTCGTCTCGGGCGTGCTGCTCGTGCCGTCGGTCGTCTCGCTCATCTGGTTCGCCATCTTCGGCGGCGCGGGCATCGCGCAGCAGCAGGGCGGCAAGGACATCGCCGCCCAGGCCTCGCCCGAGGGCTCGCTCTTCGCGATGCTCGGCAACCTGCCCTGGCCGACGGTGACGGCCGTCGTCGTCATGCTCCTCGTCGCGATCTTCTTCGTGTCGGGTGCCGACGCGGCGTCGATCGTCATGGGCACGCTCTCGGAGAAGGGCACGCTCGAGCCGTCGAAGAAGACCGTGATCTTCTGGGGCGGTGCCACCGGCGCCGTCGCGGCGGTCATGCTGCTCATCGGCGGTGAGGACGCCCTGTCCGGTCTGCAGAACGTCACGATCGTCGCAGCGCTGCCCTTCCTCGTCATCATGGTCGGGCTGGCCGTTGCCCTCGTGAAGGACCTGAGGCGCGACCCGCAGGTCGTCCGGCGGCAGTACGCCGTCGCGGCCGTCGAGCACGCCGTCGTCGCGGGCGTCAGCGAGCACGGTGACGACTTCTCGCTCACGGTCCAGGAGACCGCGCCCGGCGAGGGGGTCGGCGAGATGGTCCAGACCGAGCCCGTCGACGCGAGGGACATCGCGGTCGAGGACGGCCTCGGCGGTGCAGTCGACGAGCAGACCGAGAAGGTCGGCGCCTCCATGCGCCTCTGACAAGACGGCGTATGCCGTCGGCGCGCCGGGGGCACGTGGCTCAGGCGAACTCGGCGAGCAGGTCCGGGCTGACCTGCGCCAGGACGGCATACGCCTGCTCGACGGGGACGTCGAGGACGTCGTAGTGCTGGGCGCCGGCGGCCGTGGTGGCGACCAGGGTGGCGACGCCCGCCCGTCGCTGGAAGAACGACTGCTCGACCTTCCAGCCGATGATGCCGTCGCGGTCGAGCACGATGCGCTGCCGGTCGAGCGAGCCGTGGCGCGACACGAGGTGGCCCGGCGTCACGGTGTGGCCGAGGGCGCGGTAGCGGTCCTGCCCCAGCGCGACCGCGCCGACGAGGAGCAGCGGCACGAGGACGAGCAGCGAGCCGTGCCAGTCCCAGAGCAGCCGAGCGGCGACGAGGGCCGCGGCGCCGAGTGTGGCCGGCACGACCGCGCGAGTCAGCCGGCGCCGCCGGGCCGCCGGGCCGTGCGGCGTGAGCGGCCCCGTCACGGCGGCCTCGTCGGGTCGGATGCGCAGGGCGAGCGGGCGTGACGACGCCCGCCGGCGCCGGCGGGCACAACCAGTCGGAGCCGCCCTGCTCGCGCAGGAGGCCCGAGGTGACGACCTTGAGCCGTCGGGCGCCCGCGAGCCGGAGCCCGAGCGGCTCGTCGAGCCGGATGCCGCGCACGCGGGCGGCGTCGATGCTCGTCTCGCGGTTCGTCAGCAGGCCGCGGCGGGTGTGCAGGGTGCCGAGCCGGTTGCGGGTCAGGCGGAAGCCCCAGAAGGTCAGGACGTAGGCGCCGACCGCGAGCAGCGACACGACGCCGAGCAGGAGCAGCACGTCGGCCCACCACGACAGCCGCGACACCATCGAGGCGCCGTCGCGGAAGACCGACCGCTCCTGCGAGAAGCGCGAGAAGCCCTGCGTCGCGAAGCCGACGATCGCGGCGGCGCTCGCGAGTCCGGTGACCGTGAGCGGGGCGTAGCGGATCCAGGTCGGGTCGAGCCGCAGGAGCAGCTCGTCGTCGACGGGGGCGGGGCGTCGCGGGACACCTCGTCGACCGCCACGGGTGCGCCGGTCGGCGCGGGCAGGCCGGTCACGGCGGGGTCGAGGCGGTGGAGCAGCTCGGCCCGCAGCCGGCGCCCGGCGTCGACGCCCAGCGAGTCGAGGACGAGCCGGTCGTGGCTGCCCGCCGGCCGTCGAGACCTCGACCTTGGCCAGGCCGAGCAGCCGGTGGTAGACCCGGGCCGTGAGGTCGATGGTGCGCACCTTGTCGAGCCGCGCGGTCGTCGTCTGCTTCGTGAACAGGCCCCGCCGCAGCTCGATCTGGCCGTCGGCGATGCGGTAGCGGGTGGTCAGCCAACGCAGGACGCCGAAGGCGACGATGAGCGGGACGGCATACAGCTCCCACCGGTCGTTGTCGTCGGAGCCGGACCGGAAGATGACGACCGCGAGCAGCGCGGGAAGGAAGCGGACCAGCGTCTCGAGCGGATGGACGAGCAGCATCCGGGCGTCGAGCCGGCGCCAGCCGTCGGTGTCCTCGCTCACGTCGCGTCGCCCGTCTCGGCCACGGCTGCCGCCGTGAGGGCGTCGACGAGCTCGCGGGCGACGGGCAGGTCGAGCCCGTGGATGGTGACGGGTCCGGCGGCCGACGCGGTCGTGATGGTCACGGAGGCCAGCCCGAGCAGCTGGGCGACGGGGCCGCGCTCGAGGTCGACCGTCTGCACCCGGCTCAGCGGGGCGATGCGGCGCTCCTGCCGGAGCCACCCGCTCTGGGTGTAGATCGCCCGCCGCGTCGCCTCCCAACGGTGCACGCGGTAGCGCCACTGCGGCATGGCGACGGCATAGGCCGCCCCGGCGACGAGCCAGACCACCCCGACGACCCAGTGCGCCGTGCGCGAGGCGGCGTCGTCGACGAGCCACCACACGACCTGTCCGGCGAGCAGCACGGCGAGCACGACGACGGCCTGGATGGTCCACATGAGGACGGCACGGCGCGAGACCCGGTGTGCCGGCTCGCGGAGCACGGGCTCCCGGTCAACGGGCACGTCGGCTGGTTCCACGGCCCAACGGTGCCACACGATCCCGACGGCACGCAGCGAGGCATACGGTGGGGGCCGTGAGCGCGCTCGTCATGGTCGAAGGACTCCCGGGTTCGGGCAAGAGCACCACGGCCCTCCCCGCACGGCAGCCGGTCGCCTGAGCATGCCGCTGCACTCGGTCGAGGCGGTGCTCGACACCGACACGGACACGCAGGTGCGGCGCGAGTGGACGGCGCTCGCCGACGCGGGTCTGCCCAGCCAGTCCGGGCACCAGGGGACGACGAATGCCCCGCACCTGACCCTGTCGGCGGCCGCGAGCGTCCCCGATGCCGTCGAGGCGCGGATCCTCCACGCGTTGGCGGGGATGCGACCAGTGCCGGTGCGGCTCGGTGCGCTTCTCGTCATGGGTTCGCGGCGCTTCGTGCTCGCGCGGCTGGTCGTGCCCACCAGCTCGCTGCTGGCGCTCCACCAGGCCGTCGCTGGGCGCGATGGAGGCGGCCCCCGACGTCCCGGAGCGGGTGCGCGCGGACCGCTGGACGCCGCACGTGACCCTCGCGCGTGGACTCGCCGTGGAGCAGGTCGGTGCGGCCCTCGCCGTCCTCGGCACGGTGCCGCCACTCGACGGGACCATCGAGTCGGTGCGCCGCTGGGACCCGGACGCCGGGCGCACGTGGGTGGTCGGCGGCCTACCTACGATGGGCGCATGAGCCTCGAACTCGGCCTCGACACCTTCGGCGACATCGCCAACGGTCCGGACGGCACGCCGCTGCACCCGGCCACGGTGATCCGGGAGGTGCTGGCGGAGGGCGAGCTCGCCGACCGCCTCGGCCTCGACTTCTTCGGCATCGGCGAGCACCACCGCGACGACTACGCCGTCAGCGCCCCCGACGTGCTGCTCGCCGGCCTCGCCGGTCGCACCGAGCGGATCCGGCTCGGCACGTCGGTCACGGTGCTCTGCAGCGACGACCCGATCCGGGTCTTCCAGCGCTTCGCGACCGTCGACGCCATCAGTGGTGGACGAGCCGAGATCACCGTCGGGCGTGGGTCGTTCATCGAGTCGTTCCCGCTCTTCGGCCTCGACCTCGGCGACTACGAGACGCTCTTCGAGGAGAAGCTCGACCTGCTCGCTGCCGTCGTCGCCGAGCAGCCGGTGCGCTGGGAAGGCTCGATCCGGCCGCCGGTCCGTGTCGAGAAGGTCATGCCTGCAACGGAGTCCGGCCACCTGCCCGTCTGGGTCGGCGTCGGCGGCACGCCCCAGTCGGTGGTCCGCGCCGCGCACTACGGCTTCCCGGTCGTCATCGCCATCATCGGTGGGTCGGCGCGACAGTTCGCGCCGCTCGCCGACCTCTACCGACGCGCCCTCTCCGAGATGGGCAAGCCCGAGCTGCCGGTCGGCGTCCACTCGCCCGGCTACGTCGCGGCGACGGACGAGCAGGCGCGCGAGGAGTTCATGCCGCACTTCCTGCCCTACATGAACAAGCTCGGCCGCGAGCGTCGCTGGGCGCCGATGGGCAGGGAGCAGGCGCTGCAGCAGCTCGGCCCCGAGGGGGCGGTCTACTGCGGGTCACCCGAGACGGTCGCGGCCAAGATCGTCGACACCGTGCAGGTGCTCGGTCTCTCGCGCTTCCAGCTGAAGTACTCCTTCGGCACCCTCCCGCACGACCAGCGGATGGAGTGCATCCGCCTCTACGCCGAGGAGGTCGTGCCGCGCGTGCGCGCGCAGCTCGGCGGAGCGCTGACGTGCGGATCCTGCTGCTGGGCATGGGCTCCCGCGGTGACGTGCAGCCCCTCGTCGCGCTCGGGCAGCGCCTGCGGCGGCGTGGGTATGCCGTGTCGCTCGCCGCGCCCGCCGACCTCGGTCACGTCGTGGCCGGCAGCGGCGTGGACTTCGAGCCCCTGTCGTTCGACCTCGAGGGGCCACTGAGGGCGGGGCCGGGGCGCGAGTCGCTGCGCGGGTCGGCATGGACCCAGGTGCGCGAGGCGCGGCTCATGCGGCAGGTCATGGCGGTGACGGCCGGCGCCCTCGCGAGCGACGTCTCCGGCCTGGTGGAGGAGGCGGACGTGGTCGTGTCCGGTGCCCTGACCTTCGACCTCGTCGACGCGCTGCTGTCGACCGGCGGTTCCGGTCGTGGCGGCGGGCGTGCGGGCGGGCGACGCGGGCCCGCCAAGCCGCACCTCTACGCCGTGTTCGCCCCCGTCTGGCCGAGCGCGCACGGCGACTCGGTCGCGCTGGCGCTCCGGCCGCGACCCTCGTCCCCGGTGAACCTCGCCTGGAGCAGCCTCGCCGGGCATGTGGCCTTCGACCTCTTCCGTCCCGCCGGCGACGTCGTACGGCGGCGAAAGGGACTGCCGCGACGGCACTTCCGTGACTACGCTGCTGCCGCCGAGCGAACCCCGACGCTACTGGCGGCGAGCCCGTGCGTCGTGCCGCCCGCGGCCGACTGGCCGCCTGCGCTGCGCCAGACCGGCTACTGGGTGCGCGACGACGCTGCCGACCAGCCGCTGGACCTGGACCTCGAAGCCTTCCTCTCCGCGGGCGCACCGCCCGTCTACGTCGGTTTCGGGTCGATGCCGACGCCGGACCCCGGCGCCGTGTCGCACGACGTCGCTGCAGTGCTCGGACGACTGGGAGTGCGCGGCGTCGTCAGTGAGGGGCTTGCCGGGCTGTCGGTGGACGCTGTCGGCGGGACGACGCGAGGGCCGACCTCGTCGGGATCCGCCACGCGCCGCACGAGGTGCTCTTCCCGAGGTGCTCCGTCGTCGTCCACCACGGCGGGTCCGGGACCACGGCTGCAGCCGTGCGCGCCGGCGTGCCGCAGGTCGTGGTCGCGCATGCCGCCGACCAGCCCTACTGGGGCAGGAGGATGTCCGATCTCGGCGTCGCCGCCGCGCCGATCGCTCGCAAGGACCTGACGGCGGCCCGGCTGCACCGGGCGCTCGAGGTCGCGCTGTCCCCGGGGGTGCGCGCGGCGGCATACGCCCTCGGTGAGCGGGTCCGCGCCGAGGACGGTGCCGGCGACGCGGCCCGCCTCGTCGACAGCTACCTGCAGCGGGCCTGACGGGCGGCGACTAGATCGTCGCGGCGAGCTCGGTGGCCTGGCGGATGGCGCGCTTGGCGTCGAGCTCGGCGGCGACGTCGGCGCCTCCGATGACGTGCACGCGTGACCCCGCGGGCCATGAGCTCGGGACCGAGCGTGTTGACCGACTCCTGGCCGGTGCAGACGCACGATGGTGTCGACGTCGAGCACCTGCGGGTCGGTGCGGTCCTCGCCGTGCGTGATGTGCAGCCCGGCGTCGTCGATGCGCTCGTAGTTGACACCGACGTGGTGGTGGACTCCCTTGGCCTTCAGGGCGGCCCGGTGCACCCAACCGGTGGTCTTGCCGAGGCCCCTGCCGATCGGGGTGGCCTTGCGCTGGAGCAGGTGCACCTCGCGCGGTGACGGCGTCGGGTGCGGCTCGACGAGCCCACCTCGGGACGCGTCCGGCTCGCCGACACCCCACTCCGCCATCCACTGCTCGATGGTCAGGGGCGACTCGACGTGGGTGAGGAACTCGCGAGACGTCGACACCGATGCCACCCGCGCCCATGACGGCCACACGCTCACCCAGCGCTGCCTCGCCGCGGATGGCCGCGGCATACGTCACCACCTTCGGGTGTTCGATGCCGGGCACGTCGGGCATCCGGGGCTCGACGCCGGTCGCCACGACGACCTCGTCGAAGTCGGTGAGGTCGTCGACCTCGGCGCGGCGGCCGAGGTGCACCTTGACGCCGCCGAGCTCGAGCCGCCGGCGGTAGTAGCGGATCGTCTCGGCGAACTCCTCCTTGCCGGGGATCCGCATGGCGATGGCGAACTGGCCGCCGAGGTCGTCGGCGGCCTCGAAGAGCTCGACGCGGTGGCCGCGCTCGGCCAGGGCGACCGCGGCCGCGAGCCCAGCCGGTCCGCCGCCGACGACGGCGACGTGCCTGGAGCGGCGGGTCGGCGCCAGGACGAGCGTCGTCTCGCGGACGGCACGCGGGTTGACGAGACACGTCGCGGTCTTCTTGGCGAAGGTGTGGTCGAGGCAGGCCTGGTTGCAGGCGATGCACGTGTTGATCTCGTCGGCGCGGTCGCTCGCGGCCTTGGCGACCCAGTCGGGGTCGGCGAGGAAGGGGCGAGCCATCGAGACGAGGTCGGCGCTGCCGTCGGCGATGACCTGCTCGGCGAGGTCGGGCATCGAGATGCGGTTGGACGTGACGACCGGGATGGCCACCTCGGGGCGCAGCTTCGCGGTGACGCGCGTGAACGCGCCGCGCGGCACCGACGTGACGATCGTCGGGACGCGCGCCTCGTGCCAGCCGATGCCGGTGTTGATGATCGTCGCGCCGGCGGCCTCGACCTCGTGGGCCAGCGCGACGACCTCGTCCCACGACTGGCCGTCGGGCACGAGGTCGAGCATCGACAGGCGGTAGACGATGACGAAGTCGGGACCCGCCGCCTCGCGCACCGCGCGCACGACCTCGACGGGGAGGCGGCGACGGTTCTCGGGCGAGCCGCCCCACTCGTCGGTGCGCTGGTTGGTGCGCGGCGCGAGGAACTGGTTGAGGAGGTAGCCCTCGGAGCCCATGATCTCGACGCCGTCGTAGCCGGCCTCGCGCGCCAGCCGCGCGCAGCGGGCGTAGGCGTCGACGGTGCTCCGCACGCCGCGTGCCGTCAGGGCGCGCGGTGCGAAGGGCGAGATCGGGGACTTGAGGGCCGACGCCGAGACGGCGAGCGGGTGGTAGGCGTAGCGGCCCGCGTGCAGGATCTGGAGGGCGATCTTGCCGCCCTCGCGGTGCACGGCGTTCGTGATGACCCGATGGCGGCGCGCCTGGCGCTCCGTGACGAGGACCGAGCCGCCGGGGTAGAGGGCGCCGGCGAGGTTCGGCGCGAAGCCGCCGGTGACGATGAGCCCGACGCCGCCCCGGGCGCGCTCGGCGTAGTACGCCGCGAGCCGGTCGAAGTCCCTGGCGCGGTCCTCGAGTCCCGTGTGCATCGAGCCCATGACGACGCGGTTGCGCAGCGTCGTGAAGCCGAGGTCGAGCGGTTCGAGCAGGTGGGGGTATGCCGTCGTCACCCGCCCGAGGGTAGCCGCTGGTTACCGCTCGGTAGCCGGGCGCGCGGCGTGCGTCACAGTGGGCGTGGGAGAATGGCGAGGTGAGCGATCTCGAGCACCTGGACGTCCTCGTCGTCGGAGCCGGCCTGTCCGGCATCGGCGCCGGCTACCGCCTGCAGACGATGAGCCCGTCGCGGTCATGGGCGATCCTCGAGGCGCGCGACTCGCTCGGCGGCACGTGGGACCTCTTCCGCTACCCCGGCGTCCGGTCCGACTCCGACATGATGACGCTCGGCTTCCCGTTCGAGCCGTGGACCGACCCCGACGCGATCGCCGACGGGCCGAAGATCCTCGACTACCTGCGTGAGACCGCCGAGAAGCATGGCATCGCCGAGCGGATCCGCTTGCGCCACAAGGTCGTCGCGGCCGCATGGTCGAGCGACGAGGCGCGCTGGACGGTGACGGTCGAGCGCGACGGCGCGCCGTGAGCAGCTGACGTGCGGCTTCCTCTACCTCTGCAGCGGCTACTACGACTACGAGCGCCCGCACGACCCGCAGCTGCCCGGGCTCGACGTCCTTCGAGGGTGAGGTCGTGCACCCCCAGTTCTGGCCCGACGACCTCGACGTGGCGGGCCGCAAGGTCGTCGTCATCGGGTCGGGAGCCACGGCCGTGACGCTCGTGCCCTCGCTCGCCGAGCGCCGGCGCCGACGTGACGATGCTCCAGCGCACGCCGACGTGGATCGCGTCGTTGCCGCGGCAGGACCGGGTCCGCGACGTCGATGCAGAAGGTGCTGCCGGGGCGAGCCGCCGGGACGGCTGCGCGCTACAAGAACGTCCTCGCGACGATGGCCTTCTACGAGCTGAGCCGCCGCCGCCCCGCAGTCCTGAGGTCCTTGCTGTCCAAGGGCGCCGCCAAGTCGCTCGGGTCGACGGACCTCGTCGCCGACCACTTCACCCCCACCTACGACCCGTGGGACCAGCGCCTCTGCGTCGTCCCCGACGGTGACCTCTTCGAGGCCGTGCGCAGTGGACGGGCCCACGTCGTCACCGGCACGATCGAGACGTTCGTGCCACGCGGCATACGCCTGCACTCGGGACGCGAGCTCGATGCCGACGTCGTCGTGACGGCCACGGGTCTGCGCATCCGGATTGCCGGCGGGATCGCCATCACGGTCGACGGGGAGGCCCGGGCGACCGGGGACCTCACGGTCTATCGCGGGCTCATGTTCGCGGGCGTGCCGAACCTCGCGGTGTGCGTCGGTTACGTCAACGCCTCGTGGACGCTGCGTGCCGACCTCGCGAGCCGCTACGTGTGCCGGCTGCTGGGCCACATGGAGCAGAACGCGTGGCGGGTGGCCACGCCGCACGCTCCGGAGGGAATGGCGAACCAGCCGCTGCTGCCGCTCGCGTCGGGCTATGTCCGGCGGGCGGAGGACGAGCTGCCCCAGCAGGGCGACGCGGCGCCGTGGCTGATGCGACAGAACTACCTGCTCGACCGGCGCGACATGCTCCGCAGTGACGTCACGGAGGCGATGGCCTTCGCCCGCTGAGAGGTTTCGCTCCGGTTCAGCGGCGGCGATGCAGCAGCCGCAGACCGCGAGCCCACCCAGGACGACGGCCAAGACCAGGAGCGCCAGGCCGATGACGTCGAGGACCGAGCCGTGGGTACCGGGGACGACCCCGGGCGACCACCCGACGGCGATCAGACCGACCGCGAGCAGGGCGCTCGTGAGGCTCGCGGCGCCCAGTCGGGCACTTGCGGACGCCCGCGGTGAGGGCGATGTGGCCGGCGGTGTCGCCGACGACGTGGCGGGTGGGCGCTCAGCCGGTGCGGGTGGCGACGCGGGCGGGGGTGGGGCGGGCGGGGTGAGCCCGGACCGGCTCCACCACTGGCGGTCGTGGGCGGTGTCGCTGGCGTCGTGGCTTCGTGTCGGCCCGCCGAGGCTGCCGGGCACGAGGACGAAGCGCAGCGACTGCCAGCGCGGGCGGGGGCAGCCCGTCGGCGCGGGGGAACGGCTGCTCCCAGTAGAGCGGCAGCACGAAGCCCTCCCGGCCGTCGCGACGGCGTGCTCCCACTGCTCGCGGCACGACGGACGAGACCATCGAGTGGCTCGACCAGAAGAGCTGGAACACGTCCGCCTCGGCGATGAGCGGCAGCAGCCAGTCGCGTCGGCGCGTCGTCGTGCCTCGGCGTCCAGACCCGGTCGAGGTAGTCGTCGCCCAGCGCCTCGGCGACGGCGGCCACGCCCTCGACGACCGCGGTGTCAGCCCGGTCGAAAGCACGGGAAGATTTTCGGTAGCGGTCAGCGCGGAGTCCGGATCGGCGCGGGCCGCTCGACGGCGCGCTGGCCGTCCCGGCGCTCGGCCACGATCGCGAGCGCGAGCGCCGTCTCGGCGATGACGACCGGTCCGCAGAACACCCGCAGCCACCCGCTCGACCGTCGTGCCCGCTGCTGCGGCCGCGCGCGCAGGAGGAACATCACCTCGGCCACGTCGCCGGTCCAGCCCAGTCGGCGCCGATGGCGGGTCGCACTCCACGTGGTCGGGAAGGTCCGGCGACGACGACGAGCCGGCACCGCGCGGGAGCGCCAGGCTGGACGTCTCCGAGGTCGACGGACGGGCTCCGCCCGAAGAAGCCGGCGACGCGCTGGCGGACCTGCGCGGCCTGGTCGACCGTGCGGCCGTCCTCGGCGACGAAGGCTTCGCCGTGGTGGGCGAGGACGAGCATCGTCTCCCAGCGCTCGGCGCGCAGGCGCGGGGGTCTCGCGATGGTGAACTCCACGTCCTCGTCGAGGCGGGCAGCGGGCCCGGCCGGGCCCGGGAGCGACGGACGACGAGAGATGGAGGGCGACGACCGGCCAGTCGCGGGTCGACGCCCGATCCCTGTCGGCCATGGCCGCTCGCGCCCGGGTCACGGCATCCTCGATGGGCGCGGCGTCGGCGAGGCTCTCGTAGAGCCCCGGCGAAGGAGACGCGGCCTCGTCGGTGATGGCAGTGCGCATCGCGATGACGGCGGGTATGCCCGCGCGCACCAGAGTCGTCCCGGCGCCGGCGAACGGGTCGGCGGGTCGGCGAGTGACCCGTGGCACGAGTTGAGGACGACGAGGCGAAGGGTCGGCACGGCCGCCCGAGCACCGCGGCGACGTCGTCGACCGTACGCGGGGCGACTCTCCACCGCGCGTCCGTGAGGGCCAGCGCGCTGCGCCCGTCCGACCCGATCGTGCCATGACCGATGTAGTGGAAGACATGGGTCTCCTCGGCGTCCAACGCTGCCGGATGCCCTCGAGTGACGCGTTCTCGAGGACGTCGACCGTGACCGCGCCACTGGGTGTCAGCGGAGCGAGGCGCGCGGCGATGGACTCGCGCTCCCGGGTGGCGTGCAGCGGTCCGGTGCCGACCGGGGACGACACGGCGACGAGGACGCGTACGCGTTCGTCCGCCCCGGCGGACGGCTCGCGCAGCGCCGTCTCGGTGCACCGCACCACGGGCGTCGCCGGGTCGAGGGCCAGGAACGTGTGCGTCTCGGGGTCGTGAAGCAGCTCCCAGGGGAGCACGTCCGCGCCTCCGGCGAAGCGGAGCATCAGGCGCAGGCCGGCGCCCGCGCTCGCGGCTCGGGAGGCACTCCCGCGGAAGCGCACGAGCACCGCGTCGGGTAGCAAGGCCCGGAAGAGCGTCTCGCCGACCGAGCGGTCATCGGTCGCGGCCGCTGCCGCATCGTCCGCGGTGTCGTCCGCGGGGTCAGCGGGGGTGAGACGTCGCGTCCCGCGTCCCTGACGTCCGGCGACCCAGCGAACGGCGTCGGCCGGCCATGGCGCGGTGACCACGCCGGTCTCGCCGGCGGGCGACTCGAGCACGCGCACCTCGATCACGTCGTCGCGCCTCGTGACGGCGACGTCGAAGTCGAGGTAGGTCGTTGCGGCCACCGCTGCCCCTCTCGGCGCGCTCTTGGCTGCTATCAGCGTGGCACGCAACAGCCCGTCCGCACAGGGCCATCCGGCGTCTCAGCGCTGGTGGACCCGGTGCGCGAGCACGTGGGCTCGCCAGCAAGGGGCGGATCCACCCACGGCGCTTCGACGTCGCGGGCCGCACCGCGCAGCTCTTCGTGCGCTGTTGCGACAGAGGCGGATTCGTTGTCCACAACACTGACGGGACTCTTCCCGATTGGTCGAACACATTTCTAATAGAGGGAGTTGGCAGAGTCCGAGGGGAGGGGCGCACGTGCCGTACACCGCAGCACCGAGTGGGCCGTTGGGTGTGCCGAGGGATGCGTCGCTCAATGTCTTCCGGGTGCGCATGGACGAGCGACCCCGCTGCGCTGGTGCAGTCGCTGGCGCCGCTCCTCGCGACCGTGCGTGACCTCGACTCCACCTCGACCGAGGTCCGAGCGCATGGCTCCTCGCGAGCTGAACGGGCGCGAGCTGTCGTGAAGCTCGCAGGGCTCGCGCGAGCCGGCGAGCAGGTGCTTGCGCAGATCGAGGAGCTCGAGGGGGCCAAGGCACGGCTGGAGGCAGACCTGCTCGCGGCGTACGGGGCGCTGCACTCCATCGAGGTGCAGCAGATCCAGTCCCTGCCCCGGGGGGAGTGCGGTTCGGGTGGCGGCGACTGGTGTCGCCCGCGCGGGTGGTGGCGGAGGAGATCGCGCTGGCGACCGGGGTCGGCGTCGGTGAGGTGGCCCGGCGGCTGGAGCTGGCGACCTCCCCGCGCCGGTTCCGCACCGTCATGTGCGCCCTGCGAGCTGGGGAGACCTCGTTGCACCGGGCGTTGCAGGTCGCCTCGGAGACTGCGGCCCTGAGCGACGCCGACGTGACGGCGGTGGCGGAAGCGGTCCTAGCGTCCTCCCGTGACGGTCGACCGGTGCCGCAGCGGGCGTTCGTGACCCGGCTGCGGCGTGCGGTCGCCTCGGTCGACCACCGCGGCGCGCAGGAGCGCCGCGGTCATGCAAGGGCGCGGCGAGGCGTGTTCGGGCGGGTGGTCGAGGACGGCGTGGGCTGCCTGACCGTCACCGCGGACGCCGCCACGATCGCCGCGGTGATGGACCGCCTGGACGCCTCCGCCCGCGCCCTGCGCGGCACGGGCGACCGGCGCACCCTGGACCAGCTCCGCTGCGACCTCGCCACCAAGGCCCTGCTCGGCGCCGGCGGCGCCGGAAATGAAAATGCTTGCGGCTCCGAGTGCTCCAGCGGCGAGGCGGCCGCGCGGGTCTGGCTCGTCGTGCCGTTCGAGGTCGCAACCGGCGCCGCCGACACCGCGTGCGAGCTCCCCGGCCACGGCTGGGTCATCGCCGCCCATGCCCGCGAGATCATGACCCGCCCCGGCTCCGTCTGGCACACCCTCCCCGTCGAGGTCCGCACCGGGCAGGCGATCAGCCGCCCGTCGAAGCGCTACCGACCCACGAAGGCGATGCTCGAGCACGTCCAAGCCGTCGACGGCAGCTGCCGCGGCCCCGGATGCCAGGTCGTCGCCACCCGCTGCGACCTCGACCACGAGACCCCGTGGCCGGGCGGGCCGACCGCGGTCGGCAACCTCTCCAGCAAGCACCGCCTGCACCACAACCTCAAGACCGACGGCATCTGGAACTCCACCCCTGGCAGGGACGGTGCACTCGAGTGGACGACCCTGACCGGCCGCACCTACGTCACCCACCCCAAGGACTGGCGCGAAGGACTCGACCCACCATCGTCGGTAAGGGCGGCCTCTGACGCGCCGGACCCGCCGGACCCAGCGGATCAACCGGCCACGCGCTGGGCCCACGACGACAGGCCGCCCTTCTGACCGTGCCTGGGCGCCGGTCAGCCGATCTCGATGCGGTCCGAGACGAGCCCGTCCGCCGCGAGCTCGACGCAGCCGGGACGACGGCGCGGTCGTGGACCGCCCACGGGTCGATGGTGTTGACGTAGATCTTCGTCCCGCCCTCGAAGCCGGCGAGCGTCGAGATCCGCCACTTGACCACGGCCCGCAGCGGCATCGGCACGTCGACGCCGGGCGGCCGGTGGTGCCACTCCTCGTTGGACGGGACGTGCACCCCGTGGCCGCGTGGCAGGCGTGGACGAGGTCCGAGAAGTCGCGCACCTGGTCCTCGCTGAGCTCCCACGGGCAGCCCTCACCGTCGGTCACGTGCACGACGAGGGCCGGGTAGCGGTGCCCGACGCCGGCGAAGGCCACCGCGTGCTCGGTGCGCGCGACGACGAGACCCTGCGTCGGCGGCATACTCCGCGCCCCAGCGGGCGAACAGGTCGGGCTCGGTGCGGAGGCGCTCGACCTCCCGCTCCTTCTGGGCGCCCGAGCTCGTCGATCGCGACGACCTGCTTGTGCAGGTGGTCGAACGACGCGCCGGCCGGTGCCAGCCAGTTCTGGAAGACCGAGACGTAGCCGTGCGCACTCGTTGTCGCGGTAGAGGTCGCGCATGGCCCGGATCGTGAACTCGGTGTATTTGCCAGTGCTCCTCGGGCGTCAGCGTGCCCGAACCGGCGAGCTGTGAGTCGTCCGTGGCGCCGTCGACGTAGTGCCGCCGGGCGATGACGACCTGGTGGTTGCCCGCGAAGAGGCCGACGGCCTCGCGCTCGAGGTCGTCCTCGGCGAGCGGTTCGGCGTCGGCCCCGGCGGTGCCGCGAGCCCGCATCCGGATGCGGGCGAGGGCGGTGACGTGCTCGCGCCCGCCGGGGTCGAGAGGTATGCCGTGCGGCGGGCTCGGGACTCGGCCGTGGGCTCCCAGCCGTGGGCCAGGTGCCAGTAGTCGTAGCTGAGGATCTCGAAGAGGTTGGGGATGAGGCGGAACTGGGCGTCGGTGTCGCCGAGGTCGCTCGGCGAGCACGCCGCGCAGCGTCGTCCCAACGTCGCCGTCATGCACGAGGCGGGCGATCTCCGGGGTCGTCTCGAGCATGCGGCCCCAGCAGAAGGCGCAGTGGCGGTCGTGGTCGTCGGGGTCGATCGGCAGGGGGTGGTGGCTCGGCAGCCCCGAGGGCCGGGCTCCCCGCCCGGGCAGGGTCCACACCTTCGTGCCGGTGATCGGGTTGACCTGCTTGATGGTCCCGTCGGGCAGGCGGGTCAGCGGCTCGATCACCTCTTCAGACTAGGTGGCGCGGATGGTCGGCGCAGGCAGGTCGACGGCTTGGGCTAGCGTCGATACGTGGCCGCCGACGACGCACGACACCAGACCCGCAGCGCGCCCTACCGCGACCCGTCGCGGCCCGTGGAGGAGCGCCTCGACGACCTGCTCGGCCGGATGACCCTGCGCCGAGAAGGTCGGCCAGATGCTCCAGCTCGACGCGCGCGGCGACCTCGACGACATCGTCGGCACCAAGCTCGCCGGCTCGATCCTGCACGCCTCGCCCGAGCGGATGGTCGAGGCCATCGCCCTCGCCGGGCAGACCCGGCTCGGCATCCCGCTGCTCACGGCCGACGACTGCATCCACGGCCACTCGTTCTGGCCGGGCGCGACGATCTTCCCGACGCAGCTCGGCATGGCGTGCTCGTGGGACCCCGACCTCGTCGAGCAGGCCGCCCGCGTCACCGCCGTCGAGGTCGTCGGCGACCGGCATCCACTGGACCTTCTCGCCGGTGCTCTGCATCACCCGCGACCTGCGCTGGGGCCGGGTCGGCGAGACCTTCGGCGAGGACCCGCACCTCATCGGCGAGCTCGGCGCCGCGATGATCCGCGGCTACCAGGGCGACGGCCTCACCGACCCGACAGCGATCCTCGCGTGCGCCAAGCACTTCGCCGGCTACTCCGAGACGCAGGGCGGCCGCGACGCCAGCGAGGCCGACCTCAGCCGGCGCAAGCTGCACGTCGTGGTTCCTGCCGCCCTTCGAGCGGGCGGTCCGGGAGGGCTGCCGCACGTTCATGCTCGGCTACCAGTCGATCGACGGCGTGCCCGTCACGGCCAACGGCTGGCTGCTCGACGAGGTGCTCAAGGGCGAGTGGGGCTTCACCGGCACGCTCGTCACCGACTGGGACAACGTCGGCCGGATGGTCTGGGAGCAGCAGGTCTGCGCCGACGACGTCGAGGCCGCGACCGTCGCGGTGCGCGCCGGCAACGACCTCGTCATGACGACGCCGGCCTTCTTCGAGGCCGCGCAGGAGGCCGTCGCCCGCGGCCTGCTCGACGAGCGCCAGATCGACGAGGCCGCGCGTCGCGTCCTGCGGCTCAAGTTCGAGCTCGGCCTCTTCGAGGACCCCCGCCCGCCGGACGCCGAGCGCCAGCGCCTCGTCATCGGCTCCGCCGAGCACGCCGCCCTCAACCTCGAGGTCGCCCGCCGCTCGCTCGTGCTGCTCACCAACGACGGCACGCTGCCGTATGCCGTGAGCGACCGTCCCGCGCACCGTGGCCGTCCTCGGCCCCAACGCCGACGACCCGCAGGCCAACCTCGGCGACTGGGCCGGGGCCTCCGGGCCAGGTCGACTGGATGCCCGACGGCCACCCGCGCGAGACGGTCGAGACCGTGCTCGACGGCTTCCGCGCGGTCGTCCCGCCGACGTGGACCGTCACCCACGCCCGCGGCGCCGAGATCGAGACCCTCGTGCCCGACCCGGAGGGCCCGCTCTTCCCCGACGGCCAGCCGCGCCCGCCGGTCTCGGCGGCCGCGCCCGTCGACCCCGACCAGCTCGCCGAGGCCGTCGCGACGGCCCGCGCCGCCGACCTCGCCGTCGTCGTCCTCGGCGACACGATCGCCCTGACGGGAGAAGGCTGCTCGACCGCGACGCTCGACCTCGCAGGGCGGGCAGGTCGCCCTGCTCGACGCGCTCGTCGACGCCTCGACGGCACCGGCACCCCGGTCGTCGTCGTGCTGCTGCACTCCAAGCCCAGCGTCCTGCCGCCGAGCGCGCTCCGGGCCGCGGCGGTCATCGAGGCCTTCAGCCCCGGCATGCGCGGCGGCCGCGCCGTCGCCGAGCTCGTCCTCGGCCACATCGAGCCGACCGGCCGGCTGCCCGTCTCGGTCGCCGCGCCACGTCGGCCAGCAGCCGACCTACTACAACCAGGTCCGCGGCCAGCACGGCCACCGCTACGCCGACCTCACGCAGGAGCCGCAGTTCGTCTTCGGCGAGGGCCTGACCTACACGACCGTCGAGTGGTCCGACCTGACCCTCGAGGCGAGCGACCTCTCGCCCGACGACGTCGTGGCCGCGGAGGTCACGCTGACCAACACCGGCGAGCGGACGGCATACGAAGTCGTGCAGGCCTACGTCACCGACGTCGTCACGAGCGTCACGTGGGCGGCCAAGGAGCTCAAGGCTTTCCGCCGTGTCGACGGTGCCGGCGGGCGAGTCGGTCACGACGCGCGTCGAGGTCCCGGCCGCGGCCTGCTCCATCGTCGACGCCGCGGGCCGGCGCGTCGTCGAGCCCGGCGAGTTCGAGCTGCGCGTCGGCCCGAGCTCGCGCGAGTCGGACCTGCTCGCGTGTGACCTTCACCATCACGCCGAAGGCCGTTGCCTGACTAAGGTCGGAGCATGAGAGCAGCCCGTGTCACGACCCTCGGTGGACCGTCCGCCATCGGCGTGGAAGAGGTCCCCGAGCCGACGCTCGAGCCGGGCCACGTCCTCGTCGACGTCCACGAGGCCGGGGTCAGCTTCCCGGACGTCCTGATGAGCCGCGGGCTCTACCAGATGCGGCCCGAGCTGCCCTTCGTGCCGGGCGCCGAGTGCGCGGGCGTCGTGCGCGAGGCCGCCGAGGGCAGCGCCTTCCGGCCCGGGTGACCGCGTCGCGGCCTTCCCGGTGCTCGGGGCCTTCGCCGAGACGGTCGCGGTGCCCGAGGCGATGGTCTTCCCGCTGCCCGACGCCGTGCCGTTCGAGGTCGGCGCCGCGCTGCCGATGAACTACCTCACCGTCCACTTCGCCCTGACCCGGCGCGGGCAGCTCGAGCGCGGCGAGGACGTCCTCGTCCACGGCGCCGCCGGCGGCATCGGCACGGCGGCCATCCAGCTCGCCCGGGCCATGGACGCCCGGGTGATCGCCGTCGTGTCGTCGGAGGACAAGATCGAGACGGCCCGCTCCGCCGGCGCGCACCACGTCGTGCTCGCCGACGGCTTCCTCGCCGGCGTCAAGGAGCTCACGCAAGGGCGCGGTGTCGACGTCGTCGTCGACCCCGTCGGCGGCGACCGCTTCACCGACAGCCTGCGCAGCCTCGCCCCGGAGGGCCGTCTGCTCGTCATCGGCTTCACCGCCGGACAGATCCCCGAGGTCAAGGTCAACCGGCTGCTCCTCAACAACATCAGTGTCGTCGGCGTCGGCTGGGGTGCCTTCTGGATGCCCGACCCGAGCTACCTGCGCACGCAGTGGGAGGCGATCCTCCCGCTCCTCGAGTCCGGCGCGCTCGCCCCGCCGATCGGCACGCGCCACCCGCTCGACGACGTCGCCGGTGCCCTGGCCGAGATCGACGAGCGCCGCGCCCAGGGCAAGGTGACGCTCACCGTCCGCCAGTAGGTTGGGGCGTATGCCGTCCCTGCCGCTCCGCTCCCGCACGTCCGCCCGCACCTCCGCCCCGGCGTCCCCGCGACGCGTCCTCGTCACCGGTGCCGCCTCCGGGCTCGGGCTCGCGCTCGTGCGCGCCCTGGTCGCCCGCGGCGACCACGTGCTCGCGACCGACGTGCAGGCCGAGCGGCCCGACGCGCTGCCCGAGGCTGCGGCATACCTCCCTCTCGACGTGCGCAGCGACGAGGCGTGGGCCGCGGCGCTGGCCCACGTGCGCGAGACGTGGGGCGGCCTCGACCTGCTCGTCAACAACGCCGGCGTCGCCGCGGGTGGCCGCATCGACGTCGCGACGATGGACGAGTGGCACTGGATCGTCGACATCAACCTGCTCGGCGTCGTGCGCGGCTGCCGCACCTTCACGCCGCTGTTCAAGGAGCAGGGCAGCGGCCACATCGTCAACACCGCCTCGCTCGCCGGGCTCGTGCACGCGCCCGGCATGGCCGCCTACAACACCGTCAAGGCGGGCGTCGTCGCGCTGAGCGAGACGCTCTCGCACGAGCTCGCGCCGCACGGCATCGACGTGTCGGTCGTCTGCCCGTCGTTCTTCCGGACCAACCTCGGGTCCTCGTTCCAGGGCGCCGACACCGAGATGGAGGCGGCCGGCAAGAAGATGGTCAGCGGCTCGCAAGCGCTCGGCCGAGCAGGTCGCCGACATCGTCGTGCGCGGCATCGACGCCCGCCGCGACGTCATCCTCACCGACCGCGACGGCCACATCGCTTGGCGCGCCAAGCGTTTCGCGCGCCCCGCCTACACCGCGGTCATGAAGCGCGCGGCGCAAGCGAGTCGCCGCCGGCCGCTGAGCGGCGCGTTCCACGCCGGGATGTGCCGCGGCGGAAAACGGGAGGCGCACTGTCCGTGGTCATCGGTAGCGTTCAGGGATTGTGACGATCACCAGGGTGGGGTACGACGACGCAAGGGGCACGACGCCGGACGGGTCCCCTCGGGATGGGGGTATGCCGGAGGACCGGGTCCCCGTCGACTGGCGCCGCGTCCGTCGTCCCGCTCACGGTCGTGTGCTTCACGATGTCCCTGTTCGGTGCCGTCGCGGCATCCCTCGGGTCGATGGTCGCCGGTCGGCTCGCCGAGCACGCCACCTCGACGCTCGTCGTGCTGCTGGCGCCGTGCGTCGTCGGTGGCGCCGTCATCGACACGGTCGCCAAGACGATCTGGGCCACGGTGTGCGACCGCGCCGAGGGCACGCTGCGCGCCGACCTGCTCGACGCCGCGATGGCCCAGCCGCTGTCCGAGCTGTCCGAGCAGGCCGTCGGCGAGGTGCTCGACCGCATCGACGACGACACCTGGGAGGTCGGCCAGCTGATGCGCTGGGGCGTGTGGCAGGCCGTGCGCACCCTCCTCGCCTCGGGTCCGCTCTGGGTGGTCGCGACCCTCGCCTGGTGGCCCGCCGCCGTCCTCTTCCCGCTCACGGGCTTCGCGACGTACTGGGTCGTCCGCCGGCTGCTGCCCCAGGTCGCCGAGCGCAAGGTCGTCGAGGAGGCCGCCTGGACCGACCACGCGGCATCCACCGAGGAGGGTGTCGCCGCCCGCGACGACCTGCGCACCGCACTGGGCCAGGCGCACGTGCTGCGTCGCAACGCCCGCATGGCCGCCCGGGTCCATGCGGCACTCGACAAGGTCCTCCAGGTCGAGGCCCGGATCACCCGGCGCAGCGGCGGGCTGCTCCACGGCGCGCTGGCCGCCGTCGCGGTCGTCGGGCACCGCCCTCGTGCTCGCCGGCGACCTGTCGACCGCCCGGCTCGTCACCCTCTTCCTCGTCACGACGATGTTCGTCGGCGGCGTCGACATGCTGGCGCGTCACCTGCCCGACCTGCAGGAGGGCTTCGGCGCGGTCCTGCGGCTGCGGGCCATGCTCGCCTCTCCGGCGGAGCCGACCGGCGGTCTGCCGCTGCCCGACGGGCCGCTCGACGTGGAGTTCCGCAACCTCGAGTTCGGCTACGGCACGGGCACGTTCGCGCTCCGGGACGTCAACCTCCTCGTCCCGGCGGGACACACCTGCGCGCTCGTCGGGCGCACCGGGTCCGGCAAGTCCACGCTCGCCTCGCTGCTGTCGCGGGCGGTGGAGCCGCCCCGCGGCACGGTGCTGCTGGGAGGCGCCGACGTGCGCGACCTCGACCTGCAGCAGCTGCGGGCCGCCGTCGGCGTCGTCACCCAGCGCACCGAGGTGATCGCCGGCACCCTCGCCGAGAACATGACGCTCTTCGGTGACGTGCCCCGGCCCGGCGTCGAGGCCGCGGTCGCCGAGCTCGGTCTCACCGAGTGGGTGGCCGGGCTGCCCGACGGCCTGGACACGATGCTCGGCCCGGGCGGCACGACCCTCTCGGCCGGCGAGGAGCAGCTCGTGGCGTTCGCCCGGCTGCTCGTGCGCGACGTCCGCGTCGTCGTGCTCGACGAGGCCACGGCCCGCATGGACCCGGTCACCGAGGCTCGGGTCGTCCGCGCCGCGGACCGGCTGATCTCGGGGCGCACGGGCATCCTCGTCGCCCATCGCCTCTCGACGACCGAGCGGGCCGAGCAGGTGGCCGTCCTCGAGTCGGGTCGCGTCGTCCAGCAGGGTCCGCGCGGCCGGCTGGCTGCATGGCGACGGCCCGTTCCGCCGCCTGCTCGAGGCCGCCGCCCACGAGGTGGCCGTCGAGGAGCACCACCACGACGACGCCGCCATCGGCTCGGTGCGTCGCAGCACCACCCCGCCGCCGCCTCCGGCGCTGGCTCCGACCCGAGCCTGGCCCGGCAGGTGCTCCACACCGTGCGCATCCAGCCGCAGTGGGGCCTGCTCGGAGCCTCCCTCTTCCTCGTCGCCTCGCTGACCGGCGCGTTCGGCGCCCTCACCGGCTGGATCTGGGGGCTCGTCGTCACCGACCTGCAGGCCGGGCAGAACCCGGGCTGGCTGACCGCCGCCCTGGTCGTCTCGCTCGTCGTCGGCCCGCTCCTGCTGTCGCAGGCCTTCCGTTCCTATCCGCACTGGTGGGTCGAGGTGCGGCTCCGGGTGCGCGCGGCGGTGCTCGCGGGCCAGACCGCGCAGCGCCGGCTCGTGCGCACCCCGCCCGGCGAGGTGGTCGCCCGCACGATGGACGCCGACCGCCTGGCCCGCTACACCGACCGCTGGGTCGACTTCGTCAACGGTCTCGTCGTCGCCTCGGTGACGGCGCTGATCGCCGGCACGTGGCTCGCGGGCGCGGTCCTGCTCGTGGTGATGGTCACCTCGGCGCTGGCCTCGACCCTCGGCCGGCCGGTGGCCGGGCGCTCGGCCGCGGCCGCCTCGACGGCCCGGGCCAACTTCGGGCGATCGCTGGTCTCGGCGCTCGAGTCGATCCGCACGGTCAAGCTGGCCGCGGCCACCCCGCAGGTGCACCAGCACCTGCGTCAGGTCGACGGAGGCCGGGTCGACGCGGCGGTCCGTGAGCACCGGGTCCAGGCCCTGCTCGACGGCGTGCCGGTCGTCATGGTCCAGTGCGGTGTCGTCGCCGCCTGGGCGGGCTTCCTCCATGGCACGTGGCCCCTCGCCATCACCCTGCTCGTCGCCAACGCCGTCAGCGGCTTCGACTGGTTCGGCCGGGTCGCCGGCTCGGTCGTGACCGAGGCGCCCGGCGTGCGGGCCTGGATGAACGCCACGAGCGAGCTCGCCGGTGGTGGCGACCTCATGGACCTGCCGCCGGGCATGGACCTCGTGCACGGCACTGCGGACGAGCCGCAGCCCGGGCCACGTGAGCCCCTGCGCACCCTGAGCCTGCGAGGCCTGACCGCGGTCCACGACGACGGCACCATCGGCGTGCAGGACGTCGACCTCACGGTCCAGGCGGGCGAGCTGGTGCTCCTGCTGGGCCAGGTCGGCTCGGGCAAGTCCAGCCTGCTCTCGTCGCTGGCCGGGCTGACCTCCCACACCGGGCAGGTGCTCTGGAACGGACGCGCCCTGGCCGAGCCGGAGATCGAGCTGCGGCCCGGCCGGGTCTCCCACATCGCGCAGGTGCCGCGGGTGCTGTCGGGGACCTTCACCGGCAACATCGCCCTCGACCACGCCGACCGGCAGGTCGAGCCGGCCCTCGCGACGGCTCGCATGGAGCGGGACGTCGCCGAGGCCGGCGGCCCCGAAGCGCTCGTCGGCCACCGTGGCGTCCGGCTCTCCGGAGGGCAGGTGCAGCGTCTGGCCCTGGCCCGGGCGCTCGCCTGCGAGGCCGACCTGCTGCTGGCCGACGACGTGTCCTCGGCGCTCGATGCCGCCACCGAGATCGAGCTCTGGGCTGCACTGCGCTCCGGTGGGGCGACCGTCATCGGCGCAACGAGCAAGGCGGCCGCGCTGGCACAGGCCGACCGCGTCGTCGTCCTCGAGCGGGGCCGGGTCGTCGAGACCGCTCGCTGGTGCGAGCTCTCCCGGAGATGGGCCCACCTCGCCGGGTGACGAGAGCGGGCCAGGGGACCCGGTCCAGGCGACCTCGCGACCTGTGGAAGGGAGTGCCGCCGAGGGTGGGATCCCACCCTTCCACGGCCTACGCTGGAGCATTGATCCGATCTGGCTCCGAGGTTGAGGAGGAGCGATCTGATGGCTGCGCGGTCCTCTGATGACGAACGCCAGTGGGCGGCCGAGAAACGCGACTTCGTCGGTGACCGTCGTGATGCGCTGGCCGACGACCGGGACCTGGTTGCGGACCTGCGAGACCTGGTGGCCGACGCGCGAGAACACGCCCTGGCCGAGCGGGAACGGGAGCTGGTGGCCCGGGAGGCGCAGCTCGGCCCGCCCCGCGGCGGCGAAGGAGCAGCGCAGCAGGCCGAGGCGCTCGCTGCTCGGGACCAGGCGCGACAGGAGCGTGAGCAGTCGGCGGCCGACCGCGTCGACGCCACCAGGGCCCGCGATGAGGCGACCCAGCGGCGGGTGGAGGCCACGCCGAGCACGCACCTGGCATCGGCGTTCGCCGCCATTGCCGAGAACCTGTTCGCTGCGGAGTCCTACGACGCTGTCCTCCAGCGCATCGCTGAGGCTGCGGTGAGCACCGTCGCAGAATGCGAGATGGCAAGCGTCACAGTCGAGAGGACGGGGTGTATCGGACGGCCTCGACCACGCACGTGGCGGCGTCAGCTGTCGACGACGCCCAGTACGACGCTCGAGAGGGCCCGTGCCTCGATGCCGTCGACACCACCCTCGTCTACGCCAAGTCGTTCCCCGACAACCGCTGGCCCACGCTCGCGTCCCGTCCGGTCGACTTCGGCGCCCAGTCCGTCGCCTCCTACCGCCTGGCGGCCATGGGACCTGCCAGCGTCGGTCCGGAAGGCTCGCTGAACACGTATGGCCGGCAGCCTGATGCGTTCAGCGACGAGGCGCAGCAGATCGGGCTCATCCTGGCCGCACACGCCTCGATGGCCGCTGGAGCCGTCCGCGAACGGGGTGCCCTGCAGGACGTGGCGGACAACCTGCACAAGGCCCTGTTGACCCGAGATGTCATCGGCCAGGCCAAGGGGATCCTGATGGAACGGCTCCACCTCACCCCGGAGGCCGCCTTCAACTTCTTGCGGCACGCCTCGAGTGCGCTGGAGGAGAAGCTCCACCCGTGGCCCTCGAGCTGGCCGAGACCGGGGACCTCAAGGCCCCCAGGCATTCCTGAACCTACGGTCGGGGGAGCGCGGCGGAGGTCGACGTCGGCGGGCGTCGACGCACCCAGGACCTCGGTGAGGCTCGCGTGCACCAGTCGTGCGGCGGCCGCTCCGTCGGTAAAGGTGCGGCTGAACTCCGGTTGCCGGCCCTGGCGCTCCCAGCCGAGGGCCGCCAGAGCAGCCTGCTGGTCGCGGCTCAGGTCGGTCACGCCCTCGAACTGCGTGTCGCCGATGCACTCGAGCGCGAGCACGCCCTCAATCCGGCGCGCCTGCACGAAGACATCGGGCACGTGGGTGGGCCCGACCGGTCGGGCGCCCGACCATGCGCCATCCTCGCGGAGCCCGCGTGGCGGCATACGCACTCGAGGCGTGCGACGGCACGTGGACGGTGAAGGTCAGCCAGTCGTCCTCCTCGAGAGCTGCGAGGTCGGCCGCGATGCGCGTCGTCCACCCCTCCCACGTCTCGTCCAGCGGTCCGTCGCTCATGCCGAGGCCTCCGGGACCTCCACCACCGCCGTCTCCATGAGGGCGCGCAGGTGGTCGGGGATCGGGGTCGGGCCGCCGCGTCGCGGCGTCGATCTCGACGTGCACCCAGTGCCCGAGCGCCTTGATCGCGGGGTCGGGCGCGGCGGTGCGCTCCGGGTCGAGGAAGAGCCCGAGCTGGTAGGTGACGCTGCTGCGTGCCGAGTCGCGACCACGCGGACCCCGACGACGAGGGGCGCCGGGAAGGCGACCTCGGCGTAGAAGGCGCACGACGACTCCGCGACGACGCCCTGCGTCGCGTCGGTCATCGGGTCGATCGTCACGTGCTCGGCCTGCCAGCCGTTGATCGCCGAGTCGAAGAGCTCGTAGTAGACGGCGTTGTTGAGGTGGCCGTACATGTCGTTGTCGGACCACCGGGTCGTCACCGGCGCGGTGGACCGGGAAGTCGGCGAGCGTCAGCTCACGAGGATCAGGCGTGCTCGGCATGCGCCCATCCTGCCCGACGGCGATGCCGGGTCGGGACGACGCTGTGGACGAACCCCGACGGTGTCGGCGGGCGAACGTAGAGTTCTCGGGTGGCATGGAGCGTGGGTCGGGCGACGTGGGTGGCTGACGTCACCGACCCCGACATCGCCCAGCAGGTCGGCACCCGCACCTTCGACCGCGGGCAGGCGTATGCCGTCGAGCGCCGGGTGCGCTCGCTCGCCACCCGCCCCGACGGGCATGATGCTGCTCGGCACGATCGAGGGCAGCGGCAGCGAGACCTACCAGACGATCATCGAGGCGCGGCCGCACCCGAAGGGGCGGTCGCACCTGTGGAGCGGCCGGTGCAGCTGCCCGGTCGGCACCGACTGCAAGCACGTCGTGGCCCTCATGCTCACCGCGCGGGACGTCGCCCAGGGCCGGGTCGTCGAGCCCGCAGGCCGGTGTCGACCGCGACGGGAGCGACGCGCCCGTCGCTCGAGTCGGCGACCCGCTCGTCGTGCCGCCCGCACTGGTCCGACGTCTTCGGTCACGTCCGGCCGCGGGCCGGTCGAGCCGGCGCCCGTCGCCGAGCGCCCCGAGCCGCGCGGCGACCTCATGCCGGCGGGCCTCTTCGTCGACACCGTCTACCGCGACCAGCGCGGCCGCCGCGGTGTGCCCGAGCTCAGCTACGGCCTGCGGCCGACCCGGTGGACCCGCGCCGGCACGTGGCACCGCACCCTCTCGTGGCACGACGCCCTGCCCCAGTGGCGCGCCGGGCATCCGGTTCCTGCCCGAGCACGAGCGGATCATGGGACGCCTGCACGACGTCGCCCGGCACGGGTCGGGCGGCACGACGTACTTCTCCGCGACGCCGCCGCTCTCGCTCGACGCGAGCCCTGACGTCTGGCCGCTGCTGCGCGAGGCCCGGGCCGCCGGCATCGAGGTGATGCCCGGGGAGGGCGTCACCGGGCCGGTCCACGTCGTCGACGACGCGGCCTCGCTCGTGCTCGCTCGTCAAGCGCGCCGCCGACGGCAGCGGCGACCTCGACCTCGACGTCGAGATCGAGGGCCTGCCACCGGACGCCACCGGTGAGCAGCTCTACCTCGGCGACCCCGTGCACGCCGTGGCGGTCGAGGGCGACGACGGCTCGCTGACGTTCGTGCCCCTCGAGCAGGAGCTCGACCTCGGCCCCGACGCGCTCGCGTCCGCGCTCGCCGGGCTGCGGGTCCCGGCCGACGAGCGCGGCCGCTTCCTCCGGTCCGTCGTGCCGGGCCTGCGGCAGCGGCTCCGCGTCCGGTCCGAGGTGCCGCTGCCGGCGCCCGAGCCGGCCGAGGACGTCCGGGCGGAGGTCGTCACGGTCCACGTCCGGGTCGTCAGCGACGTCCCCGGAGAGCTGCGCCTCGACCTCGGCCATGCCTATGACGGCGTCCCCCGTCCGTTCACGACGGCGCGCTTCGGCACCGTCGGCGGACGCGACCGCGACGCCGAGTCCGCCGCGGTGCAGGCCGCGACGTCGCTGCGCTCGGTGCCCGGCGCGCTGCGCGCCGACCTCGGCGGCCACGCCTACCTCGTGCCGCGCGTCGTGCTCACCGGGCTTCCCGGCCGCCCGGTTCGTCGCCGACACGCTGCCGCTGCTCGAGGCCGACGAGCACGTCACCGTCGAGGTCGACGGCGACGTCCCGGCCTACGAGGAGGTCACGTCGGCGCCGGTGGTGCGGCTCGGCACCGGTGAGCGGCGCGAGCAGGCTGATCCCGGCGACTGGTTCGACCTGCGGGTCTCCGTCGAGGTCGACGGCGAGGAGGTCCCGTTCGAGCCGCTCTTCGGTGCGCTCGCCCGGGGCGACGACATCATGCTGCTCGACTCCGGTGCGTTCTTCCGGCTCGACCGGCCCGAGCTGCACCGGCTGCGCGACCTCATCGAGGAGGCCCGCGACATCGCCGACCCCGAGACCGGCGGCCTGCGCCTCAGCGCCCACCACGCCGACCTCTGGGACGAGCTCGTCGCCCTCGGCGTCGTCGACGAGCAGAGCGCGCGGTGGGCCGCCAACGTCGAGGCGCTCGGCTCGCTCGAGTCCGGGCCCGCTCGCCGAGGTCCCGCCCGACCTCCGGGCGACGCTGCGGCCCTACCAGCTCGACGGCTACCGGTGGCTCGCGCGCCTCTGGGACGCCCGCATCGGCGGCATCCTCGCCGACGACATGGGCCTCGGCAAGACCCTCCAGGTCATCGCCGACCCTCGTCCGCGCGCACGACCGCGGCGAGCTCGGCGACGGCGGACCCGAGGCCCGGGGTCCGGTCCTCGTCGTGGCGCCGACGAGCGTCGTCGGCACGTGGATGGGTGAGCTCGAGACCTTCGCGCCGCACCTCGCGGCGGTCGCCGTCACCGCGACGGAGCGCAAGCGTGGGGTCCCGCTCGCCGACACCGTCGCCGGCGCCGAGGTCGTCATCACCTCGTATGCCGTCCTGCGCCTCGACGACGCCGCCTTCCACGGCGTGCGGTGGGGTGGGGTCGTGCTCGACGAGGCCCAGTTCGTCAAGAACCGGCAGGCCAAGACCCACGTCGCCGTGCGCCGGCTCGGGGCGCCCTTCACCGTCGCCGTCACCGGCACGCCGCTCGAGAACTCCCTCATGGACCTCTGGTCGCTGCTCTCGCTCACGGCGCCCGGGCTCTACCCGCGGCCCGACGTCTTCACGAAGAACTACCGCAAGCCCATCGAGTCCGGTGAGCGCCCCGAGCTGCTCGACCTGCTGCGCCGGCGCATCCGGCCCCTGATGCTGCGCCGCACCAAGGAGCAGGTGGCGATCGACCTGCCGCCCAAGCAGATCCAGGTCATGGCCCTCGACCCGCACCCGGTCCACCGCCACATCTACGACCAGCACCTGCAGCGCGAGCGGCAGCGCGTCCTCGGCCTGCTCGACGACCCCGAGTCCAACCGCGTCGCGATCCTCGCGGCGCTGACCCGGCTGCGCCAGCTCGCGCTCGACCCCGTCCTCGTCGACGAGGTCCACGCCGGCAAGGCGACCGCCGCCAAGATCGACTTCCTCGTCGACCAGCTGCGCGAGCTGGCGGCCGAGGGCCACCGGGCGCTCGTCTTCAGCCAGTTCACCGGCTTCCTGCGCATCGTCGAGGCCGCGCTGACGCGCGCGGGGGTGACGACGGCATACCTCGACGGGTCGACGACCGACCGGCAGTCGGTCGTGCGCGGCTTCCGCGAGGGCGACGCCGTCGCCTTCCTCATCAGCCTCAAGGCCGGCGGGTTCGGGCTGACGCTCACCGAGGCCGACTACGTCTACGTCCTCGACCCGTGGTGGAACCCCGCCGCCGAGGCGCAGGCCATCGACCGGGCCCACCGCATCGGGCAGAACCGCCCGGTCACCGTCTACCGCCTCGTCTCGGCGGGCACCATCGAGGAGAAGGTCGTCGCGCTGCAGGAGCGCAAGCGTGACCTCTTCCAGCGCGTCGTCGACGAGGGCGGCTCGCTCTCGGGCGCCATCACGGCCGACGACGTGCGCGACCTGCTCGGACTCGCGTGAGAGCGCATGGCGCAGCGCGACGCGCTGAGGTGGACAATCGGGCGGTGACCCAGAACCCCACGCTCGACGAGCTCGCCGCCCAGGAGTCCGCCCTCGTCTTCGACCGCTTCGACGACGACACGGCATGGGCCGTCGGCGTCGCGCTGCGCGACGCCGCCCGCGCCGCAGGGTCGCCCGTGGCGATCTCGATCCGACGCAACGGCCAGCGACTCTTCCACGCGGCCCTGCCCGGCGCGACGGCCGACAACGACGGCTGGCTCGAGCGCAAGAGCGCCGTCGTCGACCGTTACGGCCACTCGTCCCTCTACGTCGGCGAGGAGTTCCGCGCCGCCGGCAAGACGTTCGAGGACAGCTCGCGCCTCGACCCGAGCCGCTACGCCGCGCACGGCGGCGCCTTCCCGGTCATCGTCCGGGGCGTCGGCTGCGTGGGCACGATCGCCGTCTCGGGGCTGCCGCAGCGCGAGGACCACCGGCTCGTCGTCGAGACCCTCGAGGCGTTCCTCGGACGCGACAACGCCTGAGCCTCCACCGATTTGACCTCAAGCCGGGTTGACGTCGGAGGGTGGGCCAAGTGGGTACGTGACCCACAGACCCGCTCACGGACACCTTGTCTGCACCGCTTCGGTGCGGCATAGAGTGGTCGGAGCCGGATGGTCTCCAGAAAGGAACGACAAGTGGCTTACACGCTTCCCGAGCTCGACTACGACTACGCCGCCCTCGAGCCCCACATCAGCGCTCGCATCATGGAGCTGCACCACAGCAAGCACCACAAGGCCTACGTCGACGGCGCCAACGCCGCCGTCACCAAGCTGGAGGAGCTGCGCGAGTCGGGCGACTACGCCGCCCTCAACGGTGTGGAGAAGAACCTCGCCTTCCACCTCGGTGGACACACGAACCACTCCGTCTTCTGGAAGAACATGAGCCCCGACGGCGGTGGCCAGCCCGAGGGTGAGGTCGCCGCGGCGATCACCGAGTACTTCGGCGGCTTCGAGAAGTTCCAGGCGCACTTCAACGCCAACGCCAACGCGATCCAGGGCTCCGGCTGGTCGATCCTCGCGTGGGACACCATCGCCGAGCGGCCGCACATCATGCAGCTGTTCGACCAGCAGGGCAACATCCCCGTGGGCCAGATCCCGCTGCTCCAGCTCGACATGTGGGAGCACGCCTTCTACCTGCAGTACGAGAACGTCAAGGCCGACTACGTCAAGGCCTGGTGGAACGTCGTCAACTGGCAGGACGTCGCCGCTCGCCTCGAGCGCGCCAAGGCCACCAAGGGACTCATCCTCCCGGCCTGAGCGACACTGCGACACGACAAGGGCGGGCACCGCGCGGTGCCCGCCCTTCGTCATGCTCGGCGCTGCGCGTCGAGGCAGGCGATCGCGCGCTGCGCCGCCCGCTGCCCGGCCGCGAGGGTGTCGCCCGTCCACGACACGCGGTCCCACGAGACAGGGGTCCTGTCGGAGACGTCGACGCTCAACGGGATCATCGCCACGGTCCCGTCCGTCGTTCGGGCCGCGTTGGTCAACGCGAGCGAGCGCGAGTGGTCCCTGTTCGGCCCCAGCGCGGGGCTGCCGTCGTCGTGCACGTACTTCGCGGTCGATGCCCAGGACGAACCAGTCGCCCGTGTCGGTCGTCGCAGCGAAGACGTAGGTCGTCGCGGTGATCGCTCCCGGATGGGCGGCGATCGACGTGCCGGCCCGGTCGACGAGAGCCTTCGGCGCGGTGCCACAGGCGAGCGCGGTCGGGTGTGGTGCGGGCGTGGTCGTGGTGCTCCCGGTGGCCTTCGGCGTCGTCGCGGCCAGCGTGGCCGTCGTCGTCACTGGCCTCGTCACGGGCGTCGTCACCGGCGTCGTCGTCGGTGGATCGATGCCCGCCGACGCGGTGCAACCCGCCAGCACGCCGGCGACCAGGACGAGTCCGACCGCGCGCCCACTGTTCCCCTGTGTGTGCGTCATGCGCTGGATGCTAGGCGACCGCGCTCACGGGGTGGGCCGAGCGAGCCGGTCGATGACGCCGAGCAGCAGTGCCTCGCGCAGCTCCGGTGGCAGCGCGTCGAGCAGCGCGTTGACCGGCGCCATCCGCTCGGGCAGCACGAGCGTCGCCATCCCCGCCGGCGAGGCCCGCGGCGGCGAGCAGGCCGGTGAAGGTCGCCTCGTCGAGGGTGGCCGGGTCGATCGCCGAGGCCATCGCGACGAGCTCGGCCGGGGCCTGGGCCGGCCCGGACGCCGCGGGCCGCCGCCGTCGCGTCGGCGAGGTCCGGGCGATCAGGTCGGACGACGCCGCCGTCGCCGCGCTGAAGGTCAGGTGCAGCGTCGCCGGCAGGTCGCGGAAGCGCATCTGCGGCTGGACGAACCACCCCCGGTCGAGCATCTCGTCGCTGATCGTGAAGACGTCGCACGACGTCGTCGGTCGTCGAGCGAGAGCAGCGTCGAGTCCGGGTGGCCGCAACCGACAGCCCGGGTATGCCGTCCACCGCCGCCGCGAGGTCGAGCGTCGCCGTCGCGCGCCGTCTCGGGCGAGCGACGGCATAGCGGTCGGCACCGATGTGGTGCACGACGGCCCAGGCCGCGGCGACCGGGCCGCCCGACTTCGTCGACTGCGCCGTCGTGTTGAGCATCGTGTAGCCCGGCCACCGGGCCGAGGCGAAGAGGTGCGTGCGGCGCAGGTCGGCCGAGGCATGGAGCAGGATCGAGACGCCCTTGGGGGTGTAGGCGTACTTGTGCAGGTCGAGCGACAGGCTCGTGACGCCGTCGACGGCGAACGTCCACGGCGGCTGGTCGGGCTCGGAGGCGCGCAGGTGTGGGCAGCACCCATCCGCCGATGCAGGCGTCGACGTGGCACCGCACCCCGCAGCGGCCGCCGCGGCTGCGGCGATCGGCTCGACGGGGTCGATGACGCCGTGGGCGTAGGACGGTGCCGAGGCCACGACGAGGACGGTGCGGTCGTCGATGGCCGCCGCCATCGCCTCAGGGTCGGCGCGCTTCGTCACCGGGTCGACGTCGACGAGGACCGGCTCGACCCCGAGCCAGTGCGCGGCCTTGTGGAAGGCCGCGTGGGCCGTCGTCGGCAGGACCATCCGCGGGCGCCGTGATCTCGGGCCGGCCGTCACGGGCGGCGAGCACGGCGAGGAGGATCGACTCGGTGCCGCCGGACGTGACGACTCCGGCGAATCCCTCTGGGGCGTCGACGAGCCGGCCGGCGATGCCGACGAGGTCGTTCTCCATCGGCGAGCAGCGACGGGAACGCCGTCGGGTCGAGGCCGTTCGTCGACGGCGAACGCCGCCAGCGCCTCGCGGCCGATGCGCGTCGGCAGATGGCCAGACCCGAGTCGTAGACGTAGGCGAGGGTGCGTCCGCCGTGGGTCGGCAGGTCCCGGGCGCGCATGCGCCTCAGGTGCGTCGCGGATCTCGTCGTGGTCCATCGGTCACCGTCCAGGTCGCGCATCCGTCACTTCGGTATCGGGGTGGGTCCGGGGTCGCGGGCGTCGATAGCGGTCGAGCGGGAAGCCGCGCAGGGCGAGCAGCGAGACCGCGACGAGGGCGGCGGGGACGAGCGAGAAGCCGAGCGCGATCGCCGTCACGGCCGAGTCCGGCTGGGGGACGGCCGATCCCGTCGACGACACGTAGCCACCGAGAGCCAGCACGGCGGCATACACGGCGGGACCGAGGGCCAGGCCGAGCGTCTCCCCGGCGGTCCACACGCCCGTGTAGAGCCCGACCCGCGCTGCGCGCCTCGCCCGTGCGGCTCGCGACGTCGGGGAGCATCGCCATCGGGAACATCTGCGCGCCCGGCGTAGCCGACGCCCGACGACGGCGACGCACAGCGTAGACGACGCCGACTCGGGCAGCGACCGCGACAGGACGAGCGCGAGCGCGCCTCCGCCGAGGAGGAGCGGACGCGAGGAGGTAGCCGCGCTTCTTGTCGCGAGCCGTGCCGTAGCGCTGCCAGAGCGGCGTGACGACGAGCGCCGGGGCGACGAAGCAGACGAAGAGCAGGCTCGGCGGCAGTTGGGGGAGCCGAGCACCTACCGGGCGACGTAGTCGACGCCGGCGAGCATCGCGCCGGTCGCGAGCGCCTGGAGGACGAAGGTCGTCAGGAGCAGCCGGAAGGGCCGGTCGGCGCGGATGAGCCGCAGCTGGTCGCCGAAGGAGGTGCTCGTCGACGGCGCTCGCGACGACCCGCGCCCGCTTCGTGCCGTGCCACGCGCCCCACGCGCCGAGCGCGATGAGCGCCGCGACGAAGAAGCCGACGGCCCGGTAGCCCCACTCGGGCCCGAAGGCGTCGCGGATGACGGGGGAGAGCGCCGCCGCTGACGAGGATGGCGAAGGCGAGGATGGCGACCCGCCACGTCATGAGCCGGGTCCGCTCGTCGTAGTCGTCGGTGATCTCGGCGGGCATCGCGACGTAGGGCACCTGGAAGAAGCTGTATGCCGTCGCGCAGGCGAGGTAGGCGACGGCCACCCACGCTGCTCCCGCCCACTGCGGCGACGTCGGTCCGAGGAAGAGCAGCGCGAAGCAGGCGGCGAGGGCAGGCCGACGCGGATGAGGAAGGGCCGGCGCTTGCCGTCGGGGTGCGGTCGAGCGGTCGCTGATCCGCCCGACGACGGGGTTGAGCACGACGTCCCAGGCCTTGGGCGCGAAGACGATGACCCCCGCCAGCGGCGGCCGGTCACGCCGATCCGGTCGGTGAGGTAGGGCAGCAGGAGCAGGCCCGGCACCGTGCCGAAGGCGCCGGTCGCCACCGAGCCCAGGCCGTAGCCGCGCCGCACCGCATGCCGGCAGGGCCGGGCTCGTGGCAGGCGACGTCGCCGAGGTCATGGTTCGCACCCTAGCCACAGCGACCGCGCGGCAGCGACGAGCGCCGGAGAACGCCGGACAAGCCCCGCCAGAGCCCGGCCCCGGCCGTCGGGCATCACGTCAGGCGTCGCGGTGGGCGGGGGCGCGGCGACGACGGCGAAGGAGACCGGGGGCGTGAACCGTGCTCCTCGAAGGCCGCCGCGATCGCCCCCGTCACCGCGTCGGCGTCGGACGGCGCGGACGATGGCGATGCACGAGCCGCCGAAGCCGCCACCGGTCATCCGCGCGCCCAGGGCGCCGTGCGACGCGCGCCGTCGCCGTCGCGACGTCGAGCTCCTCGCACGACACCTCGTAGTCGTCGCGCAGCGAGGCGTGCGAGGCGTCGAAGAGCCGACCCGACCTCGTCGAGGTCCCCGGCCTCGAGGGCCGCGACGGCGAGGGTGACCCGCTCGATCTCGGTCACGACGTGGCGCACCCGTCGCCGCACCTCGTCGGACCCGAGCCGCTCCAGAGCGGCGTCGAGCCCGGACGGGTCGATCTCGCGCAGCGTCTCGACCCCGAGGTCCCGCGCGGCCTGCTCGCACGCGTCGCGGCGGGCGGCGTACTGGCCGTCGACGAGCGCGTGCTCGGCCCTGGTGTCGGTGACGAGCAGGACGTAGCCCGCGGCGTCGAGGTCGAAGGGCACCTGCCGCGTCTCGCCCGACCGGCAGTCGAGCAGGAGCGCGGCCGCCTCCTCGCAGAGCAGCGACGCCGACTGGTCCATGCCTCCAGTGGGAGCGCCGGCGATGACGTTCTCCGCCTCGACGCAGCGCGCGGCCAGCCGCGCCCGACCCTCGGCGGACCCGAGCAGGTCGAGGTCGAAGAGGTCGCTCGCCGCTGCGGCGACCGCGCACTCGAGGGCTGCCGAGCTCGAGAGCCCTGCCCCGAAGGGCACGGTGGAGTCGACGAGCACGTCGAGACCCCCGACGGTCAGGCCGTCCCGCCGCAGCGCCCACAGCACGCCGGCGACGTAGGAGCCCCAGTCGCCGGGCTGCTCGGGCGAGATGTCGTCGAGGGCGACCTCGACGACGCCGTCCTGCTGGGCGGAGGCCATCCGGACGACACCGTCGTCGCGCCGGGACACGGCGGCATACGTCCGCTGCGGCAGGGCGATCGGCAGGCACAGCCCGCCGTTGTAGTCGGTGTGCTCGCCGATGAGGTTGACCCGGCCGGGGGCCGACCACACGCCCGCGGGGGCGCTGCCGAAGGTCCGCTCGAAGGCCGCGGCCACCGCCTCGACGACCTCGGCGGGAGGTGCGTTCGCTCACGGGGCGACCTCCCGCAGTCGAGCCGCGGCCCTCTCCGGGGCGACGTCGTTGACCCAGCCGCCGACGCCGGACTCGGAGCCGGCGAGGAACTTCAGGCGCCCCGGCCCGCGCAGCACCGACATGAGCTGCAGGTGCAGCCGCGAGACGTCGCGCCCGGTCTTCGCCGGGGCCTGCTGCCAGGCGGCGATGTAGGGCAGCGTGACCGGCGAGCCGTCCTCGTTGACGTAGTAGCGGTCGAGGCGGCCGAGCAGGTCGCGGTAGATGACGGCCAGCTCGTCGCGCTCCTCGTCGTCGAGCGCCACGAGGTCGGGCACGTCGCGGTGCGGGGCCAGGTGCACCTCGAGCGGCCAGCGCGCTGCGAAGGGGACGTATGCCGTCCAGTGCGTCCCCGAGACGACGACCCTCGAGCCGTCGGCCTGCTCGGCGGCGAGGATGTCGGCGCCGAGGAGCCGACCGGTGCGCTCGTGGTGGCGGCGAGCCGCCTCGAGCAGCGACTTCGTCCGGTCGGGCACGTAGGGGTAGGCGTAGATCTGGCCGTGCGGGTGCGGGAGTGTCACGCCGATCTCGCGACCGCGGTTCTCGAAGGCGAAGACCTGCTCGACCTCCGGGATGGCGCCCAGGGCCTCGGTGCGCTGGGCCCACGTGTCGATGACGGTGCGCACCCGCTCGACCGGGCAGGTCCTTGAACGAGGACTCGTGGTCGCTCGTGAAGCACACGACCTCGCAGCGGCCGACGGCTGGGCGGGTGCCGAAGATGCCGCTCGGGTCGGGGGCCTCGGCACCGACCGAGGTGACGGCATACGACGGGAACCGGTTCTCGAAGACGACGACCTGGTAGTCCCGCTCGGGGATCTCCGACGGCACCGACCCGTGCCCGGCGGGGCAGAGCGGGCACTCGTCCTTGGGCGGCATGAAGGTGCGGTGCTGGCGGTGCGCGGCGACGGCGACCCAGTCGTCGACGAGCGCGTCGTGGCGCAGCTCGCCCGACTGCACCCGCGGCTCGACCGGGCGCGGGTCCTCGGCGGTGCGCTCGGGCGTGCCCGGCTCGTCGACGTAGATGATCTCGCGACCGTCGGCGAGGCTCCGCGACGTGAAACGGATGCTGGTCCGGCTCGAGGTCGACATCATGCCTCCACGATCTCGAGGGAGCCGACGACCTCGCGCGCGGCCGCGCGGGCGCGCTCCGGGAGGGCGGAGTCGGTGACGAACAGGTCGACGTCGGCGAGGTCGGCGAAGGTGCTGAGCCCGACGGTGCCCCACTTCGAGGAGTCGGCGAGCAGGCACACGTGCCGCGCGGACGAGATGAGGGCCTGGTTGGTCTCGGCCTCGACGAGGTTGGGGGTGGTCAGGCCGGTCCGGTCGTCGACGCCGTGCGCGCCGAGGAAGAGCAGGTCGACGTGGAGGGCGCGCAGGGCCGAGACGGCGACCGGGCCGACGAGGGCGTCGGAGGGCGTGCGCACCCCACCGGTCAGCACGACCGTCTGGCCCGGTGCGCCCGACTCGTGGAGCAGCTGCGCGACGGGGACGGAGTTGGTCACCACGGTCAGCTGCGGGATGTCCTTGACGGCGCGGGCCAGCTCGTAGGTCGTCGTGCCGGCCGAGATGCCGATGGCGCTGCCGACCTCGACGCGCTGCGCCGCGGTCTTGGCGATGGCCTGCTTCTGGGCCCGCTGGAGCAGCGACTTCGCCGAGAAGCCGGGCTCCTCGCTGCTGCGGGTGTCGCCGAGCGCCAGGGCGCCCCCGTGCACGCGCTCGAGCAGGCCGTCGGTCGACAGGCGCTCGATGTCGCGGCGGATCGTCATGTCGGACACGCCGAGGCGCTCGACGAGGTCGGACACCTTGACGGCGCCCGACTCCTCGACGAGCTCGAGGATGACCGACCGCCGCTGGCTGGCGAGCATCGTCAGTCCTCTCTGAGCACGGCCACGCCACCCGGGGCGAGGCGGACGGTGCCGTCGACAGGGGCGTCCGCGACGAGGTCGTACCCACTTGCGGAGATGGTGTGCGCCGTGTCCGTGTGGTTGAGCAGGAAGAGCCACGAGCGGCTCCCGTCGCTGCGGCGGGTCGTCTCGACGCCGCGGGGAAGACCGGGCACGGCGGGCTCGACGCCGGGCGGCGGAGAGCACGTCGTCGAGCAGGGCGCCGAGGGTCGCGTCGTCAGGGAGGGTGCTGAGGTACCAGGCAGATCCGGCGTTGTCGTCACCGGCCCGACGGGTGACCGCGGGTCGGCCGGTGAGGGGACCCGCGGCATACGTCGTCAGCACGTCGGTGCCGGGCAGGGCGGTCACGTCCTCGCTCCACCACGTGCCGGTGCCCTTGCCGAGGGCCACCGTCTCGTCCGGGCCGAGTGGGAAGAACTCCTCGACGCGGACGCCGAGCAGGTCGCGGAACGCGCCGGGGTAGCCGCCGAGCCGGACGTGGTCGTTCTCGTCGCTGATCCCGGAGAAGTAGGTGACGAGCACCTGTGCTCCCGCCTCGGCGGCGGCCGCGATGCCCGCGGCGTGCTCGTCGCTGACGAGGTAGAGCTGCGGCACGACGACGAGGTCGTATGCCGTGAGGTCGGCTGACGGGTGCACGACGTCCGCCGTGACCCCGCGGTCGTGCAGCGCTCGGTGGATCGCCTGCGCCGCGGCCAGGGCGTCGAGCTCGGAGCTCGGCATGCACGGTCCCTCGGCGGCCCAGATCGCCTGGTAGTCATGGAGGATCGCGACGCGGGACTCGACGCGGCTGCCGACGAGCTCGCCGAGACGGCCGGCGATGCGGCCGAGCTCCTCGACCTCGCGGAAACGGGCGCTGTCGGCGCCCGCGTGCGGGACGACGGCGCTGTGGAACTTCTCCGACCCGGCGCGCGACTGGCGCCACTGGAACCAGCCGATGGTGTCGGCGCCGCGGGCCACGTGGGCGAGCGCGTCGCGGATCGTCTGGCCGAAGGCCTTGGCGTGGTTGGTCGGCTGCCAGTTGACGGCGCTCGTCGAGTGCTCCATGAGCATCCACGGCGCGCCGCCGGCGAGACCCCGCGTCAGGTCGCCGCTGTAGGCGAGCTCGGCGCGGGGGTGCGCCAGCGCGTCGACGATGTAGTGGTCGGTGCTGACGACGTCGACGGTGGGCGTCCACTGCGAGTAGTCGAGGTGGCGGAAGTGGTCGAGCGTCATGAAGTTCGTCGTCACCGGCACGCCGGGGGAGAGCTCGTCGAGCACCGCGCGCTCGGCTCGCATGTGCTCGAGCAGGGCATCGGAGCTGAAGCGCTTGTAGTCGAGCACGTGGGTCGGGTTGTTGAAGGTCGTCGACCGCCGCGGGGGCAGGATCTGCTCCCAGTCGGTGTAGCGCTGGCTCCAGAAGGCGGTGCCCCACGCGTCGTTGAGGACGTCCAGGGTCACGTAGCGGCGCTGCAGCCAGGCGCGGAAGTGGCGGGCGCACTCGTCGCAGTAGCAGGGCAGGTTGTGGCACGCGTACTCGTTGGAGACGTGCCACATCGCGAGGGCCGGGTGCTCGTGGTAGCGGGTGGCCAGCTGCCGGGTCAGGGCCACGGCGTAGTCACGGAAGACGGGTGACGTGGGGCACCAGGTCTGCCGGCTGCCCGGCCACAGCGTGTGGCCGTCGACGTCGACGGGCAGGATCTCGGGGTGGGCGGCCGAGAGCCACGGCGGCGGCGTCGCGGTCGCGGTTGCCAGGTCGACGGCGATGCCGCCGGCGTGGAGCTTGTCGAGGATCGTGTCGAGCCACTCGAACTCGTACTCGCCCTTGGCCGGCTCGAGCCAGCTCCACGAGAAGATGCCGAGGCTGACGAACGAGATGTTGGCGCGCTGCATCAGCTCGACGTCCTCGTCCCAGACAGGGCGAGGCCACTGCTCCGGGTTGTAGTCGCCACCGAGTGCCAGGGTCTTCGTCGGCCATGAGCGCATGGGACACAGGGTGTCTCCTTGGCGCTCAGCGATGTCAACATTTTCAAACACGATCATTCGGTAAGTTGCGCGACTGTCGACGCTGCGACGGCGCCGGCCGCGCAAGGCGGTCGAGCGGGCACGCTGCTCGTGGACGCGACCGCCGGCACGGTCACTCCGCCTCTTATGGGCGCGAATTCCGTTTACAACGGTGTACATCCGGCTCTGGGGCTGCTGCGTTGGTCTCGGTTCGGCCGCGGACGTCTGTGGGTCTCGACGAATCTCTTGACAGGGCCTGCGGGCGCCGACATCCTCTGTTTGTTGTTGGAGGTTTCTGGTGGCGGATGTTCGACTCTGTCCCTTTGCCTGACAACGAACCCGGCACAGCGTCAAAGGAGACCGCAATGACCCGCCCCTCGAGCGAGGCCGAGTACCTGGCCCGCATGGTTCCCCCCTCCGTCCGCGGCGTCGACCGCCGGACCCTGCTGCGCGGCGCCCTCGGCGTCGGCGCCCTGCTCGGAGCCGGCGGCCTCGCCGCGTGCAGCTCCAGCGGCACGAGCAGCACCGGCGTCCCGACGGGGGCCGTCACCGGCACCGTGACCGTCGGCTCCAACCAGTCCGACGCCGTGCCGAAGGCCGCCGTCCAGTCCTACATGGACGCCTTCGCCAAGGCGAACCCCGGCACGACGGTCAAGATCAACACCGTCGACCACAACTCCTTCCAGGAGAACATCAACAACTACCTGCAGGGCTCGCCGGACGACGTCTTCACGTGGTTCGCCGGCTACCGCATGCAGTTCTTCGCCGAGAAGGGCCTCGTCGGCGACCTCTCCGACGTGTGGAAGAACATCACCGGCATGAGCGACGCCCTCAAGAAGGCCTCGACCGGCGCCGACGGCAAGCAGTACTTCGTGCCGATCACCAACTACCCGTGGGCGGTCTTCTACCGCAAGAGCGTCTTCAAGGACAAGGGCTACCAGGTCCCCAAGACCCTCGACGAGCTCAACGCGCTCGGCGCGCAGATGAAGAAGGACGGCCTCGCCCCGATCGCCTTCGGCGACAAGGACGGCTGGCCCGCCATGGGCACCTTCGACCAGATCAACCTGCGCGTCAACGGCTACGACTTCCACGTCAGCCTGATGGCCGGCAAGGAGGACTGGACCGACCCCAAGGTCAAGAAGGTCTTCGACACCTGGGCCGGCATCCTCCCGTTGCACCAGGCCGACTCGCTCGGTCGCACCTGGCAGGAGGCGGCGCAGTCGCTCCAGCAGAAGAAGTCGGGCATGTACGTCCTCGGCTCCTTCCTCGCCCAGCAGTTCGCCAAGGGCGCCGAGCAGGACGACCTCGACTTCTTCGGGTTCCCCGAGATCGACTCGACGATCGGCACCGACGCCGTCGAGGCCCCGATCGACGGCTACATGATGAGCGCCAAGCCGAAGAACGAGGCCGCCGCCAAGAAGCTGCTCCAGTACATCTCGCAGCCCGAGGCCCAGCTGCTCGCCCTCAAGGCCGACCCGAGCGTCATCGCGACGAACGGCACGGCCGACACGAGCGGCTACACGGCCCTGCAGAAGAAGTCGCTCGAGTTCGTCAAGTCCGCCAAGTCGATCACGCAGTTCATGGACCGCGACACCCGCCCCGACTTCGCCTCGACCGTGATGATCCCGGCGATCCAGAGCTTCATCAAGAACCCGAAGGACATCGACGGCCTGCTGCACGAGCATCCAGGCCCAGAAGAAGAGCATCTTCGGTTCCTGACCGGGAGGCGAGCCGCCATGGCGAGCAAGACGAAAGTACAAGGGAATCGACCAGCTCTCGACACGCGACAAGGTCGTCGTCGGCCTCATGGTCATCGTGCCGACGCTCATCGTCGTGTGGCTCGTCTGGCTCCCGGCGATCGGCACGGTCCTGCTCTCCTTCACCAACTGGGACGGGATCGGGCCGCTCTCCGGCATCAAGCCGGTGGGGCTGCAGAACTACCGGGACATCGCGACGATCTACCCGCCGTTCTGGCCGGCGATCCAGCACAACCTGATCTGGCTCGCGGTGCTGTTCCTCATCGCGACCCCGCTCGGCATGCTCTTCGCGGTGCTCGTCGACCGTGGGGTGGCGGGCACGCGGTTCTACCAGACGAGCATCTACCTGCCGGTGGTGCTCTCGCTGGCCCTCATCGGCTTCATCTGGCAGCTGATCTACTCGCGCGACCAGGGCCTGCTCAACGCGATCACGGGGGGCACGACCGACTGGTACGGCGACCCGAACGTCAACCTCTGGGCCGTCCTGGTCGCCGCCAGCTGGCGGCACGCCGGCTACATCATGCTGCTCTACCTGGCCGGCCTCAAAGGCGTCGACCCGTCGCTGCGCGAGGCGGCCAAGATCGACGGCGCGAGCGAGACGACGACGTTCTTCCGGGTCGTCTTCCCGGTCATGCGGCCGATCAACATCATCGTCGTCGTCGTGACCTTCATCGAGTCGTTGCGGGCCTTCGACATCGTCTGGGTGATCAACAAGGGCCGCAACGGTCTCGAGCTCATCGGGGCCCTCGTCACCCAGAACGTCGTCGGGGAGGCGAGCCGCATCGGCTTCGGGTCGGCGCTCGCGACGATCATGCTGCTCATCTCCAGCGTGCTCGTCGTCATCTACCTGCGCATCGCCATGAAGGAGGACTGACCATGTCCGTCACCCCGAACCCGGTCGAGGAGCGCCAGCAGGCGATGCTCAAGTCCGCGTGAGGGCGGCGCCGCGGTCCGGGCCGGCGCTGGTTCCTGCCGCTCGTCCTGACCCTCATCTCGCTGATCTGGCTCTTCCCGCTGCTGCTCGCCCTGGTCAACTCGTTCCGCGACTACGCCTACACCGCCAAGAACGGCTACGTCTCGTGGGGCGGCTTCACGCTCGACAACTACAAGAACGCCTGGCAGCAGGGCGACTTCGGGCTGCACTTCATGAACTCGCTGATCATCACGGTTCCGGCGGTGATCCTCACGCTCTTCCTGTCCGTGCTGCGTCGCCTTCGTCGTCGCGCGCTTCTCGTACAAGTTCAACCTCGCGCTGCTCGGCTTCTTCCTGGCCGCGAACCTGCTTGCCGCCGCAGGCGCTGCTCATCCCGGTCTACCGGATGTTCCGCGCCATCGAGGTGCCGCTGTGGGTCAGCGACTCGGGCACGCTGCTCAACAGCCTCCTCGGTCTGATCCTCGTCAACATGGCGTTCCAGATCGGCTTCTGCGCCTTCGTGCTGAGCAACTACATGAAGGCCCTGCCCCGCGAGCTCTACGAGTCGGCTGTCATCGACGGTGCGAGCGTCACGCGGCAGTTCTTCCAGATCACGCTGCCGCTGTGCCGTCCGGCTATCGCTGCACTCGCCGTGCTGCAGACGACGTGGATCTACAACGAGTTCTTCTGGGCCACCGTGCTGCTCCAACAGGGCGACAAGTATCCGGTCACCAGCTCGATCAACAACCTGCGGGGCCAGTTCTTCACCGACAACAACCTCGTGGCAGCGGGATCCGTGATCATCGCGATCCCGACGCTCGTGATCTTCTTCGTGCTCCAACGACACTTCGTCGCCGGCCTGACGCTCGGCGCAACCAAGGGATGACGTGACCGACCTGACGACCGACCTGTCCACGCTCCACATCGAGTCCGCCGGGACCGCGCTCGTGCTCGAGCCGCGCCCCGGCGGCTCGGGGCTGCCCGAGGTGGTCCACTGGGGCGGGGTGCTCGAGGGGGGTGCCAGCACGTATGCCGTCCTGTCCGCCGTCACGACGGCACCGGTCCCGCCCAGCGCGATCGACGCAGCCTGGCCGCTCACGGTGCTGCCCGGCGAGGCCGACGGCTGGTCGGGCACGCCCGGCTGGTCGGGTCACCGGGACGGGGGCGCCGGCGCCGTGCGGTGGCACGACGTGACGTGCGCCGCCGAGGGCACCACGCTCGTGACGCGCGCCAGCTCGCCGGACGGCATACGCCTCGAGCTGCGGCACGCCCTCGACGAGCACGGTGTGCTCCGCGTCGACGCGTCCGTGACCAACACGAGCGACGACAGCGCGCCGCTCGACGTCTCGGCCCTGCGCGCGATCCTGCCGCTGCCCGTGCGCGCCGACGAGGTGCTCGACCTCACCGGTCGCTGGTGCCGTGAGCGGTCGCCGCAGCGCAGCCGGCTCGACCACGGCACCCACCTCCGCGCGAGCCGGCGCGGCCGCACCGGCCACGACGCGACGTTGCTGATGATGGTGGGCACCCGTGGGTTCGACTGGCGCACAGGCGAAGTCTGGGCGGTGCACACCGCGTGGAGTGGCAACCACGAGCACCTCGTCGAGGCGCTGCCCGAGGGCGCCGGACGCCACCACGCCGTCCTCGGCGGCGGCGAGCTGCTGGCTCCCGGCGAGGTGCGCCTCGCCCCGGGGGAGACGTATGCCGCCCCGACGGTCGTCTTCGTCCACTCGACCGAGGGGCTCGACGGCCTCTCGCGCCGTCTCCACCGCAGCCTCCGGGCCCGCGCCGGGCACCCTTCTCGTCCAAGGCCCGTCGTGCTCAACACGTGGGAGGCCGTCTACTTCGAGACCGACCTCGACCACCTGAAGTCCCTGGCCGACACGGCCGCCCGCATCGGCGTCGAGCGCTTCGTCCTCGACGACGGCTGGTTCGGCGGACGACGGCACGACCGCGCCGGCTTGGGCGACTGGGTCGTCTCGACCGACGTCTGGCCCGAGGGCATGGGGCCGCTCGTCGACCACGTCAAGGGCCTCGGCCTCGAGTTCGGGCTGTGGTTCGAGCCCGAGATGGTCAACGAGGACAGCGACCTCGTGCGCGAGCACCCCGACTGGGTGCTGCGCCCGGCCGCCGGCTCGCCGCGCGCGTGGCGCTGGCAGCAGCTGGTCGACCTGACGAACCCGGCCGCGTTCGAGCAGCTGCTCGAGCGGATCAGCGGGCTCGTCGCCGACATCGGCATCGACTACATCAAGTGGGACCACAACCGGGACCTCCTCGAGGCCGTCCACACCGTCGACGGCCCGGGTGGTCGACGCGTCGACGCCCCGGCGGTGCACGCCCACACCCTCGCCTACTACCGGCTGCTCGACGAGCTCCGGGCGCGGCACCCGCGGCTCGAGATCGAGTCGTGCAGCAGCGGCGGCGCGCGTGTGGACCTCGAGGTGCTCGACCACACCGACCGGATCTGGACGAGCGACTGCAACGACGCGCTCGAGCGGGCCAGCATCCAGCGCTGGACGAGTCTGCTCGTGCCGGCGGAGCTGATGGGCACCCACATCGGTCCGGCCACGGCGCACACGACGCACCGCGTGGTCGACCTCGGCTTCCGCATGCTCATGGCGCTCCAGGGCCACCCCGGTCTCGAGTGGGACATCACCACGTGCTCCGACGACGAGCTGGAAGCACTGACGGCATGGACCGCGCTCGCGCGGGAGCTGCGGCCGCTGCTGCACACCGGTGACCTCGTGCGCTCCGAGAGCCCGGACGGCACCGTGCTCGTGACGGGCACGGTCGACGCCGACCGCAGCCACGCGGCATACTCCGTCGCCCGGCTCGTGACGGGCCGCGACGCGGTCACCGGGTCGCTGCCGCTGCCGGGTCTCGACCCCACCCGGTCGTATGCCGTCCGCGTCCGCGCCGAGGCGGGGTTGCCCGCCGTCGTGCAGCACGTCGCACCGGCCTGGTGGGAGCGGGCCCTGGCTGAAGACGGCCTCGTCGTGCCCGGCGCGGTGCTGACCGGGGTGGGACTCCCCGTCCCTGCGATCGGCCCCGCCCAGGGCTACCTCCTCGACGTCCGCGCCCGCTGACCCCGCCCCTCGACGGGTGGGCGTCAGGGGGTACGGGCGCTGTGGCACTCCCGGCAGGTGCCGAGCAGGGCGGCGTGGCCGGTGTCGACGACGAAGCCGACCTCGTCGAGCAGCCGCCGGGCCACCTCGTCGAACACGTCCGGTGCCACGTCGAGCACCCGTCCGCACACGTGGCACTGGACGTGGGCGTGGGCGTGGTCGTGATCGTGGACGTGCTCGTCGGCCGGCGCTGGCTCGGCGAGGTGGTAGACCGTGGCCGAGCCGCCGAGGTGGACGTGAGACAGGACGCCGGTCTCGACGAGCGAGGTGAGGGTCCGGTAGACGGTTGCCCGGTGGACGGACGGCTCGGCCTCGGCGACGCGAGCCCCGATCTGCTCGGCCGTGAGGTGCTCGTCGGCGAGGTCGGCCGCGTCGACGACGCGCAGGACGGCATACCTCGCGGGCGTGACGCGCTCGCCCGCGGAGCGGAGGTGGGAGACGGCACCGGCCACGCGCGGGCTCTCGGCAGTGGGGGACACGCACCCATTATCGGCAGTGGCAGACTCTCCCCGTGCGCGCACTCACCAAGCTGACCGCAGGCCCCGGCCTCACGCTCGTCGACCGCCCGGAGCCCGAGTGCGGGCCCGCGGACGTCAAGATCCGCGTCCTGCGGGCCGGCCTCTGCGGCACCGACCTGCACCTGGCCGGCTGGGACGACTGGGCGCAGGCGACCGTCACCCCGCCGCTCGTCATCGGCCACGAGTTCTACGGCGAGGTCGCCGAGGTCGGTGAGGACGTCATGGGCTTCGCCGTCGGTGACCGCGTGTCCGGTGAGGGCCACATCGTGTGCGGTCGCTGCCGCAACTGCCGGGCGGGGCGCCGCCACCTCTGCATCCGCACCCAGGGCATCGGTGTCAACCGCGACGGTGCCTTCGCCGACTACGTCGTCATCCCGGCGAGCAACGCGTGGATCCAGCCCGCCGACCTCGACCCCGACCTGGGCGCCGTCTTCGACCCGCTCGGCAACGCGACGCACACGGCCCTGCAGTGGCCGATGGTCGGCGAGGACGTCGTCATCACCGGTGCCGGCCCGATCGGCGTCATGGCCGCCGCGATCGCGCGCCACGCGGGCGCCCGCTACGTCGTCGTCACCGACGCGAGCGACTACCGCCTCTCGCTCGCCGAGCACGCCGGGGCCGACCTGACGATCAACGTGACGCGCGAGAGCCTCGCTGACGCCCAGGCCCACCTCGGCATGAAGGAGGGCTTCGACATCGGCCTCGAGATGTCGGGAGCCGCTCCGGCCGTCACCGACATGATCGCCAACATGAACCACGGCGGCCGCATCGCGCTGCTCGGCCTGCCGCACCAGAGCTACGAGCTCGACTGGGGCAAGGTCATCACCCACATGATCACGCTCAAGGGCATCTACGGCCGCGAGATGTACGACACGTGGTACGCCATGTCGCAGATGATCGCGACCTCGGAGCGCTTCCGCGCCGCCGTCACCCAGGTGATCACGCACCGCTTCCCCGCCGAGCAGTGGGAGGAGGCCTTCGAGACCGCGCGGTCAGGTCAGTGCGGCAAGGTCGTCCTCGACTGGAGCTGAGGGGTTTTCGTATGCCGTCTGCCCCCGACCCGAGTGCCCGTCCCCGTCCGCTCGTGCTGCTCCACGGGCTCGGCCAGTCGCCCATCGCGTGGCAGGACTTCGTGTCCGCCTACGGCGCCGGTCGTCCCATGACGGCACCCTGGATGAAGGGCCTCAAGCCCAAGGATCCCGTCGGCTTCGACCTCGGCGCCGCGGCCGCTGGCGTCGCCGACGAGCTCGAGCTGCAGGGCGTGCGGCAGGCCGACTTCGTCGGAGTGTCCGTCGGTGCGAGCGTCGCGCTGCGCCTCGCAGTGGAGCGGCCCGAGCTCGTCGGACATCTCGTCCTCGGCGGCGCGCTCGTGCGACCCAGCAAGGGAGCCCTGCGCATGCAACGCCTCGCGATGCGGCTCGTGCCCGAGGGCAAGCTCGTCGACGCCGGTGTCTCGCGCCCGCGGATGCTCGCCGTGCTCGACGCGCTCAAGGGCTTCGACGGGACCGAGTCGCTGCGGTCGATCACCGCGCCCGTGCTGCTCGTCGCCGGGTCGAAGGACAAGGCCGGCATCACTGCAGCACAGGAGCTCTCGAAGCAGCTGCCGACCGCGCGCCTACAGGTCATCGACGGCGCCGGCCCGCTCGTCAACACCGAGTCGGCGCGCGAGCTCGCCGACCTCACCCACGCCTTTCTCGACGCACCTGGCAGCGAGGGCTGAGACCCAACGCGCATGCTGTCGTAGGTTCAGACGGTGAGCACCCTCCTGCTGGCCCTCGTCGTCATGCTCGGCGTCATCGTGCTCACGCCGGTCGCCGACCGGGTGCGAGTGCCGCAACCGGTGCTGCTGACCGTCTTCGGGCTGGCCCTGGCACTCGTCACACCGGTCAACCCGCTCTCCTTCGACCCCTCCCTGATCCTGCCGGTGGTGCTGCCGCCACTGCTGTTCGCTGCGACGCAGCGCACGACCGTGACGGAGTTCCGCGAGCACGCCCGCCCGGTGTTCGTGCTGGCCGTCGGCCTCACCCTGGCCACCATGGCGGTGGTCGCCGTCGTCGCGCACGCAGCCGGGCTGTCGTGGTCGGTGGCGTGGGTGCTGGGCGCCATCGTCTCCCCGCCCGATCCGGTCGCGGCCACGGCCGTGGCCCGGCGGCTCCGGCTGCCCCACCGCCTGGTCACGATCCTCGAGGGCGAGGGCATGTTCAACGACGCGACGGCCCTCGTGGCCTACAAGGTGGCGATCCTCGCGGCCGTCACGGGCGGCATCACCGGCGGGCAGGTCGCCCTCGAGCTGCTCGAGGCGGTCGTCCTAGGCGTGCTGGGCGGCCTCGTCCTCGGCGTCGTCGCCCGGTTCGTGCTCGCAAGGATCCATGACGCGTACGTGGAGACGACGGTCACGGTGCTCGTGCCGTTCGTCGCCTACGTCGGCGCGGAGCACCTCAACGGCTCCGGGGTCCTGGCCGTGCTGACGCTGGGGCTCTACCTGCGCACCTTCGCCCACGACGCGACGACCTCCGGTGGCTGGCTGCTCGGTCGCGCGGTCTGGGACTACTCCGACTTCCTCATCACCAGCGTCGTCTTCACCCTGCTGGGGTTCGAGCTCGTGGCCGTCATCCGCTCCACGGGCACGGGGACGGACACGGCGCGGTTGGCGCTCCTCGTCGTCGTGACGCTCGTGGTCTTCCGGGCCGTGTGGATCTATCCCGCAGCCTGGCTCAGCCGGCTGCGCGCCCGGCGACGTGACGATCCCATGCCGACCGGCTGGCGCGAGTCGACGGTCGTCGCGTGGGCGGGCATGCGCGGGGTCGTCACCGTCGCCACGGCGGTGGCCCTGCCCGAGGTGGTGGCGTCCGGCGAGCCGCTGCCGGACCGCGCGCAGGTGGTCACCGTCGCGCTGGCCGTCGTCCTCGTGACCCTCGTGGTCCAGGGACTGACGCTGACTCCGCTGACCCGGTCGCTTCGGGTCGGCAGCGACGTGGACGAGACCGCGGAGGTGGCGGAGCTGCGCCTGCGGGCGAGCAGGGCGGCGCTGGAGCAGATCCGAGACGAGGCGTCCACGCTCGACGAGGACGTGCGCACCGCAGCGCTCGCGCAGTACGAGGGCTACCTGACCGCGCAGCAGAGCATCCACCGGGCGCGGTCGGGCGACGACGAGGCGAGCGACCGGCGCGCGCATGAGCTCGAGGCGGTCCTGCGCCGGGCCAGCGACGTGGAGCGGCAGCTCGTCCTCGAGGCCCGCCGCCGCGGCGAGGTCGCTGCCGGGAGTGCCGACGAGGTGCTCCGTGACATCGAGAACCGGGCCCTGCGCGACTTCGACTGAGGCGAAAAGCGTCAGACCACAGCGCGCTCCCCGGGACCTGCGACGTGGCACAGTCGAGAAATGGCCCGACTCATCTACACGACGATCGCCTCGCTCGACGGCTACGTCAACGACTCGGAGGGCGGCTTCGACTGGGCCGCACCGGATGTCGAGGTGCACGCCTTCGTCAACGACCTCGAGCGCGACGTCGGCACGTACCTCTGCGGGCGGCGCCTCTACGAGACGATGGTCTACTGGGAGACCGCCCCGACCGGCGGCCCGGCCGAGGGCCCGACCGAGGACGTCGGGCACGACTACGCCCGCATCTGGCAGGCCGCCGACAAGGTCGTCTACTCCCGCACCCTCGAGGCCGTGGCGAGCGAGCGCACCACCCTCGAGCGGGACTTCGAGCCGGCCGCCGTGGCCCGCTTCGTCGCCGCTGCCGAGCGCGACGTCAGCATCGGTGGGCCGACCCTCGCGGCCGAGGCGCTGCGGGCCGGCATCGTCGACGAGCTGCGCCTGCTGACGGTGCCCGTCGTCGTCGGTGGCGGCACGCGAAGCCTGCCGGACGGCATACGCCTCGACCTCGAGCTGCAGGGTCACCGCCGCTTCGCGGGCGGCGCGACGTACGCGAGGTATGCCGTCAGGCGGTGACCGTGCCCTCCGTCGCCCCGCTCTCGCCGGGACTCCCGGTGTCCGCGGCGACGTCGGAGCTCCCGGGGGAGGCGTCGAGCGCGACGAGGCCGTCGCGCAGGGTGTGCAGGAACTCGACGCGGCGGAGCGCCTCGGTGCCCGCCATGACGAGGAGGAAGTCGACCTGGTCGCGGACCTGACGCAGCTGCTCCTCGCTGCCGAGCTCGCTGGCGCGGCGGTAGAGGTCGAGGGCCTGATGCGCCTCGTCGGCCGTGGCGCGCTGGCTCCAGAGCGCGTCGAGCACGCGCAGGTCGGCGTAGACCGCGACCGTCCAGAAGGTCGGGGCGAGGTAGGCCTCCTCGCGTGCGCCGGCGAACGCGTCGTCGATGAGGTGGCGCGCCTCGACCCGGTCGAGCTCCGGACGGCCCTCCACCGGACGCCACCGCAGGGCGAGCTCCGCCGCGAGCCAGTTCGCGAGGGCGCCGTGCCGACGCCGGTCGGTGGGCCCGGACGCGGCTCGTGCGGCGGCGTACCACTCCGACATGTGGCCGAGGGCCTCGTGCGTCTGCGTCCAGTCCCCGCCACGCGCTCCCGCCGGGGCGTTCGGGGCAGGTGACGAGGGCGAGCCGCTTGTAGGCGCTCGCCACCCGCCACAGCCGGTCGACGCCGACCGCTGCAGCCGGCGCCTGCGCGTCACCGGGAAGGACGCCCGCCCGTTCCGGCGCGTGAGCGCCCAGGACGAGGGCCGCGGGGTTGTCGAGGAGGGTGCGCAACCGGTCGATGGCCGACTCGATCGTGGCGACCGCGTCGTCGACGCTGTCGTTGCTCGTCGCTGCCGCGCGGACCACCTGGTCGATCCAGACCTCGAAGTCGCGCACCGTCAGGGCGGTCCCGCCGTGCGCCAGGGTCTGCTCGAAGTACTGCGTGGCACGGTCGAAGTCGCCGAACTTGTTGTAGGTGCGGGCGAGGAGCACCTGGAGCGCGTCGTCCTCGCGGTCCTCGGGCGCGAGCGCCTCGTAGAGCTCGCGCAGGCGGTCGAGGCCGAAGCGCGTGTTGCGACTGACGTCGACCGACTGGCTGAGGTTCTCGATCTCGACCCGCGCCTGCTCGGCGCTCGCCGGCGCCCGCCGCACCGTCGTGGCCCGGTGCACGACGGCGTCGGGGGCGAGCCGGTAGTCCGGGTCGCCGTAGCACTGGTACGCGCCCCACGTGTTGACCGCCGGGTGGTCGTTCCACGTCTGCCACCGGGCGGCAGCGAGCGCCTCCCCGAAGGTCAGGCCCGACAGCATCCGGTCGTAGAAGGTGGTCGCGAAGGTCGCCGCCGCACCGTCGTCGACGGCCCAGCCGCACGCCACGACGACGCGCACGCCGATGTCGATGAGCTCGGTGGCGAAGCTCGCCGCCAGGCGGTGGTAGTTCCCGGAGCGCTGCCCCGTGCCGGGTGAGAGGCCCGAACCGCCCGACGCGCCTGGGCTGCTCGATCCGGCCGCCCCGACGGGGCTCGCCGGAGCGGCCGGGCCCATCGACCCGAGGTGGCAGCAGTTGACGACGACGAGCTCGGGGACCTGCCTCATCTGGCCCACCTCGCCGGCGGTGAGGTACATCCCGTTGCCGAGCACCATGCCCGTGACCGTGGCATCGGTGCCGTCGCCGAGCGGCCATTCGTAGACCCCGTGACCCGCGAGGTGCACGACGCGGTAGGACGTCGAGAAGAGGGCCTGGACGACCTTGGTGCCGCTCTCGGCGATGAGCGGCTCCGCCTCGAAGCCGCTGTCGCGCAAGGCCTTCGCGACGTTGCGAGCCTCCTTCTGGGCGGCCGGCAGGGCGCTGAGCCCGCTCGCGGTGTCCCCGACGACGAGCGCCCGGCTGCTCGTCGCCGAGAGCACGTGGCTGCGCATCGAGGATCCCTCGAGCTGCCGCACCAGGCCACGGCGCACGCCGAGCGGCTCACGGTCCTCCTGCGTCTCCTGGTCGTCGAGCAGCTCCCACGGGTAGTGGGCCGAGCCGCGGTCGACGAGGAGCACGAGGTTGTCCGTGTCGGGGGCCTGGGCCTTGAGGTCGTTGGGGAAGAGCAGCTCGAAGAGCGTCCGGGCGGCCGACGGGTCGGGCGACGGCGAGTCGACGAGTGACTCCACGAGCCGGTCGACGAGGGCGCGCTGGGTCGGGACCGTGCGGGTCGGCGTGCCCGCACGTCGGGTGGAGGCCTCGAAGGTGAGGCCTCCGTCGGCCTCGCTGCACACCCGCACCTGCTGCCACCAGCCGCTGGGCTCCGAGAAGAGCAGCCGTCGCTGGCGGCCCGGACGCTCCTCGAGCCGGAGGTCGGCCGTGAAGGAGTCGGAGAGCTCGCCGTTCGTCAGGGACGACTCCAGGGCCTCGACCGCCTGGAGCGCGCGGTCCTGCCACAGCTCGACGACCTCGATCTCGGCGATGTGCACCGCGAGCTCGCGTGTCGGCGAGCCGGTCGTTGGCCCGCTGCACGCCGGTCAGCAGCGCCTGCACGCTGTCGCGCACCGGCAGTCCGCCCTGGCCGGTGCCGATGAGCAGGCTCGAGAGGCTCACCTGTCTGACCTCGGTGTCCGGGACGGAGGCTCCGCCGGTCAGGTGGCCGAGCGCGGCCGTCAGTGAGGCATGGGCGGTGGCGCGGGCCAGGGAGGCCGCGCTCAGCCCCCCGATCGGGCCGAGACCGGCGACCACCGCGCCGGGCGGGCGGCTCCACTGCTCCGGGTCCGTGAAGACCTGGCAGGTCTCGATCGGCCCGGGGTAGATGCCGAGCATCGCGGCCCGCGACAGCCGCCCGTCGAGCAGCTCGTCCAGGGCGCCTTCGCCGCCGACGAGGGTGCTGCCCGGGTAGTGGCCGACGAGGACGTGGTGGCGGGCGAAGCGCAGGTCGCCGTGGGAGATCCGGACGCGGGTCCGGGGCCGGGACGGGTCGTCGTCGTCACCCGGAGCAGGAGCAGGCGCGGGCGGGGGTGCGGGTGCGGGTGCGGAAGGTGGCACGGTCGCTGGCGCGGTCGCGCTTACCGCCGCGGACGCGGGGACGGGCAGGGGCTGCTCGGCGGGGACGCGCGTGTCCTCGACCGCCGGGACGGCATCCGGCTCGGGCGGCGTCGGGGCCGTGCCCCCCACGAGGGTGGACACGGCTCAACCCGTCCCGGAGAGGAAGATCTGGTCGAGGCGTGCGGCCCGGCCCTCGAGCTGCGGCACCTGGTCGTAGTTGCCACTCAGGCCGGCGAGGGTCCGCGCGTGCAGGCGCGCGGTACGTCACCTGGGGGTCCTCGCGCATGGCCCGGACGAGGTAGTAGGTCAGGGCCCCGTTGTAGACGCCGTCGATGTCGGCGTCGGCCGATGTCTGGTCGTCCCGGCAGCCGCTGACGAGCGTCTCCGCGATGTCGACGACGTGGACGTCCGCGTCGGGGCGGCGGCGCCGGACCCGGCTCGGCGTTCCGGTGAAGCCGCCCCCAGCGGCCTCGTCGTCGGGGTTGGGCAGGAAGCGCGAGATGACCTCCGGCTCGGGGCCGCCGACGCGCACCGGCTCCCGGGTGTTGCTGCCGGAGTGGCAGCAGTCCATGACGACGGTGAGCGACGCGCCGGGGTCGAGCCGGTCGAACGTCGTCCGGAGCCAGTCGTCGATGAGGGGGTCGTTCCAGTCGAGGTCGTGCGGGCAGAGGATCTCGTCGCGGTGGTCGGTCGTCTCGTCGCCGCTGGTGTCGGGGACGTTGGAGCCGTGCCCGGAGTAGTGGAGGTAGAGGACGTCGCCGGGCTTCGCCGTGTCGACGAGGTTGCCGATGCCCTGCGTCATCGCGGCCTTGGTCGCGGCGTCGTCGAGGAGCATGGTGATGTCGGACTCGGCGAAGCCGTAGAGGTCGGTGAGGGCCCCGGCGATGTTGTGCACGTCGTTGACGCAGCCACGGAGGTTGGCCCCCGGGATCGCGTACTCGTTGACCCCGATGAGCAGCGCGCGCTTGGACATGCTCGGCTCCTTCGACCCGGGCCGCGCGGTGGGAGCAGCGGCCCCCTGGGACCCAGTGTTCTCCCCCGGCTCGGTGATACAGCCGGTTCGGGAGGAAGATGCGTGGCTCCCGCGACCCGCGTCCGTGCCGAGAAGCCGTTCCGGCACACGACCAGGTAGGAGGTGGTGTGTCGTGGTTGCATGAGGCCATGGCCAGCCACGACACGCAGCTCGTCCGCACCGCCGACGGTCGGGACCTCGAGGTCCTCGTCACCGGTCCGGGGGACGGCCTGCCTCTCGTCTTCCACCACGGCACGCCCCAGGCGGCGGTGCCCTTCGGCATCCTCGAGCGTCCTGCCACGGAGCGCGGGCTGCGCACCATCTCCTACTCCCGACCCGGCTACGGCCGGTCCACTCCGCGGCCGGACGCTGCCACGACCGCGACCGTCGCGGACGACGCGAACGACACGGCCGCGGTGCTCGACGCCCTGGGCCTCGACACGTTCGTGACGCTGGGCTGGTCGGGTGGCGGCCCCCGGGCTCTCGCCTGCGCGGCGATGCTGCCCACCCGATGCCTCGCCGCGACGTCCGGCGTCGGCATCGCGCCGCCGGACGCCGAGGGGCTCGACCCGGTCGCGGGGATGGGGCCGGAGAACGTGGCGGAGTACACCGCGGTGGCGGCGGGACCCGAAGCACTGACAGCCTTCCTGGAGGAGCACGGCACGCCGGTGCTCGCGGCGACGGCGGAAGACATCACTCGCGAGCTCGGTGGGCTGCTGCCTCCCGTCGACCGGGCCGCGATGACGGGCGAGCTCGCCGACTACCTGGCAGCCTCGACGCGCCACGCAGGGGCCCAGGGCATCGTCGGCTGGCGCGACGACGACCTCACGCACACCCGCCGCGTGGGGCTTCGACGTCGGCGCGATCGAGGTGCCGACCGCCGTGTGGCAGGGCACCGAGGACCTCATGGTCCCCTTCGCCCATGCCGAGTGGCTCGCGGCGCACGTGGCCGGGGCGCGCGCCCACCTCGTCGACGGTGAGGGCCACCTGTCGCTGCTCATGCGGATGGGTGACATCCTCGACGACCTGCTGTCGCTGGCGCGTCCGTAGACGGCGACCACGCGGCATACGCTGGGTGGCGCCCGCCCCGCCCGGAACGAAACCGGCACGACCCGCGAAGGACACCGATGTACGGCTCAGTCAAGGACGAGATCGCTGCCACGCTGCAGGAGATCAAGGACGCCGGCCTCTACAAGAACGAGCGGGAGCTGACCTCGCCGCAGTCGGCGCACGTCACGACCCGCAAGGCGGAGGCGCTCAACTTCTGCGCCAACAACTACCTCGGTCTCGCCAACGACCCCGCCGTCGTCGCGGCGTCGAAGAAGGCGCTCGACGAGTGGGGCTTCGGCATGGCGTCGGTGCGCTTCATCTGCGGCACCCAGACCCTGCACACCTCGCCTCGAGCACGAGATCAGCGAGTTCCTCGGCACGGAGGCGACGATCCTCTACTCGTCGTGCTTCGACGCCAACGGCGGCGTCTTCGAGGTGCTCTTCGGCGCCGAGGACGCGATCATCAGCGACGAGCTCAACCACGCCTCGATCATCGACGGCGTGCGCCTGTCCAAGGCCATGCGCTACCGGTACAAGAACGCCGACATGACCGACCTGCGCGCGCAGCTCGAGGCCGCGGTCGCGGCAGGCGCGAAGCGCAAGGTCGTCGTCACGGACGGCGTCTTCTCGATGGACGGCTCCTACGCCCCGCTCGACGAGATCTGCGACCTGGCCGACGAGTTCGGCGCCCTCGTCTTCGTCGACGACTCGCACGCGGTGGGCTTCGTCGGCGACGGCGGCCGCGGCACGCCCGAGCTCTTCGGCGTCATGGACCGCGTCGACATCCTCACCGGCACCCTCGGCAAGGCGCTCGGCGGCGCGTCGGGTGGCTACGTCTCGCTCGCACCAGGAGGTCGTCGACCTGCTGCGCCAGCGCTCGCGGCCCTACCTCTTCACCAACTCGGTCGCGCCGTCCGTCGTCGCCGGGCTCGATGGCCGCGCTCGAGCTCGTCGAGGGCTCGGCCGAGAAGCGCGAGACGCTCAAGGCCAACACGGCGCTCTTCCACTCGCTCATGACCGAGGCCGGCTTCGAGCTGCTCCCCGGCACCCACCCGATCCGACCCGGTGATGTTCCCCGGCGAGGACGGCGCCCGCCGGGCCGCGCAGATCGCCGACCACATGCTCGGCAACGGCGTCTACGTCATCGCCTTCAGCTTCCCCGTCGTGCCGCGCGGGAAGGCGCGCATCCGCGTGCAGCTCTCGGCCGCGCACTCCGAGGCCGACGTGCGCGCCTGCGTCGACGCCTTCGTCGCCGCGCGGGACGCCGTCGGCTGAGCCGGCGGCCAGGAGCGGTCAGCCGGTGGGCAGGTCGCGCAGCCAGGGACGCGTCAGGTCGAAGCGGCGTCCGGAGATCTCGTCGACCTCGATGGCGACGACGATGGACTTCGGCGTGTCGACCCACGGCCGCACCGGGAGGCGCTCGACGACGTAGGCCGCCTGCCCCTCGAGCGTGCGGGCCCGGCCGCGGACGATGACGCTCGTGGCGCGCTCGCCGACGATCTCGTCGACCTCGAAGGCGACGTCGGTGTTCGCCGTGACGCCGAAGAGCTTGCTGCCCTCCGCCGTCATGAAGATGAGGCGCTCGCCGTCGACCGCGTAGTTGATCGGCGTGATGTGCACCTCGCCCACGAGGTGGAAGGCCGAGGCGGCCGAACTCGTGGGTCGCGGAGGAAGCCCCAGGACTCCTCCGGGTGAAGGACGTGGACCGGGTTCGTGGTCAGACATGGTCGACCTCCTCGGTGTGCCGTATCGGGCGAGCTGCCTGGCTACTACCCATGGTAGTAAGAACTGGGTCCGACGCACCGGGCGAGTGACGAGTCCCCGGTCACACGACCCGTGCGATTGACTGTGCCCATGGACTTCTACAGCTCCTAGGCCCAGGGCTTCGCCCGCGTCGCCGCGTGCACGCTGCCGATCGTCGCGGTCGACCCCGAGCGCAACGCCGACGCCGTCATCGCCCAGGTGCGCGACCTCGACGACGACGGCGTGGGGCTCGCGATCTTCCCCGAGCTGTGCCTCTCGGGCTACGCCATCGACGACCTGCTCCTGCAGGACCCGCTCCTCGACGCCGTCGACGACGCCCTCGCCCGGATCGCCGAGGCCACCGCCGACCTGCGTCCCGTGGTCGTCGTCGGGGCGCCGCTCGAGAAGGGCTCCCGCGTCTACAACTGCGGCGTCGTCATCCACGCCGGCCGCATCATCGGCGTCGCGCCGAAGTCCTACCTGCCCACCTACCGCGAGTTCTACGAGCGGCGCCACTTCGCGCCCGGCGACGACCAGCGCGGCCAGACCATCGACGTCGCCGGCGACCGCGTCCCGTTCGGCCCCGACCTGCTCTTCCGGGCCACCGACGTGCCCGGCTTCGTGCTCCACGTCGAGGTCTGCGAGGACATGTGGGTGCCGGTCCCCCCGAGCCACGAGGCCGCCCTCGCCGGCGCGACGGTCCTCGACGAACATCTCCGGCTCGCCGATCACCGTCTCGCGCGCCGAGGACCGCCACCTGCTCGCCCGCAGCGCCTCGGCGCGCTGCCTCGCCGCCTACCTCTATGCCGCCGCCGGTGAGGGGGAGAGCTCGACCGACCTGTCGTGGGACGGCATGACGATGGTCTACGAGAACGGCGCCCTGCTCGCGCAGAGCGAGCGCTTCCCCGAGGGGGCCCGCGCGTCGGTCGCCGACATCGACCTCGACCTGCTGCGCCAGGAGCGGCAGCGGCAGGGCACGTTCGACGACAACCGCCGCACGCTCGCCGCCCGCACCGACGGCTTCCGCACCATCGAGCTCGAGCTCGACCCGCCGACCGGCGACGTCGGGCTGCTCCGCAAGGTCGACCGCTTCCCCTTCGTCCCCGACGACGAGGACCGCCTCGCGCTCGACTGCTACGAGGCGTACAACATCCAGGTCTCCGGGCTCGAGCAGCGGCTGCGCGGCCATCGGCCAGCCCAAGGTCGTCATCGGCGTCAGCGGGCGGTCTCGACTCGACCCACGCGCTCATCGTCGCGGCCAAGGCCATGGACCGGCTCGACCGGCCCCGCAGCGACATCCTCGCCTTCACGATGCCCGGCTTCGCGACGAGCGACCACACGAAGAGCAACGCGATCGCCCTCATGGAGTCGCTCGAGGTGACGTGGGAGGAGCTCGACATCCGACCCGCCGCGACCCAGATGCTCGAGGCGATGGGCCACCCCTTCGGCCGCGGCGAGGAGGTCTACGACGTCACCTTCGAGAACGTCCAGGCCGGGCTGCGCTACCGACTACCTCTTCCGCATCGCCAACCAGCGCGGCGGCATCGTGCTCGGCACCGGCGACCTGTCCGAGCTCGCCCTCGGCTGGTGCACCTACGGCGTCGGTGACCAGATGAGCCACTACGGCATCAACGCCGGCGTGCCGAAGACCCTGATGCAGCACCTCATCCGCTGGGTCGTCTCGTCGCGCCAGTTCGACGAGGAGGTCGCCGAGACGCTGACCTCGATCCTCGACACCGAGATCACGCCCCGAGCTCGTCCCGGCCAAGGAGGGCGAGAAGCCGCAGAGCACGCAGGCCATGATCGGGCCGTACGCCCTGCAGGACTTCACGCTCTTCCACGTGCTGCGTCGCGGCTACCGGCCGTCCAAGATCGCCTACCTCGCGTGGAACGCCTGGCGCGACAGCGAGGCGGGGGAGTGGCCCGCGGGCTACCCGGAGGCCGAGCGGACGGCATACGACCTCGCGACGATCCGGCACTGGCTCGAGGTCTTCGTCCGGCGCTACTTCGCCAACCAGTTCAAGCGCTCCGCGCTGCCCAACGGCCCCAAGGTCGTCGCGGGCGGCTCGCTGTCGCCGCGCGGCGACTGGCGTATGCCGTCCGACGCGACGTCCGTGGCGTGGCTGAGCGAGCTCGACGCGAACGTCCCCGAGAAGTAAGGCGGTCCGAGTGGCATCGACGATCATCGTCCGCGACTACGACGACGCCGACTGGCCGCTCGTGTGGCCCGTCATCGAGGAGGTCGTCCGCGCCGGCGACACCTTCCCCTTCCCGACCGACCTCACCGAGGCCGAGGCGCGCAGCATCTGGCTCGAGAACGGCCCGGGCGGTCGCGTGACCGTCGCCGTCGACGGCGACCGGCGTCCTGGGCACGGCGAAGATGGGCCGCAACCGGCCCGGCCCCGGCGTCGCACGTCGCGACGGCGAGCTACATGGTGGCGGCCGAGGCGCGCGGCCGCGGCGTCGGACGTGCGCTCGTCGTCGACTCGCTCGACTGGGCGCGCGAGTCCGGTTATGCCGCAATGCAGTTCAATGCCGTCGTCGCGACCAACACCGGTGCCGTCAAGCTCTACGAGAGCCTCGGCTTCACGGTCGTGGGCACCGTGCCGCGGGCCCACGAGCTCCCCTCGGGGGAGCGCGTGGGCCTGCGGATCATGCACGTCGACCTCTGACCCGGCGAGAGAGCGGTCCGTCGCCTCGCCGAGGCGACGGATTGCTCTCGAGCTGCGTGAGCACGACCTTGAGGGCGCCGGTGTCCGCCGCGCGCGCGAACGTGTCGTAGGCGTCGATGAACTCACCCATCGGGAAACGGTGCGTGACGAACCGGGCCAGGTCGATGTGGTGCGCGGCGAGCAGCCGGAGCAGGGTCGGCGTCGAGTAGGTGTCGACGAGTCCCGTCGTGATGGTGACGTTCTTGATCCAGAGATCCTCCAGGTGCAGGGTGGCCGGGCCGCCGTGGACCCCCACGTTGGCGACAGTGCCACCCGGACGGACCAGGGCTGCGCACTGCTCGAACGTCGATGCCACCCCGACCGCCTCGATGGCGACGTCGGCGCCGAGACCCTGCGTCAGGTCCCGGACGATCGCGACGGCGTCCTCGCGCGAGGGGTTCACCGTGATGTCGGCCCCGAACTGCTTGGCCGCCTCGAGTCGGGCATCGGCCAGGTCGATGGCCACGACGTGCGCCGGACTGAAGAGCTTGGCACCCATGATGGCGGAGAGCCCGACCGGGCCGGCGCCCACCACCGCTACGACGTCACCGGGACGGACCCGGCCGTTCAGCACACCGACCTCGTAGCCCGTGGGCCCGATGTCGGCGAGCATGAGTACTTCCTCGTCAGTCACTCCTTGGGGGACGGCATACGTCGACGTGTCCGCGAAGGGGACCCGGACGTACTCCGCCTGTGTGCCGTCGATCTTGTGGCCGAGGATCCAGCCGCCGCCGCCGATGCACTGGCCGTAGCTGCTCTCGCGGCAGTAGCGGCACGCACCGCAGGCGGTGATGCAGGAGACGAGCACCCGGTCGCCGGGCTTGACGTTCTTGACGCCCGGGCCGACCTGCTCGACCGTGCCGACCGCCTCGTGGCCGAGGATGCGGCCGTCGGTGACGGCGGCGACGTCGCCCTTGAGGATGTGCAGGTCGGTGCCGCAGATGGTGACGGTGTCGACCTTGACGATCGCGTCCGTGTCGGCCTGGATGGTCGGCTTCGGCACCTCCTCCCACGCCTTCTGGCCGGGGCCGTGGTAGACGATGGCGTGCATGGTGGTGCTCATCTCTCCTCCTCGTGACCGCACGCAGCGGCACGCGTCCAGTCCATCGCGGGAACCGGTGCGGAGGTAGGGCCCTTCGTCCCGCCCCGGAGTGCCGGGGCGGGACCGAGGTCTCGGGTCGCTCGGCCGTCAGACCTCGGTCAGGGCCTGGCGCAGCAGCTCGACGAGGGCGTCGAGCTGGAGGGTGTCGCCCGAGGTGATCGTCCTCGTCGCTGCCGTCGAGGGCGCGCGCGGCGAGCCCCTGCTTGGCGTCGATGAGCTCGGCGATCTTCGAGTCGATGGTGCCGGAGGCGAGGATGCGCCACGCCGTGACCGGCTCGTCCTGGCCGATGCGGTGCACGCGGTCGATGGCCTGCTGCTGCTCGGCCGCCGTCCACGACAGCTCGGCGAGCACGACGTTGGAGGCGGCGTGCAGGTTGAGGCCGACGCCTGCGGCGGTCAGCGAGCAGACCGCGACGGCGACCTCGGGGTCCTTCTGGAAGGCGTCGATGGCCTCCTGGCGCTGCTTGGAGGTCTGCTCGCCGCGGACCGACACGGTGCGCAGGCCGGCCGAGGCGAGCACCCGCTCGGCCGCGTCCATGACGTCGATGTGCTTGGCGAAGAAGACGACCTTGCCGACCGAGTGCGACAGCTGCACGGCGTAGTCGGCGGCGAGCGTCGACTTGGCCTGGCCGATCCGGCGCACGAGCGAGAAGACGTTGTCGGTGCCCTTCTCGGCCGGATGGCGGCCCGCAGCTCCGCGGCGGCGACCCGGCGCATCAGGGCGGTGTCCGGCTCGCCGTCCTCCTCGCGCCCGTCGCCCGTGCGGCCAGGAGGGCCGCGGTAGCGCTGGGCCAGGCGCCGCCCGAGGGCACGCTCGGCCTCGCGGACCGAGCGGCCGAGGTCGTCGTCGAGCTCGACGGTGATGTCGGCGATGCGCTTGTCGGGCAGGTCCTTGGCGACGTCGACCTTGCGGCGGCGCACGATGCCCATGTCGATGACGGCGCGGCGGGCCTCGGGGTAGAAGGCGCGGTCGGCGGGCGTGTGGCCGGTGTCGTCGAGGCGCCGGACGATCTCGGCCGATCGGCTTGCCGTCCTTGATCCAGCCGAGGAAGCGCCAGATGGCGTCGAAGTCCTTGACGTCGTTGATGAGCGGCGTGCCGGTGAGGGCGATGAGGAGCGGGTTGCCACCCGGCGTCGTCGACCGCAGCCGGTCGCCGAGGGCGAGCACCTGCTGCGAGCGCTGCGAGCCGAGGTTCTTGATGAAGTGGGCCTCGTCGACGACCATCGAGCGGAAGCCGAAGCTCGAGAGCCAGCCGAAGTGCCGGTCGAGGATCTCGTAGTTGACGACGAAGACGTCGGCGAAGGCGTCGACGTCGTTGCCGTCGCCGTGGATGACGGTGACGCGCCGCTGCGGCGTCCACCGCTCGACCTCGCGGGCCCAGTTGATCTTCACGACGTTCGGCACGACGGCGAGCATCGGGTAGGCGCCCGCGATCGAGGCGGCCATGACCGACTGGGCCGTCTTGCCGAGGCCCGGCTCGTCGGCGAGCAGGAAGGTGCGGTGACCCTCCTGGACGCTCTGGAGGAACCGCGACTGGTGGACCATGAGCTGCTGAGCCGGGCGGGGAGAAGCGGTCGATCTGCGGCGTCGGCGGCAGGTCCATCGACGCGGCCTCGCCGCCGGCGCCCTGCTCGAAGGCGCGGTAGAGCGGGCTGAGCAGGTCCCAGCCGGCGAGGCGGCTCGGGTAGGTAGTCGCTCTGGACGCGGCCGAGGTCGGGCGTGAGGAACGGGTTGGCGAGCGCTCGCGAGGGCACCGACTGCGGCATGACCTGCCGGGCTGCGATCTGCGGCCGGGACGACGGGTCGCGGCGGCTCGGGGGCCGCGATGACGAGGTCCTCCTCGGCGAGCTCGGCGCCCGACTCGAGCAGCCAGTCGCGGCGCATCTGCTGCGCGGCCGGGCCGGGCTTGGCGTCGGCGTCGAGCAGCGGTCAGCAGGCTCGTGTCGCGGGCCGCGATCTGCGCGAGGATCGTCGCGATGCCGTCGAGCCGCTTGAGCAGGTCGGCGCGGGTCGCTGACGGGATCGAGGTGTCCTCACGGACCCGGGCGCGCTCGGAGCGCATGAGCAGGGCCACGACGAGGAACTTCGTCCGGTTCGTCGGGCTCGGCCTTGCCCTTGCTGGAGACGCGGGCCTCCACCTCGCGGACCCGGCGTGCGAGCACGGGGATGAGCGGGGCCGGTTCGTCCCGGCGCTGGGTCGTCTTTCGCGGGCCGTTGTTCTGGACCTGCTTCGAGCCCTGGCCGTCGGTCGGTCGGCGGCGGACGCGCGTTGCCATGTTCCTCCTGATGACGCGGAGGACGTCGAGCGGGCTGGGCCCGCCGGACGACACCGTGAGCCGGTGTCGGCGGCGGACTCGGCTCGAGTCCCGGTGGACGCGCCATCGCGCGCCCGATGTCCCGAGCGCCGGACCGGCGGTTGCGCCGCGGACGGGCGCTGGGACACCTCGACTCTACAGCCCCGTCAGCGGCCGATGGTTCGAACTGCCCCGGCGACCTGGTCCGTCAGGCCAGGGACGCCACGAGCGAGCGGTAGGTCTCTTCCACCGCGCCGTCGGCGCTCATGACCACGACCGCGTTCGGGCGGTCCGCCCAGCAGGCGCTCGAGCGCGGCGTGAAACCGGGTCAGCGTGTCGTCCCCGCCGCTGGCTGCCACGATGGCCCGTACCTGGTCGACGCCGACAGCACAGGCCTCGAACCGCGCCGGCTCGGGCTGATCGACGAGCATCTGGGGCAGCACGACGTCGTGGCCATTCGCGAGGGTGGACTTCCCGATCCCGGGCGGCCCGTTGAGGTGGATGAGGCGGCTCACGAGGCGCGACTCTACGGTCGCCTGGCATCCGGAGGTGTCCGGATTGGTGCGATTCGTCCGGATCGGGTACGTCGTCCCCCGCGTCTCGCTGCACCGACGTAGCGATGCGACCACGGACGAGAGGCGACCCCATGGCAACAGTCCAGACCAGACCCGAACAAGAGACACCGGTCCTCAAACGGCACGTCGGCGTCGTCGGCCTGCTCTTTGCCAGCGTCGGTTCGATCATCGGGTCCGGGTGGCTGTTCGGAGCCCTCAACGCCTCGCAGCAGGCTGGGCCCGCAGCAATCATCTCGTGGGTCTTCGGCGCGATCCTCATCATGCTCATCGCGCTCTGCTACGCCGAGCTGGGCGACGATGTTCCCGCTGTCCGGCGGCGTCGTCCGCTTCCCGCACATGGCATTCGGCAACTTCGCGAGCTTCACGAGCGGCTGGATCACCTACGTGGCGGTGGGCACCACGGCCCCGATCGAGGTCGAGGCGGCGCTGCAGTACGGGACGCAGTATGCCGACTTCACGACGAAGCACGTGATGGGCGGTGCGCCGGTCTACACGCTGACGCCGCTGGGGTATGCCGCGGCCGTCGTGCTCATGGCGATCTTCGTCGTCATCAACTACTACGGCGTCCGCTGGTTCGCGCGGATCAACAACGCGCTCGTGTCGTGGAAGCTCTTCATCATCCTGCTCGTCATCGTCGCGTTCTTCGTCGCGGCCTTCCACGGCGACAACTTCACGCAGTCACGGGTTCACGCCTTCTGGCTGGCACGGCGTCTTCACCGCCATCGCCACGAGCGGGATCGTCTTCTCCTACCTCGGTTTCCGGCAGGGAATCGAGCTTGCCGGCGAGACCGACAACCCGAAGCGCAACGTGCCGCTCGCGGTCATCGGGTCGGTGCTCATCACGGCCGTCATCTACATCCTCCTGCAGGTCGCCTTCATCGGCGCGCTCGACCCGGCGTCGCTCCAGCTCGTCCGGCGGCTGGGCCAACCTCGCGTTCAAGAACGACTTCGGCCCGCTGGCCGCCCTCGCGACGATCCTCGGCATGGGGTGGCTTGCGATCCTGCTCTACGTCGACGCCATCGTCTCCCCGGGCGACACCGGTCTCATCTACACCACGGTCACGTCACGCATCTCCTTCGCCATGGCCCGCAACGGCAACGCCCCCAAGGCCCTGGCCCGCACGAGCCACCGCGGCGCGCCGGTCATCGGGCTCATCCTCGCCTTCGTCATCGGGCTCATCGCGTTCCTGCCGTTCCCGAGCTGGCAGCAGCTCGTCGGGTTCATCACCTCGGCCACCGTGCTCTCGTTCGCCTCCGGGCCGCTCGTGCTGGCCGCGCTGCGCAAGCAGGTGCCGGACGCCGAGCGCCCCTTCCGTCTCCAGGGCGGGCACGCCGTGCCGTTCCTCGCGTTCTGGGGCTCCAACCTCATCGTCTACTGGTCGGGCTGGCAGACCGACTGGAAGCTCATGGTCGCCGTGCTCATCGGCTTCGTCCTGCTCGGCATCTTCACGGCCACCGGGGTCCTGCGCGGCCAGTCCCTCGACCTCAAGGCCGCACTGTGGGTGCTGCCGTGGCTGGGTTCGCTGACGCTCGTGTCGTGGCTCGGCGACTACGACGGTGGCCTCGGCGTCCTCGGCTTCGGCACCGCGATCCCCGTGCTGTTCGTCGTCTCCCTGGTCATCTACGTCATGGCCTACCGGATGCGCCTGCCCGACGACCGGGCCGGTGCCTACATCGAGGCGACGACCCGCGTGGTGGTCCGTCCTCGGTCAGGCGTCCACCGGTGGCGGGCCCGCGAGCGGGCGTACCTCGATCGGCGTGCCCGTCGGCGCCCCGCCGGGGCCGGGCGAGGACGACGCCTTGGCAGCGATGGCATACGCCCGCTCCTTGCTGTCGCACTCGACGACCCAGAAGCCGATGAGGAACTCCTTGCCCTCCGGGAACGGGCCGTCCGTGACGACCGGCGACCCACCGTCGAAGCGCACGATGCGCGCCTCGTCCGGCCAGCTCAACCCGGCGTTGAACACCATCTCGCCGTTCTCCTCCAGCTCACGGTCGAACGCGCGCTGGAACTCGATCATGTTCTCGATGTCCTGCGGGGCCCAGTCCAGCACCTCCCTGCCGTCGTCGTGCCCCACGTGCATCATCAGCATGAACTTCATTGCTGCGCTCCTCCCGACGTCTTGGCTGCTGCCTTCCAGTGGACCCCAAGGTCCAGCCTCTCGCTGGCCGACCAGAGTGATTCGTATGCCGTATGCCGTCCGCATGCCGTGTGCCGTGTGCCGTGTGCCTGCGCGGGTCGCTCAGCCGAGCTTGACCCCGACGAGGGCGCCGATGGCATACGTCACGCCCATGGCGAGCAGGCCGCCGCCGACGTTGCGCAGGACCGCCCGGGTCGCCGGGCTGCGCCCCAGGCGGGCGCTCGCCCAGCCCGTGAAGGCCAGGGCCGCGGCGACGCTGAGCACGGTGACGTGGATGCGCCAGGACGCCGGGCTGAAGGTGATGGTCAGCATCGGCAGGATGGCCCCGACGACGAAGGCGAGCATCGAGGCCCAAGCCGCGTGCCACGGGTTGGTCAGGTCGGTCGGGTCGATGCCCAGCTCGGCCTCGGCATGGGCGGCCAGGGCGTCGTGTGCCGTGAGCTCGCGTGCCACCTCGACCGCGAGCTCACGACGCATCCCCTTGGCCTGGTAGATCCGGGTCAGCTCCTCGAGCTCGCCCTCGGGGTCCTCGCGCAGCTCGCGCGTCTCCAGCTCGATGAGGGCACGCTCCGAGTCGCGCTGGGTGCTGACGGAGACGTACTCACCGGCGGCCATCGACATGGCGCCGGCGGACAGGGCCGCGAGGCCGGCGAGCACGATGGCGGCCTTGTCAGAGGTCGCGCCGGCGACGCCGACGACGACGCCGGCCGTCGAGACGATGCCGTCGTTGGCCCCCAGGACGCCGGCTCGCAACCAGTTGAGCCGGTTCCCGACGTTCGCCTCGTGCGGCTCGTCTCGGTCGTGGTTCGGCTCGAGCGGCGTCGGCTCGTCGGACGCGCGGACCTCGGACATGCGTGCTGCTCCGATCAGTGGGGCCGCTCGGTGGTGCACCGGTGGCACGGGGTTGCCACCGATCGTTGCATCCGACCCCGGGGGTGTCACGGTAGGCGAGCCTCACCTGGTGGGCTGCCGTGACGAAACGGGGCACATGCGGGCGCGGAGCCCCTGCATGCGCGAAGATCGTGACATGTCGGACGTTCGGGACGAGGCCAGCGGTGTCGAGGCCGACCTCTACCGCTGGATGGTCGGGGCGTCGCCCGACGGGCTCTGGGTCTTCGACGAGGCAGGGCGCACGATCTTCGCCAACGCCCGAATGGCCGAGATGCTGGGTCGCGATCCCGACGCCATGGTGGGCTTCTCGGTCTTCGACGCGGTCGACGACGTCGGCAAGGGCCAGTTCCGCCGCCATCTCGACGAGCTCGCCTCGAAGGGCGAGCCAGGCGACAACATCGAGTGCAGCCTGCTCGACGCGCACGGCAACCGCTTCTGGGCGCTCGTGTCGCACACCCCGCTCGTCGACGCAGCGGGAACGCGCCGCGGCTGGATGCACCGCGTCAGCGAGCACAGCGCCCAGCGCAAGCTGCTCGACCAGCTGGCCGAGGCCCAGTCGATCGCCAGGGTCGGCAGCTGGGAGTGGGACGTCGACGCCGACCTGGTGTCGTGGTCCGACGAGCTCTACCGCATCTACGGCCTGGACCGGACCGACCTCACCCCGACCTACGAGGGCTTCCTCGCACGCATCCACCCCGACGACCGGGGCCACGTGTCGCGACTTGGTCGCGGCCGCGCTCGCGTCCGAGGACTCGTTCGAGTTCGATGCCCGGGTCGTGCGGAGCAGCGGCGAGACCGCCTGGATCCGCGGCAGGGGTCTCGTCACCCGGGACCCCGAGGGCCGCGCGATCCGGATGGGCGGCACGACCCAGGACATCACGGAGAAGAAGGACGCCGAGCAGGCGCTCGGCCTCGTGACGGCCATGGCCACTGCGGCCAACGAGTCCGCGACGCTCGACGAGGCGCTGCCCGCGATCCTCGTCGAGGTCGCCCGCCACACGACGTGGCGGCCGGTGCTCGGCTCCGTCGTCGACGCCGACGGGAACCTCGCAGAACCGATCCGCGCGGAGGAGGGTGCCGAGACGAGCACCCTGCCGATCGAGGTCGGGATGGAGTTCGCGACCCGCGCAGCCGCCGGCCGGTCGGTCGTCGCGGAGTCCTCGCCCGACGGGACGACGATCGTGGCGGTGCCGGTCGTCAACGAGGGGCGGGTGGCCTGTGTCGTCGTGCTCGACATGCGCAGCGCCGCGCCGCCCGCCGCGTCCGACGCCCTGACCATCTCGCAGATCACCGCCCTCTTCGCCCGCGTCGCGGACCGCGAGTGGACGGCGGAGCGCCTGGCGCGCGCACGTGACGCGGCCATGGAGGCCTCCCGCGCCAAGTCCGAGTTCCTCGCGACGATGAGCCACGAGATCCGCACTCCGCTCAACGGCGTCATCGGGCTCGCCGAGCTGCTCGGGCGCACCGAGCTGACGCCCTATCAGCGGCGGCTGTCCGACGGCATCGACCAGGCCGGTCGCGTGCTGCTCGGTCTCGTCAACGACATCCTCGACCTGTCGAAGATCGAGGCCGGCCGTCTCGAGCTCGAGTCGGTCGAATTCGACCCGGCCGCGGTGCTCGAGCGCAGCGTCGCGCTGCTCGGGGAGCGGGCTCGTGCCAAGTCGCTCGATCTGTCCGTCGCCCACGGCCGGACGTGCCGTTCCTGGTGTCCGGCGACCCGGTGCGCTTCGGCCAGGTCGTCGCCAACCTCACGACCAACGCCGTGAAGTTCACCGACGCCGGCAGCGTGGTCGTCCGCCTGGGCCTCGATCGCCTGACCGCGGCGGGACCGGTGCTGCGGGTCGAGGTCACCGACACCGGTGCAGGCATCCCCCTCGAGGTCCGCTCCCGGCTGTTCGAGTCGTTCTCGCAGGGTGACTCCTCGACGACCCGTGAGTACGGCGGCACCGGCCTGGGCCTCGCGATCAGCCGGCAGATCGTCACGGCATTCGGCGGCGAGATCGGTGTCGAGAGCGAGCCCGGCCACGGCAGCACGTTCTGGTTCACCGCGGCCTTCGACCCGGCGTCGAAGCACAGCGTCGGCCGCTCGCAGTCGCAGGCCGCTGCGGTGTCCGGACTCCGGGTCCTCGTCGTCGGCGCCGACCGGGCGCACCGGGAGCGCGTCGAGGAGCAGCTGACCACCTGGTCCATGTCGGTGACGTCCGCCACCTCCGGCGTCGACGGCCTCGTCGAGCTCGACAGGGCCGACCGCGGCGGCAGCCCGATGGACGTCGTCGTCCTCGACGATCCCTCCGTGGGCACCGAGGGCCTGCAGGTCGCCCGGATGATCCGCTCCGACGAGCGCTTCGCGGGCGTACGCGTCGTGCTCGCGTGCGCGCACGTGCCACCTCCCGACGTCGCGACGCTCGAAGGAGGCCGGCGTCGACGCGGTCCTGACCGCGCCGGTCATGCCCTCCTCGCTCTTCGACGCGATGGCCGACGTCGTCGGACGGCAGCTGGCGACCGAGTCGCTGCGGCCGGTGCTCCCACCGCCAGGAGCTGACGGACACCTCGGCACGGTCCTCGTCGTCGAGGACAACGAGGTCAACCAGCTCGTCGCCCAGGGTGTGCTCGAGAGCCTCGGCTACGCCGTACGGCTCGCCGGCAACGGGGCGGAGGGCGTCGAGGCGTACCGAGCCCAGGGCGACGAGTTCGTCGCGGTCCTGATGGACTGCCAGATGCCGCAGATGGACGGCTACGCCGCCACCCGGGCGATCCGGGCTCGCGAGGCACCCGGTCAGCGTCTGCCCGTCATCGCGATGACGGCCTCGGCCATCGCCGGCGAGCGGGAGCGCTGCCTGCAGGCGGGCATGGACGACTTCCTGACCAAACCCATCGACGTCTCGCTGCTCGCGTCCACCCTCCGGCGCTGGACGGGCACGGACTCGGTGCTCCCGTCAGATGTGGCCGCGTCGGGAGCCGACACCGGCCCGAGCGCCCAGGCCGCACCTGCGGTGGACGCCGGCGTGCTCGACCTGCGGCGGCTCGAGGAGCTGCACGAGCTCGACCCCGGTGACCCGTCGATGCTCCTGCGCTTCATCGGCCGCTTCGGTGCCGGCGCCCGTCAGCGCATCGCCGAGATCCGCGAGGCGGCGCGCGACGGGAACGCCGAGAGCCAGGGCCGGATCGCCCATTCGCTCAAGGGAACTGCGGCCAACCTCGGTGCCACGGTCCTCGCCGACGTGTGCCTCCAGGTGGAAGACCTCGGCGCAGCAGGCCAGCTGGCAGACGAAGCCCTCGTCGCCCGTGTCGAGGACGAGGTCGACCGGGCGACGAGGGCGCTCGAGGAGTACGCCGCGCAGCTGCGCGGCCACTGACCGGACTGCAGCTCAGGTCGTCCTCGTGCCGCCGGAGGTGCTGGACGCGGAGTCGTCCTGACCGTCGGAGAAGGGGTCCGTGCCCTGTCCGCTCTGGTCGTCCTGACCGAGCTGCTGGAGCAGGTCCTGCGGGTCGAGCTGGCTCAGCTGGTTGGGGTCGATGCCGCTGAGCCCACCCCCGGGCAGCCCGTTCTGCAGGTTCGGCAGCTGTTGGGGGCTCGTCCCCTGCTGGTTCTGCTGGTTCTGCTAGGTTCTGCTGGTTCTGCTGGCCACCCGGGAACTGGAAGTTGCGGCCGCCGCCCGGACCCCGGAAGCCCGAGTCGTCCCCGGTCGAGCCGGCCGGCATGGCGGCCGCTGCGCCGATGGCGCCCGCGGAGGCGAGCACGAGCGCGAGCCCGGCGGTCACGGCAGTCTTCTTGGCGGTCCATCGCGGGCCGTCCGTGGCCACCGCGCCCGCCGCCCTCTCGCGCGGCGGGAGCCCGGTGGGTGAGAGCGGCACCCCCGGCCCGGCGATCGGGGACGCCTCGCCCGGCGACGCGGCATACGCGGCATACGCGTACGGCGTGGCAGGCGGCGTCACGGGCATCGCGCTCGTCGGGGCGGAGGGGAGCTGCTGCGTGTCGTCGACGGCTGCCGGGCGGCCCGGTTCGAACTGCGGGAGCTCGGGCCTCGACGGCTCGGCCGGAACCTGCGGGCGTGGACTCGTTGCTCATGGACATCACGGTCGGGCGCGATCCCTGTGCGAGCGCTGTGGCGCAGCCGTCGAGGCGCTGGGACTTCGGGACGCCGGGACAGAGGCTCCACAGGAATCGCACAGGGAGGTACTGGTCATCCCACAGTCCGGCGGGTTTCACTGGATGACATGAGCGAGAAGACCAAGTCCGCAGCCGCGCGACTCCAGCGACTCGACGGCTCCCCGGTGCGGGTGCTCGTCGTCGACGACGAGGCGAACCTCACCGAGCTGCTCGGGATGGCGCTGCGCTACGAGGGGTGGGAGGTGCGCGCCGCCGGCACCGGCATGGAGGCCGTGCGCGCGGCCCGGGAGTTCGACCCCGACGCGGTCGTGCTCGACATGATGCTGCCCGACTTCGACGGGCTCGAGGTGCTGCGGCGCATGCGCGCCGACAACAGCAACGTGCCCGTCCTCTTCCTCACCGCCAAGGACGCCGTCGAGGACCGCGTCTCCGGGCTGACCGCCGGCGGCGACGACTACGTGACGAAGCCCTTCTCCCTCGAGGAGGTCGTCGCCCGCGTCCGAGCGCTCATGCGCCGCACGACGATCGCCGTCTCGTCCTCCGACTCGTGCTCGTCGTCGGCGATCTCACCCTCGACGAGGACAGCCACGAGGTCAGGCGCGGCGGCGAGGAGATCCACCTGACCGCAACGGAGTTCGAGCTGCTGCGCTACCTCATGCGCAACCCGCAAGCGGGTGCTGTCCAAGGCGCAGATCCTCGACCGCGTCTGGAACTACGACTTCGGCGGCCAGGCCAACGTCGTCGAGCTCTACATCTCCTACCTGCGCAAGAAGATCGACGCCGGACGGGAGCCGATGATCCACACCATGCGAGGGGCTGGGTATGTCCTCAAGCCGGCCGTCTGACACCGGCATCGAGCTGCCCGACCCCGCGGACCTCCCCGACGCCGACGGCGCGATCGCGCCCGACCTCTTCTCCGAGGGCGTCGGCTTCCGTGACGACGACTCCGACGAGCGACGCCGCCACGGATGACGGTCGCCCGAGGCCGTATGCCGCGACGCCCGGCGACGACGCCGGCCGCGATGGCGGCCCGCGAGGCTCGAGTCGAGCGCGTCCGCTGCGCCGAGCGCTTCGCGGACGCGTGGGACCGCACGAGGCCGTGGTCGGCGTGGACGTTGCGCGCCAAGCTCGTCGCCTCGATGCTCGCCCTCTTCACGGTGCTCAGCCTCGCGACCGGAGCCTTCACCGTCGTCGCGCTCGACCGGCAGCTCACCGGTCAGGTCGACGACCAGCTGCGCACCTCGGTCTCCCAGCTCGTCAACGGGCGGCCCTTCGACACCGGGCTCGGGGACCGGGGCGACGGCGGCCCCCGGGGCCCCGGCGACGAGGGCCTCATCGCCTTCTTCCCCACGACCCCGACGCCGGACGTGCCCGTGGCTGCCGGCACCGCGTCGTCGAGCGGCCACGCCCGCATCCCGCTCTCGTCGAGCCAGCTGAACGGTCTCAGCAGCGCCGGCCTCGGGCCGCAGCCGACGACCGTGACGCTCGACGGCCTGGGCCCCTACCGGCTCGTGTCGACGGTCGGATCTCTGGTGAACCCGCAGACCCGGACCGACACGACCGGCACGTTCGTCGTCGGGCCTGCCCGTCGCGCAGCAGCATCGCACCGTGCAGCAGATGGTCGTCCTCGCGATCAGCACCGTGGCTGCGGGCATCATCCTCGTGGCCGTGCTCGGCACCTGGCTCGTGCGCCGCAACCTCGAGCCGCTGCGCCGGCTCGCGACGACGGCGACCAAGGTCTCGCAGACGCCGCTCGACTCGGGCAAGGTCGCGCTCGCCGAGCGGGTCGACCCCGCCGACACCGACACCCGCACCGAGGTCGGCAAGGTCGGCGCGGCCTTCAACGAGATGCTCGACCACGTCGACGAGGCGCTCAACGCCCGCCACCAGAGCGAGCAGCGGGTGCGGCAGTTCGTCGCGGACGCCTCGCACGAGCTGCGCACGCCGCTGGCGTCGATCAAGGGCTATGCCGAGCTGTCCCGTCGCGAGCCCGACGCCGTGCCGCCGACGGTGACCCACGCGATGGGCCGCATCGAGTCCGAGGCCAACCGGATGAGCTCGCTCGTCGAGGACCTGCTCCTCCTCGCGCGTCTCGACGCCGGCCGTCCCCTCGAGGAGGCTCCCGTCGACGTGTCGATGCTCGTCATCAACGCGGTGAGCGACGCGCACGCGGCGTCCCCGGGCCACCGCGTGGGACCTCGACCTGCCTCCCGAGCCGGTCGAGGTGACGGGCGACAGCGCCCGGCTGCACCAGGTCGTGGCCAACCTGCTCGCCAACGCGCGGACCCACACTCCCGACGGCACCCGGGTGACGACGTCGGTGCGGCCGGAGGGCGAGTGGGTGCGGGTCGCGGTCCACGACGACGGGCCGGGTGTGCCGGAGCTCGTTGCAGCCCAACGTCTTCGAGCGATTCGCCCGCGGCGACGACGCGCGCGTGCGGGCTGGTGGCAGCACCGGGTCTGGGCCTGTCGATCGTCGCCGCGGTGAGCAAGGCCCACGGCGGTCGCGTCGAGCTCGAGAGCCGCCCCGGCGACACGACCTTCAGCCTGCTCCTGCCCGCAGCCCCCTGACCGACCGACGGCCGGCCGGCCGACCACGACAGCTTCGCCCGGGCGGAGTTGTTGTGGCGGTTCGGGGTCCGGGGCTTCGGCTTCTCCGCCGGGGCGGAGTTGGCGTGGCGGTTCAGGGTCCGGGGCTCGGATCTCCGCCGGGGCGGAGTTGGCGTAGTGGTTCGGGGTCCGGGGCCTCGGGTTCTTCGCCGGGGCTGAGTTGTTGTGGTGGTTCGGGGGTCTGGGTCCTCGGGTTCTTCGCCCCGGCTGACTTGTTGTGGTGGTTTGGTCACTCATGACCGGACCAAAGTCATGTCATAGGAAGGGCACAGTCCCGCCCGCGACGGTTGGGGCATGGACACGATGACCCTCACCACGGGCGGGACCGGCACCGCGCCGAGGCCCGTCGGGGCGGCGGACTCCCGACCCCAGACCACGCCGCCCGCCGCCCGCGCGGGTCGTCCCGGTCGGATCCGGCGCCTCTGGCGCGGCGCCGACGCCGACCCGAGCTGGGCCCGCCCCGCGCTCCTCGGCCTGCTCCTCGTGACGCTCGTGCTCTACACGTGGAACCTCACGGCGAGCGGCTACGCGAACTCCTTCTACTCCGCCGCGGTCCAGGCCGGCAGCGACGAGCTGGAAGGCGTTCTTCTTCGGCAGCTCCGACGCCGCCAACTCGATCACCGTCGACAAGCCGCCGGCCTCCCTCTGGGTGATGGCCCTGTCGGTGCGGCTGCTCGGCCTCAGCTCGTTCGCGATCCTGCTGCCGCAGGCGCTCATGGGCGTCGCGACCGTCGGCGTCGTCTACACCACGGTCAAGCGCCAGTTCGGTGCTGCGGCGGGCCTCATCGCCGGCGTCGTCCTCGCGCTGACCCCCGTCGCCGCCCTGATGTTCACCTTCAACAACCCCGACGCCCTCCTGACCCTGCTCATGGCGCTCGGCGCCTGGGCCACGATCAAGGCGATCGAGCAGGCCTCGCCGAAGTGGATGATGATCGTCGGGGTCTTCATCGGCCTCGGCTTCCTCACCAAGACCCTCCAGGTCCTGCTCGTCGTGCCGTTCTTCGGGCTCGCCTACCTCATCGCCGCCCCGACGACCCTGCGCAAGCGCATCGTCCACTCGCTCCTCGCCGTCGGCACCATGGTGCTGTCGGCCGGCTGGTGGGTCGCGATCGTCGAGCTCGTCCCGGCCTCGGCCCGCCCGTACATCGGTGGCAGCCAGACGAACTCCTTCCTCGAGCTGACCTTCGGCTACAACGGCCTCGGCCGCCTCAGCGGTGACGAGACCGGCTCGGTCGGCGGCGGCGGTGGCGGCGCGCCGGTGGCGGCATGTGGGGCTCGACCGGGCTGTTCCGGATGTTCTCCTCGAGCGTCGGCGACCAGATCTCCTGGCTCATCCCGAGCGCGCTCATCCTGCTCGCGGCCGGCCTCTGGCTGCGTGGCCGTCGCCCGCGCACCGACCTGCGCCGCGCGGCCTACCTCGTCTGGGGTGGCTGGCTCGTCGTCACGATCCTCGTCTTCTCGTTCATGGCCGGCATCTTCCACGAGTACTACACCGTGGCCCTCGCCCCGGCGATCGGTGCCGTCGTCGGCATGGGTGCGGTCGAGGCCTGGGAGCGCCGCTCGAGCGCCGTCGCCACCATCGCCCTCGCCGCCGCGACCGCCGCCGCCGCGACGTGGAGCTTCATCCTCCTGTCGCGCACGACGGCCTACGGTGACTGGCTCCGCATCTCGGTGCTCGCGGTCGGCATGGCCGCCGCCCTGCTCATCCTCGCGACCCGGTGGATGCACGCCCGCGCCGTGCCCGTCGTCCTCGCCGCGGCGCTCGTCGCCGGCCTCGCCGGCCCGGGGGCGTATGCCGTGTCGACCACCGCCCAGGGCCACAGCGGCTCCATCGTGACGGCCGGTCCCGCCGGGTCGAGCCGTGGTCCCGGTGGCGGGGGCGGCTTCCGCGGCGGCACCCCGCCCCAGCTGCCCGGCCAGACCGGCAACCAACGGCACGACCCCGCAGGGTGGCCCGCAGACAGGCGGCCGGGGGCGGCATGGGCGGTCTGCTCGACGCCTCGACGCCGAGCACGGCCGTCGTCGTCGGCGCTCTCGGCGAACGCCGACCGCTACACGTGGGTCGCCGCAGCCGTCGGCTCGCAGACCGCGGCCGGCCTCCAGCTCGGCACGCAGCTGCCCGGTCATGGCCATCGGCGGCTTCAACGGCTCGGACCCGAGCCCGACGCTCGCGCAGTTCCAGCAGTACGTCGCCAACGGCCAGATCCACTACTTCGCCAGCGGCGGAAGGGGATTCGGCAACCAGAACGGTGGCAGCAGCGCCTCGTCGGAGATCAGCTCGTGGGTGCAGGACAACTTCACCCCGGTGACGATCGACGGCTCGACGTTCTACGACCTGACCCAGCCCCTGTCCACGCCTGACGACGAGTGTCCGACCACCATCGTCTGCTGCCGCGAATCCGCCTGTCGCAGCAGCTCGATCCGCTTCGCCGGCGTCGGCCTCGTGTCCACCGCCCTGCACCTCGGCCTCTTCGCGGCCCTGGTGCGGGGCGGTGCCGCCGTCCCAGCTGGCCAACGGCGTCGCCCTCGTCATCGCGACGGTCGTCAACACCGCGCTCAACCGGGCGTGGACCTTCGGGGTGTCGGGTCGTCGCAACCTCGTGCTCCCACCACGGCCAGGCGCTCGTCATCTTCGCGATCACGTATGCCGCCACGACCGTCGCGCTCGCCGTGCTCGGTGCGCTCGTCCCCGACGCAGGCACGGCCGTGCAGACCGTGGTCGTCGCCGCGGCCAACGTCCTGTCGACGGCCGCCCGGTTCGTGGCGATGCGGCGCTGGATCTTCCGCGCGCCTGCCGACGTCGCGCCGGCGAGCCGGCCACGCGCGGCGCTCAGCGGACCGACGGACCGCCACGACCCGGCATACGCGATCGACGGCGTGCTCGAGAGCCCGCACGACGACCGCTGATGGCGGTCGGTCGGCCCGCCTGACGGCTCAGTCCCGGTCGTCGGGCGCGGCGCACGCCTCCCACCACGGGTCCTGGTGCGCGGCGACGACCTCGTCGATGTCGTTGCCGCTCAGCTCGATCCGCGTGCCGACGCGTGGGGCGACCATCCGCACGCCGCGCTCGGCGGCGGCCCGCCGCGCCCAGCGGATCGGCTCGCTCCACCAGTGCGTGGCGAGGTTGAAGGTGGCCCAGTGGATGGGCAGCAGCACCGCGTCGGTCTCGCCCTTGTTGACGTCGAGGTGCGCCTCGATCGCCTCCTCGGGGTTGAGGTGGATGTCGGGCCAGTGCACGCTGTAGGCGCCGATCGGGATGATCGTCAGGTCGAAGGGCCCGAGGTCGGCGCCGATGTCGGCGTAGCGGTGCGTCGGTCCCGAGTCGCCGCCGAAGAAGACCGCGTGGCGCGGCCCGCGCAGCGACCACGCCGCCCACAGCGTCTGGTTGCGCACGAAGCCGCGCCCGGAGAAGTGCCGGGCCTCGGTGCACGTGATGCGGATGCCCGGCGATCTCGGTCTCCTCGCGCCAGTCGAGGCTCGTGATGCGCTCCGTCGGCACGCCCCACGACGCGCAGGTGCGCGTCGACCCCGAGCGGCACGACGTAGTGCGGCCGGTGGGTGCGCTCGAGCTGCCGGATCGACGGCTCGTCGAGGTGGTCGTAGTGGTCGTGGCTGATGACGACGGCGTCGAGGCGCGGGATCTCGGCGATGCGTGCCGGGCACCGGGTGCAGCCGCTTGGGCCCGGCGAAGGCGGACGGCGAGGCCCGGTTGCCGAAGACGGGGTCGAGCAGGAAGCGCCGCCCGTCGAGCTCGACGACGCTCGTCGCGTGGCCGTACCACGTGACGGCCAGGTCGGCGGGCTCGTGCGGGTGCCGCGGCGGTCACGAGCGGCACGGTGCCCCGGGGTCGGCCGCGGCCGAACTCGCGGACCATCGTCGCGAGCATGCTGCCCGGGCCCTCGGCCTCGGACGTCGCGACGACGTGCGTCGGCTCGTGGGAGCGGAACTCGCCGTCGCGGTAGTTCGGCGATGCGGTGGCGCGCTGGCGCTGCGCCGCGGTCGTCGCACCCATCCGGCGAAGGATCGGGAGCTGCACGGGCTTCTCCTGCCTGTCGTGCCTCACGGTTCGGGCGGCCACGCGGGTGCGGGCTGCCGTCATTCTCGTCCAGCGACGGGGCGGCCGCCCGAGTTCCCGGGCGAGCCGTATGCCGTATGCCGCCTGGGCGGGCCGGTCAGTCGCGGTCCTCGGGCGCCGCGCACGGCTCCCACCACGGGCTCGGAGTGGGCAGCCGCGACGGCGTCGGCGTCGCCGCTCGTGAGGTCGACGCGCTCGCCGACGCGGGGGAAGGCGACGGGGACGCGTGCCTCGGCCGCGCCCCGGCGGATGCGGCGGACGGGCTCGGCCCACCAGTGCATCGAGAGGTTGAAGGTGGCCCAGTGGACGGGGCACGAGGAGCGACTCGCGGGCGGCGGTCTGCACCGTGCGGGTCGTCTCGGTGCGCTCGCCCTCCTCGTGGGTGCCGCCCGGGGGTGTCGATGCGCTGGTCCCCCTCGATGAAGTCGTCGGCCACCCCGGCGTCGTCCTCGGTCAGGGCGTGCATCTCGTCGCCGATGCGGTTGACGTCGCGGTGCGCCGCGAGGGCCTGCTCGGGATCCATGTGGATGTCGGGCCAGAACGGGTCGTAGGCGCCGACGGGCATGAGCGTCAGGTCGAAGGGGCCGAGGTCGGCCCCGATGGCGGCGAAGCGCTTCGACGTGCCGGAGTCGCCGGCGATAGTAGGCGCTGTGGCGGGGCCCGTGCAGGGCCCAGCCCGCCCACAGGGTCTGGCTGTCGACGAGCCCCCGGCCGGAGTTGTGCCGCGCCTCGGTGCAGGTGAGACGGATGCCGGCGACCTCGGTCTCGCCGCGCCAGTCGAGCGCGGTGATGCGCTCCTCGGGCACGCCCCAGGCGAGCAGGTGCGCGTTGACACCGAGGGGCACGACGTAGTGCGGCCGGTGGGTCTCCTCGAGCCGCACGATCGACGGCTGGTCGAGGTGGTCGTAGTGGTCGTGGCTGATGAGCACGGCGTCGATGCTGGGGATGTCGGCGATCGACCCCGGGCACCGGGTGCATCCGCCTGGGTCCGACGTGCCGGATCGGGGAGACGCGCTCGCTGAAGACCGGGTCGATGAGGAAGCGGGCGCCGTCGATCTCGAGCACGGTGGTGGCGTGGCCGTACCACGTGACGGCGAGCTCGCCCGGCTGCTGCGGCGGCTCGCGCCGGGACGACGGGCACCGTGCCGACGGGCCTGCCGCGGTCGCTGACGCGGATGGCGGCGATGAGGGCGCTCGTCTGGGCCCGGACCCGCGGACGCAGCGACGGCTCCTCGCCCTCGAACCGGCGGTTCGTGAAGTTCGGGGAGTCCCGGACGAAGGGCAGGATCGCCGCGGGCGAGGCGCCCATCCGGTTCATCACCCGCACGAACTGGCGCGCCCGGGTGCGTGAGGAGACCTTCTCGATGGCGCGACGAGACGGCACGGACGGTGGGGCGGTCGGAGGTTCCGAGGCTGCGCATCGGGCGCCTTTCACGCAGGGTCGAGGGGTGTGCTGAACCTACCCGTGCGCCAATTCGGCGTCATCATGGTGTTGACATGACACCACGATGGTGTCATGGTGATGCACATGGACATCACCGAGTACGTCGACGCACTGCGTCGGGATCTCGCCCAGGCGGCCAGGGCGATGGGTCCGGAGACCGAGCAGGCCGCCGAGCGGATCGGCTTCGCGCTCGACTCCTCCGCCCGGCTCGCCCTGATGGACGCGCTGTCCCACGCGGCGGCCGAGATCACCAACGAGCTCGAGGGCACCTCCGTCGAGGTCCGGCTGCAGGGCCGGGAGCCCGTCTTCGTCGTCGTCGGGGGCCGGCCCGTCGGCCGTCGCCGACGACACCCAGGTCCTCGACCCTGGCGACACCACCGTGGTGTCACTCGACGACGAGGGCGCCGAGACCTCTCGCATCACCCTGCGCCTTCCCGAGGCCCTCAAGGTCCGGGCCGAGGAGCTCGCGACCGGTCGGGGCCAGTCGCTCAACACCTGGATCGTCAACGCGGTCCGCGCGGCCACCGCGGTCGGCGGGCCACCGATGCCCGGCTTCCCGCCGATGCCGCCCGGCCCGCAGTTCGGGCCCGGCGCCCCAGGCCGCAACCGCTCCTCCAACAAGCGCGTGCAGGGCTGGGTCCGCTGAGCGGCCCGGACAGACATCAGACCACTTCCGAGAAAAGGGGACATCCCATGGGCACGACCCTCGAGACCCGCTTCGACACGACGGGTCCCATCAACCTCAAGGCCGAGCTGCTCGTCGGCGACCTGACGCTGACCGTCGGCACCGCCACGACGACGACCGTCCGACTCCACCCGCACGGCAAGCACGGCGCCGAGATCGCCGAGAAGTTCACCGTCGAGGCCCACGGCAACGACGTCGCGGTTCTGGCGCCCAAGCTGCGCGACAGCTTCTTCTCCCTCGGCACCAAGGGCTCCGTCGACGTCGAGGTCGAGCTGCCCGCCGGGAGCGCGGTCGACGCCAAGACCGGCGCCGGCGACGTCACGGCCGCGGGGCTGCTCGGCGAGGTCCGGGCCGCGACCGGCGCCGGCGACCTGACCTTCCACGAGGTGGCTTCGGCCCGGCTCAAGTCGGGATCCGGCGACATCACCCTCCAGTCGGCGAGCGGCGACATCGACGCCAAGACCGGCTCGGGCGACATCACCGTCGGCGCGGGCGGCGGACGTCTCGACCTCGTCTCGGGCAGCGGTGACATCTCCCTGCGCCGCTCCGATGCTGCCGTCAAGGCGAAGACCGGCTCCGGCGACCTCCAGATCGGGGCCTCGACCGGCGACCTCGAGCTGACGACCGGCACCGGCGACATCACCCTCGACGGCGTGCACGGTGGTGAGGTGCGGGCCCGAACGGGCACCGGCGACGTCACCATCGCAGTGGCCCACGGGGTCGCGGCCTACCTCGACCTCAACACCGTCACGGGCGACGTCGACATCGACCTCGAGGAGACCTCGGGCCCCGGTGACGCCGAGGCCCAGGCTCGTCTGGTCGTCCACTCCGGCAGCGGCGACATCCGCGTCAAGCGGGCGCAGGTGAGCCTCGCATGAGCGCCGGGACCATGAACCTCACGCCCCAGGAAGCGATCGCCCGCGACCGCATCGTCGAGCGGGTCGCCGCAGCCCACCATGCGCACCACGTGCCCAAGCAGGCCGGCCGCATCCGCCGTCACGTCCGGGCCGCGCTCCTCCTGCGCAGCCTCGCCGAGCGGCTCGACCCCTCGGCCGAACGTCCCGCCCGCGCGGGCAACAGCCAGCACCCCGCTCCGGCTCTGCACGCCGGTCCCCGCCCCTGGACGGCAGCGCCTCGCCGGTCCCCGCACCGGCACAGCTGAGCCACGCCTCCCCCGGAGCCCGTCGACACCAGTCGGCGGGCTCCGTGCTGGCCGGGCGTAGGTCGTCGTCCCCACCACCGGGCGTATGCCGTCCGCGCGCCCGTGCGCGGCCCGTCCCGACGGCGCGTGCGACCATCGAAGCATGTACGTGCCCCCGGCCAACGCCATGGACGACCCTGACGTCACGGCCTTCCTCGCGGCGCACGCGGCGGCACGCCTCGTCACCGTCGGTCCCGACGGACGTCCGGACTCGACGCTGCTGCCCGTGCTCGTCGACGGCGATCGCGTCATCGGCCACCTGGCCCGCGCCAACGATCACTGGACGCGCATCGCACCGGCGTCCCCAGGGCTCGTCGTGGTCAGCGGCGCCGACGCCTACGTGTCGCCGGGCTGGTACGCCACCAAGGCGCAGCACGGGCGCGTCGTCCCGACGTGGAACTACAGCGAGGTGCAGCTGCGGGGAGCGGTCACGGTCCACGACGACCCCGACTGGGTGCTCGACGTCGTCACCAGGCTCACGGAGCGGCACGAGGCCGGACGGGAGCAGCCCTGGGCCGTCGACGACGCCCCGGCGAAGTACGTCCGTGGCCGCCTGCGGGCCATCGTCGGCATCGAGCTCGTCGTCGACTCGGTGGAGGGCAAGGCCAAGCTGAGCCAGAACCGGTCCGACGCCGACCGCGAGGGCGCGATAGCCGGCCTGCGCGTCGAGGATGATGCCATGGCTCGTGTTGTCGCGGACGAGATGGAGCGCGCCCTCCGCGGTTGAGCACCCGCCAACCTCCCGGCTGCCACGACGAGCGCCTACCGCTACTCGTTCCGCGACGGGCAGCTCATCCGTCGCTGACCCCTTCGGCCCGGACGGGAAGGAGCTCAGCGCGTCGGGTCGAGCCAGGCGTGCACGAGCGGCACGACCGACGCGCCCTCCCCGCTCGCCGCGGCCACGCGCTTCATCGAGCCGGCGCGGATGTCGCCCGCCGCGAAGACGCCGGGCACCGTCGTCTCGAGGCTCTCCGGCGGCAACCCCTCTCGCCACAGGTGCTGCGGCACGTCGCGACCCGTCAGCACGAAGCCGCGCTCGTCGCGGGCGACCGCGTCCGGCAGCCAGTCGCAGTAGGGCGCCGCGCCGATGAGGAGGAAGAGGCCGCGGCAGTCGCGACGCTCCTCGGCGCCGCCGGCAGTGTCGCGCACCGTGACCCAGCCGAGCCGGCCGTCCTCGCCGGCGCCGCCCTCGGTCACCTCGGAGCAAACCTTGACCCCGATCCGAGGGTTGTAGCGGATCTCGCCGACGAGATAGCTCGACATCGTCTCGGCGAGGGACTCGCGCCGCACGAGGATCGTCACGGATCGGGCGAAGCGCGCGAGGTGGATCGCGGCCTGACCGGCCGAGTTGCCACCACCGACGACCATGACGTCCGAGCCCTCCATCTCGCGCGCAGCCGTCATGGCGCTGCCGTAGTGGACGCCGAGCCCGACGAGCCGCTCGATGCCCGGCGCGTCGAGGCGGCGGTACTTCACGCCGGCCGACACGACGACAGCCCGCGCCCGGACGTCGCCGCCCTCGGTGTGCAGCACGTGCGGTCCCGGGCCGCCCTCCTCGCCGGCAGGACCTGCGGTGCCCGCGGGGGCCGGGGTCGACGACGTGCCCGGCGTGAACGACGTGACCGGCCAACCGGTGAAGAACTCGGTGCCGAAGCGGACCGCCTGGTTGCGCGCCCGCTGGGCCAGCCGCATACCCGAGATCCCCCTCGGGAAGCCGAGGTAGTTGCGGATCATCGACGACGTGCCCGCCTGTCCACCAATCGCTTCCGCCTCGAGGACGACCGTCGACAGTCCTTCGGACGAGGCATAGACGGCGGCCGCGAGACCCGCCGGCCCGGCGCCCACGATGGCGACGTCGACCACGCGGTCCACGTCGACGTCGGCCGGGCGGCCGTAGATGCGGGTGGCGACGTCGCGCACGCTGCGGGCCGTGGCGACGCGTTTGCCGAGGTCCATGACGAGCGGGTACTCGGGCGCGGCGTCACCCTCGACGTGCTCGATCACGGCACGCCCCTCGTCGCTGCCCGGGGCGTAGACGCGGTTGGGCATCCCCATCCGGTCGAGGTAGTCGCGGATGCTGAGCGTCAGGGCGTCCTCGACGGGGGAGACGATGGCCACCGCCACGACCTCGGGCTCGGCCACCGTCGAGCCCCAGTCGGACAGCAGCTCGCAGATGGCCGTGTGGAACTCCTCGTCGCGGGCGCCGCGCGGCATGAGCAGGTACGCGTCGTACTTGCCCTTTGCCAGCCCGCCCCGCAGGCGCTCGGCGTCCTCGCGGAAGCTCGAGACGTGGGCGGCGATGACCCGCCGCGCCGTCGGCACCGTCGCGCGCCACCAGTGGAAGGCCTCGAGCACCTCGGCGTCGGGCAGGCGCGACTCGGTGACGAACATCGCGACCTGACCGCCCTCGGCGACGACCCGCTTCGCCGCGAGCTTCGCCTCGTGGGCCGAGCCCGCGGTGGGCAGCTCGTAGTCGCGCGAGTAGCGCCCGAACTCGTCGAGCAGCTCCTCGGAGCGGGTCTCGGACACCAGGATGATCGCCGGGTTCACCCGATCGATCCTAGGAGGCGGAGCGCTCCGGGAGTATGCCGTCGCGCGAGTCCAGCGTCGCCGGTCGTTCGCGCAGGGTGAGCCAGAGGCGGTGTGCGGTGATGACGGCGAGGGCCCAGGCGAGACCGATGAGCCAGCCGGCCAGCACGTCGGTGAGCCAGTGGTGGCCGAGGAAGACCCGGGAGAGCCCCATGGTCACGACGAAGAGGGTGCCGAGCGTGACCGCCAGGCTGCGCTGCCAGGCCGCGGTGGTCTCGATGAGGACGAGATAGACGACGACCGTCGTGAGCACCGTCGCGTTGAGCGTGTGGCCGCTCGGGAACGACGGCGACACCTCCAGCGGCGGGACCGCCAGGGCGGCCTGCGGGCGGGCCCGGTCGACGAGGTCCTTGCCGACGATCGTCATCGCGAGCGACCCGGCGGCCGCGATGAGCGTCAGCACGATGGGCGTCCACCGCCGACGACGCCAGGTGATGACGGCGACGGCGAGCAGGGCGAGGATCGGCATGCCGACCGGACCACCGACGTTCGTGAACGCCGTGATGGCGGAGTCGAGCCCGGGTGAGCGGAGCGAGATCGCCCTGTCCAGGACGGGCTGGTCGACCACGGTCAGCCCGTCGCGACCGACGACCCCCTCGTAGACCGTCTCGACCCCCTCGACGAGAGCGGCCATGACGACGAGGGCGACGACGGCGAAGACGACGAACGCCACGTGCGCCGACGACCACGAGACGACCCGACGGGCGGCCGGCCGGGAGGCGCGTGCCACCCCGGCGAAGACGCCGACGAGCCACTGCCCGAAGCGGGTGTGCCAGGTCGTCAGGTCCCGGGCGCCGATCGTGTCGTCCGGTGTCTGCGGGCTCGGGGAGTCGGGCATGCCCCATCCTTACCCGCCACAGCACCTGTCCGAGTCGTTCAGGCCTGCCGCCGCTCAGGCCGCGAGGTGCTCCCGGGCCGGCTTCGAGGGAGCCAGATCCGTGACGGGGGCCTTGGCGCGTCGACCGAGGAAGCCGTTCGGCACGGACAGCCGGATGACCTTCTTCCACGCCGACCCCACCTGGCGCGGGAGCGAGCCCGTCGTGTAGGTCAGGCCGTACTTGCGGAACAGGGCCTGCACCTGCGGCGCGATCTGCTGGTAGCGGTTGCTCGGCAGGTCGGGGAAGAGGTGGTGCTCGATCTGGAAGCTGAGGTTGCCGGTCATGAAGTGCATGGCCTTGCTGCCGCTGATGTTGGCCGAGCCGAGCATCTGGCGGACGTACCACTCGCCGCGGGTCTCCCCCACGATGGACCGGCGCTCGAAGGTCTCGACGCCCTCGGGGAAGTGGCCGCACATGATGACCGAGTGGGTCCACAGGTTGCGGATGAGGTTGGCCGTGGCGTTGGCGGCGAGCGTGTTGACGAACGACGGTCCCGACAGCAGCGGGTGGATGACGTAGTCCTTCGTCATCTGGTTGCGGATCTTCTTCAGCGTCACCTTGGCGCGCGCCCGGAAGTCGGGGTCCTGGCGGCGCTCCTTGGTCGCGAGGTTCTTGCCGAGCTCGAGGTCGTAGGCGGCGATGCCGTACTCGAAGAAGCAGGCGTTGACGAAGTTCCACAGCGGCTGGGCGGCGTAGAGCGGCACCCAGCGCTGGTCCTCGTCGACGCGCATGATGCCGTAGCCGAGGTCGTTGTCCTTGCCGATGACGTTCGTGTAGGTGTGGTGCAGCTCGTTGTGCGAGTGCTTCCACTGCTCCGACGGGCTGGCGTTGTCCCACTCCCACGTCGTCGAGTGGATCTTCGGGTCACGCATCCAGTCCCACTGGCCGTGCATGACGTTGTGCCCGATCTCCATGTTCTCGATGATCTTGGCGACCGCGAGGCCGGCCGTGCCGACGACCCAGGCGGGCGGGAACATCGAGACGAGCAGGAGGGCGCGGCTGCCGAGCTCGAGCTTGCGCTGGGTGGCGATGACCTTGCGGATGTAGGCCGCGTCGTCGGCTCCGCGGGTGTCGATGACGGACTGCCGGATGGCGTCGAGCTCGACACCGATCTGCTCGATGTCCTCGGCGGTGAGGTGGCCGATCGGGTTGTGGGTCTTCTTCTGCAGGACGGTCATGGTGACTCCTCTGGTTCGGAGGTCGGTGGGTCTGTGGGTGGTCAGTGGTCGATGACGCAGGCGCCGGCGGCCGCGGAGATGCAGGTCTGGATGGGCACGCCCTGGCCCTCGGTCTCGCCGGGCGTCGCGGTCGTGACGGCGCCGGTGCGCAGGTCGCGGACGGCGCCCTCGCGCAGCGGCAGCACGCAGCCGAAGCAGATGCCCATCCGGCAGCCGGACGGCATGAGCACGCCGGCCGCCTCGGCGGCGTCGAGGATGGGGGTCGCGCCGTCGGCCTCGACCGTCGTGCCGGAGCCGGTGAAGTCGACCGTCCCGCCCTCGCCGACGACGAGCGTGCTGGCGCGGAACTGCTCGGTGAGCAGGCCGAGGCCGCGCTCGTCGTGGTGGCGCTGGAGGGCGTCGAGCAGACCGCCGGGTCCGCAGGCGAGGGTCTGCCGGTCGTGCAGGTCGGGCACGAGGGTCTCGAGGTCGGCGACGTCGAGCACCCCGTGCTCGTCGTCGTAGCGCGCCACGAGGCGGATCAGGCCGGCCGCGTCGAGCGAGCGGAGGTTGTCGATGAAGATCGAGTCGGGCTCGCTCGGTGCCACGTGCACGACGACGATGTCGTATGCCGCCGCGCGGGGCAGGCGCACGACGCCCGAGTCAGCGACCGGGAAGAGGTTGCGGAGCATCCCGATGACCGGGGTGACGCCGGAGCCGGCCGTGACGAAGAGGAACTTGCCGCCGTCGGTCGGCAGCACGAACTCGCCCTGGGCCTGCTCGAGGTGGACGAGCGTGCCGGGCCGCGACTCGCGCACGAGGTGGGTGCTGACGAGCCCGTCCGGCACGGCCTTGACGGTGATGGAGATGTGGCCGTCGGGGCGCGGGCCGTGGGTCAGGGAGTAGGCCCGCCACTGGCGTATGCCGTCGACGTCGACCCCGATGCGGACGTACTGGCCCGGCACGTGGCCGGCCCAGTCGGCGCCGGGGCGGATGACGATGGTGGCGGCGTCCGCGGTCTCGGGGTGGACGGCGACGATGCGTCCGCGCAGGTCGGCGCCGGGACGCAGCGGGTCGAAGAGGTCGAGGTAGTCCGCCGGCAGCAGGGGGGAGGTCGCGCGCTCGGCGAGCTGCAGGAACCGTCGTCGCAGGGAGGGGCGGGCGGCTCGGGTCGAGGTTTTCGAGGGCGCGGTCAGGCTCATGCCCCCAGCATGACTGAGGGTCAAGGGTAAGATCCTGACCGTAAGGCGTGAAGTATCCGGGAACTCTTGTTCGGAGGGAACAGTCGATGGCCACAGACCACGGGCAGCGCCACGGTTCGGGGCGCTGCCGACCTGCAGCTGGACCACGCGGTGCTGCGCGTCCTGCGCGAGCGGCTGCCCGCCATCGCGACGACGACGGTCGCAGCCGTCGTCGACGAGGTCCCCGACTACCGCGGCGCCCTCGGCGGGGCGGCCGGCGACACGATCGAGCGCGCCGTGCAGATGGCCATCGCGGGCTTCCTCAAGCTCGCGGGCGGCGGACGCGACGTCGACGCGAGCACGCCGCTGGGCCCGACCCGCGAAGGTGCCTACGCCCTCGGACGCGGCGAGGCGCGAGGGGGACGTCGATGGACAGCCTGCTCGCGGCATACCGCGTCGGTGCCCGGGTGTCCTGGCGCGAGCTGGCCCGGGCGGCAGCCGAGGCGGGACTGCCGGCGACGACGATGGCGAAGTTCGCCGAGCTGCTCTTCGCCTACATCGACGAGCTGTCGGCGGCCAGCGTGGCCGGCCACACGGACGAGCTGACCACGAGCGGCCGGGTCAGGGACCGCTACCGCGAGCGGCTGGGTCAGCACCTGCTCGCGGGCGCGAGCGCCGACGTGCTGACCGCGGCCGCGGCCCGGGCCGAGTGGGCGACCCCGACCTCGCTCACGGCCGTGCTGCTGCCCGCCGCCGAGGCGCGTCGGGCGCTCGCCTCGCTCGGGACCGACACGCTGCAGCTCGGCGAGGACTTGCAGGGCCTCGAGCACGTCGACCCCGACCACCCGCTCACCCTCCTGCTCGTCCCCGACGCCGACGGGCCCGGCCGGCTCCACCTGCTGCGCGTGCTCGCCGGCCGCCACGCCGTCGTCGGGCCGCCGCGCCCGTGGACCGACGCCCGCGCGTCCTACGACCGTGCCGCGCGCACCGTGGGCGTGGCCCGGCCGACGCGCACGGGCGCCCCGGTCGACACCGAGGAGCACCTGGCCCACCTCGTGCTCACCGCCGACCCGGAGGCGCTTGTCCGACCTGCGCGCCCGCGTCCTCGCGCCCCTGGCCGAGCTCGCACCTGGCCACCCGGGACCGGCTCGCCGAGACGCTCCTGTCGTGGCTGCTGCACCAGGGACGCCGGGACGCGGTCGCCGCCGAGCTGCACATCCACGCCCAGACCGTGCGCTACCGGATGGGTCAGCTGCGCGAGCTCTACGGTGACCGCCTCAGCGACCCGGCGGCGGTGCGTGAGCTCGTGATCGCGCTGTCGGCCACGTCCGCCTCGTCCGCCTCGTCCTCGACGCCGGCGTAGCGGGTCAGCCGTGCCGCGACCGGTGCTCGGCCCGCCACTGCGTGTACTCGGTGACCTGCTCCACCGCGTCCCAGGCCTCCTTGAACACCCGGGCGGACTCGGCCTTGCCGGCGTCCTCGGGCCCGCGCGGGAGCTCCCGGCGTCCGTGCGCACCACTGTTCCCGCGCTGCTCCGGCGGCACGGGACCGTCGTACTTCCGGCCGCCGGGGTGGTTGGCGTAGCGCCGCGAGCGGGTGTAGCCCATCTGGAGGAACTTGCGGGCCACGTCGGCACCGACGAGGTCACCGGCAGCGAGGTACTCGTCGAACCGCGCCCGGATCGCCGCCGCGCTCTCGCGAGCGACGTCGGGCGTGCGGAACCGCCAGAGCGGCAGCAGCTCGTCCTTGTAGGGCTGCACGCGCAGCACGCCCTGCTCACCGCGGCCGACGCGGTAGAGCTCGGGCTGGGCGCGCAGGTCGAGCGACTCGAGGTCGAGTCCGGCATACGGGTCCGGCGTCACCCGGCCATTCTGTCGGGTGTCGCGCCTGCCTCCGCGCCAAACCCGCCCCGGCTGAGCTGGCGCGGCGGTCGGGGTTCTAGGGTCGCGACATGACGGTCGTCGGCACTGACGGGCTCGCCCGCCCCACCTGGGCGTCGGTGGACCCTCTCCTCATGGACTACTACGACACCGAGTGGGGCATGCCGATCCGCGACGAGCGCGGGCTCTACGAGCGGATCTGCCTCGAGGGCTTCCAGGCCGGGCTGTCGTGGGCGACGATCCTGCGCAAGCGCCCTGACCTTCCGGGCCGCCTTCGCGACTTCGACCCGGACGTCGTCGCGGCCTACACCGACGACGACGTCGAGCGTCTCCTCGGCGACGCCGGGATCATCCGCCACCGCGGCAAGATCCGCGCCACCATCACGAACGCGCGGGCCACGATCGCGCTGCGCGAGGAGGGCGGTCTCGTCGACTTCGTATGGGGCTTCCAGCCCGCCGACACCCCGCGACCGGCCGACCACTCCGAGGTCCCCACCGTGTCCGATGAGAGCAAGGCCCTCTCAAAGGCGTTGCGCAAGAAGGGCTTTGCCTTCGTCGGGCCGACGACGATGTATGCGTTGATGGAGGCCGTCGGCATCATCGACACGCACCTCATGGGCAGCCACCGGCGTGGCAGCTCCGGCGTCTGGACCGCGTAGCCTCAGCCCAGGACCGCCTTGGCGGCGTTGTGGCCGGGGATCGCGCTGACGCCACCACCGCGGCGAGCGCCGGCTCCGCCGAGCAGGACGTTGTCGTATGCCGTCTCGACGCCCCACGTGCCCACCTCGGAGTCCCGCTCGGCCCACGGCCACTGCAGCGAGCGGTGGAAGATGTTCCCGCCGGGCAGGCCTACCGACTGCTCGAGGTCGACGGGGCTCTTGACCTCGACGCAGAGGTTGCCGTCGGCGTCGCGGGCGAGCACCGACTCGATCGGCTCGCCGAGCACCGAGTCGAGCGAGCGCAGGGTCGCCTCGAGGGCTGCCTTGGTCGCGGCCGTGTTGTCCTCGCGGAAGAGCCGGGCGGGCAGGTGCAGGCCGAAGAGCGTCAGCGTCTGCGCGTCGCTCGACGCGAGCTCCGGCCCGAGGATCGAACGGTCCGAGAGCGTGTGGCAGTAGATCTCGCACGGCGGCAGGTCAGGGATGCGCCCGTCGCGCGCCACGGCATACGTCTGCTCGAGCTGGCCGTAGCCCTCGTTGATGTGGAAGGTCCCGGCGAAGGCGGCCCTCGGGTCGACGGCGGCGTCGCGCAGGCGGGGGAGGCGGGTCAGCAGCATGTTGACCTTGAGCTGGGCGCCCTCGACGTCGTCCTCGGTGTCGACCGGGTCGGCACCGGAGGCGGCGAGCAGGCGGTTGAGCACGGTGGGCGCGCAGCCCGCGACGAGGTTGCCGCCCACAGCGCTGCCGTTCCCGGCGTCTCCGCCGGACCACGCGACCTCACCCGTGGACGGGTCCACGGACGTGACCTCGGCTCCGGTGAGGATCGTCGCTCCGGCCGAGACCGCCGCTGCCGCAAGCGAGTCGGTGAGCGCACCCATGCCGCCGACAGGCACGTCCCAGTCGCCGGTGCCGCCCCCGATGAGGTGGTAGAGGAAGCAGACGTTCTGGCGCAGGTCGGTCTCGCCGAGCGAGGCGAAGGTGCCGATGAGGGCGTCGGTGGCGATGATGCCGCGGAGGGTGTCGTCCGCGGTGACCGACTCGATGAGCTCGCCGACGGGCCGGGTCGTCAGGGCGTCGAAGAGGTCGGCGTCACCGGAGAGGGCGCGCACCTCGTCCCGCGAACGCAGCGGTTCGAGCACGGTCGGGAAGACCCGCTCGGCCACGCCGGTCATGCGCGCGTAGAAGTCGGTCCACGCGGCATACGCGTCGTCATCGCCGGTCAGGGCCCGGAAGGCGGCACGGGTCGCGGCAGCGTCGCCGTGGTCGACGAGCAGCCCGCGGTCGGGGTCCGACGGCACCGGCGTGTACGAGGAGAACCGCCGCCGGATGAGCCGCAGGTCGAGGTCGAGGTCGCTGAGGACCTGGCGCGGCAGGAGCGACACGAGGTAGGAGTAGCGCGAGAGGCGGGCATCGACGCCGTCGAACGCACGGGCCGACACGGCCGCGCCGCCCACGTGGTCCGACCGTTCGAGTACGAGCACCTTTCGCCCCGCTCGCGCGAGGTAGGCGGCGGCCGTGAGGCCGTTGTGACCGGCCCCGATGATGACGTCGTCGTAGCGCACGAGGTCACCCTAGGCGACCGTGCGCAAGTGGGCACTCGACTGGACGCCCAGGGGTCACCGAGTGCGTGTGGGGAAGTGGGCACTCGACTGGACGCCCAGGGTCACCGAGTGCGTGTGGGGAAGTGGGCACTCGAGTGTCGAGTGCCCACTTCTCGACGCTCAGCGGCGTGCGGCGTCCTGACGGGCCGTGTAGATCCGGTCGGCGGCGTCGATGCTCGCGCGGCTGCTCAGGTCGACTCCCGCTCGGGCCGCGGCGGCGCGAGTGGCGGGCGACGTGAGGTCGGGAGCGACGAATCGCTCCGGCTGGATGGTGCGGTCGACGGCGGCATACCGCCTCGCGTCCCGGGCCAGGGAGCCGGCGGAGGCCACGGCCTTCGCCTCGGCGCTGGCTGGCGAGAGCGCGAGCGCCAGCCCGAACGCCGGCTTCGTCAGGACGGCGTAACCGTCCCGGTGGCCGGCGACGTCGGGGTGGTAGCTCTCCGTGACCGGGCTCGACAGGCCATTGAGCCACTCGACGTTGTCGCAGACGGCGTGCCCGACGAACCTCGACGTCGGGTTGACGAAGGTGAAGCCGGCGTTGGAGGCCGCCGTCGCCGTCTTCGAGTTGAGCAGGTCCGCCGTCGCGTTGAGGCGGGACTCCTCCGTCGGCGAGAACCACGTGAGGGCGTTGCAGTCCTCACCGTTGAAGATGCGGGGGTAGCCGACGACGATGACCCGGGCGTTCGGCGCCTTCGCCCGGATCGAGGAGTAGAGCGTCGCGAGACGGCCCGGGATCTTGGTGTTGATCGTCGCCTGCGCGGTGTCGATGGCGCCGTTGCAGTTGCTGGCCCAGCTCGGCTGGGCACACGTGGTCAGCACGCTGCTGAAGCCGGCGTCGTTGCCGCCCACCGAGATCGTGACGTATGCCGTCGCGCTCGACAGCGCCGAGAGCTGGGTGTTCGTCACGTCGGCGACCGTCGCGCCGGAGCAGGCGCGGAAGCTCAGCGTGAGGCCGAGCGCCGCGGCGTCGAGCGCGGGATAGGCGTAGACCGACCGTTGGCACGACGTCCCGTCACTGAGATAGGAGCGGGTCCCGGTGCCGGACGAGTACGAGTCGCCGAGAGCGACATAGCTGGTGCCGGCTGCCACCGCCGGTGGGCCGAGGGTGAGGGCGGCGCCGACGCCGACGAGGACGGAGAGGCCGGCCCCGAGAGCGCGCCGACGACGGGAGGACATGACGGACCTGCTCTTCACGACGCACTCCTTGGTGGGTGGAAGGCCTGCTGACGCTGGGGCACTGCAACCGCGTGGGGCCGGCGCCCGACCACGAGGTGCCCGCTCGCACGTCCCAAGATCGGACACTAGGGGCACTTCCATCCGGCCGCGAGCCGAACCGGGGGCGACCGGGTCCCGAGGGCGTCACCTGCTGGGGTGATGTCGCGGGTGACCGCTCGCCGCAGCATGAAGGCGAGCGGCCCCGGCCAGGACAGCGCCTGAACCAGGACAAGAGGGTCCCCATGTCGACTGCGGACGCGACGGCGGCCGGGGCGCCGATCGGGCCAGTGGACCTGGCGGTCATCGGATTTCGTGGCGAGCTGCGGCACGATCCGCACGCACCGTGGTTCCGCCTAGGCTGAACGGGTACTCGTGGTTCATCGAGGCCGTGACGACAGGAGGATGACCGTGGGCTTCCCGGAGAACGTGCTGGCCAAGGGTGAGAAGGTCGAGCGCGACCTGCACCCGCACTGGCTGACCGTGGTGGCGCCGACGATCTTCGGCCTGCTGCTCGCCGCCGCCTGCATCTTCATCGCCGTCGTCACGCCGGACGACGAGACCGGCAACCGGATCCAGTGGATCGCCGTCGCGGTGCTCGTGCTCGTCGCCATCCCGGCCTTCGTCGTGCCCTACCTGCGTTGGCGCACCACCCACTACGTCATCACCTCGCACCGCGTCATGGTGCGCCGCGGCATCCTGACGAAGAACGGCAAGGACATCACGCTCTCGAAGATCACCGACGTGAGCTTCCAGCAGACCGTGCTCGACCGCATCATCCGCTCCGGCTCCCTCCACATCGAGTCCGCCGGCGACAGCCCCGACGAGAACCTCGCGAACATCCCGCGCAGCAACGAGGTCCAGCAGCTCATCAACCGCCTCATCGACGAGGACGACCTGCGCCGCCGCGCCCACGGCCGGGTCGGTCTGGACGCGCCGGGTTCCGACCCGGCCTACGCGGCTGCCGAGGACGGCTCTGCCGAGGACGGGTACGCCGCGGACTCGAGGGCGGTCCCGCGCCAGCGGCCCGAGCTCGCCGAGGAGCGGCGGCGCCCGCGTGACCTCGGCGACGGGAACGACCAGCCGCTCTGATCGTGTGGCATCGTCGGGGGATGACCCCCGCTGTCGACGAAGCCGGTGTGACCGCGGCCTACCGGGCCGCCCGTGACGAGCTCCTCGCCCTGCGGGGTGACCACGCCCGCGCGGTGAGGGAGTTCAGGTTCCCCGACGTCGGGGACCGCTGGAACTGGGGGGTCGACTGGTTCGACGCCGTCGCGCGCGGCAACGACCGCGCCTGCCTGACGATCGTCGAGCAGGACGAGTCGTCACGCTCGTACTCCTACGACCAGATGGCCCGGCGCTCCGACCAGGTCGCCGCCCACCTCTCCGCGCTCGGGGTCGGTCGCGGCGACTCCGTGGTCCTCATGCTCGGCAACCAGGTCGAGCTCTGGGAGTCGATGCTCGCCGTCATCAAGCTCGGCGCGGTCGTCATGCCGACGACGACGGCGGTCGGGCCCGGCGACCTCGTCGACCGGATGGAGCGCGGCGCGGCCCGCGCCGTCATCACGAACGCCTCGGAGGTGCACAAGTTCGACGACGTGCCGGGCGACTACGTCCGCATCGCGGTCGGTGGAGCCGACCCGGCGGGCACCGTCACGGACGGCTGGGAGAGCCTCGAGGCCGCATTCCGGAAAGAGGTCGGACCCACCGAGCACCCGGGCACGGCCCCCGACGACCGGATGCTGCTCTACTTCACGTCCGGCACGACGAGCCGGCCCAAGCTCGTCGAGCACACCCAGCGGTCCTACCCCGTCGGGCACCTCTCGACGATGTACTGGATCGGCCTGCAGCCCGGCGACGTGCACCTCAACATCAGCAGCCCCGGCTGGGCCAAGCACGCGTGGTCCTCGTTCTTCGCCCCGTGGGCTGCGGAGGCGACGGCCTTCGTCTACAACTACAGCCGCTTCGACCCGGCCGCCCTGCTCCGCGTGCTGCACACCCACGAGGTCACCTCGATCTGCGCGCCGCCGACCGTGTGGCGGATGCTCATCAACAGCGACCTCTCCGCGGGCCCCGGCTCGCTGCGCGAGGTCATCGGCGCCGGCGAACCGCTCAACCCCGAGGTCATCGCCCAGGTCGAGAAGGCGTGGGGCCTGACGATCCGCGACGGCTACGGCCAGACCGAGATGACGGCCGCCGTCGGCAACACCCCGGGCTCCACCGTCAAGCCCGGTTCGATGGGTCGGCCGCTGCCGGGCTGCCCGGTCGTCGTCGTCGACCCCATCCAGAACACCCCTGTCACCCAGGCTGACTCGGACGGCAACCGCGAGGGTGAGATCTGCCTCGACCTCTCGCAGCACCCGGTGCCGCTCATGACCGGCTACCAGGGCGACGAGCAGCGCAACGCCGACGCGATGGCCGGCGGTTTCTACCACACCGGCGACGTGGCCTCGGTCGACGCCGACGGCTACATCTCCTTCGTCGGCCGCACCGACGACGTCTTCAAGGCGAGCGACTACAAGATCAGCCCGTTCGAGGTCGAGTCGGTCCTCATCGAGCACCCGGCCGTCGCCGAGGCGGCCGTCGTGCCCGCACCCGACGCGGTGCGGCTCGCGGTGCCCAAGGCGTACATCGCCCTCGCCCCCGGCCACGAGCCCGGAGCAGAGGTGGCGCGCTCGATCCTCGCCCACGCCCGCGAGAAGCTCGCGCCGTGGCAGCGGGTGCGCCGCATCGAGTTCTACGAGCTGCCCAAGACGATCTCCGGCAAGATCCGCCGGGTCGAGCTGCGTGGCCGCGAGAACGACCTCGACGCGACCGGTGCGGGCCAGCCCGAGAACGAGTGGCGCGACGACCAGTTCCCCGAGCTCAAGGGCTGACGGCCGAGGCGGACCGGGTGGGCGGTGCGGCCGGTGCGACGGGCGTCGGCGGCATCGTGGTGGTCGGGGAGGCGGCCTCGCCCGGCGCGAGCGGCAACGCGCGGATGGTCGTCTCGTCGATGCGGCTGCAGATCCGCCTGGCCGGGTCGGGCTGGTCCTGGCCCGGCTGCTGAACGCTCGACGCCGCGGGACGATAGGGGTCGATCCGGGCGCCGCTGATGACCTGGACGTTGTCGTAGGCGGGACGGCCCTCGAGCAGGTTGCGGAACGAGTAGCGGGTCAGCGAGGTCAGCTCGCACGACGTGCCGAACTGGGCGATGTCGAAGGAGTACGGCTGCCCGTCGAGCTCCTGCCCCGGTCCCTCGGAGTAGTGCGAGACGACGCCACCGCCGGTGAAGGTGCCGACCTGGATCCGGTTCCCCTCGATCGCCGGTGAGTGCATGTGCCCGTTGACGAGCAGGCGTCCGCGATCGACCTGTTCGACGGCATACGGCTCGTGCGTCACGACGATGTCGGGCTCCGGCTGGTCGGCGACCGCCGCGTTGTAGCGCGTGGCCGCGGGCTTCGCCTTGGCCGTCGGGTCGGCGTTGTCGTCGCCGAACCAGCGCGGGTCGTTGAAGCCGGTGATGCGCAGGCCGTGGAAGGTCACCTCGCGCAGCGCCCCCCCTGCGTCCTCGAGGAGCACGACGTTCGGGATGCGAGCGAGTCTCGTGATGACGGCACGGTCGCTCGCCGAGGACTGGTCGTGGTTGCCGCTCGTGAAGATGTAGGGGACGCCGAGCGACTGGATCGAGCGGTAGAGGCCGGCCGCATCGCCCTCCTGGACCCGGCCGAAGTTGACGAGGTCGCCGCTGTCGATGACGGCGTCGACGTCCTCCTCCTCGATGATCGTGCGCATCAGGGCGTACTGGTTCGCGCCGTGGATGTCGGAGACGAGCAGGAAGCGGGCCGAGACGGGCTCGTTGACGTTGCCGGCGACGTACTTCTGCTGGAGGGCCTGCGTCACAGCGAGGAGGTTGCGGAAGTAGGGCGTCACCTGGTTGGCGCGCGCCTCGACGTCGGCGAGCAGGCCGGCGTTGCGCTGGACGACGCCGAGGACGCCGCTCGTGCGGTACTCCGCGAAGCGGCTCGGCTGGTACGTCAGCGCGATGCCGCCGAACGTCAGCGCGGTCGAGACGACCATCGCCGAGGCCGACGAAGAGGACGTGGTGCCGGCGCGTGGTGCGCTGCCGCATGTAGTGCGAGGCGAGGGCGAGCAGCACCGCGATCGCCGTGGCGCCGAGGAGGAACCGGATGCCGACGCCCGTCGCGGCCTGGGTGATGGCCGAGGAGATCTCGTCGGGTGAGGGTTGGAGGGCCCTGATGTCGACGTTGGGGCGCGTGAAGAGGTTGGTGATCTCCTCGCGCACCGCCACCTGCACGTCGAGGCCGGGGGCGACCAGCGGAGAGGCGAACTGGACGTCGACGTCCCCGACGATCGTCGGCGCGTGCAGCACCGGGGAGGGGCGCGGCACCGGGTCGAGGCGCAGGACGGCACGGTACTGCGACGTCTCCGCGACCGTGGGCGCGAGGTTCGTGGCGGCCACGCCCCCGAGGTAGCAGGCCACGAGCACCGCGAGCCACTTGAGGACGTGCGACCCCCGGCGCAGCCAGGGGCTGTCGCCGGCCAGCAGGTTCCCCACCTGTCGCATCGCCTCACCCTAACCGGACCGGGACCCGTCACCGGGAGGGCACCACCCGTTCACGTCCGCGTGCTGCGATGGTCCGGTCAGCGCGCCGGAGCGAGGAGGAGTCATGCGGTCGGCTCGTCGCAAGGCCGTCGTCATCGCTTCCGTCATGGCGTATGCCGTGCTCCTCGTCCTCGGGCCACGCCTGCTCGGTGCGTGGACCGGCGGCGTCATCCTCGTGGCGAGCCTTGCGGGCGGCTTCGCCTGGCTCGTGCTCGTCGTCGCGCCGTGGGCGGCGAGGGGTCGACCGCGGCGTGCGCCGGGGCGGCGCGAGCGACCGTAGTCTGACCGCGTGAGCCTCGAGCACCGACCGAACCGGATCATCCTCGTGCGGCACGGCGAGTCCGAGGGCAACCTCGACGACACCGTCTACGAGCGGATCCCGGACCACCGGATCAGTCTGACGCCCAAGGGTTTCGAGCAGGCCCGCCAGACGGGCGCCGTCATCCGGGAGATGCTCGACGGCGAGACCGCCGACGTCTACGTGTCGCCCTACGTGCGCACCCGCCAGACCCTCGAGGCGCTCGCCCTGCCGGTCGCCGAGCACGACGTGCGGGTCGAGCCGCGCCTGCGGGAGCAGGACTGGGCCAACTTCCAGAACCCGGTCGACATCGCCGAGCAGAAGGCGCAGCGCGACCGCTACGGCCACTTCTACTACCGGTTCAGCCACGGCGAGTCCGGCTCCGACGTCTACGACCGGGTGTCGACGTTCCTCGAGTCGATGCACCGGAACTTCGAGACGCCGGCGGCGCCGCGCAACGTCGTCGTCGTGACCCACGGCCTGACGATGCGGCTCTTCTGCATGCGGTGGTTCCACTGGAGCGTCGAGTACTTCGAGTCGCTCGACAACCCGGAGAACGCCCAGCCCGTGGTCCTGCTGCGGCAGAAGGACTTCCACTACAGGCTCGAGTCGCCCTTCACGCAGTGGGACACGAGCGTCGTGCCGACCGAGCGCGAGCGCTCCAGCTGGCTCTGACCGCCACCACACGGCATACGCGCCTCGCTGGGTCGGCCTAGAGGTACTGGCCCGTGGGGCCGGGCTCGCCCGGGTGGTGCTCGCCGGGCTGCATGCCGGGAGGCATGCCGTAGGAGGCGCCGGGGCCGGGCGGAAGGGCACGCATCTGCTGGAGCTGCTGCTGCGCGGCCATCTGCTGGGCGACGAGCGCGGTCTGGATGCCGTGGAAGAGGCCCTCGAGCCAGCCGACGAGCTGGGCCTGGGCGATGCGCAGCTCGGCGTCGCTGGGGGAGTCGTCGCGGAAGGGGAGCGCGATCCGGTCGAGCTCGGCGACGAGCTCGGGCGCGAGGCCGTCCTTGAGCTCCTCGATGGAGCGGTGGTGCACGTCGGCGAGGCGGCGGCGCCCCGCCTCGTCGAGCGGCGCGTTGCGGACCTCCTCGAGCAGCTGCTTGATCATCGAGCCGATGCGCATGACCTTGGCCGGCTCCTCGACGAGGTCGGCCGGGTTGGTGCGCTCGCGCGCGCTCCTCGCGGTGCGACCGGTCGTGGCCGTCCTGGTGCTCGGGCCGTTGCTCGTCGCGGGACGACTCGGCGACGCCCATGCCGTCGGGCGTCACGACGACGATGCGCGGTTCGTCGCCCGTGGGGTCGGTGTCGGGGCGCTGTCCCTGTCGGCTCGCGTCGTCGCTCATGCGCTCCATCCTGCCGCAACGGGCCGGAGCCCGTGCGTCCCCCGTCAGGTCGCCCGGGCCCCAGGTCCGTCGGGTGTGTTGCGGTCAGTGCGCGCCGGCCGTGGCGAACCACGGGTGGTGCAGGTCGTGGTAGCTGACGTCGCTCATCATCGAGTTCATGTCGTCCATCATCCTGCTGGGCGTCCGGCGGCGGGGTCTTGTGCTCGCCCTCGCGTGCCTCGGCCTCGGTCCGGAACGCCATCGTCTGGGTGAAGAACCCGTCCTTGTCGATGGCGATGGTGCCGCCGATGATGTCCGGACGCGCCTGGCGCAGCATGTCCATCGGCTCCTCCATCGCGTGCCGGAAGCGATCGGCGTCGCTGAGCCGGCCCTGGATGACCTGGACGAAGCCGGCCTGGTCGCTGCCGCCGTCGAGCATCATCGTGACGTCGTCGCAGTCGTGGAAGCTGGCCTCGCCGTCGAAGAGACGCGCCGTCTCCTCCCACCAGGCGCCCTGCTCGGGTCGGGCCGAGTTGGCCTCGGCCGAGGCGCGTGAGTCGAAGCGGACCACTGCGACGAACTCGCCGTCGTCGGTGATGCCGTACGTGCCGCCCAGCCAGCCCGTCGCGCCGGGCTCGAGCTCCTGGGTCCACCGGTCCATCTGCCGGTGGAGTGCGTCGGCGTCGGTGCACCGACCCTGGATGACCTGGATGAACACCGTGAACCTCCCGTGGGATCGGGGGTCGCTCCGGACCGAAGCGGCCCATCGACCGACGGTACGCCCGGGCGCGTCGGCGCGTCACCGGACGAGTCCGACACGGCCGGATCGTTCCGCCCGACAGGGCTGCCCTGCGGACGAAGGGTCAGGTGGTGAGGAGGATCTTGCCGATGTGGCCCGACGCCTCCATCTCGCGGTGCGCCTCGGCGGCGTGCTCGAGGGGGTGACGCGAGTGGATGACGGGCTTGACCGCGCCGGACTCGATGAGCGGCCACACGTGCTCACGGACGGCAGCGACGATGGCGGCCTTCTCGGTCGCGGGACGAGCCCGCAGCGAGGTCGCGATGACGGCGGCGCGTTTGGCCAGCAGCTTGCCCATGTCGAGCTCGCCCTTGCGGCCGCCCATGAGGCCGATCGTCACGAGGCGCCCGCTCGTCGCGAGGGCATCGACGTTGCGGGCGAGGTACTTGGCGCCCATGTTGTCGAGGATGACGTCCGCTCCGTGGTCCTTCGTCAGCTCGCGGACGCGTTCGACGAAGTCCTCCTCGCGGTAGTTGACGAGGATCTCGGCGCCGAGGTCACGGCACACGTCGAGCTTGGCCTGGCTGCCGGCGGTGACGGCGACGTGGGCGCCGACGGCCTTGGCGAGCTGGATGGCCATGGTGCCGATGCCGGAGCTGCCGCCGTGGACGAGGAGCACCTGTCCCGGCTGGATGTTGGCGACGAGGAAGACGTTGGACCAGACCGTGCACGCCACCTCGGGCAGGCCGGCGGCGTCGACGAGCGACACGCCCCGGGGCACCGGGAGCACCTGCTCGGCCGGCGCCACCACCCGCTCGGCGTAGCCCCCGCCGTCGATGAGGGCGCACACCTCGTCGCCCACCTGCCAGCCCTCGACGCCCTCGCCGAGCGCTGCGACGCGTCCGCTCACCTCGAGCCCCGGGTAGTCCGACGCGCCGGGTGGCGGCGGGTAGTGGCCCAGCCGCTGCATGACGTCGGCGCGGTTGACGCCAGCGGCGACGACGTCGATGAGCACCTGGCCGGCCTGCACCTCGGGATCGGGCACCTCCGCGAGGACGAGGCTGTCAGCGTCTCCGGGCTCAGGGATCGTGATGGCGCGCATGGTTCTGAGCCTATTGACCTGCGGCCGTCGCGCGAACGGAGGCCCCGCCCGGCGACGACGGGTCCGGGGCGACGAGGGAGCGGATGTGGGCGCAGGCAGTCCCAGCCGCCGCCGACGAGGTGGACGTCCCTGTCGGCACCCTAGGAGCCGCCGCGGCCTGGCGGGGTGCGCCGGCGAGTGACGTTGGCGTGGGGGCTGAGCCGGCGCGCGATGTCGTCGGCGGCGAGGCGAGCACGGCCCACGAGCTCGGTCACGTGCTCAGGGCCGGCGTCGGCGGTGCGCAGCGTCAGGGCGATCGCGGCGAGCGCGCGGCCGGCCCGGTCGAGCACGGGGATCGCGACGGACGACAGGTCGGGGGTGACGGTGCCCTCCTCGCGGGCGTAGCCGTCGGTCCGCGTCCGAGCGAGGACGCTGCGCAGCTCCGGGAGGGACCGCGGACCGCCGCCGCTGCGCTGCACGAAGGCCGCCCGGTCGGGGTAGAGCGCCCGCACCTGCGTCGCGGGCAGCGCTGACAGCATGGCGAGCCCGCTGGCGGTGAGGTGGGCGGGCAGGCGCACGCCGACGTCGGTGACGAGCATCGGCTGACCGGGGGCCCGCTCCTCCAGGAGGTAGATGACGTCCCTGCCGTCGAGCGTGGCGAAGTGGGCGTTGCGTCCGCACTGGTCGACGAGCCGCCGCATGGCCGCACGGGCCACCCGCGCCAGGGGCGCCTGCCGCTGGTAGGCCGAGCCGAGCTCGTATGCCGCCTGGCCGAGCCCGAAGCGTCGCTCCTCCACGTAGTGGGTGACGTAGCCGCGACCGTGCAACACCTTGAGCAGGTGGTAGACCGAGCTGCGGGGCAGCCCGAGGTCGCGCGCGATGGACGCGGCGGGCAGCGGCTCGGCGTGGCGCGAGAGGTGCTCGAGGACGTCGAGGGCGTGGGCGGCGGCCGGGGCGTTCGACACGTGATCACCTCCTGTCCGCGATCGACGACGTCTCGCATCCGAGACAATTGTCCTCCATGGAGGGCCGTCGCGCCAGTCGTTCGGCGGTTCGATGGATCCATGAACGCAGCATCCACCTTCGTCGCCGGATCGGTCACCGACAGGACCGCCGACACCGTCACGGTCGGCACCGGCCCGCTCGCCCTCGAGGACGTCGTCGCGGTCGCCCGCCACGGCGCCCGGGTCGAGCTCTCCGCCGACGCCGAGGCCGAGATCGCGCGCAGCCGCGCGGTCATCGAGGCCCTCGCCGACGACACCGTGCCGCACTACGGCGTCTCCACCGGCTTCGGCGCCCTCGCGACCCGCCACATCCCGACGGCGCTGCGTGCCCAGCTGCAGCGGTCCCTCGTGCGCTCACACGCCGCCGGTGCCGGCCCCGAGGTCGAGCGGGAGGTCGTGCGCGCGCTCATGCTGCTGCGCCTCTCGACGCTGGCCACCGGACGCACCGGCGTGCGTCTCGAGACGGCCCGGGCGTATGCCGCGCTGCTCAGTGCCGGGATCACCCCGGTCGTGCACGAGTACGGCTCGCTCGGCTGCTCCGGCGACCTCGCGCCGCTGTCGCACTGCGCGCTCGCCGTCATGGGCGAGGGGCCGGTGCGCCTCGCGGACGGCTCGCTCACCGACGCGGCAACCGCCCTGCGCGACAACGGGATCGAGCCCGTCGTCCTCGCCGAGAAGGAGGGCCTGGCCCTCATCAACGGCACCGACGGCATGCTCGGCATGCTCGTCCTCGCCATCCACGACCTGCGCCACCTGCTCAAGGTCGCCGACGTCTCGGCCGCGATGAGCGTCGAGGGCCTGCTCGGCACCGACGACGTCTTCGCCGCCGACCTGCATGCGCTGCGCCCCCAGGTGGGCCAGGGCGCCTCGGCCGCGAACATCCTTGCGGTCATGGCCGGTTCGCCGATCCGCGAGTCGCACCGCACCGAGGAGTGCACGAGGGTGCAGGACGCCTACTCCCTCCGGTGCGCGCCCCAGGTGCACGGCGGGGCCCGCGACACGGTCGAGCACGCCGCGCGCGTGGCCGCCGCCGAGCTGGCGCTCGGCCGTCGACAACCCCGTCGTGACCCCGGACGGGCGGGTCGAGTCCAACGGCAACTTCCACGGTGCGCCCGTCGCCTACGTCCTCGACTTCCTCGCCATCGTCGCGGCCGACGTCGCGTCGATGGCCGAGCGCCGCACCGACCGCTTCCTCGACCAGGCCCGCAACCACGGGCTGCCGCCGTTCCTGGCCGACGACCCCGGCGTCGACTCGGGCCTGATGATCGCGCAGTACACCCAGGCGGCCATGGTCTCGGAGATGAAGCGCCTCGCCGTGCCCGCGTCGGTCGACTCGATCCCGAGCTCGGCCATGCAGGAGGACCACGTCTCGATGGGGTGGTCGGGTGCCCGCAAGCTGCGCCGCTCGGTCGACGCGCTCGCCCGCGTCCTCGCCATCGAGGTGCTGACGGCGGCGCGCGGCATCCAGCTGCGGGCCCCGCTCGAGCCGGCCCCGGCCACGGCCGCCGTCATCGCCGCGCCTGGCGGCGCGCACGAACGCCGCGCCCGGGCCCGGACCGGTTCCTCGCCCCGGACATCGAGGGCGCCTGTGCGGCCGTGGCCGACGGCGACGTCCTCGCGGCCGTCGAGTCCGTCACCGGCCCCCTCCGCTGACCCCTCAACCGTCGAAAGGCCACAGTCGCCGCCTCCGGCGGGTCGAGTGGCCAGTGGCCGCACGGAGTGGCCTCTCGACCGCGGGAGGCCGCAAGAAATGGCCTCTCGACGGGTGAAGTGCACGGGACCCACACGCTGAAGCACACGGCATACCAACGGTTTTCCACTCGAAGGAGAGTGACATGGAAGGTGCACGACCCGTCCGCGCGGCGCGTGGGACGACCCTGACGGCGCAGTCGTGGGCCACCGAGGCCCCGCTGCGGATGCTCATGAACAACCTCGACCCCGAGGTGGCCGAGCGGCCGGACGACCTCGTCGTCTACGGCGGCACCGGGCGGGCGGCGCGCGACTGGAAGTCGTTCGACGCCATGGTGCGCACGCTGACCACCCTCAAGCAGGACGAGACGATGCTCGTGCAGTCGCGGCCGCCCCGTCGGCGTCATGCAGACGCACGAGTGGGCGCCGCGCGTGCTCATCGCCAACTCCAACCTCGTCGGCGACTGGGCCACGTGGCCCGAGTTCCGTCGCCTCGAGCACCTCGGCCTGACGATGTACGGCCAGATGACGGCCGGCTCGTGGATCTACATCGGCACCCAGGGCATCGTCCAGGGCACCTACGAGACGTTCGCCGCCGTCGCCGAGAAGCGCTTCGGCGGCACGCTCGCCGGCACGCTGACCCTGACCGGTGGCTGCGGCGGCATGGGCGGCGCCCAGCCGCTCGCCGTGACGATGAACGACGGCGCCTGCCTCATCGTCGACGTCGACCCGGCCCGCCTGCACCGCCGCGTCGAGCACCGCTACCTCGACGAGGTCGCCGACGGACCTCGACGACGCCATCGAGAAGGCGCTCGCCGCCAAGCGCGAGCGTCGCGGCTGGTCGGTCGGGGTCGTCGGCAACGCGGCCGAGGTCTTCCCCGAGCTGCTGCGTCGCGGCGTCGAGATCGACATCGTCACCGACCAGACGTCGGCGCACGACCCGCTCAGCTACCTGCCCGAGGGCGTCGCGCTCGAGGACTGGGCCGAGTACGCCGAGAAGAAGCCCGAGGACTTCACCGACCGGGCCCGCGCCTCGATGGCCAAGCACGTCAAGGCCATGGTCGAGTTCCAGGACGCCGGCGCCGAGGTCTTCGACTACGGCAACTCGATCCGCGACGAGGCCCGCCAGGGCGGCTACGACCGGGCCTTCGAGTTCCCGGGCTTCGTGCCGGCCTACATCCGTCCGCTCTTCTGCGAGGGCAAGGGCCCGTTCCGCTGGGCGGCGCTCTCGGGCGACCCGCGCGACATCGCGGCGACGGACAAGGCCGTGCTCGACCTCTTCCCCGACAACGACCGGCTGCACAAGTGGATCCGGGGCGCCCAGGAGCGAATCGCCTTCCAGGGCCTGCCTGCCCGCATCTGCTGGCTGGGCTACGGCGAGCGCGACAAGGCGGGTCTCGCCTTCAACGAGCTCGTCCGCACCGGCGAGGTCGAGCGCCCCGATCGTCATCGGTCGCGACCACCTCGACTGCGGCTCGGTCGCGAGCCCCTACCGCGAGACCGAGGCGATGGCCGACGGCTCCGACGCCATCGCCGACTGGCCGCTGCTCAACGCGCTCGTCAACACGAGCTCGGGCGCGAGCTGGGTCTCGATCCACCACGGCGGCGGCGTCGGCATCGGCCGCAGCCTGCACGCCGGCCAGGTGTCCCTCGCCGACGGCACCGACCTCGCCGCGCAGAAGCTCGCGCGCGTCCTGACGAACGACCCCGGCATGGGCGTCATCCGCCACGTCGACGCCGGCTACGACATCGCCGACCGGGTCGCGCACGAGCGCGGCGTCCGCATCCCGATGCAGGAGGGCTGAGAGCGGCGTATGCCGCTCCCCCGTCGGTCGATGTCTCCGCGGCCCGGGCGCCGCGCGAACACCTCGAACCGGGGGCTCGGTGGTGTCGGTGGGGTCAGCGGGGGCGACGGACCCGGATCGGGCCCTTCGCGTGGTCCGGGTCGATGACCCGCCCGCCCTGGTGATCTCGGCGCGGCCGGCGGCGACGAGCCGTCGGGCGGCGTTGCGGGCCGGCTCGACGAGCGTCGCCCAGTCCGCGCCTCCGACGGCTCGCGCCGCCTCCGACGGGTCGACCGTGGCCGAGGCGGCGTGCGCCCTGACGAGCTGCGTCGAGGGCGTCCTCGAGCTCGAGGTCGACCGGGGTCAGGCCGTGCTTGCGGCAGTTGTCGGAGCACCAGCGCACCGATCCCCAGTCGCGCTCCCAGGCCTTGCGCCACGTGATGGTGCGGCCGCAGCGGGCGCACGGTTTGGTGGGCAGCGGGGGTCGGGACATGACGACCAGTCTGGGCCCTCGTGGCCACTCGACGCGACGGGAGGCGGCCGAACGTGGCCTTTCGACGGTGGGGAGGCGGCCGAACGTGGCCTTTCGACGGTGGGAGGCGGCCGAACGTGGCCTTTCGACGGTTGAGAGGGTGGGCAGGTCAGGGGGTCCTGCGGGTCTCCTCGTCGGAGATGTCGGCGACCGTCGCGTCGAAGAGGCGGATGACGTCGTCGCCCTGCACCGTCAGGCCGACGCCGTGAGCGCCGCCGCCGATCGAGATGCGGCGCCCGACGAGGTGGCTGTCGGCGATGACCGGCAGGCGCGTGGCCGACCCGAACGGGGTGATGGTGCCGCGCTCGTAGCCCGTGACGGCCTTCGCGGCCTCGGCGTCGGGCATCGAGATGCGGTTCGTGCCGAGCAGGGCGCGCACCTTGGCCCACGAGAACGTGCGGTCACCGGGCACGAGGACGAAGACGTGGTCGTCCTCGGCGCGACGCACGACGAGGGTCTTGATGAGGTCGCGCGGCTCGATGCCCCGGGCGGCGGCCGCCTCCTCGAGGCTCGAGACGCGACCGTGCCGCGTCACGGTGTGCTCGATGCCGGCCGCGAGGACGGCGTCGACCGCCGGCGTGCGGATCTCGCCGGACTCACTACGCTCGGCGGTGTCATCGCGGTCGGGCGTCGCGGCATCGGTGGACATGTGCGACAGCCTAGTTACGGAGCCCGGCGCCAGGCGCCGGCGATGCGAGGAGTGGTGATCGAGGTGACGACGAGCTTCGACCGGATGTGGGCCGACCTCGAGCCCGTCGGTCGCGCACGCCGCGACGGGCGGCTACCGCCGCTACGCCTGGACCCGCACCGACCACGACCTGCGGGAGTGGTTCGCGGCCGAGTGCGCGGCCCGCGGACTCGACCTCGTCGAGGACCGCGCCGGCAACCAGTGGGGCTGGTGGGGCGACCCCGACAGCGACGCCCGGCGTCGTCATCGGCTCGCACCTCGACTCCGTGCCCGACGGCGGCGCCTTCGACGGCCCGCTCGGGGTCGTCAGCGCGCTCGCGACCGTCGACGCGCTGCGCGAGGCCGGCGTCCGAGCCCGACGTGCCGCTCGGCGTCGTCAACTTCGTCGACGAGGAGGGCGCCCGCTTCGGCATCGCCTGCGCCGGCTCCCGCATCATCACCGGTGCTCTCGACGCCGACCGGGCCCGGTCGCTGACCGACGCCGACGGCGTCTCGATGGCCGAGGCGTGGCGCAGCGCGGGGCGTGACCCCGAGACCCTGGGCCGCGACGACGAGGCCGTGCGGCGCATCGGCCGCTTCGTCGAGCTGCACGTCGAGCAGGGCAAGGCCCTCGCGCTCGCGCCCGACGGCGGCGACGACCTCACCGACCCGTCCCGTGCGGTCGCCATCGGCACCGACATCTGGCCGCACGGCCGGTGGCGCATCGACATCCCCGGCGAGGCCAACCACGCCGGCACCACCCGCATCGGCGACCGCCAGGACGCCATGCTCGGCCTCGCCGACGTCGTCCAGGCAGCGCGGTCGTATGCCGTGGGGCTCGGTTGCGTGGCCACCGTGGGCAAGGTCGACGTCGTCCCGGGCGGCGTCAACGCCATCCCGAGCCACGTCACGGCCTGGCTCGACGCACGCGGTCAGAGCGAGCACGTCGTCCACGCGGTCGTGGACGCCGTGTCGTCGGAGGCCGCCCGGATGGGGGCGACGACCACCGAGGAGTCGTGGACCCCGACGACGACCTTCGACACGCGACTCGTGGAGCGGCTGCACGGCATACTCCCCGACGCGCCGCTGCTCGGCACGGGCGCCGGGCACGACGCGGGCATCCTCGCGACGCACGGGGTGCCGAGCGCGATGCTCTTCGTCCGCAACCCCACAGGTGTCTCACACTCACCGGACGAGTTCGCGAGCACCGAGGACTGCCACCATGGGGTCACGGCCCTCACCGCCGTCGTGACCGAGCTGTGCACAGGGAAGGACCCCGAGTCGATGAGCGAGGCCCGATGACGACCTTCTGGTGCGAGAGTGCTTGGCTGACAGGAGGACTGGCGCGCCGTGTGCGCCTCGTGACGCAGGACGGCCTGTTCAAGGACGTCCTCGTCGACGCAGACCCGCAGCCCGACGACGTCCGCCTCGCCGGCGTGACGCTGCCCGGCATGGCCAACGCCCACAGCCACGCCTTCCACCGCGCCCTGCGCGGCCGCGTCAACGGCGGTGGCGGCAACTTCTGGAGCTGGCGCGAGCAGATGTATGCCGCCGCGGAGCAGCTCAACCCCGACACGTACTTCGCGCTGGCGCGGGCCGTCTTCGCCGAGATGGTGCAGGCCGGCATCACGGTGGTGGGGGAGTTCCACTACGTCCACCACCGTCCGGGCGGGCACCCCTACCGCGACCCGAACGCGATGGGTCTCGCGGTGCGCCAGGCGGCCGACGAGGCCGGCATCCGGCTCACGCTGCTCGACACGTGCTACCTCGAGGGCGGCCTCAACGGCGGCGGCCACGTCGAGCTCCACCCGGGTCAGCGCCGGTTCAGCGACGGCTCGGTCGAGGCGTGGGCGGAGCGCATGTCGGCGCGGCGCCCCGAGACCGACCGCGTGCGGCTCGGCGCGGCGATCCACTCGGTCCGTGCGGTCAAGCGCGAGGACCTCCCGAAGGTCGTCGAGGCCGCAGGCGACCTGCCGCTCCACGTGCACCTGTCCGAGCAGCACGGCGAGAACCTCGCGTGCCAGATGTTCTACGGCGCGAGCCCGACCCAGCTGCTCGACGAGGCCGGTGCCCTCGGCGCCCACTCGACGGCCGTGCACGCCACGCACCTCGAGGACCGCGACATCGAGCTCCTCGGCGGCACCGGCACCGGCGCGTGCTTCTGCCCGACGACCGAGCGTGACCTCGCCGACGGCATCGGCCCGGCCCGCGCCCTGCACGACGCCGGCAGCCCGCTCTCGCTGGGCTCGGACCAGCACGTCGTCATCGACCCGTTCGAGGAGCTGCGCGGGCTCGAGATGCACGAGCGGCTCGTCACCAACGAGCGCGACCGCTTCTCGGCCGACGACCTGCTCCTCGCGGCCTCCTTCAACGGCTACCGGTCCCTCGGCTGGTCCGACGGGGGCCACCTGAGCAAGGGCGCGCTCGCCGACTTCGTCACGGTGCGCACCGACACCGTCAACACGGCGGGCGCCGCCCTACGACCAGATCATCTACGCGTGCGTGGCCTCTGACGTCTCGACCGTCGTCGTCGGTGGCGACGTCGTCGTCAGCGACGGCCACCACCGGATGGGCGACGTCGGCCGCATGCTCGTCGGCGCCATCGACCGCGTCGCCGGAGGGGTCCCGGCGTGAGCCTGCTCCTCACGGGCATCGCGGAGCTGACGACGAACGACCCGGCCCGCGGCGACGATCACGCCGACCCCGGCGACGCCCTCCTCGGCATCGTCCGCGACGCGGCGCTCGTCGTCTCCGACGACGGTGTCATCGAGTGGGTCGGTCCCGAGGTCGAGGCGCCCGACGCCGACGAGCGCCGTGACCTCGGCGGCCGTGCCGTCATCCCCGGTTTCGTCGACTCGCACACCCACCTCGTCTTCGCCGGTGACCGGTCGGCGGAGTTCGCCGCCCGGATGACCGGCACGCCCTACGACGGGGGCGGCATCGCCGTCTCGGTCGCGGCGACCCGCGCCGCGAGCGACGACGAGCTGCGCGCCCTCGTCGCCGCCCGCGTCGCCGAGATGCGCGCCCAGGGCACGACGACGGTCGAGATCAAGAGCGGCTACGGCCTGACCCTCGACGACGAGCTGCGCAGCCTGCGCATCGCCCGTGAGCTCACCCCGCACACGACCTTCCTCGGCGCGCACGTCGTGCCACGCGAGTACGCGACGCGGCGAGCGGCATACGTCGACCTCGTGACGGGGCCGATGCTCGGCGCGGTCGTCGCCGACGGACCGACCGCGCTGGCCGAGAGCATCGACGTCTTCTGCGAGCCGCACTCGGCGCACGCCTTCGACGGCGACGAGGCGCGCACGATCCTCGAGGCCGGCCGCGCCGCGGGTCTCGCCCTGCGGGTCCACGGCAACCAGCTCGGCCACGGCCCCGGCGTCCGGCTGGCCTGCGAGCTCGGGGCCGCGCAGTGTCGACCACTGCACCTTCCTCGACGACGCCGACGTCGAGGCGCTCGTCGCCGCCCGCGGCACCACGGTCGCGACGCTGCTGCCCGGGGTCGAGTTCTCGACCCGCTCGCCCTACCCCGACGGGCGGGCGCTCATCGACGCGGGCGTCGACGTGGCGCTCGCGAGCGACTGCAACCCCGGCACGTGCTACTCGTCGTCGATCCCGTTCGCCATCGCGCTCGCGGTGCGCGAGATGGGCCTGACCCCGGCCGAGGCGCTGCACGCCGCGACGGCGGTCTCGGCGCGCTCGCTCGGCCTCGACCGACGCGTCGCGCCCGGCCAGCCGGCCGAGCTGGCCGTCCTCGACGCGCCGAGCCACCTGCACCTCGCCTACCGGGCCGGGGTGCCGATCGTGCGCGCGCTCGAGCTCTAGCTGGTCGCCGGCTCGTCGTCGGGGTGCTGGCAGCGCAGCACGGATCCCGGGCCGGGGTGGATCAGGCCGGTGTGGCCGTCGGCCCACTCGACGACGTAGGGGGGAGCGCCACCCTCGCCCTTCACCTCCCGGATGACGCCCTCGCGCGTGCTCTGACCGACGTGTTCCGCGGCCATCGTGATGCGGTCACCGACCTGTGCCTGCATGGCACACCTCCTCGCGTGGGCTCTGCTCCCTCCAAGGACACCACCTCGAGACCCGGCCCGGAAGGTCTTCGTGCGACAAGACGCGGCCGAGCGCGGGTCCCGGCCGGGGTCGCCGAGCGCCCGGTGGGCCGGTGAGCCCGGCCGCGCCGAGGAGCACCGAGGTACGCGAGGGCCGGTGCCGGTCCGTGTCGGTGGGGTCTGGCGGCTCTCCCGTTCATCGCGTGGTCGGTCACGTCGCCCGGACGTGCGCCTCCTCGCCGGTGCGCTCCTCGATGTCCCGTTCCGCCTCCCCGACGAGCTGGTCCGCCAGGTGGCGCAGCGCGCGGGCGACGGCGATCTCGTCCCCGATCCGAGGCGACGCCACGTCGTCGGAGGAGCGGTGGCTCGTCCCCTGGGCACTGAGGCGGTCCGGCGGGTCGGCGACGAGCACGACCGTGGCACTCGTGTCGTCCCCGGACTCGAGCACCGACACACGGACCTGCCACTCGCGGAGGGTCTGCGATCGGTCCTCGGGACTCGTCGGCACCGGCGCCGGCTCGGGGATCGCGGCCTTCTCGTCACCGGGCACGCCGAGGTGGAGCACCGATCCCGGCCCCGGGTAGATCAGGCCGGTGTGACCGTCCGCCCACCGCACGACGAAGGGCGGACCACCGTCGGCTCCGCGGACCTCGAGCACCTCCCCGTCGCGGGTGGGCTCGTCGATGTGCTCTGCCGCAAGGACGATGCGGTCTCCGACATGTGCTCTCACGTTGGCCTCCTCGACCGGTCTCAGATCAGGACAGCACCGGTCGGGGGCGCGCACTCAGGGCCGAAGGGCTCCGAGTCGCAGACCGGTGGGACCCGATCGCGGGACCTTGGGCCCTTGTGCCGGTGCGCGATGTGGGTCTGGGATCGGGACAGGTCGTGCGCCCGCCCGGCCGACGACCCGAGGGAGGCGCCATGGGCACCATGCAGGCGTGGGTCGTCGACGAGCCGGGACCGCTGCGCAGGCACCCGCTCGCCCGGGCCGAGCTGCCCATCCCGCAGCCCGGGCCGGGCGAGGTCCTGGTCCACGTCCGGGCCTGTGGGGTGTGCCGCACCGACCTGCACGTCGTCACGGGCGACCTGCCGCGGCACCGGCACCACCTCGTGCCCGGCCACGAGGTGGTGGGCGAGGTCGCCCTCCTCGGCGAGGGGGCCCATCGTTTCGTGCCGGGGGACCGCGTGGGCCTCGCCTGGCTGCGGGCACGTGCGGCTCGTGTCGATGGTGCCGTTCGGGACGCGAGAACCTCTGCGCCGCCTCGCGCTACACCGGATGGGACGCCGACGGCGGCTACGCGGAGTATGCCGTGGTGCCCGAGGCGTACGCCTACCGGGTCCCGGCCTCGTTCGCGGACGTCGAGGCGGCGCCGCTGCTCTGCGCCGGCATCATCGGCTACCGGTCGCTGCGACGGGCGGAGCTGCCGCCCGGTGGACGGCTCGGCATCTACGGCTTCGGCGCGAGCGCCCACCTGACGGCGCAGGTCGCCGTCGCCCAGGGCGCCGAGGTGCACGTGCTGACGCGCGGCGCCGAGGCTCGCGCCCTTGCTGCGGAGCTCGGCGCGGCCTCGGTCGGCGGCCCGCACGACGCGCCCCCGGTGCCGCTCGACGCCGCCATCCTCTTCGCGCCGGTCGGCGAGCTGGTCCCGGTCGCTCTCGAGGCCCTGGCTCCCGGGGGCACCCTCGCCGTGGCCGGCATCCACCTCAGCGACGTACCCGTGCTCGACTACCAGCGCCACCTCTTCCGGGAGCGGTCGCTGCGCAGCGTCACGAGCAACACCAGGCAGGACGGCGAGGAGTTCCTGCTGCTGGCCGAGCGGCTGGGCCTTCGGGTCGCCACGACCGCGGTGCCGATGGGCGAGGCGGACCGCGCGCTGGTCGACCTGGAGGCGGGGCGGGTCCGGGGTGCCGCGGTGCTCGTGCCGGCGTCCGGCGGTTGAACCGCGCCGGTCGACGCCCTCCCCGCCCAGCCGCTGGGGCACCATCCGCTGGGGCACCATCCGGTGGGAGCACGCCGGATGGTGCCGGCTCAGCGGCCGCTCAGCGGACCCTCAGCACCACCCCTCATCTGGTGTCCGACGTCGACGGCGAGGCCCTCCTCCAGGGCTCGCGGCGGGCCTGGGGCGCGGGCGCGCCCGCCGCTTCCTCGAGCGTGCGGCGGAAGGCGACGCGCGCGACAGGGGCCTCGGTCCCGTACGCGGGTCTGCCGGGGCCGGCGCGGGTCGAGCTATTCCGGCTACCGGTGGCCTTGTCGATGGCCTTCTGGGTCGCCTTCTCCGCCTTGGCCTTCGCCCGGTCCAGCTTCTTCGCGACCTTCTTGTCGGTCGGCTTCACCTGGTCGTCCTCGAGGGCCTTGGGCAGGTGGCCGGTGCGAGCGGCGGTAGTACGCCGCTGCACCGCGCTCTGCAGCGACCCGGGCGGCGGCGACGGCCATCGAGGAGAGGGCGGTGAAGAGGATGACGTCCCGGCGGCGCTCACGCTCGAAGTCGCCCTTGACGGGCACGTTGCCGACCGGTGGCGAGCTTCCAGCCCTTCTGCGCGGCGTCGGTCGCGAGCTTGGTCGCGATGATCGTCGTCCCGACGCTGAGGAGCTTCCAGACCGGACCGCCGACCGGGGTGCGCTGCGTCTCGTCGACCTTCGCGGATGCCTTGTCCGAGGCCTTCGCGAGCGCCTTCTTCGTGTCCTTGGAAGCCATGGCTTGACTGTACCCACGCTGCCGCCGGCACTCACGAGTAGAGTCACCTCCACAACTGAAGAGCACCACCACCCATCACGACAGGGGAGCGCACCACGCGCTGAGAGTGCGGCAGCCAGAAGGCCGAGCCGCAGACCCTCGAACCTGCTCCGGTTAGCACCGGCGAAGGAAGTCGGTATTTCTCAGGCCACCGCACGGCATACGTCATCGACGTGTCCGTCCGGCTGGCTTCCCCCAGGTATCCACTTGTCATCACTGGAACCCGGGAGACACACCATGTCCAGAACCACCAGCGCGACCATCACCGCGAGCGGGCCGCTGACCCGCTGGCGCACCATCGACCTGCTCACCTGCGCCTTCCTCGGCGTCGCCTTCGGCGTCGCGTACTGGGCCTGGGGCCTCGTCTACGCCGTCCCGTCGAACGCGGTCTCGGCGGCCTTCCCGCCCCTCGGCGCCCTCTTCAACTGGCCGTGGCTCGTCGCCGGCATCGTCGGCATGCTCATCATCCGGCGTCCCGGCGCGGCCGTCTTCACCGAGCTGCTCGCCGCCATCGTGTCCGCGCTCATCGGCACCCAGTGGGGCCTGGCCACGCTCGTGTCCGGCCTCGTCCAGGGCCTCGGCGTGGAGCTCGGCTTCGCCGCCTTCGGGTATGCCGTGTACCGCTGGGCGCCGTTGCTGCTCGGCGGTTTCCTCGGCGGCGCCTTCGAGGCCGTCTACGAGTGGTACTCGTACTGGACCGACTGGGGCTGGGGCTACAAGATCGCCTACCTCCTCCTGCTCGGTGCGTCGGTGGCGGTCCTCGGCTCGCTCCTCGCCGTCGGCCTGACGCGGCTGCTCGCGGCCGCGGGAGCGCTGAACCCGTTCCCGCCGGGCCAGGAGGTCCGTGAGCAGCGCGCCGTCTGACCGCCGCGCGGTGGACACCCCGGTGACGACGCGGGCAGAGGAACGGGGCCGAGACCACGCCCGGGCGACCGGCGGGGTCGAGGTACGCCTCCGGGACCTGACGTGGCGCCCCTTCGGTCGCTCGCGTCCGGTGCTCGACGGCCTCGACCTCACCATCGAGCCCGGCGAGCGCGTGCTGCTCGCCGGGCCGAGCGGGTCGGGCAAGTCGACCCTGCTGCGGGCCGTCGCCGGCCTGCTGCTCACGGCAGACGCCGGCGAGCTGTCGGGCACGGTGACGGTGGGCGGTCAGGCGCCGCAGGACGTCCCGGGCTCGGTCGGCCTCGTGCTGCAGGATCCCGGCGCCGGTGTCGTGGCCTCGAGCATCGGTCGGGACGTCGCCTTCGGCCTGGAGAACGTCTCGCTGCCCCGCGGCGAGATGCCGTCCCGCGTCGAGTCGCGCGCTGCGCGAGGTGGGCCTGACCATGCCCCCCGAGAGCTCGCCGGCGACGCTGAGCGGCGGGGAGTCCCAGCGGCTCGCCCTGGCCGGCGCCCTTGTCCTGGAGCCGTCGGTGCTGCTGCTCGACGAGCCGACGGCGATGCTCGACGCCGCCACCGCTGCGGACGTGCGGGCCGTCGTGGCCGACGTCGTCGCGCGGCGCGGGCTCACGCTCGTCGTCGTCGAGCACCGCCTCGACGGGTGGCTCGACCGCGTCGACCGTCTCGTCGTTCTCGACGCGTCGGGCTCGGTCATCGCCGACGGCGAGCCTTGGCCGGTGCTGGCCGAGCACGGGGAATCGCTTGCGGCTCAGGGCATCTGGGTCCCGGGCGTGCCTGATCCCGAGCCCCTCGCGCTGGTCCTCGACCCCGCGCCGGACGCAGCGGCGGGACGGGTGCCGCAGGGCCGGGTCGTCGCGGCGGCCTCCGGCGTCCGGGTCGAGCACCGCAGCCGGCGGCTCGGTGAGCGCTCGCGCACGACGCTGGCCGTCGACGGCTCCGACCTCGAGGCGCGGGCCGGCCGCTCGCTCGCCCTCGTCGGACCGAGCGGCGCCGGCAAGTCCTCGCTCATGTCGGCGCTCGGCGGCCTCGTCGACGCCGGCGCGTGGCACCGTGGACGTCGCGCTGCCGCTCACGCCGGCCGAGGCCGGGAGACCGAGCCGACGCCCGCGACCGGCTCACGCCACCGCACGAGTGGTCCTCGCCCGACCTCGCGCGCGTCGTGGCCTGGGTGCCGCAGCGTGCGGCCACCGCGCTCGTCGGCCGCACCGTGCGTGACGACGTCCTGACGACCCCGCTCGCCCTCGGCCACGACCCCGCCGTCGCCGGCCGACGGGCCGACGCCCTGCTCGCCGCGCTCGGGCTCGCCCACCTCGCCGACGCCGACCCGCGCCAGCTCTCCGGCGGCGAGCAGCGGCGCCTGGCGATGGCGTCCGCCGTCGCGCACGGCCCCGCGCTCGTGCTCGCCGACGAGCCCACGGTCGGGCAGGACCGGCTGACGTGGGCGGCCGTCTCGGGCGTCCTGGCCGCGGCCCGTGACGAGGGTGCGGCGGTCGTCGTCACGACCCATGACCCCGGCGTCGTCGACGACGCCGACCATGTCGTCCACCTCGTGGCACCCGCCCAGCCGGCACCCGACCCGGAGCCGGAGCGCCGGCCGCTGCTCGCCCGGGTCGGCCCGCTCGCGCTGCTCGCGTCGGCGCTCTGCGTCCTGCCCCTGCCCGCGCTGCTCGACACGTGGCGCCAGGGCCTGGCCGTCCTCGCCGTCGAGGTGGTGCTCGGCCTCGTCGGCCTCCTCGCCCCCGGCCCCGGTCGCCCTCCCGAGGGCCGCCTCCGGGGGGTCCTGGCCCGACTCGCCCCGGCCGCCCTCGCCGTCGTCGGCGTCGCGTGGTCCGCGTGGCTCCTCGGCGGCCGTGACCTCGAGGTCGCCGTCGGGTGCCGCGCTGCGCGTGCTCTGTCTGCTCGTGCCCTCCGCCTTCGTCGTCGGCTTCCTCGACCCCGAGGCCCTCGGCGACCACCTCGCGCAGCGGCTCCGGCTCCCGGCGCGGCCCGTCGTCGCGGCGACGGCCGCCCTGCAGCGGCTCCAGTCGTTCGACACCCTGTGGGGCGAGCTCATGACGACGCGCCGGGTGCGCGGCATCCGCGCCGACCGGGGACCGCTCGCCCGGGGCCGGGAGGCGCTCGTCGTCACGGGCGGCCTGCTCGTCGGTGCGCTCGCCCAGGCGTCGACGCTGGCGCTGGCGATGGATGCGCGCGGGTTCGCCGAGGCGCGGCGGCGCACGTGGGCGGGCCCGGCGCCGTGGCGCCTGCCCGACACCCTGGCCCTCGCGGCCGGCCTTCTCGTCATCGCGGCGGCGGTCGCGGCCCGGCTGCTGCTGCCCTGACCGCTGCGCGGGGCACAATGGGCGGCGCACACCTCCCGACAGGAAGGGGCCGCACGTGCCCATGCCCCGCCGACCCCGCCCAGCCACCCGCGGACGCCGCGGCGCACGGGCGTATGCCGTGCCGACCGTCGCGCTGGCCCTCTCCGCCTCGCTCGTCCTCGCCGTGGCCGGATGCGGTCAGCCCACGCCGTCGCCCGACGACGCCGTGGCCCCGACGGTCAGCGTGCCCATGCAACCGACGATCATGCCCGTCACCCCGAGCGACGACGCACCGGACCCGGCCGCCACGACCGGGCCGAGCGACGGCAGCCTCTTCGACGCGGCGTCGAGCCTCACGAGCACGAGCTGTCGGGCCACCGGCGAGTCGTGGAGCTTCACCGGGACGCTCACGAACTCCGACTCCCAGGAGCACACGTTCACCGTGGCCGTCTTCCTCGTCAAGACGTCCGACGGGTCCGACGTGGCCAGCAAGGAGGTCGACGTGAAGCTCGCGGCCGGTGCGGCGACAGCCGGTGTCCATCAAGAACTTCCACACCGGTCCGAGCACGGGCGTCGAGTGCCTGAGCGGCGTCACCGTGAAGGGTCTCTGAGGTGCGGCTCTTCCTCGTGCGGCACGGGCAGACCCACGCCAACGTCGCCCGCCAGCTCGACACCGCCGTGCCGGGTCTCGACCTCACCGACGAGGGCCGGGCGCAGGCTCGGGCGCTCGCGGACCGGCTCGGCGCGGAGGACCTCGGCGCGATCTACACCTCCGACCTCGTGCGCACCCAGCAGACCGCTGCACCGCTCGCCGAGATGCTGGGCCTCGAGATGGTCGTGCTGCCGGGCCTGCGCGAGATCCAGGCCGGTGACTACGAGATGTCGACCGACTGGCAGCCCTACATCGACGCCGTGGTCCGCTGGCGCGACGACCCGGAGCACACGATCCCGGGCGGCGACAGCGGCGCCCGCTTCATGGCGCGCTACGACGAGGCGATCGCGCGCATCGCCTCCGACGGGCACGAGTCCGCGGTCGCCGTGAGCCACGGTGCGGCGATGCGGGTCTGGTGCTCGGCGTCGCTCGGGCTGGACGCCGACTTCTTCGACGGGCGGCGCCTCGACAACGCCCACGTCGTCACGATGGAGGGTGAGCCCGCGAGCGGGTGGCGCCTGCTCGCCTGGGGTGACGAACCGGTCACCCATGGCTGAGCGCCGGGCCGGCGTCACGTCGTCCGCGGTCGCCGGCATCGCGCTCCGGCGGTCGCGGGGTCGTGGGCGCGCTGGGCGGGTTGCGCCAGCGGGGTCGTCCTCGCCGCCGCCTCGTGGGGCTCGGGAGCCCTGCCGCGCCCCAACCGCCGGGTGCTGTGGCCGGGTGTGGCGCCGTGGTCGGCCAAGCGGCGGCTCCCCCCTGCTCGCGACGGTGTCGGTGCTCGCGATGGCGGTGCTCGTCATCGCGTGGTGGCGCCTGCGCGACGCCGAGGTCTCGGTGCGGTGGTGGTGGGTGACGATCGCGCTGTGGTTCGCGCCGCTCGTCGCCGCCATGCCCCTCTACAGCCGCGACCTCTACTCGTACGCCGCCCAGGGCCTGCTCTGGGACCAGGGGCTCAGTCCCTACGACCACGTCGTCCGCGAGCTCGACTCGCCGTGGCGGGGGTCGACGGCGCCCACGTGGCTCGACAGCTCGACGCCCTACGGCCCCGTGTGGCTGCTGCTGGCCCGGGCCGTCGCCGCGGTCTCCGGCGAGCTGTGGGTCGCCCTCCTGCTCCTTCGGCTGCTCGCGGTCGTCGGCGTCGTCGTCCTGGCGTGGGCCGTGCCCGACGTGGCCCGCCGGCTCGGCTGGTCGCCCGTGCGGGCCATCTGGCTGGGGGTCGCGGTGCCGCTCGTCGGCGCCCACTTCGTCGGGGGAGCGCACAACGACGCGCTCATGGTCGGCGCGGTCCTCGGCGGGCTCGCCCTGGCCCTGCGCGGGCGGTTCGCCGTCGCGTGCGTCGTCATCGCGCTCGGAGCCATGGTCAAGGTCACGGCCGTCATCGCCCTGCCGTTCGTCGCGATCCTCTGGGCCCGCCACGCCGCGTCGGCGCGGGCGTCGGGGACGGACGGGACGGCATACGCCCGCTGGGGTGAGGTGGTGCGGGCCGGGGCGCTGACGGCTCTCTGCGCGGGGGTGCCGATGGTGCTCGGCGGGGTGGTGACGGGGCTCGGCTTCTCCTGGCTCAACCCGACGGGGACCCCGGGCAAGAACGAGCAGTGGACGTCGCTGCCCACCGCGATCGGCGTCGCCGTCGGGGCGGTCGGGCACCTCCTCGGCCACGACGAGTGGCGCGAGACCGGCATCGCGACCGCGCGGGCCGTCGCCCTGCTCGTCCTCGCCCTGCTCCTGGTGCTCATCTGGCTCGCGGCGCTCAAGCCGGCTGACACCCGCGGCCTGGCCGACGAGGGCTGCGGCGGCCGAGGCGCGCCTGCGGCCGGTGCGCGGCATCGCGTGGGCCATGCTCGCCGTCGTCGTGCTCGCCCCCGTCTTCCTCGGGTGGTACTACCTGTGGGCGCTCCCGCTCTTCGCCGTGTCGCTCGGCGCTCTGTGGCAGGAGCGCCTCGAGCGGCCCCTCGCGGTCGTCGCCACCGTCGTCTGCTTCGCGACCCTGCCGGAGGGCTACAGCCTCGGCCTGACGACGACGGCCGTCGGGGTGCCGATCGCCCTCGTCGTCCTCGTCCTGCTGCTGCGGCGCGGGCTGCGCACCGCCCGTCGCACCGACTGGCGGCACGTGCTCGACCTCGACCGGCCCCTGGTGCGGCGAGGGTGACCCGGTCACGGAACGGCGACAGTTGACCGAGCCGCCGCTGCCGCGCCCGGTCCGCCGTGTCCCACACTGTCCCGGTGAGTGACTCCGGCTTCGTCGACGAGGCCCCGCCCGGGGACGGCCGACCGCCGCGTCCACGCGTCGACTCCCGCGACGCGCCGCGAACGCAGCCGACGACGGATCCGAGGCGACCAGGGCCGGCACCGTCGCGCGGCGGCGTCGGAGCCTCGTGGTCATCGGCTTCGTGGTGCTCGTCGTCGGGCTGATCGCCTTCGGCGCCTGGGCCTGGTCGGGCCGTGTGCACGCCGACGACGTCGCCGCCTACGAGACCCTGGTCCGGCAGGTCGAGCAGCTCGACCACACGATGACGCCGCTCGGGCACAGTGAGATCCCGCCCTGCCGCGAGGCCATCGACGGCACCGTGACCCGGGGCTACCCGCCAGTCGACGGGCCCCCAGGCCGCCGAGCTCGTCGGCTACCTCGAGCAGACCGGGCTGGGCGCAGCAGAAGTCCGGCCTCCCCGTCTACGCGCACCTGACGCAGACGGCCGAGGGGCACCTGCTCACGATCGACGTGCTGGCCCCGAGCGACACCTCGCTCGTGGGGTCGCTGACGGCCCGCAGCGCCGCCAGCAGCTTCGGCTGCCTCCTCCGGTGAGAGCCCGAGCGGCCGCCCCGTCCCGCCTCACGGATGCCGACACGGAGGCGGACGCGACGGACGCGTGATCGACGGCACGGGCCACATCGTGGGAATGGCGCGGCCCACGGCATACGCCAATGGGACGCTGGTGCACATGCGCGCGGTCACCCAGAGCAAGAAGCTCCAGAACGTCTGTTACGAGATCCGTGGTCCCGTCCTCGCCGAGGCCAAGCGGCTCGAGGACGAGGGGCACCGCATCCTCAAGCTCAACATCGGCAACCCGGCGCCGTTCGGCTTCGAGGCGCCCGAGGACATCCTCGTCGACGTCATCCAGGAGCTGCCGACGGCGCAGGGCTACAGCGACAGCAAGGGCATCCTCTCGGCCCGGCGCGCGGTCAAGCAGCACTACGAGCTGCGCGACTTCCCGCCGGTCGGCGTCGAGGACATCTACCTCGGCAACGGCGTCAGCGAGCTCATCGTCATGGCGATGCAGGGCCTGCTCGACAACGGCGACGAGGTGCTCATCCCGGCGCCGGACTACCCGCTGTGGACCGCGGCCGCGAGCCTCGCCGGCGGCAACGCCGTGCACTACGTCTGCGACGAGCAGGCCGGCTGGGCGCCCGACCTCGACGACATCCGGAGCAAGGTCACCGACCGCACCCGCGCCATCGTCGTCATCAACCCGAACAACCCGACCGGCGCCGTCTACCCGCGCGAGGTGCTCGAGGCCATCGCGCAGGTGGCGCGCGAGCACGAGCTGATCATCATGGCCGACGAGATCTACGACAAGATCCTCTACGAGGACGCGACGCACACCTCGATCGCCTCCCTCGCGCCCGACCTGCTCTGCCTGACCTTCAACGGCCTGTCCAAGGCCTACCGGGTCGCCGGCTTCCGCTCCGGCTGGCTCGCGATCACCGGGCCCAAGGAGCACGCGCGCAACTACCTCGAGGGCCTCGACATCCTCGCCAACATGCGGCTGTGCGCCAACGTGCCCGCGCAGCACGCGATCCAGGTGGCGCTCGGCGGCTACCAGTCGATCAACGAGCTGATCCTGCCCGGCGGCCGGCTGCTCGAGCAGCGCAACGTCGCGTGGGAGATGCTCAACGCGATCCCCGGCGTCTCGGTGACGAAGCCCGAGGGGGCGCTCTACCTCTTCCCGCGGCTCGACCCGAAGGTCTACGACATCCGCGACGACGAGCGGTTCGCCCTCGACCTGCTGCGCGAGCAGAAGCTGCTCATCGTGCACGGCACCGGCTTCAACTGGGCCACGCCACGACCACTTCCGGCTCGTCTTCCTCCCGCGGGTCGAGGACCTCGAGGACGCGATGGGTCGCCTCGAGAAGTTCCTCTCGACGTACTCCCAGTAGCGCACCCGCGGGATCGAGCGCCCGGTGCGCCGCAACGATCCAGCCACGGCGGGGGCGTTGCGGCGGAGATCGCCGAGCCGCCGCATCCACCCAGCCACGGGTGGACGTCGGTTGCCGGCGCGCTCAGCGGGAGGCGGCCCACCACTTGAGGAGCAGGCCGAGCACGACGCCCCAGACGACGGTGAGCAGCAGGCTGATCCCGACGGCGAGGAGCGCGGGCCTGCGGCCGCCCGGCTCGCGGCGCGCCAGGCTGAGCCCGGCGAGCGCCAGACCGAGCAGCTGCGGCAGGAAGGTGAACCCGAGGACGACGGCGGACAGCGACGCGACGACCGCGCCCCGGGCGAGCGGCGCCTCGGCGGCCAGCCGTCGCGGACGCGGCGTCGCGGGGACGATCCGGCTCGCTCACGCGTTCAGGGTAACGATGAACGAGAGCACGTATGCCGTCCGGCCGGCCCCGCGGACCGCGCTCGCCGCCGGCGCCGCCCTCCTCGTCGACGCTGGCCCTCGCCGGGTGCGGTGGCTCCGACCCGACGCTGGGCGACCTGCCGGCCGGCGTCGCGAGCGCGAGGCCGAGCATCACCGCCGACGAGGCGAACTTCGTCCTGGCCGCGCAGAAGCTCGGCGCCACGGTGACCGGAGCGAGCGTCGACGACGACATCGAGACCGGGACGACGACGTGCTGGGCGCTGAAGAACGGCGGCGTCGACGCTCGCCCAGATCGCGGTCGACGACGACGACAAGCCGCTGCCCAACACCGGCGAGGCGCTGCGCACGAAGCAGCTCATGGCCGCCGGCGTGCAGACGTTCTGCCCCGACCACGACGACCAGGTGCCCCAGCTGAAGCTGCCGTGACGCCTCGGTCCTGACCTGCTGGAGGTGCTCAGCCGAGCCCCAGGACGGAGTCGTCGGCGATGGAGTTCACCGCGTCATCTCCCGCGTGCCCCAACAGCGGGCTGATCCCGAGCATCTGCTGCACTCCGGCCAGCGTCGCGTAGTGGTTGTAGGCGACGCTGGTCGTGCCACCCGCCTTGGTGTACGGCGAGATGACGATGAACGGGATCTGGGACGACTTCGAGGTGCCCTCGTCGAAGGTGATGATCACGGCGCTCTTGCCGGCCGCATATTCCGGTGTTGCCAGGAGGGGAGGGATGAAGAGAGTTGCCCATGAAGCAGTTGCTCGGCATGCTCTCGGCCCACTGGCGGGCGGAGGAGCCCATCGCCTCGAAGATGCTGACGCTGTCCTGGGGCCACACCCTCGGGAGCTTGGTGCCCGTGATGAGGACCTCCTTGCCACCGGAGTGGCCCGTGTACCCAGAGGTCAACGCGATGTAGTTGGTCAGGCTCGTCGTCGTCAGGTGACGCATGTTGGTGGCGTAAGAACAGGCCCGGGCCAGTGACGTCAGATACGGCGCGTCCTCGGTGTTGCCGATGATCTTGGGCAACGTCTTGTTCTCGAAGACGACCACCGTGACGTGATCCCACTGACCGTGTGCGGGCGGATCCCCGGTCTGGGTCCCGCACCGTGTGTCTGCCGGGGCCGCCCCCTGCGACGAGGCAGTCGCCTACCTGGGAAGGCGGACGCGACAGCCGCGACCACGCCGATGACCGCAAGGCCCTTCACTAGGTTCGCACCTCGCAACCTTGGCATGGCCACCCCCTCCGTCAGGGGCGTTCGAGGTGATCCGTGCCCGCTTCCCGCCCGAACGAGGAGGCGGAGCCGTACCTGGTGGCTGTCCCAGAGTGCAGCGGCGTGGGCCGGACGGGTCTCCGCCGGCCCACGCATGGTGCGCTGAGGGTGGTGCTGGGTCTTACTGGAGCTGCGGCGTCACCTGGTAGATCCGCGTGGCCCAGTTGATCAGCGGGGCCCGGGTCCCGTCGCACGTCATGTCCGTGCGGAACTGGGAGAACGAGCACCTCGACTCGATGTACTCCGTGCCCATGAAGATGCTCGAGCCGTCCGTGACCGCTGCGCTGTAGTCGCCCCAGCGCGGACGGGCCGGCTGGCCGGGGTCGGCGAAGGCCTGGTACTCCGAGAAGCCGTCCTGCGGTGCCCGTCCGCGGGCGCCGATCTGCACGGCCCCCGGCCCGCTGGGTCCGAAGAGCGTGTAGGCGGCTGTGGGGTAGTAGTCGTGACCCACGAGCGAGAACGCCATCGCCCCAGTCCCATCGGGCAGGACGGCCAGGGCCGGGTAGTTCACGTTGTTCGCGGCCACGCCGACGTATCCCTGCCGAGCCACGGTCGAGGATCCCGCTGTCGTTCCCGGCTTCACCGCGAACCAGGCGATGCCTGCTTGCAGCGTCCCGTTGACCCGCATGACGGAGTCAAGGGCGCCGTACAACCGGCCACCTGAGTAGTAGACCTGCTGCATGCGGCTGTCGTTGCTGTCCAACGGTCCCTCGGGCTGCTGCCGGGGCGGTTTGATGCCGGCTCCGAGGATGTCGTTGCAGTTGGTCAGGATGCAGTCCCGCAGCGGGACCGGGCCGACCTTCTGCTCAGACAGCGGTGGCACGCCGTACACCTCGGAGTGGACCAGCCCTCGCTGCAGCTGCAGGTCGGGTCGAGGCCCGGTGATGGTCCTGGTGTTGGAGACGGACCACACACCGATCCGGTCGGCCATCCCGGTGAACCGGCGCGGCTGCGCCTCCTCGCCGGCGACGGAGCTCAGGAAGTATTCGGTCCCGCCCTGGGCCGTGGCGTAGAGGGAGTCGGGTACCTGAGCGGGCCAGACGGTGAAACCAGGCACCTTCGAGTCTCCGGACGGGAGGAAGGTGTTCTCGAAGTGCACGACGTGGAGCCGGGACGCGCCCGCGGCCAGGGCCGACTTGTCCAGCGCGTAGATCTGGGCACCGTTGAAGTTGTTGCCATAGACGCCGGGGTCGTTACTGAACGGGTACTCGTTGGTCGTCAGGAAGACGGCGTTGGCGTCCGAGCCGATGTGTGGGTAGTCGCCGATGCAGGGGCAGTTCTTGTGCTTCGGCGTTCCCTGGGTGCCGTCGTCCTGCACGGGGAGCCGGTAGATGTCCCATCGGCCGGTGGGGTTGCCCGTGCGGCTGACCGCGAGGTCGAGGTGGTTCGGCCCCAGGAGCGCGCCCGTGGTCCCGTCCACCTCGAGGGTGAGCACGACCAGGAAGAACCTGCCGCTGCCGTGGTCGTAGATGCACGTCGGGTCGGTCACGAAGGGACCCTGGATTCCCGTCGTCCGGTCGATCTGCGCCGGGTAGCCATAGAACGTGTTCAGGTCGCTCACCCCGGTGGCCGCGGAGCCGTCGGTGCGGTAGACCTTCAAGACGTCGTTGACGGCCTCGAGGGCGTAGCCGTTGCCGACGCAGAGGCCCTGGTCGGGGGGCTCGACCGAGAACTGGTTGCCCCCGTTGGCGTAGCGCTGGTCGAAGCCGTCCAGCCCGAGCCAGCTGCGTTTGAGCCCGACGGAGCCGTCGACGCGTGTCGGCGCCACGACCGGCGGGCGGAGCACGTCCGCCGAGCGGTTCTTGCCGCGCGGGCCTCTCGAGTGGCTCCGCGGCACGCTCGCGTTGGCGTCCGGCCCCACGCCCGGTGCCAGTTCATGGGTCTGCACCCCGCTCGGCTGACCGTTGGCCATCGATGCCGGGAAAGACACGCTCGCACCCTTGGTGATGCTGCGGACCAGTCCTTGCGGCGCCGTTTGCGATGTTTCCGCCGCTGTCGCAGTCATGGTGACTCCGGCGGTGTTGGCTGCCGCACCTCCGGCCGTCTGACCACCGAAGACCACCGCCGCGACGGTGACCCCCAGCGTCGTAGCCACCAACCGACCCCTTGCCCGGGGCCGACCTCTTTCACGCATGGTTCCCCCTTCTTCGGAAAGTAGTTCGCCGAGCGGCCGCCGAACCCGGCGGCCACCGCCACAGGCGGCCAGCCCAGTCTGCTCCGCGAACGGCGCCCCTGGAGGGGAAAAGAATCCTTTGCGCCGCCATTCCGTCACACCTCGGACGAAAGGCGACATGTCACCTGGCGCGCCCCGCGCTCGGGCAAAGAAGCCGTCGGTGCGGAATACCGCGAGCCGGGCGGCCCGTTGGCACCCACGTGAGTCCTGCCGCCAGAGCCCAGCTGAACATCCTCGACCTCGTGCCCGTCCTCGACGGCGGCACCGCCGGTGAGGCGATCGCCTCGACGGTCGACATCGCGCGCCACGCGGAGAAGTGGGGCTACCAGCGCTACTGGATGGCCGAGCACCACAACATGCGCGGCGTCGCGTCGAGCTCGACGGCGGTGCTCATCGGGCACGTCGCCGACCAGACCGAGACGATCCGGGTCGGCGCCGGCGGCATCATGCTGCCGAACCATGCGCCCTACGTCGTCGCCGAGCAGTTCGGCACCCTCGCGACGATCCACCCCGGCCGCATCGACCTCGGCCTCGGGCGTGCCCCGGGCACCGACCCGTTCACGACGCGTGCCCTGCGCCGCAACGAGGCCGCCGCGATGAACTTCGCCGGCGAGGTCGAGGAGCTCATCGGCTACCTCGGCGACCCCGACCCGGACGCCAAGGTGCGTGCCATCCCGGGCGAGGGCACCCACGTGCCGATCTGGATCCTCGGCTCGAGCCACGGCGGCGCCCAGGTGGCCGCAGCACTCGGCCTGCCCTACTCCTTCGCCTCGCACTTCGCCCCGGCTGCGCTGATGAGCGCGCTCGAGGTCTACCGCTCGCGCTTCACCCCGTCGACCGAGCCCGGCGGGCTCGACGCGCCGCGCACGATGGCCGGCGTCAACGTCATGGTCGCCGACACGACCGCCGAGGCCGAGCGCCTCTTCACGAGCGTGCTCCAGCGCTTCCACGGCATCGTGACCGGCCGCCGCGCCGGGCTGCCCGAGCCACAGGGCGACATCGCGAGCCTCATGGCGTCGTGGTCGCCGGCCGAGCGCCAGGCCGTCAGCGAGATGACCCGTGTCTCGCTCGTCGGCACGCCCGACGAGGTGCGCGACGGGCTCGCCGGCTTCGTCGAGGCGACCGGCGTCGACGAGGTCATCGTGACCTGCGGCGCCCACGACCACGAGGACCGGCTGCGCTCCTACGAGCTGCTCGCCGACGCCTGGAGCTGAGTGCCGCACGCCCCGTCACGCCCGCCCTTCTGGAAGGCTTGACCGTATGAGCACCGACGCGCCCGACCTCCGTTCCGTCACGCTGACCCGCGACAGCCTGGGCCGCTACACCGCCCGCAACCGTCGCGGCGGCTCGATCACCGTCAGCTCCGGCACCGACGAGCTGTCGCCGGTCGAGCTGCTCCTCGCCGGCATCGCGGCGTGCACGGCGGTCGACGTCGACACCGTGACCACGCGACGCGCCGAGCCCGACGACTTCGAGGTCGAGGTGAGCGCCGACAAGGTCAAGGACGAGCACGGCAACCACCTCCAGGACATCACCGTGACCTTCCGGGTGCGCTTCCCCGAGGGCGAGGGCGGTGACGCCGCCCGCGAGATGCTGCCGAAGATGGTCCAGCGCTCGCACGACGAGTGGTGCACGGTGAGCCGCACCGTCGAGCTCGGCACGAAGGTCACAGCCAGGGTCGAGTGAGTGGCAGGCGCCGCCCACCGGGGGGGTATGCCGTCAGGTGCGGTGAGTGGCGCCCAGCCAGTTCGCCGGGTGGTTCGTCCAGCGGACGGGTCGGGCTCAGTGACGGACGACGACCTCGTCGCCGACACGCACCTGCGAGAAGAGCGAGACGAGCTGGGCGTGGTCGGCGATGTTGACGCAGCCGTGGCTGGAGCTCGCGTAGCCCAGGCGCGCGAAGTTCGACGAGTAGTGCACCGCCTGTCCACCCGAGAAGAACATCGAGTAGGGCATCGGCGTGAAGTAGAGGTTGGAGATGACGTACTCGTACTTGCGAGAGACCCGGAAGGTCCCTTCGCGGGTCTCACGGCCGGGCCCTCCGAAGCGGGCCCACATGACCATGAGGGGCTTGCCGTCGACGACCCAGGTCAGGGTGCGGGTCGCCTTGTCGACACACATGACGCGGCCCGTGCGGCAGCGGCCGTCGAGCGACCCGGGGGTCGGCAGGACCGGTGCCAGCCCGGCGGTGTAGCGGTAGGCGTCGAAGGTGCCCGGTCGGTAGGTCTCGGCGACGAGCCGGGCCCACGTGCGCCCGTCGATGACGCCCGACTGCGGCAGGTTGCGTGTCTGCTGGAAGGACAGGACAGCCCTGTCGAGGGCTGACCAGTAGACGCCGGTGATGGCATACCGCCAACGGGCCAGGGCCCGAAGCCGGAGCTGGACCTCGCGGACCTGTGCCGCCGGCGCTGTGCGGCTGACGGCGGTCGGGGTGCTCGTCAACGCGCGGAGGCGGTCCCACGTGCGCTGGTCGACGACGCCGGTCCGCGGAAGGCCCTGAGCCTGTTGGAAGCCGAGGACCGACTGGTCGACGGCGTACCAGTAGACGCCGGTGATGGCGTAGGTGAAGCGGCCGACGAGCTTGAGCCGGACCTGCAGGTCCTTGATGGCCGTGATCGACGCGGCGCGGCCGATGACCGGGCGGCTCGGGGGAGTCGTCGTGGCCGGGACCGAGGGCATCGGCGGGGTCGTGGTCGGGGGGCTCGTGGCGGACGTCGTCGTCGCGGTGGTCGTCTGGGTCGTCGTGGTCGTCGAGCCCGTAGTCGTCGAGCCTGTAGTCGTCGAGCCCGTAGTCGTCGAGCCCGTGGTCGTCGAGCCCGTGGTCGTCGTGACCGTTGCGGTGCTCCCGGGGCTGGGGGTCGTGCTCGAGGTGCCGGTCGGGGTGGGCGTGCCGGTCAGGTCGTCGCCGCGTGCGGCCGGAGCGGTGACGGTGACGGCGACGATGGCGAGAGCCGCGGCGATGGTGCCCGCGCTCCGCTTCCTGTCCACGCTGATGGTCCTCATGATGTGTTCCTCGGGGTCCGGACCGCACGGGGCGGGCGTAGGTCGGCGCAGGCGCGTGCTTCAGTGTGGCAGTCGGAGCACCGATTTGGGGCGATATGTGCAAATTCGCCCCGGCGCTGCGCTCGACCACCCGCGGACCCCGTCCGGAAAGCCGTCGCGAGGGTGCCGTCAGGCCCCCGGGATCCGCCGCACCGTGAGGATCTGCTCGGCCCGGCCGACGGGTCCGCGCTCGTCGTGCAGCGTCGTCGACGTGAGTCCGAGCCCGGTCGGTCCCATGGTCACGCGGGTGTCGAAGCCGATCCAGCCCCGGACGGGCTCGCGGAAGAGGTGCACGCTGAGGTCGACGTTGGGGAACATCCACTCACGGGGCGAGACGCGCACCGCGATGCCGTTCGCCGTGTCGGCTAGTCGCACGAGATCCGCTGTGGGAGAGCAGGTCTCGCCGTCGAGGAGCGGGTTGAGTGCCCGGATCCAGGCGCGCGTCCGTCCAGGTCGGCGCTCCGGGTCGACGCGGAACTCGAGGCCCTCGATGTAGCCGCCCTCCCACGTGTCCGCTCCGGTCCACGGCAGCATGGCGTCGGGAGCGGGGATCGCCTCGAGCTCGACGCCGGCCACCGGTTCGGAGTCGTGCGCGGCGAGCCGCCACGCGTGCGCTCGCACGACCGGGCGGTCGTCGACGACGAGCGTCGCCTCGACGAGCTCGATGGTGCGCCCCGGCCGGGTCGTGCGCACCTCGACCCGGCTCGGTCGCGCCGGGATCATGCCGAGGATGTCGAAGGAGATCCGGGCGAGCTGCATGCCGTCGCGAGGCTCGTGCAGGTCGATCTCGTGGGCGAGGATGCCGCTGACCGGCGCCATGTGCTGCTCGTCGTCCCGCCACGCGCCCTGCACGTGGACGGTGGGCGCATAGAGACCGGGCCCGAGCCGCCGGTAGAAGGCAGGAGTCTCGCGGTCGAGCTCGACGGCAGTGTCTTCACGGGTGTCGCTGGTCACGCGACCACCCTAGGCAGACGCTTCGCCGTCCCGTGCAGCGCCACCGCCGGGCCCGTCGGACAGCCCCAGCCCGAGGTCGACCATGCGGACCAGGCGCGGCGCGAGCTCGTCGACGGCGCCCGGCGGGAGGTCGCGCAGCGGCCCCTCGAGCGCGAGCATCGCCATGCCGTGCACGGCCGACCAGGCGAGCAGCTCAGCTCCCGGGCGTTCGTGCTCGGACATGACTCCCGCGTCGACCATGGCGTCGAGGGAGTCGGCGAGCAGCTGGAAGGGGGTGCGTCCACCTTCGCCGGCAGCCTCGGCCGACGCGGCCCGGCTGAGGTCGACGGGCACGGCGAAGGCCGCGCGGAACAGGCCCGGCTCGTCCATGGCGAAGCGCAGGTAGCCGACGCCGACGGCCCGGAAGCGCGCCCGCGCCCGCGGACCGGCGTCCAGGTCGTCGGGAACGCCGTCCATCGTGGCGCTGATGACGTCGGCGGCGCGCGCCTGCGCCCGGGAGACGACCTCGCCGAGGAGCGCGTCGCGGTCGGCGAAGTGGCGGTAGGCCGCATTGGCCGACACGCCGACGCGACGGGTCGCCTCACGCAGGACGACCTTGTCGGGGCCGCCCTCGCGGGCGAGGTCCGTGCCGGCCTCGAGCAGGGCGCGGCGCAGGTCGCCGTGGTGGTAGGTCGCCCGGGCCGCCGGGATGTCAGCGGCGTCGGGGGCGGCGGACGGGGTCACAGGCCCATCATGCTCCGGGGGCGGCGCGACGGGCGCCACCCGTCCTCGGGATGGACGTCGGTGTCGTCGTCAGAACCCGAAGCGTCGAGCGGTACCGCGCACAGCTTCGGCGGAGGCCCGCAGGCCCGACAGCTCCTCGTCCGTCATCGGCACCTCGATGCGGTCGCCGACCCCGCCGGCATGGACGATGGCCGGCACCGATAGGCAGACGTCGCTGATGCCGTAGTAGTCGTCGAGCAGCGACGAGACCGGGAGGATGCGGCGCTCGTCGTGGAGCACCGCCTCGATGACTCGCGTCGCCGCGAGGCCGATCGCGTAGTTCGTGGCGCCCTTGCCCTCGATGACCCGGTAGGCCGACTGCATGACGTCGGTGGCGATGCGGCTGCGCGCCTCCTCGTCGAGCGCGATGCGCCCGTCCGGGGTGCGCCACTGGAGCAGCGGCACCGAGCCGATCGAGGCGGACGACCACAGCGGCAGCTCGGAGTCGCCGTGCTCGCCGATGACGTAGGCGTGCACGCTCTGGGCGGCGACCCCGGTGTGCTCGGCGAGCAGGAAGCGCAGCCGCGACGAGTCGAGGACGGTGCCCGAGCCGAAGAGCCGCTCCGGCGGGAGCCCGGACACCTGGAGCGCGGCATACGTCACGACGTCGACCGGGTTGGTGACGATGAGGTGGACGGCGTCCGGCGCGACCTCGACGAGCCGGGGAAGGATCGACCGCATGATGCCGATGGTCGACTCGGCGAGGTCGAGACGGGACTGGCCGGGCTTCTGCTTGGCGCCGGCCGTGAAGACGATGACGTCGGAGTCGGCGAGGACCTCGATGTCGTCCGACCCGCCGACGTGTGCCATCGGGACGAACTGGATGCCGTGGCTGAGGTCGAGCGCCTCGGCGTGGACCTTGGCGGCGTTGACGTCGAAGAGCGCGACGTTCTTCGCGACGCCACGCATCAACGCGGCATACGCCAGGGTCGCGCCGACGGCGCCTGCCCCGACGATGCCCAGCTTGGTTGTGCGGCGGCGCGCTCCGTCCCCCGGTGCCTGCGCGGTCATGGTCCGGTCCTCCGTCGCTCGTCGTCCGAACTCGCTGTCGGGCCTGTGCTGCCCACGCTAGCGGCGGTGCGGCGCGCTGCGTGTGACGATGGGGACGTGGACCAGCCGATGGACGCCGTCGACCCCCTCGCTGGCTACCCGGTGCAGGCTCCGCCGCTCCGGCCACCCGTCGTCTTCGACCAGGTGTGGCGCGACCTGACCTTCGTGCACTGGCCGGTCGACCCGGACTCCGTCCGGCAGCTCTTCCCCGAGGGCACCCGCCCGGACGTCTTCGCCGACGGCAGCACCTACGTCGCGCTCGTCCCGTTCGTCATGGACGGCATGCGCCTCGGGCGGGCTCCGTCCCCGCGCGTGCCGTGGCTGGGCAGCTTCCTCGAGACGAACATCAGGCTCTACTCGGTCGACGACGCCGGGCGCCACGGGGTGCTCTTCCGCTCCCTCGAGACCGAGCGCGCCCTCGTCGTGGCCGCGGCGCGGCTCGGCCTCGGGATCCCCTACACCTGGGCCCGGCTGCGCCGGCACCGCGACGGCGACCGGGTCACCTACGAGAGCCGGCGGCGGGCCCCTGAGCGGGGGCTCCGGAGCGTCCTCACCGTCCGCGTCGGTGAGCGCGTCGAGCCGACCCCGCTCGAGACCTGGCTCACGGCCCGCTGGGGCGCCCACACGCGGGTGGCGGGGCGCACGCTCTGGGTCCCCAACGAGCACGAGGCGTGGCCGTTGTATGCCGCGACGGTCGTCGAGCTCGCCGACGACCTCCTCGCGGCGAGCGGTGTCACCCCCTCCGGACCCCGGTTGCGGGCGCTGTGGTCGCCCGGCGTGGCCACGCGCTTCGGGCGACCGTCGCGCGTGGCCTGACCGGCTGGCCCCCTGGTCGGTCGGGCGAGCGCTCCTAGGCGAAGAGCTCGCGCAGGCACGCCTCGAACATCGTCGTGTGCGCTTCGACGTCGGCGGCCGTCGTGGCCGGGCTCATGAGGGCCATGTTGTGGAAAGGCGTCAGGAGGATGCCGCGGTTGAGGGCATAGAGGTGGAGGTACTGCTGCAGCTCGAAGTCGTCGGCGTCGTGCGCCTCCTGCCCGTCGTGCGACGGGCGGCCGGAGAAGTTGTACTCCGCCCGGGCGCCGAGCCGGGTCACGTGCCAGTCGGCACCCACGGCGTCGATGCCCGCCTGCACGCCGTCGGCCCACGCGTCGGCGAGCGGCACCATGTGCTCGAACGTCTCGGTCGTCATGACGTGCTCGAGGGTGGCCTTCATCGCGGCCATCGACAGGCCGTTGCCGGCGAGCGTGCCGCCGATGCCGCCCACGTCGATGTCCTCCAGCTCGATCGAGCGGGCGATCCGGTCGGCGATGTCCTGACTGAAACCGAAGGTGCCACAAGGGATTCCGCCGCCGATGGACTTGCCGATGACGAGCATGTCGGGGACGAGTCCGTGCGCTCCGGTGTAGCCGCCCGGGCCGGCGCAGATGGTGTGGGTCTCGTCGTTGACGAGCAGCGCGCCGTAGCGCGTCGCCAGCTCGCGCACCCCCTCGTTGTAGCCGGGGTCGGGCAGGACGATGCCGATGTTCGTCAGGGCGGGCTCGACGACGATCGCCGCCACGTCGCCGTGGGCCAGGGCCCGCTCGAGCGCCCCGAGGTCGTTGAACTCGACGACGCGGGTCGTCTCCGACGTGTCGACCGGGGCGCCGATGTTGCTGCGCCGGTCGACCGTCGACCCGTCCGGGGCCAGCGTCGCGAACGCCTCGTCGACCGAGCCGTGGTAGCACCAGTTGTGCACGACGACCTTGCTGCGGCCGGTCAGGTGCCGGGCGTAGCGGATCGCGTGCCGGTTGGCGTCGGTGGCGGTCAGCGTGAACTGCCAGTAGGGCAGGCCGAAGCGCTCGGCCAGCCCCGTCGACACCGCGATCGCGTCCTCGGTGGGCAGCATCGTGGTGATCCCACGGGCGAGCTGTCGGGTCACGGCCTCGACGGTGGGTGCGGGCGAGTGGCCCATCATGGCGCCCGTGTCGCCGAGGCAGAGGTCGACGTGGTCGATGCCGTCGACGCAGGTGAAGTGGGCGCCTTCGGCGTGCTCGACGAACACCGGGAAGTCGCCGGGCCACTTGACCATCCAGCTCATCGGGACACCGCCGGGCATGTGGGCGGCTGCCTGCTCGGCGAGGGCCCGGGACCTCGGCCGGGCGGCGGTGAAGGCGGCGCGTTCGCGGGCGTGCAGCTCGGCCAGGCGGGCGCGGTCGACGGTGCTCATGATCGCATCATGCCGTGACCCGGCGCACGGCGGAAGTCACGGTCCGAACCGCGTCACGCCGCGGATTCCGTAGGCGTTTGATGCTGATTCAAGTGAAACGGCAGAGCCGCGGGGGTCGTCTCCCGGGCAGCAGAGGTGGCATGATCCCGGCCATGCCCCCGAGCGGTTACCGCGGCCTCAGCCTCTGGCACGACACGATCGACGACATCGAGCCACGTCCTGCGCTGGCCACCGACCTCGAGGTGGACGTCGCCGTCGTCGGCGGGGGCTACACGGGCCTGTGGACGGCATACCACCTCGTCACGGCGGACCCGACGATCCGCGTGGCCGTCATCGAGAAGGAGGTCGCCGGCTTCGGCGCGTCCGGTCGCAACGGGGGCTGGTGCTCGGCCCTCTTCCCCGCCTCGCTCAGGCGGATGGCCGCCGAGGGCGGCCGCGACGCCGCCGTGCGGATGCAGCACCTGCTGCACGACACGGTGGCCGACATCGGCCGGATCGCCGAGAAGGAGGGCATCGACTGCCACTTCGACCAGGGCGGCTACCTCGGCGTCGCGCGCAACCCGGCGCAGCTGGAGCGGGTCCGTGAGGAGGTCGCCGACCATCGCCGGTGGGGATTCGGCGAGGAGGACCACCGGCTCCTCGACGCCCACGAGGTCAGTGCGATCGCCGGCGTCCGCGATGCCCTCGGCGGCTCGTTCACGCCGCACTGCGCGGCGATCCACCCTGCTCGGCTGGTCCGCGGCCTCGCCGACGCCGTCGAGCGCCGGGGCGTCGTCATCCACGAGCGCACCGCCGCGGTCGACGTGGGCAGCCGACGAGTCGTCACGGCGCACGGCACCGTCCGAGCCGAGCACGTCGTCCTCGCGACCGAGGGCTACACGCCGACCGTCGCAGGTCGGCGCCGGGCCATCGCGCCCGTCTACTCGCTCATGACGGCGACGGAGCCGCTGCCCGACGCCACCTGGGGTCAGATCGGGCTGGAGGAGCGCACGACGTTCGCCGACAACCGGCACCTGACGATCTACGGCCAGCGCACCCGTGACGGACGGATCGCCTTTGGTGGCAGGGGCGCTCCCTACCACTACGCCTCGAAGGTGTCGCCGCGCTACGACCGTGACGAGCGCGTGCACGCAGCCCTGCAACGGATCCTGCTCGAGCTCTTTCCCGTCCTCGAGGGTGTCACGTTCACGCACGCCTGGGGTGGCAACCTCGGTGTGCCCCGCGACTGGTTCCCGTCCGTGCGGCACGACCGCCGTACCGGCCTGGCCTTCGCGGGCGGTTACGTCGGCGACGGGGTGGCGACCTCGGCGCTGGCGGGCCGCACCCTGGCCGCGATGATCCGGGGCGACGACCCCGACGACCTGGCCTCGCTTCCCTGGGCCGGGCGCACGTCACGCAGCTGGGAGCCGGAGCCGCTGCGCTGGCTCGGGGTCAACGCCGTCACCGCCCTCATGACGTCAGCCGACTGGTCGGAGCGGCGTACGGGTCGGCCCTCCCGGGCCGCGTCGGCCTTCTGGGCGGCCCTCGGCCAGTAGGGGCCGCATCCGCGCCCATCGCGTATGCCGTGACGACTGTCCGGGGACGTGGCGGCTCATCACCCGGGAGCGGACCGCTCCGGTGGCGAGTGACCCGGGAGAGGTCCTGCACGCCGAACGGCTCATCGGCGCCGAGAAACCGCCGTGTGCCGTGCGTAGGCGCCGTCCGTCAGCACCGGCACCATGTCGGACGCGTCGAGCTCAGCGGCGACCGCCACGTCGTCCGGCCATCCCTGCTCGACGAGCTCCCGCCCGCTCGCGCAGGCGTGCAGCGCGTCGCCGATCCTGTCCTCGACCGCGAGCCACGCCGCGCCGGCCGCCTCGGCCTCGGGGCTCAGCAGCAGCGGCCCGGCGCGGTGCTCGAGCCGGGAGGTGAGGGCCGCCACGACGGCTCCGGCGCCCCAGAGGTCCTCGACGGCGGGCCGCAACGACCCGTCCGACCAGCGTTCGCCCGCCGGGACGACGACCACGGCGGGCTGTGTCCGCTGAGCCGCGCGACGACTCCAGCCAGTCCACGAGCCAGTGGCCCACCGCCGAGCGGTTCCGCAGCGAGGCGGCCACGACCTCGGCGCCGGCCTCGGCCAGGACGGCACTGATGGTCGAGCCGTTCGGCGACGGCAGCACGAGGTCCCCGATGGCACCCGCCGCGCGGATCGAGCCCGGTGACAGGCTCACCCCGCCGGTGTCCCGGGTCGCCGAGCGCGGCTCGGCGAGCGTCGCCCCCAGTGCCTGGGCGAACGCCTGCGCCGAGTCGTCCCGCCAGCGGTAGGGGTGCACCCGGGTGCCCGCGTCGACGGCCACCGAGACGCACGTCGTGAAGCTGAGGACGTCGACGACGACCGCGCAGACGGGCGAGCCGGCGGCGACGGCATACGTCGTCAGGGCCTCCGCCGCCATGGGTCCCCAGTCGAGGCGGACGACGTGACGGTCCTGCGAGTGCCAGGGCTCCATGGCCTCCAACCTAGGGCGGCTCAGCCGCCGACGGTGGTGCTCACGGACGCCCCGACGGAGTCGACGGGGTCGACGGGGTCGGCCGGCGGTCGCCGGGACGGACCGTGTCGTCGACGGATGGGGCGCACCGAGGCGCAGGTCGCCGGCCTGGTGCAGGGTGACGAAACCGCCGATGACGAGCAGCGCGGACACCGTGAGGGTCGCGATCGCGGCGCGCCGCGATCCGATCACCTCGAGATCGGTGAGCTGTCCCATCTGCGCCTTTCGTCGACCGGGCGTGCCGTACGTTACGCGCCCGCGGGCCCTCGTGGACGTTCCGGAGGTCACTGCATCACCGCACGATGGTGCGGGCCGCCCGGGCGCCGCCTTCTCCGCGGCCCGGGTGCCCCGGTCAGGCGCCGCAGACGCCTCCGCAGCCGCCGGCGCCGCAGCCGCCACCGCAGCCACCGCCGGCGGTGACCGGCTCGGGCACCTCGTGACGGGTGGCCCACGCGGTCTCGAGGGCCTCCGCGAACACCTCGACCGGCTGGGCGCCGGAGACGCCGTACTTGCGGTCGAGGACGAAGAAGGGCACCGACTCGATGCCGAGCATCTTGGCCGTCGCCTCGTCGCTGCGGACGTGGTTGCCGTAGTCGTCCGACTCGAGCATCGCGCGCACGACGCCCTCGTCGAGGCCGATCTCGGCGGCGAGACGCACGAGCACGTCGCGGTCACCGACCGCGAGGCCGTCGGTGAAGTAGGCGCGCATGAGCCGCTCGTGGGCAGCGTCGGCGAGGCCCTGCTCCGCCGCGAGATGGACGACGCGGTGCGCGTCGAAGGTGTTGCCGTAGCGGGCCTGCTCCCAGTTGAACTCGAGGCCGAGCTCGGCCGCAGCCTGGGCCATGGACCGGTGCTGCGCGACGGCCTGCTCCCGCGTCGTGCCGTACTTGGCGGCGATGAGGTCGACGAGGGGGAGCTCCGACACCGGCGCGGCGCTGCGGTCGAGCTCGAAGCTGTGCCACGTCACCTCGACCTCGTCGGCGTGCTCGAACTGCGCCACGGCAGCCTCGAGGCGACGCTTGCCGAGGTAGCAGAAGGGGCACACGATGTCGGACCAGATGTCGATCTTCACGGTCGTGCAACCTACCCGGGCGCGCCCGTGTTCCCCGCATCGAGCGAGGCGTCCGTCACCCTCCGGTGAGAGGGCGTATGCCGCTCAGCTCGCTCCGGCGACCCGGTGCAGGATCGCCGTGGCGGACTCCGCGTCGCGGGTCTCGGGCAGCCAGTGTCCGGCGTCGAGCTCGACGAACGCATAGTCGGCGCCGACGTGCTCCCGGGTGAGCTCGGCGGCGGTGCGGCCGAGGAACGGGTCGTGCGAGCCCCAGACGTAGGTGGTCGGCACCTCGACGCGGTGTGCCCCGACACCCGAGTGCCGGGCCGCCCGGTACCAGTTGACCGGCCCGGTGAGGGCGTCGGCGTGGGCCAGCCGGACGGCATACCTCCTCCGGTCCTCCGTGGGCAGCCCGCTGCGGGTCAGGAGGGAGTGGAAGGTGGCGGCCACGGCGTGCTCGGGGACCCACGGCACCTGGAAGGCGGCCATGTACCAGGACCTCCGCTTCTGGTCGATGCCGGTCTTCCAGGCCCGCGACATGGCCGCCGGGTGAGGGGTCGACAGGACCGTCAGGGACGCGATGCGCGCCGGATGGTTGCCCGCGACCAGCCAGGCGAGGGCGCCGCCCCAGTCGTGCCCGACGAGGTGGACCCGCTCGCGCCCGGACGCGTCGATGAGCGCGAGGACGTCGGCGACGAGCTCGTCGAGGCGGTAGGCGTCACGGTCGGACGGTCGCGCCCCGGGGGAGTAGCCGCGCTGGTCGGGGGCGAGGGTGCGCAGCCCGGCCTCGTGCAGCCGGGCGGCGATCCGGTCCCAGCTCGTCCGGTCGGTGGGAAAGCCGTGGAGCAGCACGACGACATCGCCGCCCAGCGGCCCCTCGTCGGTCACGTCGAAGCGCAGCCCGTCCCGGCTGAAGGTCGTCACGCGTGCGTCGAGCGATGCCATGACCCCATCCTGCCCGGCAGTGCCGGCGCGCGTCCGGTCAGGGACGTCCCGTAAGTGGTCATCCCGAGGCGTGACGGCACGGGAGCGACTTACTGTTGGAGTCATGCCCGAGGTTTCCGACCAGCGCATCCGGCCCGGTGTCGGGCGGCCCTGGTGGCACCTGTCGCGCACCGGGCTGCTCTTCGGCGCCGCCTACTTCCTCACCTCGACGGCCCCGAGCCTGCTGCCGAGGACGTGGTACTACCAGGGCCTCATCAGCGGACTGTGCGCCGCCGTCGGCTACGGGCTCGGCGTAGTCGTTGCCTGGGTCGTGCGGCGGCTGGCCCGGCTCATCGACCTGCGCGTGACCGTCGGCGTGGAGGCCAGGCACTGGCTGCTCGTCGCCGCGCCGGTCTTCGGTGCCGTTGCCGTCCTCGGGCTGACCGTGGCCAACGTGCGGTCCCAGGCGCGCACGGCTGCCTTCGTCCGGCTGGCCCCGCTCCACCCCCTCGACTGGGCGATGGCGCTCGCGCTCGCCGCCGTCGTCGCCGTGCTCTTCCTCGCCGTCGCCCGGGGCCTGCGGGGGGCGACGCACCAGCTGGCGCAGGCGGCGGGCCACGTGCTCCCGAAGACGATCGCGACGCTCATCGCCGTCCTCGTCGTCGCGCTGGCCACGGCGTGGGTCACCGACAGCGTCCTCTTCCACCGCGGCATGCAGGCCTTCGCGGGGATCGCGGCGCAGGTCAACACCGCCCCGACCGGCCGCACGGCACCGACCTCGCCGCTGCGCTCCGGGGGCCCGGGCTCGCTCGAGCCCTGGAACAGCCTCGGCTACCAGGGCCAGATGTTCGTCACGAACGCCCCGACGGCGGCGCAGATCACCGCGGCCACCGACCGGGGCGCGATCGAGCCGATCCGGGTCTACGCCGGACGCACCGGTGACCGGACGATCGCCGATGTCGCCGACGCCGTCGTCGCCGAGCTCGAGCGCACCAAGGCCTTCAACCGTCGGGTGCTCGCCGTCTTCACGACGACGGGCACGGGCTGGGTCGACGACTGGTCGGCGCAGTCGATCGAGTACCTCAGCAACGGCGACAGCGCCATCGCGGCGATGCAGTACTCCTACCTGCCGAGCGCCATGTCGATGATGACCGACCGTGACACCCCGCGCGAGGCCGGCAAGGCGCTCTTCGACAAGGTGTATGCCGTGTGGCGCACGCTGCCAGCCGACCACCGCCCGCAGCTCGTCGTCGGTGGTGAGTCGCTCGGCGCCTACGGCGGGCAGGCAGCGTTCGCGAACGCGGACGACATGCTGGCCCGCGCGCAGGGGGGCGTGTGGGTGGGCACCCCGAGCTTCACCGACATCGCGGCGTCGCTGACGGCGCGGCGCAACGAGGGCTCGCCGGAGATCGTGCCGGTCGTCGACGCCGGCCTGCACATCCGCTTCGCGGCGAGCGGTGACCAGCTGACCCACGACTCCTACGGCCGCGACTACGGCGCGTGGGACTTCCCGCGCTTCGTCTACGCCCAGCACGCCTCCGACCCCGTCGTCTGGTGGAACCCGGCCCTGCTCGGCGCCGAGCCCGACTGGCTCCGCGAGCCGCGCGGTCCCGACGTCAACCCCGACATCACGTGGATCCCGTTCGTGACGTTCTGGCAGCTGACCACCGACATGGCCGTCGGGCACGACCCGCCGGACGGCTACGGCCACCGCTACGGTCCGGAGCTCGTGCCGGCCTGGGGGTCGGTCCTCGGCGGCTCGCCGACCGACGACTACTCGAGGGTCGTTGCCGGCATCGAGAGGACCGTCAACCGGGTCGAGTGACCTACGCCTACGCTCGAGCCGTGCCAGCACAGCGTTTCCACGGGCAGATCGCCGGCGTCGGGTCGTCCTCCGGCGTCCGGGTCGTCGTCGGGTCGTGGGACCGGACGCCCCTCGGCTCGTTCGGCGACGCCATGGTCGAGACGGCCGACGGACACCGGGTGCTCGTCGCGCCGAGCCGTGAGGTGGCGGCGTTCATCGAGGCGACCTACGCCTTCGACGAGGTGCGTCTCGAGCCGATCACCGTGACCTCCGGCCGGAGGAGCTGGCAGGTCGAGTCCCCGTCGCTGCTGCTCGCCCTCACGGTCGGCGGGCGCATGCCGCTCGGCCGGCTGCTGCGGGCCGTGCCTCCGCGCGTCGCGTCCAGCCCCGTCTGGGCGACCGCCGTCGACCCGATCGCGCGAGTTGCGCTGCGCGGGGTCCGGACGCGAGGCACGGCGCTCGAGGGGCGGCGCGAGTACTACGGCGCCACCGACCTGCACGCCGTCACGGCCCTCGACGGCAGCTTCGACGGCCGGCCCTTGGGGGCGCTCGCCGCGGTCGACCCGCCGTGCCGGTTCGGCTTCTCGTCGACACCGTCCCGTCCTTCCGTCACGAGCGTGGTGACGACCGTCGTCACCGACGCCCAGTCGAGTGCCCATTTCCCCACGTAGGGAACTGAGCACTCGACAAGAGGTTGACGGGACGTCGACCGGGAGCGCAGGGCGACGGTCGGAGGCTCATGGGCTCATCCTCACACCGTGGGACCTGGCACCGGACGGGGTAAAACTGGGGAATGGGCACGATGATCGACTTCCCCGAGCACGACCTCACCGCATACCGCGCCGACCCGACCGGAGAGCCGCGCGGCGCGGTCGTCGTCATCCAGGAGATCTGGGGTCTGGCCGACCACATCAAGGACGTCACCGACCGCTTCGCCGCGCAGGGCTACGTCGCCGTGGCGCCCGACCTGCTCGGCCACGTCGGGCTGACCCCCGAGGTCGGAGCACGCATCTTCGACCTCATGTTCAGCGCGTCGGAGGAGGACCGGCTCGCTGCCCAGCCGCAGATGCGCGCGGCGACGACCCCGGCGCGGCAGCCTGAGTTCGCTGCGTGGGCGGTGCCGGCCCTGAAGGCGGTCGTCGACGCCCTCGTCGACGAGCCGGGTGTGGCGGGTCGGGTGGGCGTCGTCGGCTTCTGCTTCGGGGGGACGTATGCGTTCGCCCTGGCGGCTGCCGACCCTCGGCTCCGTGCCGCCGTGCCCTTCTACGGCAACTTCCCCGAGGCCGCCGACCCCGCGACCATCGGCTGCCCCGTCCTGGCCTTCTACGGCGAGGACGACCACGGCATCACCGACGGCGTCCCCGAGCTCGAGTCCCGCATGGAGCAGGCCGGTGTCGACTTCACGGCGAGGGTCTACCACGGAGTCGGGCACGCCTTCTTCAACGACACCTCGCCGTCGAAGTACAACGCTGAGGTCGCGGCCGACGCGTGGGAGCGGACGACTGGCCTTCTTCGACAAGCACCTGACCGGAGAGGTCTGACGCCGTGGAGTCCGACGCCGTGAAGCCCGACGCCGTGAAGTCCGACGCCCAGAGGTCCGACGCCGCGGGCCCCCTCGTGCTGGGACCGATGCTGCGCTACATCGGCGAGACCGACGCGACGGTGTGGGTCGAGACGTCCGCGCCCGGGGTCGTGACCGTCCACGCCGACGGCCGCGACTGGGCGGCTCCGACCTTCGCCGTCAAGGGTCACCACTACGCCCTCGTCGTCGTCGACGCCCTCGAGCCGGGCGGCGCGTGGGACTACACGGTGCGCATCGACGGAGCGCTCGTGTGGCCCGAACCGGACAGCCCGTTCCCACCCCCGCGCATCCGCACCATCGACCGCGACCGGCCGACCCGGCTGCTCTTCGGCTCGTGCCGCACGACGGTGCCGCACGACCGGGAGGGCCACCGCACGAACGGTGTCGACGCCTTGCGCACCCTGGCGCTCGCCCTCGCCCGCGGCGAGGAGGAGTGGCCGGACCTCGTGGCCTTCCTCGGCGACCAGGTCTACGCCGACGACACGTCGCAGGCGATGCGCGAGTTCATCGCCGCGCGCCGAGACATCGACCAGCCGCCTGGGGAGGAGATCAAGGACTACGAGGAGTACGCCCACCTCTACCAGCTGGCGTGGGGCGACGAGGCCAACCGGTGGCTGCTGTCCACAGTGCCCAGCTGCATGATCTTCGACGACCACGACATCCGGGACGACTGGAACACGTCGTGGACGTGGCACGAGGAGATCAACCGCACCTCGTGGTGGCACGAGCGCCTCATGGGTGGGCTGTCCTCGTACTGGGTGTACCAGCACATCGGCAACCTCTCCCCGTCGCAGCTCGCCGACGACGAGATCTATGCCCGGGTGCTCGAGGCGGCGTCCGTCGCGCCCAGCGACGCTCGCACCGAGGGGAGTGAGCTCGACCTGACCGAGGCCGTCTTCGACCTGGCGCGCCGGACCGACCGGCACCCGGAGGTCTACCGCTGGAGCTATCGCCGGGACCTCGGCGACAGCCGCCTCGTCGTCGTCGACTCGCGCGCCGCCCGAGTCCTGCAGCCGCAGCACCGCTCGATGCTGGACCCCGACGAGATGCGCTGGCTCGACGAGCAGCTGAGCGGCGATGTCGAGCACCTCCTCATCGGCACGTCGCTGCCCTTCCTGCTCCCGCCCGGCCTGCACGACCTGGAGGCCATCGACGAGGCGCTCGCCATGGGCAAGCACGGACGCCTGGTCGCACAGGGTGCCGAGAAGGCCCGCCAGTCGATCGACCTCGAGCACTGGGCGGCGTTCAACGACGGGTTCGTCGAGGTCTTCGAGATGGTCATGGAGGTGGCGCGTGGAGAGCGTGGCCGGGCACCGTCCAGCGTCGTCTTCCTCTCCGGCGACGTCCACAACTCCTACGTCGCCGAGGTTGTCGACGCCAGGGCGCGCCACGGGGCGAGCTCGCGCATCGTGCAGGCGGTCTGCTCACCGATCCGCAACCCGATGCCGCGCATGGTCCGCGTCATGATGTCGGCGTTTGCGCGTGGGCTCGTGCGACCCATGAGGTTCGTCGCCGAACACTCGAAGCACGTGCCCGAGCCGGCCTACCCGTGGGCGGTCACCGACGGACCGTGGTTCGACAACTGCCTCGCCGAGCTGACGGTCCAGGGCCGAGATCTCTCGATCGTGTGGCGCGGCGGAGAGATCCGTGGCGGCGATGACGCGCACCCGGTGCTGAGCACGGTGGCCAGCGTGCGGCTTCCCGGACCGGCCGGGCAGGTGCGACCGGCGGCGCTCGGACGTGCGAGCGGCAGCTCCCCGGGGGCGGTCAGCTGACCTTGACGAGCAGGATGCGGTCTTCGTGCCGTTGAGCGGGATGCGCCAAAGTCGTTGTCGGCGAAGGGCGGCCATCCACACCGAGCCGCGCGGGTCGCGATGCCGCGCGGCGAGTCCTCCGGTGCGGTCAGCCGTAGTTGCGGCCGGGCTGGATGAGGTTGAGCTCGTCCTCGCTGTGGTTGCCGAACTCCGAGGCCCAGAGGCGCCCGGTCTCGTCCCAGGCGATGCCCTGGACGTTGCGGTGCCCGTAGGACCACACGAGCGTGCCGAAGGGGTTGCCCGGGGCAGGGCGTCCCGCCGTCGTCATGCGCAGGATCTTGCCCCCGAGCGAGCTCTTGTCCTGTGCGAGCGCCGGCTGCTGCGCCTCCCCCGTCGTCGCGTAGAGGTAGCCGTCGGGGCCGAAGGCGATCCGGCCCCCGTCGTGGTGGACGTTGTGCGGGATGCCCGTGACGAGCGACCGGGGCGCGCCGAGCTGCTGGCCCGCGGGTCTGCTCGCGTCCCACGGGATCGCGGCGATCCGATTGTCGCCGGCCGTCGAGTAGTACGCGTACACGAGCCGGTCGCGCCCGAAGGTGGGCGATACGGCGATCCCGAGCAGGCCGGCCTCGCCGCGTCGAGGTGGGTGACGGACTCGCCGCAGGGGCGGGCGTGGTCGTGGCGGGGATTCGCTTCGCGGCGGCTGCGGCCGAGGTGTCGACCCCGGACGCCGACGCCGACGTCGACGGCGGGGATGTCGGAGTGGTCCGGCTCGACCCGGTGCCGGAGCTCGCGTCGATGCTGCCGCCCGTCGAGGTCGAGCACCCGGCGACCGTGACGAGCGACAGCAGCGCGGCCGCGGCCGTGCCCGCCCCTCGTCTCATCGCGCACCTCCAGTGTGTCGCCGTGGGCCGACGCTACGCGGCCTCGCTGTGGAGCTGGTTCGGCACCGTGGCACCCGTCCGCACCAGGCGAGGCGAAGGCTTCTCGTCAGACCCGCGGCAGGTGCATGCTGGTGTGGATGCCCTTCGCGTGCCACCCAGCGAAGAGGGAGTGCTGGGGCGGTATCAGGACCCTCACGAATCACACTTGAGAAGCAGCCAACAGGACTCCCGCGGGAGGTGACCATGGCACGCCGACTCATCGGCAGCACGCGCGCTGGACAGGTGCTTGCGATTGCCGCCTGCTGCCTGGTCCTCGCAACCGGGTGCGCCCGTACGCAGGCGCCGCCCGTTCGTGCAACCGGCGGATCGGAGTCCGTCCAGGACATCTGAGTCCGCCCCGCAACCCCCTCCCAGCGCCGACGGTGCTGGGACGTGGCGGTGCGGCGGCGTGTCGGGAACGGCGGAAGCGACGGGGGAGCGGCGGAGGCAACGGGGGAGGCGGCGGAGGCCACGACGGGGGAGGCGGCGGGAACCAGGCTGCAGGCTCGCCGATCGATGTCCCGGCCATCCCGGCCACGCACCAGCTCTTGGCCGATGTTCGCGACGGCATCCGGCAGCTCTTCGTCGACGCGTGCGGCGGCCAGGACCTCTGCGTGACGCTCGAATTCGGCGACGGCGCCTGCTTCCTGGGCTACGACCCGGCGGACCGGGCACTGCGAGGATCGACGGTCAAGGTGCTCACCGGTTCGCTCGCCGAATGTGGCGCAGGTGGCGCACCGGCCGTGGGTTCACCGATCGATGTCCCGACGGTCCCGGAGCAGCACACGCCACTGGTCGACCAACGCGACTTCATCGAGCGCAGCTTCATCGAGGCGTGCGGCGGCCAGGACCTCTGCGTGACGCTCGAATACGGCGACGGCGCCTGCTTCACGGGCTACGACCCGGCCGCCCAAGCAGCGCGGGGATCAACGGTGAAGGTCCTCACCGAGTCCCAGGCCGATTGCGACCGAGCCAACGGACTCGCCGGACCGGGATCGGCAACTGACGGAACGACGCCCGGTTCCCACCCCCTCGACGGACCTCACGACCTCCGGGACGAACGGCGGCACGTCGGGCAGCGGACAGCCCGATGGCTCTTCACGGTGAGTCGGGGGACCAAGCGGGCAACCGGCCCTCGCCCGAGGGAACGGCACCCGGTGCCCTCCAGGAGCTGCCCAGGATCCTGAAGGTGCTCGGTCAGGTGGTCGCACCTGCGACGCTCATCACCGCCCTGCTCATCTTCTTCGGCTGGTCGCGCACGACGGCTCTCTTCGGCTGGTTCGGGATCGACCCGACGTCGCTCGGCTTCTCCAGCACCGACTACCTCCTGACGAGTCAGGACGGGCTCTTCGTGCCGGGTGCGGTCATCGCGCTGCTCGTCCTCGTGATGACGTGGGTGCTCAACGTGGTGCGCCACTCCGGTCACAGCTCGGTCCTCCGCGCCCCATGGGTGGCACCTGCCGCCGCCGTGATCGGAGCCGTGCTCGCCACGAACGGCGTGCTCGGGCTCTTCGGTCGAGGAATGTTCGCCGGCAGCCTCGCGGTCGCCCCGCTGTGCCTCGTGCTGGGAGTCACGCTCCTCAGCCTTGCCGGGCACTCCTTCCATATGCAACGACTCAGCTACTCGGGTGGCGCCGGGATCGCCGAGCTCACGGCCCTCACGATCGTCATGGCCATGGCTCTCTTCTGGGCGGCCGGTGACTACTCGGCGGCCGTCGGTCGCGAGCGCGCCGCCGAGCTGGCCGGCTCACTGGACGAGCGTTCTCAGGTCGTCCTCTACAGCGACAAGGCTCTGGGCATCACCGCGGCAGGGGTTCGGGCCCTGCGCTGCGGCGGGGAGTCCGCGGCATACCGCTATCGCTACTCGGGGCTGGTGCTCCTGCTCAACTCGAACGGGCAGTACGTCTTCCTGCCGACGGGATGGAACCGGCGGACGGGGAGCGCGATCGCGGTTCCGAAGAGCGAACAGATCCGGCTCGACTACCGCAGCGCCGGAGCTCGCGAGGACAGCCTTCCGACGTCGTGCTGACGGCTTCCGGGAACAATGCCGCCCTTCGGGAAGTTGAGTCGGGTGAACGCAAGATTTGCGAGTCCTGTTTTGACAATCACGTCAGGACCGGAGCACATTGAGCGAGGACCTGGTCTCACCAGGCCACCTGAAACACACGATCTCCACCTAGATCTCCCAAGGAGTCACCCATGGCACGTGCGGTCGGAATTGACCTCGGAACCACCAACTCGGCCGTCTCCGTCCTCGAGGGCGGCGAGCCGAGCATCATCGCGAACGCCGAAGGCGGGCGCACGACGCCCTCCGTCGTCGCCTTCTCCAAGAACGGTGAGGTGCTCGTCGGTGAGGTCGCCAAGCGCCAGGCCGTCACCAACGTCGACCGGACGATCCGCTCGGTCAAGCGCCACATGGGCACGGGCTGGAAGTCGGCCGAGATCGACGGCAAGACCTACAACGCCCAGGAGATCAGCGCCCGCATCCTGCAGAAGCTCAAGCGCGACGCCGAGTCCTACCTCGGCGAGACGGTGACGGACGCCGTCATCACCGTGCCCGCCTACTTCGACGACGCCGAGCGGCAGGCCACGAAGGAGGCCGGCGAGATCGCGGGCCTCAACGTCCTGCGCATCGTCAACGAGCCGACCGCGGCCGCGCTCGCCTACGGCCTCGACAAGGGCAAGGAGGACGAGCTCATCCTCGTCTTCGACCTCGGCGGCGGCACGTTCGACGTGTCCCTCCTCGAGGTCGGCAAGGACGCCGAGGACGGCTTCGCCACGATCCAGGTGCGTGCCACCAACGGCGACAACCACCTCGGTGGTGACGACTGGGACGACGTCATCGTCCAGCACCTCATCACCCAGGTGAAGAACAAGACGGGCCAGGACCTGTCCAAGGACAAGATCGCGATGCAGCGCCTGCGTGACGAGGCCGAGCGCGCCAAGAAGGAGCTCTCGACCGCGACGAGCACCAACATCTCGGCGCAGTACATCTCGATGACGCCCGAGGGCCCGATCCACCTCGACGAGAACCTCAGCCGCGCGCAGTTCGAGCAGATGACCAAGTCGCTCCTCGACCGCACCAAGGCGCCGTTCCACAAGGTCATCGAGGACGCCGGCATCAAGGTCGCCGACATCGACCACGTCGTGCTCGTCGGTGGCTCCACCCGCATGCCGGCCGTCAGCAGCCTCGTCAAGGAGATGACCGGCGGCAAGGAGCCCAACAAGGGCGTCAACCCCGACGAGGTCGTCGCCATGGGCGCGAGCCTGCAGGCCGGTGTCCTCAAGGGCGAGCGCAAGGACGTCCTGCTCATCGACGTCACGCCGCTCTCGCTCGGCATCGAGACCAAGGGTGGCCTGTTCACCAAGCTCATCGAGCGCAACACCGCGATCCCGACGAAGCGCTCGGAGATCTTCAGCACCGCCGACGACAACCAGCCGTCGGTTCTCATCCAGGTCTTCCAGGGTGAGCGCGAGATCGCCCAGCACAACAAGTCGCTCGGCACCTTCGAGCTGACCGGCATCGCCCCGGCCCCGCGCGGTGTGCCGAAGATCGAGGTCACCTTCGACATCGACGCCAACGGCATCGTCAACGTCTCGGCCAAGGACCAGGGCACCGGCAAGGAGCAGAAGATGACGATCACCGGCGGCTCGGCCCTGTCCAAGGAAGAGATCGACCGCATGGTCAAGGACGCCGAGGCCCACGCCGAGGAGGACCACAAGCGTCGCGAGGAGGCCGAGGTCAAGAACCAGGCCGAGCAGCTCGTCTTCTCGACCGAGTCCTTCCTCAAGGAGTCCGGCGACAAGGTCCCGGCCGACGTCAAGACGCCGGTCGAGGAGTCGCTCGCCGACCTCAAGGCCGCCATCGCCGAGGGGTCCGAGGCCAGCGCCGACGACATCAAGGCCAAGGTCGAGGACCTCAACACCAAGTCCCAGGCGATGGGCCAGGCGGTGTACGCCTCCGAGCAGGCCTCTGCCAACGCCGCGAGTTCCGCTGGCGCCCAGGACGGTTCGCCGACGGGTGAGTCCGCCGGCGCGTCCCACGCCGACGAGGACGTCGTCGACGCCGAGGTCGTCGACGACGACGAGGCCAAGGACGCCAAGTGACCGAGTCAGAGGTCCACGGCACGTCTGGCGAGCAGCCTGACGTGACCGGCACGGGCGCGGCGGGTGCCGGCGGCGACGCCGCCGGCACCCCTCCCCGGGGCGGCAATGCCCCCGGGGAGCGCCACCACACCTACTACGAGGGCGGTCCGGGCGCCTCGTCCGAGCCAGGCGGTGAGGACGAGTTCGACCACGCCGCAGGCGAGTCCGCCGAGTCCGGCGAGTCCGCCGAGTCTGGTGAGTCGGAGGGGGTCGCCCTCGCCGAGGAGGACACCATGGCCGCGACGCTGCTCGCTGACCTGCAGCGGCTCCAGGCCGAGTACGTCAACTACAAGAAGCGCGTCGACCGTGACCGTGAGGTCATCCGCCACACCGCGGTCGGCAGCGTCGTCGAGTCGCTGCTGCCGGTCCTCGACGACATCCACATGGCCCGCCAGGCCGGAGACCTCGCCGGTGGCCCGTTCGCGGCCATCGCCGACAAGCTCGAGTCCACGCTCGGTCGCTACGGCGTCGAGCGGTTGGGCGAGGCAGGCCAGGAGTTCGACCCGAACGTGCACGAGGCCCTCATGCACGTCGAGGCCGAGCTCCCCGACGGTGCGACGGGCACCACCGTCGTCCAGGTGCTCCAGCCCGGCTACCGCATCGGCGACCGGCTCGTCCGGGCCGCGCGGGTGTCGGTTGCCGACCCTGCCTGAGACATCCGCCGCCGGGCTGCCTGCGCAGCCCGGCGGCATACCCGATGATGGGAGCAGCGTGAGAGTCACCGTGAAGGAGGAGGTGCGCCATGGCTAGTCAGGACTGGTTCGAGAAGGACTTCTACGCGATCCTCGGCGTGCCCCAGGACGCCGACGCCGCGACGATCAAGAAGACCTACCGCAAGGTCGCCCGCACCATGCACCCCGACCACAACGTCGGGGACCCCAAGGCCGAGGAGCGCTTCAAGGAGATCGGGGAGGCGTATGCCGTCCTGTCAGCGACCCCGAGACAGCGCCGCGAGTACGACGCGATCCGCGCCATGTCGCACGGTGGGGCCCGCTTCACGGCGGGCGGCCCCGGTGGCCAGGGCGCCGGGTTCGAGGACATCTTCTCGGCGTTCGGCGGCCCTGGCGGCCCCGGCGGCGGCAGCGCGTCCGGTTCAACACCGGCGGCGGCGGCGCCCAGCCCAACCTCGAGGACATCCTCGGCCAGATGTTCGGCGGGAGGCGCGCCCGGCGCCGGCTACGGCGGCTACGGCGCGCCCGCGGGCCCCCGCCCCGGCGCCGACGTGCAGGCGAGCACGCGCATCGGCTTCCGCGACGCCGTCGAGGGCTCCACGGTCTCGCTCAGCTCGCCCGACCTCGGGCGCATCAACGCCCGGATCCCCCCGGGGTCAAGGACGGTCAGCGAATTCGTCTGCGCGGCAAAGGTCGTCAGGGCGATCCCGGCGCTGCGGCCGGCGACCTCATCCTCACCGTCGCGGTCGACAAGCACCCGGTCTTCGGCCGTGAGGGCGACAACCTCACCCTGGACCTCCCGGTCACGTTCGCGGAGGCCGCCCTCGGGGCGACCGTCGCCGTGCCCACGCTCGACGGCGGCTCGGTCAAGGTCAAGGTGGCTGCCGGGCACGCCGAGCGGCCGCGTCCTGCGGCTCAAGGGACGTGGCGTCAAGCGTGGCGACCACGTCGGTGACCTCCTCGCCAAGGTGCAGGTGGTCGTGCCCCAGCGGCTCACCGACGAGGCCCGCGAGGCCGTCGAGAAGATGGCCGAGGCCGAGGACGGCCACGACCCGAGGGCCGACCTGTTCGAGCGCGCCAGGGCCTGACGAGGGCCTGACGAAGGCTTGACGAGGGCTGACGAGAGAGAAGGTGGCGACGATGGCCCGCAGAAGCGCCCGCCCCGGTGGGCACGACGACGACGCACCCGTCTTCGTCATCTCGGTCGCGGCCGAGCTGGCCGGCATGCACGCGCAGACCCTGCGGCAGTACGACCGGCTCGGCCTCGTCTCCCCGTCGCGCACCCGTGGGGGAGGGCGGCGCTACAGCACGCGCGACGTCCAGCTGCTCCGTGAGGTGCAGCGGCTGTCGCAGGAGGGGGTGTCGCTCGCGGCATCCAGCGCATCATGGACCTCGAGAACCACGTCGCGGCCCTCCAGTCCCGTGTGGAGGAGCTCGCTTCCGAGCTGTCGGCCGCGCAGGCCGCCCTGTCCTCCGGCGCCCGCGTCTTCGCGGTCGGTCCGCGCGGCGAGGTGGTCGCGGTGCGCCCGGGCCAGCGACCGCCGCGCGCCCCGTCGTCGCAGGCCCTCGTCGTGTGGCGGCCCGAGCGCTAGGTTCGGCGCCGCTGCGAGCCCGCGCCGTGTGGCAGACTGTGCACGCCTCGAGCAGACGGGCGCGCGTAGACGGAATGCCGCCGGAGGCAGCTTCTTGATCCCACTCCCGGAGGTCGTGTGACCCTGCAGCACCCGGATGGCGCCCTCCCCGGCGCCCCCACGACGACCGCCCAGGACGTCGGTGTGCCGCCCGCTGACGGCGAGATGCGAGACCTGTTCCACCGAACCGACTGGGCGGCGACCCCCTTCGGCCCGGTCGAGACCTGGCCCCCCAACCTGCAGCTCCCTCGTCGACGTCTGCCTGTCCTCGCGCTTCCCCATGCTCATCTGCTGGGGGCCGGACCTGCTCATGCTCTACAACGACGGCTACCGCAGCCTGCTCGGCGCGAGCAAGCACCCGCAGGCGTGGGGCCGTTCGGTGCGGGACGTGTGGCCCGAGGTCTGGGATGTCATCGGACCGATGCTCGCGGGAGTCGCGAATGGTGGCCCGGCGACCTGGGTCGAGGACGAGCTGCTCGTCGTCGACCGCAACGGCTACCTCGAGGAGGCCTACTTCACGTGGTCCTACGGCGCCGTCCACGACGACACCGGCGCGGTGGCAGGCATCCTCAACGTGGCCACCGAGACGTCGGCCAAGGTGCTGGCCGAGCGTCGAGCCGATGTGTCCACTCGACTTCTCGTCACCCTGGCGGACGCCGAGGATCCCGAGGACGTGCGCCGTCGCTCCCTCGAGGTGCTCCGCTCGGACAACCACGACCACCTCGAGAGCGACCTCCGGTGGGCCGCCCCGAGCGACCCGGTGCCGGCGGCCGTCGACGACGAAGGTCGGACGGTCCACGTCGTGCCCGTCGTCGAGCCGGGCCTCGTCGAGCCCACCGCTCACCTGCTGATGACCGAGAACCCCCGCCAGCCGTGGGATCCGATGCTCCAGCTCTACGCCGAGGTGTGCGCCTCGCACGTGGCCATGGCCCTGAGCGGCATCCGGCACCTCGACGAGGAGCGCCGCCGGACGGAGGTCCTGACCGAGCTCGACAGTCGCCAAGTCCGACTTCTTCGCGAACGTCAGCCACGAGCTGCGCACGCCCCTCACGCTCATCGCTGGCCCGGTGCAGGACGCCCTCGCCGACAGCGGGCTCGACCCCGAGCAGCGCCAGCGATTCGAGCTGATCCGCCGCAACACCGACCGCCTGTCCGGCCTCGTCGACCGCATCCTCGACCTCACCAGGGTCGAGGCCGGGCGCCGTGGAGCCGCACTGGGTCGAGGCCGACGTCGAGGAGCTCGTGGCCGGGATCGCCGCGAACTTCCGCCCGGCCATCGAGCGCTCCGGTCTCGAGTTCGACGTCGTCTGCGACGAGCTCGACCACGATGCCTACGTCGACGTCGACATGTTCGAGCGCATCGTGCTCAACCTGCTCGCGAACGCCCTGAAGTTCACGGCGCGCGGACGCATCTCGCTCCGCCTGAGCGGGAGCGACGTCGGGTACGCCGTCACCGTCACCGACACCGGGATCGGCATCGCCGCGGAGGACCTCGACCTCGTCTTCGACCGGTTCCGCCAGCTCGAGCGTGGGGACGAACGCCGGTCGCGCGAGGGTGCCGGCATCGGCCTGTCCCTCGCGCGCCAGCTCGTCGAGCTGCTCGGCGGCCGCGTCACCGTGCGGTCCGAGCAGGGTCGAGGGCAGCACGTTCACGGTGTCCCTGCCGTGGGGTCAGCCCGCTCCGCACGAGGCGCTCCGTCCCTCGATCCGACCCCGCCCGGCGGAGTCCTTCATCCACGAGGCCAGCGCGTGGGTCGTGCGCGACGACGTCACCGCCTCGATGGCGACCACCTCGGAGTCGGCGGCTCCGACCTCGCACGCGGAGAAGGCGGACGGCCTACGACCGACGCTGCTCGTGGTGGAGGACAACCAGGACATGCGTGACTACATCGCGCGCCACTGCGTCGTCGACTACGACGTCGTGACGGTGCGCGACGGCGTCGAGGCTCTGGACCACGTCCGTGCCCGACGCCCGGCCATCGTGCTCGCGGACGTGATGATGCCGCGCATGGACGGGCTGGCCCTCGTCCGCGAGATCCGCACGGACCCGAGCCTGCGCGACCTGCCGGTGGTGCTGCTGTCGGCGCGGGCCGGCGTGGAGGCCAGCACGATCGGCCTGCTCGAGGGTGCCGACGACTATGTCGTCAAGCCGTTCCAGCCGCAGGAGCTGCGAGCGCGCCTGGCTGCCAACCTGGTGCGGGCACGGTCCCGCTCGCGCGACGCCGCGTGGCTCCGAGCCATCCTCGCCGCCATCCAGGAGCCCTTCGTGGTCATCGACCGCACGGGCCTCGTCGTCCAGGTCAACGACGTCTTCACGCGCACCTTCGGCTGGTCCCTTGCCGACGGTCCGCTCGCCCCTCCCTACCCGTGGTGGATCCCGGAGTCGGACTCACCCGACGAGCACGCCCAGCACCAGCGACGCATGGAGCAGCTCCGATCCGGACGGCCCGTCGAGGATGACCGCTACCGCATCCTGCGGCGCGGCGGCGGCGAGGCGTGGGTCCATGTGCGGTCCGCGAGCGTGCCGGGCACGGCGGAGTACGACGGCTTCATCATCGTCGTCCTCCGCGACGAGACCCGCGAGCGGGAGTCCCGGATGCGTCGCGAGCTCGCGGCCCGGATCGCGGTCGACCTCGCGACGGCGGACGACCTCGACCAGGTCCTCGCCACCGCGGTCACGGGCTTCACCGTGCTCTTCGACGGCGCGGTGACCCTGCGCGTCTCAACGACGAAGCGGGAGACGGTCGTGCTGTCCCCCCGCGGGCCTGTTGCGGTCGACGAGCTCGATCCGGGCGTACGCCGTGGGCTCGAGTCCTCGCCCCACGGCTACGACGTGCTCGTCGGCGACAAGCGGGACGGCCTCCTGCTCCTGCCGACGGCCCACGAGTCCGACTGCAGGGCGTGGGTGCAGTTCGACGAGCCCCGGCTCGTCTCCAGCGACGAGCTCATCGTCGGGGACCTCCTGGCGCAGTCGCTCGGGCAGGCCGTCGACCGTGTCATCGCGCAGCGGGCCCGCGCGGAGAAGGAGCGCCAGCTCGAGCAGGCCATCGAGAGCCACCGGCTCATCGGCCACGCCGTCGGTGTCCTCATCGAGCGTCACCGCATCACGCCCCAGCAGGGCTTCGAGATGTTGCGGCAGGCCTCGCTCAACCGCAACGTCAAGCTGCGCGAGCTGGCGGCGCGCGTGGTCGAGAGCGGTCAGGACCCCGACAAGGCGTGAGCCCGCGCGTCGGAAGCGCACGCGACGGGCGGCAGGTCCGATCGGTCGTGTCGTTTTGTCCGGGGCGGTCACGGGATGCAACACTGTGCTGCCTCCAAGTTCGCGGGCCTTGACCAGCCATGCCCTGGAGGCCCCCGTGAGCGTCATGCCGCCGACGAGCGCCACCGACGACGACACCGGGGGGCTTGCGGCCGCAGCGCGAGTCACGACGGCCGCCCGGCAGCTGCTGCGTTCGGCAGACCTCCACGAGGTTCTCCCCGTGGCAGCCGAGGCGCTCGGCGAGGCGCTCGTGGGCGAGGCCGTGGTCCGGGTCATGGCGACGCAGCACGACCTCCATGCCAGCGCGTCAGGGGTGGTCCTCCCGTCGACCTTGCCACCGGACGTGCGTGCGGTCCTGTCCACCAGCGTGGGATCGCCGGGCGCCCCGGTGCCGTCTGTGCCCGACGAGAGGCACGGTCTGCTCCTCGAGTCGTCGGGGCACCACGCGACGTGCCGGGTGTGGGTCGGGTTGGGTCGGCCCGCGGCCGAGCTCGCCATGGAGCGGACGCTCGCCGAGCTGCTGCTACACCTCCTGGTCCTGACGGTCGACCGGATGGTCATCGTCGACCGCTTCCGCGAGAGCGAGGCGAACTTCGAACGCGCCGTCGAGAGCCACCGCCTCGTCGGTCAGGCCATGGGCATCCTCATCGAGCGCCACCGAATCGTGTCCGACGAGGCGTTCGACGTGCTCCGACGCACCTCCCAGGACCACAACGTCAAGCTGCGCGAGGTCGCCCAGCGGGTCATCGACACCGGTGCCGAACCGGACGAGGTCGTCTGAGGGCTCCGAGTGGCAGGAGGCCTGCTCGGACGGTGTCACCGGCCGCGGAGCGCCAGGAACCCGCGGGGGGATCGATCAGCGCCGACGGCAGCTCCGCGCCCTGGCCGGCGGAGCCGCCGGTGCTTGCCGGCAACGGGCGAGGCGGCGCGCGCCTCGCGGCATACGGCGCCCTTCCGCAGACGCACGAAGTTGAGCGGAATACACTCAAGTCAGCGCCGGTTGACGCCAGTGAACCTAACCCCTGTACCAGGAGCACGCATGGACCTACAGCTGACCAACAAGGCTCAGGAGGCCTTCGCCCAGGCCGCGACGACCGCGACGGGCAAGCACCACCCGAACATCGAGCCGGCCCACCTGCTGCTCGCGTTGGCAGCCCAGAGCGGCACGACGACCCCGGCCCTGCTCACCGCCGGGGGGTCGAGCGTCGCCGCCGCGACCGCCGCGGCCGAGCGCGCCATGGCCGCGATGCCGCAGGTCACCGGCGGCACCCAGCAGCCGCAGCTGTCTCCCACCGGCCTGCGCGTCATCCAGCAGGCGCAGCAGTACATGACGGCGATGGGCGACTCGTACGTCTCCACCGACCACCTGCTGCTCGCCCTCGCGCGCACGGGGCAGTTCGGCCTCGACGCCGACGCGGTCGAGAAGGCCATCCCCGAGCTGCGCGGTGGGCGCCCCGTCACGTCCGAGAACCCCGAGGGCACCTTCGAGGCGCTGTCGAAGTACGGCACCGACCTCACCGCCCGCGCCCGCGAGGGCAAGCTCGACCCCGTCATCGGCCGCGACGCCGAGATCCGCCGCGTCGTGCAGGTGCTGTCGCCGCCGCACGAAGAACAACCCCGTCCTCATCGGCGAGCCCGGCGTCGGCAAGACCGCCGTCGTCGAGGGGCTGGCCCAGCGCATCGTCGAGGGCGACGTGCCCGAGAGCCTGCGCGACAAGACCCTCTACTCCCTCGACCTCGCGGCCATGGTCGCCGGCGCGAAGTACCGCGGCGAGTTCGAGGAGCGGCTCAAGGCCGTCCTCGAGGAGATCAAGGGCAGCGACGGCCAGATCGTCACCTTCATCGACGAGATCCACACCGTCGTCGGCGCGGGCGCCGGCGGCGAGGGCGCCATGGACGCCGGCAACATGCTCAAGCCCATGCTCGCCCGCGGCGAGCTGCGCCTCGTCGGCGCGACGACGCTCGACGAGTACCGCAAGCACATCGAGAAGGACGCCGCGCTCGAGCGGCGCTTCCAGCAGGTCTTCGTCGGCGAGCCGTCGGTCGAGGACACCATCGCGATCCTGCGCGGCCTCAAGGAGCGCTACGAGGCGCACCACAAGGTGACGATCGCCGACTCGGCCCTCGTCGCCGCGGCGTCGCCTCTCCGACCGCTACATCACGCGGCCGCCAGCTGCCCGACAAGGCGATCGACCTCATCGACGAGGCGGCCTCGCGGCTGCGCATGGAGATCGACTCGAGCCCCGTCGAGATCGACGAGCTCCGCCGCGCCGTCGACCGGCTGAAGATGGAGGAGTTCGCCCTCGAGCAGGAGACCGACGCCGCCTCGCGCGACCGTCTCGAGCGGCTGCGCAAGGACCTCGCCGACCGCTCCGAGGAGCTCGCCGCCCTCAACGCCCGGTGGGAGGCCGAGAAGGCGGGCCTCAACGCCGTCGGCGACCTCAAGGCCCAGATCGACGACCTGCGCATGCAGGCCGACCGGCTCCAGCGCGAGGGCGACCTCGCCGGCGCCTCCAAGATCGCCTACGGCGACATCCCCGCGCTCGAGAAGCAGCTGGAGTCCGCGCAGGAGCGCGAGGCCGCGGCCACGTCCGGTCGGGGACGAGCCGATGGTCAAGGAGGAGGTCGGCGCCGACGACATCGCCGACGTCATCTCCGCGTGGACCGGCATCCCTGCCGGCCGTCTCATGGAGGGGGAGTCCGAGAAGCTGCTGCACATGGAAGAGCACATCGGCGCCCGCCTCATCGGCCAGACCGACGCCGTGCGCGCCGTGTCCGACGCCGTCCGTCGCACGCGGGCCGGAGTCTCGGACCCCGACCGGCCCACCGGCTCGTTCCTCTTCCTCGGCCCGACGGGGGTCGGCAAGACCGAGCTGGCCAAGAGCCTCGCCGACTTCCTCTTCGACGACGAGCGGGCCATGGTCCGCATCGACATGTCGGAGTACTCCGAGCGCCACTCGGTGGCCCGCCTCATCGGTGCGCCTCCCGGCTACGTCGGCTACGAGGAGGGCGGCCAGCTCACCGAGGCCGTCCGGCGTCGGCCGTACTCCGTGATCCTGCTCGACGAGATCGAGAAGGCGCACCCCGAGACGTTCGACATCCTGCTCCAGGTGCTCGACGACGGCCGGCTCACCGACGGGCAGGGTCGCACCGTCGACTTCCGCAACGTCATCCTCGTGCTGACCTCCAACCTCGGGTCGCAGTTCCTCACCGACCCGCTGCTCGAGCCCGGAGGCGCGACGCGAGTCGGTCATGGGCGTGGTGCGGTCGTCGTTCAAGCCGGAGTTCCTCAACCGGCTCGACGAGATCGTCGTCTTCGACGCCCTGAGCCGCGACGACCTCGCCCACATCGTCGACCTGCAGGTCAAGGCGTTCGCCCAGCGGCTCTCGGACCGCCGCATCACCCTCGAGGTCACCGACGACGCACGCCAGTGGCTCGCGGCCCGGGGCTTCGACCCGGCCTACGGGGCGCGTCCGCTCCGCCGGCTCGTGCAGCGCGAGATCGGCGACCGGCTGGCCCGGGGGCTGCTCTCCGGCGAGGTCCGCGACGGGTCCACCGTGAAGGTCGGCGTCGACGCGGCGCAGGAGACGCTCACGCTCGTCTGAACAGCTCGGCATCCCAGCCGAACTCACGGGCGGCCGCGACGTTCTCGTCGCGGTCGTCCGTGAACCACACCTCGTCCGCCACCATGCGCCCGAGGTCGCCTCGATGGCGCGGTGCGCGCGGCATACGCCAGCGGGTCGGCTTGGCCACACCGAAGTCGGCGCTGTTGAGCACGCCGTCGAAGAGCCGGGTGATCCCGAGCAGCTCCATCTCCTGCGGCACCTGGTCGGTGCCGTTGGTGAAGACGTAGGTGCGGTGGCCGTCGGAGCGCAGCCTCGAGCCGCTCGACGGTCTCGTCGACGACCGTGCCGCGGTGCTCGCGCCAGCGCGTCATGTGCTCGCGCACCCGCGCCGGCTCGGGGACGACGTCCTCGAGCGCGGCGCAGATGGCGGCATACCACTGGTCGAAGCTCGCCGACCGGTGATGGTCGGCAGGAGCAGCTCGCTGCGGAACGCCGTCGCGACGTGCCCGCGGCAGCCCGAGGGCTGCCTCGATGGCGGGTCGGCGTCGCCGGGGGCGAAGTCCCGGACGACGCCGTCGAGGTCGAAGACGTATGCCGTGTGGTCCCTCACACCGCCCCGTCGCGCTGCTCGTCGCGCGCCCTCGCCGGCCGAGCCGGGCTCGTCGGTCCACGAGGCGGTGCCCTCGTGGACGTTGCCCTCGGCGCGGCCGGTCACGACGTCGGCCACCGACGGGCCCTCGCGCTCGCGCCACTCGGCCTCGCGGCGCTCCAGCTCGGCCTCGCGGGTGTCGAGGCCCTCGTGGCGCGCGGCGAGCTCGCTCTCACGGCGGCGCAGGTCCTCGTCGCGCAGGCTCGCCTCCTGGAGCTGGCGCTCGTGGTCGCGGCGGGCGGCCTCGGCGTTCTCCTCGACCTCGGTGAGGCGGGCCGCCTCCTTGTCCTCGCGGCGCACCCGGACGCGACGGCGGGCCGCCGCGGAGACCAGCGCCCAACCGAGCGCGAAGAGGAGCACCGCCACCGCGCCGTAGATGGCGAGCTCGAGCGCTGTCGCGTTGCGGGTGAAGCCGAAGGCCGAGACGGCGATCGTCCCGGCTGCGGCGTGGGTCGCGAGGTAGGTGACGACGCCGGCTCCGGCGCCGAGCAGCATCAGGATGACTCCGAGCAGGGCCATGGGTTCGTGCTCCTTCGTCAGTGACGGGTCGTCCCGCCGTGATCGTCCCCGACCCTAGCCATACCCACATCGACGTGCCCGACCGAAGGGGGCGGCCCCCTCGGTTAGCCTGACCCCCATGCGCATCACGGGAAAGCTCGCCGCCGCGGTCCTCGCGGGGCTCTGCGTCGTCACGGTGGCGTCCTGCTCGAGCGACCCGGGGCGCCTCGTCGCAGCAGTCGCAGCAGTCGCCGGCCCAGCAGCTCGCCGCCGCCAAGGCCAAGGTCGACGCCGCGCCGTCGGTCCACCTCAAGCTCGCCAGCGCGAACGTGCCGCAGGGCGCCAGCGGCGTCGTGTCCGCCGACGGCTGGGGCAAGCACCCGCCGGCCTTCAAGGGCACCTTCAAGGTGACGCTCAAGGGCGTGCAGGCCGACGCGGAGATCACCTCGCTCGGCGGCGAGGTCTACGCGAAGCTCCCGCTCATCCCGGGCACCAACAAGATCGACCCCAAGACCTTCGGCCTGCCCGACCCGGCGGTTCTCTTCTCTCCCGACAAGGGCCTCACGACGCTGCTCACCGCGACGACGTCCCCGGTCGCGGGCGACAAGGTGCGCCAGGGCTCCGAGGTGCTCTCGACGATCAAGGGCAGCCTCCCGGGCAAGGCCGTCACCGACCTCTTCCTCATCGGCGACAGCAACGGCACCTTCTCCGTCACCTACGGCCTCACCGACTCCCAGGAGCTGCGCCAGGTCGTCATCACCGGGCCGTTCTTCGGCGCGGGCACGACGTCGACGTACACCCTGACCCTCGACCAGTACGGCCAGCCCGTCACGATCTCCAAGCCCTGACCTCCGGTGACGTCACCCGACGACGCGGCCGTGGGGTCCGCGACGACCACCGGCACGCACCGCCTCGCGCTGCTCGCGGCAGCGTCGGCAGCCGTCGCGCTCGCGGCCGCCGACACCTATGTCGTCGTCCTCGCGCTGACCGACATGATGGCCGGAGTCGGCATCGGCATCGACTCCCTCCAACGGGCGACGCCGATCATCTCCGGCTTCCTCCTCGGCTACATCGCGGTGCTGCCCCTCATCGGCCGCCTGTCCGACCTGCTCGACCGGCGCCGGATCCTGCTCGGCTGCCTGCTCGTCTTCGTCGTCGGCTCCGCCGTCACGGCGCTCGCCGTCGAGATGCCGGTGCTCGTCACGGGGCGCGTGCTCCAGGGCATCGGCGGTGGTGGCCTCGTGCCGGCGACCCTCGCGCTCGTCGCGGACCTCTGGCCGCCGCACCGGCGCGGCACGCCGCTCGGGCGTCGTCGGAGCCGTGCAGGAGCTGGGGTCGGTGCTCGGACCGGTGCTGGGCGCGCTCGTCCTCGCGTGGTCGGGATGGCGAGCGATCTTCTGGCTCAACGTCGCTGCCGCCCTCGTGTTGTATGCCGTCATCCACCTCCTCGGGTCCCGCTCGGTCTCGTCGGGGTCCGGGTCAGCGCGGGGGTCAGCGTCGCGGGTCGGGCTCGAGATCGGGCTCGCGGCAGCCGCGTGGCTCGGCGCGGGACCGGGCCGTTCCGGTGGCGGCGGCAGCGCTCGCGGTGCTCGGGCTCGGCGTCACCGGGCTCGCGCTCGCGGCGCCGGAGTCGCTCGTCACCGACGTCGCGCTCGGCGCGCCGTTCGTCCCCTTCGCCGGCACGTCGCGGGTGCTGACGCCGATCGGGGTCGTGGGGCTCGGGCTGCTGCTCGTCGTCGCGGTCCTGACGGCGCCGCGCTGGTGGGCCGTGCTGCGGCGAGCCGACCTCGTCGGGGCGCTGCTCGTCGCGGTCGCCCTCGGCAGCCTCGTGCTGACCTTCGCGTCGTCCGACCCGGAGAAGGAGGTCGTCGGTCCCCTCGGCTACAGCCTGCTGCCCGTCGGTGCCCTGGCCCTCCTCGTCCTGGCCTGGTGGCACCGCCGCGCCGCCGACCCGCTGATCCCGCGCGGCGTCGTGGGCGCCCGCGGCCTGCGGGCGCTCGTCGTCAGCCTGCTCGTCGGCGCGGCCCTCGTCGCGGTCGTCGTCGACGTCCCCCTCCTGGCCCGCCTCACCGACGCCTACGACGAGACCGGGGCGGCGCTCGTGCTCGTGCGCTTCCTGCTCGCCGTGCCGGTCGGGGCGCTGCTCGGCGGATGGTCGCTGCGCCGACTCGGGGACGGGGCCGTGGCCGGGACCGGTCTCCTCCTCGCCGGCGGCGGCCTGCTCGTCATGTCCCGCTGGACCCTGGACTCCGTCAGCGCCACCGTGCCGGCCACCGTCGTGCTCGTCGTCGTCGGCCTCGGCATGGGCCTCGCCCTCGCGCCCGTCAACAACGCCGCGCTCGCCGACTCGCCGGCCGACGCGCACGGGGTCGCGAGCTCCCTCGTGGTCGTGGCCCGGATGGTGGGGATGGTCGTGGGTCTGGCCCTGCTCACCTCGATCGGGCTGAGCCGCTACTTCGAGGCCGTGCGCCGTCTGCCCGAACCAGCTCGACACCGGTGCCCTCATCGGGGCCGGCGTCGTCCAGGTGCAGACGGTCTTCCTCGGCGGGGCGGTCGCAGCCCTGCTCGGCGGGGTGGTGGCGTTCACCCTCGGGGTCAGCGGCCGGGTGACGGCGACGGAAGCCGGCGGATGCCGACGCGCCCCGTTTCGTCGCGCTCTGACCGACCGGCGCGCCGGCGGTCTCCGGCTGGACCGACGCGCCGCAGGCACTTATCACGCATGTCGGTTGAATGCAAGCCGCTCTCTTGACGCCTGCTGTCGCAGACCCCGAGTCTGGAGACTCAGGGTGGGCCTCCGGGACCGCCGCCACGAGGAGGAGGGCGCAATGGACGAGCACGTGCTGAACCGTCGGCGGGTTCTGCTGGGAACAGGCGCGGCGGCGATGGGAGGCGTGGCAGTCGCGGCGTCCGCGGCGTCCGCTTCGGCGGACGGCAACGTGACTCCGGCCCGAGCGGGAGCTGGGTGATCTCCCGGAAGGACGACCCGCCCGGAGACACGATGACGGTCACGACGGTCGTCAGCTTCGCGGCAGGCGGGGTCCTGATCAGCCAGGACATCTCTCCCGCGGCCGCCCCCTTCACCGGCACGTGGGCACGTCGGGGTGACGGCGGGTTCCAGGGAACGATGTGGGTGGGCCAGCCCGGCCCGGCGGGCCCGGACAAGCCCGGCCTCACGGTCAGAGTCCGAGTCCGCGGCAGCGTCCGCAAGGACAAGCTCTCGGGCACCTACCAGTTCTCCGTCTTCGACCCCTCCGGCGCCGTCGTCGCCGACGGCACCGGCTCGTTCACCGGCCACCCGATCGAGGCGTGAGCGAGCTCGGTCACTCCCCGACCTGGAAGACGACGGGGGCGTGGTCCGACGCGCCCTTGCCCTTGCGCTCCTCGCGGTCGATGGCGGCACCCGACGACGCGCGCGGCGAGGGCGGGGGAGCAGAGCGCGAAGTCGATGCGCATGCCCTGGCGCTTCGGGAAGCGCAGCTGCGTGTAGTCCCAGTAGGTGAAGGTGCCGGGCTCGCTCGTGTGCGGTCGCACGACGTCGCTGAAGCCTGCGTCGACGACGCTCTGGAAGGCGGCGCGCTCGCCGGGCGAGGTGTGCGTGCGTGCCCTCGTAGTACGCGACGCTCCACACGTCGGCGTCGGTGGGCGCGATGTTCCAGTCGCCGAGGAGGGCGATCTGCGCGTCGGGGTCGTCGGCCAGCCAGCGCCGGCCGGCCCCCGACAGGGCGTCGAGCCAGCTCAGCTTGTAACCGAGGTGCGGGTCGTCGAGCGCGCGGCCGTTGGGCACGTAGAGCGACCACACGCGTACGCCGTCGCAGAGCGCCCCGATGGCGCGGGCCTCCGGTGCGCGGCCGGCTCGCCCCAGCCGGGCATGCCGTCGAAGCCGACCTGGACGTCGTCGAGGCCGACGCGCGAGGCGATGGCGACGCCGTTCCACTGGCTGAGGCCGTGGTGGGCCACCTCGTAGCCGAGGGCCTCGAACCGCTCGAGCGGGAACTGGTCCTCCCGGGCCTTGGTCTCCTGGATCGCGAGGACATCGACGTCGCTGCGTTCGAGCCAGGCGGCGACGCGGTCGATGCGGGACCGGATGGAGTTGACGTTCCAGGTGGCGATGCGCACAGTCGGTCACCCTAGACCGCCGCGCCGACGGACGTGTCCCTAGGGTGAGGCGCATGACTGCACAGCGGACGACGCGACCCACGGCCCTCGTCACGGGCGCCAGCGCCGGCATCGGGCACGAGTTCGCGCGTCAGCTCGCGGCGCGCCAGCACGACCTCGTGCTCGTCGCCCGCGACCGTTCCCGTCTCGAGGCGGTGGCCGCCGAGCTGACGAGCAGGTATGCCGTGTCGGCCGAGGTGCTCGTCGCCGACCTCTCGGACCGGTCGGCCCTGCAGACGGTCGCCGACCGCGTGGCCGACCCCGAGCGCCCGGTCGACGTCCTCGTCAACAACGCGGGCTACGGGCAGCGCCGCAGCTTCCTGCGCAACGACGTCGCGGTCGAGGAGGCGGCGTTCGACGTGCTGACCCGGGCCGTGCTCGTCCTGTCCCACGCGGCCGGGGTGGCGATGCGCGAGCGCGGCCGTGGCCGCATCGTCAACGTCTCGTCGGTGGCGGGCTTCATCGCCTCCGGCTCGTACTCCGCCGCCAAGGCCTGGGTCACGACGTTCAGCGAGGGGCTCGCGAGCGAGCTCGCCGGCTCGGGCGTGACGGTGACGGCCCTGTGTCCCGGCTTCACGAACACCGAGTTCCAGCAGCGCGCCGGCATCGGCAAGCCGGGCCCCGACTTCATGTGGCTCGACCCGACCCGCCTCGTGTCCGAATGCCTCGACGACGTCGACAAGGGCCGTGTCCTGTCGGTGCCCGGTCTGCAGTACAAGGCCATCGTCGGGACTGCTCCGGGTCGTGCCCCGCTCGGTCGTCCGGCGCGCTCGTCTCGTACGCCGCTGAACCCCGGCCGCCGAGGGACGTCCCGCGCCGCCCGTCCCAAGCCGCATCGCGCGATCCTCCGGACTTTGCAGAACGGGACTTGTCTCGTATGTCCTTTTGATACAAGGGAACTCGGGCCTCATCTTGCGATTCGACTGACGCGGGAACACCCGGTGTTACCGTGAACCGGGAGGAGCTCGCCGACTCCTATCAACGTCGGCCACGACCGGCCCGGGGGTGTCGGGAGTGGCGAGGGCTCCTACAGGTTCGGACAGGCAGATGACGGTGAGATCGCAGCCCTCGGGCTGTTGGCCGGTGCAGGGATGGGTGGCGGACGTGCGCTGCGGTGACCAGCAGCTCGTGACGTCGACCCGGCCCGGTCGGGCGTCACGGGCCTTCCGGACCCGGCTGAGGTGGGCCGGAGCCATCGCACCTTCGGGGTGCGGGCGGGATGGTGCAGGCGTTCCGAGTACGTAGACCGTCCTCTGGGGGGATCAGATGTCAGCAAGGAAGTTGAATTTCAGTCGTCGGCGTGCGCTGGCCGCCGTCGATGGGCCGATGGACGGACTGCACATGGAGGCGCCCCGTCCCGGGGGCGACGCCGCGATGCGTGCGCTGTGTCACGACCTCATCCAGCCACTCGCCGCGATCCGAATGCTCGCTGACCCGCACGTTCCGTCGAACGACGAGCGCCTGGCCGGCATCCTGCACGAGGTTGCCTGGCTCACCGACCTGGTCGGCTCCGTGCTCGGTGGGAAGCGGGAGGACGAGCAGGAGCCCCTCGACCTCATGGATGTCACGAGATATGCGGTGTCCTGCTGTGCTCCCGCCGTCAGGTTCGAGGTCAGGCTGGAGGGAGCTGAGCCCGTGGCAGTGCTCGCTCCGCGCGTCTCTCTCGTCAGGGCGCTGATCTGCCTGTTGGACAACGCCGCTCGTGCCGCCGGACCACAGGGACGCGTGACGGTCACCGTGAGTGCCAGTGGACCGCTCGCGGTCGTGTCCGTCGCTGACGACGGGCCCGGGTTGGGCAGGCTCGCGCCGCAGCACTCCATCGGCCTCGTCACTGTGGCAGGCGTCCTCCAGGACTGCGGCGGACGTCTCCGGCTCGAGAACGGGGTCGACGGAGGTGCTGTCGCGACCGTCGAGCTGCCGCTCCTGGCGCAGGTCCAGACCCGATGAGGATCGTGGTCTGCGACGACCACCGTCTGCTGCTCGAAGCTCTCGGTGCCTCCCTGGTGGCGCGCGGCCACGACGTCGTGGCGCTGGCCGTGACGCCCGACGAGGCCGTCTCCGCAGTGACCGACCATGCGCCGGACGTGTGCCTGCTCGACCTGCACTTCCCGGGAGGCACGAGCCTCGACGCGCTTCGGGCCATGAGGACAAGGCAGCCGGGCACCAAGGTCGTCGTCTTCTCGGCGGCGGCGGATCCCCAAGCCGTCGTCGGCACGCTCTCGATGGGTGCCTCCGGATTCCTCCGCAAGTCGATGTCGATGGACGAGATCTGCCTGATGCTCGACCGGGCCGCGGAGGGCCAGGTCGCGGTGGAGGCGAACCTGCTGCAACAGGCGTTCCTGCCTCCGTCCGCTGCCGACCCGCTGTGGGCGCTGCGGTTCCTGACCGACCGGGAGTGGGACGTGCTGCGGTGCATCACGCAGGGTCTGACCACCCAGCAGATCGCCCGCCAGCTCGGTGTGCGCAACAGCACGGCGCGCACGCACGTCCAGAACCTTCTCACCAAGCTCGGGGTCCACTCCCGGCTCGAGGCGGCGGCTCTCCTGGCCGACCACGGGAGCCCGGCGATCTGGCCGGCACGACTGCGAACGTGACCGACGCCGCCTCGTCGACGTGCGTTCGACCCCTCCCGGTCCGGACATCCAGATCGGGCATGTGACGTAGTCGCGGGTCGTCCAGACGTCGGGTGTGCGGTCGGTCCTCGCCCTCGATGCTGGGTTCATGACGACCCAACCTGTCCGGGTTGTGGTCTTCGCCCGGCAGCAGCTCGTGCTGGAGGCGTTGGCTGAGACCCTGGAGGCGCTGCCGGGCCTGCGTGTCGTCGGGCGCGCCTCGACCGTGCCCGGTGTGCTCCAGCTGCTGGGGCCCGTGCCGGTGGACGTGTTGATCCTGCATGCGCTGGTCCGTCAGGACGCGTCGCTCGAGCTGGCGCGCTCCGCGCTCGAGCAGGTTCACGACCTGGGGATCGTGCTCGTGACCGAGCCGGACGCCGCCGACCTGACCCGCCACGCGCTCCAGATCGGCGTCCGTGGCTGGGTGCGCAGCGACGAGCCACTCGAACGCCTCGTCTCGGCCGTCCGCGAGGTCGGGGCCCACGAGGTCTTCATCCCGGTCTCACTGATGACGTCGGTGCTGACTCCACCCGAGCCTGGCGCCACTCCCGAGTCCACTCGTCCGCCCCTCATGCGGCTCACCCCTCGTCAGTACGACGTCCTGCGGTGCCTCATGGACGGTCACTCGCGCGAGGAGACGGGCCTGCTGCTCAACATGTCGCCCAACACGGTCCGCACCCACATCGGCGCGATCCTCCGGCGACTGCAGGTCCACACCACCCTCGCGGCCGTCGCTGAGGCGCGTCGCGGCGGGCTCCTCGGCCGGAGTGCCGAGGAAGCGTCTACCGCGAATGGCGTAGGGGGCCTCGGGCGGTGAGCGGGTGTGCTGCTGCTCCGGGGTTCCTAACGTCGAGGGAGCGGGACCGTCCGCGCCCATGCCGACAGGCCCTTGAGGCCCAGGGGGAAACATGACCGTTCAGACCTCGCCACGACGTGTAGCGGCGTCCCGCTCGATCCCCTTTGCGCGCACGGTGATCGGGCCCGAGGCGCGCTCTGCCGTGGCCCGGGTGCTCGAGTCGGGGTGGGTGACGACCGGGCAGGAGGTCGTCGAGTTCGAGCGCGAGTTCGCCGACTACGTCGGGGCCGGCCGCGGTGTCGCCGTCAGCTCCTGCACGGCCGGGCTCGAGCTGGCCCTGAGGGGTCTCGGCCTCGCGCCCGGGTCGCGCGTCCTGATGTCGACGAACACGTTCTGCGGCGCGGCCGGTGCCATCACGCACGCCGGCCTGGTGCCCGTGCTGGCGGATGTCGGCCCATGGAGCGCCGTCCCGACCGAGGACCTCATCCGCGCGGCCGTTCGTGAGGTCGGTGGCGTGTCCGCGATGGTCGTCGTCCACCTCGGCGGGCGACCGGTCGATGTCGAGGCGGCCGCGGCGGCGGCCGGGATCGGTCTCGACCGGGTCATCGAGGATGCTGCGCACGCGCTCGGCACGGAGGTCGGCTCTCGGCGGGTCGGCTCGATCTCCCGAGCCACCTGCTTCAGCTTCTACGCCACGAAGAACCTGGCCATCGGCGAAGGAGGCATGGTCACGACGAGCGACGACGACTTCGCCGAGACCCTGGTCCGCACCCGCCTGCACGGCATGTCGAGGGACGCGTGGCGCCGCTACACCCCCGGGGCGAGCTGGCGGTATGACGTGGCGGACGACGGCCTCAAGGCGAACCTCACGGACGTCCAGGCAGCCATCGGCCGAGCGCAGCTGCGCCGCTTCGATGCCGACCAGGCCCGGCGCGTCGAGGTGGCCGCCCGTTACGACGCGCAGCTCGCGGGCCTGCCGTCGATCAGCCTTCCCCCGCGGCATGTCGATGGCCGACACGCCTGGCACCTGTATGCCGTGCGGATCCAGCCAGGGTTTCCCGTGTCGCGCGACGAGCTCATCGACCGGTTGAGTGCCCTCGGCATCGGCTCCTCCGTGCACTTCATCCCCCTGCACCGACTGACCTGGCACGTCAACCACTGCGTCGTGCCCGCGGCGGGCCTGCCCGGCGCCGACAGAGTCTTCGAAGGCACCCTCTCCCTCCCCTTCGACCAGAACATGACCGATGACGACGTCGACGAGGTGTGTGCAGCCTTGCGGCAGATAGGAAGCGCACGATGACTTCGGAGGTTGGGACCCGGCCGCGGTATCGGCAGCTCGGCTCCCGGACATGGGGCTACGGACCCTGATCGTGGGAGCGGGTGCGGCCGGCAAGGCGTTGGCTCGAGACCTGCAGCGCGTCGAGGACTTCGGACTGTGTCCGGTGGGATTCCTCGACGACGACGTGACCAAGCGAAGGGTTCGGCACCTGCCCGTGCTCGGCAGGCTCTCGGACGTCCTCAAGGTCGCGACGGCCGAGCGCATCGACGTGGTGGTCCTCGCCATTCCCGGGCTGCCCGAGGCCGAGGTGACCCGGCTGGCCACCGCCGCTGCACGCGTCGGGGCCAGCGTCCGCCGGCTACCGTCCTTCATCGCGATGCTGCAGCGCGACGTCGTCGGGACGGACCTGCGCTCGCTCGACGTGGCCAACCTGATCGGGCGAAGTGAGATGCACGTCGCCTCGCCGGAGGTCGCCGAGATCATCACCGGCAGAACGGTGCTCGTCACCGGAGCCGGAGGCTCGATCGGCAGTGAGCTGTGCCGTCAGGTCAACGGCTTCGCCCCGAGCCGCCTCGTCATGCTCGACCACGACGAGTCCAACCTGCACCGCCTCCAGCTCGAGCTCCGGGGGGAGGCCTTCCTCGAGGCCCACGACGCTGTGGTCGCGGACATCCGCGATGCGGAGCGGATGCGGCAGGTCATGCGCTACTACCAGCCCGACGTCGTCTTCCACGCGGCCGCGCTCAAGCACTTGCCGATGCTCGAGCAGCACCCGTGCGAGGGCGTGAAGTCCAACGTCCAGGGCACCGAGAACGTGCTCGTCGCCGCGGTCGAGTCCGGAGTAGAGCGTTTCGTGGCCATCTCGACCGACAAGGCCGCCGACCCGACCTCCGTCCTGGGGGCGACCAAGGCCCTGGCCGAGCAGGTGGTCAAGAAGCACGCCGGAGGTCGCACCGTCGTCTCCGCCGTTCGCTTCGGCAACGTGCTCGGCAGCCGAGGCTCGCTCCTGCCGGTTCTCGTCTCCCAGATGGCGGCGGGACGGGACGTGACGGTGACCCACCCGGACGTCACGCGCTACTTCATGACGATCGAGGAGGCCGTCGGACTCGTCCTCGAGGCGGCCCATCTGACGACCGGGTCCGAGACCTTCGTCCTCGACATGGGCTCGCCTGTGCAGATCGTGGACCTCGTCGCCAACTTCGCACGCCAGCTCGACGTCCGCGACGTCCGCATCCGCTTCACCGGTCTGCGTCCGGGCGAGAAGCTCCACGAGTCGCTCTTCAGCGACGACGAGGACTGCCTCCCCACCAGTCACCCGCGCATCTTCAGCGCCGACGCCGTACCCGTGCACGAGGACTTCGACCTGCTGATGCTCTCGCTCTACGACGCGGCTCGGACGCAACGCGTCGGACGAGGTGCGCCGCACCCTCCGTGCAGCGCTGCCGATCTACCGCCCCGAGCCCGTCGGGCGGTCGCGCTGCAGACCTCTGCGCCCTACCCGGACGACTACTGATGCACCCCGGCACCCACTCGGAAGACAGGTTCGCCACATGAAGATCAACGTCATCGCGGGTCGCGCCGACGAGCCACAGGGCGGTTCGACGACCGGCCACCATGGCGCGCGCGTGTTCGACAGCGACCACGTGCCCGCAGACCGTGACCTGGTCGCGTCGCTCAACTCCGCGACGCTCGGCATGGACCTCGTGGCGCCGCCGGTCGTCCTGCCAGACTTCCACCACAAGTCGGCCATGGAGATGCCCTCCAGCATCGCCGTGGCGACTGCAGGCACGATCCGCCCGACGTTGACGAGCTCGTCGGTCAACTGCGGGATGGCGCTCATAGCGCTCAACTGCGACCGGCCGACCAGCGCAGCCGTGAGCGACTTCTACCGCCGGGTGCGCGAGCGCTACCCGTACCCGACGACCAACCGGCGCGACCTGTCCTATCGCGAGGTCGTCAGCGCGGCCACCGAGGGCGCCGCCTTCGCCGTCGAGCGGAACGGGGTGGACCCGGCCGAGCTCGAGCGCGTCGAGGAGGGCGGCAGGATCGACCTCGCGCAGTGGGGCGGCAGCGACCGCCTCGTCGCCGAGATGCCGGCGCTCACGTGGCAGCTGGCCAGGCTCCGCTTCGGCACCGTGGGCCCGACCAACCACTTCGTCGAGCTGCAGGAGGTCGAGGAGATCCTCGATCCCGAGGCGGCTCGGCTCCTCGGCATCCGGGAGGGGCAGGTGACCCTGCAGTACCACGCCGGCGGTGGCGTGCTCACCGGCGAGATCGGGCACCTGTTCGCCCGGCGGCGTGACACCGCCCGGGTCATGAGGGCCGCGATGGCCGTCCAGAAGCCGCTCTTCCACCTCGCAACCGCACGATCGACGCAGCAGGTCCGCGAGCGGATGCGCCTCTTCTTCACCTCGGCGTGCCCGCCGGTCGAGCTCGACTCGGACGAGGGCAAGCGGCTCATGCTGGCCAACGCTGCGGCCATGAACTACGGATATGCCTTCCGCATGGCCACCTACCAGGCGTTGCGACAGCTGGCGGCGGACGCCTTCGGCGGTGCGCCCGGCAGCCTCGTCGTCGACTCGCCGCACAACTCGATCTACGAGGAGGACGTCGCGGGGGAGCGGGCCGTCGTGCACCGCCACAACTCGTGCCGCGCCTACCCCGCGCACCTGATGACACCCGGCACCACCTTCGCGCAGACGGGACAGGCGGTCCTCCTCCCCGGCACGCACCGCACGTCCTCGTACCTGGCGGTCGCCGGGAGCTCCAGCAGCCAGAGCCTGCACTCCGCCTGCCACGGAGCGGGCACCGTCATCGACCAGTTCGCCAAGAACGGAACCTCGCAGTCCGATCCCGCAGGGCGATCGACCCTGCGGTTCCGCTACGACGACACCGCACCGAGCGAGGCGCCGCACCTCGACGACGCCGGCGTCAACGCGGCGATGTCGGTGCTGTCCACCCATCGGATCGTCCGACCGGTGGCGCGGATGCGACCGTTCGCCGTCCTGCACTAGTCCCGCCCGGAAAGAGAAGTCACATGCGCATCGATGAGGCCTTCCGTCGAGTCATCGGCGGGTACTGGTGGCTGATCGGCCTGCTCGTCATCGTTCCCGTGGTGGCGGCCGGTCGTCTACGGAGCTCATCAGCAACCCGCAGTACCAGGCCGTCGCCGCGCGTCCAGATGTCCGGCGGACTCGCCAGCACCAACGTCCAGGCGGACGCGGCGACGCAGTGGCTCCAAGGCGTCATCACGACCCCCAACATGGTCCGTCACGCCATGGCGGCCGCGGGGATCCCGGGCGACCCGACGCTCTTCGCCACCCACTCGATCGACGTGACCCGGGTGGGCGTCTCCACGGTCAACGACGTGGTCGTCACCACGGACAACCCGAACCGGTCGGTCATCGCCACGAACTCCCTGGTGCAGCAGGCGTTGAGGTACGCCAACACCTCGCGCCAGAGTGACGCGGCCCAGATGAGCACGCTCAACCAGCAGATCGACTCCCTCACCAAGGACCGGGACGGTCTGATCCGGCAGCTCGCCGTCGCCCCACCGGGAACGGTGCTCGAGCTCCAGGCCCGGATCGCGCGCGATGGCGCCCACGCCTCACCGACCTGTTGCGCCAGCGCTCCGACCTCGTCCTCGCGTCGACGCAGCGTTCGAGCATCGGTCTGCTCGATCCCGCCACCGCGCTGCCCGACCCGGTCGGCCCCAAGGTGCCGCAGCTCGTGGCGCTGGCCGGCTTGGCCGCGCTCATCCTCGCTCTGGGCCTGCGTCGCGATCCTCGAGGCGATCCACCCGCAGGTCCGAGGCCGGCGGTGGGTCGCCGCCGAGCTCGACGCACCCCTGCTCGGGCACCTGCCCACCTTGGCTCTCGCCGGTCCGACAGGGGCCCGCAGCCTGCGTGACTTCGGGAACGCTGCGAGGGTGGTCGGCTCGCGGTTCGCCGGACGGCCGATCCTGCTGCTCCCGGTCGAGAAGAGGTACGACCAGTGGGCGGCGCGCATCTGCCTGGAGCTCGAGACGCTCACGGGCGTGCGTGTCGAGCACGCGCCGGACGCGGCTGTCGCGCTGCAGGGCAGAGGGCCGGCGCTCGGCCGCCCGGGCGACCCCGTCGTGATCGCCCTCAGCCCGGCGGTCGAGTCACAACGCAAGCTCGAGGACATGGCCCGCAACGCAGCCGTGATGGGCTGGCCGATCGTCGGCGTGCTCACCTTCCGGCGCCGGCGCCTCTTCGACCGGGCGGCGCTGGCAGAGGGCGGCCGTCACGCCCGACCACCCATCACGCCGGTCGCACCCACGGCGCCTCCGAGCGGCGCACCCGACCCCCTGGAGCAGGACCTGGGCGCGCTGAGCAGCCAGAAGATGCGGGGGATGTCGTGAGGCGCCGAGCCGAGTCCTGTGGCCTGACGGTCGACGTCGAGTCCGGGTCCCGCGCCTGGATGAACGTGGTGGACCGCGCCCTGGGTGATCCACCACGACCGGCACCGTCGAATCGACTCGGACGCGCCCGACGCCGGCCGCACCCCCGATGTCGTGGTGCGCGTCGAGTCATCGCACGCCCCCTTCCAGCTCCCCGGTCTCGCCCCCTTGACCCGCGGGGCATGGGGTGACGGGCTGCGCGTGGTGCTCGCCGATGCGTGCGGGAGCGGCCTCGACCTCCTCGTCGAACCGTCGGCGGAGGCGCTCACCGTCACGGCACGCCCACGGCCGGGGCCGACCCACCGTGCGCTGCGTCTGGCGGCGCCGGGCCGGACCGAGCTGCTCTGGCGCGCAGCGCTCCTGCAGTACCCGACCCTGTGGTGGGCCGCTGTCCGTGGGTCCGTGCCGCTGCACGTCTCGGCTGCCCGGGTCAGTGACCACGGCGTGGTGCTCGCCGGGCCCGGAGGAGTGGGCAAGTCGACCCTGCTCGGCAGCCTCGCGCATGATGACGGGGCGCCGGTCAGTGACAATCTCTGCACCTACGACGGCGAACGACTCCACGGGCTGCCCGAACCCCGCCGAGTCGACGCGGGCACGGCGAGGGCCCTGCGCCGGACCATGCCGCACAGGCGGGTGGAGCAGCCGTGGGAAGGTCGTCAGCAGGTGATCCGGCCCTCGCTGCTGCTCGTCCTCAGGCGCGGGAACGGTGAGCGGCCCATCGTGCGCCCGGTCCCACCGGAGGTGGCCGCGCGCGCCCTCGTCGCCGGCACCTACGCGGCGGGCGAGCTGCGCCGCTACTGGGCCTTCGCGGCGACGCTGGCCCTGGGCACGGGGCTCGGGCCGCCTCATCCGGCGATCGTGGGCGAGGCGGAGCGGCTCGCCCAGTCCATTCCCTGCCTCGAGGTCATGCTCCCCGCGCGTCCGGGGACCCCCCTCGCCGAGATCGTCGACCTGTCCGACCGCACCGTTGCTGTGTCGAGCACCACCACGGAGGTCGCCAGCGAGGCCGACGTCCACGGCCAGGCCGTGAGCACGCGGATGACAGGAGTTCAGGGATGAGTCAGCGAGTGGCCCACATCATCACCCGCTGCGTGGCGGGCGCCGGCGGCGTCGCCGTGCGCGGAGCGGTGAGCCTGCCCCGAGACCTCTACAGCAGCACCCTCGTCGTCGGTTCGGGCGACGTCCTGCTCGACGCGGCCCGAGCCCACGGTGTGGACGTCGTCGTCGTACCGGAGCTCGTCTCCCCGATCAGCCCGGCCCTGGACGCCCGTGCCCTCAAGTCGCTCGACAGGTTGCTCAGGTCCGAGAGCTTCGACGTCGTGCACACCCACAGTGCCAAGGCCGGCGTGCTGGGTCGCGTCGCAGCCTCGAGGGCCGGGGTGCCGCGCATCGTTCACACCCTGCACGGATTCCCCTGGCACGACTTCCAGCCCGCCGCCGTGCGGCAGGCATACATCCGCACAGAGCGGGCGCTGGCCCGCATCACCGACACCTACCTCGCCGTCGGCACCGGCGTCGCGGTCGAGGCCCTCCGGAGACGGGTGGTCCGCCCCGACCAGCTCGTCACGATCGGACCTGCCGTCGAACCCGCCTCGGTCACCGTGTCGCCGGTCTCGCGGGCCCGGGCCCGCACGCTGCTCGGGCTGCCCGAGGACGCGACGGTCGTCGGCACCGTGGGGCGGATGGACTTCCAGAAGGCCCCGGAGGTCATGCTCGAGGCGCTGACCCGCATGACGACACCAGCGGTGCTCGTCTGGGTCGGTGGCGGGCCCCTTCTCGAGGAGACGGCCCGTCGCGCACGCAGCGCGGGGATCGAGCACCGGGTGCGGCTGCTGGGCAACCGCGAGGACGTGCCGCAGCTGCTGCCCGCCTTCGACGTCTTCGCGATGTCGAGCCGGTACGAGGGCCTTCCGTGCGCCATCGTCGAGGCCCAGGAGTGCGGCATACCCGTGGTCGCGACGTCGGTGAACGCGGTGTCGGACGTCGTGGTGCCCGGGGTGACCGGGCTCCTCGTCGCACCGCAGGATGCCGGCCAGCTCGCTGCGGCGCTCGACCACGCGCTGACCCACCCGCGACAGGCGGCGGCCTGGGCGGAGCACGCCCGGGCGCAGCTGGGCACCCGTTACGACGCGACCACCCTGGGCACGACCCTGTGCGAGGTCTACACCCCGGAGCCTGCGGGCCACCGGCCGGTGCTGACCCCCCTGCCGGACTGGGGCCGGGCCTCGTGAGTGCCCTCGAGGCCGCGCTGGCCCTCCTCGTGCCGAGGGGGACCCCGGTCGTCCACGTCCACGGCACCCGACCCGCCTCAGGCACGGCGATCCCGGACCTGTCGCCCGGGGCGCAGCTCGTCTTCCTCGACGGCCGGCGCCTCAGCGCCCGCCGCCTGCGGCAGCTGGCGCGGGACGCAGGCCTCGTCGTCGACCGTGAGCTGGTCGTGCTGCCGGGCCTGAGCGCGCCGGCCTTCGTCGTCGAGGACGCCGTCGAGAGCATGGGCTGGTTCTGGAACGCCTTCGCCACGGTCCCACCCGGGCGCTCCAGGGGCGCTCTCCTCATCACCGCGACGACCCGCCTCGGCCGTCACCGCCCCCTCGTCGGGTGGGTCGGCCGGCTCGTGCCCGGGCGCATGGTCATCGCCCACCGCCCATGACGACCTCGACCCGTCTGCCGGGCTCACCCGACCTCGTGGCCGTCGAGGACGTCCTGCAGCAGCACCTGGGCGCCCGGTCGCTCCGACTCGCCGTCGTGGCCATGTCGCGGGACGACAACCCGAAGGCGGTCGTGATGGCGACGCCGCCCGGTACGAGGACGCCCGTCCTGGCCGTGAAGGTCGCCCTGACGCCGGGCGCCGGGAGGTCGGTGCGTGCCGAGGCGGCGGCGCTCGAGCGCCTCGCCGAGCTCGACCCGGGGCTCGTCGGCGGCACGGTCCCGCGTGCGGTGGCGCTGCACGACACCCCGACGGGAACGATGCTCGTGACGACGGTCTCGCACGGGCGCCCGCTCTCGGTCGACTACCACCGGTGGCACCACACCGGCCGCCGTCGCAGCGTCGAGGCCGACTTCGACGCGGCGGGGGCGTGGCTCTCCGAGCTGCACGGGGTCGGGGTCCCGCCGGAGTCCGAGCCGGACCTCGGTGGCCTGCTGCTGAGCCGCTGGCCCGACGACGGCCTGGGCAAGGCCGCAGCGCAGGTATGCCGTGAAGCACGAGAGCGCGTGGGCGAGCTCGACGCCGGCCACGTCACGCACGGCGACTTCTGGTGCGGCAACATCCTCCGCTCGGGCCGGCGGGTCACCGGTGTCGTCGACTGGGAGCACACGCGGTTCGGGTCGGCCCCGCTCTGGGACCGGGTGCGTTTCGCCCTCGCCTACACCCTCTACCTCGACCGGCACACCCGGGCCGGCGCCCCGGTCCACGGCCACGCCGGCCTCAGAGCGGGTGCCTGGGGTGAACCCGTCCGGCACCTGCTGCGGAGCGAGGACTGGTACGCCGACCGTGTCGCGGCCTTCGTCACGTCCGGGCCGGGCGTGCCAGCTCCCCACGACGACGTGGCGCGACGCCCTGCTGGTCGGGCTGGGCCAGGCGGCGGCGACGAGCGACGAACCGGACTTCGCCCGCGCGCATGCCCTCCTCCTCGCGGAGGTCGGGTCATGACCACCGCGGTTCCGGACGGCGGGCACCGCAGGGTCCCAGGGGCACCCGGGCTCTGGGCGAGCCGCCACCCCGTGACGCCGGCGTCGCCGTCCCTGCGCCGCGTCATCGCGGCGGCCGTCGCGTGCATGCCGCTCCTCGAGCCGTCCGGGTTCGGCAACACGTCACCCGCAGACCTGCCCATCGTCCTCGCCATCCTGGGCGTCCTCCTCTGGCTGTCGCGCAACGGCGTGCGACTGCACGTGCCGTATGCCGCGGGGGTGTGGCTGATGATCCTGGCTGGTGCCGTCGCGGCACTGGCCAACCTGCAGATCCGCTCGACCTCGGTGCTCGCCCAGGACCTCTTCCTCCTGCTCTGGGTCGCCACCGTCGCCAACGCGGTGCGGGCCGACCGCTCGCTCGTGCGACTCGTCTGCGGCAGCTGGTGCTGGAGCGGGATCGTGTGCGCGGGGCTGCTGGTCGTCGGTCGACTGGCCGGCATCCCGTGGTTGGCCGGCCAGAGCGACCGAGACGGCTCGCGCGCCGCACTGACGTTCGGCGACCCCAACCTGGCCGGCAACTACTTCGTCTCGTGCCTCTTCATCGTCCTCGCCTCCCGATGCCCGCGGCGTGGCGGGCTGCGCGCGGGAGCCGTGATCCTGCTGGTGCTCGCGGTGGTCTTCACCGGGTCCCAAGGCGCCATGCTCGGGATGGTGGTGGGCCTGGGGGCGGCAGCCATCGTCGGTTCGTGGAGGTCGCGCGGTCCCATCACGGCCACCGGTCTTGCGTGCGCCGTGGCCCTGGCCGGGGGGCTTCTCGTCACGTCGGTCGACTGGACCGCGTTGCAGGAACAGGCTGCTGCCAGTGGGCCGGTCCTGCACGACTCGTTCGGTCGCGGCGACTCCTCGAGCCAGGACCGGCAGGTCCTCTTCGCCGAGGGCCAGCGCCTCTTCTGGAACGGCACCCTCGTCGGCGTCGGGCCGGGACGGACGGAACCGACCCTCGCCTCGATCCCGGCGCCGTACGTCAAGGAGGCGCACAACGACTACATGGCGACGCTCGTCGAGCTGGGGGTCCTCGGGGGCGTCGGTCTCGTCGTGCTGATCGCCTCGATCGCGTCACGGCTGGCCCGTGTCGCCGGACGACCCGGACGACCTGGGCGCGACGGTGACCGGTCGACCGTCCGGGAGCTCCTCCCGGCGCCGCACTTCCTCGTCGCGATGGCCGTGTCGTTCCTGGTCGCCGGGCTGTTCTACGAGGTGCTGCACTTCCGCCATCTGTGGGCCTTCCTGGGCCTGCTCGCCGGGCTGGACCTGATCCGTGCCGACTCGTCCCGACCGTCCGAGAGGCGATGACATGGGCATACGCCTGGACCCCATCCGCGGACGGCGTCGCCGCCGCATCCCCGGACGGGACGTCCTCGACAACATCACGGCCCGGCTGGTCGCCGTGGTCGCGCTGGGACTCGGCACGATCCTCGTCGCACGGGTCGGGGGCGCCGAGGACGTCGGTCTGCTGGCCCTGCTCCGCGTCGTGCCCGGGCTGGTCGGCGTCCTGGCTGCCTGTGGTCTGCCCGGCGCCATGGGCTACTTCCTCGCCGGGCCCCACTCGACCGAGGCGCGCCTGTGGCCCACGATCCTGGCGCTGCTCGCCGCAGGCATCGGGATCGGCATGGCGGCGTGGTTCGTGCTCATGCCGGCGCTGCGCGCCATCCTCTTTCAGGACACGAGCACGCTCGTGCTGGTCCTCGCCGGCGTCAGCGTCGGGACCCAGCTGCCCCTCGCCGTCGCCAAGTCGAGCCTTCAGGGCCTCGACGACCGGCGGGGCTCCAACGCCGTCACCGCCGCCGAGGAGGCCGCGTTCCTCCCCGCGTTCGGGATCGCCTACCTGCTCGGACTGCGTGGAGCCCTGCTGCTCGTGGTCGTGCTCATCGTCGCGGACGTCGTCGTCGCCGGGGCGGGATGGGCCCGCCTCGTGCGTCAGGTGCACGGCCGGGGGATGCGGATGGCCGGGCGCCCCGACCGGGAGCTCGCCCGCAGCATCGTGTCGTTCGGCCTGCTCGGTCAGGTCGGCGGCCTGGTCAACCTGCTCAACCTGCGCTTGGACTTCCTCGTCCTGGGCTCCATCGCCGGACCGGCGCCTCTTGGCGTGTATGCCGTGGCGTCGAAGTTCGCAGAGCTCGTCAAGCTACCGGCGCTCGCGGTGACCTGGGTGAGCTACCCGCGGATCGCCCGCCTGGGGCCGGAAGAGTCCGCGAAGATGGTGCGCCGACAGCTGCCGTGGCTCGGCGCCCTGGGCATCGTGGGCGCCGTCGTGCTGGCGCTCGCCGCGGGACCCCTGCTCCCAGCCCTCTACGGTCAGGAGTTCGTCGACTCCATCGTGCCGGCAGCCATCATCGCCGTGGGCCTCGTCGCGTCGCCGGCAGGCGGCCTGGCGAGCGGCTACCTCCTCGGGACCCGGCGCCCGGGCACCAACTCGGTGCTGCAGACCGTCGGCCTGCTCGCCACCCTCGGCCTGGACCTGCTGCTCATCCGCTCGTTCGGGGTGATCGGGGCAGCCGTGGCCAGCGCCATCGCCTACCTGGTCACTGACCTCAGCACCGTGCTCGTCGTGCGACGGCTCACGGCTCGGGTCCCATGACGCGGGGGCGGCTCCTGGCAGCGATCGCCGTCGCGTGGGCCCTGCTGGCAGGGGGGTGCAGTGCGTCGGCGCCCAGCCCGGCTCGTCCCGCCTCGAGCGCCGCCGGCACCCAGCCAGCCCCCGACGGCAGGTACGCCCAGCTCGTCGACGACCTCCGGGCGAAGGGAGCCGGCGTCTGGGTCGAGTCCGACGTCGTCAAGGCCTACCGAGCCGGCCCGGAGCGGTACCGCCAGGTGCTGGGTATCGTCCTCGCCCTCGCGCGCCGCCCGGGTGTGGCCGGCATCAAGATCGCTGACGAGCTCGGCTACAACGACGGCACGACGAGGGAGCAGGCGGCGGCCCTGATCCGACAAGCCGTCACGGACATCCACACCGCGTCCCCGCGGACGAAGGTGCTCATCGACGTCGTCGTCCCCGAGCTGGGGTGTCTGTCGTGGACCGCGACGTCGACGCCTGCCATGCGGATGTGCGGGGCGAACGGCGTGGATGCCAACCCTGGGGCGAGCCTCGAAGCCGTGGACGGCTATGCCGCCTCCGGGGTCGACGTCATCGATCTCAGCGCGGGCCTCCAGGACGACAGCTGGTATGTCGCACAGGGCACCTCCCGAGACGAGGCGATGCGACAGAGCTGGCGGGAGGCGGTGCGTCGGTGGGGATCCAAGGTGACCTTGCAGGCGCGCAAGGCGCTGGCCCATCCGGGGTCCTACTCCGGCGACGCGGCCCAGGCCGAGGCCGATGTCCACACCTACGTCGACATCCCGCTCGCCGAGGGCGCGAAGGCGGTCGACATCTGGACGTGGGCTCAGCGCTACCGCGGCCAGATCGTCACCCTCACCGATCCCGGAGCCGCACCGAACGCCCTGACCCGTGCGCTGCAACAGAGGCGAAAGGAAGGAGCGCGGCTGTGGACACACATGACACCCTCGACGTACCAGGTCGATCGGGCACACGACGTGGCCGCGGTGGCGAGTCAGTTCGACGTCGTCCTCGTCGCCGCCGGGACGGGGTGAGCTCGTCGGGCGCCGCTCGCGTCAGCGCCGCTCGTCGGGCCCTCGACGTCGTCGTCGCAGCGATCGCCCTGGTGCTCACGGCGCCGCTCGTGGCGGTCGCGGTGGTCGCCATCCGTGCGACGAGTCCCGGGCCGGCGCTGTTCCGTCAGGAGCGCGTCGGTGCCGGCGGTCGGCCCTTCACCATCCTCAAGCTGCGCACCATGACGAGCGGTGGCCGTGGGCTCGACATCACGATGGGTCGCGACTCCCGGGTCACGAAGGTGGGGGCCGTCCTTCGTCGCACGTCGCTGGACGAGCTGCCGCAGCTGATCAACGTGCTCCGGGGCGAGATGACCCTCGTCGGTCCGCGACCGGAGACCGTCGCGCTGGCGCGGCGCTACCCGCCCGAGTGCCGGTGGGTGCTCGAGCACACCCCGGGCCTGACCGGGCCCGCCCAGATCAGGATGCGCGACTCGCGCGTGCTCGAGCCGGACGCCTCCGCGCTCCTCGGAGGTGCCATCCACGACCCCGAGACGTGGTACCTCCAGACCATCGTGCCGCGTCGCGTGGAGCTGGATGCCCACTATCTCCGGGCACCGTCGCTGTCGCGCACCCTGCTCGTGCTTCTCGAGACCGCGGTCTACCTGCTGCGGCCCCAGTGAGGGGCCTGATGCCGACAGCACGCACCTCGAAGAGGCGCGTGCTTCGGCGTTCGGGGCGGCTCAGTGGAGGGTCGGGGCCGTCGCTCGGGTCACCTGCAGCGGGTCGCACCTGGCATTGAGGCAGGCTCCGCTCGCGAGGTCGAACTCGAAGTTGTGACCGAGGCAGCGGAGCACCCCGTCGTGGATGAGGCCGCCGTACTGGAGGTCCTCGCCGGCGTGCGGGCAGTAGCGGCTCACGACGTAGTCCGCGTGGCCGTCGGAGAGCACGACCGTCTCGGCCGGGTCGCGGTTCGTCTCGTAGCCCTCGACCGCCTCGAGGGCGTCCCGGTCCGCGTGCTTGAGCAGGCCCACGAGGTAGTCGTTGTAGACGTCGGGGTCGCGGCTGGCGCGGATGCGCAGGGAGAGGAACAGGTCCTCCCACCGGACCCGCCCCGTGAGCACCGCATCGAGCCAGCGCGCCTCGACGGTGAGGTGGTAGCCGGGCATCCGGCTCGACGGGCTCAGGTCGACCTCGGTCGTGTCGCGGTCCGAGCCGCACGTCCCAGGTGCCACCCGCCGGTCCGAGCACCTCGAAGCGGACGGTCATGCCGATGCGCTGAAGGAAGTAGTCGGACAGGGCGCCGAGGTCCAGGAAGTGGTCTCGGAAGCGCTCGGCGAGCCCGCTCTCCGGAGCCGGGTCGGGCAGCTCGGCGTGGACCGCGGCGATCTCGTCGGCGCGGCGGCCGGCATACGCGCGCAGGTAGTCGGAGGTGTCGTCGAAGGAGAAGTCCGCCCACATCGGGTCGCGTTCGACCTCGCCGGAGCCGACGTGCAGACGGTCGCCGGGCAGCAGGCAGAGCGCGGTCTGGCCCGGCAGCCGCTCGCTGCAGGAACTCGAGGGCCTGCCCTGGTGGGGGAAGATCCCCGGGTGCTGCGCCGTGGGGTTGTGGCGCGCGACGGCAGGGTCGAGGAAGGCCGGCGGCCCGGCGTACGGCATGACGATCTTCGGCGGAGCCGAGCGGAGGAGGCGCGTCACGGCCCGGAACTTGCCCAGACCGCTTGTCGGAGCTGATGCGCTCGACGACCTCCGGCGGGTAGTCGTAGCAGATCGGGTGCCAGGAGGCCCCCGACATCTGCACGCCCATGACGTCGATGGGCCGACCGGCCTCCTCCGCGGCCCTGCGCAGCTGGCTGACGCTGAGCCGCGCGTCGTTGGTGTGCAGCACGGCGTGACCGTCGACGTAGACGAGGATGGCGGCGTCGTGGCACATCGGGCTCAGCTCGGGGATGACCGTCACCCAGTCGCCGCGGTCGTTGAGGGCCAGCCGTTCCCACGCGTCGAGCTCGATGACGACGTTGCGGATGCCGGCTCCCGGCGATGCGGTTGCGCATCTCCCTCGAGGGATAGCGCGGGATGACCAGGCGCATCGACGGCGAAAGGGCCTGCAGCAGTGGCAGATCCAGATGATCGAGATGCTCGTGCGAGATGGCGACCCAGTCCGCGTCGAGCATCTGCGGAGTGCGCACGTGGGCGTTGTCGGGAAACGGGAACCAGGAGCCGAGGAAGGCACCGCCCGGCGACATCCACGGGTCGCACAGCATCCGCAGGGCCGGTGCGTCGATGCGCAGGCCGGCGTGGCCGAGTGAGGTGACAAGGGGTCCGTTCATTCCTCGACGATCCGCCGACTTGCCCGCGACCGACACCGGCGTGGGGTTGACCGCGCCCTACGTCGTTTGACGGAGCCTCAGAGCCCGCAGTAGCGGCGCAGGGCGGTCAGGTCGCCTCGGAGGGCTGGCTCCGATGTCGGTGTGGCGTTGGGCCGAGGTGTCCGACCTGGTGGTGAGGGTGGTGCGGTAGGCGACGAGGTCGTCGGCGAGGTTCTGCGCGAGCTCGCGGACGTCGTCGGAGGCGGTGGCCCTGGCGGCGTTGGCGGCTCGGCTCAGCGCCGCGGTGACCACGGTGGTCGGGGCGCCGGGCGCGGTGGCGGTGACGGCGGCGGCGACGAGCAGGCCGATGGTCGGGCAGTCGGTGGGAGCGCCTGCCGGGCTTGCCGCGGCCTGCTGCGTCGAGGGGCCGGCCTGGGACGCGCCGCTGGCGAGGAAGGCGGCGCCGAGGGCGAGCACGGCGGTCAGGGCGACGCCGAGCAGGAGCTGCCAGCGGTGGGAGGTGGTCGTCGAGTGGCTCATGGTGTCGTCCCGCTTCTAGGGGAGGGGCTGGTACTCGTAGGCGCCGCGGTCGTCGTACGTCCGGCTGCCCGCGCCGGTGTTGGCGGTTGCCGGGTCGTCGACCCGGGCTTGCCCGGCGGCGTCCAGTGCCGGGCTGGCCCGGTGCGCCGGAGTCGGCGGAGTCGATCGCGGGGGAACCGCCTGCGAAGGGTGAAGTCGCCCAGCGACGGGTTGGTCCAGCGGGGGTCGGCCTGCAGGGCGTGGGCCTCCTGCCCGCTGGCCGCCTGGAACGCGGCCAGTGAGGTGTAGGACGTCGATCCCCAGACCATCATCGTGCCGCCGCTGACGCTGAGGTTGACGAGGTCGTAGTCGAGGCTCGTGCCGAGCTGCGAGGTGGCGTCGACGCGGATGTTCCCGCGCGTCCGGGGGCACTTGACCGTGCCGCCGGCGCCGTCGGGGCACGACGCGGCGTTGTCGACCGAGATGTTGTTCGCGAAGCGTGAAGCCGCTCGACGTGCCGGAGGCCACGCCCTCGAGGTTGATGCCGGCCGCGACGTTGTCGTAGACGGTGTTGCCGACGACGGAGCTGCCGGTCACGGCGAAGTCGTCGATGCCGTGGTCGCCGGTGATGCAGCCGGCCGTGTTGCCGCTGCTCGGCGGCGTTGCAGTTCGACAGCTTGACGGTCGTGAACCCCTTGTTGTGGTAGCTGACGTTGTCGACGATCGTGTTGCGGTCGCCGCCCGGGTAGGACTGGATGCCGGAGTCCTCGTTGTCGTGCACCCGGTTGCCGCTGACGAGGTTGCCGGGGGCGCGCAGGTCGATCCCGACGGCGTTGCGGACGTAGCCGTAGGCGTTCAGCGAGGCCTCGTTGCCGGTGATCTGGTTGCCGGTGGAGCCGTTCGTGAGGTAGATCCCGGACGCGGAGTTGTCGGTCACGAGGTTGCCCGTGACGACGGAGTTCGTCATCGAGTTGAGGTACATCCCGTAGGCCGTCGAGCCCGACACCCGCTGTCCCGACGCCCGGGCCGTGTTGCCCGACAGCCGGATGCCGGTGGCGTTGTAGACGTAGATCCCGTTGCTCGTGCTGTTCTGGATCGTGAAGCCCGAGACGGTGATCCAGCTCTGGTTGGAGATCGTGAAGCCGTGCTTGGCGCCGGAGATCGTCACGGTGGCCCCGGCGGCCGGCTGGAAGGTGATGGGCGAGCCGGACGCCCCGGAGTGCCAGGGGAACACCTCGTCGGTGTACGTGCCCGACGACACGAGAACCGTCTGTCCCGGCCACCGCGACCTTCGCCGCCTTGGCGATCGTGCAGAACGGGACCGAGGCGGTGCCCGTCCCGGTGTCCGAGCAGCCGCCGCCTCCCACGTAGAGGTAGGCGGCGGCGCCCGAGGCGGCGCCCATGGAACTGGCGGCGAGGCCCAGGCCCACGACAACGGAGCTGATGGCGAGGGCGGCTCGTCGAGCGGGGGGGTGCAGGGGAGCCATGACTCGTCCTTCCAGCCTGCCGGGACCTAACTCCTCAGTGTGCCGACAGACGCGCCCCGTGCCACCCACCGATCGACGGAGTGCGGCATACGTTCCTTGGTGGAGTGCGCTCTACGATGGAGCCTCGTGACCACCACTGACACCGCCGCTGCCCGTGCCCGTCTGCTCGAGATCATCAAGGAGAAGGCGATCGTGCACGGTCGCGTGACCCTCAGCTCCGGCAAGGAGGCCGACTACTACGTCGACCTGCGCCGCATCTCCCTCGACGGTGAGGCCGCGCCCCTCGTCGGCATCGTCATGCGCGAGCTGACCAAGGACCTCACGTATGCCGCGGTCGGTGGCCTCACGCTCGGCGCCGACCCCGTCGCGACGTCGATGCTCCACGCCGCCGCGGCTGCCGGTGAGCGCCTCGACGCCTTCGTCGTGCGCAAGGCCGGCAAGGCGCACGGCCTCCAGCAGCGCATCGAGGGGCCGTCGATCAAGGGCCGTCAGGTGCTCGTCGTCGAGGACACGACGACGACCGGTGCGTCCCCGCTCGCTGCGGTCGAGGCGGCCCGCGAGGACGGTGCCGAGGTCGTCGCCGTAGCGACGATCGCCGACCGCGCGACGGGCGCCGGCGAGAAGATCACCGCCGAGGCCGGCGTGGAGTACCGCTACGCGTTCTCCCTCGAGGAGCTCGGGCTCGCCTGAGACGGCGTCCGCGCGGGACCCGACGTCCACGGGGTAGCCGGCACGCAGGGCCTCGACCGACGACGGCGGCGTGATCACGGCCGCGCGGCCGGCGCGGGGCCGCTCGACCGGCGACACGGCATACGTGTTGTCGGCCTGCCACCGCACCAGCCCGGCGCCGGCGACGACGGCGGGACCCGACCCGAGCAGCACGAAGGCGCCGTCGGGCACGTCGTCCCAGGCGTAGGCGTGCAGCCGCCGGGTGCGCCGGCGTGGGTCCCAGCGCTCGTCGTGGAGCAGCCCGTCGAGCTCGACGGCGGGCAGGGGGCCGGTGCCGTGCGCGGCCGACACGAGGTCGCGGAAACGGACGAAGTCCGTGCGGCGGCACTCGGCGCACGGACGATGGCCCGCCGACAGGGCGAGCGCCTCGTCGAGAAAGAAGAGCGGCGTGTAGTGCTGCGGGTCCCACTGCCGGACGCGGCGACCCCTGAACTCGAGCGCGCACGTGATCCAGGCGCGACCGACATGGTGACGCCGGACGTCCCGGGTGCCGGCGCCGTCGTGCAGGCGGCCCCGGTTGCCCGTCCAGGTCCCTCGGCCCGGAGCGGCGACGACGTCGCCGAAGGGGTCGACCCGGTTGCGCGCCGGGGCGGGTGTGGTGCTCACGCCACGACCCGGGCAGGGTCGTGACCAGGCTCGTGACAGCCGTCCGTGCTCGTCGTCATGGCGCCACGCTACGTCCGGCGGGCGACAGCCGAGGGCCGACCGGAACCCCCGCCCGGGGGTGGCCGTCGCACCAGCGGCCCGGTCCGCGCCCGCGTGCGCAGCACTAGGATCGGCACACTGACCGCCCCTGACTCTCGGGAGAAGCCATGATCATCGTCTGGATCCTGCTCGGCCTCGTCGTGCTCCTCGCCGTCGTGGGCGTCGTCATGTACAACGGCCTGATCGGCCTGCGCAACAAGGTCGAGGAGGGCTGGCGCCAGATCGACGTCGAGCTGAAGCGCCGCCACGACCTCATCCCCAACCTCGTCGAGACGGTCAAGGGCTACGCCGCCCACGAGCGCGGCACCCTCGAGGAGGTCATGGCCGCCCGGTCCGCGGCCATGTCCGGGGCCCCGACGCCCGCCGCCGCGGCCCAGGCCGAGGGCCAGCTGAGCCAGGCGCTCGGCCGCCTGATGGCCGTCGCCGAGGCCTACCCCGACCTCAAGGCCAACCAGAACTTCCTCGCCCTCCAGCAGGAGCTGACGAGCACCGAGGACCGCATCGCGAGCTCGCGCCGCTACTACAACGCCCTCGTCCGCGACCTCAACACCAAGGTCGAGTCGGTGCCCTCCAACGTCGTCGCCAACATCGCCGGCGTGAAGCGGGCCGAGTACTTCGAGGCCCCGGCCACCGAGGCCGTCGTCCCCGACGTCTCCTTCGGCGGCAGCGGTAGCAGCGGTGGCACCGTCGGGTGGCCCGGCGTCGCCGGCCGTCGCGCCCTCGACCCAGCCCGGCGCCGTCGGCGGCCCGTCGACCCAGCCCGGAGCTGCCCCGGGAGCCCTGCCGCAGGCCCAGGCGCCCGGCGCGGCCCAGCCCGACCCGACGACGGACTCGGTGACCCGCCCGGACGCACCCAACCCCTGACCGGCCCCGCACCCACCACGCAGCACGCCCCGAGCCGCCCGGCTCGGGGCGTGCTGCTGCCCGCACTGGTGTGCGGGTGCCCGCTCAGCCCTTGACGTACGAGAGCTTCTCGCAGACCTTGCCGTCGCGCAGCTGCACGACGTCGACGCCGCGCACGTGGCCGGGCGACCCGTCGGGGGCCACCCAGTCGAACCGCCAGCGCAGCACCCCGCGATCGCCCGCCACGAATGACTCCTCGGCCGGTGAAGGCCGGGCTGCCCGTCCCGGTGAAGAGCGACTCCCACACCGCGCGGACGTCCGCCGCGCCCTCGTGGCGGATGCCGTCCGGCGCGGGTCCGGTGGCCTCGAACACGCAGTCGTCGGTCATCAGCGCCATGATCGCGTCGACGTCCCCGCGCCCGAACGCCGCGGTGAAGGCTGCGAAGCCCGCGTGCGCCGGTCCCCACGCGGCATCGCGTCCGAAGCGGGCGAGCAGGTCGCTCTGCGGATCGCCGCGCGACGGCATACGCGGCCCGACGGCGCCGACGGAGCGGTAGGCGTCCTCCACGTCGTCGAACCACGCCGCCACCTCGGCGACGAGCCCGGGGTCGAGCATGCGGTCACGCCCGGTCGCGGCTGCGAGGTCCCAGCCGTGGACGAGGTGGTCGGCGACGAGCTGGCGGACGTACTCGTCCATCGACTCCTCGCCGTAGGACAGGTGCACGGTGCCGTGGAGGGGAAGGGTCTCCTCGACGACGCCGATCGCCTCGATGGCGGCCGACGCCGCGGCGCCGCGTGGGTTCTCGCCGAGGAGGTCGCCGTCGAGGTGGGAGCCGACGTCGGCGATGGTGAAGCCGCGCATCAGGGGAGAGGTCCAGAGGTCCTCGCCGACGACGTGGTTGACGAGGTCACGCACCGTCCAGTCGCTGCACGGGGTCGGCAGGTCCCACTGGTCGTCCGCGACCCCGGCCGACTGCTGCGCCCACCACCGCACGCTGCGCCGGTAGGTCTGACCGAGGTCGGGACCGGTCTGCTGGGTCTCGGTGGCTGTCTTCACGACGTCCTCCCATCGCCCCTGCACGTTCCAGTGTGCCCCGGCGACGGGCCCGCGTCAGGGCTTCGGCCGTGGACCTCGAGGGTGACCTCAGGGAGTGCGGTCGCGCCTGCTGACGGGGTCGGCGACGTCGCTCGAGGTGTCGCCCGAGATGTCGGCCGTCTCGGCCGCGACCGCCCTGGCCTCACGGCGGTGCTTGACGAACTCGTAGACCATCGGGCAGCAGCGAGACGAGCACGACGAGGAGGATGGCGTACTCGATGTTCTTCGTCAGGCCCGGGAACGCCTGACCGAGGAAGAAGCCGAGGAGGGTGATGCTGACGACCCAGGCCACGGCCCCGACGGCGCTCCAGCCGAAGAAGCGCTGGCGGTGCATCCGGCCGATCCCGGCCACGACGGTGATGAACGTGCGGACGATGGGCACGAAGCGTCCGAGCACGAGCGCGCGGTTGCCGTACTTGTCGAAGAAGTGGTTCGTCTTGTCGAAGTTGGCGGTGTTGATGAACCGCCCCTGCCGTTTGTAGAGGGGTCGCCCGACGCCCCGGCCGATCTCGTAGCCGACGACGTTCCCGAGGAAGGCCGCGACCATGAGCGCCGCGATGGCGACCCCGAGGTTGAGGTGGATCTGACCCGTCGCGATGAAGAGGCCGACGGCGAACAGCAGCGAGTCACCGGGCAGGATCGGGAAGAGCAGGCCGCACTCGACGAAGACGATGACGAGGGCGATCGCGAAGAACGCGCTGCCGTACTGCTGCAGCAGGTAGGTGGGGTCCATCCACTTCGGGCCGAGGGCCGGAGCGACGGCCGGCAGTGCGGCGGCGAGTGCGTGCATGGGTCACAGGGTATGCCGTGTGCCGGTGATCGCCTGAATCGTCGCTGTCAGGAAGCTGAGCAGTCCTCCATCCGTCGACTTGTCGCAGGCCCTCCTAGACTCGGTGCGTGGAACCAGAGGTGGGCGTGGGCCCGTGGGAGGGCCCGTGGCCCGTCGGGGACCACTGGGACCCCGAGCTGCTCGAGCACGGGGACCGGCGCAACGTCGTCGACGGCTACCGATACTGGCGCCACGACGCGATCGTCGCCGACCTCGACACCAGGCGTCACGACTTCCACGTCGCCGTGGAGAACTGGGGCCACGACTTCAACATCGGCTCGGTGATCCGCACGGCGAACGCCATGGGCGCAAGGGCCTTCCACATCGTCGGCAAGCGTCGGTGGAACCGGCGCGGCGCCATGGTCACCGACCGGTACCAGCACGAGCACCACCACGCCGGACGCTGCGGAGCTGGCCGACTGGGCGCGGTCCGAAGGGCTCGTCGTCCTCGGCGTCGACAACCTGCCGGGATCGGTCCCGCTGGAGACGTTCGACCTGCCGCGTCGGTGCGTCCTCGTCTTCGGCCAGGAGGGTCCCGGACTGTCGGGGCCGATGCGCGCCGAGTGCGCGGCCGTGCTGCACATCGAGCAGTTCGGGTCCACCCGCTCGATCAACGCCGGTGCGGCCGCCGCGGTCGCCATGCACGCGTGGGTGCGCCGGCACGTCTTCGACCAGCGCGTCTAGCTCAGCCCTGCGGGTCCCGACCTCGCCAGCGCAACGGCTCCTCGGCATACTCCTCGACGACGTGCGCGGCGACGCCCACCGAGCGGGCGACCTGGAAGACGACCTCGCCGGACTCGGCGGGCAGGTCCAGCGCGTGGAGCACCGCGGCGCTGGCGAGGTCGATGTTGGGCAGCCCGCCCGTGCGATCGGCGACGAGGGCGGCGAGGGCCTCGACGCGACGCCGCAGCCGGACCGTGCCCGCGCCGCCGCCACACGGCCTCGAGGACGACGTCGGCCCGAGGGTCGCCGTCCGGGTAGAGGAAGTGGCCGAACCCGGCCACCACGCCGCGCTCGCGGAGCGACCGGCCCACGAGGACGGTCGGGTCGACGCCGTCGGCCAGCAGGGCGTGGGCGGCCACGGGGGCAGCGCCGTGGAGCGGACCGGCCATGGCGGCATACGCGGCCGAGAGGCAGTCGTGCAGGCCCGCGCGGGTCGATGCGGCGACCCGGGCCGCGACCGTCGAGGCCGTGAGGCCGTGGTCGAGCAGGGCGACGAGCAGGACCCGCAGCAGCTCGACGTCGGCGCGCGCGTCGGGCGACCCGCCCAGGGCCGCCAGCGTGAGCGCCGTCAGGTCGGTCGTCCCGGGGTCGGGCGCGTCGGCCCCGCCGGACACGAGCATCAGCGCCGACCTCAGCGTCGGCATCGCGGAGGCCCTGACCTGCTCGGGGTCGCGTGTCGGAGGCGAAGGGGTCGGCGGCGGCGACGCAGCTGGATCGCCACCGGCATCCGGCGCTCGAGCGGGAGAGCGGAGAGGTCGACACCCGCGACCGGCGACGGCCGCGACGTCTGCTGCTGTGGCACCGGCGTTCCCAGCACGAGCGCGGCTGCCTCCTCGAGCGAGCCGAGGGCCACGACGTCCTGCAGGGGACGGCCGCGGTAGAGCAGGTCGCCGTCGACCTGGCTGCTCACGGAGGTCGCGATGCTCCGGAACCGGAGGACCGGCTGCGGGCTGCCCGGAGGACGGGTCGCCGACGCCATGGCGTCGATCTGCGCCCGGTCGAAGAGGCTCTCCTGCTGGCCCGGACGGCGCTCGCTGCGGAGCAGCCCCCGGCTGACGTAGGCGTAGAGCGTCGCGCGCTTGACGCCGAGCCGCTGGGCAGCCTCGGTCGTCGTGATCCACGTGCCTGACGGGCTCGCCATGATGCCTCCGGGTTGATCGGGTCAACAGTGGATGCGATCAACATTGACGGTGTTGATCAACATCGCTGAGAGTGACGAGTGAACCCGAGAGGAGCACCACATGTCCACCAACCCCAGCGGTTTCATCACGGTCCCCAAGGGCCTGGCCAAGGTCGTCGTCACCGACACCGAGCTCGGCGACGTCCGCGGCGACGAGGGCTTCTTCCACTACCGCCAGTACTCCGCCGTCGAGCTGGCCGAGCAGGTCGGCTTCGAGCAGGCGTGGCACCTGCTCTTCCACGGCCACCTCCCCGACGCCGACGAGCTCGCGGCGTTCACCGCGGCGGTCGGGCGCCTGCGCGTCATGCCGGCCGGCCTCGCCGACCTGCTCCCCGCCATCTGCGCGACGACGACCGACTCGCTCCAGGTGCTGCGCACCGCCCTGTCGGCCTGGGGCGGCATCGCCGGCCTCCGTCCCCTCTACGACTGCGACGAGGACGAGAAGCTCGCCGCAGCCCTGGCGTCCGTCGCGATCACGCCGACGATCCTCGCGGCCGCCCACCGTCTCCACCACGGGCTCGAGCCCGTCCCGGCGGACCCGACCCTCGGCCACGCCGAGGACTACCTGCGCATGGTGACCGGGCAGCTGCCCGCCGCGCGTGACGCCCGCGCCGTCGAGCAGTACCTCGTCGCGACGATGGACCACGGCTTCAACGCCTCGACGTTCACGGCCCGGGTCATCGCGAGCACCGGCGCCGACCTCGCGGCCTGTCTCGTCGGCGCCATCGGCTCGTTCTCCGGCCCGAAGCACGGCGGCGCGCCGAGCCGGGCGCTCGAGGCCCTCGACGAGATCGGCACGCTCGACCGGGCCGACGGCTGGGTGCGCGAGCGCATCGCGTCGGGCGACCGGATCATGGGCTTCGGCCACGCCGTCTACCGCACCCGCGACCCGCGCTCGGAGATGCTCAAGGCGATCGCGCGCGGCTGGGACGACCCGCTCGTCGACCTCGCGGTCGGGGTCGAGGACGCCATCGAGACGGCCCTCGCCGAGCTCAAGCCCGGCCGCGAGCTGCACGCCAACGTCGAGTTCTACGCGGGTGTCGTCATGAAGCTCGCGGGGCTCGACCCGTCGATGTTCACGCCGACCTTCTGCGTCGCCCGTGTCGTCGGCTGGACCGCGAACGTCCTCGAGCAGAGCCGCGACCCGAAGATCATCCGGCCCGCCGCGCGCTACGTCGGTCCGCCGCCGCCCCAGCCCGTGCCGACCGGCTCGCGCGCCCCGCTACCCGCCGAGCGCTGAGCCCCGGCGCAGCCCGGAGGGCATCGAGCAGGCCCCGACGCATCCGGTTGCCGGGGCCTGCTCGGCGCGACCGGGGGAGCATCCGGTCGCTGGTCGTCGCCCGGAGCCCTCCGAACGCCACGTTCACGGTAGGGCAGAACGGCGCCGTCGGCTCGACGAACAGGTCAGAACTCGACAAGGTGGTGTCAAGGAATCGTCGGCATCACGTAAGGAGGGGGTGGCGCGTGTCCCGGCCCTCGGTCGAATACGTCCCGATCCAGCGGCTTTCGTCCGCTTCTGGATCGCCGACGCCGTCTCCAACCTCGGCACCTTCGTCTCGACCCTCGCCCTGCAGCTGCTCCTCATCGAGACGCTGCACGCCGACCAGACGGCGCTCGGGATCGTGCGGGCCGCGCAGTGGCTGCCCTACCTCCTCTTCGGCATGCTCGCCGGCGTCGTCGTGGACCGGGTCCGTCGACGTCCGCTCCTCGTCGCGGCCGACCTGCTGTGCGCCGTGCTGCTCGGCGCGGTCGGCGTGCTCGCCCTGACCGGCCACCTGACGGTGCCGCTCCTGGCCGTCCTCGTCTTCTGCGCCGGCTCGGCGTCGATGTTCTTCAGCGCCGCCCACCTGTCGCTGCTCCCGACGATCGTGCCGGGCCCGCGACTCGCCTCCGCGAACGCCCGCCTCGCCCAGACCTACGCGGCGACCCAGTCCCTCGGCCCGCTCGTCGGCGGCGCGCTCGTGCGGCTCCTGTCGGCGCCCGGTGGCCGTCCTCGTCGACGCGATGTCGTATGCCGTGTCGGCCCTCGTGCTGATGACCGTCCGCGTCGAGGAGCGGGCGTCCCGAGCCGCACCGCCGAGCGGCACCTCTGGACCGAGCTGCGCGAGGGCGCGGCCTGGGTCTACCGGCACGCGACGCTGCGCCCGTACGCCGTCTCCCTGCACCTGTGGTTCTTCGCCAACGCCATGGTGACGACGGTCCTCGTCTACTTCGCCACGACCGAGCTGCACCTCGACCCGATCGCGGTGGGCTCGTCCTCGCCGCGACGGGCGTGACCGGCGTCCTCGGCGCCGGCCTGTCCCCGCGCCTCGGGCTGCGCTTCGGCACCGGACGGGTGATCACGACGACCGAGTGGCTGAGCCCCGCGGCATACGCCCTCCTGCTCCTCGCCCAGCCGGGGCCGTATGCCGTCGTGTGGCCGCTCGTGGCCAACGCGCTCTTCGGGTTGGCGATGGGGCTCAGGGGTCCGCTCGAGATGAGCTATCGCAACCTCGTGACGCCCGACCGG
>CAWKJV010000017.1:0-217963 GCA_963849965.1 uncultured Actinomycetota bacterium | reverse complement strand
TGGGTGTGGAGCGGATGAGCGTCTCGCCGATCACCCGGTCGGGGTGACCTCGGCGCCGAAGAGCCGGGTGGCGACCCAGCGACGACGGCGTTGCGTTCCTCCTGCGTGCCGCCGCTGGCCATCGTCGCGCTGGTTCCGACGATCTGCAGGTCATCGGCGCGCACTGGTCACGCAGCCGCCGGATCAGCATTGCCACGTCGGCGCCCTGCCGGCCCCGGTAGGTGTGCAGCTCGTCGAGCGCCAGGAAGCGCAGCCCCTGCGCGGCGCGCACCAGGCGTTTGCGCTCGTCGGGGCGGGTCAGGACCAGCTCGAGCATGACGTAGTTCGTCAGCAGGATGTCCGGTGGCTCGGCCAGGATGCGGGCGCGTTCGTCGGGAGACTCCTGGCCGGTGTACCGGGCGAAGGTCACGGGCTCGCCGCCCTCGGGGTACCCGAAGCGCAGGAACTTCTCCAGCTCACCGACCTGGGAGTTGGCCAGAGCGTTCATCGGGTAGACGACGATCGCCTTCACCCCGGGCCGTCGTTCCCCGCCGCGGGCGTCTCGATCGCGGAGTACCGCGTCGACGATCGGGACGATGTACGCCAGGGACTTGCCCGACCCGGTGCCGGTGGTGAGCACGTAGCTCTTGCCCGTGCGGGCGGTCTCGATGGCCTCGCGCTGATGCCGGTGGAGCACGATCGGGTCGCGGCCGACGTCGTCTCGGTGGTCCTTGCGCCGGAAGATCCTCGCGGCCTCGGGGTGCAGCAGCCCTTCCTCGACAAGGTCGGGAACGGCGCCCCCGGTCGCGAACGACGGGTTGAGGCTGACCCAAGGGTCGGGCCACTGCACGCCTTGGGCGAACTGGTCGTCGACGAACTCCTGATACGTGAGTCGCGGACCGCCACGAAGCCCGAGGTGAACGCGCGATAGTCGGCGATCACCCGTTCGTGGACCGGAAATACGTCCATTTTCCCCCGTCTCTGTCAGGCATGGCCGAGGGTAGTCGAAAGCGCTGAGCGTGCGTGCGCCAAGGCGTAAGTCGCTGAGTGTGCGCCTCCGCGTTCCGCCGGTGCACCTGACGAACGACCTCACCGCGCCACATCCAGCGAGAAGCAGGACAGCCAGCAACAGCAGGGGCGCGTGATCAGTGCCGTCTGGCTCTCGACCCGCCGGAGCGCGCCGGGTGCATCCTCATCGGTGCCGGTGGTGGGTCAATCCCGCTCATGCTGCCTGTCCGACGGTCGCAGGCGCAGCAGATCCGGCCGCCCGGTGTGGTCATCTCCCACGACCGGTCGGCCCCCGCGCTCCAGGCGGTTGGCGGGCTGGGCTGCCTTCAGGCCCTTGGGTGACGGCGCTCGACCACCGCCGAAGCGCTTGGCCGCTGCCTGCTTGGAGATCCCGAGCGCTGCGCCGATCGCGGCCGCATGACCGCTCTGCAGCGCCTCGCATGCCTCGGCCTCCGCGGCGGCGAGCAACTGCCGGAGCAGCCGCATGTCGGCGAGACGGCTCAACGGGTCCTCGTCAGCCTCGATCTCGCCACGACGTTCGTCAACGTGGGCTGTCCTGCGTCTTCCCGAGTTGTCTTTGACACGGCGGGCAAGGTGCGGGTCAGGGACGTAGCTGCAATGGCGCCAGACAGGGCTGTGGACCGACACCTTGCTGCGGCGCCGAGGAGCAACACCTTCGTCGAAGGCGCCGAAGGGGAAAGCGCCGGGACCGGCTCGGCAGGAGGAGCTCGTCCTCGCCCTCCAAGGCACAACTTTTCATTAAATACCGTCGACACCCGGCACGTGGATTCTCCAGTTGCCCCCGTCCCCGGTTGCCACGATCGCGGCCGTCCTGCCCACGGCTGCAGCCTCCAAGCAGCCGCGGCCCCTTGGGTCTCACGTGGGAGGGTGGCTGAGTTCAATCCGGTCTCCCGTACCGGTGCTCTCGCGGACGCCGAGCATCCGGCCGCCTCTTCCTGCGCGAGCCGCTGGCCTCGTGCCAGTCGTCGACGGTGCGCCAGGGTACGCCTCCGACCTCCCGCGTTGATTCGCCCTTCCTACACCGACGACTTCATGAGTGGGAGATGGCGGAGAGGACCGACGTGCGCTCTCGTCGAGCACATGCAGCCATCATTCGGGGCCCGTGGCCGAGTCGGTCGCGCAGATCACCAAGGACGCGCAGGGCCAGCACGCACAGCGACGACGGGTCCCTCTCGAAGATCGTGGCAGCTCCATCAACGCCGCGAGGTCCGCGGAGAGGACGGCGAACTGGTGCCACACCGGCCAGCCAACAGGCCCCCACAAGGCGACTGCGAGCAGATGTCCGGTTACGGTCTCCTTGGGCCCCGGTCACCGTACAGTGACCCGCCGGACGCTACAGGGGAGAGGGTGATCGAGCAAACAGGCATTCGGCGCACTGGCCGCGGTCGGCTTGCTCGCCCTGCTCGGACAACGGGCCGCCGTACGTGGCGGGGCCAACAGACCCGGCCTACTCGCAGGTCACCACGAGCGAGGCCCCGGCGGCGCCGGCGCAACCCACCGCGGAACCTGTGGCGGGAGATCGTCGGAGCCGTTCAACGTCTCGTGCACCTCCCTCGACCCCATCGGGATGCACATGGAAATCGACCTCGCGCGAGCGCGAGGCCAGGTCTCCACCTGTGAATGGCAGCTGTATCGCGGATCCCCAGCGACCCGCTCAGCTCCCGGAACCACTCGCCGAGCCCACATCCACCCCGCCGCCTCAGCCGCACCTCACCCCGCACGTCACCCCGCGCCTCACCCCGGCACCGCTCGTGGGCGGCGTGGGGGCCATGGTCGTGTGCGGCCGAGACGGTACGCTCTCGCACTCCGGCGGCCGCGGAGGGGCCTGCTCCTCGGCGCCGGCGGAAACCGCTAGCGGCCCGTTGAACCTCACGCGAGCCTGTCCGGGCAGCTGCACCACCCTCTCGCGCGACCGCGAATCCACGAGGCAAGCAGCGCGATCAGCACGCCTGCACGTCGTTGGCGCAGGTCGGGCGCTCACCGGGCCAGAACGGAACGGGCACCATCACCCCTCGTCACGCCCGCCGAGCGCCAGGTCCTTCACGGCTGGCCCATCACCTTTGGCTCGTCTTGGGCTCCAGCGGGTCGATGTCGTCGGGTGCAGGTCCCGGCGGTGATGGCGACCGGACCCGGGTGCCGAAGAAGCGCCACCGCTCAGGGGCACGTCCGCGGAGCGCGTCGGCCACGACCGGGGCCTGCCGCCGCGGCTGTTGCCAAGGTGACCGGCGATCAGTGTCCGGGCCGCTGCATAGCCTCAGCCCACCGACCACCGGAGGCCGCGCTGACCAACGAAGCCGAGCTCACCTGCACAAGAGCGCCACCTTGTTCCACACGAGGGCAGGGGTCGCGCGCTTTCGGCATCTCATGGCTCGCAGCCGCCCTCGCGCAGAACACAGTCTCCCCTTGGTGGTCGAACTCACAGGCCGACCAGGTAGGTCTGATCCGTTACCACCTTCAAGTGCTCAGCTCAATCTCGACGCCGACCTGCATCCCGGTCCATCGGCCCGGCACGTGCGGCTTCCCGATCCCGTCCACCGGGAGCGCCTCGCCGACTGGGAGGAGCGCCGCGAGGCGGCGCGCGGCATCAGCAGCGACTTCGCTGCCCTCGCCCCGATCTCGTCACCGCCCCGGAGGTCCTTCGCCTGTACCGCAACGGCGCCGACGCCCGCCTCAAGTCCGCTGAGGCCGATGTTCATACGGCACGGCAGAAGGTGGCCGACGCCGAGGAAGCGGCGCGGCGGGCCGCGGTCATCCGTGACGAGGCCTACGCGCACAACGCAGGGCAAGCGTGAACCCTCACCGACGCCTAGTGGTCGTACCCACGGACTACGGACCCATCGAGGTAGAGCTCGACTGGCGCCACCTCGACCCGCTCGCTGACGCCGTACAACCCCGCAAGGCCACCCTGACTGCGGAGCGCATCTACGACGGGCTCGACTGGGCAGCCGTTGCCGACGTAGCCCTCAACGAGCACCTCTGCCCGGTGGGGGCCGTGGCGACACTGCACAACCCGCTCCACCCCGCAGGCCCGTCACAGGAGGCAGGCCGATCATGGCTCGCGGAAGCAACACCGGTTCACCGACGAGCACGTAACCCCTTCCTTCATCCTGGCGCTGGTCCGGGCCGTCTTGGACGACTGGCTCAGCTTGACCGGCCGCCGCGTTGCCGCCCTTCGCCGCCGGCTTTCCGAGGAGCAGGAAGCCCACCGGGGCGCTGTTCTGGCCCACGCGGTCGCCCAAGAAGACGACCCCGCCGTGCGGATAGCGGCCACACGCCAGCTCGATGCCTGGGCCGGTTCAGATGAAGAGCTCCTCAACCTGGCACGCCGCCAGGTCCGCGATGGACCATCGCCCCCCTGACGAGCAGCTCGCCCGCCGCAGGCAGAGGTCGATGACCGCCACACCGTCGGAGACCTCGACCCGCCCGGAGTGCCAGCGAACCACGCCGCGAGGGCGCCAGCGTCCCCTGGCGAACGTGAGCTTGGTGGCCGAGCCGTCGTTGTGGGCCGAATCGATCACACCGCGAGGTCCGGGCACCGTGCCGAAGCACTGAGACATCGAGGCGCCCGAACCGGCGGCTGTTGCCCGGTGTCGTGACCGGACTGGACACCTGGCGGAAGAGGTCCCAACGCTTCGCCCGCTCAGTCACCTGCCCGTAGGCCCAGCCGGCGACGTTCTCGGTCAGCTACCGCGTCAGCACGCTCAGGTCGTGGTGGCCGGCCTAACCGTTGCCCCGTGCCTCAGCCACAGCCGTCTGGAGATGGCGCCGGAGCCCGGCTACCGCGGCCTCATCGGTCGTGCCAAGAGGTTTGGGCGCACGTAACCCTGGGTCGTCGATCGGGTCGCGCGCTATGCCCTCCCGATGCATGCTAGCGACCGGCCCCTGGCGTCACGTTCCAAGCGCTGCTGCGCAGCGCCGGCACCTGGGCTAACCGGCCCCACCGCCGAGTGCTGACTCCCCACGGACACTGACCCGCGTGCTGGGCGCACCTTCGGGCGGCCACCCGCAGGGCGGACAGGCCTAGTCGAGGTCCTCGCGGTGGAGCCAGGGGTGGTCGCCGCCGTAGACCTTGACCACGGTGCGGGCGACCTCCTTGGGGGTGGCCTGGCCGTACCGGTCGTGGGTGCCCTCGGGCTCGTGCCGGGCGAACTCGAGCGACGACCGCGCGCCGGGACGCGCGCCTGGACGACGGCGATCGCGTGGTGACGCAGCACATGGGCGGTCACCTGCTTGCGGTCGGCCCACGGCAGGCTCGTCTGGATGCGCTGGAAGAGGTAGTCCAGGCGGCGGTCCGTGATCGGCGTGCGGCGGCGCGTCTTCGCGGTGCCTCGGGTGCGGAGCACCTGGTCGCTCGGGCGGGTGGCGCCCCGGGAGACGGCGAACCGGTACAGCTCTTCGACGAACCAGTCCGGGACCGGCTGGTCGACCTCTTCTTGGGCATCCCCTTCTTGCCCTTCTCGATGAGCAGGATCGTGCACTCCTCGCGGTCGATGCCGCCGAGCGTGAGGTTGGTCAGGCCTTCGCGGCGCGCGCCGGCGATGAGGATGGTCTGGCAGATCAGCTCGTCCAGCTCCGGGTCGTTGCCGGTGTTCTCCACGACGGCCCACATCTGGTTCATCTGCGCCGGCTCGAGGGGCAGGCGGGTGCCGTTCGGCGCTGGGGCTTGTCGATCTCCTGGGAGGGGTCGAAACCCTTGGCGAGGTGGCGGTTCTTGACGGCGACGTCGAACATGGCCCGCCAGGCGCCGACCGCGTTGTACTGGGCGCCGTGGCCGGCCGAGGTGAGGACGTGCCGCCCGAGGGCTCGCGGACGTCCGGCGCGGCGCTCGGCGCCGAGCGGCCGCGCGGCCGACCCAGCGCAGCGCCTCCTCGAGGTCGGCGGCCAGCACCTCGTCGGCCCACCGGTCCCCGAGGCCCGGGGTAGCAGCTTGTCCTCGGCCTCCTGGCCTTGGCGGGCCACCCCTTCGCGAGGAAGGTCAGGTACGTGCCGTAGGTGCGCATCGTGCCGGGGGTCAGGCCGAGGCGGGTCTTCGCGACGAGGTCGCCGATGAGGATCCGCTCGCCGGGGACCATCACGGGCTTGCCTGCTGGGGCTCGGCGCGGGGCCAGTCCCAGGGCGGCCGGGTTGAGCAGGCCTGCGGCGAGAGGTCGCGGACGGCGGCGACGTGCGCGGTCGACCTGGGCGACCGGGTCGTTGCCGTCGGGGCTCGGAGCGGCGGATGCAGGCGGTGCTGGTCATGGAACGTGTCCTTGTCTGTGAGGTGCTTCGGTGCTTGGAGGTCCTGCCGGGAACCGGCTGCGCAGTCGTACGGTTCGCGGTCTGGCTGGCGCGCAATCGCTGCGTCGGCCGGCTCCCGTCCCTCAGGCGCGGGCGGCCGGCCGCGGCGCCTGAGGTCAGGCCGAGGCGGCCGGCCGGAACGGCGTCCGCGACCCGGCTGCGGCGCGCGCCGCGGGAGCTCGGCACTCGGCCTCGGGGTCGTGGCCGGCGCGGTCGTCGCGGGCAGGGTCACGGGGCCGGTCGCTTGTTGGGCGACGTCGGCGGCGGCGAACAGGCGCAGCTCGCCGAGCTGGGGCAGCGCGACCGCCATGACCCCGTCGGTCGGCCCCAGGTCGAGGACGGCCAGGACGCGAGTCGGCAGCCGCAGCCGGCCCTGGCCGTCGATGCGCACGGCGGTGAGCTCGGGCCGGGTCGGCGTCCCGGGCCGTACGGTGACGGACCCGGCCGCGACGTCAGCACCAGCGGCGTCTCGCCGGTCCAGCCGAGCTCGGACGGTCACCTTCCGGACGAAGATCCGGTGCTGGGCATCCAGCGGGACGACCGCGGTCAGGCGTCGTACCCCGTCGCGGACCGGGCGGGCCGGGCGACGCCACGGGAGGACGACGGCCTCGGAGAGACCGCCTCCATGACGTCTCGGGGGTGGGCATGCGGCCGGTGATGGCGGCGACGCGGTGGGCGGTGCGGAGGTGGCTGTCAGAGAGCGTGCATGCCCTCGTCCGTGGATCGCAGCTCGCGCCGGGGGGCAATCGCCGAGCCGCGTGAGGTCGCAGAGTCGGGGCCGGTCTACTCGGACTGGTGGGCCGGTGGTCGGCGACGACAGCACGTGGCTCGCCCGTGGCGGGCGATTCGTCTCGGGACGTTGGCGTCGTTCCGCACGATGCAAGTGGCCGGGGTCCTGCCCGAGCGACATGACAGCGGCCGGGCGGTCCGACTCTCGTCGGGCCACCCGGCCGGGGTCGTGGGGGATTCCCCACATCTGCGTGCGCGAGGGGGGATTTGAACCCCCACGCCCTTTCGGACACTGGCACCTGAAGCCAGCGCGTCTGCCATTCCGCCACTCGCGCGTGACAAGGAGACAGTGTGCTGTATGAGACCGGGTTACGCCAAACCGGGCCGACCGTGCCGATCGCGTGCCGGATGGTGCTGCGACGAGTGGGGTGATCACCACACCGGACGCAGCACCATCGCGCACCTCATCCCGCCGGGGCGGGCGCAGGTCCCTCAGCCGCCGCCGCGGGCCCCGCCGTGCGGCTCGCCGAGGAGGTATGCCGGGTCGGCGAACCCGCCGCCGAGCATCCCGGGTGGGCCGCTGGGGTCGCGCAGCTCCGCGGCGGCAGCGTGCGCCTCCGCGTCGTCCTGCGGGTCGAAGCCGATGGCGAGCCCCGGCGCGAGGTCCACGACCCGGCGCGTGTTGCGGGAGACGCCCCAGCACGACGTGGTGACCGGTCGCCGTCGTCGTCAGGGTGGCGAGCACGAGCCGCGCCATGTCGTCGGGCGAGAACCACGACCGCAGCGAGGGCGGCGGACCGTCCGCGATGTCACGGAACACCATGATCCGCGCGCTGACGACCGTCATGCCGAAGCGGCCGGCATACAACCCGCCGAGCGCCTCGAGCGCCGCCTTGCTGACGCCGTAGTACGTGTCGGGCGCCGGCAACGGCATCCCCTCGCGCACGAGCGGGGAGTCGGCCGGCACGTAGCCCGCGGCGTGGACCGAGCTCGCGAGCAGCATCCGGCCCACCCCGGCGCGACGTGCCGCCTCGCAGACGGCGCGCGTGCCGTCGATGTTGACGGCGAGGATGTCCTCCCACGGACGCTCGTCCGAGTAGGCGCCGAGGTGCACGACGAGGTCGGCGCCGGCGAACGCCTCGGCCTGGCCGTCCACGTCGCGCAGGTCGCACGCGACGGCCCGCTCCGTCGCCGCGTCGACGCCCGGCACGGCCACCCCCGGGGCGTCGCAGAGCACGAGCCGGTGGCCGGCCGCCCGCAGCCGCGGGCGCAGCGCGGTCGCGATGCGCCCGGAGGCGCCGGTCAGCGCGATGAGTGCCACGTCAGCGGCCTACCCGCTCGGACCGTCCGGACCCTCGCTCAGAGGCCGTCGACGACGGCGGCCGCCATCTCCATGCACGACTCGTGCGTCTTGCGGCTGATCTTCAGCGGGTCGAGGTGCAGGCCCGGCGCGAGCATCGGGTCGTAGGGGATGTCGACGACCGCGCGCACCCACTGCTCGAAGTGCTCGCGCGTGTGCACGCCGGCACCGATGTCGTTGCCCTTGGCCGACGTGTGCGAGATGACGCAGACGGCGTTGCGCACGAGGTCGCCCCGGCCCATCGCCACGAGCGCGTCGAGGTTCTTGGCCGCGACGACCGAGGTGTCGTCCTTGAGCGAGGTCGCGAAGACGAGCATGTCGGCGCGGGCGGCGGCCGCGAGCCAGTTCGGCGACAGCCGGTTGTTGCCGGTGTCGACGACGATCATCCGGTAGAAGCGCGACAGCTGCGTGTGGAGGTCCTCGAACTCCTGCTCGCCGATGATGCGCATCGCCTCGTCGTCGTCGGCCGAGGCCAGCACGTCGAAGGACAGGCCGCGCTGCTCGCGCACCCAGTGCTCGAGCTCGGACGTGCCGGCGTTGGGGTCGTCGGCGATCGTGGGCAGCGCACCGAGCAGGTCGACGACCGTGCGGTGGTGGCTCTGGGACGGCGCCCGCATGCCGAGGGTGCCCTCGGTCTCGTTGTTGTCCCACGCGAGGACCGAGCCCGAGCGGTAGCGCCCGAGGTAGCTGGCGAGCATCAGCGTGACGAGCGTCTTGCCGCCGCCGCCCTTGGTGTTGATGACCATGATCGTCTTGCGGCCGCTGACGGGGCGCGCGATGCGGTCGAGCCGGTCCCGCTCGAGCGTCTCCCGGACGCTCGGCCCGAGGCCGAAGGCCCTCCGCAGACCCGAGCTGGCCTTGAGCTTCTGGCGCTCACCCTTGGACCGGGCCGAGATGAGGTCCTCGGCGCTCGGGCGGACGGACGGCCCGGTGCGCGGCGCGGGGGCCAGGTCGTATGCCGGGGGCTGGGCATCGTGCCCCTCCTCGACCGCCACGGCCGACGCGGCCGACGTGGCGGAGGCGGCCGCAGCGGCGGCCACGTCGGGATCGACGGTCGGCCGGCCGGCATACGCCCGTCGTGCTGCGGTGTGGTCGTCCAGGGACGCGCCGGCGGGCGTCCAGCCGGTGTACGTCTCCGAGTCGGTGCCGCTCGCCGCCGGGTCGTCGGGCGTCCCCGGGTCAGCGGGCTCCCAGTCGCTCCAGGCGTTCGCCTCCCCGGACTCTGCCGACTGCCAGGAGGTGTCCTCCCACGTCGAGCTCCACGGGTCGGCCGGAGCCTGCTCGGGCTGGCCGGCAGCGGCTGTCGCCGTCGGGATGGGAAGAGTGAAGCCACCCGGGATGGAGTTGTTCGCCGAGTAGCCGGGGATGCCCTGGCTCTCGGTGGTACCGGTCTCGTCCTTGCTCATCGAGCACTCCTTGCTGGCCTGACCATGTGCGCGGTCCCGCCTCGGGACCCGTGAGATCGTCCCATGACTGCGCCACACAGCAAATCTGCGCACCACGCAATCCGGGCACGGACGGGTGCCGACGAGGGGCCCCTCCGGCTGTCGGTTGGGGGCTGCAGGGGCCGACCCGGTTACGATGAGGCGCCCGGCAAGAGCGCTCAACACGAAGGAGGAGACGGCGTGGGAATCATCAACCGTGTCGAGCACGGTCTCGCCAAGGCTGTCCACGGTGCCTTCGCCAAGGCATTCAAGTCGGAGGTGCAGCCCGTCGAGATCGCGTCCGCGATCCGTCGCGCCATGGACGACCGTGCCGCCCTGCTCGGTCACGGCCGCGCGATGGTGCCGAACCTCTACACGATCGAGCTCAGCCAGACCGACTACGACCGGCTCGGGGACTACGAGGAGGACCTGTCCGACGACCTCGTCGCCGCGGCACAGGAGCACGCCGACTCCCAGGGCTACCAGCCCGGCGGTCCCCTCGAGGTGCAGCTCGTCGAGGGCGAGGGCCTCGAGACCGGCGTCTTCCGCGTGCGGCCCGCCACCGCCAAGGCGGCCGGGCGCGAGCCTGCCGCCCGCGAGCAGGCACCCGCCGCACCCCGGCCGCAGACCAGCGCCGGGACGGCCGTCGACGAGGCCCCGGTCCAGCGCCCCGCCCCGCGGTCCAACCCCTCCGCCCGCCCGTGGCTCGACATCGCCGGTGACCGCTACCCCCTCCTCGGCAGCCTCACGACCCTCGGCCGCGACGAGACCGCCGACATCGTCATCGACGACCCCGGCGTGTCACGCCGACACAGCGAGATCCGGGTCACCACCGACGGACCGCACCTCGTCACCTCGATCCGCGACCTCAACTCGACCAACGGCACCTTCGTCAACGGCGACCGCATCTCGAGCCAGCGACTCCAGGACGGCGACCGCCTGACGATCGGCCGCACGTCCGCGACGTTCCGCGCGGGACGCCGGTGAGCCCGATGACCTCCGTGGACCTCCCTGGGGCGATGACGTCGGGTGACGCATGAGTGAACTGACCCTGACCCTGCTGCGGCTGGGTCTGCTGGCGCTGCTGTGGATCTTCATCTTCAGCGTCGTCGGCGTGCTGCGCACCGACATCTACGGCACGGCGGTGAGCCGACGCGGCAAGCGCAAGGCGCTCAAGGAGGCCCAGAAGCAGGACCGCCAGCGCACGTCACCGCGCACGCCGGTGCCGGCGGCCGCCGGCGCGGGTGCCGCGGGCGCGGTGTCGCCGGCGCCGCGGGCGCAGCCGCGGCGGGCCCGTCCCAGGGCCGCCGCGCGCAAGGGGCGCAGCCGCGGGAAGGGCGCCCCGACCACCCTCGTGGTCACCGAGGGGCCCCTGGCCGGCACGTCGCTGCCGCTGCGCAGCGGCGGCATCCTCGTCGGCCGCAACCCCGAGTGCGCGCTCGTCCTCGACGACGACTACGCCTCGGGTCGCCACTGCCGGATCTACCCCGACCCCTCGGGCCGCGACGGCTGGGCCGTCGAGGACCTCGGCTCCACCAACGGCACCTTCATCGGTCGCGAGCGCCTGACCGGGTCGCGACCCGTCGAGGTCGGCACCACCCTGAGGATCGGCAAGACCGTCCTCGAACTGCGAGGCTGACCCGGTGGCCATCGCCCTGCGCTATGCCGCGCGCTCCGACCTCGGGCTGGGACCGAAGTCCCGCAACGAGGACTCGGGGTATGCCGGTCCCAACCTGCTCGTCCTCGCCGACGGGATGGGCGGGCACGCCGCAGGCGACGTGGCCAGCTCGATGATCGTCGGGGAGCTCGCCCCGCTCGACGAGGAGGACGTCACCGCCGACCAGGCGATCCCGCTGCTCGAGGAGGCGCTGCACTCCGCGAACGCCAAGCTCACCAAGGCGATGCGCGAGAACTCCGACCTGGCCGGCATGGGCAGCACGACGATCGTCATGCTCCGCACCGGCAACAAGCTCGCCATGGCCCACATCGGCGACTCCCGGGCGTTCATGCTCCGCGGCGACACGTTCTCGCAGATCACGAAGGACCACTCCTTCGTCCAGCAGCTCATCGACGAGGGCCGCATCTCGAAGGAGGACGCCGGCCACCACCCGCAGCGCTCCGTCGTCACGCGCGTCATGACCGGCCAGCCGGACGACGAGCCCGACACCTCACTGCGCGAGGCCAAGATCGGCGACCGCTTCCTCATGTGCTCCGACGGCCTGTCCGACTTCGTCGGCGCCGACGTCATCGAGGAGATCCTGCGCGAGGCGCGCACCCCCGACGAGGCCGCCGACCGCTGCATCGAGATCGCCCTCAAGGCGAGCACCCGCGACAACGTGACCGTCATCGTCGCCGAGGTCGTCGACGCCGACGGTGACGACCTGCCGACCACGGTGCCGCAGGTCGTCGGCGCTGCCGGCAAGCGGATGCGGGGCCGCACGCGGGCCATCCCGACGAGTCCGGCCGAGAAGGCCGCCGCCCTGTCGCGCGAGGCCACCGGCCGCGCCGAGCCCGACGACGACGCCCTCGAGCTCGCCGAGGACCGCACCCGGTCCCGCCGCTCGAAGATCCTGCTGCGCACCCTCGGTGTCCTCATCGTCGCCGCGATCCTCGGTGGCGGGGGGTATGCCGCGTGGGCGTGGTCGCAGAAGCAGTTCTTCGTCGCAGCCGACGCCGGGCACGTCGCGATCTTCCGAGGGGTCTCGCAGGACCTCGGCCCGCTCCGGCTCTCCCACGTGGAGTCCTCGTCCGACGTGCTCCTCTCCGACCTGCCGACCGACGTGCAGGCCTCGGTCGGCAACACGATCCCCGCCCGTAACCTCGCCGACGCCCAGGTCAAGGTGACCGCCCTGCGTGGTGAGGCAGCACGGTGCCAGCGTCTCGCCGCGACGGGCACGCCGTGCGGCACGACCCCGAACCCGTCGCCGTCGACCGTCCCCACGTCACCCGCCCCGACCTCGCCCACACCGTCGACGCTCGCCGACCCCGACGTTCCCGGGGCTGCCGATCCCGCGACCCTCGGCGCCGCGGCCACCGGTGTCGCTCACGACCCCACCGGCCGTCGCGTTCGCGCCGACCGTTCACGACGAGGTGGTCGCATGACGACGACCGTCGAGCCCCTGACGCCACGCACGCGCCGCGGCGCCGAGCTGCTGCTCCTGCTCCTCGCGATCGCGATCGTGCTCCTCGCGTGGGTCACCACCGACCTCAACCGCAACGGCACCGTCCCGGCCAACATCATCCCCGTGGCCGGCGGCTTCACCGTGCTCGCGCTGACCGTCCATCTCGTCCTGCGCTGGAAGGCGGCCTACGCCGACCCCGTGCTCCTGCCGATCACCACGGTGCTCAACGGCCTGGGCCTCGTCATGATCCACCGGCTCGACCTCGCCCGGGGCAAGCTGGGCACCGACGGTGACGCCTACCGCCAGCTCATCTGGACGACATTGGCCGTGATCCTGGCCGTCGCCGTGCTCATCCTGCTGCGCGACCACCGGCTGCTGCGCCGCTACACCTTCGTCAGCATGGCGGCCGGCTTCGTGCTCCTCCTTCTCCCGCTCGTACCGGGCATCGGCCGCACCATCAACGGCTCCCAGATCTGGATCACCATCGGGCCGCTCAACTTCCAGCCGGGCGAGTTCGCCAAGATCGCGCTGGCGATCTTCTTCGCCGGCTACCTCGTCCAGACGCGCGACGTCGCTCTCCCTCGCCGGCAGGAAGATCCTCGGATTCACCTTCCCCCGGGGTCGCGACCTCGGCCCGATCGTCGTCGCCTGGGTCCTCTGCGCTGGTCGTGCTCGTCTTCCAGAACGACCTCGGCACGTCACTGCTCTACTTCGGCCTGTTCGTCGCGGTGCTCTACGTCGCCACCGAGCGCGTGTCGTGGATCGTCATCGGCCTGCTGCTCTTCGCGGCCGCCGTGGCCTTCGCCCTCACGGCGTTCGCGCACTTCCACCAGCGCGTCGACCTCTGGCTCGACCCCTTCTCGCAGCAGAGCCTCGACCGGTCCAACCAGCTCGCCAACGGCCTCTGGGGCATGGCCTCCGGTGGCCTGACGGGCACCGGCCTCGGGGCCGGGCGCCCCTACCTGACGCCCTTCGCCGAGAGCGACTTCATCTTCCCGAGCCTCGGCGAGGAGCTCGGGCTCTTCGGTGCGGTCGCCATCCTGGTGCTCTACCTCATCTTCTGTGAGCGCGGTGTCCGCACCGCTCTCGGCGTGCGCGACGGCTTCGGCAAGCTCCTCGCGATCGGCCTGTCCTTCTGCGTCGCCTTCCAGCTGTTCATCGTGATCGGCGGCGTCACCCGGGTCATCCCGCTGACCGGCCTGACCACCCCTTCCTGTCGCTCGGCGGCTCGTCCCTGCTCGCGAACTGGGTGATCATGGCGCTGCTCCTGCGCATCTCCGACCAGGCCCGGCGCCCGATGCCCGAGATGCCCGTCGGGGTCGCCGTCGCCGACCCGGCCCCCGCCCCGTCGCCGGCTGAGCAGACCCAGGTGGTGAAGCTGCCGTGAACACCCCGATCCGACGGCTCTCGATCCTCATCGCGATGCTCTTCACCACGCTGCTCGTCGCCTCGACGGTCGTGCAGTTCGCGCAGGCGAAGTCGCTGGGCGCGATGGCGAGCAACAAGCGCACCCTGCTCGACAACTACTCCCGCCAGCGCGGGTCGATCATCGTCGGCGGCCAGGCGGTCGCGAAGTCGGTCTCCGTCCCGGACCAGTACCGCTACCTGCGCACCTACCCCCAGGGCGCGCTCTACTCCCACCTGACCGGCTTCTACTCCTACTCCGTCGGCGCGCCCTACGGCCTCGAGCACGCCGCCGACGACCTGCTCTCCGGCAACGCCGACCACGCTCTTCGTCCGCCGGATCACCGACCTCATCACCGGCCGCACGACCTCGGGGGCGACGATCGAGCTGACGATCGACCCCAAGGCGCAGCAGGCCGCCGACCGGGCGCTCGGCGCCAGTCGCGGCGCCGTCGTCGCGCTCGACCCCAAGACCGGCGCCATCCTCGCCATGGTCAGTCACCCGGACTACGACCCGAACCCCCTGGCCAGCCACGACCTCGGCAAGGTCGCCAAGGCGTGGAAGGCGCTGTCCACCGACCCGAACCGGGCCTACCTCAACCGCGCCCTCAGCGGCATCTACCCGCCCGGGTCGACCTTCAAGGTCGTCACGGCGGCGGCAGCCATCGAGAACGGCCTGGTCAAGGACGGCAACTCCGTGGTCCCGGGCCCCGCGCAGCTCGACCTGCCGCTGACCAGCACCACGCTGCCCACCGAGACGGGCCAGCCCTGCGGGCCGGGCGACAAGACCACCCTCGTGCACGCCCTCGAGATCTCCTGCAACACCTCCTTCGGCGCGCTCGGGCTCCAGCTGGGCGGCGAGAAGCTCCGGGCCCAGGCCGCGAAGTTCGGCTTCGGCGACTCGCTGCAGGTGCCGATGCGCGTCGCGACGAGCTCGGTGCCCGCCGAGCTCAACGCCCCTCAGGCGGCTCAGGCCTCGATCGGTCAGTACGACGTCCGCGCCACCCCGCTGCAGATGGCGATGGTCGCCGCCGGCATCGGCAACGGTGGCAGCGTGATGACGCCGTACCTCATCCAGTCGGTGCGGAGCGCGAACCTCGACATCATCCAGTCGGCGCCCGACCCGGTCGAGCTGTCGCAGGCCGTCTCGGAGCAGACCGCCTCCACGCTGACCAAGATGATGGTCTCCGTCGTCAACAACGGCAGCGGTGTGCGGGCGCAGATCCCCGGTGTCGAGGTCGCGGGCAAGACCGGCACGGCCCAGCACGACCTCAAGAAGCCGCCGCACGCGTGGTTCATCTCGTTCGCGCCGGCCACCGACCCCAAGGTTGCCGTGGCCGTCGTCGTCGAGGACGGTGGTGTCTCGGGCAGCGAGGTCGGGGGCGGCCGCGTCGCGGCGCCGATCGCGCGCGCCGTCATGGAAGCGGTGCTGGGCCGATGACGCTCCAGACCGGTGCGACCCTCGGCCGCCGCTACACGCTCGGCCCCGCCATCGCCTCCGGCGGGATGGGTGACGTGTGGGAGGCCGCCGACGAGGTGCTCCGGCGCCCCGTCGCCGTCAAGGTCATGCGCCCGCAGGGACCGAGCGACGCCGCCTTCCTCGAGCGCTTCCGTGCCGAGGCGCGCAGCAGCGCGTCGCTGCACCACCCCAACATCGCGACCGTCTTCGACTACGGCGAGGAGGACGGCACGGCATACCTCGTCATGGAGCTCGTGCCCGGGCGCACGTTGGGCGAGATGATCCGCGACCACGACGGCGGTATGCCGGCCGAGGAGGTGCGCTCGATCCTCGGCCAGGCCGCGCTGGCCCTCTCGGCGGCCCACGCGGCCGGCGTCGTGCACCGCGACGTCAAGCCGGCGAACATCATCGTGACCCCTGAGGGACGGGCCAAGCTCACCGACTTCGGGATCGCCAGGGTCGGCGACGGGGCGGGACACACGCTCACCGGCGAGGTGCTCGGCACACCCGACTACATCAGCCCGGAGCAGGCCCTCGGCGAGCCGGCGACGGCGTCCAGCGACCTCTACTCCCTCGGCATCGTGGCCCACGAGATGATCACCGGCCGCAAGCCGTTCGACCTGGGATCGCCGGTGGCGACGGCCCTCGCCCAGGTCACCGACCCTCCCCCCGAGCTGCCCGCCACCGTCCCGCTCGACCTGCGCGAGGTCATCGACGCCTGCCTGGCCAAGTCCGCGTCGGACCGACCCGCCGACGCGCTCGCGGTCGCGGAGGCAGCCGGAGTGTCGTCGGCCTCCCTGCCCGGGGTCACGCCGCTGCCGGCTGTGGCCGTCGACGGCACGAAGGTCATCCCGACGGGCGCGCCATCGCCGTCCGCGACCCGCACCCTGCCCGTCACGTCCAGTCGCCCCGCCCCAGGCGGCCGCCGTGTCCACCGGCGCCGTCTCGCGTGGCTCGCCGTCCCGGCCGTCGCCCTCGCCGCGTGGGGCGCGGTCGCCCTCGCCGGGGTGATGCAGGGCCCGGTGGCGGGCGCGGCCGCGCGTCCGGCGTCAGTCCCGGCGCCGGCCGCGACCCCGAGCAGCACGCCCAGCGCATCCCCGAGCCCAGCCACGAGCGTCGCCGCCCCCTCGGCGAGCTCGAGCCCGACGTCGAGCCGGCCCTCGAGCCAGCCCTCTAGCCAGCCCTGGAGCCAGCCCTCGAGCCAGCCCTCGAAGAGGGCCGCCCCGGCGTCCACGCCCTCCAAGCCGCAGCCCGCCCACCACGTCAAGGGCAAGCGGAAGGGCAAAGGCAAGTAGATGACCGACCACCGCGACCAGCCCGACCAGCGCCCTGCAGGCGCCCGACGAGTGGACCAGGATGACCCAGCACCCGAACGAGCAGAGGCCAACGACATGAGCACCGCACCCCGTGTCCTCGGCGGACGCTACGAGGTCGGCGAGCTGATCGGCCGCGGCGGCATGGCCGACGTGCACCTCGGCCACGACACCCGCCTGGGGCGCAAGGTCGCCATCAAGATGCTCCGCTCGGACCTCGCGCGCGACGCGAACTTCCTCCTGCGCTTCCGGCGCGAGGCGCAGTCGGCCGCCGGTCTCAACCATCCGGCGATCGTCGCCATCTTCGACTCGGGCGAGGACGACAGCGTCGTCGAGGGTCCCAACGGCACCCGCACGACGCTGCCCTACATCGTCATGGAGTACGTCGACGGCGAGACCCTGCGCCAGCAGCTGAGCAAGCGCAAGCAGTTCGAGCCCGCAGAGGCGATCCGGGTGACGGAGGGCATCCTCGACGCCCTGGCCTACAGCCACCGGATGGGCATCGTCCACCGTGACATCAAGCCGGCCAACGTCATGATCACCTCGGGCGGCCACGTCAAGGTGATGGACTTCGGCATCGCCCGCGCCATCGCCGACACCGCCGCCACGATGACCCAGACCCAGTCGGTCGTCGGCACCGCCCAGTACCTCTCACCCGAGCAGGCCCAGGGCCAGACGGTCGACGAGCGGTCCGACCTCTACTCGACGGGGTGCCTCCTGTTCGAGCTGCTCGCGGGTCGTCCGCCCTTCACCGGTGACTCGCCGGTCGCCATCGCCTACCAGCACGTCGGCGAGCTGCCCCAGCCCCCGAGCGTCTTCAACGACGCCGTCGGCGGCGACCTCGACGCCGTCACCCTGCACGCTCTCGCCAAGGACCGCGAGGCCCGCTACCAGAACGCCACCGCCTTCCGGGCCGACCTCGAGAACGTCCGGCTCGGCCGATCCATCAGCACGGCTGCCCTGGGCACCGCGGCCGCCGTCGGCGCCGTCGCCACCCAGACCCTCCCGCAGTCGTATGCCATCGCCGGCTCCCCGACGGCGGTGCAGTCGCCCGTCACCGCGCGCAGCGAGCGCTACGCCAACACCGCGGGTCTGCCGGCCATCGGCCACGACGAGGAGGACGGCGACGAGACGAAGGGCGGCAGGGGCAAGGCGGCGCTCATCACGGTGCTCATCACTGCCGTGCTCGCCCTCGTCGGCTGGGGTGCCGTGACGTGGTTCAGCAACCAGACGCCGGCGGTGACGCTGGTCTCCGTGCCGACGATCGAGGGCCTGAAGGGCGACGTCGCGGCCCAGACGCTCGCCACCAACAACCTCCGGGGCGAGAAGTCCACAGCGCCCAGCACGAACGTGACCGAGGGAGACGTCATCAGTCAGGACCCCAAGTCCGGCACGAGGATCGCCGAGCAGTCGGTGGTCAAGTACGTCGTGTCGACCGGGCCGGACAGCCTGACCGTCCCCGACGTGACCGGCTTCAACAAGGACGCCGCCCGTGCCGAGCTCGAGAAACAGGGCTTCGTCGTGTCCGGCTTCCAGGAGGAGAACACCCCGGACCAGGAGAAGAACAAGGTGACGAAGACCGACCCGGCCGCCCGGGCCGTCGTCGCCAAGGGCTCGAAGGTCCGCATCTTCTACGCGACCGGCAACGTCAAGGTGCCCGACAACCTCGTCGGGCAGGACTGGGCCCTCGCCGCGGTCGCCCTGCAGAACGCCGGCCTCCAGCCGCGCAAGGAGGCGGTCGAGTCCGCCAAGAACCCCGACGAGGTGCTGTCCGTCGACCAGGCCGGCAACGTCGTCAAGATGGGCACCTCCATCACCGTCAAGGTCGCCAAGGCGCCGACGCCCCCGCCCGTGACGGTCACCTCACCCCCGCCCACCACGCCGGGGACGACCACGACCGGCACCGGGACCGGGACGCCGACCCCCTAGGCCAGGCACACGGCATACGACGAGGGGCCCCTTCCCAGCGGGAGGGGCCCTTCGTCGTATGCCGTCTCGCAGGGTGTGGTCAGACCGCTGCGGTCACGAGCGGGCTGAGGCCGACCGACCGCTCGACGGCGTGGGCGTCGCCGCACATCGCCAGGAAGTTGGCGAGCATCCGGTGGCCGCCCTCGGTGAGGACGCTCTCGGGGTGGAACTGGACGCCGTGCAGCGGCAGGTCGCGGTGGCGCACCGCCATGACGAGGCCGGAGTCCGTGTGGCCCGTGGCGACGAGCTCGCCCGGGAGGGTCTCGGGGACGATCGTCAGCGAGTGGTAGCGCGTCGCCGTGAACGGGCTGGGCAGCCCCTCGAGGACGCCGGTGCCGTCGTGGTGCACGAGCGAGGTCTTGCCGTGCAGCAGCTCGGGCGCCCGGCCGACGGTCGCGCCGGCGAAGACGCCGAGGGCCTGGTGGCCGAGGCACACCCCGAACATCGGCTTGGCCAGACGGGCGCACTCACGGATGATCTCGAGCGAGACACCCGCGTCCTCGGGCGCGCCGGGGCCGGGGGAGACGACGACCCCGTCGTAGGCCGCCGCGTCCGTCGCGGCGACGGCGTCGTTGCGCACGACCGTGCAGTCGGCACCGAGCTGCTCGAGGTAGCCGACGATGGTGTAGACGAAGCTGTCGTAGTTGTCGACGACGAGGATGCGAATGCTCATGCGGGCCTGTCGGGGGAGGTCACGGGGTGCCGGTGGTCGGCCGGATCGGGGTCGCGTACTGGAAGTCGACCGACCCCGAGTATGCCGGGAACTCGGTCGAGCCCAGGGTGTGGAGTCCGTAGCCGAGACCGACGGCGTCGACGTACTGCTTGTAGATGGTGACGGACGGGTCGGCGTCGAGGCCCCGTTCCATCCGGTCGATGTCACCGATGGCGGTGATGCGGTAGGGCGGGGAGTAGACCCGACCCTGCAGGATCAGGGTGTTGCCGACGCAGCGGACGGCACTGGTGGCGATGACCCGCTGGTCCTGGATCATCATCGCCTCGGCGCCCGAGGTCCACAGCGCGTTGACGACCGCCTGCACGTCCTGCTGGTGGACGACGATGTCGTCCGCGGTGAAGCCGTCCGGCAGGGAGTCGGCGGCGCGCTTGGCGTCGTCGAGCGTCACCTCGAGCGCAGGGCCACGGACCTTGGTCGTCGCGGCGGTCGCGGCCAGCCCGTCGGCGGCGCGGGTCAGGCCCGAGAGGTGGTTGTCAGCCGGGGCGCTCGTCCTGCTGAGCGTCTTGACCTCCTTCTGCAGCTCGTCGAGCACGCCGGCCTGAGCGGCGACGCGGGCGTCACCCGCGATGATGAGCTGGGGAAGGTCGCGGTCGCCCCGCAGGTCACGGCCCTGGGCGGCCTGGAAGCTCATCGCGAACATCACGCCGGCCGCCGCAGTGACGACGGGCACGAGCAGACGCCAGGTCAGGCGCCGCCGCAGACGGACGGGCGCGGCAGGAGGGTCGGCGACGCCGGTGGCGTCCTCGCCCACGCCCTGCTCCGGCGGCTCGGCGTCCTTCATCACGGGTGACCTCGCTCGCGCGGACCGTCCGCGCCGTCACCATTGTGCCTCGTCACGGCAGGCCGGGACGCCAGCGGTCTCATTGGTTACCCTTGCCTCAACTCAGAGCAAGGAGAACGCAGTGCCCGAGTCCAAAGGCCGCGACCACAAGGCGGCGGCATACACCCCGCCCCGCACGAGCAAGGCCGCCGAGCCCAACCCCACCTGGTGGGCGCCCGTCTTCATCACGCTGCTCGTCCTCGGGCTGCTGTGGATCGTCGTCTACTACGTGACCGAGTACAAGTACCCCATCGGGTCCATCGGGGTCTGGAACCTCGGCGTGGGCTTCGTCCTGCTCATGGGCGGGTTCATCATGACGATGCGGTGGCGCTGACGAGCTGCGCACAGCACCCACCGCTCCACACACAACCCGACGCCGGCTGTCCACACCTGTGGACAGCCGGCGTCGTGCATGCCGGTCCACACCTGTGGATGACGGCCGTGCACAACCTCCAGCGCGCAGGTCGAGAGTTATCCACATCGTTGTCCCCAGCTGGGGATGAATGACATGTGTGTAACTACATCCACAGGGTTGTCCACAGCCGGTGGATAACCGTCCACAGGCGCTCCCCCGAGGACCCTCAGAGCCGCGGCAGACCGAGCTCGGTGACGATCCGCTCGGCGGTGGCGCGGGCGTTCGCGTGGTCGTTGTCGAGGCGCAGGTGCCGGTGCCCCGGCAGCAGTCGCTCGCCGTCCCGCGCGGGGTCGGTGGTGAACCGGGCGCGGGACTCGAGGTCGACGACGTGGGCGCGGGCCCACTCGACGTCGCGCTTGCTGCGCTTGTGGTCCATCCGGTCCGCACCGCCCTCTCGGGCGAGGCGGACGTGCTGGGGTGCGCACAGCTCGACGACGTCGATGGGGGCCCCGGCACGCTCCACCGGCTCGACGAGCTCCTGCAGCTCCTCGAGGTCCCTGGGGTCGTCGAGGTCGATGGCGAAGGTGAAGACCAGGCCGGGCAGCCCGGCGACGAGGGACTCGGCGATGACCTCCCGCCGGATCATCGCGTTGATCCGCTGGAACGAGGGTGTGCCGAACTCGTAGACCCCGAGCAGCGGCTCGATCGACATGTGGTTGTGGAAGAGCCGGTAGCCGGTCAGGTCGCAGACCGCTCGACCGACCGTCATCTTGCCCACGGCCGGGGGGCCGGTGAGGCAGATCAGGTGCACGGGCCCGTCACCCGAAGATGCTGAGCTCGCGGATGGCCTCGGGCACGGTGAGGTACTTCCCGACGGTGACGGCGACGAGCAGCACGAGGACGGCTCCGAGGGCGGCCCACACGAGGTGGCGCACCCCCTGGCGGCGGAATGCCGACGATGACGCCGGCGCAGATGACGCCGGTGACCAGCCCGCCGAGGTGGGCCTGCCACGAGATGCCGGGGTAGAAGAAGCCGAACGCGGCGTTGATCGCGATCGTCGCGTACATCGCCGCCGAGGAACGCCCGAGGTGCCGGTTGAGCACGAGCAGCGCCCCGAAGAGCCCGAAGATGGCCCCGGACGCGCCCACGACCGGGGTCGAGCCAGGCGTCGTCCAGGCCGGCACGCAGACCCGCGATCGTGGGCGATCCGGCCATCAGCGTCACGGCCACCTGCCCGCCGATGCCGCTGATCAGGTAGAGCGCGGCGAACCGGGCGCGACCGAGCATCGGCTCGAGGTACTGCCCGAGGGACCACAGCGCGAACATGTTGAGCAGGATGTGGAAGATCGTCTGCGGGGAGTGCAGGAAGGCCGCGGTGACGAAGCGCCACGGCTCGGTCCACCCGAGGAACGGCGCGAAGGCGAAGTTCTGCGTGACGCTCGAGTTGGCGCGCTGCGCGAGGTAGACGACCGCGCAGATGCCGATGATCGTGTAGGTGACGACGGGAGTGCCGTCGGTGGCCCGTCCGCCGAAGACGGTGCGAGCGCTGGGCGTGGTCCGGGCAGCTTCGCGTACGCAGTCGACGCACTGGATGCCGACGGCCGCGGGCCGCTGGCACTCGGGACAGGCGGGACGGCCGCAGCGCTGGCAGCGCACGTAGGCCTCGCGGTCGGGGTGGCGCGGGCACACGGACGGACCGGCAGCGGGCTGCGGCACTCCCGGCTCGAGCGGGGGCTGGCCGGGCTGGCCACTGGTCGGGTTGTCAGACAACGGGAGTCCCCCTGCCGGTCACGTCCGTGGGCGGTGAAGCTGTGGTGCTGTGTGGCTGTCGTGCTGTGGAGCTGCCGTGCGGGAGGGTCAGTCCTCGATGGTGACCGAGTTGAGGACGACGTCCTCGAGGGGCTTGTCGTTGGCGCCGGTGGCGACGGCCCCGATCTTGTCGACGACGTCGCGCGAGGCCTGGTCGGCGACCTCGCCGAAGATCGTGTGCTTGCCCTGGAGCCAGGTGGTCGGCGCGGTGGTGATGAAGAACTGCGAGCCGTTGGTCCCCTTGCCCATGCGCTTGCCGGCGTTGGCCATGGCGAGGATGTAGGGCTTGGTGAAGTCCTTGTCGGGGCTGATCTCGTCGTCGAACGCGTAGCCCGGGCCGCCGAAGCCCTGACCGATCGGGCAGCCACCCTGGATCATGAAGTTCGGGATGATGCGGTGGAAGATCAGGCCGTCGTAGAACGGGGTCGGGTTGGTGCGCCCGGCGTCGTCCTTGTACTCCTTCTCGCCCTTGGCGAGACCGACGAAGTTGTCCACCGTCTTCGGGGCCTGGTGCTCGAAGAGGTCGATGACGATGTCACCGTGGTTCGTGTGCAGGGTTGCCTTCATGGGCCCAATCCTCGCACGACCGAGCACGTATGCCGTCCGGGCGGGTATGCGCCGTGTGACGCGGAACGCTGACGGTGGACCCACCGTTGGCCAAGGAGAGAAGGATCATCCTCACAGCAGCTGGGGACGCGACCCGACGAGAGCAGCCGGCCGGAGCCGGTCGAGGACGGAGTGCCGATGTCGTTTCTGGACAACCTGAAGAAGAAGGCCGAGGAGCTCGATCTCGAGACCAAGGCCAAGCAGCTGCAGGAGGCCGCCACGCAGGCGGCGAAGCAGGCGCGGGAGAAGGCGGGCCACTTCGCCGTCGAGAACCGCGAGAAGATCGACGGCTACGTCGAGACGGCCACGCACCAAGATCGACGAGAAGACCGAGGGCAAGTACGCCGACAAGGTCGCCAAGGTCAGGGAGCACGTCGGCCGCGGCGTCGACAAGGTCGCGGAGGGCCACACGTCCGGGCCGACGACCGCGACCGGCGCCGCAGCTGCCGCCGGCGCCACCGACGTCACCGGGGGCGACCCGTTCCCCGTCGACCCGGAGGCGCCCGGCCCCGGTGTCCGCCAGCCCGCTCGAGGCGCCCGCCCCGATCGACCCGCCGACGCCGGTGCACGAGAGCGGCTTCGACGCGGCTTCCGGCGACCTGCCCGTCCCGACCAGGGAGGCGCTGGACGACACGACCCTGGAGGACACCGTGCTCGGGCTCGACCACCCGCCCACGGCGTCGGCCGGCCACCAGGACGCGCCCGCCCCGGAGGACGCCGAGGCGCGGACCGCGCAGGGGCCCAGCCGCCGCACGACGGCACGAACTGACGCACGGCCCCGGCGTCACGGCATACGCCATCGACGTCGGAGTGGCCACGTTCGGGAGGTGTCCGTGCGGTACGTGGCCGAAGTTGGCAGGATGGGTAAGGACCACAGGACCTAGGAGGACGTATGTTCCGAACCAAGCAGTCCCGCACGGAGGCTGCCCTCGACCAGGCACGTCCGCGGCGGCCGAGCTGAGAGCCAGCGCCGTCGACGCAGCGGCTGCGGCCGCCGCTCTGGCCAAGGAGCGCACCCTGCTCGCGCGACAGAGGGCGACCCCGCTGCTGCACAACGCAGCCGATTCCGCCCGGGAGGGCCTGGCGGTCGCCAAGGGGGCGGCCGCTCCGGCGTTGATCGCCTCTGCCGTGACGGCGAAGGAGGTTGCGGGCGACGCCCTCCACGAGGCCGCGGACCGCGCCAAGCCGAAGGTGGAGGCCGCGCAGTCGACGCTCGTCGACAACGTGCTGCCCAAGGTCGGCGCGGCCATCGCCACGGCCGCTGCGGCTCTCGCCGCCGGCGCCGAGCAGGCTCGCGAGGCGGCCCAGCCGCACCTCGAGCAGGCGGCCGCGCAGGCCAAGGAGACGGCTGCCGTCAGCGGGCACCGCGCCCACGACGCCTACGCGGTGCTCAAGGGCGACGCGGTCGCGAAGCAGCGCCGCGGCAAGGGCAAGTGGCTCATCGCCATCGGCCTGACCGCCGCAGCGGTGGCCGCCGTCGCTGCCTTCCGCAAGCAGAAGCAGGCCGACGACCCGTGGGCCACGCCGCTCGACACGCGCACCGGCGCGGGTGGCGTCGGTTCCGACGCTGCGACGCTCAAGGACAAGGCGGCCGAGCAGGTCGCCCACGCCAAGGACGCTGTCGTCCGACGTCGCGAGCAAGGCCAAGGAGAAGGGCCCGAGCCCACGCGGCCAAGGACAAGGCCGGCGACCTCGCCGCCAAGGGCCAGTCCGCGATCGCCGACGCGAAGGACCGCTCCGGCTGACGCCGTCGACAACTCGACCGAGGCCGGCGCTGGCATCGGCGAGGGCGAGGTCACGGCCGTCGACCCGGCACCGGACTCCGACGCGATCACCTCCGAGGCGGTCGAGGGCGGCACCATCAACGGCGCCTCCACGACGGACTCGCCGCGCGGCTCGGCTCAGGCCAAGCTGGAGCAGGAGAGGGGCGACAGCCCGAGCTGACGCCTCGCCCGCCCCGGCACGACCCGGCGGCAGGACAAAGAGAAGGACCCGGATGCCGAGGGCATCCGGGTCCTTCTCTGCTTGAGCTGGCTCGCACCGACAGGGGGACAGCGCGAGCCAGCACATGCAGAAGGGCTGGGCGCGGTTCGTGCGTGCCCAACCCTTCGCTTCACCCAGTCTAGACCCTGTCCGGCTGGTTTCGCGAGAGGCTCGATGAAGATCGCATCACATCGGTCGCCGAGCGACGAGTGCTGCTCCACCGAGCATGACACCCGAACCGGTCTTGCGCCAGAGGAAGCACGCGTGGATTGCCTGTGCGTCGCACCCGCGTACGATCGTGAGGTCAGCGGTTCGGCGCCGAGAGGTGAGCCGATGGGCACGACGGTTGAGGTGCGGTTCGACGAGCGCGGGTCCGATGACGCACGCCTCGACCTGCTGCACCGCCAGCTCCGCCAGCAGCTCCACGAGGTCGGCGCCCTGGAGGTCCTCCCAGGCGCCGCGCCCGGAGCCCCGGTGCCCGAGAACACCCGTGGCCTCGACGTCGAGGCCCTCGGCACGCTGATGGTGGCCGTGCTCGGATCCGGGGGCCTGACCGCCCTCGTCGCCTCGGCGCGCGAATGGCTGGGGCGGGGCACGCACGGTGTCCGCTCGGTGCGGATCGAGATCGCGGGCGACGTGCTCGAGCTGGGCGGCGTCACGGACGGTGAGCACGACCGTCTCGTCGCGCTGTTCCTGGCGCGGCACGAGGACGTGGACACGTCATGAACGGCGCAGCATGAACGAGACCGCGCCGGCGAGGCGCGCGCTCATCATCGCCAACGACACCTACGACCACGCGAGCCTCAGCCAGCTGCGCGCTCCCGAGGCCGACGCGCGTGCCCTCGCCAGCGTCCTCGGGGACCCCGAGATCGGCGGCTTCGACGTGTCGATCGTGCACAACGCCGCCTCGCACGAGGTGCAGTCGCACATCGACGACCTCTTCGCGGAGAGCCGTCCGGACGACCTGCTCCTGCTGCACTTCTCGGGCCACGGGCTCAAGAGCGACTCGGGCGAGCTGTTCGTCGCCGCTCGCAACACCCGGCCGGATCGGCTGGGGTCGACCGCGGTGCCGGCCGACTTCATCCAGCGGTGCATGCGCTCGGCGCGAGCCCGCACCATCGTGCTCTTCCTCGACTGCTGCTACGGCGGCGCGTTCGGCGAGGGTGTGGCCGTCCGGGCGGCCGGCCCCGTCAACGTCATGGAGAGCTTCCCCGCAGGTCGCCTCGGCGGCGGGCGGGGGCGAGCCGTGATCAGCGCCTCGAGCGCCATGGAGTACGCGTTCGAGGGCACGACCCTGACCAGCGACCACGACGTCCAGCCGTCGGTCTTCACCTCCGCCGTCGTCCACGGCCTGCAGACCGGCGAGGCGGACCGCGACGAGGACGGCCTCGTGTCACTGGGCGAGCTCTACGACTACGTCTTCGACCGGGTTCGGGAGCAGAACCCACGCCAGACGCCCGGCCGTGACGTCGAGATGTCCGGCGAGGTCTACCTCGCGAAGAGCCGCCACAAGAAGGTGCGCCCGCTGCCGATCCCCGAGGCGATCGTCGCCGCGCTGCGTGAGCCCGACCCCACCTATCGCCGGGGCGCCGTCGTCGAGCTGCGCGACCGGCTCGGTCATCCCGACCTGGGCGTCGCACTCGGCGCCCTCGAGGCGCTCCAGGGCATCGCCCGCTCCGACACCAAGTCCGTCGCCGACGACGCCGCCGCCGTCATCGCGGCAGCTGCTCCCCGGGTCAGCCCGACGGCACTCGACTTCGGCGAGATCGCGGCCGGCGCCGACACCGCCGTCGAGCGGGAGCTGCGGCTGAGCGGCGTCCCGCTCGCGCGGGAGGTCCGCGTCGACGCCGACCCACCGCTCAGCGCCGTCGTCGAGGGACCCGTCGTGACCGTCACCTTCTCGCCGACCGACCAGCCGTATGCCGGCAGCCTCACCTTGACGAGCCCGACCGGATCCGTCGCCGTGCCGGTCACGGCCTCCGTGGGCCGCAGGAGCGGTTTCCTGGAGTCCCCACCGCCCGTGGTCGAGCCCGCGGCCGCGGCGCCGGTCGGCGCGGACCCCACGGCGGACTCGGGGCCCGGCGGTCCCGCTCTCGTCGGCCGGCGCCTGCTCCCGGTCGAGGCGCCACCCGAGGCCGCCGAGCCCGCGAACGAGGCCGCCACCGAGCCCGCGACCGAGCCCTCCGAGCGGGCCGGCCGAGCCGGATGACCACGTCGCGCACGTCACGTCCCCGACCGCCGCGCCGTCCCCGACCTCCACGACCTCCACGCCGTGGCGACGCCGGGTCGCGGGCGGCGTGGCGCTCCTCGGCGGCCTGCTCCTGCTGCTCAGCATGCTCGCGCCATGGTTCGACGGCGAGACCTACTCGGACAACGCACCGGAACAGATCCCGGCCATCGGCATCCGGGCAGTGCTGGCCCTGGTCGCGGGCGCGGCGGCGTTCGTGCCCCGCGTCAGCACGCCCGTGTCCGCGGCGTTCCTCGCCGCCGCCGGTGCTGCCGCCGGTGCCGGTTCGCTGACCATGGTCGGGGTGCTCCGCGACTACAGCCTCGACCGTCTCGACGCCGGTTGGTGGATGGCGCTCGGCGGTCAGCTCCTCGTCGGCGCGGCAGGGCTCGCGGTCGTCCTCGTCGCCGCCGCGAGCGCCCCGGTGCTGTTCCACCGGTTCGACCGCCGCGCCCCGGGCTCCCTCCTGGCCCTGTGCGTCGGGCTTCTCACGACGGTCCTCTTCGTCGCCTACACCGTGTACCTCGCTCCACTGGCGCCCTACTGGGCCGGCGTCGCGCTCGTGTGGGGCCTGCTGACCCTGGGCGTCACCATGGCCGCGGTGCGCCTCGACGCCCCCATCGGGCGAGCACTGCTCGGCGGCTGGGCCGTGGGCGTCCTCAGCTACTCGGTGTCGGACTGGGTCTACCGCAGCCACAACTCGTTCGACCTCAACGTCATACCGGGGCTCGTGCTCGCCGGCGCCGCCCTGCTCATCGCAGCCGTCATGCTCCGACCCCGAGCTCAGCCGATCGTGATGGACACCTCGTCCGCGCGGCCCTGATAGAAGTGGGTGTCGTTGGGTTTGCCGCCGATGGTGACAGAGACCGAGTTGGCGATGCTCCCGACCACGCGGGTCGCGGCCGGACCCGACTTTCCGTCGACGGTGACATAGGCCTGGGTGTCGGTGAGGTGACATTCGACCTGGTGCCAGGTGCCGTCATTGATCCGCTTCGGTCCGTAGACGCGGTTCTTGGCCCCGCCGGGCGAGTTGAACGCGCAGTCCGGGTAGCCGAACTTGCTCGATGTGGCGGAGCCGACGATCTCCAGCTTGTACGCGCCCCCGACCGCATTGGCCTGCCCCTTCTGCAGGACGTTGTAGTCACCGCCGGTGAGGCTGCTGGGCACCCAGAGGTAGGCCGAGACCGTCAACGGCGACAGGTAGGGGTTCAGGTCAGCGGCCGTCGGCACGGTGATCTTGGCGCTCGGGCCGGGAAACTCATAGGCCGTGCCGAACTGGCCGGGGACGCCGAGCCGGACGTCCGCGCTGATCGCACCGTGGTGGCCCCGCCCCGAGCTGTCCATCGCGATGGTGGCGCCTGGCTGCTCGTCCAGATGCCACAGCGCCACCGTGGCCGGGCCTGCGGTCCCCACCGCGGCGGCACTCGCCGGAGCCCCTGCCAACGCAACTGTCAACGTGCCCGGCCGCCAGAACCGGCAGGACCGGCAGCAGAATTCGTCCCATGATCTTCCCCCCTTGACGGCGCCAGGCGCCGCCCCCATTGCCCCTGATGCACGCTAACGGGCGGAGAACACCTTGCGTGCCACTTTCGCCTCAACTGGACCCGTCGTCACGGGGGCACGACAGAGGCCCTTCCCGGTGACCGGAAAGGGCCTCTGACCTGTGGTGGAGCCAAGGGGACTCGAACCCCTAACCCCCTGCTTGCAAAGCAGGTGCGCTACCAATTGCGCCATGGCCCCGAGTGGGGGAGAGCGGGCTCAGGACGAGGACGAGTCCTTGTCGGTCGCGGCGGGAGCCGGAGTCGGAGCCGGCGGCACCGGTGCGTGCACGTCGTCCGTGGCCTGGGTCCACAGGTCCTGCTCGGCCTGCTGCTGCTTCGCCTTCTTGCGAAGGAACGCGACGCCTGCGACGGCGCCACCGATGAGGGCAAGACGCTTCAGCATGCGAGGGATCCTCTCCGTGGTGGCGGTGATGGTGGGCCTAGGAGGACTTGAACCTCCGACCTCTTCCTTATCAGGGAAGCGCTCTAACCGTCTGAGCTATAGGCCCATCGTCACCTTCGCGCGGCCGTCCCACCCCGTCAGAGATGTTGACCGGACGCGAGGGGAAACGTTACCCGATGCACCTCACCTCATACAAAACGGCCCCCACCCGCGAGGGTGGAGGCCGTTTGCGTATGCCGTGTGGCCGGCTGAGCGGCTGTGCCGGCTCAGTCGTCGGTGAGCGTCAGCTGCACGCCGCCGACGAGCGCCGAGCAGATGTTGTAGAGGAAGGCCATGACGGTCGCGATCGCGGTCATCAGGATGACGTCGATGACGCCGATGACGATCGAGAGCGACACGACCCGGCCGAAGCCGACGTAGTCCTTGATCGAGAACGGGTCGGACGTCGTCGTCTGCAGCGACTGGAGCACGCCCTCGATGTCGCTGAAGACGTTCATCGTCGACAGGATCATCCACAGCACAGCGGTGAGGATGACGCCGGCGATCCCGAGCGCGACGGAGAGCAGGAAGCTCATCTTCATGACCGACCAGGGGTCGACGCGCGCGACAGCCAGTCGGACCCGGCGCGGGCCCTTGTGCTTGCGCGCGGCCGTTGCCGTGCGCGCGCCGGCTGCCGTGGACCGCCCCGGACTGGCCGGAGCCCGACGTGTTCGGCTGACCCGCCCCGACACGCTGGGTCGGGGCGGTGCGGTTGGTGACCGCGCCGCGCGAGAGCGCGGTGCCCTGGTCGGCGCTCGTGCCACCCGATGTGCTCCCGGTCGTCCCGGTCGAGCCACTCGAGCCGCCCGTGCCGCCCGGGGTGTAGTAGGACGCGTTCTGGCCGGTGCCGTCGGAGGAGCCCGACCCGCTGCCCGATCGCGTCGGCGTGCCGGGTCGGCTCAGGGAGCCCTCAGGGCTGGTCGCACTCATTCGTCACCTCCGTTGTCGGCGTCCGACGAGCTCGCCTCGTCGCCCGACGTCTGGTCCGACGGTACGCCATCGGGGCTGGGAACCGTAGCGGGCGCTCCCGTGCCGGACGGCTGCTCCACCGGGTTGCCGTCCTCGATCTCGGCCACCGCGATGGCCGACTCGGCATTGCGGGCCACGGCCACGATCGAGTCGCCCTTGTCGGGCGTCGCGAACTTCACGCCCTGCGACGAGCGGCCGGTGTGACGCACCTCGTCGACGCGCGAGCGCACGATCTTGCCCTTCTCCATGACGACCATGACCTCGTCGGTCTCGATCACCGTCAGGGCGCCGACGAGGTCGCCGCCCTTGTCGGAGAGCTTGGCCACCTTGATGCCGAGGCCGCCGCGGCCCTGGAGGCGGTACTCCGAGACGGGGGTGCGCTTGGCGAGGCCGTTCTCGAAGACGACGAAGACGTCGGGGCTCTCGCCCTCCTCGACGACCGACATGGCGAGCAGGTCGTCGCCGTCGCGGAACTTCATGCCGGTGACGCCGGAGGTCGAGCGACCCATCGGGCGCAGCGCCTCGTCGGTCGCGGTGAAGCGCACCGACTGGCCCTTGCGCGAGACGAGCAGCAGGTCGTCGCGGTTGGAGGCCAGCCCCGCGCCGACGAGCTCGTCGCCCTCGCGCAGGTTGATCGCGATGAGGCCGCCGGAGCGGTTGGAGTCGTAGTCGGCCAGGCGCGTCTTCTTGACGAGGCCCGCGCGGGTGGCGAGGACGAGGTAGTCGGCCTTCGCGTAGTCGCGGATGGCGAGCACCTGGGCGATCTGCTCACCGGGCTGGAAGGCGAGCAGGTTGGCCACGTGCTGGCCCTTGCTGTCGCGCGAGCCCTCGGGCAGCTCGTAGGCCTTGGCGCGGTAGACGCGGCCGAGGTTGGTGAAGAAGAGCAGCCAGTGGTGGGTCGTCGTCGTGAAGAAGTGCTCGACGACGTCCTCGCCGCGCAGCGAGGCGCCGCGCACCCCCTTGCCGCCGCGCTTCTGCGAGCGGTACTGGTCGACGCGGGTGCGCTTGGCGTAGCCGCCACGGGTGATCGTGACGACGACGTCCTCCTCGGGGATGAGGTCCTCCATCGACATGTCGCCGTCGAAGGGCACGATCGTCGTGCGTCGCTCGTCGCCGTAGCGCTCGACGATGTCGGCGAGCTCCTCGCTGATGATCTCGCGCTGGCGCACGGGCGAGGCGAGGATCGCGGTGTACTCGTCGATGAGGGCCTGCAGCTCGTCGTGGGCCTCGATGAGCTTCTCGCGCTCGAGGGCCGCGAGGCGGCGCAGCTGCATGTTGAGGATCGCGTTGGCCTGGATCTCGTCGATCTCGAGCAGCTCGATGAGGCCCTCGCGGGCGATCTCGACCGTGCGTGACCCGCGGATGAGGGCGATGACCTCGTCGAGGCGGTCGAGCGCCTTGAGCAGACCGCGCAGGATGTGGATGTCGGCCTCGGCCTTGCGCAGGCGGAACGTCGTGCGCCGGACGATGACCTCGACCTGGTGGTCGACCCAGTGCCGGATGAAGCCGTCGAGCGGCAGGGTGCGCGGCACCTCGTCGACGAGGGCCAGCATGTTGGCGCCGAACGTCGTCTGGAGCTGGGTGTGCTTGTAGAGGTTGTTGAGCACGACCTTGGCGACGGCGTCCCGCTTGAGCACGATGACGAGGCGCTGACCGGTGCGGCCCGAGGTCTCGTCGCGGATGTCGGCGATGCCGGAGATCTTGCCGTCCTTGACGAGGTCGGCGATCTTCAGCGCGAGCATGTCCGGGTTGACCTGGTAGGGCAGCTCGGTGACGACGAGGCACTGGCGGTTCTGGATCTCCTCGACCTCGACCACCGCGCGCATGATGATCGAGCCGCGGCCCGTCCGGTAGGCCTCCTCGATGCCCTTGTGGCCCATGATCAGCGCGCCGGTCGGGAAGTCCGGGCCCTTGATGATCGCCGAGCAGCGCCTCGAGGAGGTCCTCTCGCGAGATGTCCGGGTGGTCGAGGTAGTACTGCGCCCCGGCCGCGACCTCGCGCAGGTTGTGCGCCGGGATCTGCGTGGCCATGCCGACCGCGATGCCGGCCGAGCCGTTGACGAGCAGGTTGGGGAAGCGGCTCGGCAGCACGGCCGGCTGCATCGTCTTGCCGTCGTAGTTCGGGACGAAGTCGACGGTGTCCTGCTCGATGTCGCGGACCATCTCCATCGCGATCGAGGCCATCCGGCACTCGGTGTATCGCGGGGCCGCGGCGCCGTCGTTGCCGCGGGAGCCGAAGTTGCCCTGGCCGTCGACGAGCGGGTAGCGCAGCGACCAGTCCTGCACGAGGCGCACGAGGGCGTCGTAGATCGCCGAGTCGCCGTGCGGGTGGTAGTGGCCCATGACGTCGCCGACGACACGCGCGCACTTGTTGTAGCCGCGGTCGGGGCGGTAGCCGCCGTCGTACATCGCGTAGACGATGCGGCGGTGCACGGGCTTGAGGCCGTCGCGCACGTCGGGCAGGGCGCGGCTGACGATGACCGACATCGCGTACTCGATGTAGCTGCGCTGCATCTCGGTGTTGAGGTCGATCGGCTCGACCCGGTCGTGCTGGCCGATGTCGGCCGGCACGACGACCGCGCTGGCGTCGGGGTCGCCCTCGTCGCCGTCGTCGTCGGTGGCATCCGGGTCGGGGCCGAGGATGTCCTCGATGCTCTGGTCGGGTGTCTCGTTGACGTCGTCTCCGTCGTTGGGAGGCAGGTCGTCGCTCACGTCAGATCCCTTTGTCTCTCAGTCAGATTCAGTGCAGTAGCAGGGCGTATGCCGGGTGGGGACGTTTCACGTGGAACGCACCGGGACGGCATACGGCGAGCGTTCAGATGTCGAGGAACTTCACGTCGCGGGCGTTCTTCTGGATGAACGACCGGCGGGACTCGACGTCCTCACCCATGAGGACGGCGAAGACCTCGTCGGCCTTGGCGGCGTCGTCGAGCGTGACCTGCAGCAGCGTGCGCGTGCTCTGGTCCATCGTCGTCTCGCCGAGCTCCTGGTAGTTCATCTCGCCGAGGCCCTTGTAGCGCTGGATCGGGTTGTCCTTCGGCAGGCGCCAGCCCTTGCCCTCACCGAGCAGCCGCAGGCCGTCACGCTCGCGGTCGCTGTAGGCGAACTGGTGCTCGGCGTTGCTCCACCGCAGGCGGAAGAGCGGCGGCTGCGCGAGGTAGACGTAGCCGGCCTCGATGAGCGGGCGCATGAAGCGGAAGAGCAGCGTCAGCAGGAGCGTGCGGATGTGCATGCCGTCGACGTCGGCATCGGCCATCAGCACGATCTTGTGGTAGCGCGCCTTGTCGATGTCGAAGTCCTCGCCGATGCCGGTGCCGAAGGCGGAGATGAGCGCCTGGACCTCGTTGTTGGCGAGGATCTTGTCGATGCGCGCCTTCTCGACGTTGAGGATCTTGCCGCGGATCGGGAGGATCGCCTGGGTGTGCGGGTCGCGGGCCTGGGTCGCCGAACCGCCGGCGCTGTCGCCCTCGACGATGAACACCTCGGAGATGCTCGGGTCCTTGCTCTGGCAGTCCTTGAGCTTGCCCGGCAGGCCGCCCGACTCGAGCAGGCCCTTGCGGCGGGTCGCCTCACGGGCCTTGCGGGCCGCCATGCGCGCGGCCGCGGCCTGGACCGACTTGCGGACGATGTCCTTGCCCTCGTTGGGGTGGGCACCGAGCCAGTGGCCGAACTCCTCGGTCATGGCGCGCTGGACGAAGCCCTTGACCTCGGAGTTGCCGAGCTTGGTCTTGGTCTGGCCCTCGAACTGCGGCTCGGCGAGCTTGACCGAGATGACGGCGGTGAGGCCCTCGCGGACGTCGTCGCCGGTGAGGTTCTCGTCCTTCTCCTTGAGGAGGTTCTGGCGGCGCGCGAAGTCGTTGACGAGCTTGGTCATCGCCGCGCGGAAGCCCTCCTCGTGGGTGCCGCCCTCGTGGGTGTTGATCGCGTTGGCGTAGGTGTGCACCGACTCGCTGTAGGCGTTGGTCCACTGCATCGCGAGCTCGAGGCTGAGCGAGCGGGCCTCGTCCTCGACCTCGATGGAGATCACCTCGGGGTGCACCGGCTCGCTGCGCTTGCTGCCGTTGATGTGGTTGACGTAGTCGACGAGGCCGTTGTCGTAGCGGTAGCTGACCCGCTTGGCCGTGACCTTCTTCTTCTCGCCGGCGCCGGCGTCGCCCGCGGTCGCGTCCTGCGGCTCGTCGTCCTCGCTCGACTCCTCGACGACCTCGAGGTCCTCGTCGAGGTCGTCGAGGTCGACGTCGCGCTCGTCCGCGGGCTGCTCGATCCGCTCGTCGACGAGGTTGATCGTCAGGCCCTTGTTGAGGAAGGCCATCTGCTGCATCCGGGCCCGGATGGTCTCGAAGTCGTAGTAGACGGTCTCGAAGATCTCGGCGTTGGCCCAGAAGGTGATCGTCGTGCCGGTCTCGTCGGTGGCCTCCTGCTGCTCCAGGGGACCGTCGGGCACGCCGTCGGTGAAGCTCATCCGGAAGACGTGGCCCTTCTGGCGGACCGCCGCCTTGAGGCGCGTCGACAGGGCGTTGACGACGGAGCTGCCGACGCCGTGCAGGCCACCGGAGACCTTGTAGCCGCCGCCACCGAACTTGCCTCCGGCGTGCAGCTGGGTGAGCACGAGCTCGACGGCGCTGATCTTCTCGACCGGGTGGATGTCGGTGGGGATGCCGCGGCCGTTGTCCTTGACCCGCACGCCGCCGTCGGCGAGGAGGGTGACGTCGATGGTGTCGGCGTAGCCGGCCAGCGACTCGTCCACCGCGTTGTCGACGATCTCGTAGACGAGGTGGTGCAGACCGCGCGGGCCCGTCGAGCCGATGTACATGCCGGGGCGCTTGCGCACGGCCTCGAGGCCCTCGAGGACGGTGATCGCGCTCGCGTCGTAGTCGACGCCGTTGGGACGGACGTCCACGGGGACGGCCGGAGTCGCCGGTGTTGCCGCGTGCAGGTGTCGACGGTGTCGGGTGCTGCCACGGAGTCGGATCCGGTGGAACTGGGGGTGGTGCTGGTGGTGATCGGCTCGTCGGCGTCGGACACGTCTCTCCTCGGTGGTCTGACCTCATGCGGGCGGCCCGACGTGGACGTCGAGCCGCAACCTCTCCAGTCTAACGGTCCGCCGGGCGAAACCGTCCCCTCAGACGCGCGAAACGGCCACTTTCCGGCCCGATCACCCCTCGATCCGAGGGGAGGATCACGCCCGGGGGCCTCAGCGCCCCTCAGGCACCTTCACTCGCCGCGATGACGACGACCGTCACGGGCTTGTCGTCGACACCCATTCTCCTCGTTGCCCACCATCCCGGCCGGCGTCGTCCACAGGCTCGTGGCCAGCGTCCCCCACGGTCGAGTGCCCACGAACCGCAGGGCAACGGGTTCGTGGGCACTCGACGGTCGGAGCGGGTCAGTCGTCGGCGAGGGTGCGCTCGAAGAGGGAGTGGATCGCCTCGGGCAGGTGCGGCTCCTGGATCATCACGTCGCAGCCGGCCTCGTCGCACACGACGGAGTAGATGTACGCGTCGGGGTGGGTGCCCTCGGTCGAGGCCGCGATGCGCTGGAGCGTCGGCGCCGCCGAGCAGGTGCTGCCAGTCCTTGGCGTCCCGCTCGGGCAGCTCGCCGAGTGCCACCCGCCGCTCGCGCACCAGGCCGGCGAAGCCGCCGGTGCGCCGCAGCACCACCTGGGCATCGGCTCCCGGCGTCGCACCGCTGCCCCCGCGGTCACCACCGGAGCCGGCGTCCGAGCCCTGGCCCCGCACCGGTGGACGGGGGCACCTCGGCACCTGCCGCCAGCACGCCGACCTGCTCCCACGCCGACCGCACCGCACTCTGCTCGGCGGACCCCTCCCCGTGCGCGGTCCCGGCGGCGGCCACGGTGAGACCTGCGAAGGTCGCGAAGTCGCAGTCCGCCTTGATCCCGTCACCCGACAGGACGGCATACCAGATCGCCCCGGGGGCGTCCCAGGCGTTGCCGCCGATCGCGTCGGCCGCGAGCACGAAGGCGCGGTTGGGGATGCCGGAGTTGATGTGGACGCCGCCGTTGTCGTCCTGGGTGTCGACGTAGTGGGCCATGTCCGCCGGCTGCGGGTCCTTGCCGAGCCGCGGGTCGTCGTAGGCCGTGCCGGGGTTGCGCATGTCGCGCAGCGCCCGCCCCTTGACCGAGGGGTTGAGCAGCTCGGCGCCGACGAGCCAGTCGGCCTGCGCCGCGCTCTGCCCGAGGGCCTTCTGCTTGACGAGGACCCCGAAGACGTCCGAGATCGACTCGTTGAGCGCGCCCGACTGCCCCTGGTAGAGCAGGCCGGCCGTGTGCTCGGTGACGCCGTGCGCGAGCTCGTGGCCGATGACGTCGAGGCTCTTGGTGAACGCGCTCGAAGATGACGCCGTCACCGTCGCCGAACACCATCTGCGTGCCGTCCCAGAAGGCGTTGTCGTAGTTGCGGCCGTAGTGCACGCGTCGCGAGCAGCGGCATCCCCTTGCCGTCGAGCGAGTCGCGGTCGTAGGCCGTCGACCACAGCTCCCAGGTCGCGCCGAGTCCGTCGTAGGCCTCGTTGACCGCGACGTCGCCGCTGGGCGCACCACCCTCGGCGCGCACCTTCGTGCCCCGGCGTCGTCTGGGTGCCCTTGGCGTCGAAGATCGTGCGGTGCGGCGCCGGGGCGCCCGGGCCCGGTCGCGTCGGGCCGGCGCGGCGCGGTGCGCCCCGTGGGCCGCGCGGTCGGTGTGCGCCGGGACGCGCGGAGGAGCTCGTCGTGGCGCAGGGCCTCGCGGGCGTGCGCCGGCGACGGCCGGCTCGCCGCTGGCCGCCAGCGCCTCGAGGATGTAGGGCGGGACGATCGTGCAACGCTGCGTCGAGGTCATGACGACAGTGTGCGTCCGATCACTGACACCCGCCTGACGAGCTCAGCCGTAGGTGTCCCGGGGGCCGCGCGAGTCGGGGGAGCGCCGAGCGCCCCGGTTCCACGACGGCGCGCTCGGCCCGACGACCTTGAGCTCGCTCACCGCGCCCGCGCCGATCTCCTCGTCGATCCGGGCGAGCATCGACGACGCGAGCAGTCGCATCTGGGTCGCCCAGGCCGTCGAGTCGGCGCGCACCGTGAGCACCCCGTCGACGAAGGTCAGCGGTTCGACGTGCCCGGCGATGTCGGGGCCGACGATCTCGGTCCACCGCCCCATCACCGAGCCCACGGCCACGTCGACCTTCCACCCGCGGTCGAGCAGCAGGCGGTCGAGCTGGTCGCCCAGCAGCGCCGGGTCGCGGCCGTCGCGCGACGACCCCGACAGGACCGGTGCCTGACCGATGGGGCGTCGGCGCTTCTTCGGCCGCATGCCCGGGCGCAGACCCTTCTCGGCCGCGCCCGCCCGGGCCCGGGCGAGGGCCGAGGCGGCAGCGTCGGCGATCCGGGTGTCCTCGTCGGTGGGTTCGCGGGGTCTCGCGCAGGCTCGACGTCCGGCGTCTCGTCACTCATCGCCGTCGCCCTCGGGCACCTTGACCTCTGCCACCGCCTCATTGAACACGGGGTCCCCAGCCGATGTCTCGCTCGCGGGAGCAGCCGTGGGTGGGGCGGCGGGGTGCACCTGGCCGAGCTCGACGGCATACGTCGTCCCGCTCCGGCGGAGCACGTCGGGCACGTCCGCGCCGACCGCCGCCGTGATGAGCACCTGCTCGCAGTCGGCGACGAGGGCCGCCAACCGCTCACGGCGCCCGGAGTCGAGCTCGGCGAAGACGTCGTCGAGCACGAGCACCGGGTCGTCGCCGAGGTCACGGCGCAGGAGGCGGTATGCCGCGAGCTTGAGTCCCAGCGCGAAGCTCCACGACTCGCCGTGGCTGGCATAGCCCTTCGCCGGGCAGCTCGCCGAGCGACAGGACGAGGTCGTCGCGGTGCGGCCCGACGAGGGAGATGCCGCGCTCGATCTCGTTGGACCGCACCTGCTCGAGGCTCTCGAGCATGCCGGTGCGCAGCTCCTCGATCTCGGGCACCTCACCGGCCGCCAGGCGCGCGGCGAGGTCCTCGTGGAGCGAGCTGCGGTAGGTGGCCCGCGCGTTGGACGCGGCTGCGCTCACGGCGTCGTAGCACTCGGACAGGTCGGGGGCGAGGTCCCGCAGCAGGCGCAGGCGGGCATAGAGCAGCTGCGCGCCGACCGTCGCGAGGTGGTCGTTCCACACGTCGAGGGTGTGCAGCGCCGACTCGCGCGCCTCGTCGAGCGGGAGGTCACCCTCGCGCGGTGGCCGAGGCGGCCGGCGGCTGCCCCGGCGCAGCACCGGGGCGGCCGACTTGAGCAGGGCGTTGCGCTGCTTGAGGATCTTGTCGTAGTCCGAGCGCACCCCCGACCACCGCGGCTGGCGCTGGACGAGCAGCTCGTCGAGGAAGCGGCGACGCTCCGACGGGTCGCCCTTGACGAGGGCGAGGTCCTCGGGGGCGAAGAGCACGGTGCGCACGGTGCCGAGCACGTCCCGCGGCCGCGACACCGGAGAGCGGCCCAGCCGCGCCCGGTTGGCCCGACCCGGCGTGATCTCCAGCTCGACCATCGTCTCGCGGTCGTCGCGCATGATGGCTCCACGCACGATCGCCTGCGCGGCGCCGAACCGCACCAGCGGCTGGTCCGTCGCGACCCGGTGCGACCCGAGCGTCGCGAGGTAGCCGACCGCCTCGACGAGGTTCGTCTTGCCCTGGCCGTTGAGGCCGACGAGCGTCGTGACGCCCGGTGTCAGCGCGAGCTCGGCGCTCGGATAGCTGCGGAAGTCCTTGAGGGTCAGGTGACGGACGTGCAAGGAGGGTGCGGCGCTCTGCTCAGGCCTTCTTGGCGGTCTTCTTCGCGGCGCGCTTCTGACCGCGTGCCGTGTCGGCCATGTCGGTCGCCTGCGTCGCCGAGGCCCGACCGGAGGCTGCTGCCTGCTTCGCCGCGCCGACGTTGGCCTTCGACGCCGAGCCCGCCGCGCGCTTGCTCGCCTGCTTCGCCGACCCGCGCTTCGCGGCCTGCTTCGTCGGGGACTCCTTCTTCGCCGAGCGCTTGGCCGTCGTCGGCACGTCGCCCTGACGCAGCTTCTCGCCCTCGGCGATCGACATGACCTCGTGCCCACCGAACTGGCCGCGCAGCGCCGCGACGGCCTGCATCGTCGGCGAGCTCGACTGGCGCGAGGCGAACCGGGCGAAGAGCGAGGCCGAGATGACCGGCATCGGCACCGACAGCGCGATGGCCTCCTCGACCGTCCAGCGGCCCTCCCCGGAGTCGTTCGTGTAGTCGGAGACGTCGTCGAGGTGGGGGTTGTCCTCGAGCGCGTCGACCATGAGGTCGAGCAGCCAGGACCGCACGACGGTGCCGCGGCTCCACGCCTTGAAGGCCCCGGGGACGTCGGTGACGATGTCCTTCTTCTCGAGCAGCTCGTAGCCCTCGGCGTAGGCGGCCATCAGGCCGTACTCGATGCCGTTGTGGACCATCTTCGTGTAGTGCCCCGCGCCGACCTTGCCGGCGTGGACGAAGCCCTCCTCGCGCGGGCCCTCGGGCCGCAGCGCGTCGAAGATCGGCATCGCCTTGTTGACCCACTTCTTGTCGCCGCCGCACATCAGGCCGTAGCCGTTCTCGAGGCCCCAGATGCCGCCGCTCACACCGCAGTCGACGTAGCCGATCTTCTTCTCGCCGAGGAGCTTGGCGTTCTCGAAGTCGTCGGTGAAGCGGGAGTTGCCGCCGTCGATGACGAGGTCACCGGGCTCGAGCAGGTCGGCCAGCTTGGCGACGGTCTCGCGCGTCGGGTCACCGGCGGGCACCATGACCCACACGACGCGGGGGGCCTCGAGGGCCTTGACCAGGGCCGGCAGCGTGCGCACGTCGGCGACGTCGGGGTTGCGGTCGAAGCCGACCACCTCGTGGCCCGCGCGGCGCAACCGCTCGCGCATGTTGCCGCCCATCTTGCCGAGACCGATGAGACCGAGCTGCATGTCGCGAGCCTTTCTGCAGGGAGCGTGGGGGATCGGGTGAGGCGCTACGAGGCTACGCCCTACCCAGCAGCGCCCTCGATCAGGCCGGGCGGGCCGGTCTGGCCTGCCGGACGGATCGGGCGTGCGTGCGGGTGGTGCGGTGGCGCCGGCTCAGCTGGCGAAACGGACGGGCATCAGGACGTAGCGGTAGCCGGTGTCGGGCTCGGAGTCGGCCTCGGCCTGCCCGGTCAGGACCGCGGGACGGCTCGGCTGCGTGAACGACAGCCGGCTCCAGGCGGTGCCGACCGCGTGCAGGCCGTCGAGGAGGAACTGCGGGTTGAACGCGATCTGGATCTCGGGACCGTTGAGGGTCGCCTCGACCGCCTCGGAGGCCTGGGCGTCCTCGCCCGTGCCGGCCTCGATCGCCACCTGGCCGTCGGTGAACTTCAGCAGCACGGGCGTGTTGCGCTCCGCGACGAGGGCGACGCGCTTGACGGCCTCCTCGAGGGCCGCCGTCTCGATGACCGCCTCGGTGTCGACGGAGGTGGGGAAGATCGAGGTGACCTTGGGGTACTCGCCGTCGAGCAGGCGGGTCGTTGCGCGACGCTGACCCGCCTCGAAGCCGATGAGGCCGTCGCCGCCCTGGCCGAGGGCGAGCTCCACCGAGCCGGACGCGCCGAGGGCTCGGGCCGTGTCGGAGAGCTGACGGGCCGGGATGAGCGCGACGTGGCTGGCGTCGGGTGCACGAGGGGCTCCACGTCAGCTCACGCATCGCGAGCCGGTAGCGGTCAGTGGCGAGGAGCGTCACCTTGTCGCCGTCGATCTCCATGCGGACCCCGGTCAGGATCGGCAGGGTGTCGCCCTTGTCGGCGGCGACCGAGACCTGGGCGACCGCCTGCGTGAAGACGTCGCCGGCGATCGTGCCACTCGTCTCGGGTGAGGCGGGAAGCGTCGGGTAGTCCGCGACGGGCATCTCGCGCAGAGCGAAGCGCGACGACCCGCAGGCGACGTTGACCTTGGTCCCGTCGGTGCTCACGTCGATCGGCTTGTTCGGCAGGTTGCGCGAGATGTCCGCGAGGAGTCGGCCCAGAACGAGGACCTGGCCGGCCTCGGCGACGTCGGCCGGGACGGTGATGCGGGCGGACACCTCGTAGTCGAAGGCCGACAGCGTCAGCGTGCCGTCCTCGTTCGCGTCGACGAGCACGCCCGCGAGCACAGGTACCGGCGGGCGGGCCGGGAGCCCGCGGGCCACCCAGGTCACGGCCTCGGCCAGGACGTCTCGCTCAACCCGAAACTTCACGGTGCACTCACTTCGACGGGGAAGGACATTGGGGCTCAGACACTAGTGCCTGCGGGTGACTGGCACCACAGACACTCCCCGAATGCGTGCAGCGACCGAATCGGGCAACCACTCAGGCCCTACCGGAGGTGGCCGGTCGTAGGTGGGCGTGAGAGAGACCCTCGTTGTCGGGGCTTCCCTCCTTGACTGGGATCTCGTCGTAGTCATAGGTGCTGTGGATGCTGTGGACAACCCGCGTCGTGGCTGGTCAGAGCGCCGATGGGGGTGTGCACGGTGTGTGGGGGCGGCATCGCTGCGAGGGCAGCTGCCTGTGGACGCTTTTCGGCTGTGCACATCGATCACACAGGTTCGCTGCCGGTTGTCCGCAGGGTCGTCCCTGTCGTCCACACGTGTCCACAGCGGGGTGTGGAAGACGCGACGGCATATGTCCGGTATGCCGTGCTTGCTGACTAGTCACCTGTGCACGGCGACCGCCTGTGATTCCACAGAGTTGTCCACAGGCGGTGGACAACGTCCGGGCATAACGGGCGCTAACGGTCGATCCGGCCCATGGTCCGGGGAGGTCACGCTGTGCACACAGGTGTGGACAAACCTGTGGATGGATGTGGACGTATCCGCTGTCCACCGGCCTTCGGGCTTGAGCGCCCAGTGGAGCCACTGGCGACGCGATCACGCATCGTCTCGACACCGCCAGGAGGCTGTCGAAGAGCGCCTCCCCGTCCGGAACGGGCCCCAGCTGGGCGAAGACCTCGCTCGTCACGGCGCCCAGGAGCAGGGTCCAGGCCGCGATCCCCTGGACCAGGGAGGTGGCGTCGAGCCGTGTCGAGGCGAACATCGGGGTCTCGAGCATGGCGCCGACCGCGGCACAGGCGCGCGCGTCGACGAGTCCGAGGCGGTCGCCGGCCGGCGAGGCGGCCCGCCCGCCGCACGTCGTCGAGCAGGGTCACGAGGAGGGCGAGCACGGCCGTGCCGGCCTCCTGGGTGCGTTCCGCCGGTGCTTCGTAGTCCGGGACCGGCGAGCCGTAGATGAGGGCGAAGTCGTGCGGCCGGTCGATCGCCCACGCGCGCAGGGCCCGCCCGAGGGTGTCCCACCGCGCCTCGAGGTCCTCCCGCGCGACGGTGTCGTGCGCCGCACGCACGGCGGCAGCGAGGGACCAGTACGAGTCGACGATGAGGCGGGTCAGCAGCTCGTCACGGCTGTCGACGTAGCGGTAGATGCCGGAGGACACCATGCCCAGGTCGCGCGCGACCGCCCGGAGGCTGAGGGCAGCGGCGCCGTCCGTGGCGAGGTGCTCGCGTGCCACGCGCAGGATGTCCGCCTCGACGGCGAGCCGGTTGCGCGCCCGCTTGCCCAGCCGAGGTCCGGCGGCCGCGGGCTGCTGCTCCTCGGCGCGCGGCAGGAGGCGCGGGTCGGGTGGGTCGGCGCTGGGCTGAGGCTCCATGCACCCGAGCCTGCCACAGTTCCGAAGAAATGTGAGCACTGCTCTTGAATGTCGGTCGAGCGCGTGTCATCCTCTGAATGTGAGCGGTGCTCACCATTGACTCGAGAGGAACCCGCCATGACCCACCACCTCGTCCTCGGCGCCGGAGGCGTCGGACGGTCGACCACCACGGAGCTCGTCACGCTCGGGCACACCGTGACCCTCGCCTCGCGATCCGGCCGGGTCACGGAGCGGCCGTGGCAGGACACCCACCGCGACTCCGTCGAGGTCGTCGCCGTCGACGCCGGCGACACGCGCGCCGTCACGGAGCTGGCGCGTGGCGCCGCGAGCATCGTCAACGCCGTCAACCCGCCGAGCTACCTGACCTGGGACACCGACTGGCCACCCGTCGCCGCCGCCACCCTCGCCGCGGCGGAGGCGAGCGGTGCCGGGCTCGTCATCATCGGCAACCTCTACGGCTACGGACGTGTCGAGGCCCCGATGCGCGAGGACGACCCGATGCGTCCGGCCGGTCACAAGGGGGAGCTGCGCGCCGACATGTGGACCGAGGCCCTGGCCCGGCACGAGGCGGGACGACTGCGCGTCACGGAGCTGCGCTCGAGCGACTACTTCGGTCCCGGCACGACGGCGCGCACGAGCTACCTCAACGACGTCGTCATCGACGCGCTGCTCGCGGGCCGCACGCCCCTCGTGCCCGCCGGTCGGGCGGACGCGGCCCACTCGTGGACCTACGTCCCCGACGTCGGTCGTCTCGCCGCCCGGGTGGCGACCGGCGACGAGGGCTGGGGTCACGCCTGGCACGTGCCGACGTCGCCGGCCCGCACCTTCGACGAGGCGGCCGCCGACATCGCGCGGTTGGCCGGCGTCAAGCCTCGTCGGGTACGCGTGCTGCCCCGTCCGCTCGGCACCGCCGCCGGGCTCGTCGTCCCCTTCATGCGCGAGCTGCGCGAGACCCGGCACCAGTTCGAGCGGCCGTTCGTGCTCGACTCGGAACTGACCCAGCGCACGTTCGGTCTCGAGCCGACGCCGTGGGACGACGCCCTGACGGCGACCATCGCCGCCCGGAGAGCAGCGAAGACGGGGCACGCGGCCACGGCGGCCTGACGCCGAGCCCGCCCGACGGCATACGCCATCGGGTCACTCAGCGGGTCACTCGGCGGGTCACTCAGCGGCCGACCGGGGCGTCAGTGGGACTGCTGGCGGATCCGGTTGGTCAGCTCGGTGACCTGGTTGTAGATGGCGCGGCGCTCACCCATGAGCTCGCGGATCTTGCGGTCCGCGTGCATGACGGTCGTGTGGTCGCGGCCGCCGAAGTGCTGGCCGATCTTCGGCAGCGCAGATCCGTCATCTCGCGGCAGAGGTACATCGCGATCTGGCGGGCCGTGACGAGCTGGCGCGAGCGGCTCGAGCCGCAGAGGTCCTCGAGGGTCACGGCGTAGTAGGCGGCCGTCACCGCCATGATCGTCGCGGCCGTCACCTGGTTGGGCGTCTCGTTGGGCAGCACGTCCTTGAGCACGATGACCGCGAGCGGCAGGTCGACGGCCTGGCGGTTGAGGTTGCTGAACGCCGTGACGCGGATCAGGGCGCCCTCGAGCTCGCGGATGTTGGTGCTGAAGTTCGTCGCGATGTACTCGAGCACGTCGTCCGGCACCGACATCCGGTCCTGGATCGCCTTCTTGCGCAGGATCGCGATGCGGGTCTCGAGGTCGGGCGGCTGGACGTCGGTCAGCAGGCCCGACTCGAAGCGCGTGCGCATCCGGTCCTCGAAGCCCGACAGCTCACGCGGCGGCAGGTCGCTGGTGATGACGATCTGCTTGTTCGCGTTGTGCAGCGTGTTGAAGGTGTGGAAGAACTCCTCCTGGGTCTGCAGCTTGCCCTGGAGGAACTGGATGTCGTCGATGAGCAGCACGTCGACGCTGCGGTAGCGGTTCTGGAACGCGCTCGCCTTGTCGTCACGGATGCTGTTGATGAAGTCGTTGGTGAACTCCTCGGAGTTCACGTAGCGCACGCGCACGTTGGGGAACATCGTGCGGGCGTAGTGGCCGATGGCGTGGAGCAGGTGCGTCTTGCCCAGCCCGGACTCGCCGTAGACGAAGAGCGGGTTGTACGCCTTGGCCGGGGCCTCGGCGACCGCGACCGCCGCCGCGTGGGCGAAGCGGTTGCTCGCGCCGATGACGAAGGTGTCGAAGGTGTACTTCGGGTTGAGGCGCGTGTCGCCGGGCGAGCTCGGCTCGGGACGCTGCTGCAGGCGCAGCGGCCCGCTCTCCCCGCCGCTGCAGCGGGTCGGGGCCGAGCTCCATCCGCGTCTGACCGCCCGGGTATGCCGGCTGGCGCGGCTCGTCGAGGTCGGCGCCGTTGAGCGCGGGCGCGCTCTCGGCCAGGTCGCGCAGGGGGTTGTGGACGTTCGACCCGTAGCCGCCTGCGCCGTTCTGGTGGCCGCCCATGCCGCCCGGCGCGGCGCGACCTCGGGAGCCCCCGTGGACCGAGGCCTGGCCGCTGGGCTCGTCACTGATCATCCCCAGGTCGGTCTCGAGGCTCTCGTCGACCGACACCGCGAGCTGGACCGGGTGCCCGAGCTGACTGGCGAGAGCGTCGTGGATCTGCTCGCGGACGCGCTGCTCGAGGAAGTCCTTGGTGAAGGTGTTGGGTGCTCGCACCAGCGCGGTCTGGTCGAGCACGCCGACGAGGCGGCAGAGCCGGACGAACGCGCGCTCCTGGTTCGACAGCCCCACCGAGTCGAGGGTGCCGAGCGTCTGCTGCCAGATCTGCGCGTAATCGACGCCTGTCTCGGCCACCTGATCCCACCTGCCCCTGAGTCATGTCTGTTGCACTCTGTTGTGTCCCGGCTCGATTCGGCCCGAGCGGGAGATCGATGTGCCGGGTCGGACGTCTTGGACGCGTCCGTGTCCCGGTGAACGATGCCCTGTTGTCCACACGTTTGTCCACAGCCTGTGCATTGGGGTGGCGAGGATCGTGAAGACGAAAACCTACAGGCGCAGACGCGCGAAAGACAATCGAGTCGTCCACAGATCTCCGGCTCCGCGGCGTGTCGCCTTGCAATCGCCGTACGACCTCGGAAGATCGTGGGTTTTGGTCCGCTCCCGCGTGGCGGCTCCGCCGGTTTGACCCTCGTTCCGCGGCTCCCGTATCGTTGACCGAGCGTGTCTGCGACCTCTTTCGCATGCCCATGGCCCCGAGCCCGGCCCAGCCGGACCAGCTCGACCCTCCACGGGCTTGCCGATTGCGGTCGCATCGGCCACCGCCAGCCCCAGAACGGGAGCCGGGCCGACGTCATCGTGATGTCGGAGCGGACCCTGCAACCTACGGAGAACCTCGTGAGCAAGCGCACCTTCCAGCCGAACAACCGTCGCCGCGCCAAGACGCACGGCTTCCGCCTGCGCATGCGCACCCGCGCCGGCCGTGCCATCCTCGCGGGCCGCCGTCAGCAAGGGCCGCGCCGAGCTCTCTGCCTGAGCCGCCGGAGGCCGCGGCGTGCTGCCGGCACGTCACCGACTGCGTGAGCGGACGGATTTCACCACGGCAGTACGCGGGCCCGGCGCCAGCAGAGCAGGCGGGCGACTGATCGTCGTGCATGCCAACCGGACCGATGTGCGTGCGGATCATCCGCCGCGCGTCGGTTTTGTTGTGTCCAAGGCCGTCGGCAACGCCGTCGTGCGCAACCGGACGAAGCGTCGGCTGCGCGCCAGCGTCGCGGCCAGGCTGAGCGGCATCCCCGCCGGTCTCGACGTCGTCGTGCGGGCCAACCCCGCCGCCGCCACCGCCAGCTGGGACGAGCTCGACCAGGCCGTGGCCCGCCAGCTCGACAAGGCGTGCCGGCCATGAGCCCCACGGCCAACCAGGTGCTCGCGTCGCCGCTCCTGCTCGCGATCCGGCTCTACCAGCGGTTCATCTCCCCGCTCTCCCCGCCGAGCTGCCGCTTCTACCCCAGCTGCTCGGCGTATGCCGTCACGGCGCTGACCCGCTTCGGCCCGGTGCGTGGTGGCTGGCTCGCGCTGCGAAGGATCGGGCGCTGCAACCCCTGGAACCCGGGCGGGGTCGACCCCGTTCCGATGACGTGGGCCACCCGCAACGACGTGCGGCCCGAGGACTACCGAGCCCCCGACCTGCCCGAGGCGCCTGACACCGCCGACGCAGCCGGGGAGCACGACCACACCACCTGAACATCCGGCATATCGTTGCCGATCAGCGGTGAGCGGCCCGCCGCCCGCCCTACGACAGAGGAATGACGTTGATCGAGTTCTTCAACACCCTGCTCTACCCGATCAAACTCGGTGAAGCCTGGGTCATGTACGGCTGGCACGCGTTCTGGGAGTTCCTCGGGCTCACCGGGGCCTGGTCGGGCTGGGCCTGGGCGCTGTCGATCGTCGGCCTGACGGTCGTCGTCCGTCTCCTGCTCATGCCGCTCTTCGTGCGGCAGATCCACTCCTCCCGCCGGATGCAGCTCATCCAGCCGGAGATGCAGAAGATCCAGAAGAAGTACAAGGGCAAGCGTGACCCGGAGTCGCAGAAGGCCCAGCAGGCGGAGATCATGGATCTCTACCGGCGCACCGGGACCAACCCGTTCAGCAGCTGCCTGCCGATCCTGATCCAGAGCCCGTTCTTCTTCGCGCTCTTCCAGCTGCTCAACAACCTCAAGGGCATCGCCGAGGGCACGCAGCAGCCGATCGGCCCGATCACCCGACAGGTCGCGCAGACGATCGAGACCTCGACGATCCTCGGGGCCAAGCTGTCGGACTCGTTCGTCCACTCCACCACGCTCAACGTCAAGATCCTCAGCGCGGTGCTCATCGTCCTCATGTCGGCGACGACGTTCACGACGCAGTACCAGCTGATGCGCAAGAACATGCCGGCCTCCGCGCTCGACAACCCCTTCGCGAAGCAGCAGAAGGTGCTGCTCTACCTGATGCCGCTCTTCTTCGCGTTCTCCGGCATCAACTTCCCCATCGGCGTCCTGCTCTACTGGCTGACCACCAACGTCTGGACCATGGGCCAGCAGTTCTACGTCATCCGCAACATGCCGGCTCCCGGGTCCGAGGCCGAGCGCGCCCGTCGCGAGCGCCTGAAGCGCAAGGGCAAGGACATGCAGGAGCTGACGGTGCCGGGCCTCGAGACCTCCGAGACCGTCCCTGACGACGCGTCCAAGTCAGGCCAGCGCCAGCAGCCCAAGGGCAAGAAGCGCGCGCGCACCCAGCCGAAGACCCAGCCGACCAAGAACCGTCGCTGAGGTTCGTCCACATACTTGTCCACAGTGCCATGGGCCTCTGACCTGCGGAAACGTAGTTTGTCCACAGACTGGCCCCGGTGAACGAAGGAGTTTTCATGAGCGACCCCCACGGCACCGACGTCGAGACGCCGGTCGACACCGCACCGCAGCAGCCCACCGGCAGTCCACCGAGCAGTCCACCGAGCAGTCCACCGAGCAGTCCACCGAGCAGTCCACCGAGCAGTCCCCTGCGGTGGGCGAGCCGAGTGAGGCAGCGGTCCCGGCCGACGAGACCGGCGCCGCGCAGCCCCGCCTCGAGGACGCAGCCGGTTCCGCCGATCTGGGCGACGACACCGGGGGCGAGCCGGGTGACGCGCCAGCCGGCGCCGACAAGGGCGACAGAAGCGACAAGGGCGACAAGAAGTCACGGGTCCGTCAGCTCGAGCGTGAGGGCGAGGTGGCTGCGGACTTCCTCGAGACCCTCCTCGACATCGCCGACCTCGACGGGGACATCGACGTCGACGTCGACGGCGACCGGGCAGCCATTGCCATCGTCGACTCTGACGAGGGCCGTGTCCCGCGGCGTCTCGTCGGCACCGAGGGCAAGGTGCTCGAGGCCCTCCAGGAGCTCACCCGGCTCGCCGTCCAGGCCGAGACCGGCGAGCGCAGCCGACTCATGCTCGACGTCGCCGGGTACCGGGCCGAGCGTCGATCCGCGCTGGTCGAGCTCGCCCAGGCCGCCATTGCGGAGGTCAGCGACTCCGGCACGAAGCGCTCGCTGGACCCGATGACCGCTTTCGAGCGCAAGGTCGTGCACGACGAGGTTGCGGCCGCCGGGCTCGTCTCCGAGTCCGAGGGTGCCGAGCCGCACCGTCACGTCGTCATCCTGCCGGAATGAGAGAGGCCGTTTCACGTGAAACGGCACCTTGTTTCAGGCACCACCGCCACATGCACGAACCTAGGAGTGAGAGCGCGTGACTCACGGAGCTCTCGGCGCGGCTGACCCACCGTCGACTCCGCCTGCCGCCGCGGCGGTCTTCGGCGACAGGTTGGAGCTCGCGGAGCGCTTCGTGGCGATCCTGGCCGACACCGGGATCAGCCACGGCTTGATCGGTCCGCGCGAGACCCCTCGCCTGTGGGACCGTCACGTTCTCAACTGCGCGGTGATCCAGGAGGCGATCCCCCGTCGCGAGGAGACACAGCGGGTCATCGACGTCGGGTCGGGTGCCGGCCTGCCGGGACTTGCCGTCGCCATCGCCCGTCCGGACCTCGACCTCCACCTCGTGGAACCCCTGGCGAGACGCACCGGATGGCTCAGTGGAACGGTGGCACAACTGGGGCTGGCGAACGTCACCGTCCACACCGCGCGCGCCGAAGCCCTCTGGGACCGGCTCCATGCCCCTTGGGTCACGGCCCGTGCGGTGTCCCGCATCGTCCAGCTCGCCGAGTGGACCTTGCCGCTCCTCGACGCCGGAGGCAGCCTCCTCGCCCTGAAGGGGAGCCGCGCCGCAGATGAGCTGTCCGAGAGTCGCACCGCCTTGACGCGCCTCGGCGTCGTCGACGCCGGGGTGGACGAGTACGGTGCCTCGGTGCTGGGCGAGCCGACGATCGTGCTCCGATGCACGATCGGAGACGTCGTGGACCGTCGACGTTTCCGCTCGCGTCAGCCCTCGAGTGCTGGATCTGCTCGCCGCCGGGCCGATCGGCCACGGGGTGCGCGACGCTCCGGCCCGGGAGTCGGCGACAAGCCGCGCGATCAGCGATGATCGTGCCCAGACCATTTCGACGGGCGATGCGTGCGGATCACTCCGCCGGTCGACCCTCAACCCCGGAGGTGCTGTCCCCGTGACGATGTCGACCAATCTGGGCTGGCCGAGCGAACCAGACCCGGAACCGGAGCACCGACGTCTGGGGTGGCTGGCCCGCATGATGAATGTTTCACGTGAAACGGACGAGGCGCCCTCGGGAGGTGTCGTGGCCGCTGCAGGAGCAACCGAAGCGCAAGGTGACGTGATCGCCCTGGAGACGCCTGCCGACAGCCCGGTCACCGACAGTCAGGTCTCGCTGTCCACCGCTGTGGACAATGCGGTGGACGAAGTCCCGACAACGCCCGCCTTTGAACGGGAAATCGTCGCATCGCAGGCTGGGGACAAGCCTGTGGATGACCGCACTGCCGACACTCAGGTGGACGACGACCGTGCTGACCGGGAAGCGCTCGCTGCTGCCATCCCGACGCCTGGCACGGACACACCCTTGGGGCGGGAGCTCGCCGACAACGCCCGGCGCCGGATCCAGCTCACGGGTCGCCGGTTCCCCAAGCCGGTCTCCCCACGCGTGCTCACGGTCGCCAACCAGAAGGGGGGAGTCGGCAAGACCACCACCACGGTCAACGTCGCTGCGGCGCTGGCGCAGTCCGGACTCAAGGCGCTCGTCATCGACCTCGACCCCCAAGGCAACGCCAGCACGGCGCTGGGGATCGACCATCACGCTGAAGTCCCGTCCGTCTATGACGTGCTCGTCGACAGCACTCCGTTGCTCGACGTGGTGCAGCCGTGCAGCACGGTCGAGAACCTGTTCTGTGCCCCGGCCACCATCGACCTGGCCGGCGCGGAGATCGAGCTCGTGTCGCTCGTCGCTCGTGAGTCACGCCTGCAGAAGGCCATCGCGGCCGCCGGCGAGGCGGGCCACGAGTTCGACTACATCCTCATCGACTGCCCGCCCAGCCTGGGCCTGCTCACCGTCAACGCCATGGTTGCCGCGAGCGAGGTCTTCATCCCCATCCAGTGCGAGTACTACGCGCTCGAGGGCCTGTCGCAGCTGCTCAAGAACATCGACCTGATCAAGCGTCACCTCAACTCGACGCTGCATGTGTCGACCATCCTGCTCACGATGTATGACGGGCGTACCCGTCTCTCGGCGCAGGTCGCCGACGAGGTGCGTGAGCACTTCCCCCAGGAGGTGCTCCGCACGACGGTCCCTCGCTCGGTGCGCGTCTCCGAGGCGCCCAGCTTCGGCGAGACCGTGATGACGTACGACCCAGCAAGCAGTGGTGCCCTCGCCTATCTCGAGGCTGCCGGCGAGCTGGCCGACCGTGGGGCCGCCGGACCGACGTGAGCGCTCGCTAGTCCTGGGAGCACTGTGCACAGGGTCGCCACCGTCACGGTGGCGACCCTGTTTCACGTGAAACACGACCGAGCCGTGTTTCACGTGAAACAGGACGACATCCTGAAGATCGCTGAGCGCACGGGCGGGCCCGTGTTTCACGTGAAACCTGAGGTCCTGACGGTTGGACGGCTTCGAAGACCGGTGGATGCTCGGCCCCGGGTACACGGAGGAGCACCATCGTGCACCTAGACTGGCCGACGGATGCGATGGCCGCGTTCGAGACGGTGAAGGGTAGTTGAATGGCGGAGAAGCGACGCGCACTGGGTCGAGGTCTCGGAGCACTCATCCCGAGCACACCCAGCGGAGGCGCCGGACGTCCGGTCGACGTCTTCTTCGCCGAACAGAAGCAGCCAGAACCACCTTCGGCCGAGGTCTCGCACGGCGGCGCGCCGGTGGACTCCGACCCCTTCGTCCCGACGAGCGACCAGGCCGATGGGTTGACGTCAGCAGGTGAGACGTCAGGTGAGACGGCAGGCGGGACGTTGCGAGAGGCGTCGGAGGGCGACGCGAGTTCTGGCGCCGACGAGACGACCGCCAGCACCGGACTCGCGGTCGTGCCTGGCGCAGAGTTCGCCGAGCTCGACATCGACTCGATCCGACCCAACCCCAAGCAGCCGCGCACGGTCTTCGACGAGGACCACATGGCTGAGCTCGTGCACTCGATCCGCGAGATCGGCGTGCTGCAGCCCATCGTCGTGCGCCGCATCCCCGCCGACCAGCTCGACGAGGCGCAGGGGCGCACCTTCGAGCTGATCATGGGTGAGCGCCGGTGGCGCGCCTCACAGGCTGCCGGGCTCGGGGTCATCCCGGCGATCATCAAGGAGACGAGCGACGACGACCTGCTGCGCGACGCGCTGCTCGAGAACCTCCACCGGAGCCAGCTCAACCCGCTCGAGGAGGCTGCGGCATACCAGCAGCTGCTCGATGACTTCGGCTGCTCCCACGAGCAGCTCGCCACACGGATCGGCCGTTCCCGACCCCAGATCTCCAACACGCTGCGCCTGCTCAAGCTGCCGCCCCTCGTGCAGCGCCGTGTTGCTGCGAGCGTGCTGAGTGCCGGCCACGCCCGCGCCCTGCTCGGCATGGCCGATGGCGCCGCGATGGAGCGCATGGCCCAACGCATCGTCGCCGAGGGACTGTCGGTGCGCAACGTCGAGGAGCTCGTTGCCCTCGGCGAGGGCAACGACGCCCCCAAGGCGCGTCGCCCCCGCGCAGGGGCTCGCCACCCACAGCTCGATGAGCTCACCACCGGCCTCTCCGACCACCTCGAGACACGCGTCGCCATCGCCCTGGGGCAGCGCAAGGGCAAGATCACGGTCGAGTTCGCCTCGGTCGAGGACCTGCGCCGCATCCTGGGCCTGATGGGCGTGCCCGCTTCCGACGAAACCGAGGCCTTCGGCACGTTCGGCTGAAATACGCCACAACCGCGGGATGCAGGAGGGAGGGGACGGCACGTGCCCGAGGGTCACACGATCCATGCGCTGGCGGACCGCCTGCAGCGCGCGTTCGGCGGCCACGAGGTGGGGGCGACGAGCCCCCAGGGCCGTTTCGCTGCCGACGCCGACCGATTGGACGGCCGGATCTTCGAGCGCGCGCAGGCGTGGGGCAAGCATCTCTTCGTGGAGATCGGCGATGCGACCCTGCACGTGCACCTCGGCCTCATCGGCATGTTTCCCGTGAAACATCTCGTCGAGGGCCACCCCTCACCCCCGGTCGGAGCCGTCCGGCTCCGTCTCGTGGGTCCGGATCACTTCGCAGACCTGCGTGGGCCGATGATCTGCTCGCTGGTCGACCGGGCAAGGCAGCGTGAGATCGTCGCCACGCTCGGTCCCGATCCGCTGCGACGGGGGCAACGGCCCGGTGCGGGCTGGGACCGGGTCCACCGGAGCCGGCGCACCGTGGCCGAGCTGCTCATGGACCAGTCTGTCGTGGCCGGCGTCGGGAACGTCTACCGCTGCGAGGTGCTCCACCGCCTGGCCGTCGACCCCCTCACGCGGGGTGTCGACGTGTCCCCAGGGGTCTGGCAGGAGATCTGGGACGACCTCGTCCTCCTCATGCCCCTCGGACGCACCTTCTCCCAGATCATCACGATGCCGGACCAGGTCGAGGAGGCGGTGCGAGCGAGGCGGTCCGGTCGGGGCAGTGCGATCTCCCGACGCCTCACCGGCGAACGGCTCGGCGACACGTTCGACCGGCGGTTCCTCGTCTACAAGCGCAGCGGGCAACCGTGTCCTCGATGCTCAAAAGCGTTGCAGGAGAAGGAGATTGCCGGGCGAAGGCTCTTCTGGTGTCCCAGCTGCCAAGTGCGGCACTGAGGTCCGCGCCAGGGCGTGCGGGCTCACCACCCACTGAAGCGCGCGCGGGACAGCACCGGGATCTCCACGTAGTCGTGGCACCCGAGGAGCGGCAGCAACGAGCCGCGGTGGCTGGGGCATCCGGGCGTGGCCCTCGGCCTCGGCCAAGGACTGCGGGAGCCCCGAGGACGAGCAGCTCGTCGCGCAAGCGCATCCGACCGCCGCCGGCGGCGCGAAGGTTGGCCAGCCAGTCGACGCCGCTCCCGTACGTCAGTGCGATCGTCACGGCGTCGCCGCGGTCGAAGGCCATGATCGGGATCCGGAAGGTGCGACCCGACCGGCGGCCGACGTGCTCGAGCTCGACGAACCATCCGTGCCCGGCAAGGTGCACGAGGACCTGGTTGAGGTACTTCTTGTTCAGCCGCGTGACGGCGTGGGGAATGGGCATCGGAAACCTCCGGCTCCCACCCTCGCACCTCGTGCGACGCCGCGCAGGACGAGAGTTGGCGGCTGCGCCTAGGGTGGCGCCATGGCCCTCACCGGATCCCGGCCGGCGCCGACGCACGTCATCGCGCACCTCTCCGACCCCCACCTCATCGCAGGCGGGGGCCTGCTTGCCGGCCGCATCGACACCGAGCGTCAGCTGCGCAAGGCCCTGGCCCGGGTCGAGGCCTCGCGGGAACGTGTCGACGCCCTCGTCATCTCAGGCGACCTGAGCGACAGCGGCGACCCGGCTGCCTACTCCCTCCTGCGGGACATCGTGGACCCGGTCGTGGGCCGGCTCGGCTGCGCGCTCGTCCTCACCGGCGGCAACCATGACGAGCGGCGGCCGATGGCCCGGACGCTCTACGGCGTCGACACCGACGCGCCACAGGACACCGTGACGGACGTCCGTGGTCTGCGCATCATCGCCGTCGACTCGGCGGTGCCCGGCTATCACCATGGTGGCTTGTCCGATGACCAATATGCTTGGCTCGCAAGGGAACTGGCGACCCCGTCCCGCCACGGAACCATTGTCGTCATGCACCACGCGCCGATCTCCTACCGGTCACCGGTGATGCAGCTGCTCGACTTCGAGGCCGTCGACCGACTGCGTGACGTCCTGGAGGGGAGCGACGTCCGCGCCGTGCTCAGCGGGCACCTCCACGTCACGAGCTTCGGCACGCTGGGGCGCGTGCCCGTCCTCGTCGCGGGTGGGGTCAGCTACGTCGACGACGTCGGTGCCCCGCGCGAACTGCTCATGGGCGTGGACGGGCCGCAGTCCTGGAACCTCGTCGAGGTGCACACGGACCAGGTCGTCGGCACCGTCGTGCCGATCGAGCGGCACGAGACCTGGCCGGCGCTCACGGAAGCGGTCATGGACTTCATGGAGACCGTTCCGGAGGAGGACCGACGTGAGGTCTTCTCACGCAAACGCACGTGAGCGGGGCGGACTTCCTGGGCAGTCGCCGTGTCGAGATGCCCCGATCTCGATCGACGCAGGGATGAGGGTCCCGACAGTGGGGCCACCTACGGCGAGGAGTCAGTGATGAGCGAGGTCGAGAAGGCCACGTCGGCGGACGGCACCACCATCGCCTACGAGGCCTACGGGTCCGGTCCGGTCGCGGTTGTCGTCGGGGGCGCATTCTGTGACCGTGGCTCCTTCCGCGACCTGGCGCAGGCGCTGGGGGAGCTGGGCCTGACCGGGGTGACATACGACCGTCGCGGCCGCGGTGACAGCGGTGACACCCAGCCCTACACCGTCGGCCGTGAGATCGAGGACCTCACGGCCGTCATCGAGGCTGCGGGCGAAACCGACTCTGCTGCTTACGCTTTCGGCGTCTCCTCCGGCGGCGCGCTCGTCCTCGAGGCCGTCGCCGCCGGGGCTCCCATCAGCAAGGCGTCGGCGATCGAGGTCCCCTACCGCACCGAGGCGTGGCCACCCGCCCCCGACGACTACATCGGCACGCTCGAACGCTTCGAGGCGGCCGGTGACCGTGAGGGCATCCTGCGCTACTTCAACAACGTCGTCGTCGGGATGCCCGCCGAGATGGTCGAGGGCATGAAGGGCACACCGATGTGGGAGCCGATGCTCGCGCTGACCTACACCGTCAAGTACGACGGGCTCTGCCTCGGCGGCGACGACCAGGGCCTCCCCGCCGAGACGCTGCTCCGGGTCACCGTGCCCTTCCTCGCGGTCTGCAGCAGCGGCACGGCCATGCCGTGGTTGCACGACTCGGCCGGTGTCCTCGCCGACGCCCTGCCGGACGGTCGCGCGGTCGAGCTCCCGGGCGAGTTCCACCAGGTGCCCGCCTCAGTACTGGCCCCTGCTCTCGCGGAGTTCTACCTCACCTGACGCGGCGCACGCCGGTGGGTTCCCTTGCAGCGACAAGGGAACCCACCGGCATACGGTGTCGCTGCGTCAGCCTGCCGAGCAGGGCGAGCACCGGGTTGTGCGCCGGCGGGCACGACCTCGCGCGGCGGTCCCGGGGGAGTGCCGTCACCGAAGGGCGAGCCGCCGAGCTCCTCGCGTCCGTGCGGCGTGGCCCAGTTCTCGAGCGCGGGCCCGAGCGGCACGACGCCCGTCGGGTTCACGTCGGTGTGCACGACGTAGTAGTGCCGCTTGATGTGGGTGAAGTCGACCGTGTCGCCGAACCCGGGCGTCTGGAAGAGGTCGCGCGCATAGGCCCACAGCGCCGGCATCTCGATGAGCTTGCTGCGGTTGCACTTGAAGTGGCCGTGGTAGACGGGGTCGAAGCGCACGAGCGTCGTGAAGAGGCGCACGTCGGCCTCGGTGATGTGGTCGCCGACGAGGTAGCGGCGCGTCGCCAGGCGCTCCTCGAGCAGGTCGAGGTTGTCCCACAGCCGGCGGTACGCCTTGTCGTACGCCTCCTGGGTGCCGGCGAAGCCGCAGCGGTAGACACCGTTGTTGACGTAGCGGTAGATCGGCTCGCTCACCGCCTCGATCTCGTCGGCGAGGGCGTCGGGATAGAGGTCGGGGGCGCCCTCGCGGTGGAACTCGCGCCACTGCGTCTCGAGGTCGACGGTGATCTGCTTGAAGTCGTTCGTCACGACGGCGCCCGTCGGCACGTCGACGATCGCCGGGAACGGTGATGCCGCGGGGGTAGTCGGGGTCGCGCTTGAAGTACGCGTCCTGGATGCGCGGGATCTGCAGCACCGGGTCGAGGCCGCCCGGGTCGAGGTCGAAGGTCCAGCTGCGCTTGTCGTGCGTCGGGCCGCAGATCCCCATCGACAGGGCGTCCTCGAGCCCGAGGAGGCGTCGCACGATGATGGCGCGGTTGGCCCACGGGCAGGCGCGCGCGACGACGAGACGGTAGCGCCCCGCCTCGACGGGGAAGCCGTCGCGCCCGTCGGCCGTGATGCGGGTCGTGATGTAGTTCGTGTCGCGCTTGAAGTTCTTCTCGACGTAGGTGCCCGGCTCGCTCATGCGCCCACCCTAATTCGGTATGCCGCGTGGCCGGGGAGCGCCGTCGCGCGCACCGGGCGTGACACGGCTGCCCCGGGGTCATGGTGCGACCGGCGGCGAGCGGGCCAGAATGGGGTCATGAGGGCCGTCAGGAGACACGATGCGTGAGCTCCGGCCCCTGACCCCCGACCGCGTCGCGCGACCTCGTCGGGGCGTGCGCGCCGTGCACGTTCTGGCAGACGGTGCCGCGCAACGGCCATGCGGACCCGCGCGAGCCGGGAGAGCTGCTCGCTGGACTGGGTCGAGACGGTCACGGCCGACTGGGGCCCCCCCGGCCGCATCGCCTACGTCGACGGCGAGCCGGCCGGTCAGGTGCTCGTCGCGCCGGCGCGGTACGTGCCCCGGTTGGCGGCGTTCGCGACCGCGCCGTCCGACCCGTCGACCCTCATGCTCCTCACGGCGATGACCGCTGCCGGGCCACGCCGACCGTGGCCTGCGCAAGGCGCTCGTGCAGGCGGCGGCCAAGGACGCCCTGCACCACCGGTCACGGTCGCTCGAGGCCGTGGCCGCGCGTCCGCTCGCCGTCTCGAGACACGCCTGCGTGCTCGACGCGGCCTTCCTCGAGAAGGTCGGTTTCCGCGTCGAACGCGACCACCCGGCATACCCACGGCTCCGGATGGAGCTGCGCACGGTCGTCACGTTGCGCGACGAGGCGGCGGCGGCGCTGGCACGCGCGCTGTCACGCGTGCCGGGGATGCGCCCCGTGCCCGAGACCCACCCCCACGGCTCCAGCCACGCGCACGTCACCCACCGCGACTGACCGGTGCCGGCTGACGCGCCGCGTCAGCCCACCGAGCTGTCGGCCGACACCTGCTGCGCGCGCATGGTCTCGAGGTGGCGGCGGAGGTCGTCGAGGCGCAGCACGCCGGTGCGCGAGGTGTCGGCCTCGCCGAGGTAGACGCGCTGGAGAGCCACGACGACGGCCTCGGCGACGTGGTCGAGGATCTGGGCGCTGGCCAGGGACGCGGCGTCCCCCTCGTGGCTGAGGTAGCCGAAGTCGAGGCGCACTGCCGGCATGCGCGTGCGACGCAGCAGCGGCCAGGTGCGGGCGTGTGACCGGCAGTCCGTCAGGCCGGTGCGGGCCACGACCTCACGCAGGAGCAGGTCGGCGAAGCTCTCGCCGATGACCGACCAGTCGCCGTGCGCGGGGTTGTCGGGATGGCCGTAGAAGTAGGTCGACGCCCCGTGGGCCGAGCCGGACGCGGTGTGGTCCGTGTGCAGCGAGAGGACGAGGTCGGCCTCGCACGAGTTCGCGAAGGCCGCACGCTCCTCGTCGGTGCCCCCGTCGGTCGCCTCCGTGCGCGTGAAGACGACGCTGACGCCGTGGGCCGACAGCCGCCCCTCGATGCGGCGCGCGAGGTCGAGGGCGAGGTGTGCCTCGGCGAGTCCCGCGGTGACCGTGGGCGCCGGAGTCGCCGCCGCCGTGGCCGGGGTCGAGGACGATGGTGCGCCCGCTCAGGCTGTAGCCGCCGCGCCGGATGTGCTCCCGCTCGCGCAGGGCGTTGGCGGATCCGCCGCTGACGGAGCGCCGCAGGCCCGCGAAGGCGCGCATCGTCTCCGGACCGACCGTGCCGTCGGGCACCAGGCCCACCGCGGCCTGGAAGGCCCGCAGGGCCGAGTCGGTGCTCGGTCCATGGAGACCGTCGACCTTGCCGGGGGTGAAGCCGAGCTCGGCGAGGCGGGCCTGCAGGGCCACGACGTCGTCGCCCTCGATGAAGTGCTCGGGCACGTAACGCAGCACGCGGTCACCGAGGGTCCAGCGCGCACCGTCGAGGACGGCATACGTGGACCGTCCGACGACGCCGTCGACGATGAGCCCGCGACGCTGCTGGAAGGACTTGACCGCCTCCTCGACGCGCTCGTCGTAGACGGGCTCGCCGAGCGGTCGCGGCCGGACCGCCGGTGAGGTCGCCGGAGAGGACGAGCCGTTCGCACACGGCGGCCACGGCGGGGCCGGAGTCGCCGCGCCGGAGCACGACTGACTGCTGGGGGGTCATCTGGCTCCTTCCTCGGAGGGCTCCGAACGGGTCGCGGGGGCTGTGCGTCGGTCGGGAGTGGTCGGGCGCCGTCTGCAGCGTAGTACGCCGAAGGGGTGGCACCGTGACGGTGGACCACCCCGACGGTCGTGACCTGCTGGTCAGCCGATGAACTCCTCGAGCTCACGGAGCAGCTTGGGCTTCGGGTGCGCGCCGACGATGGTCTTGACGACCTCGCCCTTGACGTAGACGTTGAGCGTGGGGATCGACACGACGCCGTAGCGGGCGGCGGTGTCGACGTTGGCGTCGGTGTCGAGCTTGACGACCTCGATCTTGTCGCCGTACTGCTCGTTGATCTCCTCGAGGATCGGGGCGACCTTGCGGCACGGGCCGCACCACGTCGCCCAGAAGTCGACGAGCACGGGCTTGTCGCTCATGAGGACGTCGTCGGCGAAGGTGGCGTCGGTCGTGTTCTTCAGTGCCATGGGGATTCCTTCTCGGTGTGCGGCGGGGCTGGCTGGGTCGAGCGGGCTGGTGGCGTTGGGTCGAGGCTAGGCGTCGGCGCCGACGGTGGCGCGCAGGTCGGGGATCTCGCCCGAGTCCGTCTCGTCGATGACGGCGGCCTCGGCGGCGGCCTCGGCGGGCGTGGCGGTGTCCTCGAGGGCGGCGAGGTAGTGCTCGGCGTCGAGGGCGGCGGCGCAGCCGGAGCCGGCGGCCGTGATCGGCCTGGCGGTAGGTGTGGTCGACGAGGTCGCCGCAGGCGAAGACGCCGGGCAGGTTGGTACGCGTGGAGCGGCCGTCGACGAGCACGTAGCCCGCGTCGTCGGTGTCGACGACACCCGTGACGAGCTCGTTGCGGGGGTCGTGGCCGATCGCGACGAAGAGACCGGTGATCGCGAGCTCGCGGGTCTCGCCGGTGACCGTGTCGCGCAGCGTGACGCCGCTGAGCTTGCCCTCGCCGTGGATCTCGGCGACCTCGGAGTTCCACGCGAAGCGGATCTTGTCGTTGCCGTGGGCGCGGTCGGCCATGATCTTGCTGGCACGCAGCGCGTCGCGGCGGTGGATGATCGTCACGGTGCGGGCGAACTTGGTCAGGAAGGTCGCCTCCTCGATGGCGGAGTCGCCGCCGCCGACGACGGCGATGTCCTGGTCGCGGAAGAAGAAGCCGTCGCAGGTCGCGCACCACGAGACGCCGTGGCCCGACAGCTCCTTCTCGCGGGGCAGGCCGAGCTCGCGGTAGGCGGAGCCCATCGCGAGGATGACCGAGCGGGCGCGGTGGACGGTGCCCTCGCCGTCGGTGACGGTCTTGACCTCGCCGGTCAGGTCGACGGCGGTGACGTCGTCGGTGACGAGCTCGGCGCCGAAGCGCTCGGCCTGGGCGCGCATGCCGTCCATGAGGTCGGGGCCCATGATGCCGTCCTTGAAGCCGGGGAAGTTCTCGACGTCGGTCGTGTTCATCAGCGCGCCACCGGCGGTCACGGCGCCCTCGAAGACGAGGGGCGCGAGGTTCGCGCGAGCGGCATAGACGGCCGCGGTGTAGCCCGCGGGGCCGGAGCCGATGATGATGACGTTGCGGACGGTGTCCGGACGGGACATGTGGGCTGCTCCTTGTGACGCTTCTCGTGTCGTGACCGCTCGACCAGCTCGGTGACCGACAGGGTGCCGGTGCTGCGAGCGGCCACGAGCCGCATAGGCCTCAACCGATCCTAGGTGGTCGTTGTTCCCACGCGCGGCAGCTCACGGCCGTCGGCCCTCACCGGACGGGCGTGGGGCCCTCGAGCACCCCGGGGGCACCGGTCGTGCAGCTGCGCTCGACCGCCCAGGCGGTGCTGACGCCCGCACGGGTCACGACGACCACGACCGCGGGGTGTCCGTCGAAGGTCGCGAGATCGGCCGACACCGCCTCGGGCGCCGAGTCGGCGCTGTCCCGGGCCCCGATCGCCCTCAGGCACGACTCGAGGCCCGTGGGCGTGGCGATGGGACCGATGGCCGGCGACTCGGCTGCCAGGTCGCCGATCGGCTGACCGGGGTGGTCGAGCAGCGCTCTCGCCTGCGCGGCGAGGTTCCCGGGGGAGTATGCCGTCGTGCTGAGCTGGATGTGCAGGCCGGACGTCGTGGCCGGGGGCCTGGACGGGGACCCGTGCGGCCTACGGGCACTCGACGGCGACGCGCTGGCGCCCGAGCTGTAGGTGTCGCCGATGGCCGCCGCCCCGTTCGGTCGCTTCGTCAGTGCAGGGCTGAGGCGCCCACGGCGACGACGGCGACGGCCGCAGCGACCGCGGCTGCGAGATAGATCGGCTTGGGCCGTTCGGCGCGCGACGGCATCGCGAGCACCGTGCCGCCTCCCGGCCGTGGGCCACCGCCCGGGCCGGCCGAGCCGCCTTCCGGGCCGCTCGCGCGCGAGCGGGCCGGGGTCCACGCGCAGCCGGGCGGCGTCCAGCAGGGCCCGGGAGATGCGCTCGGAGACGTCGGCGGGCATCGGGCCGGGGTCGGGCGCGTCGGCGAGCAGGTCCGCACCCGGGCGTCGAGGTGCGCATCGATGTGCGGCTCGGGGCCCTCGTCCTCGATCTCGTGACCGAGGGCGGTGGCGGCCGGCGCGGTCGGGTCGTCCGGTCGGGGATGTCGAAGGGTCGGTCGTGCTCAGGGGTGTTCGCGGACTCGTCCACCGATGTGGTCCTTCGGGCAGAGCGTGCAGTGGTCGTACGGGCAGGCAGGGGTGTGCCGGTCGCCGCGGATTCGACGGCCCCCTGTGGCCGTCGGGTTCCCCGGGATTCAACCATTGTTCGGTGGGGACCTCGTGCGCGCTCGTGCGGCCCGTGCGGGTGGACGTACCCCGGTCAGTCCTGCTCGACCGGGCGCACGCCGGGCGTCAGGCCGAGGTGCTGCGCCAGGGCAGCGCGCCCGCGCGCGCAGCGGGACTTGATCGTGCCCTCGGCCACGCCGAGGATGACGGCGGCCTCGGCGACGGGCACCGCGTGCATGTCGACGAGGACGAGCGCGGCACGCTGGCCCTCGGGGAGCCGGGCGAGAGCCTCCTGGATGTCGAGGCGCACCTCGGTGGAGGCGTGGTGGTCGTGCCGGTCGGCGAGGTCGTACTCGAACAGCTCGGTCGGTCGGCCGGCGGCGGCGCAGCCGGTCGAGGCAGGCGTTGACGACGATGCGGTGCAGCCACGTCGTGACGGCCGCCTCGCCGCGGAAGGAGTCGGCGCGGCGGAAGGCGGCGATGAAGCCGTCCTGGACGCAGTCGGCGGCGAGCTCGGGATCGCGGACGGTGCGCAGGGCGACGGCCCACATCCGGTCCTTGTGCCGGCGGAAGAGCTCGGCGAAGGCATGGTCGTCGCCGTCGACGTGCAGTGCCAGCAGCTCCCGGTCGCTCAGGTCGGCGATCGGAGCGGCATCCCCCGAGCTCACGGTCAGCGCACCGTCACTTCACTGATCTGCGCGCGGTAGTGGTTCGCGGCCTCGGCGGGCGCCGCCTTGGTCACGAGGACGATGATCTTGCTGGCCGGCCGGATCTGGCCGGTGGCCTTGATGACGACGGTGCCGTTGGCGTTGGTGGCCGAACCGATCTTCTGGGCGCCGTCGAGCGACTTGGTGGAGGCGGAGTCGGTGGCGTAGACCGTGACGTCCTGCGCGGCGCCGAGGACGAGCTGGACCTCCTTGACGGCCGTGGGGGCGCTGAGGTCGAGCAGGACCCCGACGCCGGCCTTCTTGCCGTTGAAGGTGTCGGAGCCGTACCAGCGGGAGCGCCACTCGGTGCCGGGGTTGCCGTCGAAGGCTGAGCTTGACGTTCTGGTCGGTCTCGGTGCCGTCCTCGGGGTCGAAGCCCGTGCCTCCGACGACGGCGACCGGCGCCGCGGGAGGCGCCTGGGTCGTGGTCGGCGGCGCCGGCGTGGACGTGCTGGGCGGCTGGGTGGCAGCCCGGGGTGCGGGTCTGGGTCACCGTGACCGGTGCGGGCGTGCCGTCGTGCTGGCCGATCTTCATGACGTTGCCCACCCCGATGAAGAGCGCCACGAGCACGAGGACGCCGACGATCGCGAGGGCGATGCGTGACTGGGTGCCGCTCGGAGCCTCCGGGGCGTCGCGCCCGAAGACCGGCACCGGCGGCTCGAGGCGAGCCGGGGGGGCGTCCTCGAGGGCGTCGACCAGGTCGATGTCCTCGCCGCCGAACCTGTCGTCGAACGTGTCGTCGAAGTCATCGTCCACGTCGCCTTCGCGGGTGGCCCGACGCTCGGCGGCTCGGGCCGCCGCCTTGTCGGCCGCGGCGCGGGCGAAGGAGCCGACTCGGTCGCCGATGGCGCCGGCCACGCCGGCAGCGGCAGCACCGGCTGCCGCGATGCCGGCCTGGAGGCGCTCGGCGGACGGCTGTGTCGCTGGCGTCCTGCTCGACCGGAGCGGTCCTCGGCGGGGGTGGCGAACAGCACCGTCTCGGCCACGCCGGGACCCACGCCGGGCTCTGCGCCAGCATCCACCGGGGGCATCACCCGCGTCGGGTGGAGGGACTCGGAGTCCTCCCGGCCGCGCAGCCGCATGCCGGTCCCACCGTCGGACGTCGCCTGCTCGGCGGGCCACGGCGCGATCTGCAGCGCGAGGTCACCGGGAGAGATCGGGCCGCGGCGGCCGCTGCCGAGCGTCATGCGGCAGATGAGGTCGAGGTCGTTGGGCACGCCCACGGCGATCTCGGAGGGTGCGGCCACCCCGCCGACGATGGTCGGTGCGGCTTCCAGACCGACCGACGCGCCGGCGGGGATCAGCCCGTCGTCGACGGCCACCATGGGCCAACGACCGGTGAGGCCGGCATACGCGATCTTGACGAGGCCGACGGCGTCGGCGCGGGACGCGCGCTCGTCGGAGAGCCGGTCGGCGTCGGTCAGCGCGGCCTCGGTGGCGAGTCCGCGGACCTTCACGGCGCCGTCGGGCATGCGCAGGAGCGCGCTGGGCGTCAGGGCGAGGTGGTGCAGACCGCGGTGGCTCGCCTTGTCGAGGGCCGTCGCGGCCTCGCCGGTCAGGCGGCGCACCTCGTCGGCGGCGAGGCCGCCGCTCTGGAGCAGGTGCGAGAGGGGCACGGCCCCGGTGAGCGGCTCCTCGACGATGAAACCGACTCCCTGGTCGGTGCCCACGTCGAGCACGCGCACGAGGCGGGAGTCCTCGATGCCGGCGGCACGCCTGGCGGCGTCCAGCGCCGCCGCCGCGACCGAGGCTGCGGCGGAGAAGCAGACGAGCACGACCTCACGCTCGAGGGTGTGGTCGTGGGCGCGCCAGCGCTCGTGGTGCACGCCCTCCGAGGTGCGCAGCGTCACGGCATAGCGGCCACCGAGGACGGATCCCGGTCCGACTCCCTGCACCTGCGTCACCCTCCCCTCGTCCGGTCGTACCTGGATGCGTGGCTCGGCATCATCCTAGGCGGGTCGGTCGTCATCCCCGTGCGTCCGCACCGCCGAGAGACTCGTGTGCCGCGGTGAGTGCCTCGATGTCGGCGATCTCGTCGACGCGTGAGGTGCCCTTGAGGACGGCCCGGACGACACCGGCCAGCAGGACGAGGCCCACGAGGATCCCGCCGACCCAGTAGATGGCGCCGTCGAGCGGGTTGGCCGCCATCGGGATGGTGGCCGGCGAGCCGATCAGGGTGCCGTCGGCCGTCGTGAGGTAGGCGCGGATCTCGGCGCGGTCCGGCGGCGACGGCGGCGACCTCCACGGGGACGTTCGTGCGTGACAGGGGCCCGATGGTCACCGGGCCGGGCTGCTCCACGACCCGGATGCGCGGGTTGTCGGGAACGAGCCGCAGGCGGATGTCCTGGACGGTGTAGTCGAGGCCGTTCTCGACGGTGATCCGCAGGGTGCCGTTCTCGGCGAGGAGGTTGATCGTGCTCGTGCGCGGCACGACGCGGATCGCGCTCGTCGCTGCCCGGATGTCCCTGGCCACCGAGGTGGAGAGCGTGGCCCACGAGCCGGGCTGGTAGCGCCATCGGGTGCTCGCGAGCTCGTCGAGCACCTCTCGGTAGGTGCGCTCGAACTCCGCGCCGTCGCGCAGCACCGAGGAGACGCTGAGCAGCGTGTCGCGCTGCTCGGCCATCTGGGCGAGGCGGCGGGCGGTGAGGACCGCCGGCGGCGCGGCGGACGCGACCGGCGTCGCCGGGCTGGCCTGCTCCACGGCCTGCTCGGTGCCGCTGTCGGAGAGCAGCGAGGCCGCGTCGACGGGCTCGAGCCACGGCGCGCTCGACGTCGCGGCGAGGAAGGTCGCGAGGGCGGCCCCGTCGGGGTCGTACGTGCGCGGCGCCGTGACGAGGACGGAACGGGGGGTGCCGGCTCGCTCACCGAGGAGCACGAGCGTCTCCGCGAGGTAGCGCTGGACCGACAGGACCGGGCTCGGATCGGTGCGCGTCGGCAGCAGCGCCGACAGCCGGGGGTCGTAGGCGAGCAGCCGCGTCCCCGCGGCCGTGACCCTCCGCGCGGTCGGGGTGTATGCCGTCGCCCTGGTCACCGCGGCGGCGTTGACGACGATGCCGGCGGCCTTCTTGACCGAGGTGCCGGACAGGAGGGTCTCGATGCCCTGCTCGCGTCCTGCCGGCATCAGACCGTCGACGGGCCAGACGATGTCGGTCCGGGCGGGCTGGCCCAGGCGTGTGGCCAGGGTGCTCGCGCGGGTGACGAGGTCGCGCACGAGCGAGTTCGAGGGGTCGACGGCAACGGTGGCGGCGACATCGGCGTCGGCGTAGGGCAGCGCCCACACGCTGCGGCCCCGCAGCTGCGTCTCGACCTCGTCGCCGAGGCGCGCGATGGTGGCGGCGGCCTGGGACGGCGGCGTGCCCTGGGTCGTGGGACCGGTCGTCGGAGCGGTCGGGGGAGTGGTCGTCGGTGTCGTCGCCCGTGCCGGGAGCGCCGGGGTTGCAGGAGCTGCCGGGGCGGCGGGGGTGCCCGAGGCGGTGCCGCTCGGCGTCGGGGTGGCCGCGCCCGAGCCGGAACCCGACCCGGGAGTCCGGACGAAGCCGCGGCACCAGGATCCGGGTCCGAGCACGGACGGGTCGACGGCGAGGTCGACGTGCGCGCCGCTGGTGCCCTGGAGGATGCGGGCCACGCGCGAGTCGGGCCCGATGGCTCGCTGCCAGGCGGACTGCCGGGACGCGTCGTCGCGGGAGAAGAGGTTGACGTCCGGGTCGAGCGTCAGGGGCAGCACCGTGGCCACCTTGAGCGGGACGTACTCCTTGCGACCGTTCCAGGCGACGAAGGTCCGCGTCCGGCCGGTGGGCTCGGTCGCGCCCTGCTGGACCACCTCGACCGAGATCGGCACGGCGGCGAAGGCGGCGGCGGAGCGCAGCCGCCCCCAGGGCACCGTGGTCGTGAACGGCCGGGTCTGGCCTGCCGGCACGGTCGGCAGACGGCCGTCGTGCCGACGGTTCGGCCGGACGCCCGGCGTGCGGCCGGAGGCCCAGTCGTCGAGTGCCGCGCGCTGGTTCACCGTGCACGTCCCCGCGCACGACCTGCAGCCTGGGGCTGGACAGCGGGCCGGTCAGCGGGGCCGTGACGGTGCCCGTGATCGTGACGTCCTTGCCGGGGCTCACCACGGCGGGAGACAAGGTGTCGAGGACGATGACGGCGACGTCCTTGACCGGCGTCACGGCGGGACGGTGCTCGGGCGCGGCGTCGGACGTGCCGGCATACGTCGTCGGGACGCCGGCGCGAGGGCGCGGCGCTCGCGACGGAACCCCCGACCGCACCCCCGACCGCCAGGCCCAGGGCGGCCAGCGTGGACGCGGTGGCGGTCAGGCTGCGCACGAGGCGGGTCCCGCGACGCCCGCTCGTGTCCGGACGCCGCGACCCTCGAAGGATCACGCCGTCCCCGCCAGCCGGTTCCACGCCGCCTGGGCGATGCGGCGTTCGTTGGGGAAGGTGAGTCTGCGGTGCACCTCGTCGAGCCTCATCCAGGCGACGTCGATGGCCTCGTGGTCGGGGTCGTTCTCGATGGAGAGCTCTCCGCCCGTGGCCTCGAGGAGGTAGTGGTGCACGAACTTGTGCACGCGCGTGCTCGACGTCGCGAACCAGTAGTCGATGGTGCCGAGCTCGATGAGCACGCGTCCGACGATGCCGGTCTCCTCGGCCACCTCGCGGGCGGCCGCCTCGACGAGCGTCTCACCGGGCTCGACGTGGCCCTTGGGCAGGCACCACTCGATGCGCCCGGCCCGGTTGCGCCGGGCGATGATGGCGATGAGCGCCAGACCCTCGCGGACGTCCACGACGATGCCCCCGGCCGACCGTTCCTCGACGGCGGGCAGGCGCCTCCCCGGCAGGGGACTCGGGACGGGCAGCGCGCTCACATCGCCACCATAACCGGCGGGACCGTGGCACCTCCCGTCCTCGCGAGGAGGCGACACGGGGGCGATGCGAAGCCGGAACGCCCGTGCACGCGGTCGGGAGCTCGCCGGACGCTCACTAGGCTGGGCGCGTGCCTGACCGACCCGACACGCCCGCCCCCGACGGCCAGCAGCCCGCCGACGCCGGCCTGCCGCTCCTGCGCGCGGCCGTCGCCCGACTCGCCCCGGTCCTGCCGATGCTGACCGAGCTCGGCGAGCGGTTCGCAGGGTCAGGGCACGATCTGGCGCTCGTCGGCGGGCCGGTCCGTGACGCGTTCCTCGGTCGGGTCTCGCCCGACCTCGACCTCACGTCCGACGCGCGGCCCGACGAGATCCTCGCGGTGGTCCGGGGCTGGGCCGACGCCCACTGGGACATCGGCCGGGAGTTCGGCACGATCGGCCTGCGCAAGGGCGCCCACGTCATCGAGATCACGACCTACCGCGCCGACACCTATGACCGCACGTCGCGCAAGCCCGAGGTCATGTTCGGCGACAGCCTCGAGGGTGACCTCGTCCGTCGCGACTTCACGGTCAACGCCATGGCGATCCGGCTGCCCAGCCTGGAGTTCGTCGACGTCCACGGGGGGCTGTCCGACCTCGTGCCGGCAGCGGCTCATGACGCCGGCCGCACCCGAGGAGTCCTTCGCCGACGACCCGCTGCGGATGATGCGGGCGGCCCGCTTCGCCTCGCAGCTCGGCTTCGACGTGGCGCCCGAGGTGCGCGCCGCCATGACCGAGCGCGCCGGCACGCTCTCGATCATCTCGGCCGAGCGCGTGCGCGACGAGTTCACCAAGCTGCTCCTGTCGTCCCGCCCGCGGCTCGGGCTGACGCTGCTCGTGGACACCGGTCTCGCCGACGTGTTCCTCCCCGAGCTGCCGGCCCTGCGGCTCGAGCTCGACGAGCACCACCGGCACAAGGACGTCTACGACCACTCCCTCATCGTCCTCGAGCAGGCCATCGACCTCGAGGGTCCCGCTGACGGAGCGCCCGAGTCCGTGCCCGGTCCCGACCTCGTGCTGCGCCTCGCGGCGCTGCTCCACGACATCGGCAAGCCCGCCACCCGACGCTTCGAGGACGGTGGCGGCGTCTCGTTCCACCACCACGAGCTCGTCGGCGCCAAGCTCACGAGCAAGCGGCTCAAGGCGATGCGCTTCGACAAGGACACGACCAAGCAGGTCGCCCGGCTCGTCGAGCTGCACCTGCGCTTCCACGGCTACGGCGACGGGCAGTGGACCGACTCCGCCGTGCGGCGCTACGTCACGGACGCCGGGCCGCTGCTGACCCGACTGCACCGCCTCACGCGCTCGGACTGCACGACGCGCAACGCGCGCAAGGCAGCACGGCTCTCCCAGGCCTACGACGACCTCGAGCGGCGCATCGAGCGACTCGCGCAGGAGGAGGAGCTGGCCAGTGTGCGACCGGAGCTCAACGGCAACGAGATCGCCGAGGCGCTGGGCATCCGGCCCGGCCCGGTGCTGGGCGAGGCCTACGACTTCCTCCTGTCGGTCCGCCTCGACGACGGCCCCATCGGCAAGGACGCCGCCCGCGAGAAGCTCCAGGCCTGGTGGGCCGCGCGAGGGACCACGGACTGACCTCCGTGGGTGTCGGGGTGGTCGTCGCGATGGGCAGTTCTCCCCATCGCGGGGCCGGCGCCGCCGTCGTACGCTCGGCAGCACCTCGTTCCCGGTGCTGCCACCGTCCTCGAGGGCGCCACGACCGACCTGACACGGCACCGCGTGAATGATTGACTGACCGCGCCGTCCCCGACCCCTGCGGGAGCGACCGAAAGGAACGAGCCCATGAGCACCCTCGCCTACCCGAGCGCCGACTTCCCGGGGCAGCCGTCGGTGGCCCTCGAGGTTCCGGACGGATGGGAGCCCGCGCACGCACCGGGCACGACGATGGCCGCCCGGCTGCCGCGCGAGGGCGCGTTCGCACCCAACGTCGTCGTCACCATCGAGCCGTGCGGGCCCGAGTTCAGGGTCGAGGACTCGCTCGAGCAGATCGCCTCCCTGGCGACCTCCCGGGGCGGCGCCGTCTCGGAGCCGTATGCCGCGGACCTCGGCGGTGCCGCGTTCGTCGGGTGTGACGCCACCTGGCCGGACCCCGACGTCGAGACCGTGCTCCAGGCCAACCTCTTCCACCTCGTGAGCTCCGAGGCTCCCGACGCGGGCGCCCACCTCGTCCAGCTGACCGGTGCCGTCGGTGGCCCGGAGGCGGTAGCCGACTACGAGCTCATCCGTCAGGTCCTGACGACGGTCCGGGTCACGCCGTGGAGCGAAGCATGACCAGCGGAGTTCCGGCGATCGCGGCCGGCCTGGCGACCGACGTGGGACGGGTTCGCCAGCACAACGAGGACGCGGCACTCACGGACGGGACCGTCTACGTCGTCGCCGACGGCATGGGAGGGCACGCCGCGGGCGAGGTCGCGAGCCGCATCGCCGCCGAGACCGTCGTCGAGCTCGCCGCGCGCCCGGTCATCCACGTACGTGACGTCGTCGCCCAGGTCGAGGAGGCCAACCGGCGCATCCTCGCCTCGGCCGCACGGCACCCCGAGCAGACCGGGATGGGCACCACCGTCGCCGGCCTGGCCCTCGTCTCCGTCGGCGGCTCGCGACACTGGGCCGTCTTCAACGTCGGCGACTCACGCGTCTACCGCTGCCTCGACGGGCAGCTCTCCCAGGTCACCGTCGACCACTCGGAGGTGTGGGAGCTCGTCGAGCGGGGCCTCATCACGCCGGAGCAGGCCCAGCGGCACCCCGGGCGCAACGTCGTCACCCGCTCGCTCGGACGCGACCCGATGGGCGTCGTCGACACGTGGGTCTTCCCGCCCTACCCGGGCGAGGTCTTCGTCATCTGCTCCGACGGCCTGTCCAACGAGCTCACCCGCGAGGAGATGGAGGCCGTCCTCGCCGACCATCCCGACGCCGAGGAGGCGGCTGCCGAGCTCGTGCGGCGCGGTGTCGCAGCCGGAGGTCGGGACAACGTCACTGCTATCGTCGTCGCGGTGCAGGGCCAGGACGCCGACTCCGACGTCGACGAGGACACCACCCCGCGCGAGAACGTGAACGGCTCATCAGGGGAGAGCAGGTCGTAGACGTGAGTGACCCGTCCGTGGTCGTCGAACGGGCCCCCGACGGGTGGACGCACATCGGCGGCCCTGGCATGCACCTGCTCATCGGCCTCGACGAGGACGACGAGCGCACGATCGCAGCGAGCGACGCCGCCGACGGCGGAGACCTCGACGACGTCGTCGAGGTGCTGACCGCCGGGGGCATGCGCAAGGCCCACCACTTCGTCGGCGTGCACTGGCAGCCGCGCACCCGCATCGTCGCCTTCGGGCCCGGTCTCGGCCGTCGTGACCCTGGCCGACGGGACCGAGCACGACGTCCGCGCGACGAGCAGCAAGGTCTGGACCGACCTCGAGCTCCCGGACCACCCCGACCGTGTGCGTGCTGCGCGTGCTCGACGAGTCCGAACGCTCCGAGCCGGCGTCGCCGTTGGCTCTCGGAGCGGGAGCCGGGGCCGTGTCCGCGGGATCTGGGCACGCGTCGGCGGAGGACCCCGCCGCCGAGCCCGCCGGTGGCGTGACCGGCGCCCAGGATCCCCAGCCCGTCTCCGGCCAGTCGCCACCCGCTGTGATCCCGACCTTCGGGGCTGCTGTCCGGTCGTCCGACGCATCCGACGCATCCGACGCATCCGACGCCTCCGGCGGTTCGAGCGGTTCGAGCGGCTCAGACAGCTCGGGTCGGTCGCCGTGGGGTCGCAGCTGGGCCCGCCACGACGCCGTGGAGGCGAGTCGGCCTGACTCGGAAGGCCCCCCGGCCGCGTCGGGAGCACCCGTGCCCGGGGGCCCCCGTTCCCAGGAGCCGGCCGCTCCTTCCGTTCCCGCCGTCGGGGCACCGGCCCTGCGCGCGTGGACCTCGGTCGCCCCACCCGCCCCCGTGCGAGCCACGGCGCCGAGCGCCCGCCCCGACGCCCAGTCCGAGCCGGTGGCTGACGACCTGCCCGTCGTCGTCTCACGTGACGTCGACTCGACCTGGGCCGCGCGCCCGCTCCTCGAGCCCGACGCAGCGACGTCCGTCCCCGGCACCGGCGACGGACCTCCCCGCCCGACCGGCAGGGCCGAACACGCGTCCGGTGCCGGACGACGTGGACGAAGTCGGCGACGGACAACGGCCGCCCGTGCCCAGCTACGACTACCTCTTCGGGCACACGACGACGGCCGACGAGCACCGCAGGGCGCTCGCCCAGCTGACCCAGACCGACGACGAGGACGGCGGATCCGACGAGGACGAGCCACTCGCGGTGCCCGTCGTCACCGACCTGCCCGACGTGCCGGTCACGAACGCCGCGCCCGCCCCCGAGGTGCCCCCGCGACCCATCCCGTCCGCGCCCCAGGTGCCCCCGGTCGCCGAGCTGTCCGAGGGTGGCCTCATCTCCTCCGTCCCGTGGGCCAGCGCTGCGCCGAAAGTCGCCCCAGCCCGCCCCCGAGCCGGAGGTGCCGACCTTCTCCGGACGGCACACGCCGCCCCCCGCCCCGAGCCTGCTGCCTCCGACGATCACCCCGCCTCCGGGTGTCCGAGCCCCTGAGGCCACTCCGCTGATCGCGACCGGGCCGCCGCCCGCACCCGCCGGGCCGGCACCCAGCCCGGCACCCAGCCCGGCACCCAGCCCGGCACCCGGCGCGCCCGCGGAACCGTCCGAGCCCCCGGCATACGCCCGATCGGTCCCGCCGACCACGGAGCCGACCTTCGACGTGCCCATCGCGATGCCGGTCGCATCGGTGCCCAAAGGCGACGTCGGGGCGCTCGACGACGACGAGACGGAGCTGACCGTCGACCGCAGCGCGCTGCTCGAGGCACGCAAGGCCGCGCAGAACCAGACCATCTCCGGCCCGAGCGTGCTCGCCGTCCTCTGCTCAGCCGGTCACCCGACGCCGCCGCACAGCGACCGCTGCCGGGTGTGCGGCTCGAGCATCCCGCCGCAGGAGCCGTTCACGATGCCGCGACCGCCGCTCGGGCGTGCTGCGGCTCTCGACCGGCGACGTCGTCACGCTCGACCGCAGCGTCCTGCTCGGCCGCGCCCCCAAGCTCGGCGACGGGCTGGCCGCCCACGACCGCCCGCACGTCGTCAAGGTGCCGAGCCCCGAGCGGGACGTCTCCCGCAACCACGTCGAGGTCATCCTCGAGGGCTGGCACGTCCTCATCCGCGACCTCGGCACGACGAACGGCACGACGGTGACGCTGCCCGGCGAGAGTCCCGTGCGCCTGCGCGCCAACGACCAGCAGGTCCTCGAGCCGGGGTCGTTCGTGTCCATGGCCGACGAGGTCTCGCTTCACCTTCGAGGCGGCGTCGTGAAGAAGGGCGCGCCCCCGAAGATCCCGGGGCTCGTCTTCGTCCAGCCGCTCGGCTCCGGCGGCTACGCCGACGTCTTCCTCTACGAGCAGCAGAGCCCCCGCATGCCGGTCGCGGTGAAGGTGCTCAAGTCCGAGGGCCTGACCGACGCGCTGCGCCAGCAGTTCGTCGAGGAGGCCGACACGATGGCCGCCCTCGGCGACCACCCCTACATCGTGCAGGTCTTCCGGTCCGGCACCTCCGACGACGGCCGTCCCTACCTCGTCATGAAGTACTACCCGCCGCCGAACCTCGCGATGCGGGCGCGGGCCGAGCGCTTCTCCGTCGAGGACGTGCTGCGCACCGGCATCCAGCTCGCGAGCGCCGTCGAGACGGCGCACCGCGCCCACATCACGCACCGCGACATCAAGCCGGCCAACGTGCTCATCAGCGCCTACGGCGCCCCCGGCCTGACCGACTTCGGCATCGCGGGTCGCGGCGCGCGCGAGGGCGACGCCCCGCCCGAGGCCACCGACGACGTCGGCGTCTCGGTCCCGTGGGCGCCCGCCGGAGGTGCTCTACGGCCAGAGCAACGGCGACGAGCGCTCCGACGTCTACTCCCTCGCCGCCACGCTGTGGCAGCTGCTCGTCGGGCGCTCGCCGTTCGAGGTGCCCGGCGGGCGACAACTCGGCGTATGCGTTGATGCCGCGGATCCGCAGCACCGCGCCGCCGGCGACCGGGCGCCAGGACGTGCCGGCCGGTCTCGAGCGCCTGCTGTCCCAGGCGATGGCCAAGGACCCCGCGCACCGCCCGGCGTCGGCACTCGAGCTCGCCCGCGCGCTCCAGGCCGTCGAGCAGCAGCAGCGGCTGGGCCGCACGCCCGATCGTCGTGCTCGACGAGCAGGGCCACACGACCCTGGTCAGCCAGACGCAGGGCTCACCGACGGGCCGCGGCGGGGACGACGAGGACCGCACGCGCATCAAGGCCCCGCAGACCGTCGTCGCGCAGCCGGTCGGGCCCGTCGCCGACGACGGCCGACGGCGAGACCCGTCGTCGCTCGGAGGCCGGCGGTCAGCGCTGGTCACCGGCCCCGATGCCCAGCCCGAGCCGTGCGACTTCGGCAGCTCCCGTGCGTCCCGCTGCCGCCACCGACCCGGTGACGAGCCAGACCGCGCCCCTCGGCTCGGACTCCTCGGAGGAGGCGACGGTTCGTCGCGCCGCGAGCACCGCCGATGCGCAGGCGCTTCCGGCTCCGGTCCCCGCGGCGGCCTCGCCGCTCGCCAGGCCGGCCGTCCTCCGGGGGCTCGTGGCCGGTGTCGTCGTCCTCGTCGGTCTCGTGGTCCTCCTCGTCGTGCGCCCCGGGTCCGACGACCCGGCTCCGGCCGTGCCCAAGCCCAGCGCCACGGTCTCGATGCCGGGTGACGACAGCGCGATCGGCGACGGTGTCTTCGACAAGCCGACCGTCTCGGCGAGGTCGGGCACGGGCAGCGTCAGTTTCACGTGGAACTATCCGCAGCCCACGAAGAAGGACACCTTCCGGGTGTCCTACGGTCCCACCCCGTCCGATGCCGGGAACCCCGGACCGCGCCAAGACTCGTCTCGGTCTCGACGAGGAGCTACACGGTCAAGGCACCCAAGGGCACGAAGGTCTGCGCGACCGTGGTCGTGGCCCGCTCGGGCCAGGCCTCGCCGGGCTCCGACGTCCAGTGCGAGACCGCGCAGTGAGGCGTGGGGAGCCCGACCACCACCGCGGGCACCGGGCGCCGACGTCTGCCTGAGTACGCCAGCGGGTGGACACGTGACGGTCGGCACGGCACTCTCGGGACAGACACTGCCAAACCACCACAAGCTTCCGTTACGGTGCGAGTCTGCTCACCGTTGACCGCGGGCCAGCGCGCGAGCGTGTCGACAGGGATTAGGGGACCTGATCGTGATCCACAGCAAGGTGACCGTCGTGTTCTGCGGCGAGGAGTACTCCGTGTCGCCGGAGACCGGCCTGACCATCGGTCGCACCGGCGACGTCGAGGTGGACGACAACCCCTACCTGCACCGCACCTTCCTCGTCGTCTCGTTCGAGAACGGCTTCTGGTGGATCAGCAACACCGGATCGACGCTGACGGCGACGGTCGCCGACGAGCAGGGCCTCTTCCAGGCCTGGCTCAACCCGGGCGCGAAGATCCCGCTCGCGATGAAGAAGCTCATCGTCTGGTTCACGGCCGGCCCGACGACCTACGACTTCGAGATCCACGTGGCGAGCCCCGCCTTCAGGTCCGTGACCGCCGACGCGCCCGCCGACGTCCCCGCCGATGCGGACGACGAGGTCGGCGCGGCCACCGTCGGACGCGTGTCGTTCACGCCCGACCAGAAGCTGCTCGTCGTCGCGCTCTGCGAGCCGTTCCTGCGACGCCGGGAGGCGGGTACGAACCAGATCCCCTCCTCGGCCGCCGCCGCCGAACGGCTCGGCTGGACCCTCACTCGTTTCAACCGCAAGCTCGACAACGTCTGCCAGAAGCTTGCCGATGCCGGCACGCGCGGCCTGCACGGCGGCGTCGGCAAGCTCGCGACCAACCGCAAGGCGCGGCTCGTCGAGCACGCCCTCTCGACCAAGCTCGTCACCGAGGGCGACCTCGCCCTCCTGCGACGGCCGACGGTCACCAGCGACACCGTCGACACCACCGGCACCTTGCCCGATGCAGTGAACAGGGTCGACGACCGGAAGGCCGTCGCCGAACAGGGGAACGCATGAGCACCGCCGCCACCAAGCGACGGGTCGGGGTCATCTCCACCGTCGTCGTCGCCCTCCTCGCGAGCCTGCTCGTCTGGATGGCCACCCGCAGCGAGGGTGAGATCGTGCGCAAGGCCGACCTCAACGACGGCGGCATCTGGGTGACCAACGCCGAGCAGGCCCGCTTCGGGCGCATCAACAAGCCGGCCGGTCAGCTCGACGCCGGCGTGCTGTCGGACGGCTCGACCGGTTCGGGCCTCGACGTCTTCCAGGACGGCGCGGCGATCGTCGGCTACTCCAAGGCGAGCAACCAGATCGTCCCGATCAACCCGGCCGAGGGCACCCTCGCTCCGGAGCAGTCGATCGTCGCTGCCGAAGCCGAGCACCGCCACCGGCAACCGCGTCTTCACCGCCCCCCTCGTCGACGTGCGCGGCGGCACCATCGCCATGATCGACCCGGCGAAGGGCGAGGTGCGCGCGCAGCACGTCGACAACCGCTCGGGCATCGCCGGCCTCGACGGCCTCCAGACCCAGGCCAAGCCGCTCGCCAAGGTCGGCGGCAACGCCGCGGTCGCCGTCGGGGTCGACGGCACGGTGTATGCCGTGTCCGCCGAGCTGGGCACGATCACCGTGCTGCGGCCCGAGGGCGACGCGTTCGCCAAGCCGGTCACGACGAAGCTCGGCTTCACGTCGAAGTCGGCACAGGTCACGGCGGTCGGCGCGCACTGGGTCGTCTGGGACTCCAGCACCGGCAAGCTCTACTCCGACGCCCTCTCGGAGCCCCAGCAGCTGTCGGTCGGCAACGCCGAGCCCGGCAACCCGGCCTTCGCCGCGCTGCAGCAGCCCGGCCCCGACGCGGCGTCGGTCCTCATCCAGGACGAGGCCCAGCTGACCCAGGTGTCCGCTGACGGGCGACAGCCCGACCACGGGCGGCGTGAAGCTCAGCCAGGGCGCGCCCGGGCAGCGGCTGTTCCTCTCCGCTCCGGTCCGCCTCGCGAGCTGCGTCCACGCGGCGTGGGCCGGCGCATCCAACGTCTACTACGGCCGCAACTGCGGCTCACCCACCGACGCCGCCGACCGTCGACCTCGGCGCGATGAAGAAGGGCGTGCGCACCGACGGCGTCAAGCTCCGCGTCAACCGCGGCCTCATCGTCCTCAACGACCTCGACTCCGGCGACGTCTGGGACATCGACCGCAACAAGGTCAAGATCGACAACTGGAACTCGGTCATCCCGCCGCCGCAGACCGACGACAAGAACAAGAAGAAGGACGAGAACCTCGTCGACGACCAGGTGAGCCGCACGCCGCCCGAAGGCGCAGCCGGACAACCTGCAGGTCCGGCCGGGCCGCACGTCGACGCTGCACGTCCTCGACAACGACTCCGACTCGCAGGGCTCGATCCTCGCCATCTCGCCCGGTGACGTCAGCCAGCCCGGCGTCGCCGGGCATCGCGACGAGCGCCTCCGCCGACGGGCAGACCGTCCAGGTCACGGTCCCCGAGGAGGCCAGCGGCACGTTCTCGTTCGACTACACCGTCAACAACGGCACGACGGCCAAGAACGGCCGGGCCACCGCGAAGGTCACCGTCCGGATCGTCGGGTCCGAGGTCAACACGGCCGCCGAAGCTGCGCGCGGGCCAGGCGAAGCTGGCCCAGGCGAAGCTACCCCGTCGTCGCCGGAGGCTCCGTGCGCGTCGGTGTCGTCGCCGACTGGCGCGACGCCGAGAACGACCCGATCCAGGTCTCGGCCGTCGACCCGACGACGACCGGGGTCGACGGCTCCGGCGCCCTGACGGTCAAGGCGCAGCGTCAACAAGGGCGACGCAGGTCGTCCAGTACCAGGTCGACGACGGCCGCGGCGGCACCCAGCAGGCGTCCGTCACCCTCGACGTGCTGAGTGAGCAGGACAGCAAGGCGGTCCCGCCGAAGACCCAGCCCGACGTGCTGCGAGCCGTCGTCGGCAAGCCGGTCCAGCTCCAGCCGCTCGGCAACGACATCGCCGGCGCCGACCCCACCGACCCGCAGGCCCGCATGCGCCTCGCGCAGGCCGTCAAGGGCCCGGGCCAGCTGACGCTCGACACCAACCTCGACACCAACGTCCTCACCGTGACGGGCCAGACGCCCGGCACGTCGACGGTCACGTATGCCGCCCAGGTGGGCTCCGGGGTCAGCGTCGGCCGCATCCGCGTCGACATCATGCCCAACCCCTCGGTCGACCTGCCGCCCGTCGCGACGCCCGACGCGGCCGTGCTGCGCGGGCAGACGCCGGTCATCGCCGACGTGCTCTCCAACGACTACAGCCCGCGCAGCGACGTCCTCGTCGTCCAGCGTGTCGTCACGGGCGACGCCTGGCTGCGGGTCTCGGTCGTGCAGGGCCGGTGGGTCCGCGTCGAGGCGACGGCGCCGCTCGGCGGTGACACGCCGCGCCGGGGCACGGTGAGCTACACCATCAGCGACGGCACCAAGACGGCCGTCGGCCAGCTCTCCGTCGTCCAGAAGCCGGTGCCCAAGGAGAAGGTCCTGCCGACGGTCGTCGACGACGTGGCGACGGTCCGCGTCGGTGACGCCGTGACGATCCCGGCGCTCGACAACGACTCGATGAGCGAGGGCATCCCGCTCAGGCTCGACCCGGCCGGCGTCAGGGTCCTGTCCGGCGGCGGCCAGGCCTTCGCCTCCGGGACCGTCGTGCGCTACGTCCCCGACCAGGAGGCGCTCAAGGGCCCGAAGGCCGCGATCCTCGAGTACGCCACCTACCCCGAGGGCCTGCGCGCCCGGGCCGTGACCGGTCGCATCAACGTGACCATCAACCCGCTGCCCGACGCCGTGAAGTACCCCAACCAGCCGCCGTCGGCGCGCAGCTTCTCGGCGAGCGTCACCGCCGGTGACACCCTGGCCATCACGGTCCCGACGAGCGGCGTCGACCCCGACGGTGACCTCACCTTCGTCAGCGGCATCGTCGGTGAGGACGGCAAGGCCGTCGACCTCAAGCTGGGCCGCGTCCTCGGCTTCGGCGCGGCGACGATCCGCTACGAGGCCTACCCGCGCAGCGCGGGCACCGAGGTCATCCGCTACCAGCTGCGCGACCGCTTCGGCCTGACGAGCGAGGGCTTCGTGCGCGTCGGCGTGGTCCAGCCCGGCGACCCGCAGCCGCCCGTGGCCGTCGAGGACGACGTCGTCGCGGCGCCCGGCCGCACCGTGCACGCCGACGTGCTCTCCAACGACCTCATCGCGGCCGGGGACTCCGTGTCCTTCGTCGACCTGTCGACGCTCAACGACGCCGACGTGCTCAAGGACTTCCAGCGCCAGAAGGACGACACCTTCAAGGTCGTCGCGCCCGAGGACGGCCCGGCCAAGGTGCTCACCTACGGCATCACGGACGGCCTCTTCGACCCGTCGAAGTCGACGTTGACGGTGCGCGGACAGAAGGACTTCAACAACCCGCCGATCGCGGTCGACGACACGGGACTCGCCAAGCAGGGCGAGACCTCGATCCTCGTCGACGCGCTCGCCAACGACCGCGACCTCGACGGCGACCAGGCGAGCCTCAAGATCACGAAGTTCATCGGTGACGGCGTCGTGCGCAGAGGGCCGCAAGCTGCGCATCCAGCTGCGACCGCAGGCCCGCGTCGTCCCCTACGTCATCGAGGACGCCGACGGCGCCTCGGCCATGGCGCTCATCTACGTCCCGGCCGGCACCAACGGCGCGCCCTACGTCGTGGACGGCAAGACCATCAAGATGGGTGCCGACTCCACCGCCAAGGTCTCGCTCGGCGACTACGTCAGCGACCCGCGTGGCGGCAAGGTCGACGCTGACCTCGCCCGACACCGTGTCGACCTCGCCCGAGGAGAACCTCCAGTCCGAGGCCGGCTCGGGCACCGACCTCACCCTCACGTCGACCAACGGCTACGTCGGTCCCGCGGCCCTCATGCTCGAGGTGACGAACGCGACGGGACCGGCAGACAAGGCGGCCCAGACGGCATACGTCACGATCCCGGTCCAGATCGGGCCCGACGTGCCGGTGCTGCGCTGCCCCGACCACGAGGTGCAGCTCGTCGCCGACGGCCCGGCGCGCTCGTTCGACATCCCGCGGCTGTGCCACGCGTGGCTGCCCACCGGGATGGACACCGGCAACGCGCAGTACGAGGCGGCATGGGACCCGGCCATCGACCGGGTCGACCTGAGCCAGGCCGGTGCCGGTGGGCGCCAGGTCGTCCTCAAGGCGCAGGCCGCCGCCAAGGAGGGCGCAACGGGCGCCGTCACGGTCAAGGCCAAGGGCGGCGCGGACTCCTTCAAGATCAAGGTCAGGGTCATCAGCTCGCCGCCGATCGCCAACCTGCGCCCGGTCCGCATCGAGGGCCTCATCGCCGGCACGAGCCGCACGGTCAACCTCGCGCAGTACCTCGACAGCCCCCTGACCGCGCCGAAGTGCTCGGTCCAGGGGTCACAGGTGATGTCCGGCACGGGTGTCAGTGCCTCGGCCAGCGGCTGCCAGCTCACCGTCACGGCCTCCGACAAGGCGCGCGGCGACGCGAGCATCGCCGTGCAGGTCATCGACGCGCCGGGACGCCCCGCGGCGCTCGGCGAGGTCAGCGTCAGTGTCCGGAGCAAGCCCGACGCGGCAGCCGCGCCGGTCGCGGTGGCCGACCGGATCCTCGGCAGCAGCGCGCGCGTCGACTTCCGACCGCCGGCCTACGACGGTGGTCTCCCGATCCAGGGCTACGAGGTCACGGCGATCGGACCCGGTGGCGGCACCAGGGCCTGCTCGTCGTCGCCGTGCACCGTCACCGGCCTGACGAACGGTCAGGACTACTCGTTCACGGTCCGCAGCCGCAACCCGGTGGGCTGGTCGGACCCGAGCCCGCCGAGCAACACGGTGCGTCCCGACACCAAGCCCAAGGCGACGTCGATCAGCGACGTCACCCCGGGCGACCGCAAGCTCACCGTGAGCTGGACCGAGCCGCCCAACGAGGGCAGCAAGGTGCTGAAGTACCGCGTCCAGTGGGTCGACATCGGTGGCAGCGCCGGCGCCACCGGGCAGGCGGACGTCCCGGCCCCGGCCCTGACGAAGGTCGTCACCGGCCTGATCAACGACGACGCCTACAACATCCGGGTCCAGGCCTACAACGAGGCGGGCTGGGGTCCCTTCGGACCGGACGGTCAAGGCGCAGTCGTTCGGCAAGCCGGCCGCGGTGCCGGCGCCGACGTTGAGCCCTCGCTCGCCGGTGCCCGGCGAGACCAACGCCCAGGTGTCGATCTCCTGGCCCTCGACCGACCCCAACGGGCCGCCCATCACGAAGTACGACGTCTTCCGGCGCACCGGAGGCGGCGCGTGGAACCTCATCGCGACCCGCTCGGGCGGCGACTCCCGGGTCGCGAGCGACACGGTGCCCTACCAGGGGCAGACGGTCGACTACGTCGTGACCGCGACCAACGGTGGCCCGGCGACGTCCGACAAGACCAACTACCGGAGCTACACGGCCAACGGCTATCCCGACAAGCCCGCCATCACGCGCGCCGTCACCCCCCGTGACGACAAGACCGCCGACATCAGCTACACGGTGGGAGCCGCGCACGCGGGCGGTGGCCAGCGGGTCACGTACTCGACGTCCAGCGGGGCCCGCGGCAGCTTCAGCTGTGCGGTCCGGGTCCTGCACCCAGACCACCGGCGCGCTTCCCGTCGGCTCGCAGACGATCACGGTGACGACCTGCAACAGTGCCAACCTGTGCCAGACCTCCGGCGGGGCGTCCATCTCGCCGTACGGCGCGACCCAGGGCGTGCCCAACCTCCACGTCTCGAACAAGGACGGCAACAGCATCACCTTCAGCTGGGGGACCACGGCCAGCAACGGTCGCCCGATCACCGGCTACGAGATCAACGGCGACCGCAACCAGACCGTCGGGGCCGGCACGCACTCGACGACCTTCAACAACCTCGGCTACTCGAGACCGAGACCGATCCGGGTACGCGCCATCGCCCAGGACTCCGGGCCCGGACCGTGGACGGCCAAGGTCTCCGGCACGACCGACCCCAAGCCGCCACCGCCCGGCCCTGTCGATCACCGTGCAGCGCGGGGGCCAGTGCGCGCCGACCTGCACACCTGCGCAGGGCTGCACGAGCCAGAACTGCCAGTGGGTCACCTACACCCTGGGCAACTTCGTCGCTCCCATCAGCTGCTCCGTCTCGGGGTGGTCCAACAGCCCGACGACGGCACCGGCGGCTCCCACGAGCCGACGAACGGCTTCAACCAGTCGCACAAGTTCTACGGGTTCCCGCAAGGATCGGTGACCGTCGACCTGCCGCGGCGCCGACGGCAGACAGAAGGGCGACACCAAGAACCCGTGGGGCGGCTGACCGACCGCCCCCGGACCCACCCACTGACCGCGCGCCGCGGCGGGAGCCAGCCCAGCGGCATACGCACGCTATCGACCAGCAGCACCACAGGAGAACGACACCCATGACGCCACGCCCACCAGCCACATCACCCAGGAGCAGGTCACGTGGTTCGCCCACACCTTCGACCAGCTCGTCGGCAACATCGAGAAGGCCGTCCTCGGCAAGCAGCACGTGACGCGCCTCGCGCTGACCTGCCTGCTCTCCGAGGGCCACATGCTCCTCGAGGACTTCCCGGGCACCGGCAAGACGCAGCTCGCCCGCGCCCTCTCGGCGACGGTGCAGGGCACGCACAGCCGCATCCAGTTCACGCCCGACCTGCTGCCGAGCGACGTCACCGGCGTGACGATCTACGAGCCGACGAAGCAGACCTTCGAGTTCCACCCGGGCCCGATCTTCGCGACCATCGTGCTCGCCGACGAGATCAACCGCGCCTCGCCGAAGACGCAGTCGGCGCTGCTCGAGGTCATGGAGGAGGGCCGCGTCACCATCGACGGCAAGCCGCACTCGGTCGGTGAGCCGTTCATGGTCATCGCGACGCAGAACCCCATCGAGCAGGCCGGCACCTACCGCCTGCCCGAGGCGCAGCTCGACCGCTTCCTCATGAAGGCGAGCGTCGGCTACCCCGACCACGAGGCGACGATCGCCGTCCTCGCCGACGCCAAGACGCGTGACCGTGCCAAGACGCTGAGCCCGCTCATCGCGAGCAACGTCATCGTCGAGATGAGCAAGCTCGCCGACGAGGTGCACGTCGACCCGGCGATCCTCGGCTACGTCAGCCGCATCGCCGAGGAGTCGCGTCGCCACCCCTCGCTCAAGCTCGGCCTGTCGGTTCGCGGCTGCCTCGCCTACGTCCGCTGCGCCAAGACGTGGGCCGCGAGCCAGGGCCGCACCTACGTCGTCCCGGACGACATCAAGCTGCTCGCCGAGCCGGTGCTGAGCCACCGCCTGCTGCTCAACGCCGAGGCGCAGTTCGCCGGCACGACCGTCGAGCAGTGCGTCGACCAGATCCTCGGCGACATCGCGCCGCCGGCCGAGCGCGCCTCGGCCTGACCGGCGACTCGAGCCGAAGCAACCAAGGGGAACGCATGACCCAGCAGGACCAGGGGGCAGCGCCGTCGCGCGCCGTCCCGGGCTCGACGAGCCGTGGCCTCCGCCAGATCACCGACGCCGATCACCCGCTCCATCGAGCAGGTGGCGGACCAGACCGAAGGTGTCTGGCGTCCGGTCGCCGGCCTCCTGCGGTGGATCTCGCCGCTCGGGTGGACGATCCTCGCGCTCGGCGTCGTCTGCTGGGTCGTCGGCGCGCGCTGGGGCTGGACCGAGCTGCTCATGGTCGCCGCGGCGGCCCTGCTCCTCTTCGTCATCTGCTTCGCCCTCGCGCTCGGCCGCACCAAGGTCCGCATCCTCGCCGAGGTCGACCCGCGCCGGGTCGTCGTCGGCGAGCCCGCGACCGGCCGCATCCTCGTCACCAACGAGGCGCGCACGCCGATGCTGCCGATCCTCGTCGAGCTGCCCGTCGGCCTGTCGGCGGCCCGGTTCGTGCTGCCGCCGCTGACCCCGGGCGACGCGCACGAGGAGCTCTTCGTCGTGCCGACCTCGCGCCGCGGCGTCATCCAGGTCGGCCCCGCGACGACCGTCCAGGGCGACCCGCTCGGCCTCATGCGCCGCACCCTGACGTGGACCGAGCGCACCGAGCTCTTCGTCCACCCGCGCACCGTCGCGCTCGAGTCGCTCGGCGCCGGCCTGCTGCGCGACCTCGAGGGCAGCACCACCGAGGACGTCTCGATGAGCGACCTCGCCTTCCACGCGCTGCGCGAGTACCAGCCGGGCGACGACCGCCGCTACATCCACTGGCGCAGCTCGGCCAAGGCCGGCAAGCTCCTCGTGCGCCAGTTCCTCGACACCCGCCGCTCGCACGTGACGGTCATCGTCGACCCCGACCCGGAGCAGTACCGCTCGGGCCACGGCAGGACCGGGCGGACCGACCGCGACGTCGAGCGCGACGTCATGGCCGCCAACGCCCCGACGGCGATCCAGGCCGACGTCGAGACGGCGATCTCGGTCGGCAGCTCGATCATGGTCCGCGTCATGCTCGACGAGCAGGACTGCACCATCGTCTGCGGCCCGCAGAAGGTGACGAAGTCGGTCCCGCAGGTCGGCCTCGACGCGATGTCGCGGGTCGAGCCCGGACCCGTCGACCTCTTCACCACCTCGCTCGACGCGGCCGAGCTGGCGCCCGACACGAGCACCGTGCTTCCTCGTGACCGGCCCGCACCGGCCCTTCGTCGAGCTGCAGCGCGCGGCCGGGCAGTTCCCGCCCGAGGTCAGCGCGCGTCATCGTCGTCATCGACCCGCATGGCCGACCACGGCATCCGTCGTGGCGGCGGCCTCGTCATCCTCACGCTCGCCGCGCTCGAGGACCTCCGCACGCTTCTCGTCTCAGGGGTGGCCCGATGAGCTCACCGACGTCGCCGGGCCCGGCAGGCTCCATGGCTCGATCCCGGCCCCTCCGCCCTCCGCGCTGGCCACGCCGCCGACGGCCGGCGAGCGCATCCGCGCCCAGCTGGCCCGACTGCGCCCGACCGCCGCCGCACCTCGTCGACGCCGGCTTCACGCGTGCGTGCTCGTCGGCGCTGGCGCTCGTCGGCTTCCGCACGACCTTCTTCGGCCTCGGCTGGCTCTGGGTCGGCCTCGCCGGCCTCGTCATCGGCCTGCTCGTCACCCACGTCACCGCGACCTTCCGGGCCCACGGCATCGTCACGCTGCTCGCGGTCGCGGCGGCCTACCTCCTGCTCGGCGGGCCCGTCGCGGTCCGCGAGGACCTCGTCGCGGGCTTCATCCCGTCCGGGCAGACGTTCGCGACGCTCGTGCACATGGCGGTGCCCGGCTGGAAGGAGCTGCTCACCGCGCTCGCCGCCCGTCGACTCCGAGGGCCCCTACATGGCCCTGCCGTTCCTCTTCGGGCTCGTCGGCGCCGCGCTGACCTACGGCGTCGCGCGCCGCTGGACGGGCGCCGTCATCGCGCTCGTCGCGCCGGTGCTCCTGCTCGTCGCCTCGATCGTGCTCGGCACGCTGACGCCCGCGGCGGTGCTGCTCCAGGGCGCCGTCTTCGCCCTCGTCGCCATCGGCTGGACGGCGCTGCGCAGCAACCGCAACCGCCCCGCCCTGCAGAACGGCGCCGGCCGCACGACGCGCGCGGTCACGACCGCCGCGCTGCTCGCCGTCGCGACCGTGGGCGGCTTCTTCGTCGGGCCCCATGCTGCCCGGCGCCGACGACGCCGAGCGCACCGTCTTCCGCTCGGCCGCTCGTGCCGCCCTTCGACGTGACCCAGTACGCCTCGCCGCTCGCCGGCTTCCGGCAGTACACCGAGCCCAACGGCGCCGAGCTCTTCGACAAGACGCTGCTGACGGTCAAGGGCCTGCCGCAGGGCGTGCCGGTGCGCATCGCCGCTCTCGACTCCTACGACGACTTCGTCTGGGGCGCCGGCAACGTCGCCAACCGACGGCACGCGGCGACGACCCCCGACGGCGCGGGCTTCCGCAAGGTCGGCAGCCACATCGCGGCCGAGGGCGCCGGCGACCCGGTGACGGCGACGGTCAGCGTTCCGGCCGGTGGCTACAGCGACGTGTGGCTGCCGACCTTCGGCACCGTCACCGGTCTCGACTTCGGCGGCCCGCGCGGCGACCAGCTCGGCGACGACCTGCGCTTCAACGTCGACACCAACACCGGCGTCCTGCCCGAGAAGCTCCAGGCCGGCGACACCTACACGGTCACCGCCCTGGCCCAGAAGGTCGACGCCGAGCTGCCCAAGAGCGTCGACGTCGCCGACGGCACCGTCGTCGACAGCCAGAACCTGACGTTCATCGACGACAAGATCTCGCCGTGGACCGAGCGCGTCGACGGCCAGTGGGAGAAGGTCGTCGCCGTCGCCAAGGCCATGCAGGACGGCGCCTACACCGACGGCGGCGCGCCCGGCGACTACCAGAACGTCTTCCTCCCGGGCCACAGCCTCCGGCGGCATGACGCAGTTCATGAAGGCCACCCAGCTCGCCGGCAACGACGAGCAGTACGCCGCCGCGCTGGCGCTCGCGGCCAACCGCCTCGGCGTGCCGGCCCGCGTCGTCCTCGGCGCCGAGCCCGACGCCACCGGCGCCATCAAGGGCAAGGACGTCCACGCCTGGGTCGAGGTCGCACGGACCGACGGCTCGTGGCAGCCGATCTACTGGAGGCAGTTCGTCCCGGACCGCAACAAGAAGCCGCAGCAGCTGATCCAGAAGTCCGAGGAGAAGAAGACCGGCGCCCAGGTGCCCCCGCCCGCGGCGAACAACCCGCCGAGCGTCCTCCAGGGGCCCGACCAGGCGCAGAACGCGACCCAGCTGAAGACCCCGCAGAAGGACGACAAGAACCCGCTCGACCCGAACAACTGGCCGGACTGGCTGCGCTGGCTCTTCTTCTTCGTCGTGGTCCCGCTGCTCGTCGCTGCTCCTCGTCTACGGCGCGATCCGCGGCGCCAAGTGGCTGCGCCGGCGCCGTCGGCGCACGACCGGCGAGACCGCGAGCCGGGTCAGCGGCGGCTGGCGCGAGGTCGTCGACACCGCCCGCGACCTGCGGATGCCGCTGCCGGTCAAGGGAACCCGGCTCGAGCAGGCGCGCGCCCTCGAGGAGCACGTCTTCGGTCCCGCGCCCGAGAAGCCGAGCCCCGTCGTCGACGGTGCGCTCATGGGCGCCCCCGTCCCGTCGAGTGCTCCACGTCGCCCCCGGTTCCGAGCACGGAGCCACTGCCCCCGCGGGGGGCGAGTGAGCACTCGACCGGCACGTGACCTGGCCCTCGTGCCGCTCGCGGCCGCCGCCAACGGCCACGTCTTCGACGTCGCCGAGCCGACGCCCGAGGAGGTCGACGCCTTCTGGGCCGACGTCGAGACGGCGCGCCAGCGGATCCGGAGCCAGCAGAGCTTCTGGCAGAGGCTGCGCGGCGACGTCTCGCTGCGCACCTTCCGAGACCACCTGCCGAGCGGCTCCGGCCTCGGGCCCGCCCGCATCCGCACCTCGCGCCGCCAGGGCCGAGGCCGCGCCCACCCGCCGCGAACCGGCGACGACGACCGCGGCGGGGCACCATGGCGCCCAGCGCCAAGAGCGCCCGGGCGGCACGAAAGGGAAGAGACGCGTGAAGCTGAAGTTCGTCCTCCGCTCGGGAGACCGTGAGACCGACCTCGTCGCGACGACGGACTCCGCCACCACGGTCGGTGACCTCGCCTCCTACCTCGCCGCCGCCGACCCGCACCGCTCGAGCGTGCTCGGGGTCGACGCCGCGATGACCCTCGCCCTCGTCGACCAGGACCTGCGTGGGCTCGACCCGCGCGCGACCGTCGCCGAGAGCGGTCTGCAGTCGGGCATGCGCGTCTCGGTGACCCGCGCCGGGGAGGGCTTCGTCGACCGGGGCCGTCCGGCGGCCGTCGCCTACATCCGGTCCGGCCCCGACGCGGGCAAGGAGTTCCCGCTCGCCCGCGGGACGGCATACGTCGGCCGTGGTCGCGGCTGCGAGGTGCAGCTGTCCGACGAGTCGGTCTCGCGCAAGCACGCCAAGCTCGTCATCCAGGAGGTCGTCGAGGTCGTCGACCTCGGCTCGGCCAACGGCATCACCGCCGGCGGGCAGCAGGTCACGCGCGCCCACCTCAAGAGCGGCGACGTCGTGCGCGTCGGCGACACCGAGCTCGAGGTGCACCTGCAGGGAGACGGCGTCGTCAGCCGTCCCGGCAGCGGCGTCCTGTCGGGCGACGCCGGCACCGTCGCCTTCTCGCGCTCGCCCCGGGTGGCACCGCTCTTCTCCGGCCAGGAGTGGCAGGTCCCCGACCTGCCCGAGCGGGGCAAGCTGAACCCGATGCCGCTCGTCGCGATGGTCGTGCCGCTGCTCATGGGCATCGTCATGTACCTCATCACGCGCAGCGCGTTCTCGATCATCTTCATGCTGATGATGCCGATGATGATGGCCGGCACCTACTACGAGGCGCGGCGCCAGCAGAAGAAGGACTACGCGCAGGCGATGGCGGACTTCCGCGAGGACCTCGAGCTGCTCTCGCAGCGCATCCGCGGGTCGCTCGAGGTCGAGGGCAACACCCGGCGCGCCGAGCACCCCAGCGGCGTCGACTGCCTCACCGCCGTCCGCGACCGGAGCGCCCTGCTGTGGACCCGCCGCCGCGACGGCAACGGCTTCGGCGAGCTCCGGCTCGGCCTCGGCACCCGTCCGTCCCGGTCCGCGATCAAGATGCCGGCCGTCGGCCGCTCCAAGGCGGAGGCCTGGCTCGCGGTCTCGGAGGAGCTGCAGGGTCTCGAGGTCGTCCACGACGTCCCCGTCGTGGCCACCCCCCTGACCGACGGTGCCGTCGGCATCGCCGGACAGCGCGCGAGCGCTCTCGGCGCGGCACGCTCCTTCGTGCTCCAGATGGCGTCGCTGCACTCACCGGCCGAGCTCGCCGTCTGCTCCTTCGCCTCCGGCAGCTCCGCGCGTGACTGGGACTTCCTCAAGTGGCTCCCGCACACGACGTCGCCGCACAGCCCGATCGAGGTCGACCACCTCGCTGCGAGCGCACCCGGGTGCTCGGCGCTCGCCGACGCCCTCGAGGACATCATCGAGGCCAAGGGCACCGGCAAGGAGCAGGAGCAGGCGGACGCCGAGCGTCCCACCGTCCTCGTGCTCGTCGAGAGCGACGCCCCCATCGACCGCAGCCGCCTCGTCGCGATCGCCGAGCGCGGCCACCGGCACGGCATCGTCGTGGTCTGGGTCGCCGAGACCCAGCAGCTGCTGCCGGCCGCGTGCCACACCTTCCTCGTCGTCAGCGACGACCACAGCTCGCTCGCCGGCTTCGTCCACGCGGGCGAGGAGGTGCAGCCCGTCGCCGTCGACCGCATCGGCTACGACGAGGCCATGGCGTGTGCGCGCCAGCTCGCGCCCGTCGTCGACGCCGGCGTGCCGGTCGACGACGCGAGCGACCTGCCCCGGGCCGTCTCGCTCCTCACCCTCGCCGGCACCGACCTCGCGAGCTCCGAGCAGGCCGTCATCGAGAAGTGGGGTGAGTCCCGCTCGATCCTCACCGGCCCGTATGCGCCGGCGGTCCTGCCGCGCAAGCCCGGCAACCTGCGCGCCATCGTCGGACAGTCGAGCCAGGGCACGTTCTCCGTCGACATCCGCTCCGACGGACCGCACGCCCTCGTCGGTGGCACGACCGGTGCCGGCAAGTCCGAGCTGCTCCAGGCGTGGATCCTCGGCATGGCCGCCGCGCACTCGCCGCAGCGCGTCACCTTCCTGCTCGTCGACTACAAGGGTGGCTCGGCCTTCCGCGACTGCGTCAAGCTGCCGCACACCGTCGGCCTCGTCACCGACCTGTCGCCGCACCTCGTGCGGCGCGCGCTCGCGTCGCTCGCGGCCGAGCTGCACTACCGCGAGCACCTGCTCGCCCGGCACAAGGCCAAGGACCTCGTCGAGCTCGAGCGGCGCGGCGAGGTCGACGCCCCGCCGTCGCTCATCATCGTCGTCGACGAGTTCGCCGCCCTCGTCCAGGAGGTGCCCGAGTTCGTCGACGGCGTCGTCAACGTCGCCCAGCGCGGCCGTTCGCTCGGCCTGCACCTCATCCTCGCCACGCAGCGTCCCGCCGGTGTCATCAAGGACAACCTGCGCGCCAACACCAACCTGCGGATGGCGCTGCGGATGGCCGACGAGAACGACTCCGACGACGTGCTCGGGTCCAAGGAGGCCGCGTTCTTCGACCCCGCCCTCCCCGGCCGGGCCGTGTCCAAGACCGGCCCGGGCCGGCTCGTCCCCTTCCAGACGGGGTATGCCGGTGGGTGGACCTCGGACGTCCCGCCGCCGCCCGACATGAAGGTCGAGACGCTGACCTTCGGCCGCGGCACCGAGTGGGAGCCGCCGCGCGTCGAGGGCGCCGACGAGGCGGCCGACCTCGGCCCGACCGACATCCAGCGTCTCGTCGCCACGCTCGGCCGCGCCGCGCGCGTCGCCGAGCTGCCCAGGCCGCGCAAGCCGTGGCTGCCCGACATGCGCGCGGTCTACGACCTCGCGACGCTGCCGACGGAGCGCCGCGACGACGAGCTCGTCTTCGGCGTGGCCGACGACCCCGACAACCAGGCCCAGCCCGAGATCGCGTTCCGCCCCGACAAGGAGGGCAACATCGCGATCTACGGCACGTCCGGCTCGGGCAAGTCCGTCTTCCTGCGCTCGATGGCGATCGCGGCCGGCTACACGGTGCGCGGCGGTCCCTGCCACGTCTACGGCCTCGACTTCGGCAACCGCGGTCTCGCGATGCTCGAGACGCTGCCGCACGTCGGATCCATCGTGCCGGGCGGTGACCACGAGCGCGTCACCCGGCTGCTCCGCATGCTGCGCGCCACGATCGACGAGCGCGCCTCGCGCTACTCGGCCGTCAGTGCCGCGACGATCACCGACTACCGCCGCCTCGCCGGTCGACCCGACGAGCCGCGCGTGCTCGTCCTCATCGACAACATGACGGCGTTCCGGCAGGCCTACGAGGTGGGCGGACGCTTCCAGTGGCTCGACCTGCTCGCCGGTCTCGCGGCCGACGGACGACCGGTCGGCGTGCACTTCATCATCGCCTCCGACCAGCGCACCGGCCTGCCCACCAACCTCGCCGCGGCGGTGCAGGGACGGATCATCCTGCGCATGAGCAACGTCGACGACTACTCCGTCTTCGGCGTGCCCGGCGACGTCCTGACGATGGCCTCCCCGCCCGGACGAGGCCTCATGTCAGGGTCCGAGGTGCAGGTCGCGGTGCTCGGCGGCTCGTCCGACGTCACCGTCCAGGCCGCGGCGATCGAGGCCTTCGCCGACGCGACGCGCAAGGCCGGCGTCAGCCAGGCGCCGCCGATCGAGAGTCTCGCCGAGGTCATCCCGCTCGGCGACCTGCCGTCGGAGTTCGGCGGTCGACCCGTCGTCGGGGTCGCCTCCTCGAGCCTCGAGCCGCACGGCTTCGACCCGAAGGGCACCTTCATCATCACCGGGCCCTCCGGTTCGGGGCGCACGACGGCGGTGGCCACGACGGCGGCCGGCCTCTTCCGGTTCAGCTCGGCCTCGGCGCTCTACCTCATGACGCCGCGGCGGACCTCGGAGCTGCTCGACCTCGGCATCTGGACCGAGACCGCGGTCGGCGGGGAGGCCACGACGGCGCTCGCGACCCGGCTCGCCGCCGACATCGAGGAGGGGCGCGTCACGAGGCCCGTCGCGGTCTTCGTCGAGCGCATCGACGACCTCGCGCCGTCGGGCGCCGAGAACGCCCTGACGACCCTGACCAAGGCCTGCGTCGACAACGACCAGCTCGTCGTCGCCGAGGGTGAGGCGGCCTTCTTCAGCAGCAACTTCGGCCTGCAGGCACTGCTCAAGACCTCGCGCTCGGGCCTCGCCCTGCACCCGGACGGCAACGAGGGGCTCTCCGTCTTCAAGGCGAACCTCCCCGCCCTCAACCGGGCCGAGCTCCCCCGGGACGCGGTTTCCTCATCGAGAAGGGCCGTTTCGAGCTGCTCCAGGCGGCCCTGCCGTGAGCTCGCTCAGCCCGCCGAAAGCGTTGTGGCACAAGGGAGTCGAAGGACGCTCACGGCATACGCCATCGGTGTCCGCGAGGGCGGCGAAATCATGGGGAGTGCTCCCCATCGACACCCCCCGAAGGCTGACATAGGTTCTGCATGTCGACGAAAGCCGCCCATCGGACGAACCGCCCGAAGGTGTCAGAACGTCGAGAAGTTTCGAACAGCGCGGGCCTGCACGGTTGGTCCGGAAGAGAACTTCCCGAATCAGTCGGGGGAACACAGGCAAAGGAGAAGGTCATGGCTTGGCTCGGAATGAACGACGATGAGGTCAACGCCCAGGGCAACGTCCTGCAGCAGCAGGCGGAGGCCATCCAGAAGCTCATCACGAAGGTCGACCAGGAGGTCGAGTCGCTCAAGCAGAACTGGCAGGGTGACGACTCCAAGCAGTTCGAGCAGGAGTGGACCGGCACGCACCGTCCCGAGCTCCAGAAGGCCCAGAAGCTGCTCACCGAGATGAAGTCGACGATCGACCACGAGGTCTCAGCAGCAGCGCAGCACCTCGTCGCAGTACTGATCGACCTTCGCTCACCCACGACCAACGCACGCTTCACTTCTGAAGGGGAACTGACATGGCTGTTTACAAGAAGGGTATGAACGCCGACGCGGTGTCCGCGTCCGGTGACAAGCTCGTCGGCTACAAGGGCGAGCTCGACGGCATCGTCGAGGCCGTCAACGGCGCCGTCTCCACCATCAAGGGCAACTGGGGCGGCACCGACGCCGAGCAGTTCCAGAGCGACTGGCACGGCCAGCGCCAGGTCGTGTCGGCCGCCGGCGACAAGCTCGACGCCATGGGCAAGAAGTGCAAGACGAACGCCGAGACGCAGAAGCAGACGTCGTCGAAGTGAGCCCGGCTGCCGCGTGAGCCACGGCTCCGCGGCAACCGCAGCGCGAAGGGTGGTCGCTCTCTCAGGGGAGGAGCGGCCGCCCTTTCGTGTGCGCCGGCTCGGGTGGCCTGAGCCCAGGTGTGCGTCATCGCACGCCGTGGCGAGATGAATTGGCGTTGGTGCGCCACTGGCCCGTAGATTCTCTCTCAGCAAGGCAGCAATGCAGAAGTATCTTCGGACAGGAGGCCCCTTCGTGAGCCTGTTTCCCCTCGTGGCCGTCGTCGCCGACCGGTCCGACCTCGCCGACGCGCTGACCCGCCGCGGCTGCGTGCCCACCCCCGCCCCGGCGGCCGACGTCCTCGTCGTCGAGGCCTCCTCGGCCATGGACGACGAGGTGCGTGACGCGCTGACCCAGGGCCGGGGCGTCGTCGTCCTCGGTGCTCCGACGCGTGCACTGGCCGGTGTGACCGTCGGTGAGGACGCCGCGCCCGGGACCCTCCGGCCCGCCGTCCGCGTCGAGCGCGACACGGAGATCGGCGAGGACCTGCTCGCGCGCGTCGACCTCGGTGCGCTCCGAGCCTCCGGCTCGCTGGCCGTGCAGGCGCCGGCCCGTCCGCTGCTCGCTGCCGGCGGGGTGCCGGTGGCCGCCACCACGGCTGCTGGGGCCGGCCGCGTCGTCGTGCTGACCGTCGTCCCGGATGCGGACTCAGCCGCCGGTGCGCAGTCGTTCGCCGAGCTCGTGCACAACGCCGTCTGCTTCGTCGCGCCGCGCCGGGTGCGCCACGTGACCTCGCCGCCGACCACCCGCTCGTCAGCTCCGACGCGTGGCGTCGCGCTCAAGTCCGCGGTCACCGACCTCCGGGCGCTGCAGGTGGCCGACGGGTCCGTGCCCGAGGCCGCCCACCACGAGGCCGCCGCGGCCCAGGTCGGCCGCGTCGTCGCCGGCATCGAGGCCCTCGCGCCGCAGCTGCCGCACGACGCCGACTACCTCGAAGCCCTCGTCAAGGACTTCGGTCGCTGGGCCGACGGCGGGTTCGAGGTGCCGGACTTCTACGACTCCCTCGTCGCCTTCGCGCCGGCGCAGCACCGGGTCGACGGCCTGCCCCACCTCGTCGTCTTCCCGATGTACACCCAGAACGGCAACCCGAACCGCCAGGTCGAGGCCGTCCTGCTCGAGGTGATCTGGCCCGACTTCGTCGCCGACCTCGAGGGCGGCGACTACTCCAACAAGCTCTTCCTGCCGATCCGCTTCCTCGACTTCACCGCCGGCTACGACACGAACTCCGCCGTGCTCTTCCCCGAGACCGTCGCGATGCGCGAGGTCCCGACCTTCACGTGGGGCGGCATCTTCGCCGACCGTGAGGCGGCCCGGTTCCGTCGCGTCGTCTCCGAGGCGGCCGCGGTGACGCGCCTGTCCCTGCCGCCGGACGCCGCCCGCCTCGTCGCGGACCAGGAGCTCGCCGAGCGCGCCTTCGTCATGTGGGACCTCATCCACGACCGCACCCACATGCACGGGGACCTGCCCTTCGACCCGTTCATGATCAAGCAGCGGATGCCGTACTTCCTCTACTCGCTCGAGGAGCTGCGCTGCGACCTCACGGCCTTCCGTGAGGCCGTCACGCTCGAGGCGCAGGGCCACCCCTACGCCCGGTCGGTGCAGTATGCCGTCCTCTTCGACCGCATCTTCCGCTTCGCCATCACCGGTGACCGCACCCGCAACTACGACGGCCTCGGCGGACAGCTGCTCTTCGCGTGGCTGCACCAGCAGGGGCGTGCTGCACTGGACCGACAACCGCCTCACCATCGAGTGGGAGCGCGTCGCGGAGCCGGTGCTCGAGCTCGGGCGCACGGTCGAGGACCTCTACTGGCGCTCGATCGACCGTCCCAAGACCGCACACTGGCTGGCGGCCTACGACCTCGTCGCGTCCGTGCTGACGCCGCACCCGCTGTCGGCGTGGGCCCGACACCGCGACGGGCGACCTGGCCGCGCTGCCCCTCGACGGGCCGCCCAAGGGGCTGACCGACGCGGTGCTGCCGGACGAGTTCCCGCTCTCGATGTTCTACGAGGCCCTGTCCAAGAAGATGAAGGGCGTCATCGAGTCGACGGCCGGCATCACCGGGGCGAGCGCGTGACCGCGACCGGCTCGCCCGGCGCCGTCCGTGCGCGTCGTCGTCGTGACCGGCGCCACCGGAGCGACCGGGCGCGCGACCTGCTCGGCCCTGCTCGCCCGCGGTGAGCAGGTGGTGGCCGTCGGCCGCGACGCCGCCTCGCTCGAGTCGCTCCACGCCGAACTGGGCCGAGCTCGACGGCCAGCTGGACGGCGAGCTACGGCGGTCGGCACGGCGAGCTCGCCTCGACACGCGGGTCTGCGACCTGCTCGACGGCGACGCCGTGCAGGCCCTCGCCCGCGACGTCGTGGCCGACCACGGGCACGTCGACGCGCTCTTCCACCTCGTCGGGGGCTGGCGCGGCGGTGACCGTTTCACCGACTCGACCGACGACGACTGGCGCTGGCTCTCGGGCAACCTCGTCGACACGCTGCGGCACACGACCCTCGCCCTGCACGACCACCTGCTCGCTTCCGGGCGAGGCCGCGTGGCGATCGTGAGCGCGGCCGCCGCGCAGGCACCCACGGCCGGCAACGCGGCATACGCCAGCGCCAAGGCAGCTGCCGAGACGTGGCTCGGCGCCCTCGCCGACTCCTTCGGGTCCGAGAGCGCGACCCCGGGCTCGGCCGCGGTCGTCGGTGTGGTGAGGTGGATCGGGACGGGTCGCACGGCGACCAGCCCGGCCGAGGATCGCCGAGTGGCTCACCGGGCTGCTCGACGGAGATCCCTCAGCCCTCAACGGCGCGCGCGTCGACCTGTAGGCGGCCGGGCACCACGCCTGCCCGACCCGTCCGACCCAGCGACCGTCATCGCCCGACCCCAGTGAGGACCCCCGTGAGCACCCTGCACGACCCCGAGCGCCGCGGCTTCGCGTCCGACAACTACGCCGGCCTGCACCCCGAGGTGCTCGCCGCGCTCGCCGAGGCCAACGGCGGCCACGAGATCGCCTACGGCGAGGACGCCTACACGGCGCGGCTGCAGGACGTCGTCGCGGGCCACGTCGGCGCCGGCGCCGTGACGTGGCCGGTCTTCAACGGCACGGGCGCCAACGTCGTGGCCCTCCAGGCGCTCCTGCCGCGCTGGGGAGCCGTCGTCTGCGCCGAGACGGCCCACATCAACACCGACGAGGGCGGGGCGCCCGGAGCGGATGGGCAGCATCAAGCTGCTCACCGTGCCGACGCCGGACGGCAAGCTCACGCCGGAGCTGATCGACCGGCAGGCCTGGGGCTTCGGCGACGAGCACCGCGCGCAGCCGCTCGTCGTGTCGATCACGCAGACCACCGAGCTCGGCACCTGCTACACGCCCGAGGAGGTGCGCGCGATCAGCGACCATGCGCACTCGCTCGGCATGCGGGTCCACCTCGACGGGGCCCGCATCTCCAACGCCGCCGCGACCCTCGGCACCGACCTGTCCGCCTTCACCGGCGAGGCCGGCGTCGACGTCGCTGAGCCTCGGCGGCACGAAGAACGGCGCTCTCGCGGCCGAGGCCGTCGTCGTGGTGAACCCCGAGCTGGCCGCCGACCCGTCCCTCGGGCTCGTCCACGTGCGCAAGCTGTCGATGCAGCTGGCCTCCAAGATGCGCTTCGTGTCGGCGCAGCTCATCGCGCTCTACGGCAGCGACCTGTGGCTGCGCTCGGCCACGCACGCCAACGCGATGGCGACCCGGCTCGCCGCCGGCGTCGAGCCGCTCGCCCGGCGTGACGGTCCAGCGCCCGGTGCAGGCCAACGCCGTCTTCGCGGTGCTCGACCGCGACGTCGCGAACGCGCTGCGCGAGCGGTTCCGCTTCTACGACTGGGACCCGGCCACCGGCGAGGTGCGCTGGATGTGCTCCTGGGACACGACCGAGGCCGACGTCGACGCCTTCCTCGCCGAGCTGCGCCGGCTCCTCGGGCCGCCTGACCCAGTCAGTCGGGCCTGGTGGGCGCGTCCGAGGCTCGGCGGGGCGGTGGTGAAGCGCAGGTAGGGCTTGACCTCGTCGACGGCATCGGCGCCGAAGCGCGCCCGGGCGTCGTCGGTCGAGACCGTCGGGGCGACGATGACCTTCTGGCCCTCGCGCCAGTCGGCCGGCGTCGAGAACGGGCCGCTGTCGGTGAGCTGGAGGGCGTCGACGGCGCGCAGGATCTCGTCGAAGTTGCGGCCGACGCTCTTGGGGTAGGTCAGCGACAGCCGGATCTTGTGGGCCGGGTCGATGATGAAGACCGAGCGCACGCCCGAGGTGTCGCCCTCGCCGGGGTGGATCATGTCGTAGAGCTCGGAGACCCGGCGGGAGTCGTCGGCGATGATCGGGTAGCCGACCGCCGCGCCGCCGACCTCCTCGATGTCGGTCTTCCACTCCTCGTGCTGCTCGAGCGGGTCGACCGACACGGCGAGCACCTTGACGCCGCGCCTGGCCCACTCGTCCTCGAGGGCGGCGACGCGGCCGAGCTCGGTCGTGCAGACGGGCGTGAAGTCGGCCGGGTGGCTGAAGAGGACGGCCCAGCTGGCGTCCTTCCAGTCGTGGAAACGGATCGGGCCCTCGGTCGTCGAGGCCTCGAAGTCGGGGGCGATCTCGCCCAGTCGCGGTGCTGCCATTGGCTCGTCCTCTCGCGGTCGGGCGCACGGCACGCCCCGGTCTGCGACTCATTGTGACCACAAGACCATGCATCGGCGTTATGGGTGTCCAAATGTTGTGACGCGCACTCAGCGGGCACTCCAGTCAGCCACCAAGACTTGGTCGAACCCTGTCGCCGTCCCGAGGAGTCCGACGTGAGCGCCCTGCTCGACACGATCACCACCCAGGTCCTGCATGCCCCGGTCTGGCTCGTGCTCCTCGTCGTCGGCGGCGTCGTCTTCGTCGAGGACGCGCTCTTCGTCGGTTTCGTCGTGCCCGGTGAGACGGTCGCGATCCTCGGCGGAGTCGCGGCCTCGCTCGGGCACGTACCCCTCGCGGCGGTCCTCGTCGTGGTCGTGGTCGCGGCCATCGTCGGCGACAGCGTCGGTTTCGAGGTCGGTCGCCACCTCGGAGGCCGGGTCGTGCAGCTGCGCGCCTTCGACCGGCACCGGGACCGCATCGATCGCGCGCAGGACTTCCTCGGTCGGCGAGGTGGCGCTGCGGTCTTCCTCGGCTCGCTGGACCGCGTTCCTGCGTGCCGTCATGCCGGCGCTCGCCGGGATGTCCAAGATGCACTACCCGACCTTCCTCGTCTGGAACGCCGCGGGCGGCATCGCGTGGGGCAGGCGTCGTGGTCACCGCCGGCTACCTCGCCGGCCAGTCGTACGCCCGGGTCGAGACGTGGCTCGGTCGTGGCGCTGCAGTCGTCGTGGCGGTGGTCGTCGTCGTGGCTCTCGTCATCTGGCAGAAGCGGCGGCACAGCGCGGGCGCCGACGCGGGCGCCGACGCGGGTGCCGACGCGGGTGCCGCGGGATCCGAGGGTCGCGAGGCTCCGTCGCGTATGCCGTCGGCGGGCTGACGCGGGCTGACGCGGGCGGGCGCGGGCCGTCGCTGAGGCGACGGTTCATCCTCTTTGTCCGATTTGGGCCCGGATCGGGGGATGACCTGTCATGCTCCTGCGCGGGGCGGCTGAGCCCCGCCATGCCCCGACCCGAGCAGGAGCACATCGTGACCGCCCCCCAGACCTTCCACGGCATCGTCGCCAGCCGCCCGGAGCAGACCGTGCTGGACGACGACCGCGGGATCATCTTCTGGGTGCAGACCGACGACGACCCGCACGCGGACGCCGCCCAGGTGTTCCTCTCGGCCACCCGCGCCGACCAGGTCGAGGGTGTCGACCTGGCGATCGGCTCGGAGCTCACCATCGAGGGCTCCCCGCTCGGCAACGGCGTCACCTGCCGCGACGGCGCTGCGGCCGGCGGCACACCGCCCGCAGCCCCGCGGTCGGGTGCTCGGCACGGTCGAGGTCCACGTCCCCGACCTGGCGCGCCTCGACCCAGGCCGCGAGCGCCGCTACCAGCGGACCCTCTGGGGCGGGATCGCCGCGATGGTCGTGCTCGGTGTCGTCGGCATGGTGAAGAGCACCACCGTCGGCAACGTCGGCTTCATCGTCTTCCTCGCCCTCTGCGTCGGTGCTCGTCTGGAACGACCTGGCCACCCGGAAGATCGACGACCGCGAGTACGCCGCACTGGCGGACGACGTCGTCACGGCGGTGCGGTCCCGGCTGAACATCGACGTGCCGGCGCAGGCGGTGTTCGACCATGCTCGGCGGCGGCCTCGAGCGGCACGGGCAACCCGTGGCGGCCGATGCGGCCCCGCAGGCCGGGTCCGGCGTACTGGGTGGCGGAGGCGGTCCGGGCGCGGCTCGCGGTCGACATCACCCCGCAGCCGCTCCAGCCCGATGCCCCCGCCACCATCACCGTCACGGCGGTCGACGAGGACCACCCGGCCGGCCGCTAGGGCCGCTCGCACCGCCATGTCCGACGTCGGCCACCGTCCGGCGAAATGCCGGGTGCGTCACGATTTCGTCGCGGCCCTCGCGTTCGGTCCGTGGATGCCGCCCCGCCTGCCATGCTCCACGACGTGACCACCGAACTCCCACCTCCCAGTGGCCCGCCGCTGGTCCCGCCCGTGTCATCGACGCCACCTGCGCCGACCGGCGCCGCGCCGTCCCCGCTCATGGCGCCGCAACCTCTCGCCACGGTCGACCTTCCCGGTCAGCCCGGTCAGCCCGGTCAGCCGGTGCCGGCGCCCGGGGGGCCCAACGGACTCGCCATCGCTTCCCTGTGCTGTGGGCTTGCCGCCTTCGTTCCCCTCGTCGGCGTGCTCGCCGTCGTCTTCGGTGTCGTCGCCCTCAACCAGCTGCGAGGCGGCTTCCAGCGCGGTCGTGGTCTGGCCATCACCGGCATCGTCCTGGGGGCTCTCGGCGTGCTCGCCTGGGCCGCCCTGCTCGCCATCGGCATCTTCGCCGGTGGACCGGAGCGTGACGCCGCTGGGCAGGTCGCTCCCGCTCAGTCGGTGTTCCTGCAGGACCTCAAGGCGGGAGACTGCTTCGACGGCGTGCCGGCCACTCCGGACGCCGCGATCGACGCGGTCACCTCCCGCGCCTGCAGCGGAGCGCACGAGGCCCAGGTCGCCGCGATCGTCGAGCTCCACCGGGGAGACTTCCCGGGAGACAAGGAGTCCGCCGGTCTCGCCGAGAAGGCCTGCAGCGACGCGGTCGAGCCGCTGGTCCGTGACAACGTGACGGACACCGATCTGAGCTTCGTCTACCCCGACACGGCGCTCGCGTGGCGCCTCGACCGACACGCCGTCTGCATCCTCCAGGGCACCTCGGGCAAGCTCACCGGCTCAGTCCTGAAGTAGGCCGCCGACGCCACACGCACGTGAGGCCCCCTTCCGCTGGAAGGGGGCCTCACGGCATACGTGCTCAGTTGGTTCGAGGTGATGGGCGACCACACGTGGTCGGCGATCACCTCGAACCGGGGACTGACCGGAGGGTCAGCGCTCCTCGGTGCCCGCGATGAAGGCCTCGAGCTTGGCGCGACCGAGGTCGTCGGGACGCTGCTCCGGCGGGGACTTCATGAGGTAGGACGAGGCGGACAGCAGGGCGCCGCCGATGCCACGGTCCTTGGCGATCTTCGCCGCGCGGATGGCGTCGATGATGATGCCGGCCGAGTTGGGGGAGTCCCAGACCTCGAGCTTGTACTCCAGGTTCAGCGGCACGTCACCGAAGGCGCGACCCTCGAGGCGGACGTAGGCCCACTTGCGGTCGTCGAGCCACGCGACGTAGTCGGACGGGCCGATGTGGACGTTCTTGCTGTCGACGAGACCCGAGAGCGAGCCGGTCAGGTTGGACGTCACGGCCTGGGTCTTGGAGACCTTCTTGGACTCGAGGCGCTCGCGCTCGAGCATGTTCTTGAAGTCCATGTTGCCGCCGACGTTGAGCTGGTACGTCCGGTCGAGCACGACGCCGCGGTCCTCGAAGAGCTTGGCCATGACGCGGTGCGTGATCGTCGCGCCGACCTGGCTCTTGATGTCGTCACCGATGATCGGCACGCCGGCGGCCTCGAACTTCGCGGCCCACTCGGGGTCGGAGGCGATGAAGACCGGCAGGGCGTTGACGAAGGCGACCTTCGCGTCGATGGCGCACTGGGCGTAGAACTTGTCGGCCTGCTCGGAGCCCACCGGGAGGTAGGAGACGAGGACGTCGACCTTGCGGTCCTTGAGCACCTGCACGACGTCGACCGGCTCGGCGGCCGACTCGTCGATCGTCAGCCTGTAGTACTTGCCGAGGCCGTCGAGCGTGTGGCCGCGCTGCACCTCGACGCCCGTGGTGGGGACGTCGGCGATCTTGATGGTGTTGTTCTCCGAGGCGTTGATGGCCTCGGAGAGGTCCTTGCCGACCTTCTTGTCGTCGACGTCGAACGCGGCGACGAACTCGACGTCGCGACGTGGTACTCGCCGAACTTGACGTGCATGAGGCCGGGGACGCCGGTGGTCGGCGTCAGCGTCCTTGTAGTACTCGACGCCCTGCACGAGCGAGCTCGCGCAGTTGCCGACGCCGACGATGGCGACGCGTACGGATCCCATGGATCACTCCTTGTTGTTGGTGGTCGTGCTCTGGGGGGTGGTGATGTCTGTGGTGTGTCGTCGTATGCCGCGGGGCCGGGGTCGAGGGCCGCGCGCCGTTCGGCGACGATGAGCTCCTCGAGCCAGCGGACCTCGCGCTCGGCGCGCTCCTCGCCGTGCTGCTGGAGGGCGAGGGTGTAGCTGTCCATGCGCTCGCGGCGGGCCTGGGAGGCGTCGCGGATGTTGGCGAGCCGCTCCTCGAGGCGGGAGCGCCGGCCCTCGAGGATGCGCAGGCGCACCTGCGCCTCGGTGCGGGAGAAGAAGGCGAAGCGGACGTCGAAGTCGTCGTCGTCCCAGGCGTCCGGGCCGCTGGCCGCGACGAGGTCCTGGAAGTGCTCCTTGCCGTCGGCCGTCAGCTCGTAGGTGATCCGGGGCCGCTTGCTGCTGCCGGTCGGCCGCCTCGGTGGTCTCGTGGATCCAGCCGGAGTCGACGAGCTGGCGCAGCGCCGGGTAGAGCGAGCCGTAGGACAGCGCGCGGAAGATGCCGAGCGCGGTGGTGAGGCGCTTGCGCAGCTCGTAGCCGTGCAGGGGACCGTCATGGAGCAGGCCGAGGACCGCGAACTCGAGCAGCGCGGCGCGGCGGCTCTGAGGGCGTGGGGACTTCGGCACCCCCTCACCCTACACGCGGATATATCGCTGCGATACATCGCCAGTCGACGTGCGATCGAAAGAGCAATCCGTCCGGTGTGCGCGACCCCGTGGGCGCGCAGCGTGGGGACGGATTGCTCTTTCGATCGTCAGGGCGCGAGGGTGTAGAGGGCGAGGAACCCGGTGCCGTGGTCGGGCCGTGTGCCCCCCGCCGTCACCGTCACGGTGTGGTCGGAGCCGACGGGGACCGGGCTGGTGCCCCACGGCCGTACCCGTGGCCCTCCGTCCCGTCCGGCAGGCCGGTGAGCCGCGTCCCGGAGTCGGAGGTCCGGGAACCACCCGTCAGGTTGTCCCCGGCGGAGCCCCAGGTCACGAGCGCCTGGCCGGCGGGCACACCCGTCGACAGGTCGTGCCACGACGCCAGCGGTGCTGCCGCCATGCTCGCGAGCTGGTAGCGGTAGCCCTGGTGCTCGATGACGTCGGCAGGCCGCGACGGTCTTGCCGCGATGCGTCCTTCGACCGCTCCTGCGCGCCCTGCTCGTAGCACGGCTCCCGTCAGCTGCGCGCCGTCGACGGAGGCCGGCTTGTCGCGTCTTCGCGTCGACGAGCTGCACGCGGACCCGAGCGGCCTGGCCGACGGTCAGCTCCGCCCACCCCTGCCCGGCTCGCCCGGGACATCGCCGCCGCCGGCGGCAGGTCGCGCTCGGCCGGTCGGTTCGCCGGAGCACTGGCTGCCGAAGAAGCCCTTGGTGCCCTCGAGGCCCACGCTGACCATGTACGTCCTGGCCTCGCGTCGGACAGGCCCGGCAGGTAGCACTCCGCACCGAACGACACATGGGTCGTCGTCGGGCGTCCCAGACGAGCGTGAACTGCCCCTGACCACGGTCGCCGATGAAGCCGGCGACGAGGGTGTCGTCGGCGACCTGGGCCCGGTAGCGCAGGCCGTCCTTGACGATGTCGCCGGGGGCGTCCGGAGACGGTGCGGAACGGCATGCCGTCGGCGCCGATCATCGGGGCCGCGCTCGACGGCGTACCGGCGGGAACGGTCGGGGCGGGCCGGCCGAGGGTGGTCACGACGCCGACCGGCCAGCGCGGCGACCGCGAGGGTCGCGCCGGCACCGACGGCCACGGCGCGGCGGCGCTTCGTCTGCGCGACCTTCGCGGCGACGCCGGCCCGGAGGTCGGTGGCCGTGCCGAGGTCGTCGGCGTGGGTGGTCAGCTCGTCGCGCAGGTCGGTGAGGTTCATCGGACACGCTCCTCGTCGGAGTTCGGCGCCAGGGTGGGGTCGATGCGGAGCTTGGCGAGCGCCCGGCTCGCCTGGCTCTTCACGGTGCCGACCGAGCACTGCATGATCTCGGCGGTCTCGACCTCGGAGAGGTCCTCGTAGAACCGGAGCACGACGACGGTCCGCTGACGCTTCGGCAGGCGCGCGAGCGCCCGCCACAGGTCGGCGCGGTCGTCCACGCGTACGTCCTCGGCGGGACGGTGACCGGAGCGCGCGCCGCGCTCGGGGAGCTCGGCCGTCGCCTCCTCGCCGTTCCAGCGCCGCCGCCACCAGCTCGAGTACGTGTTGACCATGACCCGGCGGACGTACGCCTCGGGCTGGCCCTCGATGCGCGCCCAGGCGAACCACGCCTTGGCGAGCGAGGTCTGCACGAGGTCCTCCGCCAGGGCGCGGTCGTGCGTCAGCAGGTATGCCGTCCGCAGCAGTCTGGTGGAGCGCGTCGCCACGAAGTCGTCGAAGGACCCTCGGTCCACGGCTCGTCCCCCTGTCGGCGGCCCGGCCGAGGAGGCGCTCGCCCCGGCGTCGGTGCCCGTCACTGTCGTCACACCCTGCAGGACCGGCTGGCCCCGGAGAAAGGTTGCACGGCACCCCGGGGTATGTGAAGCGAGCCTGTGGGGTGCTTGTGCCGCTCGTGTGAAGCGCCTCCTTGGTTTCGTCGTCCCGGCGCCGGTCGGGTCATACTGAGTGGCGGCTCGGGACGGTTCTCGGGCCTGATCACTGAATGGAGCAGGTTGTGACGCAGAGCAGGCGCGACAAGGGCCGCACCGGCTGGAAGAAGTGGGCCCTCGGCACGCTCAAGTGGGGCTCGATCGCCGCAGCCGTCCTGCTCGTGCTCGGCGTCGTCGGCGTCGTCATCGCCTACAACCGGACCGCCATCCCGCAGCCGAACGAGCTCGCCAACAAGCAGGTCTCGATCGTCTACTACAGCGACGGCAAGACCGAGCTCGACCGCATCGCCGTCCAGGACGGCAACCGCGAGTCCGTGCCGCTGAGCAAGGTCCCGAAGTTCGTCCAGGACGCGCACATCGCGGCCGAGGACCGGACGTTCTACCAGAACAACGGCATCTCGGTCGGCGGCATCCTGCGCGCCGTCAAGACGAGCGTCACCGGCGAGACCCAGGTCGGCGGCTCCACGATCACCCAGCAGTACGTCAAGAACTACTTCCTCACGCAGGACCGGACGATCTCCCGCAAGGCCAAGGAGATCCTCATCGCCGTCAAGATCGACGGCCAGCTCTCCAAGTCCGAGATCCTCGAGAAGTACCTCAACACCATCTACTACGGCCGCGGCGCCTACGGCATCCAGAGCGCGGCCAAGGCGTACTTCGGCAAGGACGTCTCCCGGCTCACCGTCGGCGAGGGCGCGGTGCTCGCGTCGGTCCTCAACGCCCCGTCGCTCTACGACCCCGCCAACGGCCCGAGACGCCGAGGCCAACCTGACCAAGCGCTACGCATACGTCCTCGACGGCATGGTGCAGGAGGGCTGGCTCAGCGCCGCGGACCGGGCCAAGTACGCCGCGCTGCCGAAGATCCTGGCCTACAAGGGCAACAAGTTCTCGTCCGGGCCCAACGGCTTCATCACGGCGCAGGTCAAGCGCGAGCTGCTCTCGACGGGCCTGTCCGAGCAGGACATCGACAACGGCGGCCTGCGCATCGTCACGACGATCGACAAGAAGGCCCAGACGGCCGCGATCGCGGCGATGAAGGACAACCTGCCCAAGACAGGTGCACGGCGGCCTCGTCGCGGTCAGGCCCGGCGACGGCGCCGTCGTCGCGATGTACGGCGGTGCGGACTACTCCAAGTACGCAGTACAACACCTCGACCCAGGCGATCATGCAGGGCGGCTCGAACTTCAAGCCGTTCGCGGTGCTCGCCGCGGTCCGCAGCGGCGTCTCGACGAAGACGAGGTTCGACGGCGACCAGCCCCAGGACTTCGCCGGCACGAAGATCACCAACTTCGGCGACCGCTCCTACGGCATGGTCGACATGCGCCGGATGATCGGTCGCTCGATCAACACCGCCTTCGTCAACCTCAACAACACGATCACGCCGGCACTGACACGGCAGGCGGCGATCGACGCCGGCATCCCGGAGAAGACGCCGGGCCTCGACGACGACGCTCACCAACGTCCTCGGCACCGCCTCGCCCGCACGTCATCGACATGGCCACGGCCTACTCGACGATCGCCGTGCAGGGCGTGCGCGCCAAGCCGTACTTCGTCAAGAAGGTCACCTCGACCACGAGCGACTTCAGCTTCGAGGCCAAGCCCGCGACCAAGCGGGCGTTCGACAAGGACGTCACGGCTGACGTCACCGACGCCATGACCTACACCGTCAAGACCGGAGGCACCGCGACGAAGCTCGGCAGCGGCTCTACCGGCCGGTCGCCGGCAAGACGGGCACGTCGTCCTACGCGAAGTCGATCTGGTTCTCCGGCTTCGTCCCGCAGCTCGCCGTCTCGATCGGCATGTACAAGCCCGATGCCCAGGGCAACCCGCAGACCCTCACCGAGCTCCGAGGACACCAACCTCACCGGTGGCACGGTCCCGGCCGATGTCTTCTACGACTTCATGAAGGTCGCCCTCGAGGGCATGGAGGTGCAGGACTTCCCGGCACGGGCAGGCGTCGGCGACGACAAGATCCCCGCCCCGACGACGACCTTCACCCCACCGCCGTCGACGACCTTCACCCCAGCGCCGACGACGACCACGCAGGCGCCGACCACGACGACCACCCAGGCTCCGAGCACGACGACCACGCAGGCGCCGACGACGACGCAGGTCCCGACGACGACGCAGGTCCCGACGACGACGAGGACGGGCCGGCCCCGGCCCACCACGGGCACACCGAGCGTGACGCCGCCGCTGGCGCAGCAGTCGACCAAGAGCAACACCCCATGAGGCGCCGGTGCGGTCGGGGGCGTCCCGGGCCGACGGGAGCGAGCCCTCGGTGACCGAGCAGGTCGACGACCCGGTCGTACGGGCGGCCTCCGAGGTCATCGGGGGTCCCCGTGGCCGGTATGCCGCCGCGCACGAGCTCCCCTGGCTGCTCACGGCCGCACTGCTGTCGGCCCTGACGGCCGTCACCGCCGGCCTCGCCGTGCTGCTCCGCGTGCCGTGCCTGCGCACCGGCTTCAGTGGCGACACCCAGTTCTGGAGTGCGTGCTACGCAGACCTGCCCACCGCCTACCGTGACGCCAACGTCAAGGCCGGCGTGGCGGCATACCTCCAGGGAGGCGACGGCGCACCGGTCACCGGGCAGCCGCCCCTGACCGGGCTGGTGCTCACCGCGGTCGCGAGCCTCACGCCCGACAACGGCTCGCTGGCGACGCGCGCGGTGTGGTACTTCGCGCTGTGGTCGGTGCTGCTGACGCTCCTGCTGCTCGCCGTCGTGTGGCTCGTCGCGTCGTCTGCCGCCCGGCCCTTCTCGGCTGCGCACGTCGCGCTGTCGCCCGTCGTGGTGCTCGCCGGGTTCATCTCCGCCGACCTGCTGGGGGTGGCCCTCGCTAGCGCCGGCATGTGGGCGTGGTCGCGGCGCAACCCGACGCTCGCCGGGGTGCTGCTCGGGCTCGCGATCGGGGCTCGGTCGTATCCCGTGCTGGTCCTCGCGGCCATCGCGCTGCTCTGCGTGCGGTCCGGGCGGCTGCGAGAGATGGGCCGCGTCGTCGGCTACGCCCTGCTGACCTTCGGCGCCCTGCTCTCGGGGTTGTGGCTGCTCAACCGCGGGGCGGCCGCCTCGCCCTACCAGGGGTGGGCGTCCTCGGGCGCGGGCTACGGCTCGCCGTGGCTGCTGCCGCAGCTCGCCGGGCCACCCCCTGCCCGAGGGTGCCGTGACGACGCTCGCGGTCGTCGGCTGGCTCGTCGCCCTGGTGGTCGGGGCCGTGCTCGCGCTGTCGTCGGCGCGGCGGCCCTACCATCGCCGAGGTGTCGCTCGTCATGGTCGGGATCGTCCTCGTCACCGGCAAGTCGTTCACCGTCCAGAGCTCCCTGTGGCTGGTGCCGCTCGTCGCGTGGTGCGCCCTCCAGTGGCGCGACCACCTCATCTGGGCCGGCGCCGAGACGCTCAACTTCGTCGCCGTGTGGCTCACGATCGCCGCGACGACCGTGCCGGACCGTGGGCTTCCGGCGCCGTGGTACGCCTTCTTCTCGATGCTGCGCGTCGTGGCCGTGCTGTGGCTGGTGGCCGTGGTGTGGCTGCGGGCGCGCGGTCGGTGGGGTCGCGGGACGCTCGAGACCGACGACCTCGCCGGGCCGATGAGCGGCGCGCCGGATCGGCTCATCGTCCGCTTCTCCTGAGGCGCTCGCGGCCCTGGGTCGCTCCGATTTCGGGGTATGCCGTCCGGCCGGGTAGTCTTGCCCAGTTCGCCGTGTGCCCGGTGGCCTGTGGATCATTCCGACCGATGTCGGTGCGGTCTGCGAGGCTGAACCCGGCTGGAAGATCAGGCCGGGCCCCGTGCCCGCGGTGGGACGAATGCAACCCTCCTGTCACGAGAGAGACTCGTGACCGCCGAGACCAGAGGAGGTGGGTTAGAAGCATGCGTCAGTACGAACTCATGGTCATCCTCGACCCGGAGACCGAAGAGCGCACCGTCGACAAGACGATGGACAAGTTCCTCACCGTCGTGAAGAACGACGGCGGCACCGTCGACAACGTCGACATCTGGGGCCGTCGCCGTCTCGCCTACGACATCAAGAAGAAGTCCGAGGGCATCTACGTCGTCGTCACCATGACGGCGGAGCCGGCCACCGCCCAGGAGCTCGATCGCCAGCTGAACCTCAGCGAGTCGATCATGCGCACCAAGCTGCTGCGCCCCGGCGCCTGATTCAGCGACAGTCACTGAACCCGCTCGATCACCCGACGAAGGACTGACGGAGCCCACGCATGGCAGGCGACACCGTCATCACGATCATCGGCAACCTGACCGCCGACCCGGAGCTGCGTTTCACGCCGTCCGGTGCCGCGGTCGCGAACTTCACCGTGGCCTCGACGCCGCGGCAGTTCGACCGCCAGAGCAATGAGTGGAAGGACGGCGAGACGCTGTTCATGCGCTGCTCGGTGTGGCGCGACGCGGCGGAGAACGTCGCCGAGTCGTGCCAGCGGGGCATGCGCGTGATCGTGTCCGGCCGGCTGAAGTCTCGTTCCTACGAGACGAAGGAAGGCGAGAAGCGCACCGTCGTGGAGATGGACGTCGACGAGATCGGCCCGTCCCTGCGCAGTGCCACCGCGAAGGTCAACAAGACCCAGCGCGGCGGCGGCGGCGGTGGCGGCTTCGGCGGCGGCCAGGGCAACCAGGGCGGCGGCTGGAGCGGTGGCTCCGGGGCGGCCAGGCCGAGGACCCGTGGGCGACCGGCGGTTCCGCCGGCGGCCAGGCGGCCCCGGCTGCGACGGCGGCGGCCAGGGAGGCTGGAGCAACCAGCCCTCCGGTGGCGGCCAGCCGGGTGGCGGCCAGCAGGGTGGTGGTTGGGGCGCAGCCCCCAGCTACGACGAGCCCCCCTTCTGATCGCGTCTCCTGATCGAGCTCGAGCAGGTCAGCACCGTCGTCCGGTGAACTGAGCCGGACGGCATACCCACGTAGTTCAGAACCCATCCCGGGGCACCAAACCCCGGGCTCTCATCAAGAAGGAGAGCACCACGATGGCAAAGCCCGTTGTGCGCAAGCCCAAGAAGAAGGCCAACCCGCTGAAGGCGGCGAAGGTCGAGAACATCGACTACAAGGACACTGCGCTCCTGCGCAAGTTCATCTCCGACCGCGGCAAGATCCGCGCGCGTCGCGTGACCGGTGTGTCCGTCCAGGAGCAGCGCCTCATCGCCACGGCCGTCAAGAACGCCCGTGAGATGGCCCTGCTGCCCTACTCGAGCTCGGCTCGCTGAGCCCGGCCGCTCGAGAACTAGGAGAACACCATGAAGCTCATTCTCACGCACGAGGTCACCGGCCTCGGCACGGCCGGCGACATCGTCGAGGTCAAGGACGGCTACGGCCGCAACTTCCTGATGCCGCGCGGTCTCGCGACCCCGTGGACCAAGGGCGGCCAGAAGCAGGTCGACGCCCTGACCAAGGGTCGTGCGGTCCGCGAGATCAAGGACCTCGACCAGGCCAAGGGCATCAAGGGCCAGCTCGAGGCCACCTCGGTCAAGGTCCCGGCCAAGTCCGGCCAGTCCGGTCGCCTCTTCGGCGCCGTCAGCAACGGTGACATCGCCGCGGCCGTCAAGGCTGCCGGTGGCCCGGAGCTCGACAAGCGCAAGATCGAGGTCAAGCAGGCCATCAAGACGCTCGGCTCCTACGAGGCGACCGTCCGTCTGCACCCCGAGGTCGCGGCGACCCTCACCTTCGAGGTCGTCCCCGCCTGACCTTCGAGGTCTGAAGCAGGCCAAGGGCCGGGTTCCGCATCACGCGGATCCCGGCCCTTCGCCATGCCAGCTCTCGCCCAGGCCCCAGTCGAGTGCCCATTTCCCGACGGTGCGCGGACGGGGAAGTGGGCACTCGAGTGTCGCGTGCTCGGTTTCCGACGGGGGCGGGTGGGGAGGGGGCACTCGAGTGTCGAGTGCTCGGTTCCCGACGGGGTGTGGGTGGGGAGGTGGGCACTCGAGTGTCGAGTGCTCGGTTTCCGACGGGGGTGTGGGTGGGGAGGTGGGCACTCGAGTGTCGAGTGCTCGCTTTCCGACGGGATCAGGTGGAGTCGCGCACGACGAGGTGGGTGTCGAGGGTCGTGACCCGGGGCGGGGTCTCGCCGGCGAGCAGCCGCAGCAGCGTGTCGGCCATGACGACGCCCATCTCCTGGGCCGGCTGGGCGACGGTCGTCAGCCCGACCTTGCCGCGCGTGGCGTACTTGCTGTTGTCGAAGCCGACGACCGCCACGTCGTCGGGCACGCGCAGCCCCCGCTCCTCGAGGGCGAGCAGCGCACCGCTCGCCATGAGGTCGCTCGCGACGAAGATCGCGTCGACGTCGGGGAAGGAGTCGATGATCGAGAGCGCGGCGCGGATGCCGCCGGCCTCGGTGAAGTCGCCGTGCGCGACGCGCTGGTCGGAGAGGCCGGCAGCGCGCAGGGCGTCGCGCCAGCCCTGCTCGCGGTCGACCGAGGCCGGCATGTCTGGCGGGCCGGTGATCGTCGCGATCGCCGTGCGGCCTTGGTCGATCAGGTGCTGGGTCCCGGTGACGGCGCCCAGCCGGTTGTCGACGTCGATGTAGTAGTCGCTGTCCTCGGCGTCGTCACCGATCGGGCGTCCACCGAAGACGACGGGCAGCGACCTGCTGAGCGAGGCGAGGAAGTGGTCGCCGGAGTGGTGCGAGACGACGATGGCCCCGTCGACGTTGCCCCCGAGCAGGTAGCGGCGGGTCTTCTCCGACGGCGAGCTCGGGTGGGTCAGCTGCAGGTTGAGCACGTAGTCGCTGTCGTCGAGCCGGTCGCTGATGCCTTGGACGACGTCGGCGAAGTAGGGGTCGCCGAAGAAGCGGTGCGCGTCCTCGGGCACGACCAGTGCGATCGACATCGTGGCTCGCGCCACGAGCGAGCGGGCCGCGCGGTTGGGCACGTAGTTGAGCTCCGCGATGGCCTTCTCGACGGCGGCGAGCACGTCGGCGCTGACCCGGGGCGAGCCGTTGATGACGCGGGAGACCGTGGCCCGGGACACGCCGGCCACCCGGGCGACCTCCTCGAGGGTGGGTCGCCCGACGGGGGTGGCCAGCGTCCCGTCGCTCATGTCGTGAATTCTCCTGCTGGGTCGTCGTCACCGCTGCTCGCGTCCAGATCGGCCCACGGGCCGGGCAGCTGCCGCGTCGCGATGATCCGGGCGTAGTCGAGGGCGCTGGCCTTGGGGGTGCGCACCTGGGTGTCGTAGTCGACTCGGACGATACCGAAGCGCTTGGCGTATCCCCACGCCCATTCGAAGTTGTCGAGCAACGACCAGTAGAAGTAGCCGCGCACGGGCACCCCCGCGTCGACGGCGTCGAGGATCGCGCCGAGGTGCGCGCGGACGTATGCCGTCCGCCCGCGGTCGTCGACGAAGCCGTCCTCGTCGGGGACGTCGTCGAAGGCGGCGCCGTTCTCGGTGACGTGCAGGGTGACCCCGGCCGGCCCGGCATACTCCTCGTGCAGCCGGACGAGGAGGCGCGTCAGGCCCTCGGGCTGGATCTCCCAGTCCATCGCCGTGACCGGCAGCCCACGGGGGTGGCGGTGGGAGTCGTCGGCGGCGGGGAAGGGGGAGCGGGTGAACCGGCCGCCGTTGAGGCTGTCGGCGCGCGCGGCCGTCGGTGGCTCGTGGCCGATCGCCTCGCCGTTGTAGTAGTTGACGCCGAGGACGTCGATGGGCGTGGAGATGACCTCGAGGTCCCCGTCCATGATGTGGTCGGTCAGTCCCAGGTGGCGGACGTCCTCGAGGAGGTCGGCGGGGTAGGCGCCGCGGAAGATCGGGTCGAGGAAGATCCGGTTCATCTGCGCGTCGACGCGGCGGGCGGCGTCGACGTCTCGCGGGTCGGCGGGGTCGAGCGGGTCGGCCACGGTGAAGTTGAGCGTCAGGCCGAGCTCGAGCGCCGCGTCACGCTCCCGCAGCTCCTGCACGACCCGCCCGTGCGCGAGCATGAGGTGGTGCGCGGCGGCGAGGCCGTCGGAAGGCGAGGTGCGTCCGGGCGCGTGCAGGCCGGCCGTGTAGCCGAGGAAGGCCGCGCAGAACGGCTCGTTGAGCGTCGTCCACGTGCGCACCCGGTCGCCGAGGCGGTCGTGCACGGCCAGGGAGTAGTCGACGAACCGGTCGACGGTCTCGCGCGACGTCCACCCGCCGCGGTCCTCGAGCGCCTGGGGCAGGTCCCAGTGGTAGAGCGTCAGCCACGGCGCGATCCCCGCGTCGAGGAGCGAGTCGACGAGCCGCTCGTAGAAGTCGAGGCCCGTGGCGTTGACGGGTCCGCCGTCGGGGCACACCCGGTCCCACGACGTCGAGAAGCGGTAGGACTGCATCCCGAGCGACTTCATGAGGGCCACGTCGGCGGCATACCGGTGGTAGTGCTCGCAGGCGATGTCGCCGGTGTCGCCGTCGACGACGGCCCCCGGGGTGTGGCTGAAGGTGTCCCAGATCGAGTCGGTGCGGCCGTCCTCGTGACGGGCGCCCTCGATCTGGTAGGCAGCCGTCGCGACGCCGAGGACGAAGTCCTGCGGCACCGGGCGGGTCTGTGCCACAACGAGATCGGGGACGGTGAGGGGCTGGGGGCTACGCGTCTGCGCGGTCATCCCTTGACTGCTCCTTGCATGATGCCGGAGACGAGCTGCTTCCCGGCGAAGACGAACAGGACGATGAGGGGCAGTGCCATGAGCACGACCCCGTTGAGCACGAGCGAGTAGTCGACGAAGTAGGCCGCCTGCAGCTGCTGCAGGGCGACGGGCAGCGTCGGGTTGCCCGGGTCGAGGATGATGAACGGCCAGAAGAAGTTGGTCCACGTCGCGATGAAGGTGAACAGGCCGAGCATCGCCGCGCCGGGGCGGGCGGCGGGGAGGGCGACGGACCAGAAGGTCCGCAGGGTGGACGCGCCGTCGACGCGCGAGGCCTCGATGAGCTCGTCGGGCAGCGCCTCCTGCAGGTACTGCGTCATCCAGAAGACGCCGAACGCACTGACGGCGCTGGGCAGGATGACCGCCCACAGGCTGCCGATCCAGCCGAGCTTGCTCATGACGATGAACAGCGGCACGATCCCCAGCTGCGTCGGCACGGCCATCGTGGCGATGACGAAGACGAGCAGTCCGCTCCGGCCGCGGAAGCGCAGCTTGGCGAAGGCGAAGCCGGCCATCGCCGAGAAGAGCACGACGAGCAGCGACACCGTGGAGCTGACGAGGATGCTGTTGCCCAGGGCCTTCCAGAACGGGATCGTCGTGATGACGGTGCTGGCGTTCTGGAGGAAGTGGCCGCCCGGGATGAACGAGTACGGGTCCTGCACGATGGCGGCGGAGTCCTTGCTGCCGATGACGCAGGACCACCAGAGCGGGAACGCCGAGCCGACGAGGACGATCGCCAGGAAGACGTATGCCGTGGGGCTGGCCTGGGTGCGACGGACGAGTCTCGCGCCGCGCCGGGGGCGCAGGGCCGCGGGAGGTGCAGGTGTCGGGGGCAGGGTCGGGGCGGTCATCGCTGTCCCTTCGAGGCGATCCGGCGGGTGACGAGGAAGTTGACGACCGCGAAGACGACGACGATGAGGAAGAGCATCCACGCGACGGCGGCCGCGCGACCGAAGTTCTTCTGCGTCCAGCCGAGCTGGTAGAGGTAGAGGGTCAGCGTCTGCCACTGCCGGTCGGCGCCGCCCAGGCCGTACTGGTCGTACATCCGCGGCTCGTCGAAGATCTGCAGGCCGCCGATCGTCGAGGTGATGACGACGAAGATGATCGTCGCGCGCAGCTGCGGGATGGTGATCGAGAAGAAGGTGCGGACGCGTCCGGCGCCGTCGATCATCGCGGCCTCGTAGTAGTCGCGCGGGATGGCCTGCATGGCGGCGAGGAAGATCAGCGCGTTGTAGCCGGTCCACCGGAAGTTGACCATCGTGGCGATGGCGACGTGGCTCGGGAGGACGTCCTTGTGCCACTGGACCGGGTCGACGCCGACGAGACCGAGCAGGTGGTTGACGAGCCCGAACTTGTCGCCGAAGAGGTCGCTGAAGATCAGGGCGACGGCCACCGGGGCCACGACGTAGGGCAGCAGCACACCCATCCGCCAGAAGGTCCGGGCCCGCAGGCCGCTGTCGAGGGCGGCCGCGATGAGCAGGGCGGCGATGACCTGCGGCACGCTCGACAGCAGGAAGATGCTGATGGTGTTCTTCAGCGCGTTCCAGAAGTAGGGCTGCGCCAGCACGTCCGTGTAGTTCTTGAGCCCGACGAAGCTGCCCTGGCCGCCGATGAGGCTCCACTTGTGGAGCGAGACCCACGCTGTGTAGAGCAGGGGGAAGAGCCCGACGACGCCGAAGAGGATGAAGAACGGCGAGACGTACGCGTAGGGCGCGCCCATCTCGTCGAGCTTCGTCAGGCGCCGCCGCCATCTCGGCCGTGGCTTCATCGGCGAGCGCTGCACGAACGCGGGTGTCCCGGGGGACTCCGGATGCGTCGTGCGGGTGGGGGACTGAACGGTCATGGCAGTTCCGATGGTCGGGGGGACGGCTCGGTGCGGGGTGAGGTGTGCACCGGGCCGTCCCCTGGTCAGCTGGGTCGGCCGGTCAGGTCAGCCGAGGGCCTTGACGTCGCCCACCCACTTGTTCCACGAATCCTGCGGAGCGGTGCCCTGCTCGACCCGGGTCAGGGCCTGCTGCATCGCGTCGTTGATCGCGAAGTAGTGGGTGCCCTTGTACGGCGTCATGGTGACGGCCTTGGCGCGGTCGGCGAAGATCTGGCCGGTCGGCGCGTCATTGAACGACGCGACCTTGAAGGAGAGCAGGTCAGGGCTCTCGAGGGCCTGCTTCTGGCTCGGGAAGGCACCGACCTTCTTGAAGGCCTTGACCTGCTGCTCGGGCGCGGTCAGCCACGCGGCGAGCTCCTGGGCCTCCTTCGGGTGGGCACTCTGCTTCGGGCACGGTCAGGTACGAGCCGCCCCAGTTGCCGCCGCCGCCCGGGAAGGTGTTGGCGACGTCCCAGCCCTTGACGCCCTTGGCGTTGCCCTCGATGACGCCGACCATCCAGCCGGGGCAGAGCATCGTCGCGAAGCCGTCCTTCTGGAAGCTGGCGGTCCAGTCGTCGCCCCACTGCTGGAGCTTGGCGGAGAGGCCGTCGGTGATGCCCGCCTGGACCACCTGGTCGTAGACCTTCTTGACGTCGGCGTTCTCGGTCGCCGTGATGCTGTCGTCGCTCGGGTTCTCGTAGGCGGCCGGGATCTGGTTGACCATGCCCTGGTAGGTGGCGCCGATGCTGTCGAAGAAGGGGACCTTGGACTTGGCCTTGAACTGCTTGCCGGCGGCGAAGTAGCTCTCCCACGTGTTGCCGAAGAGCTTGGCCACCGACTCGCGGTCGCTCGGCAGGCCCGGCGGCCTTGAAGAGGTCGCTGCGGTAGCAGATGGCCTCGGGCCCGGAGTCCGTGCCGTAGCCGATGAGGTGGCCGTCGGAGTCGGTGGCGGCCTTGGCCTTCCAGTCCAGCCAACGGCCCTGGACGTCCGCGGAGTTGAGGTCGTTGAACTTGTCGGAGTACTGGAGCATCTCTGGGAGCCAGTCGACCTCGACGGCCTCGACGTCGGCCATGCCGCTGCCGGCCGAGAGGCGGGTGAAGAAGTTGTCGCGGGCCTCGTTGGAGGTGGCGGCCTTCTTGTGGGTGACCTTGATGTTCGGGTGCGACTTCTCGAACTCGGGGATGAGCTCCTCGTAGCCGAACTGGTTGAAGGTGGCCAGCGTCAGGGTGACGGGGCCCTTGGCGCCGCCGGCGCCGCCGGTGCTGCCGGCCTGCGTGGCGGCCCCGTCGGTGCCCGAGCCGGAGCTGCAGGCGGTGAGCGCCATCAGCCCGACGGTGAGGCTGGCGAGAACGGCATGGCGACAGCGCATGGTGGGCGCGCCGATCCGGGTGGAACGGGATGTCATGGAGAGCTCCTTTGGTCTCATCCCCAGTGTGGGTGTGGGAGCGCTCTCCGTGCGTGAACCGCGGCTGTGAGAGCGCTCTCACGAGGAGGATGACGGCTTCCGACGGGATGGGTCAAGGGCCGTGACGATTCCGTGACCTGAACACGCGGCCCGATCACCGCTAGCGTGGAGGTCCCGGCGGTTGCCCGGGGCCCTGGCACCCGCGGGAGGTTCCATGACCGTCCACGACGTCGTCGCCATCGGTCGGGTGAGCGTCGACCTCTACCCGCTCCAGCACGGGGTGACGCTCGACGAGGCGCGCACCTTCGAGAAGTTCCTGGGCGGCAGCGCAGCCAACGTCACCGTCGCCGCGGCGCGCCACGGCAGGCGGGCGGCCCTCGTCAGCGCCGCGGCCGCCGACGCCTTCGGCCGCTTCGTCCACCGCCAGCTGCTCCAGCTCGGTGTCGACGACGCCTACGTGCAGACGATCACCGGCGGGCCACCCACGCCGGTCACCTTCTGTGAGATCTTCCCGCCGGACCACTTCCCGACCTGGTCCTACCGCTACCCGACCGCGCCGGACCTGCTCATCACCCCGGAATCCCTTCCGCTGCAGGCGATCCGAGAGGCGCGCGTCTACTGGTCGACGCTGACCGGACTCTGTCAGGAGCCGAGCCGAGCCGCCCATCTCGCTGCCTGGGAGGAGCGCGGGCGCGCGGCGCTGACGGTGCTCGACCTCGACTACCAGGCTCCCTTCTGGAGCGGCCGCGACGCCGCCCGCGACCAGGCGCGTGAGGCGTTGCGCCACGCCACTGTCGCGATCGGCAACGTCGAGGAGTGCGCGGTCGCCACCGGACACTCCGACCCCGAGCGCGCGGCGCGGGCGCTGCTCGACCTGGGCGTCGAGCTCGCCGTCGTCACGCAGGGGTCTCGAGGAGCGCTGGCCATGACGCCGAGCGAGCTGGTCAGCGTCGCGGCCTTCCCCGTCCAGGTCGTCAACGGGCTCGGCGCCGGGGACGCGTTCGGTGGCGCGCTCGTCCACGCGCTCCTCGAGGGCTGGGACCTCGAGCGGATCCTGCACTTCGCCACCGTGGCGGGAGCCCTGGTGGCCGGCCGGCTCGCGGGCTCACCGGCCATGCCCACCACGGCCGAGGTGCAGGAGCTGCTGTCGGACGTCGAGGTCGCCGACGAGGCCCGGTGAGTTCCGGTGAGTCTCCGGTGAGGTTCGCCCGAAACGAGAAAACCCGCCCCCGCTGGTCACGTCGCCGAACTCGACCAGCGGGAGCGGGTGCCCATTGACCCGGTGACCGACAGGGGAGGAGGTCACCGAGTCGCACAGGAGCAACTCACGAGATCGACTATGGGCGCCCGACCTTAAAGGAGTCTGGGAATCCGGTAGCAGTTGGCCCAGACATTGCCCGCTGACGCCAGGACGATCCCGTCCGAAACCCCACTTTTCCATCGAAAAGGACGTGGCGGCATACGCCATGGAGGTGCGGTGAGGCCTCCCCACGTGCGGGTATGGCCGTGCGGAGGATGTCGTCCGGAGGCGTCCCGGACGGCGGAGGAGTGAGCGGTGCAGACCTTCGTGCCCTACGCGGACTTCGCGCGGACGGCAACGGTCCTGGACACCAAGCGCCTGGGCAAGCAGCGCGTCGAGGTGATCCAGATCGTGCGCGCGCTCACGGTGCCCGGCTACGCCTGGTCGTCACACCCCGCGGTGCTGATGTGGAAGGGCTACGAGGAGGCGCTCGGTCGCTACGGGCTCGCGATGTGCGAGGAGTGGCGGCAGCGTGGCTTCGGGGACACCTGTGCCGAGACGATCGCCGCGGATCTCGCGAGAGCGGGCGTGGGTCGGCTGAGGAGCTATCCCGAGCTCGCCGAGGCCGGGGCGCTGCCGGCGTGGCTCTTCGACGAGTCGGTGCAGGGCAGCCATCGATCGGCGCTCGTCCGCAAGGACCCGGAGCACTACCGGTCGGCCTTCCCGGACGCCGACCCGGACCTGCCCTACGTGTGGCCGGTGCGCTCCGAGGCCGTGCTCGAGCGGGAGCGTCGGCGCGAGGAAGCGGCGAAGAGGCGAGCACTGAGGGCCCTCAACGAGCGCCGATGACCATCCAGTCGTCGCGTCGTGCCCGCCAGCCGAGCACGACCCCGCGGATCGCCATGAAGGCCGTGAACGCGGCCCAGAGCACGACGACGTCGCGGGTCGCGGAGCCGCTCGGTCCCGCGCTGCGGACGGCGAGGATGACCGGGAGGTAGGCGGCCAGGGTGACGACCATGCCCCAGGCCAGCCACCTGCCGTCGCCGGCGCCGATGAGCACACCGTCGAGGACGAAGACGTAGCCGGCCACGGCCTGGCCGAGTCCGACGACGACCAGGGCCGCGCCGAGCGCCTCCTGGACGGCCGGGTCGGGCGTGAAGAGCGGCGGCAGGACCGAGTGCAGGGCCGCGATGACGAGCCCGAGGGCCAGCCCTCCCCAGACGCCCCAGCGCACCATCGTCCCCATCGCGAGCCGGACGCCCGCGCGGTCGCCGGCGCCGAGCGCCCGCCCCGTGATGGCCTGCGCGGCGATCGCGAGCGCGTCGAGCGCGAAGGCGAGGAACGACCAGACGGTCATCGCCACCTGGTGGGCGGCGAGCGGCACGTCACCCAGCGAGGCCGCGACCCACGTCGTGACGAGCAGCGTCGCGCGGAGGGCGAGCGTGCGCACGAGCAGGGGTATGCCGGTGCGCCCGGCCGCGAGGACCCGCGCGGGATGCGGGCGCAGCCGGGCGTGCCGGGCCCGGGCCTTGACGAGCAGCACGGTGACGAGCGCGACGCCCATCCCGGTCTGCGCGATGACGGTGCCCCACGCGGATCCGGCGATGCCCCAGTGCAACCCGTAGACGAAGAAGAGGTTGAGGGCGATGTTGGCGCCGAAGCCGACGACGGAGGCGACGAGCGGAGTCGTCGTGTCCTGCAGGCCGCGGAGGACGCCGGTGACTGCGAGGATGGCGAGCATGGCCGGGATGCCCAGCGCCGAGATGCGCAGGTAGGTCGTCGCCTGCTCGAGCACGGCGGGGGAGGCGCCGAAGACCGCGCTGATCGGACCGGCCCAGACAGCGACGGCGGCAGCCGTACCGGCGCCGAGGCCGAGGGCGAGCCACAGCCCGTCGATGCCGGCGCTGACCGCGGAGCGCTCGTCGCCGGCGCCGAGGTGCCGGGCGACGATGCTCGTCGTGCCGTAGGCGAGGAAGACGAAGACACCGGCGGCCGTGACGAGGGCGGCGCTCGCGACCCCCAGGCCGGCGAGCTCGGCCGTGCCCAGGTGGCCGATGATGGCGGAGTCGGCGAGCAGGAAGAGCGGCTCGGCGATGAGGGCGAGGAAGGCCGGGACCGCGAGCCGGACGATCTCGCGGCGGTGGCTCTCCGTGGCTGGGGCGGCGGGGGTCATGACCGCTGCCCGAGATGCTTCAGCGCCTCGCGTCGCGAGAGCCCCGACAGGGCGGGATGTGCGGTGACGAAGGCGCGCACCCAGTCAGGGTCGGTGCGCGCATGATCACGCAGCGCCCAGCCGATCGCCTTGCGGCTGAAGAAGTCCGGGTCGTCGATGTTCGGCTCGATGACGTCGGTCAGGAGTGACTGGTCGAGGCGTTCGCGTGTGCCGACCTGGCAGATGATCGCGGCCCGGCGCACCCAGAGCGAGTCCGAGCCGGCCCAGTCCCGCAGGCGCAGCCCCTCGACCGTCGGGTGCGCGAGCACCGTGTCGCGCACGAGGTGCGTGGCGATGTCGTCGACGACGTCCCACCAGGCTCCCGCCCGGATCAGGCTCTCCCACAACGGCATCGCGTCGCTGTCGACCCACGCGCGGTAGGGACGGTGCCGCGCGAGGGCGATGGCGGCATACCACTGCTCCCGGTGGGTGGCGCCGTCCCAGAGGGCGCGGATCGTCGCCTCCCACTGTCCTCGCGTCGCCATGGCGAGACCGGGGTCCCGCAGCAGGGGGCCGAGGAGCGCCTTGAGCTGCGGTGAGGTCAGCCCCAGGAACGGCATGGACGACTTCATGTAGCGCTGCTGCCCGGCCGCGCGCTCGGAGTCGGCGTGCTCCGCGAGGGCGGCGGTCACGGCAGCGACGAGGTCGCTGCGCACCCCCGGCTCGGACATGGGTGCCAAGGTAGCGCCGTGCCGGGCCGGACGCGGACGCGGCTCACGCCTTGCGGGCTCGGCCGAGGTAGCCGAAGGCCCACGGCCGCATGACCTTGGGCATCGGCGCGTAGGCGCGCTCGATCGTCTCGATGACGAGGCCGGACTCCTCGATGAGCCGGTCGATCGGCCGCGTCAGGCGGCAGCCGTCGAAGGCCTTCCTCTGGACGGGTTCGAGGAGGCGCTGCCAGCGCTGCACGTGCTGCTCGGGGGCGAGGCCGTGCTCGAGGAAGTGCAGGGCGCCGCCGGGACGCAGCACGCGCCGGACCTCGGCGAGTGCTCGGTGGACGTCGGGGATCGTGCACAGGGTGAACGTCGCCAGGACCGCGTCGGCGCTCTCGTCCGCGAGGCTGAGCCACTGGCCGTCGAGGTCGCCGCGGACGATGGCGACGGGGCTGCCTGCGCGGCGGTCGGCTCCGAGCTGCCACGCGACGTCGGAGGGCTCGACGGCGATGACGCGGGTGACCTCCGCGGGGTAGAGGCCGACGTTGTGCCCGCTGCCGAAGCCGAGCTCGACGACCTCACCGCGCAGGCCCTCGCAGGCGCGAGCGCGGAGGTCGCGGAGCTTCCCGTCCTGGCAGCCGACCGCGACGAGCCGCGGCGTGACCTCGGTGGCCCAGATGCCCATCGCTCGACCGGAGCGGTTCAGGCCGGGGTGCCGAAACGCACGGCGTTGCGCTCGCGTGCCCTCTGGCGCTCGACCTCGCGGTCCTTGGGCGGCGCCGTCGTCGTCAGGTGCTCGAGCAGGTGCTGGGTCGCGTGCGCGATCGCCTCGACGGCCTCGTCGAACGCGGCCTGGTTGGCCTGGCTCGGCTTGGTGCTGCCGCTGACCTTGCGGACGTACTGCAGCGCGGCAGCACGCACCTCGTCCGAGGTGGCAGCAGGCTCGAAGTTGTGGAGCTGTCGGATGTTGCGGCACATGTCTCGACTGTATGTCGCACCTCCCACGTCGAGGGCCTGGTTCCCGACCCGATTCCCGACGGGACGGCGCGTATGCGGACGGTGGCCGTGCCGGGGTCGGGCGCGGTGAGAGGGTGGGCCGATGGAGGTCCTCGTCCTGCCCACAGCCGCCGATGTCGCCCGTCGTGCTGCCGAGGTCGTCATCGCCGGCCTCGGTGCCGCGCGTCGTGCCGCGCCTCGTCCCGAGCGTCGTCCCGAGCGTCGCCCCGAGCCCGTGATCGGGCTCGCGACCGGGTCGTCACCGCTGGGGCTCTACGCCGAGCTCGCCGCGGCGGTGCGGGCAGGGAGCCTCGACCTGGGCCGTGCCCGCGGCTTCGCGCTCGACGAGTACGTCGGGCTGCCGGCCGGGCACCCGCAGTCCTACCGCGAGGTGCTGCTGCGCGAGGTCTGCGCACCCCTGGGACTCCCGCCCGACCGCCTGCACGTGCCGGACGGCTCCGGCCGGGACGAGGATGCGCTGGTCGCCGGTGCAGCCGAGTACGAGCGACTCATCGCCGCGGCGGGCGGTGTCGACGTGCAGATCCTCGGCATCGGGGCCAACGGCCATCTCGGCTTCAACGAGCCGGGCTCGGCGCTGTCGTCGAGGACCCGGGTCAAGCGGCTCTCGGACCGGACCCGGCACGACAACGCCCGCTTCTTCGACGGCATCGACGACGTGCCGACCCATTGCGTCACCCAGGGGCTCGGCACCGTTCTCGACGCGCGGCGGCTCGTCCTCGTCGCGTCCGGCGCGGGCAAGGCGGACGCGGTCGCGGCTGCGCTCGAGGGTCCGCTGTCGGCGTCCTGCCCGGCATCGGTGCTCCAGTGGCACGCCGATGCGACCGCCGTGCTCGACGAGGCCGCAGCGTCGGGCCTGCGCAACCGGGACTACTACGACGCCTCGGCGGCGGGCCTGTAGGACCCGGCCCCACGGCATACGTCCTCGTTCGGCGTGTCGTGCAGGCCTGTGGACGACGCACAGGGGTTGGGAACTTCTTCTCCACAGCCCGTGGACAGGCATTTGCGCAGGTCATGGAGCACGGCGGGATGGGGTCGGCACGAGGCCACCCACACCTGTCCACACACCTTTTCCACAGCTGTTGACGGCGTGTCGAGCAGGGCTGTCCACCGGTTGTCCACAGCCGGTCGCGATTCGAGGGCTCCCAGATTGGTGCCCGTCGGGCGGCGCCCCTACGGTGGGGCGGGTGCTCTCGTGCCGGGCCGACGTGGCTGCTCACACCTCGTCGTCGCCCCCCGGGGAGCCACTGTCAGAACCGCGTTGTTCACTGTGGTGGACCAGGTTGCAAAACATGTCATCAGCACTCAGGGGAAGGGGAGCCCGTGTCTCTCGCCGAGTTGAGCACGAGCGCCTTCGCGTCGTCGTCGGCCCGTGACGGCGGGCCTCCGGACGACCGGCTCCCGCCGCAGGACGTCGGTGCGGAGCAGTCCGTGCTCGGCGGCATGCTCCTGTCCAAGGACGCCATCGCCGACTGTGTCGAGCAGCTCAAGGGCACCGACTTCTACCGTCCGGCGCACGAGCTGATCTACGACGCGATCCTCGACCTCTACGGCCGCGGCGAGCCCGCCGACGCGATCACCGTCAGCGACGAGCTGACCAAGCGCGGCGACCTCGGCCGCGTCGGCGGCCAGGCCTACCTCCACCAGCTCATCGCCTCGGTGCCCACCGCGGCCAACGCCGGCTACTACGCCCAGATCGTCGGCGAGCGCGCCGTGCTGCGCCGCCTCGTCGAGGCCGGCACCCGCATCGTCCAGCTCGGCTACGCCCAGGGCGGCGGCGACGTCGAGGACATCGTCAACGCCGCGCAGGCCGAGGTCTACGCCGTCGCCGACAAGCGCGGCGGCGAGGACTACCACGCCATCGGTGACGTCATCGAGGCCACGGTCGACGAGATCGAGGTCGCCTCGGGCCGGTCCGGCGAGATGACCGGTGTCCCGACCGGGTTCACCGACTTCGACGCCCTGACCAACGGCCTGCACCCCGGCCAGATGATCGTCATCGCCGCCAGTCCGGCGATGGGAAAATCGACCATCGGCCTCGACATCGTGCGGTCGGCCGCGATCAAGCACAAGATGGCCGCCGTCGTCTTCTCGCTCGAGATGAGCCGCACCGAGATCACCATGCGTCTGCTCTCGGCCGAGGCCGGCATCCAGCTGCAGCACATGCGCAAGGGCACGATGCGCGAGGAGGACTGGACCCGCCTCGCCTCGACGATGGGCCGGGTCTCCGACGCCCCGCTCTTCATCGACGACTCGCCCAACATGTCGCTCATGGAGATCCGCGCCAAGTGCCGCCGGCTCAAGCAGCGCGAGAACCTCAAGCTCGTCGTCATCGACTACCTCCAGCTGATGAGCTCGGGCAAGCGCGTCGAGTCGCGCCAGCAGGAGGTCTCGGAGTTCTCGCGTGCGCTCAAGCTGCTCGCCAAGGAGCTCGAGGTCCCGGTCATCGCGATCTCGCAGCTGAACCGTGGTCCCGAGCAGCGCACCGACAAGAAGCCCGCCATGAGCGACCTGAGAGAGTCGGGATCGATCGAGCAGGATGCCGACATGGTGATCCTGCTCCACCGCGAGGCGGCCTACGAGAAGGACTCGCCCCGAGAGGGCGAGGCCGACCTCATCGTGGCCAAGCACCGAAACGGCCCCACCGACACGATCGTCGTCGCCTTCCAGGGTCACTTCAGCCGCTTCACGAACATGGCCAACAACTTCTGACGCCAGCGCCGTCGCACCAGGCGGCCCGCAACCGCGGATCGAGTTGTCCGGCAAGGAGTGCCAGACAGGAGTCCAGGGCGTGATCCTTCCCAAGGTCCGCGATCCCCGCTTCGTCACGATCCGACGCGGCGGGACCCTCGACGGATGCCGACCACCACCTCCTCGCGCTGTGGGCGGCGACGTGCGCCGAGCACGTGCTCGACCTCTTCGAGTCCGAGCGACCGCACGACCCGCGCCCGCGCGACGCCATCGAGCACGCCCGGGCCTGGGTGCGCGGCGAGGTCCCGATGATGCAGTCGCGCGCCGCAGGCGGCCACGCCATGGGAGCGGCCCGCGACCTGCGTGGTGCCCCGAGGTTCGCGGCATACGCTGCCGGGCAGGCCGCGTGCGTCGCCCACGTGGCAGCGCACGAGCTGGGCGCAGCCGCCTACGCCATCAAGGCGGTCCGGGCCGTCCGCGCCGGCCGACGAGAGCGATGCCGCCGGCCGAGCCGAGTGCGCGTGGCAGCGCGAGCAGCTCCCGACCGCGATCCGCGAGCTCGTCCTCGACGACGAGCGGCTGCGCAACGACATCTGCTGGTCGGTGTTCGTCACCTGACAGCCCGCCGGCTCAGCCGATCGCAGTGGTGCGCCTGATGTCGGTCCAGCCCGTCCATCCGCGCTCCTCGAGCAGCTCGAGCAGGCGAGCCGCGCACGCGAACGACTGGAGGAACGTCGCGTCGAGCAGCTCGACGAGGTCGGCGCTGACGGGATGCTCGTCCTCCATCCCCTCGCCCTCGGCGGCCGCCGCCTCGATGAAGGCGGCCACGCGGTCGGCCAGCTCGGGCAGGCGCGGATCGTCCGGACCGCAGTCGACGAGGTCGCCGATGTCGAGGTAGAGCCGGCGCAGCGGCTCGTGCTCGATCTGCATCTGCTTGATCTCCATCAGCGCGGCGACCGCATCGGGCATCTGCGCGCTGATGAGGATCCAGCTGTCGCGCTCGACCTCGATGAGCCGCTCCGGGAAGCCGAGCTCACGCATCCGCTCGACGTAGGCGACCGCCTCGGGAGGCAGCGCCAGGCTGTCGCCGGCCGCGAGCTTGGCGATCCGCTCCCGGTGCCGTTGGCGCTCCCGGATCTCGGCGCGCAGGCGGCGGTCGATGTCCTCGACCGCCGCCGCGAACTCCGCGTCGTCCGCCGCGAGCAGCTCACTGACCCGGGACAGCGGCACGCCGGCGTCGGCGAGGATGCGGATCCTGACGAGCTGGACGACCGCGGCCGCGTCGTAGCGCCGGTAGCCGGAGTGGTCGCGCTCGGGCTCGGGCAGCAACCCCTTGGCGTGGTAGTGCCGCACCGCGCGCACGGTCACCCCGGCGTATGCCGCGAGCTGGCTGATCGTGAGCATGCCGGCATTCTCCCGTGGTCACGCGAACGTGCGGTGGTAGGTGCGCATCGCGAGGGCATACGCGACGAGCAGCAGGCCGACGCACCAGCCGAGGGCGACCCACCCGTCGGTGCCGACGGGCTGCTGGGCGAACAGGGCGCGGATGGTGTTGACGATCGAGGTGACCGGCTGGTGCTCGGCGAACCAGCGCACCGGGCCCGGCATGCCGGCGGTGGGCACGAACGCCGAGCTGAGGAAGGGCAGGAAGATCAGCGGGTAGGAGAACCCGCTCACCCCGTCGACCGTCTTCGCCGTCAGCCCGGGGATCACGGCCAGCCACGTCATCCCGAGGGTGAACAGGACGAGGATCCCGAGGACGGTGAGCCAGGCGAGCACGCCGGCGCCCGTGCGGAAGCCCATCGCCAGGGCGACGAGCACGACGAGCAGCAGGGAGACGAAGTTGGCCACGAGCGAGGTCAGGACGTGGCTCCACAGCAAGGACGAGCGGGCGATCGGCATCGACTGGAACCGTTCGAAGATGCCGCCCGAGACGTCGGTGAAGAGCCGGAAGGCGGTGTAGGCGATCCCCGAGGCGACGGTGATGAGCAGGATGCCGGGCAGCAGGTAGTCGACGTACGATCGCGCCGCCGACGTCGATGGCGCCGCCGAAGACGTAGACGAAGAGCAGCAGCATGGCGATCGGCGTGACGGCCGTGGTGATGATGGTGTCCGGGCTGCGCAGGATGTGGCGCAGCGACCGCTTGGTCAGGGTCGTGGTGTCGTTGACGGCGTAGGTGGTCATCTCGGGTCCTCAGTGGTGGGTGTCGTCATGGCCGACGATGGCGAGGAAGATCTCCTCGAGGGTCGGCTGCTTCTCGACGTACTCGATCTCGGTGGGAGGGAGCATGGCCTTGAGCTCGGCGAGGGTGCCGTCGGCGATGATCCGGCCCTCGTGGAGGATCGCGATCCGGTCGGCGAGGTGCTCGGCCTCGTCGAGGTACTGCGTCGTGAGCAGCACCGTCGTGCCCTGGCCCGCGAGCGCCTGGACGGTCCTCCACACCTCGAGCCGAGACTGTGGGTCGAGCCCTGTCGTCGGTTCGTCGAGGAAGAGCACGGGCGGGTCGCCGATGAGGCTCATCGCGATGTCGAGGCGGCGGCGCATGCCCCCGGAGTAGGTCCCCGCCCGTTGCCCGCCCGCGTCGGTCAGCGCGAACCGCGCGAGCAGGTCGTCCGCGATCCGACCCGGGTCCGGGAGACGTCGCAGCTGGGCGACGAGCACGAGGTTCTCCCGCCCGGTGAGGATCTCGTCGACGGCGGCGAACTGCCCGGTCAGGCTGATCGACTGGCGGACCTGCGCCGGCGCGGTGGCGACGTCGTGGCCGTTGACCGAGGCGGCTCCGCCGTCGGCCCTCAGCAGCGTGGACAGGATCCTCACCACCGTCGTCTTGCCGGCGCCGTTGGAGCCGAGCAGGGCGTAGATGGTGCCGGTCGGGACGCTCAGGTCGACGCCCGTGAGCACCGCGTGGTCGCCGTAGGACTTGGTGAGTCCGCTGATCTCGATGGCGTGTTCAGTGGTCATGCCACAAGGCTGCAACCCTGACGCTGCGTCAAGGTCAAGCCCGGATTGCCGCATCCGCCTTCGCGACGCCTTCGACGGTGCAGCGGGTCGGTCAGAGCGCCTGGTCGAGGATGCGCTGGCGCACCGCACGCAGCGCGGTGGCGGCGGCCTGCGGCACCCGCTCCGGGTCGGTGAGCCAGTCCACGAGCGCGCTGTCGTCCCGCGTCACCCCGGCCCGCGCGTCGGCGATCGCCGCGGCCAGGAGCGCCCCGGTGCGGGGCACCGGCAGGGCGTCGCCGAGCGCCTCGTCCGCCCAGGCGTCGGCCGACCGCAGCAGGTCGTCGTCGACGTGGCGGCGGCGGGCCCCCGCCAGGGCGAGCGGCGGCCGCCGGGAGGGAGCCCACGGCGTCCTCGTCCGCCACGGACCTCACCTCCGCCACGAGGGCGTCGAGGTGCGATCTCGAGCAGCCAGGAGGGCATGCCCCGCGCGGCGAGGACGCGGGCGAGCCACTCGACCTGGTGGACCGCCCGGTCCTCGGTGAGGGCTGCGAGGGAGATGAGCCACGCCGAGTCCGTCGTCGCGAACCGAGAGCCGCGCGCACCGTAGCGGGCGCCGTAGTACGGCATCGCGTTGATCGACCCCTGCGCGGCCCGGACGGCGGCGCGAAGCAGCGTCGCATCGGTCGTGATCTCGTAGCCGCCGGAGGCCGGGTTGACGACCCCGGCGTCGACCGCCTGACCGGACTCGCGCCGGATGAGTCCGGCGGCAACGTGGCTGCGCGCCTCCGCGACGAGGTCGGCGATCTGGCCGGCGTCGGCGCCCGCGCACCGGCCGGCCTGCGAGGGCGGCGCGCAGGGTCCGCGATGTCGGTCGACCCGGTGGCGACGACGAGCCGCTCGATCCCGACGACGGCCGCGAGCACGGCCGGGTCCTCGAGCGGGCCCGTCACGGCCCGGTCCGCGTGGGTGAGGAGGAGCGCGTGGCACGTCGTCGGCACCGGCTGGCGTGGTCATGGCGTGCATTCTCGCGTGAGTCAGGGCGTCTGCTCGCCCGCAGCGGGTCGGATGGCCGGGAATAGCCAGCCGCGCGGGCCTGTTGACCGAGCCAGCAAGCATACCCATGGGGGGTATGCTAGGACAGGCGGGCGCGGCGGCTGCGCCGGAGCAAGGGGCGAGATCATGAGTGAAACAGACAGGGCACTTCAGGCCGGGCAGGCCGCGAGCCAACAGGACACCCACGCGAACCACACGGGTCATGCGGGTCTTGACGGCTCTGGCCTGAGGTCGATGGCAGCCAGCGCCACGCTGCACTGCCTCACCGGCTGTGCGATCGGCGAGATCCTCGGGCTCATCATCGGCACCGCGGCCGGTCTCGGCAACGGCGCGACGATCGCGCTGTCCGTCGCGCTGGCCTTCGTCTTCGGCTACACGCTCTCGAGCCTGCCCCTGCTGCGCAGCGGCCTGGCCCTCGGTGCGGCGCTGCGGCTCGTCCTGGCCGCCGACACCGTCTCGATCCTCACGATGGAGGCCGTCGACAACCTCGTCATGGCCGTCATCCCCGGCGCCATGAATGCCGGTCTGGTCAATGCGGTGTTCTGGGTCGGCATGTCGATCTCGCTCGTCGCGGCCTTCTTCGCGGCCTATCCGGTGAACCGCTACCTGCTCGCCCGCGGCAAGGGCCACGCCCTGACGCACGAGCACCACGGCGCGAGCGGACCGGTCACCGGCGTCCGGCGGTTCATCCCCGTGCTGCCCGACCGCGGCGCTCGCGGCCGCCATCGCCGCCTTCGTGCTCGGCGGCTTCGTCGTGGCGGTGGCGGACGGCCTCGCGTCCCCCGCCGCACCCCCTGCGCCCCCTGCGCCCGGGCACGCCGCTGACCCGGATGCGTGGGACTGACTGACCACCGGCCCGCGGCCCGCCGGGCAGAGTTGGGTCATGACCCGCGACGACCTCGGCGGCGGCCGCGCTCCGGTGGTGCTCGACCTGCCTTTCCGCGGGAGCTGGCTGGCACGCAACAGCCCGGCCAGACGAGTGCCCAGCCACGGGACACACCTCTTCGGCACGACGTACGCCATCGACTTCGTCGCCGTCGACGGGCGGGGTCTACCCGCGCCGCGGACGTGGCGCACCGCGTTGTCGGTGGAGACGCCGGAGCTCTTCCACGGCTTCGACCAGCCGGTGCTCGCGCCGGCCGCCGGTCGCGTGGTCATCGCTCACGACGGGGAGGTCGACCACGTGGCGCGCCGCTCGCAGCTCGCCCTTGTGGCGTATGCCGTGGGCCAGCGCGGGCGCGTCCGCGGCGGTCCGCCGCGCGGTCGCCGGCAACCATGTCGTGGTCGCCCTCGGGCCGGCCGGACCCTTCGTCCTCGTTGCGCACCTTCGGCGGGGCTCGGTGGGGGTCGTCCCCGGCGGGGCGTGGCTGCGGGTGACGTGCTGGGCGCGTGTGGCAACTCCGGCAACAGCACCCAGCCGCACATCCACGTCCAGGTGACCGACTCGGTGGACTGGTCGTGGGCGCGGGGCCTCCCGATGCTCTTCCGGCGCGCCGAGGGCGGCGAGGCCTGGATGCCCCGTGAGTCCGAGATCGTCATCGGGCCCTGAGGCGACGCGCCAGGCTGCCGCGCTCCGAGGACGTCGAACGTCCGGGATCGCCCCTACGCTGCCGATGCGGCGACGACAGTGCTGACCGCGAAGACGGCCGGGGCGGATCCGCCTCTGACGGAAGGGGACCGTGATGAGCGACGCGAGCCATGAGGACCGGACGGGGGTCCGCTTCGAGCGGGTCCGGATGACGGGGGCGAGCTTCGAGGACGTCTACCTCGACGGGGCCCGGCTCCACGACGTCGACCTGCGCGGCGCCTCGCTCCGCCTGGTCGACCTGCGCGGCCTGCGGGCCCGGGACGTCTGGCTCGAGGACGTCGACATCACCGGCGACGTCGAGAACGTCCGCATCAACGGCGTCGACGTCGCCCCGCTCATCGAGGCCGAGCTCGACCGGCGTGACCCCGACCGGCCGAAGATGCGCCCGACCGACGCCGCCGGCTACCGCGAGGCGTGGGACGTCGTCGAGCGGCGCTGGGCCGGCACCGTCGAGCGCGCCCGCACCTTCCCGCCCGACCAGCTGCACGAGCGGGTCGACGGGGAGTGGTCGTTCATCGAGACGCTGCGCCACCTCGTCTTCGCCACCGACGCCTGGGTACGCCGGGCGCTCCTCGGTGACCCCGAGCCGTGGGACGCGCTCGACCTGCCTCACGACGACATGCCAGACAGCCCGCCCGTGCCGCGCGACCGGGAGGCGCGTCCGTCGCTCGACGAGGTGCTCGCATTGCGCGCCGACCGGATGGCGACCGTGCGCCGCGTCGTCGACGGTCTCACCGACGAGCGCGCTCGCCGGCGACGACCGCGCCCGTCATCGAGCCGGGCTACCCCGAGCCCGAGTCGTATGCCGTGAGCCGGGTGCCTGCGCATCGTCCTCAACGAGGAGTGGCAGCACCGGCTCTACGCCGAGCGCGACCTCGACGCCCTCGCGGCCCGGTCCGTCGAGGGGGTCGTTGCGTCGCCCTGACCGCCACGCGGGGGAGGTCACAGCAGGCTCCCGGCTGGTTCCCATCCGAGGCTCCTACGCTGGCCCATCACCATGCGCGTGCGGGTGCCGGCAGTGGCCGGTCCCGCCGCTCGTCAGGAGGTTCCCGTGGCTGATCTCGGATGGCCGGAGCTCGCCATCATCGCGCTCGCCGTCGTGCTCCTCTTCGGCTGGAAGCGCATGCCCGACATGGCGCGCAGCCTCGGGCGCTCGGCCCGCATCTTCAAGTCGGAGATGGACCAGATGCACAGCGCGCCCGACAGGGGACACGACGCCGGCCCCGTCACCGACGCCGACCGCACCCGCGACAGCAACCGGGGCGAGAGCCACGACACCGGTCCGGTCACCGTTCACGAAGCCGTGTCACAGGCCGACGCCCGAGTCGCTGCCGCTGATGCCGAGGTCGCGCGGCTGCGCGCCGAGATCATGCGCCGCAAGCACGCGAACGGCTCGCACTAGCTGCGCAGCCGCGCCGTCAGGCGACGGTGTGGATCGGGTCGGTGGGCAGCTTGCGCACCTTGGCGCGCCGGCGGCGGCGCTCGGGGATCATCGAGCGCATCTCCTCGAGGCGGCCGAAGCACAGCAGCCGGTCCTCGGCCTCGAGCACGACGCGGCGGCGCGGGTTCGGGATGACGCTGGCGCCGCGGTGCAGGGTCAGCACCTGGAGGTCGCGCTCCTCGAGACCGGAGTCGCCGATCGTCTTGCCGATGATGTCAGCGCCGGCATGGACGACGAGCTCGGCGACGCCGTATCCCGTTGACACCGTGAGGCGCTGGCGCACGTCGATCTCGGGGAAGGCGACCTGGCCGGCGATGTGGTCGATGATCGCGCCGGCCACGTCGAGGTTCGTCGCGCTCTCGATGCCCTCGAGCCCCGGGGAGGAGTTGACCTCCATGACGAGCGGGCCCTCGTTGCCCTCGAGCATGTCGACGCCGGCGACACGCAGGCCCATGATCTGCGCCGAGCGGACGGCGGCCTGCTCGTACTCCGGCGTCAGCTCGACCGGCTCGACGGTGCCGCCGCGGTGCACGTTGGAGCGGAACTCCTCGCCCTTGGCGCGCCGGCGCATCGCGGCGACGACGCGGTCGCCGACGACGAGGGCGCGGATGTCGCGGCCCCGGCTCTCGCTGATGAAGCTCTGGATGAGGACGTTCTGGTTCGTGCTGTGCAGCGTCTCGATGATCGCCTCGGCGATCTTGATGTCGGGCGCGAGGATGACGCCGATGCCCTGAGTGCCCTCGAGCAGCTTGATGACGACGGGCGCGCCGCCGACACGCTCGATGGCCGGCATGACGTCGGCGCGGTTGCGCACGAACGTCGTTGCCGGCATGCCGATCTGGTGGCGCGAGAGGATCTGCGCGGCCCGGAGCTTGTCCCGGGCGTTGGCGATGCCGTTGGCGGTGTTGGGCGTGTAGACGTCCATCTGCTCGAACTGCCGGACGACGGCCGTGCCGAAGTACGTGATCGAGCTGCCGATGCGCGGCAGGACGGCGTCGTAGTCGGACAGCGGTCGGCCGCGGAACTGCAGGTCCGGCTCCGGCCCCGAGAGGTCGATGGCGAAACGGAGCGTGTTGAGCACCCGCACCTGGTGCCCGCGGTCGAGCGCTGCGGTGCGCAGGCGCTGCGTCGAGTAGGCCCGCGGCGCGCGGGAGAGGATCGCGAGTTTCATGCAGGGTCCTGCCAAGATGGGCGGGTGTCTGGGCCGGCCTATTCAAGCACTCCCCGTCGGGTGGAGGGAGTGGGTCTCCCTGCCCGGCGCCGGCCTGCCGTGGCTCAAGGCCAAGATCGACACGGGTGCGCGCACGTCGTCGCTGCACGCCGAGGACGTCGAGGAGTTCGACCGCGACGGTGAGCCGTGGGTGCGCTTCACCGTGCACCCCTGGCAGGACTCCACCGACGACGGACACACCGTCGAGTGCCCGGTCCACGACCGCCGCAGCGTGCGCAGCTCGTCCGGGCACGTGACCAGGCGCCTCGTCGTGCTCCTCGACCTGTCGCTCGCGGGGCGCACGGTCCCGGCGGAGGTGACCTTGAGCAAGCGCCACCGGATGGGCTTCCGGATGCTCGTCGGCCGTGAGGCGCTGCGCCAGGGCTACGTCGTGGACCCCTCCCGGTCGTATTCCGGTGGCCGGCCACCCAAGGACGTCCGCCGCCGCAACCGCGGCCGCTGACCCTCCGCTGCTCAGAGCTCTCAGAGGGCGCGGGCGTCGTGGATGGCGAGGAGGCGGGCCTCGGCGGCGGCGTCCATGGGCCCTGCGCCACGGTTGGTCGGACGCTCGGGCAGACCTTCGCGCTGGAGCCAGGCCCACGTGTCGGAAACCGTCTCGGGCATCGGCCGGCTGCGCAGCCCGGCGGTCACGGCCGCGGTGGTGTCGAGGGAGTGCAGGCCGGCAAGCTCACCGGTCGGGGGTACCCAGATCGGCAGCTCGGTCCACGGCGCGACCCCGGCAGCCTCCACCGTCTCCGGCTCGACCCAGACGAGCTCGGCGTCGCTGTCGGTCACGCGCCGGGCCTCGTCGAGCAGCTCGCCGATGGTGGTGTGCCCTGGCCGGCTGACGGTGTTGAAGGTGCCGACCGGCTGGGAGCTGAGGACCCATTCGGCGATGTCGCGGCAGTCGACGTACTGCAGCGGCCGCTCGTAGGGCCCGGGCGTCGGCACGCGGCCGCCCGAGGCGATGCGGCGAAGCCAGAACGGCATCCGGCCCACCATCTCGTACGGGCCGAGGATCAGCCCCGCTCGGGCGATCGCGACGTCGCCGTCGAAGCCGGTGAGCGCCGCCAGCTCGCCGCCGCGCTTGGCGGCGGCGTAGTCGGAGCCGTCGTCGGAGGACGGCTCGCCGTTGACGGCAGGTGCGCTCTCGTCGGCGCCGAGTGCGATCGGCCACGTGTAGACCGAGCACGACGAGATGTAGGTGTAGTGCCGTGCCCGTCCCCTCAGCAGGCGCGACGACGTCTGCACCGCGACCGGTGCGGCCGACCAGGTGTCGACGACGGCGTCCCACTCGTCGTTGGCCAGGACTGCGCGCATCGCGTCCGGATGGAGCCGGTCGGCGTGCCGGGCCTCCGCGCCCGGCACCGCGGTGCCGGTCAGGCCACGTGTCACCGTGGTGACCTCGTCACCGCGGGCCACGGCGGCCTGGACGAACGCGCGGCCGACGTGGTGGGTGCCTCCGAGCACGAGCAGTCTCATGGGTCGATCCTCGCCGGACTGCGGCGCGCCGCCAAGGCCTCTTCGCCCAGGACGGAAGCAGCGGCCTTGTGGCGTGCCGTGCCGTGCCGTCCGGGAATGGGCCCTGTGCGTTGGGTCGCTGGGTGACTCAGCCGGGCGGGGCGAACGACTGGGTCGCTGCGCGACCCAACGCACAGGACGCGCAGCCCGCCGCCACTCGTCGTGGTCGTGGTGGTAGTGGTGGTCGTGTCGTGGTGCAAGCGAGGGGTCCGGGGGGCCTCGCACGGGATCGGCCCGGCATACGATGCGAACATCCCCTGTCCACGAAGGAGTGGCCCATGCCGCACGACCTCGCCCCCGACCTCGTCGAGCGCCTCACGAAGGCGTTCGAGGCCGACCCCACCGCCCGGATGCTGCAGAACGCCGTCACCACGACCTCGGTCGACGACATCGCCCTCGACCGCCGGGTCGTCACGAGCATCGACCACTCGGTGTCGCACCTGCTCGACGACTGGAGCGCGACGTCGCAGGAGAAGAGCGGCCGCTGCTGGCTCTTCGCCGGCACCAACCTGCTCCGTGCGGGCGCGCGGGAGAAGCTGGCGGTCAAGGACTTCGAGTTCTCGCAGAACCACCTCCTCTTCTGGGACAAGTTCGAGAAGGCGAACCACTGGCTCGAGTCGATCATCGCGACAGCCGACCGGGACGTCGACGACCGTACTGTCGCGCACCTGCTCGCCACTCCCGCCGAGGACGGCGGCCAGTGGAACATGTTCGTCGCGCTCGTCGTCAAGCACGGACTCGTGCCGAAGGTCGCGATGCCCGAGACGAAGAGCTCGAGCAACACCCGTGTGATGAACCGTGACCTCAGCACGATCCTGCGCCAGGCGGCGCGTGACCTGCGGGCGCGCGCTGCGGACGGCGCCGCCGCCGAGGACCTCCAGGACGTCAAGGAGCAGGTACTCGCCTCGATCCACCGTCTCCTCTGCATCCACCTCGGCACGCCGCCGGAGTCGTTCGTCTGGCAGTGGAAGGACACCGACGGCGGCTTCCACCGCGACGGCGCGATGACGCCGCTCGAGTTCGCGGAGCGCTACGTCACCGTCCCGCTCGAGGACTACGTGTGTCTCGTCAACGACCCGCGCGCGAGCAGCCCCTACGGCCGGACCTTCACGGTCGAGCACCTCGGCAACGTCGTCGGCGCGCCCCCTGTCACCTACCTCAACGTCGAGTCAGACCTCATGAAAACGCTTGCCGCGCAGGCGATTGCCGGCGGTGAACCGGTGTGGTTCGGGTGCGACACCGGTCAGATGTCCAATGCCGACCTCGGTCTCTGGGACGCCGGCCTCTACGACCACGCCTCGATCTACGGCACCCAGCCGAGCCTCGGCAAGGCGGACCGGCTGCTGCACCACGAGTCGATGATGACGCATGCGATGCTCTTCACCGGCGTCGACCTCGTCGATGAGGTGCCCCGCCGGTGGCGCGTCGAGAACAGCTGGGGCACCGAGAAGGGTGACAAGGGGTTCATGACGATGAACGACTCGTGGTTCGCCGAGTTCGTCTTCGAGGTTGCCGTGCGCCGCGACGCCCTCCCCGCGGAGATGCAGGAGACGCTGCGCCAGGACCCGATCGTGCTCCCCGCCTGGGACCCGATGGGCGCGCTCGCTCGTTGAGGACGACGCCGACGACGCCGAAGCCGCCGACGACGCCCGGGCCGGCGACGGATGCCGACGTGCCGGCATACGTCGCCTCGCTCGGGCTCCCCGGGCTGGCCGACGTGCACGTCCACTTCATGCCGGATCCGATGCAGCGCAAGGTGTGGGCCTACTTCGACGGGGCCGAGCAGCACTATGGGCTGCCGTGGCCGATCACCTACCGCCTCGACGAGGAGTGCCGGCTCGAGACGCTGCGGGCCTTGGGGCTGCGGGCGGTTCCGGCTCTCGTCTACCCGCACAAGCCCGGCATGGCGGGGTGGCTCAACGACTGGTGTGCCGACTTCGCCCGACGAGTGCCCGACGCCGTGCACTGCGCGACCTTCTACCCCGAGCCCGGCGTCGGTGACGAGGTCGCCAGGAGGCTCGACGACGGGGCGCGCCTGTTCAAGATGCACGTGCAGGTGGGTGACTTCACCCCCGACGACGCGCGCCTCGACATCGCGTGGACCCGGCTCGAGGCGGCGCAGGTGCCCGTCGTGCTCCACGCCGGCTCGGCGCCCATCCGCGGCACCCACACCGGGCCGCAGGCGGTGCGCGAGGTGCTCCGCCGCCACCCGGACCTCGTCCTTGTCGTCGCCCACCTCGGGATGCCGGAGTATCACGAGTTCGCCGACCTCGCAGACGAGTTCGCGGGCGTGCACCTGGACACGACGATGAGCGGCACCGACTTCACGAACCAGTTCGCGCCCTTCCCCGACGGCTACGTGGGGCGTCTCGGGGCCTTGCGCGAGCGGGTCGTGCTGGGGTCGGACTTCCCGAGCATCCCCTACCCCTACGCCCACCAGCTCGACGCGCTGACGCGTCTGGGGCTCGGAGACGACTGGATGCGAGCCGTTTTGTGGCACAACGGCGCCCGGCTGCTCGACCTCACCTGAGGTAGCGGGCGAGGAAGGCCTCGGTGCGCTGGATCGAGGTGTCCCACTGAGGTGAGGTCAGCGTGTGGTGTCCGCCGGGATAGACCTCCAGGTCGACCGACTTGTGCTTGGCCCGGAGGGCTGCCACCGACTCCTGCGACCACGCCAGCGGACAGTCCTCGTCGGCCGTGCCGTGGTGGATGAGGAGCGGCTCGGTGATGCGGCCGAAGTAGGTGCGGGGGCTCGTTGCCGCCCATCCTGCCGGGTTGGCCTCCGGGGTGCCGCGCCGCGCGACGACGGCACGCGCCGCGCCTGATCGAGACGCGTCGTGGCGGACCCACTTGTCGAAGTTGTCGATGCTGTCCGAGCTCACCGGCGCATAGGCCACGGCGGCGCGGAAGAGCCCCGGGCGCACGACCAGGGCGGTGTAGACCACCCCGCCGCCCATCGAGCGGCCGATGAGGGCGAGCCGTCTGGGATCGACGAACCTGGCCTGCTTGAGCGCGAGTCCCGCGTTGATGGCATCGACGGTGTAGCCCGCGCGGAGGTTCGCGTCGTTGGTCGGGTCCTTGTCGGACTGCGCATGGTTGCGATAGTCGATGTGCAGCGTCACGTAGCCATGACGCGCGAGGTGGTCGCGCTCGCGAAGCATCGTCTCGCCGTTCGTGTAGTCCGCCGGGTCGACGTAGCCGTGCGCGAGGACGACGGCCGGGAAGGGCCCCGCGCCGCGCGGGATGTTGATGCGCCCCGAGATCGTCAGGCCGTTGCTCTCGTAGGTCACGAAGTACTGCCGGTACGCGTCCGTGCTGCCGCCCTCGCGCCCGAGCCTGAGGTTGCCGCCCTCGTAGCGGGTCGCGATGAGCGCCTCGATGGACGCCCGGTCGGGCGCCGGCTTCTGAGCACTCGACGAGGGAGTGGGGCTGGGGGTGCCGGTCGTCGGCGCGCTGGTGCTGGCGTATGCCGTGGGGCGTGGTCCCGTGGTGCCGTTGCCGTTGCCGTTGCCGTTGCCGTTGCCGTTGCCGCGTCGCCGCGGTCGTCGGTGGGTCCGCTACTCGTGCAAGCGCCCAGCAAAAGGCTCGCGGCCAGGCCGGCGGCGACGGATCGGACGGTGCGCACCACTCGAGTGTCACCCGCAGGCAACGGAATGCCCAGTCCGCTCCCAGGTCTGCTCAGCCGAGAGCGGCGGCGGCCTCGAGGACGGTCCAGGCCTGCAGCTGCGGCGACAGCTCGAGCGGCGGCTGCGGGGCGGTCCCACCCGGCTCGAGTGGGAAGACCGAGGGGTCCCGCCGCTCCGCGACGGTCAGGCTGCCGCGTCCGCACCACAGTGCCTCGGCCGTGTCGAGGACGAGCCGTCGCGCGGTGGCCCGCGCCTCCTCGGCGAGCCCCGAGCCCGGAGCTGCGGCCAGCGCGAGGTGACGCACGAGGATGCCGGTGAACAACCCGCCGTCACCGCCGCCGTGCGTCCGCAGCACCCGCGCGCCGTCGACCTCGACGGTCAGGCGGGCGTCGACCGCGGCGACGAGCGCGGCCGCGCGGGCGAGGCTCTCACGGTCGCCGAGCGTCACGAGCGCGGCCAGCACCGTGCCCTGGTTGTAGGACCACACGTCCGGCACGAGGACCTCATCGCCGCCGCGCAGCCGTATGCCGTCCAGCACGAGTCCGCTCTCCGGCGACCAGAGTCGTGCGTAGAGCCAGTCGACGAGCCGGCGTGCCTCGTCGGTCTCCCCGAGACGGGCCAGGTGCAGGGCGGCCGGCCCGGTCGCGGGGCTGTTCTTGAAGTCGCGGACGCGGCTCCAGAAGAGGCCGCCGCCGAGGTCGTCCGTGTGGGCCGAGCGGAGCTGCGCCGTGAGGTGGCGGCCCGCCGAGCGGAGGCGTCGGCGCCGCGCCGTGCGCCCGAGCTCGTCGTGCAGGTCCTCGAGCCGACCCGAGGCGAGGGCGAGCCAGGCCATGTCGTCGTAGAAGGCGTTGACCCAGCGGACCCGATTGCGCAGCCGGATCGTCTGGAGCAGCCGGTCCCCCTGCACGGCATGCCGGTCGGCGCCTCCGGGGTCACCGGTCCGCAGGGACCGGAGGCCGGCGTCGACGATCGCGTCGAGATAGTGCGCCTGCCACCAGTAGTGCCACGTCCCGAGCAGGCCCCCGAGCGTCCTTGGACCGGCGGGCCCGGGGTGCACGATGCGTGCGAGGTGCGTTCGCGGCATACCACCGAGGGAGCCGGCGAAGAGCGCCGTCACGGACCGCTCGGCCTCGCCGGCACGTTCGTCGAGGGCGGTCGGGGGATGAGCGGGCGCGCGGCCGGCGGACACGCAGCGACCGTATCGCGGGGTGAGAGGTGGCGACGGCGGGCGACAGGGGGCGGCGGTGTGGCAGGGTCGGGACCACGGCGCCACGACGAAGGAGTCGATGTGAAGTACCTGCTCATGATCTGGAGCAACCCGCAGACGTGGGGGCACCCCATCTTCCTGCGGACGCCCGAGGCCGCCGCCATGTCCGACGACGGCCGCGCGGGGCTGCTGCGCGACGCCGGAGCGCGCCGAGGAGATCGCAGGGCGTTTCCCCGACGCCCGGTTCGCCGCCGTCGAGGTGCGGCCGCTCATGGGCAGCTCGACCGAGGACCTCTGAGAAGGTTTGTCGCATGGGCGGATCCGTCGTCACCGACGACCTGTGGCGCAGCGTGACGCCGCAGGTCATCGGTGCGCTCGTGCGCCGCTACCGCGACTTCGACCGCGCCGAGGACGCAGCACAGGAGGCGCTTTCGCGGCTGCCGCCCAGTGGCCCGAGGAGGGTGTGCCCGACGATCCCAAGGCATGGCTCATCCGCGTCGGCTCGCGGCGCCTCATCGACGGGCTGCGCAGCGACGAGGCGCGGGCGCGCCGTGAGCTCGCCGACGCGACCCGGGCACCCGCGGACACGCTCGTCGCTCCGCCGCCGTATGCCGTGGGGCCGCCCGACCACGACGACACCCTGACGCTGCTCCTCCTCTGCTGCCACCCGACGCTCACCCCGCCAGCGCGGATCGCCCTGACTCTCAGGGCGGTCGGGGGCCTGACGACCGCACAGATCGCGCACGCGTTCCTCGTGCCGGAGTCGACGATGGCCCAGCGGATCAGCCGCGCCAAGAAGCAGATCCGGGACTCCGGCGCCGAGTTCCGGATGCCGGCCCCCGACGACGTGCCCGATCGGCTGCGGGAGGTCCTCCACGTCCTCTACCTCGTCTTCACCGAGGGGCACACGGCGAGCACCGGTGACGCCCTCCACCGGGTCGACCTGACCGCAGAGGCGATCCGGCTCACTCGCCAGGTCCGCAAGCTCCTGCCCGACGACGGCGAGGTGGCCGGACTGCTCGCCCTGATGCTCCTCACCGAGGCGCGGCGCCCGGCCCGCACGAACGCCGCCGGTGGGCTCGTGCCGCTCGCCGAGCAGGACCGCTCACTCTGGGACACGGCATACATCGTCGAGGGCGTCGCCCTCGTGACCGACGCCCTGTCCCGGACGCGGCTGGGGCCCTACCAGGTGCAGGCCGCGATCGCGGCCGTCCACGACGAGTCCCCCTCGGCGGCGGAGACCGACTGGGAGCAGGTGCTCGCGCTCTACGGGCTGCTCGAGCAGCTCTCGCCCGGACCCGTCGTGACGCTCAACCGGGCGGTCGCCCTCGCCATGGTCGAGGGCACGGATGCCGGTCTCTCCGTCCTCGACGACCTCGAGCAGGACAAGCGACTCGCCCGCCACCACCGGCTGCACGCCGTTCGGGCCCATCTTCTCGAGCTGGCGGGCGAGACCGAAAAGGCTCGTGACAGCTACCTGCTCGCGTCGCGCCTGACGACGAGCATCCCCGAGCACGACCACCTCCGACGAAAGGCCGAAGCCCTGTGAGCGACGCCGGTGCGTGACCTCCTCGGTGACGGCGTCGTTGTCCTCGGAGACCGACACCGGACGAAGGAGTCCCACCGTGCCCCGTTCCCGCCGCACCATCCGCACCCACCGGCTGGCGCACGCCGCCGTCGCCCTCGTCGCGGCCCTCGGCGCGACAGCGGCGCTGACGTCCGGTGCCCCGGCCGCCTCGGCGACGACGACGCCCCAGGTGGTCCAGCTCGGCGACTCCTACTCGGCCGGCAACGGTACGGGCACCTACGAGGAGCGCGACTGCTACCGCTCGCCGGTCAACTACGGCACGCAGGTCGCGACATCGATCGGCGCGACCTACACCGACGTGGCGTGCAGCGGCGGCGTCGTCGCCGACATCCTCCACCCCCGTGACCTGGGCAACGCCTTCACCAAGACGGCGACCTACTCGATCGACCCGACCCGCTACCCCGACCAGAAGAGCGAGTGGCTGCGGCGTGCCCAGACCGAGCGGCTCTGCGGCGTGCCGGCGCAGCCCGACTTCTCCTACACCTACACGTTCGTCGCGGGCGCGGGCGTCAACGGCCTCTACACGGGCACCGTCTCGTGCCAGCTCAAGACCCGTCCGCAGATCGACGCGGTCACACCCGACACGGACTACGTCTTCGTCACCATCGGCGGCAACGACATCGGCTTCTCGACCATCGTCGTCGACTGCCTGACCCTGCGGGATCCGTCGAGCTGCAAGCAGGCACTGGACGCCGCCACGGCCAAGGCGCCCCAGATGGTCGAGAGCACGAAGGACGCCCTGCGCGCCGTCGAGCAGAAGTCGGGCGGCCACGCGCAGGTCTACCTGCTCAGCTACCCGTTCCTCATCAACACCGAGAGCTACGGCATCCCCGAGGCCGCGCCCGTCTATGACGCGGGCACTGCCCTCAACAACCTCCAGCGGCTCGGGGACGACCTCCAGGCACGCGGCATCGCCGAGCTCAATGCTGAGCCGGGCGCCGACAACTACCACTTCGTCGACACCGTCAAGGCGGCCTGGGGCGGCCGCGTCCACGGGCTCGACCCGCACGTCGTCGCCGACAACTCCAGGGCGTGGCTCGTGCCGGTCGGCTCGCCCGGCCGCGACACCGCCGAGTTCGTCCACCCGACCCAGCCCGGCTGGGACGCGACCGCCGGAGCCCTCCGGGTCGCCGTCACCGGCTGAGCTGGGGTCGGTCAGGCCCAGATCGCCGCCGGGAGGCCGTCGGAGAAGACCTCCGGCGGGTCGGGCAGCGACCGGGCCAGACCCGTGGTGTGGCGGGCGGCCGACCAAGCCACGGCACAGGCGTCGAGGACGTCGTCAGCGGCATACCCCTGGCCCTGGAGGACGGAGGGGCGGGCTATGCCCGCGGCAGCGAGGGCCTCGAGGCGCCGGTCGCGGCCGTCGTCGGTCTTCTTGCTCGCGAGGATCGGGGCACCCGTCATGGCCGCGAAGGACAGCTCGGGGTGGATCTCCAGGACGGTGACCGTCGGCCGGGTGCGCAGCCAGGCGTCGACCGCGACGATCTTGTCGCGCAACGCGAAAGCCTGCGCGCCGACGCCCTGGCCGACGAGCCCACGGTTGACGGTGTCGGCCTCGAGACGCGTGGCCGCGGCATAGGCCGAGCGGGTCAGCGTCGAGAAGATCGACGGCGCCTTGCCGGGGAGTGCTCGGCGAGCGAGGACGTCGGCCTGGCGGATCGTGTTGTCGGGCAGACCGATCGGGATGTCGATGCCGACGACACGGATGCCGGTGGACTCGCGCACCATGGCGACGAGGTCGGCGATCGTCGGTGCCACGACGATGCGCGGCCGCGGTGCGCCGGGCTCGAGCAGCGCCCCGACCCAGCCGGCGGAGCAGCCGTCGACGCCGAGCACCGGCACGACGACCTCCACCGGCGCGGGCCTGGCGGCCATCGCGCCGGCGTCGGGCGCTCGACTCGAGGAGGTCCGCGAGGCGGCGCAGAGCCGCGACGCTCGACGGCCACCGCGGTCCTCACCTCGTCATCGGCGGCGCTCGAGAGCCCCGCGGACAGCTCCTCGGCCAGCTCACGGATCCGTCGCTGCGCGTCCTGGTCCATGGCCCCACCCAACCCCATCCGGAAGGGGAGGTCGGGGTCGGCGTCGGAACAGGGTGGGAGACGACCCGGCACGACGGCATACGCACCCTTCGACAGTGTCGGGAGTCGGACGTAGCGTGAAGCAATGACCCACCCCGACACCGGTGCCACGACCCTCGGCGAGCTGCGTGCCTCCGGCCACGTCCACCGCAGCGTCAAGAGCGAGATCCGCGAGAACCTGCTGGCCCGGCTGCGGGCCGGCGAGGACGCGTTCCCCGGGATGGTCGGCTTCGAGGAGACCGTGCTGCCCGAGCTCGAGACGGCGCTGCTCGCCGGCCACGACCTCGTGCTGCTCGGCGAGCGCGGCCAGGGCAAGACCCGGCTCATGCGCACGCTCGCGGGGCTGCTCGACGAGTGGAGCCCGGTCGTCGAGGGCTGCGAGATCGGCGACGACCCGCACCAGCCGTCGTGCGTGCGCTGCCGCCGGATGACCGCCGAGCTCGGCGAGGACCTGCCGGTCGCGTGGCGCCACCGCAGCGAGCGCTACACCGAGAAGCTCGCGACGCCCGACACGAGCGTCGGTGACCTCGTCGGCGACGTCGACCCGGTCAAGGTGGCGCAGGGCCGCACGCTCGGCGACCCCGAGACGGTGCACTACGGCCTCGTGCCGCGCAGCAACCGCGGCATCTTCGGCCTCAACGAGCTGCCCGACCTCGCCGAGCGCATCCAGGTCGCCCTCTTCAACGTGCTCGAGGAGCGCGACATCCAGATCCGCGGCTACTCGCTGCGCCTGCCGCTCGACCTGCTGCTCGTCGCGACGGCCAACCCCGAGGACTACACCAACCGCGGCCGCATCATCACGCCGCTCAAGGACCGCTTCGGCGCCGAGATCCGCACGCACTACCCGACCGAGGTGAGCGACGAGGTCGCCCTCATCGCGCAGGAGTCCGCGCTCGTCGCCGACGTGCCGGAGCACCTCCTCGAGGTCATCGCGCGGTTCACCCGCGGGCTGCGGGAGTCCTCCGCGGTCGACCAGCGCTCCGGCGTCTCGGCGCGGTTCGCCATCGCCGGGGCCGAGGGCGTCGCCGGCTCCGCGCTGCGCCGCGCCGCCCGCTCGGGGGAGGCGTATGCCGTCGCGCGCGTCTGCGACGTCCCCACCGTCGTGCCCACCCTCCTCGGCAAGGTCGAGTTCGAGATGGGGGAGGAGGGGCGTGAGCGCGACGTGCTGACGCACCTGCTGCGCCTCGCCGTCGCCGAGACCTACCGCTCGCGGCTGTCCGGCCTCGACCTCACCGGCTTCACCAACCTCTTCGCCGAGGGCGCCGTCGTCGAGACCGGGCGAGCTCGTGCCGGGCGCCGACCTGCTCGCCCAGGTGGGCCCGGTGCTCGGGGCTGTCGAAGGTGCTCGACCGGCTCGGCCACGGCGACGACGCGACGCCCGGGTCAGGTCGCGGCCGCGATCGAGTTCGTCCTCGAGGGGCTGCACCTGACGCGCCGCATCGACAAGGACTCCGTCGCCGGTCGCACCGTCTACGGGGCCTAGGTCGTGCCGATGACACCGCGGCGCCCGGGCGAGGGCGGTGACGTGCACGGACGGTTCCGCTACACGCCGTGGCATGGCGGTCCCGACCCGCTCGCGCCGCCCTTCGACGTGCGCTCGGCCCTCGACGAGGTCGGGCAGGACGTCCTGTCCGGCGGCTCGCTGCGCGAGGCGCTGCGCGAGCTGATGCGCCGCGGCATGGATGGTCGCCGCGGTCTCGACGACCTCGCCGACCGCGTCCGCCGTCTGCGGGAGGCCGCCCGCCGGCGGGGTGACCTCGGCTGGCACCCTCGACCAGGTGCGGGCGATGCTCGACCAGGCGCTCGCCGAGGAGCGCGACACCCTCGCTGGAGAGTCCGGCGACGACGCCCGACTGGCCGAGATGGACCTCGCGACGATCCCCGACGACGTCGCCGGCGCCGTGCGGGCGCTCGGGGACTACGAGTGGCACTCGCCCGAGGCGCGCGCCACGTACGAGCAGATCCAGCAGATGCTCCAGCGTGAGGTCGTCGGGGCGCAGTTCGAGGGGCTCAAGCAGGCCCTGTCGGGCAACGACCCGCAGGCGATGCAGGCGGTCAAGGACATGCTCGCCGACCTCAACCGGCTCCTCGCCGCGCACGCCCGCGGCGAGGACACCGAGGACCAGTTCCGCGACTTCATGGACAAGCACGGCGACCTCTTCCCCGAGCGGCCCGAGAACGTCGACGAGCTCATCGACGCCCTGGCCCGCCGACAGGCCGCGGCCGAGCGCCTCATGGCGTCCCTGACCCCCGAGCAGCGTGAGCAGCTCGGCCAGCTCATGTCCGACGCCCTCGGCGACCCCGACCTCGCCTCGCAGATGGCGCAGCTCGCCGACAACCTCCGGGCGTTGCGGCCCGGGCTCGACCGTCGCAGTCCCGTGCAGCAGGGCCAGGGCGGCGAGCCGATGGGCTACGGCGACGCGGTCGGCGCGGTGGCGGAGCTGGCCGACCTCGAGCAGCTCGGCGAGCAGCTCGGACAGGGCTACTTCGGCGCGACCCTCGACGACGTCGACGTCGAACGGCTCGAGCAGTACCTCGGCGCTGACGCCGCCCGGGACATGGAGGCGCTGCGCCAGCTCGAGCGTGAGCTCGAGCGCCAGGGCTACGTCTCGCGTGGTGACGACGGCCTGCGACTCACCCCTCGCGCCGTGCGACGGCTCGGGGAGACGGCACTCAAGCGGGTCTTCGAGCGGGTCGAGGCCGCCGGACGCGGGGACCACGACGACCGCGCCGCGGGCCAGGCCGACGAGCTGACCGGGCTGAGCCGGCAGTGGGAGTTCGGCGACGAGCTGCCCATCGACACGGTCCGGACGGTGTCGAACGCCCTCCAGCGACGCGCCCGGGGTGGTGGAGGCGTGCACCCGACGGGCGGGGTGGAGCTGCTCGTCGAGGACTTCGAGGTGGCCGAGACCGAGCGACGCTCGGTGGCGGCGGTCGCGCTGTGCGTCGACATGTCGTTCTCGATGCTGCAGGAGGGGCGGTGGGGCCCGATGAAGCAGACTGCGCTCGCGCTCTCGCACCTCGTGCAGACCCGGTTCCGGCACGACGCGCTGCAGATCATCGGTTTCAACCTCGCGGCTCGAAGGCTGACCCCGACCGAGCTCGCCGAGGCCGAGCCGGAGTGGGTGCAGGGCACGAACCTCCAACACGCGTTGATGCTCGCGTCGCGGCACCTGCGGCGTCACCCGGAGGCCGAGCCGGTCGTGCTCGTCGTGACGGACGGCGAGCCGACGGCCCACCTCGGGACCGACGGCCGGCCGACGTTCCACTGGCCGGCGACCCAGGAGACCGTGCGTGCGACGGTTGCGCAGGTCGACGAGCTGCGGCGCTCCAGTGCCCAGCTCAACGTCTTCATGCTGGGCGACGACCCAGGGCTCGCACGGTTCGTCGACGCGGTCGCGCGACGGGCCGGCGGGCGCGTCTTCACGCCCGACATCTCGCGGCTCGGCGAGTACGTCGTGGCCGACTACCTCCGAACCCGCCGCGGGCGGCGCTGAGCCTGCAGAAATCGGTCGCTCGCGGTGGCCGCCGACTGGTCATGCCTTCCGACGTCGAAGTGTCGTGGACCCTCGCGCCCGGACCCTGCACCCGGCGGAGCCACACCTGTCCTTGGCGATGGGTGCTGAGGCGGGGTGTGGAGCTCGGCTTCCTGTCAGCGGGGTCGGATGCGGCGGCCGACCTCTACCGCCGGGTGGGCTTCGTCGACATCGGCACCGCGTGCGTCCTGGAGCTCGACGAATGACCTGGCCTGGGCCGCTGGCGTGCATGGTCCGGCGCGGCCTGCGTCAGTGCTGCGTGGGGCGCAGCACTGACGTGGTCTCCCGACCGGTGACACGGCAGGAGCGGCCTGGCAGGTCTGAACGTCTTACGTCAGTGACCCGCATGCCGACTCCCGCGTAGTCGCTCAAACCGAGCGCTCGCGGAGCGCCATCTGGGCTGGGTCGCTGGCGTCGCTGTCCGTCCCTGTCCGCCGGGCGAGGAGGAAGGCCTGCGGCGTCTTCTCGTAGTCCTGCGCTGCGCGCTCGGTGCGGACGGTGACCCGGAAGCCGGCATCCGCGAGCTGGCCGGTCACGCGGTCCGGATCGTGCCGGTGCGCCTCGAAGGTCACTGCGTGCCCGTAGGCCTGCTCGTGTCGCACGGAGAAGCCACCCGCCTGGAAAGCCAGCAGCAGCAGCCCGTTCGGCCGGATGACGCGGTGCAGCTCGGAAAAGACCTCCGACAGCAACGTGGGCGGGGTGTGGATGACGGAGTACCACGCGACGACCCCAGCCACCGAGGCGTCGGCGAGGTCCAGTGCAGCCAGGCTCCCGGTGCGGAAGGTGATCTCGGGGTAGCGGCGCTGCGCCTCGGCGACCATCCCCGGCGAGAGGTCGACGCCGGTGACGTCGAGACCGAGGGTCTTCAGGTGCCCGGTGATCCGGCCGGGGCCGCAGCCGACGTCGACGACCGGGCCGCCGCCCTCGAGGTCGACGAGCTCGGCGAAGTGCCCCAGCAGGGCCCGGTCGAGCGGGCTGCGTGCGAGCTCGTCCACGAGCAGCCGCGCGTAGTCGGCGGCCACCGTGTCGTATGCCGTCCGCGTCTCCGTGACGTGCAACGGTTCGATCACCTGTCGCCCCTTCTCGTCGGATGCCAAGACTACGTCGCTGGGTCTGCGTCCCTGGGACGGTAGACGAGCCAGAGAGCGCCGGTGGGCGTCGGGGTCGCGCTGACGAGGGTGAGTCGCTGCAGGTCCGGGGTGCGCTCGAAGAGACGTCGGCCCTCCGGATCGACGACGGGCGCGACGGCGAGATGCAGCTCGTCGACGAGGCCCTCGGCGATGAGCGACTGGACGAGCTCGATGCTGCCGTGGACGCCGATGTCGTTGCCGGGCAAGGCCTTCAGGTCACGGACGATGTCGGCGAGCGGACCCGAGAGGGCCTCGGCGTCGCGCCATTCGTCGACGGACGACGTGGTGAGTGGGGTGGAGGTGACGACGTACTTCTTGACGCCGTTGATGAAGTCGGCGAAGGGCTGGACGTCCGACGTCGGCCAGTAGCGCGACCACTCGTCGTACATGTGGCGGCCCAGCAGCACGGCGTCCTGCTGCTCGATGAGCGCGGTCTCGCGCTCGATGAGCTCGTCGTCGAAGGTCGGCGGCTGCGGCTGGTCGGGATCCGCATCTGGCGGGAAGAGCCGGTTCGGGTCGTCGACGGCGCCGTCGAGCGAGGTGATGGTGTAGGCGACGATCCTGCGCACGGGTGGTCTCCGATCGGGTGGGGGTCAGGGGGCAGCGGGGCCGCTGGGCTCGAGGCCGAGCCAGGCAGCGAGGTCACGGATCTCGCGACGGACGGCAGTCGTGATCGCCTTGGTGAAGCGGACGTCCTCGTGGACCGCGTTGACGACGAGCGTGCCGGCCTTGCGGTCGGCCTGGGCGTCGAGCTTCCCGACGAGCCGGTCGTGGTGCAGGATCGGCAGCGCGAAGTAGCCCCACCGGCGTTGGTGCTTGGGCTTGTACATCTCGAGGATGTACTCGAAGCCCCAGAGCTGCTCGGCGCGGACCCGGTCGTGGATGAGCCGGTCGAACGGGCTGAGCAGCGCCGTGCGTCCCGTGAAGTCGTCGACGGCGTCGAGGTATGCCGGGTGCACGCGCCACGTGCCCGGCACCCCTTCGACCTCGGCGGCCTCACCGGCGTCGCCGACGAAGGGGCTCTCACCCGGCATCACCGTCCCGGTGGAGCGGGCGATGCCGAGGGCGGCGAGCCGCCGCTCGTTGCGGTGCGCGATGGCCTCGTCGAGGGTGAGCGTCGGCAGGTCGGGCGGGTAGACGCGCTCCGGCAGGTCGAAGTAGCGCTGACGTCCCTTGCGCCCGGCGATGGCGACCTCGCCGCGCAGGGCCAGGGCCTCGAGCATCTTGGTGATGTTGCGGTTGTTGGTCCAGCCGGTCGAGGGCCACGGGACGACGCTCGTGTCGGGGATGTCGCGCGAGAGCAACGGCCCGTCGGCCTCGAGCCGGGCGAGGATGTCGCGGCGGAACGAGTCGTTGTCGGCGAGCCACTGGGCCATGAACGGATAGGGCTCGGCGTCGCGGACCTCGGCGATGACGGCAGGCACGTCCTTGGGGCTGCGGACGTAGGCGACGGTCTCGACGAGGGTGCGGTCGTGCTCGACGGCCTTGGTCAGGTCGGCAGGGTCGTAGGTGGCGCCGAGACGGCTCCACAGGACGAGGTCGGCGTTGGGCGCGATGGCAGCGGTGGGGTCGATCTGCAGGAACGTCAGCCGCTCGACGACGGCGACGAGGTCGGTCGGGCGAGGCCGGTCGAGCAGCTGGGCGTGCACCGCGATGCGACGTGCGTGCTCGACCGTGAGCTGGTGGACCGCCATGTCGCCGACCCTAGCCACCCCCGCCGACACGTGGCGGCCTAGCGCGCCGCCCAGCCCGTGACGTCGATGATCCGCAGTACGTGGACTCGGTCGAAGGGCCGGCCGCGGTACTGCGGGTAGCGGCTCTCCAGCAGCGCCGCGAGACCCTCCTCCCGCTGACCCGACGGCTCGCCCTCCCACTGCAGCGAGGCGCGAACCCACCAGAGCCGCGACCAGTCGTCGCGGTCCCAATGCTCGACGAGCAGCGTTGCGCGCGAGTCGGACTCGAGGTTGCGCTCGCGTTGTAGCCGCTGTGACGACTTCGGCTTGACGCGGTCGACGGGCACCCCGAGGAAGCCGTCGTCGTCGACGGCGAAGACGCACGGCACCGCGTCGACCCCGCGAGCGGCGTGGACGGTGCAGAGGATGCCGTGGTCGTGGGCGACGAGCCGCGCCATCGCCTCGCCGGGGGCGAGCTTCATCCCACGACCGAGGCCGTGGGCAGCGTCACGCCGTCGCGTTCGTCGTCCCACGCGGCAGCGCTGATGCGCCAGCCCTCGGCCGTGCGGATGAGCTGGATCGACTTCATGCCGCGCCCGGTGAACGGCACACCGTCCTGCAGGCCCGCCTTGGCATAGCTGCCGAACCAGTGCGCGATGTCGCCGAACACCTCGGTGCGGCCCCCGACCGACCACTCCCGGAAGTCCGTCAGCGACCCATCCGTCAACAACGCCTCGCGCGGCGCGATGAACTCCTCGACGGTCATGACGGACGGTTCCAGACCGCAGGTGCGCACGACGACCGCCCGTGGGACGAAGAGCGCGCGCAGCCCGGCCATCTGTTCCGAGCAGCCGGGCCCGGAGACGAACGCCCCGAAGAAGGCGTCGACCACCGATTCGATGGTTGACTCGTCACTGGCGGCGTCTCGGCGTCCAGACTCTGTCGTCACGTCACCACCGTAACGAGCACGGTCACGAGAGAGCCCACGTCCTCCCGCTCGAGAGTCCGGGTCCGAGAGTAGGGCTTGAGGTCGGCGGTGCGGCGGCCCATGCTGAGGACCATGGGCGTCGTCGACTTCGAGCTCGAGCGCAGGATCCAGGCTCCACCGGGCGACGTCTTCGCGCGGCTCGCCGGGATCGAGGGCTACAACGAGTGGATGCCCGCGAAGGGCAGCATCAGGCGGCATACGCAGCAGACGTCGCCGGGAGAGCCGGCGTTGGGAACGACGTACGTCGACGAGACCCGCTTCGGTCCCACCCCCGGCGAGATCGTGGAGTTCGATGCGCCGCACACGTTGACCTACCACTGGTGGAGCGGCTCGAGGCCCGGCAAGCTCAAGACCGAGGGGTGGCCCGGCTACTCGTTGGAGGCCGCGCACGACGGCACGACGCTGGTGCGCCACCGCGCGAAGCTGCACACCTACGGCCTGTACCGGCTGGCCACGCCGGCACTGCGGTGGATGGCCCGGCGGGAGCGCACCGCCACCCTCGATGCGCTCCAGGCGTCGTTCGCCTCGACCGAGTGAGGACGCCGACGCGCACCTCTTCAGCGGGATCAGACCCGCGCTGGCAGCCGCGGGTCTAGCGTCAAGAGAGTCTCCGGTGGGCCGTCAGGCCACGGCTCACGATGCCGCGACACCATGAGAGGAAGCCCATGTCCGACAAGCAGAGCATCGACGCCCCGCACGAGCAGCGGCCCTTCAAGGCCCACGGGCACATGGATGTGGTCACGCTCGGTGACTTCACCCTCGGCCGTGGCGTGTTCGAGCCGGGCTGGCGCTGGTCCAACGACGTCAAGCCGATCGCCGGCACCGACTCCTGCCAGACCCACCACACCGGCATCTGCCTGTCCGGGAGGATGACCGTCCGTTTCGACGACGGCAGTGAGCTCGCGATCGGGCCCGGTGACGTCATGGACCTCGACCCCGGTCACGACGCGTGGACCGACGGCGACGAGCCGTGCCTGATGCTCGACACCGGCATCAAGGCGTATGCCAAGCCCGAGTGACCTCGGTCGCTCAGTACTCACCCTTGATGACGAAGTAGGAGCCCCGGATCGTCCCGGCCAGCTTCGACTTCTGCCGCGCGAACTTGAAGCGGGTGGCGAGCTCCTCCGGGACCTCCATCCCGTCGGACAGCTTGAAGCCGACCGCGCGTTTCCCGCCGTCCTCGATCGTGTACATCACGTTGATCGACAAGCCGGATTCGTAGAACACGTAAGCCATTCGGATCCCGTCGACCTCGAACGCCGTCGCCTCCAGCGGGCGGGAAGCGATGACGAGGTCGCGCTCGTCCTGAAGGATGCGATGCACCCAGTCGACGACCTCCGGGCTGTCTCCCGCAGGTTCGACGGTGAAGACGTGGGAGTACTTGTTGCCGAAGTAGCGAGCCTCGTTCGCTCTGAGCCCGGCCAGCGCCTCGGCGACCGGCGAGGACTCCAGCCCGACGGTGGAGACGTCGGTGAAGTCGACGACGTAGGACATGGCATACCTCCTGGGTCCGGGCTCTCGGCGCCACAGTAGCGACCCGGCCAGCTCCGCGTGCTCAGTCTCGAGGCATCTCGACGGCGCCCCGCCCCCCGCGCAGTCCGGGCACCAGCGCGGGGACGCGGGAGGCGTACTCGTCGTAGGACGGCCCGAACGTCCGGCGGAGGTCGCGCTCCTCGAACGCGATCCCGATGCCGATGTAGCCGGTGGCGGCGACGGCGAACAGCAGGTGCGGCGCGCTCATCCGAGGGGTGGCCCAGAAGGCGAGCACGAGCCCCGTCATCAACGGGTGCCGCACGATGGCGTAGAGCCCATCGACCTGCAGGTCGGAGGACGCGCCCGGGTCTCGGCTCGGCGCCCAGCCGGCCTGGCGGAGCCCGACGAGCTCGAGGTGGTCGACGGCGAAGGTCGCCGCGATCGCGAGGACCCAGCCGGTCGCGCAGAGCGTCCAGAGCACCGCCGCAGGTGGGCCGTCGACGTGCCAGATCTGCTGGTCCCACGGTTGCCAGAGCGCCAGCAGCAGCGCGAGGCAGAGATTCGTGGCGAGGACGTAGGTGGTGCGCTCCAGCTCGACCGGGACGAGTCGACGGAGCCGGGCCTTGACCCCGCGACGTGCCATCACCGAGTGCTGGACGGCGAAGAGGAGCAGGAGCGACACGTCGGTGGTGACCGCCCAGAAGGTCGTCGTGCGCTGCGGGCACTTCACGCCTGGTGCGCGACGTACCAGACGGCCACCTGCGCGCGGGAGCTGAACCCGAGGCGCAGCCTGATCCGCTCCAGGTGCGACTCGGCCGACCGCTCGGAGATGCCCAGCCGCTCCGCGAGCTGGCGGTTCGTGAGGCCCTCGGCGACGAGCGCCGCGACCTCCGTCTGGCGCGCGGTGAGCCCCGTCGGCACGGACCGCCGCAGCGGCGGCAGGCCGAGGAAGCGCCGCACCTGGTCGACCACGGACTGCGCGTCGCCGCTCGCCGGAAGGTGCGAGCGGCCCTCGAGCTCAACGAGCTCCGCCCCGGGGATCGCCTGCGCGAGCATCCGGCCTCCGCCGGGCGGGGCGGCCCGGTCTCCTCGCCGGTGCAGCACGAGCGTCGGCGCCCGGACCCGCCGCAGGCTCGGCGACACGTCCAGCTCGTAGGCGAGCCGCAGGAGCGCGACCGCGGTGTCGGCCGACGAGGCAGCGCGTTGGTAGCGCGCGAGGCTCTGGCGGGTCCCGGCATCGGCCTCCGGGGCGAACAGCTCGGTGAGCACGTCCGAGCCCAGGCCCCAGTGGGTCGCCAGCAGGCCGAGCAGGTGACGCCTGCTGTCCTCGTCGCCGAGCGAGCCCCCGGTGGCCCAGCCGCCGTAGAGCACGAGCCGCGAGACCGTCTCCGGTCGCTCGGCCGCCCACTGTGCGGCGACCGGTGCGCCCAGTGACCAGCCGAGGACGTCGAGGCGGTCGGCGCCCACCGCGTCGATGACGGCCGCGATCGTCGCGAGCTCGAGCGACATCGTGCGGGGACCCTCGTAGGCGTCGGACAGCCCGCACCCGGGACGGTCGTAGCGCACCAGGGTGCGCCCCGACGACAGCGCCTCGTGGAACATCCGCTCGGCGGGGATGGCCCACCCCATCTCGAGGTGGCTGAGCCAGCCCGGCACGACCAGCAGGTGCGGGCCGCTGCCCGTCAGGGCGTATGCCACTCCCTCTCCACTCGCGAGCGGTGCCCGTCCCAGGCGCTGCACTGTCACACCACCAGTGAACAGCCGAGTGCGGTCAGCTGGTGATGTCCTTGCCCGCGAACCGGGCCCAGGCGAGCGAACCGAACACGACGGCATACGCCAGGTCGACCCAGAGGCCCTGGCTGACGTTGTCCCAGAAGGGCGGGTCGCGGAGCAGGTCGCCGAACGCCATCCACTGGTCCACGAGGAGCCACGGGTGCAGCCAGGCGATCTGCGGGACCGAGTCGGCGATCCACGACAGGATGGTGAAGATCATGAGCGCGACGGTGGCGGCCAGCGGCTGCTCGGTCAGCGTCGAGATGAACAGCCCCACGGCGCCGAGGGCCGCCAGCCCGGCAGCGATGTAGAGGCTGACGAGCACGACCCGCCAGACGGCCGAGCCGAACGGGATCTCGGTGCCGGACAGGGTCAGCATCGGACCGGTGCCGAAGAGGGCGATCCCGGCGACCGCGCCGGCGAGGACCACGACGGCGACCCCCCACAGCGCGCCGATCATGAGGGAGACGTACTTCGTGACGAGCAGCCGGGTGCGGCCCACCGGCACGGTCAGCAGGTAGCGGAGGGTCCCGAGGTTCGCCTCACCGGCCACCGCGTCCCCGGCGAGCATCGCGATGGCGAGGGGGAGGAAGAGGCCCAGCTCGACGCCGAGGGCAGCGAGCGGCACGAACAGCCCGTTCGAGGTGATGGAGGACAGGAAGTCCGGCCCCCGCCCTTCGCGGGGCGACGAGATCCGCACCGCGACCGCGATGAGGACGGGCACCGCGGCCAGGACGAGCAGTCCCATCTGGTTGCGCCGGCGGCCGGCGATGAGGCGCAGCTCGGACCGCAGGAGGCGTGTGGACAGCCGCCGCCTCGGGCGCGCGCCGGCCCGGCCGGTCAGGGCAGGGGTGTCGGTGAGGACCGGCTCAGTCGCTGACATCGAAGCCCTCCCCGGTCAGGGACAGGAAGAGGTCCTCGAGGCTCGGACTGGTCACGGTGAACTCCTTGACGCCGACGCCGCCGTCGACGAGCGCTGCGACGATCTTCTCCGGCGCGATGCCGTCCGGTGCCCCGCGGACCCCGCCGGGCACCGCCTCGACGCCGCTGAGGCCGAGCTGCGTCATGATCTCCGCCGCGGCGGTGGGCTGTTCCGTCAGGACCCGCGCCGTCGGGGCCGCCCCGCCGCGCACCTCCGAGACGGAGCCCTGGGCGACGAGCCGACCGTCTCGCATGACGCCGAGATGGGTGCACATCTGCTCCACCTCGGACAGCAGGTGGCTCGAGACGAAGACCGTCGTGCCGTCCGACGCCAGCGACGCGACGAGGTGGCGCACCTCGCGAGTTCCTTGCGGGTCAAGGCCGTTCGTCGGCTCGTCGAGCACGAGCAGCTCTCGGGGCATGAGCAGCGCGGCGGCGATGGCCAGCCGCTGGCGCATGCCCAGCGAGTAGGCGCGGTAGCGCTTGCCCGCGGCTGCCAGCAGCCCCACCCGATCGAGCGCGGCGTCGATGCGCTGCCTGGCGGTCCGCGGGTCCGCGGTGAGGTCGGCAGCGTCGAGCCGCTGGAGGTTGGCCCGGCCGGACAGGTAGGGATGGAAGGCAGGGCCCTCGACGAGGGATCCGACGCGGGGCAGCACGGCTTGGCCACCCTGCGGGATCCGTTCGCCCAGAAGGCTGCTCGTGCCGGCGGAGGGTCGCACGAGACCGAGCAGCATCCGGATCGTCGTCGTCTTGCCCGAGCCGTTCGGCCCGAGGAAGCCGTACACCGAGCCCCGGGGCACGACGAGGTCGATCGCGTCCACCGCGGCCCGGGCGCCGAAGCGCTTCGTCAGCCCCCGGGACGCGATCGCGAGATCGGGCCGTTCGGTCGCATCGCTCCCACCGCTCCCTGGGCCGGACGTCCGCACCGCTTCGAGTGGTCGGGTCACTTCGCCGCCAGGGCGCGGTAGAGCTGGTCCGGCGCGACGGCTCCGACGGCGACCCGGCCGTCGTCCGTCAGGACGAGCGAGAACAGGGTGCCCTCGAGGACGTGCCCGCGGCCCCAGGTCCCCGACGTGGCGGGAAGGGCCTTGAGTATGCCGTTCAGCTGCGCCGCGCTGTCAGCCACCGAACCGCCCGCGCCCTTCTGCGAGGTCGACGGGGAGGTCGGGAGGACGAACGGGGCCACGACGACCGTGCTCCACCCGGATCCGACGATCCTCGGGGATGTCGACGCCTTGGGCGTGGCGCCGGGCGAGGGCGCGATCCGGGTCGGCTCGATGTTGGTGCTGGTGCTGGTGCTGGTGCTGGTGCTGGTGCGCAGTGCCGTCGGGGCGCGGAGTCGCAGCGTCGGACTGGGTGACCGTCGTGCCGGCCGGCGGTGTGAACGCGAACTGCCGGGCGTCGGGCTTGGCGAAGTCGACGGCGGTGAAGCCGACCTCGAACGCCGGGTTCGTCCGCTTCGTCGAGTAGACCTGGACGCGCAGCGGGACGTGCTCCTGGCTGTCGATGGCGATCCGCACGGATCCGACGAGGGTGGTCCTGTCCTTCGGCGTGAGGACCAGCTCGTAGACGGAGCGGCCCGCGACCGACGCCGTGCCCGACGTCGTGACGGCGGTGTCCTTGCCCATCGCGGCGAGAGCCGCGGCAGCCGCCTCGTCCGGGGTGCGGGGGACGCCGGACGGCAGCGGGCCCGGGACTCCGCTCGCGGGCTTGTTGGGCAGGCGCTTGCCGGTCGCGCCGGCGCGCGCCTGGTCGGCGTCCAGCCTGTGGTGCACCGCGGACTTGTCCGCGCTGGACCACAGCCAGACGTCGGCGCCGTTGTGGATGACGTCGGACTCGCCGTTGCCGCCGATGAGGGCGAGCCGCTGGCGAGTGGGGCCGTCGAGCCAGATCCGCCACGTGTGCGTGCCGGAGACGAGCGAGGTCATCGAGCTGGATCGCCGAGCCTGGCCGCCCCGGGCCGGCGAGGCCCGGGATCTCGGGCAGACCGAGGTCCGAGGTCTGCACCACGGTCCCGGACAGGCTCGAGACGTTGGCCGTCCGGACGTCGGCGAGCAGCTGGGCAGCGGTGCGCGACGGCAGTCCGCTGTCGGCGTTGGCCGTCTGGTTGACGGTCAGGGCCACGGCGCCGATGACACCCACCGCCGCGACGGGCAGCGCCCAACGGGTCCGGGGATGGTCGAGGAAGATGCTCATGACTCCATCGTGCGTCCCGGCTGCTGAGAGCGCCCTGAGACCGCGCAGCCGCGAGGAGCCGCACGTCGTCCTGACCCCGTGGCATCGTGGCAGTGTGCGGGTGCTGCTGGTGGAGGACGAGGCCCGGATGGCCGCCGCCGTCGTGCGCGGGCTGAGCGCCGAGGGGTTCGTCGTCGACCACGTCGCGGACGGGCAGGCTGGTCTCGAGGAGGCGCGGTTCGGCGCCTACGACGTCGTCGTCCTCGACATCATGCTGCCGCGGATGTCCGGCTACACGGTCGTCAAGACGCTTCGGGCCGAGCACAACTGGGTGCCGGTGCTGCTCCTCACCGCGAAGGACGGGGAGTACGACGAGGCCGACGGACTGGACTACGGCGCGGACGACTACCTGACCAAGCCGTTCTCCTTCGTCGTCCTCGTGGCCCGGCTCCGGGCCCTGCGTCCGCCGCGACCCGGCGCCGCGTCCGACGGTCCTCGAGGCTGCCGGGGTGGTCCTCGACCCGGCGGCGCACCGTGTCGAGGTCGACGGCTCGGAGGTCTCGCTGGCACCCCGGGAGTTCCTGCTCCTCGAGCACCTCCTGCGTGCGCATCCCGCTGTCGTCCCCAAGGAGGACCTCCTCCTCAAGGTCTGGGGGGATCTCGATGACGCCAACGTCGTCGAGGTCTACGTCGGCTACCTGCGTCGCAAGCTGGGCAGGACGCGGATCGAGACCGTACGCGGCGTCGGCTACCGGATGGCGACGTGACCGGCGTGACCGGCGGGGCCGACGGGGCCGGCGGGGCCGGCGGGAGCGCGGCCCCGGCGAGTCGGCCCGCTCGTCGGTGCGGCACCGGTTCGCCCGGCTGAGCATCCGGGCCCGGCTGCTGCTCGTCGGGATCGCCGGCCTCGCCGCTGCCCTCCTCATCGGTGGTCTCGTGCTCTACGCGGTCCTCACCGCCTCGCTCGGTCGCTCCATCGAGGGCTCGGCCCGGGCCAGCGCCCAGCAGGTGGCCCTGCTCGTCGACTCGGGGCGCATGCCCGACCCGGTGCCGGTCTCCGGGTCCCAGGTCGTCCAGGTCCTCGATCGCCCAGTCACGCGTGGTGGCCGGGTCGGCGACGGCGGACCGGCTGACCTCCCTCGTGACGCCCGACGAGCTGCGGCGCGCCCTCGCCGGCGAGCAGGTGATCGTCCCGGGCAGCCGTTCCGGCCTCTCGGGCCGACTGCAGGTCGCGGCCGTTCCAGCCGGAGCGGCCGTGGCGACCGGCCGCGAGTACGCCGTGGTCGCAGCGGCGCCCACCGGGGACATCGAGCAGAGCGCCAGGACGCTGCGCACCCTGCTGCTGTGGATCTTCCCGCTGCTGCTCGCAGTCCTCGCCGTCATAGCCTGGCGCGTCATCGGTGCTGCCCTGGCCCCGGTCGAGGCGCTCCGACGGGGCGCCGAACAGATCGACGAGTCGTCCTCGGAGAGCGAGCGACTGCCGGTGCCACCGACGCGGGACGAGGTCAGCGCGCTGGCGACGACGCTCAACGCGATGCTCGATCGCATCACGGTCGCTCGGCGGAAACAGCGCTCGTTCATCGCCGACGCCGCCCACGAGCTGCGCAGCCCGCTCGCCAGCATGCGCACCCAGCTCGAGGTGGCTCACCGGCTCGGCGAGGGCGGCGACCTGCCGGTGGGGCTGCTGGCCGAGGTGGACCGCCTGACGGTGCTTGCGGACGACCTCCTCCTGCTGGCGCGTGCAGAGGACGCCGCCGCGCCCCGCCCCTCCTCCGGGGTCGACGTCACCGCGCTCCTCGCGGACGTCGCCGACCGCTACGCCGCCGCCCGGGTCCCGGTGCGTACCGCGCCCGGGCTCGCTGGTCGCCGGCTGCGGACCCTCGCGCCTGCCGTCGACGTGACCCGAGCCCTGACGAATCTCGTCGACAACGCGGTCCGGCACGCGCGCAGCCTGGTCGTCCTCGACGCCACGGCGGTGGGACACCAGATCGAGGTGACCGTCACCGACGACGGGCACGGCATCCCGATCGAGGACCGCGACCGGGTCTTCGACCGGTTCATGCGGCTCGACGAGGCCCGTGACCGGGACAGCGGAGGCAGCGGACTGGGTCTGCCGATCACGCGGGCGCTGCTGCGGCGCAACGGTGGCGACGTGCGCCTCGAGGACGCCGGACCGGGCGTACGAGCCGTGGTCTGCCTTCCGCCGGACCGCTGACCCGATCTGCCCTACGGTGGAGCGATGGCGTCGGTGAGGCAGGTCCAGGTCACTTTCGACTGCGCAGCACCTGAGCGCGTCGCTCGCTTCTGGTGCGAGGTGCTCGGCTACGTCGTGCCTCCCCCGCCGGAGGGGTACGCCTCGTGGGAGGAGCTCGACCGGGAGCAGCCGGCGGAGCGCCAGGGTTCGGCCTTCGCCTGCATCGACCCCACCGGGGTGGGTCCCCGACTCTTCTTCCAGCGCGTCCCGGAGGGCAAGGTCGTCAAGAACCGGGTGCATCTCGACGTCCGGGTGGGCACCGGCCTCGTGGGCGAGGAGCGTCTGGCCACGCTCGAGGCCGAGTGCGCACGACTCGTCGCGCTCGGCGCCGTGCGCGAGCGGCTGATGCGCGCCGACGGCTACAACGAGTCGTGCATCGTCATGCAGGACGTCGAGGGCAACGAGTTCTGCCTCGACTGAACGGCGCCCCGGCTGTCGCGGCCGCCCGGCTAGGGTCGACGTCATGCGGACAGTGGTCATCGGGGGCACAGGTCACATCGGCACCTATCTCGTCCCGAGCCTGGTCCGGGCCGGGCATGACACCGTCGTCATCAGTCGCGGATCGCGTCGGCCCTACCGCGATGACCCGCTCTGGGGCGACGTCGAGATGGTGACCTGCGACCGGGACGCGGCTGAGAGCGAGGGCCGCTTCGGCAGGGTCGTTGCCGACCTGAGACCGGATGCGGTCGTGGACCTCACGTGCTTCACGCCCGTCCAGGCCCGGCTGCTCGTCGAGGCGCTCGACGGCCAGCACGTGGTCCACACCGGGAGCGTCTGGTCCTACGGGCCCAGCACGCTGGTGCCCACGACCGAGGACGCGCCCAAGCACCCCTACGGCGAGTACGGAGTGAACAAGCTCGCGATCGAGCAGTACCTGATGGCCCAGGACCGAGTGCGCGCCAGTGTCGTCCACCCCGGCCACATCAGCGGTCCCGGATGGATGCCGATCGGTCCGGCCGGCAACGTCGATCCAGCCGTCATCGAGTCCCTGCGAGCGGATGGGTCGTGCGTCCTGCCGGACCGTGGCACGGAGACCATCCACCACGTCCACGCCGAGGACGTGGCAGGGCTGCACCAGGCGTGCCTCGAGCAGCCCGACGCCGCGACGGGGCAGAGCTTCAACAGCGTCTGCACGCAGGCGCTGACGCTCCGCGGCTACGCCGAGCTCGTCGCCCGGCACTTCGGTCACGAGCCCAGGCTGGAGCTCGTGCCGTGGGCCGAGTTCGTGACCGGACTCGACCCGGAGCAGGCCACCCTGACGCTGGACCACATCGGTCGAGCCCCGATGTTCTCCATGGACAAGGCCCGCGCCCTCCTCGGCTTCGTCCCGAAGCACAGCGTCACCGACACCGTCCTCGAGGCCATCGACGCCTGGGTGGCTGCCCGGCCGACCTGACGCGCGCTCAGGGGTGACGGTGACGACCGATCGAGAGCCCCAGGCCCGTCAGCAGGACGAGGGCGGCCAGCAGGGCGAAGGCGGCGCTGAGGTCGATGTCCTGCTCACTCACCGTGACGTGCTTGGGGAGGTCGGCCAGCACCTTCGTCAGGCCGTCGGCGTCGGTGGCGGCGAAGTACGTGCCGCCCGTCTTCCTCGCGACGTTCCTCAGGGCAGGCTCGTCCACGACGAGGAAGTTGCGGCCGCCCAGCGCCCCGGCACCGGCACCGGTGATGTCGCGTGTCTGCGGCATGGAGAAGCTGCCGTACTGGTCGCGCGTGCAGGCCATCTGCGTCGGGTTCGTCGTGCCGAACCCGATCGGATAGACCCGGACCCCGCGCGCCGCTGCCTGCTCGGCCGCCTGGGACGGCGTCACTCCACGCGTGTTCGCCCCGTCCGTGAGCAGCACGATGATCTCCGGCGCCACGTCCACCGGCCCGCCTGCAGCGCCACCGGCGCGCCCACCCGCCGTCGGACTCGGTGTGGGAGTCGGGCCACCGAGGCCCGGCCCATCGGTCGTCGGCTCGTCGACGGAGTCCGACGGCGCCACGTTCGGGTCCAGCTCGGCGATCGCGTCGAGCGACCGCAGGATCGCCGATCCGATCGTCGTCCCGCGGCCCGTCGTCACGGCATCGAGGGCTGCCAGGAGCTCGTCCCGGTGGGTCGTCGGCGCCACCGCGAGCTGGGCGAACCCGGAGAACACGACGAGGCCGATCTTCGTCTCCCCTTCCTGTCCCTGCACGAACGCCCGCACGGCCGCCTGCGCGGCGCTCAACCGGTTCGGCAGGACGTCGGTCGCGCACATCGAGCCCGACACGTCCAGGGCGAGGATGACCGTCGAGCTCGAGGCCGGCACCTCGGCCCGCACCGTCGGCCGCGCGCTCGCCGCCCCCAAGAGCCCCAGTGCGGCCAGCAGCAGGACGATCGGCACGTGCCGCCGCCACGACCGCGCCCCGACACCCGCGGTCCTCAGCAGGGCGACGTTCGAGAAGCGGACCGCCTGCCGACGTCGACGCCGCAGCTGCCAGACGTAGATGCCGAGCAACACCGGCACGAACCCGAGCACCAGCAGCATCGACGGCAGCCCGAACGTCACGTCAGATCACCCGCCCCTGTCGCAGGACCGACACCGTGGCCCCGCCGAGCAACAGGGCCGCACCGAGCGCCGCCAGCCACGAGGTCACCTCGTGCGGCACCGTGCGCGTCGTCCACGTCAGCTCGATCGCGTCATAGACGGCCGCCAGCGACGCCGCGTCCGAGGCTCGCCGGTACGTCCCGCCCGTTGTCGCCGCGATGGCCTGCAGCGACGACTCGTCGAGGGCCGTCGCGATGCTGAAGCCGTCCACCTCGATCGTCGTCCCCTTCGGGGTCCCGAGCCCGATCGGCTCGACCCGGACTCCCGCCGCCGACGCGAGCTCGGCCGCGCCCGAGGGCCCCGTGTCCGACGTGTCCTCGCCGTCGGTGAGCAGCACGATCGCGGTCCCGCCGTGGTAGCCGATCGGCGTCTCCCCGTCCGTCCCCTTCTCCGCGTCACCGGGCGGCTTGACCGGCCTGCCGACGATCGCGCCCAGCCCGCTGAGGATGCCGTCACGGAGCGACGTGTCCCCCGACGGCTTCAGCCGCGCCACTGCCGCCAGCACCGCGGCCCGGTCCTCGGTCGGCCGCTGCGTCACCAGCGCGGACCCGCCGAACGCGACCACCGCGATGCGCACGGATGACGGCTGCTTCGCGATGAACGATCGCGCCGCCGCCTTTGCCGCCTCCAGCCGTGACGGCGACACGTCTGTCGCGGCCATGCTGTTCGACACGTCGAACGCGAGCACGACCGTGCCCTCGCGGTGCGGCTCGGTGACCGACGCCACCGGCCGCGTCAGCGACAGCACCATGACGGCCATGGCCGCGATGAGCAGCGCGGGCCCCACGTGCCGCCACCCTCCGCGAGGCGGCGGCAGCACGAGACCCTGCGCCGCCAGCTCCTGCCGCCGCGCCTCCGCGGTCCGCAGGGCCCGCCGGTAGGCGACGACGAGCAGCGGCACGACGAGCAGCCCCGCGATCGCCCACGGCCACGTCAGCGACACCCCGCTCATCGCCGCCACCTCATCGCCGCCACCTCATCGCCGTCTCCGGCGCCGCAGCTCCGAGATGCGCATGAGCGACCGCACGAGGTCGTCGTCCGTCCGCAGCGGGCAGAGGTCGACACCGACCTTGCGTGCCCGCGCCTCGAGGTCCGCCTGCCGCGCCTCCGCCGCCGCGGCCAGGCGTGCTCGGAACCCGACGTCGCTCGTGTCGACGAAGATCTGCTCGCCCGTCTCCGCGTCCTCGACATAGACCCCGCCCGCGTCGGGCAGCTCGCTCTCGCGCGGATCGATGACCTGGATCGCCACGACCTCGTGCCGCCGCGCCAGTCGCGACAACGGCGCCTCCCACCCGTCCGTCGTGATGAAGTCCGACACGACGAGCACGAGCGACCGCCTCCGCGCGATGCCGTATGCCGCCGCGAGCAGCGCCCCGAGGTCCGTGACGGCACCCGCGGGGCGGGAAGTGGCCTTTCGACGGTGGGGCCTCGCCGGCTCGAGAGCAGCGGCCCGGGCCTCGCGCCGGTCGAGCAGGGTCTTCGCGATCCGCAGCACCTGGGTGCGGCCCGACGCCGGCGGGATCACCGTGTCGACGCCGGTGTCCATGATGATCGCGCCGACCCGGCTCCCGCCGCGGCTCAGCACGTGCGCCAGCGTCGTCGCCACCTCGGCGAGCACGAGGTCCTTCTGCCGGTCGACCGGTCCGAACCCCATCGACGCCGAGTGGTCGAGCAGCAGCCAGGCCGTCAGCTCGCGGTCCTCGACGAACTCGCGCACGTAGGGCTCGTCGAGCCGCGCCGTGACGTTCCACTCGATGTGGCGCAGGTCGTCGCCCGGCACGTACTCGCGCAGGTCCGTGAAGTCGAGCCCCGCCCCGCGGAAGAGGGTGCGGTAGTCGCCCTGGAGTCGCCCGTCGAGTCGCCGCACGACCCTCCACTCGAGGCGTCGCAGCAGGCGCTCGGCGCTCAGCGGGGGGGTCGCGCCCATGTCGAGTCACCAACGGCACCAGGCAGCCCCACCCCGTCGAAGCCACTCGCCCGCTCCCGCAACGGCGCCGTCGGCACCCGCACCGCCTCGAGGAGCGGCGCCGAGCAGGTCGTCGGGCGACAGGTCCTCGGCCAGCGCCTCGTAGGACAGCACGATCCGGTGCCGCAGCACGTCCCGAGCGAGGTCGCGCACGTCACCGGGCAACGCGTAGTCCCGTCCTCGCAGGAACGCCAGCGCCCGAGCTGCGAGGACGAGGTTGATCGACGCCCGGGGGCTCGCGCCGTAGGTCAGCAGCCGGGCCAGGTCGTGCCGTCCGACGCCCGCCGGGTCACGGGTCGCGGTGGCCAGCCGGACGGCATACTCGATCACCGCGGGGTCGACGTAGACGGCGTCCGCCTCGCGCTGGAAGCCCCGCAGCATCTCCGGGTCGAGCACCTTGACCGTCGCGACGGCGGCGGCGATCTGTCGCTCGACGACGACGAACTCCTCAGCGGCAGTGGGATATCCGATGAGCACCTTGAGCATGAAGCGGTCGACCTGCGCCTCGGGCAGCGCATACGTCCCCTCCGACTCGATGGGATTCTGGGTCGCCATGACGAGGAACGGGTCCGGCGCCGGGAAGGTCTCGCGCCCGATCGTCACCTGCCGCTCCTGCATGACCTCGAGCAGCGCGCTCTGCACCTTCGCCGGCGCCCGGTTGATCTCGTCGGCGAGCACGAGGTTGGCGAAGACCGGCCCGAGTGAGACCTGGAACTCGCCCTCCTTCTGGTTGTAGATCCGCGTCCCGACGACGTCGGCCGGCACGAGGTCGGGCGTGAACTGGATCCGCTGGAAGTCGCCGCCGATGGCCTGGGCGAGCGTCTTGACCGCCATCGTCTTCGCCAGTCCCGGCACCCCCTCGACGAGCAGGTGCCCCCGGGCGAGCAACGCCACGAGCATCCGCTCGACGAGCACGTCCTGCCCGACGATCGTCCGCTTCACCTCGTAGAGCGCCTGCTCGAGCGCGTGCCGACCAGTGGGTGCGTCGCCGTCCATGCCGTCCTCCTGGTCGTTGCCGAGTGTGGTTCGCGTATGCCGTGTGGTGGTCCTGGTGGTTGCTCTTGTCGTTGCCCTTGTGGTTGTCCCTGTTGCCCGTGAACTGATGCGCCGTCTCAGCGGGGTGGGCTGCCCGCCGCCCCCGCCGCCGTCGCGATCGGCACCGCGAAGCCGATGCCGACGAAGAGGCTCTGATCGGTCGGGTTGGCCAGCCCCGTGACGATGCCGACGACCTGTCCGGTCTTGTTGAGCAGCGGGCCGCCGGAGTTGCCGGGGTTGACCGCTGCGTCGATCTGGATGAGGTGCTCGAGCTTGCGGTTGCCCGTGACACTCACCGTCCGGTCGAGCGCCGAGACGACCCCGGCCGAGAGTGAGTCCACGAGCCCGAGCGGGTGGCCGACGGCGAAGACCGGCGCTCCGACCTCCACCCCCGCGCCGAGCACGGCCGGCACGACCGTCTCCGGCAGCGTGGCCGGGGTCAGCGTGGCGATGTCGCTGTCCGGCTTGCGGCTCGCGATCCTCGCCGGGGTGGTCGTGCCATCAGCGAAGGAGACCGTGATCGCCGTCGCCCCGTCGACGACGTGCAAGGCGGTGAGGACGGTGCCGTCGGCGTTGACGACCACCCCGGCGCCCGTGCCCTCGGCCGGGCGGCTGTCGACCGTCTCGCGGGTCTGGATGAGCACGAGCGAGGGCGCGATCGCCGCGTGCGCGACCGATCCGTCGGCCGGTGCGGCTGCGTCCGCCTCAGCCTGCTTCGCGATGCCGCGCTGGACGCTCGTGTCGACGTCGTGCTGGGTGAGGACCGGCGGTCCCGGGGGCCGCGTGACGGCATACGTCGTCACCAACGCGACGACGACAAGGAGCGCGACGAGGCCCCACCAGACTCTGCGGGGCACCCGGGCCAGCCGGGCGCGGACGCGGTCCCGCCGGCGTTGGCGGCGGCGGGTCCTCCGGCTCAGGCGCGGGAGCGAGCAGGGGTAGCCAGCCACCGGCGGCAGCGTCGGTGGCCGTTTCGACTGCGTCGTCGACGGCGGTGTCGCGTGCGGAGGGGACGGTGACCCGTGCCACCTTATCGACGATACGTTTCATCGACGCGGGCCGAAGCGGCTTGTCGAGACTTCACAGGATCACGCGAAGCAAGGACGCCAGCCCCGGCGCAGGGTAGATAAGGGGTATGTCGTCCGTTGGGACCCTCGTGCGTCAGCGCCTTGCCGACCAGCGGGATGCCCTCCGGCTCGCCGAGGCAACTGCTCGCGGAGGTGGTTCGGCGGGGGTGCACGACCTCCGGGTGGCCATGCGGCGCATCCGGTCGGTGCTGGCGACCTTCCGTCCGGTGTTCGACACGTCTGTCACCGAGCCGCTCCGCGCCGAGCTCAAGTCTGCGTCCAGGCGGCTCGGGGGGGCCAGGGACGCAGAGGTCGCGGCCGAGGTCACCGATCACCTGCTCGACGACCTCGCGATCGCCGGGCCGGACGAGGATGCCGCCGTGGCCGGCCTGCGGGCCCGGCTGCGGCTCGACGCCACCGCCGCCGCCGACGTCGTCGACGAGACGCTCGACTCCCCCTCGTATGCCGCCCTGACCATCCTGCTCGACGAGGTCGTCACGCACCCGCCCCTCACCGAGGCGGCGCTGCGTGACGGACGCAAGGTGGCCCGCAAGCGGGTGCGCCACGAGGCCCGCCGCTTCGCCCGGCTCGCGGCCGCAGCCCGGGACGGGTCCGACGACGACGTCGTCGACCATTCCGCCCGGCTCCACGAGGTGCGCAAGGCGGCCAAGCGGCTGCGCTACGCGGCCGAGACCGCGAGCCCCGTCGCGGGCGAGCGGATGGGGATGATGGCCGATCGGGCAAAGACGGTGCAGATGGCGCTCGGCGAGCACCACGACGCCGTCACGACCCGCGCGACCTTGCGTCATCTCGCTCTCGACGAGGCGGTCGGGGAGGCGGCTGCGTTCCTCCTCGGCCATCTCGACGCGGACGAGCAGCGCGCGATGACGACCCTCGAGGCGCACGCCTGGCACGCGATCGACGACCTCCAGGACGAGATCGACGCCGTCGCCTGACGGCCCTCGGCCGCCCGGCCCTGGATGCGCCCCCGTCGAGTGCCCACTTCCCGTCGCCCCCGCGCGCAGGAAAATGAGCACTCGACGGAAACATCCAGTCGAGTGCGCAGTTCCCGACGCCGACGCGCGCAGGAAAATGAGCACTCGACGGAAACATCCAGTCGAGTGCCCACTTCTCGGCGCACTCGTCAGGTGTTCCCGGCTGAGATGAGTCGCGGGATGGGCTGGTCCGGGTGGGGGTCGTCGCCGACCTCCTTCTGGGCCAGCCACATCCGCGCCTCGAGCTCGTCACGCACCTGCGCGTAGGCCGGGTCGTCGGCGACGTTGACGAGCTCCTCCGGGTCGGCCTCGAGGTCGTAGAGCTCCCACTCCTGCGCGAACCGCCGGTCCGAGCAGCCCGGCAGCCCGAGCCCGTCGTTGTAGAAGAAGATCAGCGTGTAGCGGTGCGTGCGATAGCCGTAGTGCGCCCCGACCTGGTGGCTGCGGTCGTCGTGCATCCAGTAGCGGTAGTAGAAGCCCTCGGACTCCCGGTCCCGGTCGCTCTCCCGGTCGCTCTCGATCGGCTTGCGCCTCAGCCGTGCCCGTGAGGTCGCGCCAGAACGACCGGCCCTGCATCCGGGCCGGCACCTCGACCCCGGCCGCCTCGAGCAGGGTCGGTGCGATGTCGACGTTCGTGACGATGCGGTCGACCGCCTGCCCCGGCGCGACCGCGCGCGGGTAGGAGAGCACGAACGGCATCCGGATGGACTCCTCGTACATGAACCGCTTGTCGAACCAGCCGTGGTCACCGAGGAAGAAGCCCTGGTCGGAGGAGTAGATGACGATGGTGTCGTCGAGGTCGCCGCGCTCCCGCAGCCAGTCGGTGATGCGCCCGACGTTGTCGTCGACGGACGCGACGCACGCGAGGTAGTCCTCCATGTAGCGCTGGTACTTCCACAGGGCCTGCTCGTCGTGGCTCAGCCCCTCGGGCACCGGCTGCTTGAGGTCCTCGGCGGTGAGGTGGTCGGCGACGCGCATCGCCGCGCGTCGCGCCGTGTCGGACCGGCCGGCCAGGTCGTCGGTGAACGTCGCGGGCACCGGGATCGGCGCACCGCCGAGAGGCCCGCCCTCGGCATACAACCCCTCGTGGGCGGCGTCGGGCTCCCACGGCCGGTGCGGCGCCTTGTGCCAGACGAGCACGCACCACGGGTCGTCGCCTGAGCCTTCGTCACCGTCCAGCGACTCGACCCAGTCGATCGCGAGGTCGGTGATGAGCTCGGTGGCGTAGCCCTGCTCGACCCGCAGCCCGTCGGGGGAGAGGAAGCGCGGGTCGTGGTACTCGCCCTGGTCGATGAGCGCGTCCCACCGGTCGAAGCCCTGGGGGTCGTGGTCGACCCCGTCGGTCGAGCCCTGGCCCATGTGCCACTTGCCGACGAACGCCGTGCGGTAGCCCGCCTCGCGCAGCGCCGTGACGAAGGTCGGCTGCGACGCGTCGATGAAGGTGTCGAGCGTCGTCACGCCGTTGACGTGGCTGTAGGTGCCGGTGAGGATCGAGGCCCGGCTCGGCGAGCACAACGAGTTGGTGGCGAAGAGGTTGTCGAGCCGCACCCCGGCGCTCGCGACCGCGTCGATGTGCGGCGTGCGGTTGACGACCGAGCCGTAGGCGCCGATGGCGTGCGCGGCATGGTCGTCGCTGAGCAGGAAGACGATGTTGGGTCGGCGGGCGCTCACGGCTGGGCCTCCTCGTCGCGGTTGGTCCGGTGGGTGTCGGCGGCGGCCTGGATGCGAGACACGTAGGCGGTCCACCACGCGTCGTCGCCCATCTCCTCGTGGTCCCGGCCGCCGCGTCCGTCGATCGACTCGCGCAGGACGTCGGCGTGCCCGGCGTGCTGCGACACCTCCGCGACGCACCGGACGAGCAGCGAGCCCAGCGTCGTGTGCCGCCGCTCCTCGGGCCACCACGCGACGCTCGCCGGCGCGTCGAGCGGCAGCTCCCGCACGACGGCGTCGCAGTGCGCCCACGCCCGGCGGTAGAGCGCGACGAGGTCCTCGCGCGACTCCTCGGCGGTCGCCCACATGTCGGCCGAGTCCCAGATCGAGCCGTCCTCGACCCACGGCAGCCGCTCGCCCGACGGCCGCCCGACGGAGTCGCCGAGATAGGCGAGCTCCACCCCGGCCACGTGCTTGACGAGGCCGAGCAGGTTGGTGCCGCTGGGCGTCAGCGGGCGGCGCACGTCGTAGTCGTCCAGCCCGTCGAGCGACCGCAGCAGGGCGTCGCGGCCCTGCTGGAGGTAGCGCAGCAGCTCCTCGGTCATCCCCGCGTCGGCGGGTGCGTTCGTCGTCGCGCTCACCCCGCCCACGCTAGACGCCAGCCCCGACCGTGGCGAAGCGGGCGCGAGGGCGTGGCGCCGGCAAGACCAGGCTGACGCCCGAGGAGACGGCCGAACGAATCGTCGTCCACGCATACGCCCTCGGTGGTGTCCCCGCCCGCGAACGCTGACGAGCTCTCGGCTCTGGCAACGTCCGGACGCGCCCGGTCCCCCCGTCCTATTCTCGGGACAGGGCGCATGTCTGGCGACCCTCGAGGAGGGCAGCGATGGCGGAGTCCGGCACCGAGCCCGGCACGAGGCCCCGGGGCTCCCGGCCCACCCGCCCCACCCGGGCGGACCGTGGTGGGCAGCCCACCCGAACGCCCCTGATGTTCGACCGCTTCGAGCTCGTCCTCCTCTTCGTGATCGTCACCATCGCCGTCCAGGGGCTGGTCGACGTGAGCGGTTCTGTGCTGGCTCGCATGTTCGCGCACGCGATCACGGGTCTGTCCCTCCTCGCGGCAGTCCGGGCCTCCGGTGCGCGCCGGCAGTGGCGCCGCGCCGTGGACGTCCTCGTGGTCCTCGTCCTTGCCGTCAGCGCTGCTTCCGTCGCCGCCCGCTGGGGCACCAACCAGTCGGCCGTGCCACCCGAGACGGCGTGGCTGATCGCCGCCGCGCTGACTCCGGTCCTCGTGGCCCGCCGCCTGCTCCAGCACGAGGTGGTCACGCTCCAGACGATCATGGGCGCCGTTGCGGCCTACCTGCAGATCGCCGTCGCGTACGCCTTCCTCTACCAGACCATCGACGCCTACAGCGCGACGGACTTCTTCGGGCAGACCACGTCGACGACGACCTACATGTACTTCAGCCTCGTCACGATCTCGACGGTCGGCTATGGCGACTTCGTGGCGGTGACGAACCTCGGCAGGTTGGCGTCAGCGAGCGAAGCGGTGCTGGGGCAGGTCTTCCTCGTCACCTTCGTGGCGCTCATCGTGTCGCGCTTCGGGGTGCACCTGCCCATGCCGCGGAAGGCGAACCAGGACCTCGGGGCCACCGACCAAGCGACCGCTGACGAGGCGGACGGCGACACCTGAGCCACCTCAGGTCGTCGAGCCGAGGTCGATGCTCTGCCCGACCGAACGGTCCAGCACGACAGGTATGCCGGCAGGCAGCCGGCTGCTGAGATCGTTCATGAGCGTCGTGGTCGAGGGCAGGTCGATGGGGGCCCTGACCTGGATGACGAGGCTGAAGCCCTTGTTCGTGACGTCGAGGATCTCGGCCCCGCGCGTCGACGCCAGCCAGGCGCGTGTGCTCTCCGCCCCGATGTCGGTCAGCTTGGAGACGGCGAGCCCGACGAGCGAGTTGAGGATGACGGGGGCGAGGACGAGAACGACGAGGACGGCGAACGTCACCCGCACCTTCCGTCGTGGGCCGCCACCCTGCTGCCGGACGGACTGCGTGTAGCCGAGGGTCGTGAAGACGAGGCTCCCGGCGAAGACCAGCGCCAGGAAGTTGGAGAGGAAGAGCACGAGCGCGCCGAAGGCCAGGCTCGGGCTGCCCTCCGCGAGGCAGATGCCGACGACGCACAGCGGCGGCACGAGCGAGATCGAGATCGCGACCCCCGGCAGGATCGCCGCAACGTCACGACGGGCCAGCGCGATCGCGCCGGCGAACCCGGTGGCGAGGGCGCTGAGCAGGTCGACGAGCCGAGGGCTCGTGCGCGAGGCCACCTGCGAGTTCCCGAGCAGGTCGTAGGGGCTGGGCAGCATCAGCGAGAACAGGGCGCCGACGGCGATGACCAGCAGCCCGCCCAGCACGACGAACTTCACGCCGCCGGTCTGCTCGCGCTTCACCAGGGCGAGGGCCGTTCCCATGATCGGCGTCGACAGCGGCGCGATGATCATGGCTCCGATGACGGTCGCGGTCGAGTCGGCGATGATCCCGGCGCTCGCGATGCAGGCCGCGAGGAAGAGCATGGTCCAGTACGCCGACCGCTTCGATCGCAGGTCGCCCTCGTTGAGATCGAGGTCCGAGGTCAGCTCCTGGAACGTCCGGCGCTGGTTCTCGGGGAGCACGCGGGCCCGGATGGCGCTGAGCATGGCGCCAGTGTGGCTGAGCGGCCCGCCCCCCGTGAGCGGTTCGCGTCACGGGGCGTCCTACCATCGGCCGCATGCCTGAGCTGCTCGTGCGGGACGCCACCGCCGCCGACGCCGCCGCCTGCGCGGCCATCTACGAGCCCTACGTCACCGGCACGACGGTCACCTTCGAGACCGTGCCCCCGGACGTCGCCGAGATGGGCCGCCGGATCGCCAAGGCGCAGGCCAGGCACGCGTTCCTCGTCCTGGAGGAGGACGGAATGGTCGTCGGCTACGCGTATGCCGGCCCGTTCAAGGAGCGGGCCGCGTACCGGTGGTCGTGCGAGGTGTCCGTCTACCTCTCGCCCGACCGACACGGACGCGGTGGTGGGCGACGGCTCTACGGGGCGCTGCTCGAGCGGCTCACGGCGCGTGGCTACCGGATGGCCGCCGCCGGCATGACCCAGCCGAACGAGGCGAGCGCGCGGCTGCACGCGGCGATGGGTTTCGAGCCGGTCGGCACCTACCGCGCCATCGGTTGGAAGTTCGGTGCTGCGCGCGACGTCACGTGGGTCCAGCGACCTCTCGGCGACCCGGTCGTCGCGGGCGCCGACCCACCCGAGCCGACCTGACGCCCACGCCAAGTCAGCCGGGGCGGACTTGGCGTGCACGGGAGGGGCCATATCGCCGCGCCAACTCAGCCGGGGCGGAGTTGGTGTGCTCGGGAGCCGTCAGATCGCCGCGCCAAGTCAGCCCGGGCGGACTTGGCGCGGCGGTCGGGTGGCCTCAGGGGAGGGTGGGGTAGTCGGTGTAGCCCTCGGCACCGCCACCGTAGAAGGTGTCGGAGTTCGGCTCGTTCAGCGGAGCTCCCTCGCGCCAGCGACGGACGAGATCCGGGTTGGCGAGGAACTCGCGGCCCACCGCGACGAGGTCGCCGAGGTCGCGCTCGAGGATGTCCTCGACGTCGGCCAGCTGCGTCACCGAACCGAAGCCGGTGTTGAGGATGACCGGACCACCGAACCGCTTGCGCAGATCGCGGACGATGTCGGACTCCGGGTCGCCGAGGATGCTGAGGTAGGCGAGCCCGAGCGGCGCGATGCCCTCGACAAGAGTCTCGTAGGTCGCGGCGGTGTCGGCCTCGTCCTCCTCGAGCACGCCCTGGATGTTGTGCGCGGGCGAGATGCGGATGCCGACGCGGTCGGCTCCGATCGCCTCGGCGACGGCCTTGGTGATCTCGACCGTGAGCCGGGCCCGGTTCTCGGGGGAACCGCCGTAGGCGTCGGTGCGCTGGTTGCTCGACGGCGCGAGGAACTGGTGCGGCAGGTAGCCGTTGGCGGCGTGGACCTCGACCCCGTCGAGACCGGCTGCGACGGCCTGGCGCGCTGCGTGGACGAACTCCGCCACGAGGGCGGGGATCTCGTCGGGCTCGAGGGCGCGCGGGACGGCATACGCCTGCTGACCCTTGGCGGTCACGATCTCGCCCGGGGCGGCGATGGCGCTCGGTGCCACGCTCTCGAGGCCGCCCTTGTTGTCGGGGTGCGCGATGCGGCCCGCGTGCATGAGCTGGACCACGACGTGGCCGCCGCCCGCGTGCACGGCGTCGGCGACGAGGCGCCAGCCGGCGACCTGCTCGTCGGAGTGGATGCCGGGGGTGTCGAGGTAACCCTGGCCGACGGCGCTCGGCTGCGTGCCCTCGGTGATGATCAGGCCGGCAGTGGCGCGCTGGCCGTAGTACTCGGCGTTGAGCTGGGTCGGCGCCTGGCCCTCGCCCGCGCGGTTGCGCGTCAGCGGTGCCATGACGAAGCGCTGGGGGAGGTCCCAGCGGCCGATGCGGATGCTCTCGAAGGCCGTGGACACAGGCCTGCTCCTCACTGTCGGTGACTTGGTGGGTGACTTCATGGGTGACTCTGTCGGTGGTGGTTTGCGGCGACCACCGTCGCGGGTGGAGGCTTCAACCACCTGGGCGACAAGGCGCAGAGCCGGGAGAACATTCCCGTTTGTCCAGGGTTGCCGGAGGGTATGCCGAAGGGGAGGACGCCGCGGCATCCTCCCCTTCGGACAGTGCTCAGTTCGCCAGGAACTCCGCAACCATCGACGCGTAGGTCACAGCGTCACAGCGTCGTCACAGAGTCACGGCGCGTAGATGAACTGCATCCCCGAGCTGAGGGTGACGGTGCGCGTGTCGTAGTTGTAGGCGCCCGCCGTCGCGTTCATCTCGATGATCGTCACCTGGTTGCCGTTGACGGCCGTGACCCAGCCGACGTGGCCCACGCTCGAAGAGCCGGCGACGCCGGGCTGCATGACGATGATCGAACGCGTACGCGGCATGCTGCCGACGGTGTAGCCCGCCGACCGGGCGCCCCAGGCCCACGCCATCGCGTTGCCGGTCCAGCCGCCGGGGTAGTAGCCCTCGGACTGGTACCACTTGTTGAGCGCGCCCCACGTGCACTGACCCGGGGTGGCCCAGTTGTACGACGAGCGCATGCCCGACGAGGCGCCGGGGACGGCGGCGTTGCTGCTCGACTTCGTCGACGAGGTGCTCGTCGTCAGGGTCTTGCGGGTCAGGTCGCGCGAGGCACGTGCGGCCGCGGCCCGGCGGGCCGTGGCCTGGCGGGCTGTGGCAGCGGCGGCGTTGGCAGCCGCCTGGCGAGCAGCGGCAGCCTTGGCGGCGGCCGCCTCACGCGCGGTCTTGACCTGGATGTCCTCGATGACCTTCGGCGCGGTCTTGGCGCCATGCTGGGCGGCGACCTGCTGCGCCGCGGGGGCGTAGCCGATCTTCGACAGCGCGGTCGGGGCGGCCGCAGCAGGAGCGGTGGCGGGGCCGACCGCGGCCGGGGCGGCGATCGTCGACAGGGTGTCGGCGCTGGCCGGGTTGGCGAAGGCGGCGACGAGCCCGCCGGCGGCGGCCACGACGGCTCCGACCTTCATGGCCGGCTGAGCCGACTCACGAGCGAGGAGCCCGAGTTCGTAGAGGGAGTTGTGACGGCCCGGTGCACGGTGGCGGCCGCGGATGTTCTCTGAGTTCACGCTTGATGCCTCTCCGCGCCTACGAAGTTAGCTGTCGGGTTCGGGCGGAAAGGTGCCCGGGCTGCCTCCACCTCACGACCAGGTCGTGAGGCGGTGCGGTCTTCACCCCAAGGACGTCCGAAGTCGTTGCGCCGGACGTCCGGAGAAACGTGTGGTTCCTCCGCTCCTGTCACAAGGTTTGATCTCCCTCGTCAGGCGGTGACAGGACTAGGCGGTCCACCCAACGAGAGCCCGACCTGGTGGTCGGGCTTCCGGAAGACTAAACGAGTCGACTGGCAAATGTCACACCACGGTAACGACGCGGCGCCGGAGAGATCCTTGAATGTCCTCTTTGCACGTTTATGCCGACGCTTTACCTGGCCATGAATGAGACCCAGGTCACATTCAAACCGACCACAGGACCGAGGGCCCGCTGGTAGTCGGCTCGGAGTCGTCAGGTGTTGTTGTCAGTTGGCGCGGGTGAGGTGGCCGAAGACGACGACGTTGTCCCGGTACTCGTTTTCACTGTCGGTGGGGCCGCCACACGTCACGAGACGGATCTCGGCCTGGGTGAAGTCGCCCTTGTAGACCAGCTCGGTCGGGAACTGCGTCTTCCTGTAGGCCGCGACCCGGTCGACCGTGAACGTCAGGCGCGAGCCGTCCCGACGGGACACCTTGACGATGTCGCCGGCCTTGACCCGGCCCAGCTCGTGGAAGATGCCCGGCACCCCCGAAGGCGTGTCGACATGCGCGGCAAGAACCGCCGGTCCGAGCTGGCCCGGGGTGGGTCCGGCGTCGTAGAGCCCGACCTCCTGGGCCGTGCCCGGGACGGAGATCGTCCCGTCCCTCTGGATGTCGAGCGGCACGAAGTGCGTCGAGCTGACGCCGATCGACGGGATCTCGATCGCTGTCGGCGCGGATGCCTCGAGGAAGTCCCCGACGCCGCTGGCGCCACCCTTCGCGGGAGAGGGAGATGACGTGTCGGGCGTCGAGGCGAGTGTCGGTGTCCCGCGCGGACCGGGGGACGCCGTGGGGCCCGGGCTGGTGGGAGCGATGGGGCCGGAGGACGAGGGCTTCCCGGCCCTCCCCACCGACGCGGGCTGTGGCGGACCGGGTGTGCCGCGAAGGCCGAGCGTCAGAGCCACGATCCCGACGACGAGCAGGACGGCGGTGACCGCGAGGGCCGCCGCGACACCCGGGGTGATGCGATGGGTGACGCGGCGACCGCTCGAGGACGGCTGCTCGGGGTGGTCAGGCATCGAGCCGGCCCGGTCGCTCAGGCGCGCGTCCGCGCGCGACGGGCGGCAACGACGCCGGTCCCGGCCGCGGCGAGCAGGGCGCCCCCACCCACGAGCATGAGGGCCTCGTTCTGGCCGCCGCCGTCATGACGCCGTTGTTCATGCCGCCGCTCTTGAGGGCGTCGGCGGCGAGGCCGCCACCGGTGTGCATGCCGCCTGCGGGAGCGACGCGCAGTGCGCCACACAGGGCCGGGTCGGTGGCCTCGGTGGGGAGCGAAGGCATGAGGTCGCTCTTCGTGTTGCCGGAGTACTTGCCGTCCTTGTTGTAGTCGACGCCGTGGATGACGACGACGGACTGCCCGGCCGAGATCGCCTGGGCGACATCGCTGGAGACCGTGATGCTCCCGCGCTGGTAGGTGAGCTTGCCGCCGGGCGCGGTGTCGAAGCGGTCGATGGCGAGTCCCGACTTCGGGCTCGTGTCGCCGGTCTTCGTCAGCGAGACGACGATGTCGCCGTAGGCGGGGCCGCCCTCGGTGGTGTTGAGGTGGCCGTCGCCGTTCGTGTCGTCGGACAGCGCCGGGCACTCGTGACGGGCCGCAGCGGCGAAGTGGATGTGCGCGGCGTGCGGGTTGTCGGGGAGCAGACCGTTGGCGGCCATCGTGACGGTGATCTGGTTGCCCGTGACCTCGACCATGGCCGTGCCGCTTCCGTTGACGCCGTTGCCGGCGACGGGCTTGAGGTTGGCGCTGACGAAGCCGTCGGCTGCGAAGGCTGGGCCGACGCTGAGGGCCAGGGCGGCGGCTGCAACGAAGCTGGCGCCGGCGATCCGAGTGGTGGTGGTGCGCATCTGTTTCCTCCTTGACGAGGAGATGAACCGTCCATCCTGCACTGCTTCAGACGGGGGTCGTCGTCGACCGTCTCCGTGCCGGGGTTCGCTGCGGCAGGTCTGACTGGATTGGGGTTCCACCGAAATGTTTCGGCCGGGCCGTCGAAGGCGTGCCGAAGACCAGCCGGGCGTCAGCCGTCGGACTGCTCCGACGCATCAGCGCGCCGCTTGAGGCACAGCGCCGTGATCTCGGTGATCAGCTCTAGCGGCACCGGACGGTTGATCGGGAATCGCACGGTGTCCTTGGCGCGCCGGTAGGGGCCGATGGCCTCCTCGAAGTCCGCGTCACCCGTCGGGACGGGGTAGAGCCCGACGTGGTTCTTCCAGCCGGCGTAGTAGACGAGCGGCTTGCCGTCGACGGTGAAGGTCGCCATCCCGTAGCTGATCTTCTCGTCCGCGTGCGGCGCTGCCTCACGGATGGCGCGGCGAACCCCCTCAAGCTGGGTCCGCGTCTCCTCGGGGTAGGAGGCGATGTAGTCATCGACGGACGCAAATCTCGGGGCCAATCCTGGTCCTCACCTAGTTCCGGACCGGTCTTGGAGGGGTTAGAGCCGACTGTATTGGGCCGATGAGGCGACCGCAAAAGCAAAAGGCCTCGAAGGAGCCAACGCTGAGACAACGACAAAACGCGCACTGACTGCGAGCCCTCCCAGACCTCACCCAGATGCCCCTCAGGCATCCCTCAGACGTCGACCCATTCCTCGCCGGCCAGGACGCGTCCGACGACACCGTCCAGCCGGCGACCGAGCAGCGTCGCGGTGGTGAAGTCGGCGGCCAGCCCGTCGAAGACGTCGTGGCGGCGCAGCATCGCGTGCTTGCCGCCCTCGACGGTGACGTAGCCGACGCGCTCGGCGGTCCGCGCGAGATCGCGCGCCACGGACGCCGAGTTCGCCGGGCGCGCGACGCGGTCCTGGTCGCCGTGGACGACGAGGACCCGTCGGCCATTGAGGTCGAGGCGTCCCTCGTTCGGGTAGACCCACGGGTTCAGCGCGACGGCGCTCGACACCCGCCGCTCCCCGGCGGCGAGCAGGGCCGCGCGTCCGCCGAGCGAGTGCCCGACGAGACCGACCGGCAGGTCCGGCCCGAAACGGTCCGCGACCTGCTGCAGCGCCCAGCGCACGTCGTCGACGGGGGTGTGGTGCGCGTCCCAACCGCGCGTCGAGTTGAGCAGCCGCAGGACGGCGAGCTCGCCCTTCGCGGCGCGCGCGATCCGCCCGGCGATCGGCACCATCCGCAGCACCGACAGCTGGGTCGGGCTCACCCGCATCGGGCTGCGCCGCGCCGCCCCGCCGTGGAGCACGAGCGCGATCCCGCGGGGCGCGCTCGGCGCCGCCGTGTCGATGAGTCGCGCGTGCGTCACGTCCTGCTCCGTCTTCGTGGGGGGCCGCGTCAGCAGCGCGATGGGGTATGCCGTGTGCTCGAGTGCGCCGGTCACGTCCGTGCTGCAGGTGGTTCGGAGACCGCGCGTCCACGGCTGGGTGCGCTCACGGCATACCCGATCGGGATGGCTCAGGGGCGCAGGAGGACCTTGATGGCGCGACGCTCGTCCATGGCGCGGTAGCCCTCGGCCACCTCGTCGAGGGGCAAGGTCAGGTCGAAGACCTTGCCGGGGTCGATGCGGCCGTCGAGGACGCGCTCGAGCAGGTCGGGCAGGTAGGTGCGCACGGGCGCCATGCCGCCGGCGAGGCCGACGTTGCGGACGAACATCTGGCGGACGGGCAGCTCGACGCCGTGCGGGGCGCCGACGAAACCGACGGTCGAGCCGGGCCGGCCGATGCGGAAGGCGGTCTTCATCGACTGGTCGGTGCCGACGCACTCGAGCACGGAGTCGGCGCCGACCCCGTCGGTCAGGTCCAGGACCGCCTCGACCCCGGCGTCGTCGCGCTCGGCGATGACGTGCGTCGCACCGAAGTCGCGGGCCAGGGCCTGGCGCGGCTCGTGGCGCGACATGGCGACGATGCGCTCGGCGCCGAGCTCCTTCGCGGCGATGACACCGCAGAGGCCGACGGCGCCGTCGCCGATGACGACGGCGGTGCCGCCGGGGCGCACGCGCGACGAGACGGCGGCGTGCCACCCGGTCGCCATGACGTCGGCCAGGGTCAGCAGCGACGGGAGGAGCGCGTCGTCGGGCATGCCGTCGGTCTTGACGAGGCTGCCGTCCGCCTGGTTGACGCGGACGAGCTCGGCCTGGCCGCTCTCGGTCCAGCCCTGGTGGTCGCAGACGGACGTCATGCCGGCGCGGCAGTGCGGGCACGTGTTGTCGCAGTGCACGAACGGGATGACGACGAAGTCGCCCTTCTTGATGTCACGCACGTCGGCGCCGATCTCCTCGACGACGCCGACGGCCTCGTGGCCGATGGTCGAGCCGGCGGTGATCGGGTTGGCGCCGCGGTAGGGCCAGAGGTCCGAGCCGCAGATGCAGCCGGCCACGACACGCACGATGGCGTCGGTCGGGGCCTCGATCGTCGGGTCGGGGACGTCGGTCAGGCGGATGTCACCGGGGGCATGGATCGTCGTGGCGCGCATGGACCCATCCTTACCCACCTACCAGCGTGCCCAGAAGCTCCCGTCGAGTGCCCGGTTGCCCACCCGTCGGGAAATGAGCACTCGACCAGAAGCTCACGTCGAGTGCGCAGTTCCCGACGGGTCAGCCTCGGGAGCGGAGCCTGAGGTTGGGCAGGCCGGGGGCCGGGAGCGTGTGCTCCCAGGCGTCGGGGAAGGTGCCGTACGCCGCCGACCCTCCGGTCTCGCGCGCCTGCTGCCACGTCTCGCGGAAGCCGACGACCTCGTCGTGACTGCGGCCGATGAAGTTCCACCACATGACGATCTGCTCCCCGAACGGCGCTCCACCGAGGACGAGGAAGCGCGCCGGCTCGTCGGGGCCCGCCTCGACGGTGATCCGCTGGATGCCGGTGGCATGGAAGACGATCTCGCCCGGCTTGGCCGTCGCCTCGCCGACCGTGAGCAGCCCGGCATCGCAGAGCAGTCCGTGCTCGTGCGACGGATCGACATCGAAGGTCAGCGTCGCCCCGGCCTCGAGCGTCACCTCGGCGCCGACGAGGTCGGAGAACATCGTCACGGGCGAGGTCTGGCCGAAGAGCGTGCCGAGGAAGACGAGGACGCGGGCACCGTCGACCTCGGACACCGGCGGTGCGTAGTGCTCGAAGCCCGGCGCCGTGAAGCGGTCGGCGTCGGGCAGCGCGACCCAGAGCTGCGCGCCGTGGAGCACCGTCGTCCCGGGCGTCGAGTACTCCGAGTGGGCGATGCCGGACCCGGCGGTCATGATGTTGAGCTCGCCGGGGCGGACGAACGCGTGCGCGCCCGTCGTGTCACGGTGCTCGACCTCGCCGGTGAACAGCCACGAGACCGTCTGCAGGCCGGTGTGCGGGTGACCGGGCACGACCATGCCGCCGGTCTGCGAGACGTCGTCCGGTCCGTAGTGGTCGACGAAGCACCACGCGCCGATCAGTGAGCGCCCGCGCTGGGGCAGGCTGCGGCGGACCGGCATGGCGCGCGGACCGCCGAGCGGCACCTCCCGGTAGGGCAGCACGACGGCGGTGGGAGGCCCCGAGCCGTCGGCGCCGCAGACGACCTCGGTGGGGTGCCGGTCTGGATTGCTCACTCGATCAGGCTAGGCCGCGCTCGCAGGTCAGCGCTCGTGGTCAGCGCTCATGATTCCCCGCTCGCAGATCAGGTTGGTACCTTTCGCCGCATGACCGACTCCACCGCCACTGCTCCCGCCACCGGCAGGCCCGGCGCTGGTCGGCGTGGCGGGTCGTCTGGTGGTTCGGCTTCGTCAGCCTGGCTGCCGACATGGTCTACGAGGGCGCGCGCTCGATGTACGGGCCGCTGCTCGCCTCGCTCGGGGCGACCGCGCTCGTCGTGGGCCTGGTGACCGGCGCCGGCGAGGCGATGGCGCTCGTGCTGCGCCTCGTCTTCGGGCCGCTCGCCGACCGGACCGGGCGCTACTGGGGCCTGACGATGGCCGGCTACGGCCTCACCGCCGTCTGCGTGCCGCTGCTCGCCGTGACCCCGTTCGTCGGCGGCGCAGGCCTCGTGCTGGCGTCCGTCCTCATCCTCCTCGAGCGCTCCGGCAAGGCCGTCCGCAGCCCGTCGAAGTCGGCGCTGCTCGCCCACGTCGCGTCGGCGGTCGGTCGTGGTCGTGGCTTCGGCGTGCACAAGGCGCTCGACCAGGTCGGGGCCTTCGCCGGGCCCCTGCTCGTCGCCGGAGTCGTCGCGGCGACCGGCGCCATCTGGCCGAGCATGGCGGTCCTCGCCATCCCGGGAGCGGTGGCCATGCTGCTGCTGCTCGTGATCCGCTCCCGCGTGCCCGACCCGTCAGTCTACGACGTCGAGGCGCCGGGCGCTCCCCCGACCTGCCGACACACGTGCCGACACGCCTGCCGAAACCGCTGCCGCACAGCCGGTTTCGGCGGGTCGAGGGCTGCGCGGCTGGTTCGCCGATGCTGTCGGTTCGGGCCTGCCGCGCGAGTTCTTCGGCTACGCGCTCGCGGCCGGCCTCATGACCGGTGGCCTCGTCACCTTCGGGATCATCGGCTACCACCTCACCGTCGAGAGGCTCGTCCCCGTCGCGACCGTCCCCGTCGTCTATGCCGGCGCGATGGCCGTCGAGGCGCTCGCGGCCCTCGGGGTCGGGCTCGTCTACGACCGCCGCGGCGGCGCCGTGCTGTATGCCGTGCCGGTTCTCGTCGCGCTCGTGCCCCCGCTCGCCCTGTCGGGCTCCGTGTGGCTCTCGCTCGTCGGGGTCGCCGTCTGGGGCCTGGCCTACGGCGTGCAGGACTCGACCGTCAAGGCCCTCGTCGCGGAGGTCGTGGAGGCACCGAGGCGCGCGACGGCATACGGCGTCTTCGCGGGGGTGCAGGGCGCGTTCGCGATCGTCGGCGGTCTCGTGGCCGGGTGGCTCTACGACCGGTCGGTGCCGGCGCTCGTCGTCGTCGTGGCGGTGAGCCAGCTCGTCGCGCTCGTCCTCCTCGCGCGCACCGTCCGCTCCGTCCGCCACCACCCCCGCCCCGCCTGACCGACCCCATTCCGATCGAAAGCCAACCCAATCAAACTCCATCCAATCGAAAGAGCGATCCGCCCGGTCGGACGGATCGCTCTCTCGATCTGTCGTGGGTTTCGGTGGTGGTGTGGTCAGCTCACGGCGTCGAGGGCGTCGACGACACCCTCACCGAAGTAGCTGTTGTCCTCGACCGGGCCGACGCAGACCGGACCGCCGGTCGCGGCGCTGCAGGCCTTGTCGTCGGCCTGCCGGCGCAGCTTGTCGATCATCTGCGCGGGCGTCCACGTCGGGTGGACCGACTTCATGAGCGCGAGCACGCCGGCGACGTGGGGCGACGCCATCGACGTGCCGCTCTTGAGGCCGTAGCCGTTGTTCGTGACGACCGTCGACAGGATCCTCGAACCGGGGGCCGCCACGTCGATCTTGCCGAGACCGCGGTTCGAGAAGCTCGAGAGCCGGCTGTTCTGCGAGCCGGTGGGCACGCTCTCCAGTGACGAGACCGTCACGACGCCGTCGAGCTCGGTCGGGATGTCCTCACAGCCGCTGTTGAGCGTGCGGTCGACCTGACCTGCCTTCGGCTGGTCGTCGGGGCTCGTCGTGTCGTGGAACGACGACTTGTCGGACAGGTCGTGCGCCGAGTTGCCGGCGGCGGCCGCGTGGACGACACCCTGCTTCGTCGACCACGTCACGGCGCGACGCACGGCCTCCTTGGCGGCGTGCTGGTCGGGCTGGTCCTCGCAGTAGAACTCGAACGGGTCGACGTAGTAGCTGTTGTTCGTCACGTCCATGTGCTTCAGGCCGGCCCAGATGAACCCGCACACGGCGTACTCCGGGTAGATGTAGCCGTCGTTGTTGACGACCTTGACCGCTGCCATGCGGACGTTCGGGGGCGACGCCGACGATGCCGACACCGTTGCGGGCCGCGGCGATCGTGCCGGCCACGTGGGTGCCGTGGTCGCTCGTCGTCGGGTACCACCCGGTCGCCGAGGTGTCGGGGCGACCGGCGTCGGTGCAGTTGACCGAGTCGGCGACGTCGATGTTGGCGGCGAGGTCCGGGTGGTCGGGGTCGATGCCGCTGTCGAGGACGCCGACGAGGACGTTGCGGGAGCCGTCGGTGATCTTGTGGGCCTGGTCCGCCTTGATCATCGTCAGGTCCCACTGCTCGCCCTCCCGAGGGTCGGTGGCGGCGGCTGGGGACGTGTCGGACTCGAGGTCGCCGTTGGTGGGCCTTCTTCGCGCCCTGCTTGTAGCCGGACGCGCCTCGGCCCCAGGACGCCCCCGCGACCTCTGGCGTGCCCTCGGAGACGGCGACGGTGCGGGTCGCCCCGACGGAGTCGACGGCGTTGCCGCCCTGCGCGACGACGTCGGCGCGGAAGGTCGAGACCTTCGAGTGCGCGATGACGACGCCGATCTGCGGCCACGACTGGACGACGACGCCGCCGGCGGCCCTGACCGCCGTCTCGACGAGGCGCGTCTGGCCGGGGTTGGCGATGCGGGCGTTGACGACGTAGCTCATGAGCTGGCCGTCGGGCGTGCTGATGGTGACGGGCGTCGAGACCGGCTCGGCCGTGGCAGCGTCGGTCGAGGCGACGGCGACCCCACCGATGGCGGCGGTGGAGGCGAGGGCGAGCGACGCGACGGCGACGACGCCGCGTCTGGTCAGGCTGGGGTGTCGCATGTGTGAGCTCCCGTGGTGTGAGTGACTGTGCCGGCGCCCGGGTCAGGCGCACGACGACATCCTCGGCGGAAACCGGCCGGTACGCGCGTCGAGAAGGGACCTCAGGCGGGCTCGACCGACGGATCGCTCTTTCGATTCGGGTTTCGCTGCTGGGATCTGTGTCAGGCCGGCTCGGCCGGCCGGGTCAGCGGCGCGAGAGCGATGAGCAGGAGCAGCGAGCCGAGCGGCCCGAGGCCCCAGGGGAGGAGCAGCACGCGCCCGCCCAGGCCGGCGAGCGCGAGCGAGCCCACCGGCAGCCGCCCCTCGAGGGTCACGGCGACGAGCACGATCGCGAGGGCCACGCCGGTGAGCACGGCGCCGCCCGAGGACAGCGCCGACGGCAGCGTGTCGCCGAGCAGGCCGGTGAGGTGTCCGAGCCAGAGGGCACCCGTGGCGCCGGCGCCGAACGCGGCCAACAGCGCCTCGGCATCGCTGTCGGCATCGCGAGCGGGAGGTGACGCAGGCGCGCGCCGAGTCCGCCCGTGAGCCACGCGAATGCGCCGACGGACAGGACGAGGAGCACGCCCGCCGTGACGGACAACGCGCCCTGGTCATGGGCGGCGGCCAGACCACCCAGACCACCCAGGCCACCGAAGGGGCTGGCGTCGTCGAGCGTGTCGAGGCCGTCGACCCAGGCGACGATGCCGTGGGCGAAGAGCAGGAGCGGTGCGAGCAGCGCCAGCAGCGGGAGGTGGTCCGTGGCCGTGTGCGTGGCCGTCTGCGTGGTCGTGTGCGTGGTCGTACTGCGTGGTCGTATGCGTGGTCGCCCGACCCGGAGCCCGCGTGCTCGTGGGGGCCGCGAGGTTGGCCGGGCCGGCCGGGCTGGCCGGGTCGAGCGTGCTCGTCGTCATGCCTCCAGCGTGACCGTGAGCGCGTGCCGGTGCCCATCGGGGTCGACCCCGAGACGTCCCCGAACGGTCCCTGAGGCGGTGCTCGCCGGAGGCATGGACCTTTTGCTCCATTTTAGGGACTTTGACCGCTTTTGGTCGTAACGTGCCGCTGAGGGGCCGAGGTCAGGGTCGGTTCCCGTCGACTCTGATCAAAGGGGTAGAGATGTCGGTGCGCTTCAACGCTCCTCCGGGATGGCCGATTCCGTTGCCGTCGTGGGCTCCGGGTGACGACTGGATGCCGGACCCCAGCTGGCCGGCCCCGCCGCACGGTTGGACGTTCTGGGTCGTCGTCGACGAGCAGCGAGGCCGCGCCCGTTCTCGGCGAGCCCGCCGCCAGCGGCTACGGCACCGACCGCGGGAGCTGGCTCGCGGGCCTGCGCGTCCGGGCCTCGGCCGACGCGCTCGTGGCCGCAGCGTCCGCCGGCGCCCCCGAGCCGCTTGCGCCCCAAGCCGAGCCGGACAGCTCCTGGCAGCGGGACGGGCTGCTGGCACCCGGCCGGGCTGGACATCTGAGGTGGACGTCCTGCTCAGGGTCGCACCCGAGGTGCGGCTCAGTTCCTCTGCGTCCGGACTGCGCGCGACCCTGGAGGGCGAGCGGTCAAGACCCGACACGGGGGTCGGGTCGCGCCTCGCGTCGAACCGATCCGCCCCGACCGCCGACGAGCACCCGACCCTGACCGAGCTCGAGGCTCGCGCCCGGCAGGCCCAGAAGTCCGACGACCTGCCCGCGCTCTGGTCGGTCGAGGAGACGCTGCGCTCGCTCCACCTCGAGAACCACCCGCTGCGTCGCCGGCCCGAGCCGCCGGAGGCCGGCGGGCTCCCCGCCAAGGAGCGGGCCCTGCTCGAGCGCAAGCGCGTTCGAGGCGGCCCTGCCGCGGGTGTCGGTGTTCAAGCGGGCGGCGCGCAGCCAAGGCACGGGCCGACCGCCGAGACCGAGGCCGACAGCTTCAGTCGCGCCCTCGACCTCGCGCAGGTCGTCATCGCCCAACACCGGGCTGCCGTCGCTCGACGACCAGTGGAGCGCCCTCGCCGGGCACGACCGCTGCGCCGTCATCGCCGAGCTCGACGCCGAGTTCGCCGCCGCCGGATGCGGCTGCACGTGCATCGACGCCGGGTGGGACGCCGAGACGCTCGCGGGGCTACGTCACCATCGTGACCCGCTACCCCGACATCGACATCGTCGCCGAGCGGGGGCCCGGCTTCTCGTCGAGCGGCCGACCGATGCTGCGCCGCCGCACCCGAGCCGAGCGCAACTCCCGCTACCTCAGCGGCCTCGCGTCGTTCGCGCTCGCTGCCGCACGCCGGGCGATCAGCGTCGCCGTCGCAGCCGATGACGTCCACCTCGTCGTGGTGCGTCGGAGCCGGCGACGGTCTGGAGCCGATCTACGTCGGCAGCCTGAGCCGCGAGGCCATCACCCTGCGGCCCGCGCTCGCCGACCCGGTGCCGCTGCTGCTCGGGTCAGCGGTTCGGCCCCTGCAGTTCGACGGCCCCGCCCACGACCTCGTGGCCGTCACCCCGCACGACGACGTCACGGACATCGTCCGACGGTGCGTCGCTGCGCTGGACGACGGCAGGGTCGAGACCGAGCCCGGGGACAGCGAAATCGTGGACACCGAAATCGTGGACAGCGAAATCGTGGACAGCGAGGCCCTCGGGGGCGTCGAGCACGAGAAGGCCGACGGCATACCTGCTCGTCCGGAGCCGACGGACTAGAGCTCGGACCGGACGAGGCGGCGGAGGGCCAGCGCGGCCACCGGGCGATAGCCGATGACCGCGAAGGCCGGCGCCTCGATGACGAGCTCGGTGGCGCACCCTCCGGGCGTGGGACGCACGACGTGGTCGAGGGTCGCATGGACGAAACCGAGACGCACGCGCCAGCTCCACTCCATGACGTCTGCGTCGACGGCCAGCACCTCGAATGGCACCCGGATCCCGAGCGGCCCGACGACGAGCCCGGCTCAGGCCGGACGTGATGCGACGCGTCGCGGCGATGACCTCCGAGATCTGCGGCGACCACGTCGACCAGAGGTCGAGGTTCTCGTAGCGGCTCCACGCCACCGCGGGGTCGGCGCCGCCGTTGGACGGTGATGGTCGCGCGCATCGCGAGTCGGCTGGTCGCTCAGACGCCGTCGGAGGGAGCCGACGGCGCCGGCCCCTCGACGTTGACGGTCGGAGTGCCCGAGCCGCACCGGACGATGACGGCGCGGGACGTGTCGTCGCCGGGGTTGGACTCGCGGTGCACGGCCCCGCCGGCACGCGCAGGAAGTCGCCCGGGCCGGCCTCGACGACGAGCTCGCCGCCGGGCCCGGACTCGAGCCGCATCCGGCCCGACACGACGTAGAGCGTCGTGTCGTGGTCGCCGTGGTGGTGCCACCCGGAGACGGCGCCGGCCTCGGTGTCGACCGTGCCCGACCACATCGACTCGGTGTGCAGGGCGACCTGCCGGCTCATCCCCGGCGTCGGGTCGGCCGGGCTGAGCGTCGTCGCCGGCGACGTGGGTGCACGGCTGGGCCGCGAGGCTCGGCAGGTTCGGGTGTGCTCCGTCATGCCCCCATCAAACCCCCAGGAGCTCTAGCCTTGTCGTGTCCGTCAGCGAGATGAGGTGGGCCATGACAGCTGGCGCGTGCGGGTCGGGTCGTCGTGGTCGGCGGCAGCATGGCCGGGCTGCTCGCGGCCCGGGCGCTGGCCGACCACGCGGAGTCGGTCGTCGTGCTCGAGCGGGAGCGCCTGCCCGACAGCGGTCGCGCCGCGCGGGCGCGTGCCGCAGGGCCGGCACCTGCACGTGCTCCTGTCGGCCGGGCTCGACCTGCTGCGCGACTGGTTCCCCGGCATCGAGGACGAGCTCGAGTCGCCACGGCGCCGTCCGCGTCGACGGCACCGGCGCGTGGGTCTACCAGGGCGGCGCCTACCGCGCCCGCGGCGACTGGGGCCGCCCGCGGTCTGCGCAGACGCGGCCCCTCCTCGAGCACGTCGTCCGGTCGCGGGTGGCGGCCCTGCCCGGGCGTCACCGTCGAGGACGGCGTGACCGTCGAGGCGGTCACGCGGTCGGCTGGCGTCGCGTCACCGGGGTCGTCGTCGACGGCCGAGGCACGACCGGCGGACCTCGTCGTCGACTGCTCCGGGTCGCAGCTCGCGCATCGCCCACGACCTCGCGGCGTCGCACGGTGCTCGACCCGCCCGTCACCAGGTCGGCATCGACATCGGCTACTCGTCCTTCTTCCATGCGGCGCTCGCCCGGACGACTTCGAGGGCACACTTCCTCGTCATGCATCGAGAACCCGGGCTCGTTCCGCGGCGGGCGCGGTCGTGCCCGTCGAGGGCGACCGTTGGCAGGTGACGCTCGTCCGGCGTCCACGGCGACGTGCCCCCGCCGACCGACGACGGGATCGCGGCGCTTCGCGGCGACCCTGCCGACGCCCGGCCGTGGCGCAGCTCATCAGCGCACTGCGAGCGGGTCTCCGACATCGAGACCTACCGCTTCCCGTCGAGCCAGCGCCGGCACTACGAGAAGGTGCGACGCCCTGCTCCCCGGGCTCGTCACCGCTCGGTGACGCGTCGAGCAGCTTCGACCCGATCTACGGGCAGGGGATGACGTCGTCGGCGCTCCAGGCGGCAGCGCTCGGCGACGTCGCGTGGCGCGGCCGGGCGTCGCCGTCCGATGACCTGCCGAAACGCTTCCACCGCAAGGCCGCTCGCATCATCGAGGCGCCGTGGCGCATCGCCGTGGGCGGGGACTTCGGCCACCCGGCGACCGTCGGCACGCGGCCGGTCGGCACGGCGCAGCTCAACGGCTACATGGTGCGCGTCATCCACGCGGCTCCACGCGTCCCTGCCCGTCACGCGGTCGTTCAACCGCGTGCTCCAGCTCGAGGACCCGCCGACGGCCCTGTTCGCCCGGCCGACGTCGTACGGGTGCTGCGCGCGTCGGCGGAGGTCGCCGGTCGCGACGGGCGCCGCACGTGCGCCACCCAGCGGGTCGGGCCCGCGCTGAGGGTCGGGAGCGCCTGAGTGCGCTGAAGCGCGCACCGCTGGTCGTCTCCGTCGCCACTTCTTTGACAGGGTGGACGCATGAGGACCGACCACTTCATCCGATTCGAGCACGTCGACTCCGTCGAGGAGGCCGAGCACGGGCTGCTGGCCCGGCTGCACGGCGAGCTGCTGCGCATCGACGCGGTGCGCCCCGACGTCGTGCGGCTCCAGCTGAGCCGCGGCGGCGTCGTTCGACCCCAAGCCGACGTATGCCGTGTGCGTCGACCCGATCGCGGCCGACCCCGACGAGCCGGTGACGTGGCGTGCACGAGGCCGTGGATTGGACGGCGGAGGGTGCGTGGCGGCTCGTCACCGGACGAGCTCGTCGTGACGCTGTGGCTCGACCCGTTCCGCGTCGACGTGCACCGCACCGACGGCTCGGTCGTCGTCGAGTCGGTGCCGGACTCGGAGGGCCGCTACTGGACCTACGCGACGCTCAACGACGCGTGGACGACGCGCCGCCGGATCGGGCGCGACGACGCGATCTACGGCCTCGGCGAGAAGGGCGGCCACCACAACCGGCGCGGCCGCGACTTCACGATGTGGAACACCGACGTCCTCAACGAGCACGCGACGGCCGAGTTCCGCGCCGGGCCTCGACGCGGACGACCCGCGCGCCGACATGACGAGCACCGAGTTCGACCCCTACTACGTGACGATCCCGTTCTTCTACCAGCGCGACGCCACGACCGGCGCCGCGGTCGGCTCGTTCGTCGACAACGGCTACCGCGGCGAGTACGAGTTCAGCCGCGACGACGAGTACCGCGTCACCTTCCACGGCGGGCAGTGGACGGAGTACGTCTTCGCCGGCCCGTCGATGGCGAGCATCCTCGAGCGCTACACGTGGCTGACCGGCCGTGCGTCGCTGCCGCCGATCTGGGCGCTCGGCTACCACCAGTGCCGGTGGCACGCGTACTCCCAGGAGGACGTCGAGCGCAATCGCGCAAGCGCTACCGCGACGACGAGTTCCCCTGTGACGCGCATGTGGCTCGACATCGACTACATGGACGGCTACCGCGTCTTCACGTGGGACTCGTCGCGCTTCCCCGACCCGGCGGGCATGCTCAAGGGCCTGGCGAACCAGGGCTTCCGGACCATCTCGATCGTCGACCCGGGCGTCAAGCACGACCCGGGCTACGCGGTCTACGACGACGGCCTCGAGCAGGACGTCTTCTGCCGCACCGAGGGCGGCGACACCTACATCGGCCAGGTGTGGCCGGGCAACACCGCCTTCCCGGACTTCGCGACGCCCGAGGCGCGTTCGTGGTGGGGCGCGCTCAACGCCAAGCACGTCGAGTCGGGTCTGGCGGGCATCTGGAACGACATGAACGAGCCCGCGACCGGCGAGATCGCCCCGCAGGCGATGCTCTTCGACAAGGGCCGCGCCAAGCACGAGCGCTACCACAACCAGTACGCGCTGCTCATGGCGATGGGCACGATCGAGGGCCTGCGCGCCGCCCGCCCGGAGGCCCGGACCTTCATCCTGTCGCGGGCCGGGTTCGCAGGCATCCAGCGCTACGCCGCGAACTGGATGGGCGACAACCAGGCGCGCTGGGACCACCTGTGGGTCAGCATGCCGATGGCGTGCGGCTTCGGCCTGTCGGGCCAGCCCTTCGTCGGCGCCGACATCGGCGGCTTCCAGGGCGACACGAACCCCGAGCTCTTCCTGCGCTGGATGCAGATGGGCGCGCTGACTCCCTTCTGCCGCAACCACTCCGAGATCGAACAACATCGACCAGTACCCGTGGTCGTTCGGCGCCCGAGATCCACGACCTGGCGCGCGAGGCGGTGCGGCTGCGCTACCGGCTCATGCCCTACATCTACTCGGCGTTCGTCCGGGCGACCGAGACGGGGGAGCCGGTGCAGCGCCCGCTCGTCCTCGACCACCAGGACGACCCGGCCGTCGTCGACATCGACGACCAGTACCTCTTCGGCCGCGACCTGCTCGTCGCGCCGGTGACCGAGCAGGGCCAGACGTCGCGCACGGTCTACCTCCCGGCGGGCGACTGGTACGACTGGCACACCGGCGAGCTGCACCCCGGCGGCCAGCGGATCACCGTCGAGACGCCGCTCGAGCGCATCCCGCTCTTCGCCCGCGCCGGTTCCGCGATCCCGATGTGGACCGAGGCGCCCGCGTCGACCGACGGCTACCGACCCGAGAGCATCGAGCTGCACGTCTTCGACCCGGTCGTCGACGGCCGCTGGGAGTCGGTGCTCGTCGAGGACGACGGCCTCACGGTCCCTGGATGAGCCCGCCGGGGCGCCCGAGCGCCTCACGACGACCGTCGTCGTCGAGCGCTCCGGTGGCGAGGTCTCGGTCGAGCACGAGACGTCGGGACCGGGGTATGCCGGTCACGCGCGGACCCGCTTCGACGTCGTGCGCCACGCGCCCGAGTGAGCGGGCGGCAGTAGAGCCGTCGGGACTGCATCCGCCACCGGAAACGGCATACGCCCCCGGGGACGGGTCTCCCGCTCAGCTCGAGCGGGAGACCGTCGTGCCGCCTGCGACGAAGCAGGTGTCCGGCGTCGGGCACTCGGGTGCGAAGGGGATCTCGTCGGGCGTGTAGGTGCCGTCGTCGGACCAGACGCCGGAGTTCCACACTTCCGGCACGGTGTCGTTGCTGTAGGGGTGGGTGGCCAGGCAGTGCGTGGCCGTCAGGCACGTGAGGGAGCCCAGACGGTAGGCGGTCATCTCGGCAGGGTGGGCCGTCCAGACGGAGCCGTTCCACTGCGCCCAGGCGCCCTGGTCGAGGACGACGATGCACGCGGACGAGCGCCGCAGGACAGCACGACGTCCTGGGCGGAGAACCCCTGCGGCATGCGCTGGGTCGTGGTGAAGGCGGTACCGACGTAGCGACGGTAGCTGCCGTCCGACGACACGAGCATGCACGGGCCTGCCGGGGCGCAGGAGACGCGGGCACCGCCGCCGTACGTGTTCGGCAGGGCGGCCACCGGTGCCCACCAGCCGGTGCCGTTGAAGCGCGACGCCCCGGCCCTGGTCGTCGACGGCCAGGCACAGGGTCGGGCTCCCGCACGAGAGGTCGGTGGCGGAGAGGGGCATCGCCTTGGCGGCTCCCCAGACGCCCTTGGACCAGACCCGGTAGACGCGGTTGACGCCGTCGACCGCGATGCAGAACTCGGAGCCGGAGCACTCGGTCGTGGCGGGCTGGGTGAAGAGCTCTGCCCGAACGCGTCCAGCTGGCGCCGTTCCAGGTGACGAGATAGCCGTTGGCGTCGAAGAAGAAGCACGAGGTCGTGCTGGGGCAGCCGACGCGGTTGACGCCGCCGCTCGTGGGGGCGGACGTCGTCACCATGGTCCAGTGGGAGGTGGCCGTCCAGCGGTAGAAGCGGCCGCGGTCGTCGACGGCGAAGCAGGCGCCCCCGGTGCGGGGGCAGGAGACGGCCGCCATGGTCCCGATCCCGGCGCTCAGCTTGGTGCGTTCGAGGACGGCCGTGCTCGACCAGCGGGCGACATTGCCGTAGTTCAGGGCCATGCACAGGGACGGCGTGCCGCACGAGAGCTCGTTGGTGTAGTCGTCGGCGTTGTCGCTCTGAGGCAGCGACTGGATCGACCACGACGTGCCCGACACCGTCACGCGCACGCGGTCCCCCAGGGCGAGGCAGGTGCTCGTCGAGCAGGAGATCCGGTAGGCGTTGCCGTACTCCCAGCTGCCGAGGTAGCCGGTGCTCCAGCCGGCGCTCGTCGGGCTCCGCGCCAGTTGCTGTTGGTGGCGTTGCCGACGGCGATCGCGAAGCAGTGGGCGGCGGCCTGGCACGCCACCTCGTACCACGTGACACCGCTGAGGGTGCCGATGCGCACGGGCGTCGTCCACGTCGTGCCGGTGCGGGTGATCGACCAGCCGTCGCGGCGGATCGCGACGCAGTACGTCGTCGTGGGGCAGTCGACCGCGCCCCACAATGAGGAGGAGGGGGCGCCGGCGGAGCGCCAGCCGCCGTTGACGAACTCGATGAGGATGCTGCCGCGGACGGCGAGGCAGCGGCCGGGGGCCGGGCACGTCAGGGAGGACACGATGGGGGCGAAGCGGTCGGGTGTGGGCATCGGCGTGAACGCCTTCACCGGCGCCGACCACGAGCTCCCGGACATCACCTGGAACGTCCCGGTGTTGTTGACGGCCATGCACCACGTCGTGGTGGGGCACGCCAGGGCGGCCGGCCACCCGACATAGGGGCTGGCGGCGGTCGTCGTCCACGTGCGGTGGGTCGTGAGCGACTCCGGCGAGCTCACGGGTCCGCGGCGGCCTGACGCGTCCTGCGCGACGACGGTGTAGGAGTAGGCCGCTCCGGGCATGAGCCCCGTGTCGACCGTCTTGGCGGCCGTGCCCGAGTAGACGGTGCGGACGGCGCCCTGCTGGTCGGTGCGCGTGAGGGTGACGAGCGCGACGCCGGGGTCGCTCGGCGCGTCCCAGCTGACCGCGGCCGTGCCGGCGCTCGTCGCCCTGGCGGTCAGGCCCGTGACGCCCTGGACGCCGGTCGTGGCGCGGATGGACTGCGGCGGCAGGTAGCCGCCAGCGCCGTCGTCGCCCCAGAGCGTGTAGCGGTACGTCGTCCAGGGCGTCACGGCGGTGTCGACGGTGCGGAACTCCGTGCCGGAGTAGACCAGGGAACCGCTCGTGGGGGTGGGGTCGCCGACACCGTCGTCGCGTCGGACCATGAAGGTCGTCGAGTGGTAGCTCGTCCACCAGAGGGTGACGGAGGTGGTGTTGGGTCTGACCTGGAGCCAGCGCACGTCGCCGTCGGTCGACGTGGCGCTCGACGCGATGGTCGGCGCGGTAGTCGTGGTGGCGGTCGCGCTGGGGCTGGCGCTCGAGGGGCCGGCACTGAGCATCGCCAAGGCGGTCAGAGCGACGGCGACCGCGGCGGTGGCGCGCGACGTGAAACGGCGATGATGGTACGGCGCAGCCACGATTTCCCCTGTCGTACGGCTACCGGCGCCATGCCGGCGGGTGCAGCGTAGCCAGTGCGAGTCCGTTTCGGGGCGGTTCGTGCGCACGATTCGGGAAGTGGTCGAGGGGAAGAGGCTCGGTCGGACACGTCGGCGCCCGGGTGCGTGACGGCATACGTCCTCAGCGGGTATGCCGTTCGGTGCCGCTCGAGCGGCCCTTGAGCAGGTGACCCCCGAACGGAAGACTGACGAGCATGGCTGAGACGGCGGAGAACGAGCAGGGCCAGAAGAGCGAGAGCCTGCTCACCGTCCTCATCGCGCTGGCGATGAACGCGCTCATCGCGCTCGCGAAGTCGATCGTCGCGGTCATCACCGGTTCGGCGTCGATGGTCGCGGAGGCCGCGCACTCGTGGGCCGACGCGGGCAACGAGATCTTCCTGCTCATGGCGGAGCGTCGCGCCGGCCAGCCGCGCGACGCGACGCACCCCTTCGGCTACGGCCGCGAGGCCTACGTCTGGTCGATGTTCGCGGCGTTCGGGCTCTTCGGCGCCGGCGCGGTCGTGTCGGTGTGGCACGGCATCTCGGTGCTCGGGCACGAGGAGCCCGAGACGTCGTACACATGGGCGTATGCCGTGCTCGCCATCGCCTTCGTGCTCGAGAGCGTGTCGTTCTTCCAGGCGACGCGGCAGACGCGCGCCGAGGCCCGGAGTCGTGGCCTGCGGCCGCTGAAGTTCATCGCCAACACGTCGAACCCGACGCTGCGCGCGGTCTTCGCCGAGGATGCCGCGGCGCTCGTCGGTCTCGTCATCGCCGGCGTCGGCATCTGCCTGCACCAGATCACGGGCAACGCGGTCTGGGACGCGCTCGGCTCGATCCTCGTCGGCCTGCTGCTCGGCGTCGTCGCGATCTTCCTCATCGGCCGCAACCGCGACTACCTCGTCGGCCAGGCGGTGCGGCCGGAGCTGTGGCGGCAGGCGTTCGACGACCTCAGCGGCGTGACGAGGTCGAGCGGGTCACCTTCCTGCACCTCGAGTTCGTCGGGCCGGGGCGGGTCTTCCTCGTCGCCGCCGTCGACCTCACCGGCGACGACCCGGAGGCGAAGGTCGCCGACCGGCTCGCCGCGCTCGGGCACCGGATCGAGGAGCGCGAGCTCGTCGAGCTCGCGATGATCACGCTGTCGAAGACGGACGCACGAGCTCCACCCTCGACGCCCGAGCCCACGCGACTCCCGACCCGGCCCGCGCCGGGGAGTCGGCACGTCGAGCCTCCGAGGTTGCGAAACGTGCAACAGGTGCGCAAGCAGACAACGCGCATTTTCGATCATCGATGTGTCACTGTGCTGGTGTGCGCTACGCGCGGCATCGGGCCATCACCCACGAGCTACGAGACGGAGCCGTCTCGGTGCAGGATCTCGTCGTGCGCCTCGGCGTCTCCGCCGCCACGATCCGCCGCGATCTCGCCGAGCTCTCCGACGCGGGTCTCGTGCGTCGCGTCCACGGCGGCGCGGCGCCGCTCGCCTCGCTCGAGGTGGACCGCCCCTACGAGGAGGTCGCCGACGACGCCGCCGCCGACAAGCAGGCCATCGCGCGGCGAGCAGCCGCGCTGGTGCACGACGGCGACACGGTCCTGCTCGACATCGGGACGACCACGGGAGCGTTGGCACGCGAGCTGAAGGGCCGCTCGATCACCGTGATCACGCCCAGTCTCGCCGTCCTCGACGCGCTGCGGGGTGACGCGGCCGTCGACATCGTCCTGCTCGGCGGCTCCCTGCGCCGCGCGTACCACTCCCTCGTGGGTCCGCTGACCGAGGAGGCGCTGCGTCGCGTGCGCGCCTCGACCGTCTTCCTCGGCACGAGCGGCATCGACGCGAACGGTTGGGTGCTCGACACGACCTCGGTCGAGGTGCCGACCAAACGCCTCCTCCTCGAGGCCGGCGGCCGGGTCGTGCTGCTCGCCGACCGCACGAAGTTCCCCGGCCAGGGCTCGATCCGCGTCTGCGACTTCACGGCGGTCTCGACCCTCATCACGACCTCCGACGCCCACCACCCGACCCTCGAGATCGCCCGAGCCCACGGAACGGACGTCCTGCTCGCCTGACCCGATTCACCTCACCGCCACCACGACCATCACCACCGCGCCATCCCCCTCCACCCACCCAGAGAAGGAGCCCATGCAGATGAAACCCACCTCGACCCACGGTGTCAGGCCGCGCGTGCCACGCGCAGGACCGTGCTCTGGTGCTCGCTGCGTCCCTCACCCTGGTCGGCGCTGCGGCGTGTGACCGCGGCTCCTCGACCGGTGCCAGCCCCACCCAGAACGCGGGGGCCAAGGACGTGACGCTGACGATCACGTCCAACTCCATCGCGGGCGGCAAGAACGCCGACGAGGCCGACTGGTACGCGAAGTACGTCATCCCGACCTTCACGAAGCAGCAGAAGGACAAGGGCGTCAACGTCACGGTGACCTTCCAGCCGTCCGGCGTCGACGACGAGCAGTACAAGACCAAGGTCGCCCTCGACCTCAAGAGCAAGGCGGGCGCCGACATCATGGCGCTCGACGGGATCTGGGTCGGGGAGTTCGCCCAGGCCGGCTACCTCAAGCCGCTCACCGACGTGGCCGGGCCGGGAGTCACCTCGTGGGAGGGCTGGTCGCAGATCCCCAAGGCGGTGCAGGCCAACGTCGTCCTTCGAGGACAAGACGTACGGCATCCCCGCCGGCACCGACGGCCGCGTCCTCTACTTCAACAAGAAGCTGTTCGCCCAGGCCGGGCTCCCGGCCGACTGGCAGCCGAAGTCGTGGCAGGACATCATCGCCGCCGGCACAAGCTCAAGGCGATCCCAGGGCGTCGACCCCCATCCAGATCAACGCCGGCACGGCCATGGGTGAGGCGACGAGCATGCAGGGCGTGCTGCCCCTGCTCGTGGGCACCGGCTCCGAGATCTACGCGGACGGGAAGTGGCAGGGCAACACCAAGGCGGTGCGGGAGGTCCTTGACGTTCTACAAGCAGCTATCGACCAGGGGCTCGAGAACAAGAACTTCCAGCAGGCCGCCAAGGGGCGCGACCAGTCGTTCGCGGCGTTCGCCGAGGGCAAGGTCGGCATCCTGTGAGGCGACTACTTCTGGCGCTCGGTCATCAACCCCGACGAACGGCGACGCGCCGATGGCGACGCGCAACACCGACGTCGGCTGGGCCCTAAGTCCCGGCCCGCGAGGCCGGCAGCGGCGTCGGTGGCTCCGACAACGTCTCGATGTCCGGCGGCGGTGGCTACTTCCTCAACCCGAACACGAAGTACCCGCAGCAGGCGTGGGAGCTGCTCCAGTTCATCGGTCCCCGGACGCCATCAACGCCCTGCTCCACGGGTCGGCGAAGGTCACCGCACGGCAGGACGTCAACGAGCAGGTGCTCGCCAAGGACCCGTTCCTGTCGTTCATCTCGCGAGAAGGTGCTGCCCGTGACGCACTACCGCCCGGGCCTCGCGGTCTACCCGCAGGTCTCGCAGGCGCTGCAGCAGGCGACGGCCGACATCGTTCGGGCAAGAGCGTCGAGGAGGCCGCGAAGGCGTACGCCGCCGCCGTCGAGAAGGCGGTCGGCAGGCGCGGACAAGGTGGCTTCATCGTGAGACGGCCGGGCACCCGCCCCTGCAGGGGGAGGCGGGTGCCCGGTGACCGTCACGTCCGTGGACGCGGCGGGACTCGGTCGCCGGCGCGCCGCGGCGTTCATCGCGCCGGCGCTCATCCTCGTCACGGCCTTCCTCGTCGTGCCGGCGGTCTGGACCGTCTACCTCGGCATGACGGACTACCGGCTCACCGGCGTCCAGGCGGCGAACCCGCAGTTCGTCGGTCTCGACAACTTCCGGGCGGCCCTCGTCGACCCCGACTTCCACAACTCGTTGTGGCTGACGCTGCTCTTCGTGCTCGGCTCGGCGATCATCGGCCAGACGGTCGCCGGCTTCGCCCTGGCCTGGACGTTGCGGGGCGTGCCCCGGCTCGTCCGCGGCGGGGTCGAGACGCTCGTCCTGCTCGCCTGGATCCTGCCCAGCTCGATCGTCGCCTTCCTGTGGGTCGCCTACCTGTCCGGTGACGGCGGCACGCTCAACGCGCTGCTGGGCACCCCCGGCACCGAGTGGCTGCTCGACTACCCGATGGCTCTCGATCATCGTCTTCAACACCTGGCGCGGCACGGCCTTCTCGATGCTGCTCTTCTCGGCGGCCCTGGGCGCCGTGCCGCCGTCGCAGCTGGAGTCGGCCCGGCTGGCAGGCGCCGGCACCTTCGCCCAGCTGAGGGACGTCGTGCTGCCGCACATCCGCGGGCACGTCCTGACCAACACGCTGCTCATCAGCCTCTGGACCTTCAACGACTTCTCGCCCTACCTGCTCACCGCCGGCGGCCCCAACCACGAGAGCGAGACCCTGCCGGTCTTCATCTACAACAAGGCGCTCTACGGCGGTCAGCTCGGCTACGGATCGGCCATCTCCTTCATCATGCTGCTCATCAACCTCGTCATCGCCCTCTTCTACGTCCGCCTGCTCCGGGAGCGCCGATGAGACGCCCGTTCGCGTCGTCGGCCGCCTGCGCGCTCGTCGCCTTCGTCGCCGCCGCGGTCGCCTTCTGGGCGCTGCCGATGCTGTGGCTCGTGACGGCGCCCTTCGACTCCCACCCGGGGCTCGACGTCAGCTGGCCCGACTGGACCCTCGAGAACTTCCGCAAGCTGTCGGAGAACCCGTACGCGTTCTCCTCGCTCAAGAACTCGCTCTACCTCGCGGTCGGCACGATGCTCGGCGTGACCGCGATGGCGGCGCTCGCGGCATCGCCCTCTCGCGGGTGCGCATCCCGGGACGCAACACGATCCTCTACGGGCTGCTGCTGCTCAGCTCGATCGTCACCGGCACCGCGGCGATGGTGCCGATCTTCCAGCTGATGTTCGCGCTCAACCTCGTCGACGACCGCTCCGGCGTCATCCTCGTGCTGACCGGCGGGCTGCTGCCGGCGGCGATCTTCATCCTCAAGGACTTCATGGACGCCACCCCGAAGTCCTACGAGGAGAGCGCGCGCGTCTTCGGCGCGAAGCCCGACGCAGGTGCTGCGCCACGTCGTGCTGCCCGATCGTCCGCCCCGGGCTGGCGACGATCGCCGTCTGGGCCATGGTCAACGTGTGGGGCGACTTCCTCATGTCCTACATCCTGCTTCGCGACCCCGCCAAGCTCCCGGCCGGCGTCGTCATGTACACCTTCTACTCCGAGGGCGGTCAGGCGAATCTGCCTCTCATCTCGGCGTTCTCGCTCGTCTACGCGCTGCCGGTCGTGGCGCTCTACCTGTTCGTCAGCCGGCGCTACGGGTTCCGTTTCCATGGAGGCATCAAGAGCTGATGGCCAGCATTCGCATCGACGGACTGACCAAGGTCTACCCGGGAGACGTCACCGCCATCGACGGTCTCGACCTGACCGTCGCGGACGGGTCGTTCTTCGCCCTGCTCGGACCCTCCGGCTGCGGCAAGACGACGCTGCTGCGCACCATCGCCGGGCTCGAGGACGCCACCGGCGGCGCCATCCACATCGGCGACCGCGACGTCACGAAGCTGTCGCCCGGCGACCGCAACGTGGCCATGGTCTTCCAGGACTACGCCCTCTTCCCGCACATGAGCGTGACCGACAACATCGCCTACCCCCTGCGCATCCGCAAGGTCGGCCGGAGCGAGCGCGCGCCAAGGCCGCCGAGACCGGCGCCGGGCCTCGGCCTCGCGGCGCTATGGAGCGCCGGCCCGGCGAGCTCTCCGGCGGCCAGCAGCAGCGGGTGGCGCTGGCGCGCGCGATGGCCTGCCAGCCGGACGTCTTCCTCCTCGACGAGCCGCTGTCGAACCTCGACGCCCGCCTCCGGCTCGAGGCGCGCACCTTCCTCAAGCGGCTGCAGCGCGACCTCGACGTGACGACGGTCTTCGTCACCCACGACCAGAGCGAGGCGCTCGCCATGGCCGACCAGATCGCCGTCATGGAGGCCGGCCGCATCCGCCAGCTCGGCACCCCGTCGGAGATCTTCCGCCGCCCCGCCAACACCTTCGTCGCCAACTTCATCGGCTCCACGCCGATGAACATGCTGCCGGGCGAGCTGCGCGGCGGGCGCTGCAGGTCGGCGACCGGGAGCCGGTCGACGCCGTGGCCGCCGGGTGGGCGGCCCGCGACTCCCGCGACGGCGCGGTCACGGTCGCCTTCCGCCCGGAGTACGCGCGGGTCGACGAGGAGGGCCCGCTCGCCTTCAAGGGTGAGGTCGAGACGAGTGAGAACCTCGGCGCGAGCGTGCTCATCACCGCCCGCACCCGCGACGACCACCGCGTGCAGGCCGTCGTGCCCGAGGGATCCGAGCCCGAGCCCGGGGCGGCCGTGTGCGTCGAGCCCGGTGCCGGGGCGCGTGCTCGTCTACGACGAGGGCGGCGAGCTGCTGGCGTCATGACGGACGCAGACCCGTCAGCTGCGCCTGCCGCCAGCACTGCTGCCCTGACGCACCGCGGCCGAGCGAGCAGATCCGGTCGATCGCCTTCGACGTGCCGCGCGCGGCGCGGCGCGGTGGAGATGCAGATGACGTATGCCGCCGGGCCGGGTGCCGTGCTCGACCTCGGCCTCGAGGGCCCGCGGGGTATGTCGGGTGGTCGGGTGGCGCGCGCAGCCGCCTCGTCGTCTCGGAGGAGTGGGCGACGCCCGGCTACCTGCCGCAGCCGGTCGAGGCCGGGCACGTGGCAGGTGCTGGTCGGGCTGCACCGCGTGCCGCCGGACGGGGTGACGATGGAGCTCACGGTGCGGGTCGTCGGACACGGAGGTCGAGCGCCATCGGCGCGCCGAGCCGGAGGACCCTCCGGCAGCGCCGGCTTCCCGTGGCGCGCGTCGCCCACGTCGCCTGCCGACGGTGGACGGGATGCGGTGGCTCGCTGGGGACTTCCACGCGCACACGGTGCACTCCGACGGGGTGCTCTCGGTCGGTGGGCTGGCCGCGCTGGCGGCGTCACGGGGGCTCGACTTCCTCGCCGTCACCGACCACAACACGACGAGCCACCACGCCCACCTCCCGGAGGCCGGGCGCCGGCACGGCATCGTGCTCGTCCCGGGGCAGGAGGTGACGCGGGACGTCGGTCACGCCAACGTCCTGGGCGACGTCGGCCTCGTCGACTTCCGGAGCCCGCCGGAGACCTGGGCCCAGCAGGCCGAGAGTCGGGGCGGCGTGCTGTCGATCAACCATCCGCTCGCCGCGGACTGCGCGTGGCTGCTGCCGGTCGATCGTCCGCCGGTGGCCGAGGTGTGGCACTCCTCGTGGGCCCAGGTGCCGACGTGGGGAGCACCGCTGGCCTGGTGGCTGCTCACGCCCGAGACCGTGCCCATCGGCGGCAGCGACTTCCACGAGCCGGGTCATGACGGGCTCCCGGGATCGCCGACGACGTGGGTGCTCGCCGAGGGCGACGACGTCGTCGGGGCCGTGCGCGCCGGGCGGACCGCGGTCAGTGAGTCGGTCGACGGGCCCCTCGTCATTCGCGACGGTGACGAGATCGTGGCCCTCGACGCGGAGGGGCTGCTCCTCACGGGATCGGGCCGGCCGCGCCGCCGGGTCCTCGGTGACCGCCTCCGCGTGCCGGGGTGGTCGGGTCCCTGTTGGCTCGAGGACGACGACCGGGTCGTGCACGCCCTCTGCGGGTGACACAGTGGGCACTCGACTCTCCGGAGGGGATTGCTCATCGCCGAGGGGGCTTATGCCGGAGAGGCTGGCAGCTAGATTGTCAGGGGTGGAGCGGGGCTCCGATCCCTACTCTCACTGCGGCGATCTCCCACGGGCGCAGCGGAACCCGGACGCGACCATCGGCCACGTCGAGCTCACTGCTGGGTGTGCCGAGCGTGCCGCGCCCGTCGACGACGGCGGCCTCGTGGACCGGCACCGCATCGGACCCGAGCACCGCGACGGTGGGCTGGTCGGACATGTTGACGACCCGCACCTCGACGGCCGTGTCGGCATCGGTTCGGCGCCGCAGCGACACGAGCTCGACGCCGGCGCCCAAGAGGGTCAGGCCCTCGACGGACGGCAACGCCTCCGTCGGCTGGTCCGACCCCGCGGGCCACGACGACCGGGTGGAGGTAGGCCTCGGTCGCCTCGGCGACCTGCGCTGCGGCCCACGAGCCCTGGTGCGGCATGACGGCCAGCGAGAGGTGGCACGGCCCGAGCGCCTGCGCGTCGGGTGTCGGCAGCTGGGGACCGGCCGGCTCGCTGCGGTACGGGTGCACGTTGCGGCTGAGGTAGCCGATCGAGCGCAGCAGCGTCACCGCGATCTCCGTGCCGTCGCCTGAGCTCGCCGGATCCACGGGGTCCGCGGAGTCCACGACCTCGTACTCCACCGTGCGGCCGAGGAGGACCGCGACGCCTCCCGCGTCGACGAAGCGCTCGGCCGGGAAGGTCGGCAGCGGGTGCTCCCCGACCGGGCCGGCCTCTGCGGTGCGACCTCGTTCCACGACGGCGAGCTGACCCTGCGCGTGCGACACCGCAGCCGGCCCGGCCGTCGGGACGTGAAGGCGCAGCCGGTGGTCGCGGGTGACGTTCTGCCAGTCGAGGCGGAGCCGGACGAAGGGCTCGCCGGCCCGCAGCTCGACGTGCATCGCCACCGCGGTGGACTCGGTGGCATCGGACCGCCCGGCAAGGTCGCTCGTGACGGGGAGCTCGTAGCGGCGGTCGACACGCAGGGCGCCGACACCGGGCCCTCGCTGCCGAGTGCCGTCACCGACACCTGCGTCGGCTCGCTGACGAGCACGTCGTGCGCCGGCGGTGCGTAGTTGTAGGAGTCGCCGGGATCGCCGCCGTCGACGAGCCGCCCGACTCCGCGGAGGGTGACCCCGTCGGCGGTGACGGTCAGGGTGCCGTCGTCGTCGACCCGGACCTGCACGAGTCCGTTGTCGAGCACGCGCTCGCCCTGGCGTATGCCGTGCCGCCCGTTCTCGCTGGCCGCTTCCATCGGCGTGGGCATGAGCGTGGGCGCGGTCATCTCGGCGACGCGAACGGCGGTCCAGCCCAAGCGGCGGCGCGGGGATGACGGCCGCGAGCCGGCGTCGGGGCTCGTCCGCAGTGATCGACGTCCCAGATCGCGTCGGGCCCGGATGCCGTTGCGGCACTGCGCAGCCGGGCCTCCGCGGCGATGGCGTCGAAGTCGGGATCACCGTGGTCGGCGAGCTGGAAGGTCAGGCGCTGGCCGGCCTCGTCGATCTCGATGTCGCGCATCTGGAGGCCGAAGAGCTCCCGGTCGTGCACGCGGTGCATGAGTCGGGGCAGGTCGCCGGAGCGGACCCGCTCGCTCGCCAGCTCGACGGCAGGCCGCGAGACCTCCTGGGCGGGGACCACTCGACCGCCGGGCAGCTCGAAGCCGACCGCGGACCAGTGCTCGGGCACGGGCAGCGTGACGTCGATGACGTCATCCCGCTGTGTCGCAAGCGGATTGGCGACGACGACCGACCCGGCCGGGCTCATCGCCTGTGCTGCGGTGAGAGCTCGGTCGCGCACGGCCTGGGCGGCGTGCTCGCCCTCCTGGAGCCGGGCGAGCACCTGCACGGCGGTCTCGTCGACCCCGCACCCGGTCACCGAGTCGTGGCAGGAGGAGTCGATGACCCGACGCCAGGCCATGGCCAGGTAGTGCGCCGGCAGGCTCTGCAGGTGCAGGGCCGCGAACGGCTCGGCGTAGCGGGTCAGCAGGCGCTCGGTGCGGGCCATCGCCTCCTTGAGCTGCCAGCGCACCGAGAGCACGCCGGGCAGGATGTTGGCGCGGGCGTGGCTGCGCAGCTCCCCGTCGACGACGCGCAAGGCCTCGCGCGGGTGGCGCGGCTCGGCGAGGTAGTCCGTCAGCGTGGCGACCCGGACGCGCGGCCCGTCCGGGGTCGCGTCCGCGACCTCGTTCAGCTCGGCCACCTCGGCCATCAGCGAGGGGAGCGGGGCGGCGTGGTCGGTGCCGTACATCGCGAGGAAGTCCCCGGCATACCAGTGCGACTGGGTGTGCGAGCCGCGCGGCAAGACGTTCGCGGGCGGCGCCGCTGCCGAAGACGTCGGCGGCGTTGCCGTAGCTGTTGGCGAGGAACTCGGTGCGGATGCCGGTGCCGTCGGGGGAGCGCCACCAGAACTCGTGGCAGTCGACCTCCGCCGGCACGCCGCGGTAGACGACGGCCTGCTCGATGCCGACGTGACGCAGCAGCTGGGGCATCTGCGCGCAGTGGCCGAACATGTCGGGGAGGTAGCCGATCGGCATCACCGCGCCCAGGCGGGCGGCGTCGGCCCAGCCCATCTCGAGGTTGCGGATCATCGTCTCGCCCGAGCAGAGGAACTCGTCCATGAGCACGCGCCACGGACCGATCGCGAGCTGGCCTCGGGCGACGAGCGCGCGGACGGCCTCGGTCTGCTCGGGCCGGACCTCGAGGTAGTCGTCGACCGCGGCCATCTGGCCGTCCATCGTGAAGCGGAAGTCGGGCTCGCGCTCCGCCCGCGCGACGACGTCGTCCATGAGGTCGACGAGGCGGAGGCGGAAGCGCTGGAAGGGCTCGTACCACTCCCGGTCCCAGTGCGTGTGGGGGACGAGCCACACCGTCGAGGTCATGGCTCACGATCATGTCAGCACGAGGGGCCGCGCGCCCGGCAAGCGGTGCCGCATGCCGCCTGCCGCGTGCCGGGTGGTGAGATCTCGAGTCCGTGGCCTCCAGCTCTTGGCAGTAGCGGTGACCCTAGGTAGAGTACGACTATGCCACCCGCGGATGACCATGGCAACACGGTTGGTCCTCGACGTCCTCTTCAGCGACCTGGCGGCCGACTGGTACGGGTCGCGGATCGGCCAGCTCGCCGGGCTGCCGAGCGGCACGGTCCATCCCATCCTGGCCCGCCTGGAAAGGGTGGGCTGGCTGGAGTCCCGGTGGGAGGACATCGACCCGAGCAGGGAGGGGCGACCGGCGCGCAGGTACTACCGGCTCACGGAGTCGGGTGCCACCCAGGCGGGGAGGGCCTTGGCCTCTGCGCGCCGGCCGCGACCTGGCTTCGCTGCCATTCCGAAAGCTGCGATACCGAAGGAGGGCTTGTCATGAGAAGGAAGAACCAGAGGGCGGCGGTCCGCTTCGCGGCGTCGGCGATGGAGCGGGCCACCGTCGGCGTCCCCTCCGAGACCCGCGATCGCTACCACGACGAGCTGGTCGCCGAGATGCACGACCTCGGGCGGATCGCCGCGTGGCGATACGCCGTGGGGGTCGCCGCCTCGGCCTCCACGATGCACGCCGCCCTGACGGACGGCGGACCGCAGCCGGAGCCCGCCCTCCACCTGCCCATCGGCTGCCGCACCAACACCCGCCACGTGTGGCAGACGACCCACACGCCGGACGGCGAGCTCTACCGCGCCTGCGCCCGGTGCGGCAAGGAGTACGTCCCCACCGGCCACGCTTGCTTCATCGGCGGCTGAGCCGCGATGCCGTCCTCGCCCCCACCGGTAGGCGCGCACGTGGAAGTGCTCGAACGGGAAGCACTGACGACAGACCACTGACCCCGCCGGCGCCGGCGGGGTGCGGGGCGGGACCGTCAGGTGTGCCAGGTGACGCCGAGAGCGGTGACCGTGGCCGTGAGGTCGCGGTCGTGGACCTCGGTGTGGTGCTTGGGACACAGCAGGGCCGCGTTGAGCAGGGAGGTGCGGCCACCGTGTCGCCAATGGACCACGTGGTGGGCGTCGCACCAGCTGGCGGGCACCGTGCACCCGGCCCAGCTGCAGCCCTTGTCGCGCGCGATGAGGGCGAGTCGCTGGCCCCGGGTGAAGAGGCGCCGCCTGCGGCCGACGTCGAGCGGCTCACCGTCGCTGCCGAGCACCATCGGGATGATCTCGGCGTCGCAGGCCATCCGGCGCACGACCCCCGGCGACAGCACGTCGCCCGTCAGCGTGGTGCAGGTCCCGGCTGCCAGGTGCTCCCGCCTGGAGGAACCCTTGCGCCGGAACGCCTCGGGGATGTCGCCGTTCACGTCCGCGAGGAGATCGTCGAGGTCGATGAGGACGACGACCTTGGCCTTGTCGGTGGTGGGCACGCCGTCGGCTGAGGCGACGCCGCGCTGGACGATGGCCAGCAGCGCGTCCATGCGGCGCCGGGCCGGGGTGCGGTCGTCGGGGGTGACGGTGCGGCCGTGCTCGTCCTTCTCGGGGCACGGGATGGACAGTGGATCGATCGCGGACTTGAGGATTGCCGCGCCCTCGGGGTCCAGCACGCCGCGCAGGCCGACCATCCCGGTGGCGTTGGGCTGGGTGAACCACAGTCCGCGCGCGTCGCGCCGGCCGCGGTCGAGCGCGTCCTCGTCGCGGGGCGGCTTGATCTGCTCGGTGTGGTGCCGGACGAGCCGGGACAGCTCTTCAGGCCGGAGCTGCCGGGCCTGGTCGGTGAGGTCGTCGAGGGCTGTCGTCAGGTCCTGCGGGTCGGCGACCGGGGCGGTGCGCTCGTGGAAGTCGACGATCTGCGCGGCGTTGCCGACCGTCACCTGCTGGGTCACGACGAGCAGGCGCAGCCGGGCCCATCGCGCATCGGCCAGTGCCGTGCCCACCGTGACGAAGGCCTTGGCCTGCCCAGCCGACAGGGACGGGTCATGGCTGCGCAGCCAGTCAGCGCGCGACAGCCCATCGGGAGCCTCGACGCCCCGGGACACCAGCTCGGAGACGATGTTGACCAGCGTCACCTCGTGGTTGCGCCGCTGGTGGGCGACCTGCTCTGCCGCGGCGGTGAGATCGGCGCTCGCGTGCCGGTCGAGGGCGAACCCCGCGACGGCCTCGACCGCGATCGCCTGCTGACGGTCGCTGTCGTCGCTGTCGTCCCCGCGCGCGGCCGCTCGCTCCGCGGTGGCCTCGATCCACGCCGGGTCGTTGACCATCTCGTGCCACTCCGCCTCGGAGAGCGGCTTCAAGGCATCAAGGTCGAGCGAAGCCAGGCTCTCCGCCGACAGCTCCGACCACGGCCCGTGCGCCGCGGTGACCGGCCGTGACTCCGGCGCGACCCGCCGCGCCCGCCGCGCTCGTCGATGACCCTTCCCCCGGTGCGCGGTCGAGGCGTCGGGCGCGGACGGGGGTGACGGCATACGACCGGCGAAGCGCTCCCAGAACCCAGGCTCGGACGCGCCACCCGCAGCGCGCTGGCGCGCCTCGAGGTCGGCGAGCCGGCTCCGAAGGAGCGCGAGCGTCGATGGTTCCGGTGTCATGAGTCGAACATACCTTCGACCACCGACAGTGCTCACGCAGACGTTCAGGCGGCGTCGAGGCAGGGCTCGTAGCCCGCCCGGTGGTCGAGGTAGCCGCCCCAGCCGTGCGGGGTCACGGCGTAGACGTCGCCGTTGAAGGCGCCGCGGAGATGGTTGGAGCGTCTCCACGCCATCAGCCACGCGCCCTCGTGCTCCGTGCTCGTGACGCGACCCTGCCGGCAGACGACCGTGACGAGCACGTGGGTGATGCCGTGTCCGTCGCGCCCGGAGTGGGGCAGCCGCACCGAGAAGTCGCGGATGGCCGAGGCGTGGCTGCAGTACCGCATCGACCACTTCCTCTGCCCCGGCGCCCTGGCCCGCACGAGCGGCGGCCGTATGCCTGATGCCGGCCCTTGTTGGCGCGTGCCCCTTCCGTCCGCCGCATGAAAGTGCTATCTAAGTGATATCACTTTCTTTTGCGTGCAGGAGGCATCATGAGCTCCGTCCCGACCCCAGCTCCAACCCCAACCCAGGGGCCCGTCGGTCACCAGGGGGTCCGCGTCGAGATCGCGCAGCGCCCGGCCCTCGCCCTCAACGGCTGGTTCGGTGTCATCGTCGTGGCGGCGTGCGGCGTCGCCATCGCCTACATGGTCACCAACGACAACACGGGCCTGCTCTGGCTGCCGATCCTCGTCGCCGCGCTCGTGCTCTCCGCACTCGTCGTCGTCCCGCCGGGGCAGACGCAGGTCGTGCAGTTCTTCGGCCGCTACGTCGGCACGGTGAGCCGGCCCGGCTTCTGGTGGGTGCTGCCGCTGACGGTCCGCCGCCAGGTCAGCATCCGCGTGCGCAACTTCGAGACGAGCCGGCTCAAGGTCAACGACGCCGACGGCAACCCGGTCGAGATCGCCGCCATCGTCGTGTGGCAGGTGGCCGACACGGCGCGGTCGACGTATGCCGTCGACGACTACGTCAACTTCGTCACCGTCCAGGCCGAGTCGGCTCTGCGTCACGTCGCGAACACGCACCCCTACGACGTCGCGGAGGGTGCGGGCACCTCGCTGCGCGGCTCCACCGACGTCGTGGCGGGCGAGCTGGCGGCCGAGGTGGCGCAGCGCGTCTCGGTGGCCGGAGTCGAGATCGTCGAGGTGCGCATCTCGCACCTGGCGTACGCGCAGGAGATCGCCCAGGCGATGCTGCGTCGCCAGCAGGCCAACGCCGTCGTCGCCGCCCGCAGCCGGATCGTCGAAGGTGCCGTCGGCATGGTCGAGATGGCCCTCGCCCGGCTGGCCGAGCACGACATCGTGGACCTCGACGAGGAGCGCAAGGCCTCGATGGTGAGCAACCTGCTCGTCGTGCTGTGCGGCGACCAACCGCCGTCGCCGGTCGTCAACGCGGGATCGCTCTACACGTGAGCCGCCGACAGGTGCTGCTGCGCCTGGACCCGGCACTGCACGACGCGCTGGTGCGCTGGGCCAACGACGAGCTGCGCAGCGTCAACGCCCAGGCCGAGCTCATCCTGCGGCGGGCGCTCGCCGAGGCGGGCCGGATGCCCAAGCACGCCGGCCCGCTGCCCAAGCGCGGACGACCGCGTCGGACGCCGGACGAGACCGCCTGATCACCGACGTCACGCCTCGAGGGCGGGGGACCGCAGCCAGGAGGGGACCTTCGCCTCTGGGCGCGCCGCCACCGAGCCCGCACGCTGGGGCGAGGAGGTGGCAGGTGGGGCGTTCTCCGCGTCGCATCGCAGCCAAGGCCGTGACCGCAGCGGCCGTGGGCTTGGCCGCTGTGTCGCTGGCCGCTGTGTCGCTCGCGGCCTGCACGACGTCACCCAGCCAGCCTTCGTCGCAGCGCGCGTCGACCACCACCACCACCACCTCGAGGACCCTGGCCGGAGTGCCGCTCGTGGCGTGCACGATCAAGGGCGAACGCCCGACGCGGGCGCAGGCCACCGCCCTCTGCGGCACGCTGACCGTGCCCGAGGACCGGTCGAAGCCGGCGGGTCGACAGCTCGGGCTGCGCGTGGCCGTCATCCCGGCGAGCGCCGCTCGAGCGGCAGCCGATCCGGTCTTCGCCCTGGCCGGCGGCCCGGGTGAGGCGAGCACCCAGTTCTTCGCGTGGTTCCCGTCGGTCTACGCGACGCTGCACGCCGCCCACGACATCGTCCTCGTCGACCAGCGCGGCACCGGCGCGTCGAAGGCCGCGACCCTCCCGCCGCTGCCGGCCACCACGGGGCTGTCCCCGGCGGCAGCGGACGCACGGCTGGCGACGTGGGCGCGCGACGGCCTCCACGAGCTCGACGTCGACCCGCGCCAGTTCACCTCCACCGTCGCGGCCGACGACCTCGACGCGGTGCGTGCCGCCCTGGGCTACGGCACGATCGACCTCTACGGCAGCTCGTACGGCGTGACCCTCGCGCAGTACTACCTGCGCCAGCACCCCGAGCACGTGCGCACCGCGGTCCTCGACGGAGGCACCCCGCTCGACGTCCCGGTCTTCGAGCGGATGGCGGCCAGCAGCCAGGCGGCGCTCGCGCTGGTGCTGCGGCGCTGTGCCGCTGACCAGGCCTGTCACACCGCCTTCCCGCGGCTCGACGCCGAGTGGCGCGACGTCCTGGCGCGGTTCCGGACGCCGGTGCGGGTCGTCGACCCATCCTCCGGTGCGGCCGCCGTCATCGACCAGGGCACCCTGGCCGAGGCCATCCACGCGGCGCTGCTCACCGAGGCGGGAGCAGCGCAGCTCCCGCTCGCCATCCACCTCACGGCTGTCGGGAAGTACGTCGAGGCCTCGGCGTTGATCGGCGTCAACGACGCCGACCGGCCCAACCTGCTCATGGCCGATGAGATCCTCTGCTCCGAGGCGTGGGCGCGGGCAGACGCCGCCGACGTGGCGCGGCTCGGGGCCGGCAGCTATGCCCTGCCGCGTGAGCTGGCCAAGGCACAGCAGCGGGCGGCGATGTGTGCCCACCTGCCACGCGGGGTCGTGCCGGCTCGGGACTCCGACGGGGTGCGGACGCCAGTGCCCGCGCTGTGGCTGGCCGGTGACGGGGACCCACAGGACCCGCCCTCGAACCTGACCGGCGTCGCGGCGCAGCAGCCGCACAGCAAGGTCGTCGTCCTGCCGGCGCAGCAGCACGTCGTCGGGCACCTCGGCTGCCTGCCCTCCGTGGTCGCGGCCTTCGTCGCCGCGGGCAGCGTCGACGGGCTGGACACAGCGTGCGTGGCGGCGGGCTCGCCCGCGCCGCCCTTCCGGCTTCGCTAGACGGGCCCAGCTTCGCCAGACGCCCACGACCCGGCTCAGGACAGCGAGCGGATCGACCCGCGCACCTGGACGGGCATCTCCACGAGGTGCTCGCCGGTCGCCTCGTCGGGGCGCAGGACGAGCTCCATCGCCTTGCGACCCATCTCCTCGTAGGGCAGTCGAGCGGTCGTCAGGGCGGGCCGCAGGTAGGAGGCGATCTCGTCGTCGTCGAAGGAGGCGATGGACACGTCGTCGGGCACGCGCAGACCGCGTTCGTTGAGGGCCTGGTAGGCGCCGAAGGCCACGCGGTCGTTGAGGCAGAGGAACGCGGTGACGGGCACCTTCGAGTCGAGCACCTGCACCGCGCCGGCGTAGCCGTTCCACGGCTCCCAGGAGCCGACGTCGACCACGGCGACGGGCGTGGCGCCCGCCTCGGTGAGAGCCTCGTCGATGCCGGCGAAGCGAGCGCCGATCGTCACCGAGGCGCGTGGGTCGGCGGGGGCGTCGGGGGTGCTGCCGATGATCGCGATGCCGTCGCCGTGGCCGTGCTCGAGGAGCAGGCGCATCATGGCCCGGCCGGACGTGTGCTCGGCGGGCAGCACCGAGGCGCAGGGCCGCGTGCTTGCGCTGTTGGCCGTGACGATGCGCATCGACTCCGGCAGCGGCGGCAGGTCGAGGAGGCGGGCAGCCATCGACCCGAAGACGATGCCGTCGACCTGCCGGTCGATCATGAACTCGAGCGCCTGGGCGAGCTGCTTGGGGTGATTGCCGGTCTCGGCGATGAGGACGGCGTGGTCGCCCTCGTCGGCCACGTCGAGCAGGCCGCGGATCATCGCCGACGCGAAGCGGGTGATCGTCACCTCGTCGGAGATGAAGCCGATGGAGCCGGTCCTGCCGAGACGCAGGGAGCGGGCCGCAGGGTTGGGGCGATAGTTCAGCTCGCGGGCCGCCTCCTGGATGCGGGCAACCGCATCGTCCGACAGGCGCGAACCGGGGCGGTTGTTGAGCACGAGGCTGACGGCCGTCTTCGACATCCCGGACCGCGCGGCCACGTCGGCGAGCGTCGGTCGCTTCGTCACTGACCACTCCTTGGTCGTCGCCCGGGCGACGGTCGTATGCCGGATGTCCCTTTCGCGGGAGCCAGAGGTGATCGTACCCCGCGGTAGCGACGATCACGACCACATCACAGCAGGTTAAAAGGTTTTAGCAACCCCTTGTGCAGGGTTGGGTGCGAGCGCTACCTTCGGCGCTGAAAGGTTTTAGCACTGGCGCTGACCTTCCCACCCCGGAGGACACGATGAAGCTCACCCCCACCAAGCGCGTCGCCGTCGGCCTGCTCGCCGCGGCGCTGCCCCTCTCGATGGCCGCCTGCACCAAGGGCGCCAGCTCCAGCTCCGGCGGCGCCGGTGGCGAGCTGACGATGTGGACCCACAACGCCGGCAACAAGGCCGAGCTCGCGGCGATCACCGCGATCGTCAACGACTACAACGCGAGCCAGAAGAAGTACAAGGTCAAGATCCAGGCCTTCCCGCAGGACTCGTACAACCAGTCCGTCGTCGCGGCGGCCGCCAGCAAGAAGCTGCCCGTGCATCCTCGACATCGACGGCCCGAACGTGCCGAACTGGGCCTGGGCCGGCTACCTCGCCCCGCTCGAGGGCATGGACGCCACGCTGTCGAAGTACCTGCCGACGGTGCTCGGCAAGTACAACAACAAGACGTACTCCTACGGCTACTACGACGTCGCGCTCGTCATGGTCACGCGCAAGACGATCCTCGACAAGTACGGCATCCGCGTCCCGACCACCGACCAGCCGTGGACGAAGGACGAGTTCACCGCGGCGCTGAAGAAGATCAAGGCCTCGGGCGACTACGCGAACCCGCTCGACATCGCGACGAGCTTCACCGGCGAGTGGTGGCCCTACGCGTACTCCCCGATGCTGCAGAGCTTCGGCGGCGACCTCATCAACCGCGACGGACTACAAGAGCGCCGAGGGCGTGCTCAACGGCCCCAAGGCGGTCGAGTGGGCGACGTGGTTCCGCAGCCTCGTCACCGACGGGCTCGTCCCGCTGAAGTCCGGCGCCGACCCGGCCAAGGACTTCATCAACGGCAAGTCCGCGATCCTCTACAACGGCACGTGGACGGCGGTCGACACCCGCAAGGCCTTCGGCAAGGACACGCTCTTCCTCCCGCCGCCGGACCTCGGCACCGGCCCGAAGATCGGTGGCGGCTCGTGGCAGTGGGGCATCTCGCAGAACTGCTCCGACCACGGCCGGCGCGCTCGACTACATGAAGTTCGCGGCGCAGGACAAGTACGTCGCGAGCGTCGCGACGGCCACGACGAACATCCCGGCCACCGACGCCGCGGCCGCGCAGGTCAAGGGCTACGAGAAGGGCGGGGAGAACCAGATCTTCCTCGACTACGCGAAGAAGTTCGCCGTGCTGCGTCCCGTGACGCCCGGCTACCCCTTCATCGCGACGGAGTTCACCAAGACCGCGCAGGACATCCTCAACGGCGCCGACCCGAAGCAGGCGCTCGACCAGGCCGTCAAGAACATCGACGCCAACCAGAAGTCCAACGGCTACTTCCAGTGAGTGACTGACATGACGACCATCACTGCGGCCGAGAACGCCTCGGCCACGGCGACCCGGAAGAGCAAGCCCGTCAAGCCCGTCAAGGGCTCCCGCTCATCGACCACGACGGCACTGCTCATGCTGCTGCCGGCGGCGGTCCTGCTGATCACGTTCCTGCTCATCCCGATCGGGCTGACGTTCGGGCTCGCCTTCACCAACGCCCGGCTCATCTCGCCCCGGCCGGCGGAGTTCATCGGCACCGACAACTTCGTGCGCCTCTTCCAGGACGAGACGTTCTGGGCGTCGCTGCGCAACACGATCGTCTTCGCCGTGGTCATCGTGCCGCTGCAGTCGGCGTGCGCGCTCGGGCTGGCGCTGCTCGTCAACGTCAAGATGCGCGGGGTCAACTTCTTCCGGACCGTCTACTTCCTGCCGGTCGTCACCTCGATGGTCGTCGTGTCGATGCTGTGGCTGTTCATGTACCAGAAGAACGGCCTCATCAACCAGGTGCTGCTGAAGTTCGGCATCGAGGGGCCCGACTGGCTCGGCGACCCGCACACGGCGCTGCTCGCGATCATCCTCATGTCGGCGTGGCAGGCGATGGGCTTCCACATGGTCATCTGGCTCTCCGGGCTGCAGACCATCCCCGGCGACCTCTACGAGGCGGCCGATCTCGACGGCGCCGGCACGTGGCAGAAGTTCCGCTACGTCACGTGGCCGGGCCTGCGGGCGACCCGGACGTTCATCCTCATCACCATCACGATCTCGGCGTTCGCGCTCTTCACCCAGGTCAACATCATGACCCAGGGCGGCCCGCTCGACTCGACCTCGACGCTGGTGCTCATGGCGGTCCGCACCGGCTTCCAGCAGCAGCAGACCGGCTACGCGTCGGCGATCTCGCTCGCGTTCTTCGTCCTCGTGCTCGCCGTCACCCTCGTCAACCGCTACTTCACCCGAGACAAGGACGTCGTCCGATGAGCGCCGCAGCCACCACCGGCGGACCACGGGGACCCTGGCCCACGTCGCCGAGACCGCCGTCCCCGAGCACCACCGCGGCGGGGAGCGGCCGCACCCGGCCCGGCAGGGCCTCGGGCTGCTGCTGCGGATCGTGCTCTGCCTCGTCTTCGGGCTGCCGCTGCTCTTCATGGTCGTGTCGCAGCTTCAAGCCGGACCTGCAGATCTTCGACGACCTCGGCAGCATCAAGGCGTTCCTGCCCACCGGCGACATCTCGGCCGACAACTACACCGGCGTCTTCGGCCGAGTCCCGTTCGCGCAGTTCATGATGAACTCGGTCATCATCACCGTGGTCACCGTCGTGCTCGGCATCCTCGTCAACTCGATGGCCGCGTTCGCGCTGGCCCGGATCGGGTTCAAGGGCGGCGGCATCGTGCTCGGGATCATCCTCGCGACGCTCATCGTGCCCGTTCGAGACGCTCGCGCTGCCGCTGCTGTGGTGGTCGAACCAGCTGCCCTTCCTCGGGCCCGACGGGTTCAGCCAGGGCTGGCTCGACACCTACCAGGTGCAGATCATCCCGTTCATCGCCAACGCCTTCTCGATCTTCCTCTTCTACCAGTACTTCGACTCCATCCCGAAGGAGCTCGACGAGGCGGCGAAGGTCGACGGCGCGGGCTGGTTCCGCATCTACCGCAGCATCGTCATGCCCCTGTCGGGGCCGGCCATCGCGACCGTCGCGATCCTCACCTTCCTGCCGATGTGGAACCAGTACCTCTGGCCGCTCATGGCGGTGCAGACCGAGGAGCTGCGGCCGGTCATGGTCGGCATCGACTACTTCAAGCAGCTCAACACCTCGTGGGGGCAGATCATGGCGTACGCGACGATGATCACCGCGCCCGTGCTGATCCTCTTCATCGCCTTCCAGCGATCGTTCATCAACTCCATCGCCAGCAGTGGCGTGAAAGGCTGACTCGTGTTCAAGCTTCCCGAGGCGTGGGTGTGGGACTTCTGGCTCGTCGACGACGGCGAGCAGTACCACCTGTTCTTCCTCTACGCGTCGCGCGCGCTGCGCGACCCGCACGCCCGGCACTACCGGGCGTCGGTCGGGCACGCGGTGTCGTCCGACCTGCGTTCATTGGGAGCGGGTCGTCGACGCGCTCGTGCGCTCGGACGCGCCGGCCTTCGACGACCTCGCGACGTGGACCGGCTCGGTCGTGCGGCACCCCGACGGGCGGTGGTTCATGTTCTACACCGGGGCGCCGCTCAACGACGCGGGCGCGAACGTGCAGTCGATCGGGTATGCCGTGTCCTCCGACCTCTACGTGTGGGACAAGGCGCCGGGGCCGGTGCTGCGAGGCGGACCCGCGGTGGTACGAGAAGTACTCCGACGGGCAACTGGCACGACGAGGCGTTCCGCGACCCGTGGGTGCTGGCCGACCCGGACGGCGACGGCTGGCACATGCTCATCACGGCGCGCGCCAACCACGGCGACGTCGTCGACCGCGGCGTCGTCGGGCACGCGTGGTCGGCCGACCTGGAGAACTGGGAGCTGCGGGAGCCGCTGTCGGAGCCCGGGCAGGGCTTCGGGCAGCTCGAGGTGCTGCAGCCCTTCGTCGTCGACGGCCGCCAGGTGCTGCTCTTCAACTGCGTGGTCGGGGACATGCCGGAGGCGGCGCGGGCCGACGGGTGTGACGGGCGGGGTCTGGATCGCCGACGCGAAGTCGCCGCTCGGGCCCTACGACATCGCCGGCGCCCGGCACATCGACGACCCGTCGCTCTACGTCGGCAAGTTCATCACCGACCGCGAGACGGGCGAGACGAAGTTCCTGGCCTTCCGCAACGAGACCGGCGGCCAGTTCATCGGCGAGATCACCGACCCGTATGCCGTCACCTGGGACGGCGACCGCCTCGTCCCTCACGCCCGCGCTGAGCTCGGTGGGCCCGGCAGGCAACTGAGGTTCGGCGCGCTGGCGCCTCCCGTGGATTGCGGGCCGCAATGACTAGGCTTCCGGTGTCATTGCGGCCCGACGGGCTTCCGAGTCAGGACATGCCCCCCACCCGCACGAGTCACTTCGTGCTGCCTGGGGACCTGTCCTGTGACCTACTCCGCCATCGGTCGCTCGGCTTCTCCGCCGTCGAGGCACCACTTCGCCGACCGCATCGCCGAGCAGATGAGCATCCAGACCGGCCGCCGCTCCGCGCGGCGAGCGTCCGCTCGTGGGAGCGCAGCATCCCCGCCCTGCGCGCCGACCTGATCTCGGCCGGCCTCGACGACGTCGAGATGCTGTTCGAGTACCAGCTGCCGCTGACCAGCAAGCGCGCCGACGTGGTCCTCGCCGGCCGGCACCCGAAGACCGGCGGCCCGTCGTACCTCGTGGTCGAGCTCAAGCAGTGGAGCTCGCGCCGAGCGCTTCGAGGACAGCGACACCCTGCATCCGCATCGAGCAGTACGGCGCAGCGTCCGGTGACCCACCCCGCGCTGCAGGTCGCGCGACTACTGCGACTACCTGCTCGGCGTTCACCGACGGTCCTGGCCGAGCGAGCCGCAGTCCCTGGCCGGCGTCGCCTACCTGCACAACGCCACGGACGCCGGCGTCGCCGACCTGTTCCGCATCTGCAGCGGCAACGAGCACGGCCGCGTTCTTCACCGGGCAGCGCCGCGGTGAGTTCCAGGACTTCCTCAAGACCCGCTGCTCGCTCCCGGCCACAGCGGCGCCGCCGTACGCCGACGCGCTGCTGGCCAGCCGATCGCGCCCTCGCAAGCAGCTGCTGGCCGTGGCGGCCGACGAGGTCCAGCAGCGGGAGCATGTTCGTCCTGCTCGACGAGCAGCGCGACGCCTACAACTACGTGCTGCACGCGGTGGAGCGGGCGCGGCGGTCGAACACCAAGACGGCCGTGATCGTCTCCGGCGGCCCGGGCAGCGGCAAGAGCGTCATCGCGCTGTCGCTGCTGGGCGAGCTGTCGCGCCAGGGCCGGACGGTGCTGCACGCGACCGGCTCGCGCTCCTTCACCCAGACCCTGCGCAAGGTCGCCGGCAGCGCGAGCGCCACGGGTGCAGAAGCTGTTCACAGTACTTCAACTCGTTCATGGCCGCCGAGCCGAACGACCTCGACGCCTGATCCTGGACGAGGCGCACCGCATCCGGGAGACCTCGCGTCAACCGCTAGACCAGAGCCGAGCACCGCACCGGCCGGCCGCAGATCGAGGAGCTGCTCGCGGCCGCCCGGGTGCCGGTCTTCCTGCTCGACGAGCACCAGGTCGTCCGGCCGGGCGAGCATGGGCACCGTCGAGGACATCGAGCCGAGCACGCCGCCGCGCTGGGACTCTACGGTCGAGCGCATCCACCTGGACGCCCAGTTCCGTTGCGGCGGCTCGCGAGGAGTACGTCCTCTGGGTCAAGCGGCTGCTCGACCTCGAGCCCGGTGGGCCGATCGACGTGGATCGGCGACCCGCACTTCGAGGTCCAGGTGGTCGACTCGCCCGACGAGATGGAGCCCACCTCGCGGACCAAGCTGGCGACGGCTACAGCGCGCGCATGGCCGCCGGCTACTGCTGGCCGTGGAGTGACCCCCGGCCGGACGGCTCCCTGGTCCCCGACGTCGCAGATCGGCGACTGGCGCCGCCCGTGGAACCTCAAGGGCGACCGCTCGGTCGGCGGCGCCCCGCCGCGGCCCTGTGGGCCACCGACCCGGCCGGCTTCGGCCAGGTCGGCTGCGTCTACACCGCTCAGGGCTTCGAGTACGACTACGCCGGCGTCATCCTCGGGCCCGACCTCGTCTGGCGCGACGGACCGCTGGTCGCACGGTCCGCGAGGCCAACAGGACCCGGACTTCCGCAACCGGACCAAGGTCAGCGACCAGGACGTTCGACCGCCTGGTCCGCAACGTCTACAAGGTGCTGCTCACCCGCGGCATGCGCGGCGTGACCATCTACTCGCACCGACGCGCAGACCCGCGAGTTCTTCCGGAGGCTAGTCGGTTCGTCGCCCCGGTAACGGGCGGTGGCAGTCGCAAGGGGAAGATGCGCGGTCCAGGGATCCGCCGATCCTGGCCGCGAGTCAGCCTCTTCGGCGCGGGTGCTTGGCCGTCATTGAGTTCTTGTTGTGTCCCAGCGATCGCGCATGGAGGACGTCCTTCCAGTACGACTCGCGCTGCAGGACATGGTCGTCATCCGTGCGCATCGACCAGTACTCGAGGAGGGCGAACCGCATGTTGGTCCGGTAGTACTCATCGCCCTTCTCCTCGAGAAGTGCTTTCAGTCCGACGTTGCCGCCGTGCAGCGTTTCCGCGTATGTCGTCCAGCGTTGCCAGATGCCGGTGTCGCCGTACGCGGATCCGACATACCGCTGCCCGGTCTCCTTGTCGTGGATGACGTAGACGCCCTTCATGCTCTCCAATGCGACCCGCCAGTCGGCCCGAGCTTGGCTGACGACGGCCTGAAGATCGGCGAGGCTGTGGTTGATCCGATCGTGCCCCGGGAACGGGTCGCCGGCGAACGGCTCCTCGAGGATGGATGAGACCGTCATCGCGGGCAGCACCGACTCCATCCTCTGGCGAATGTTTCCGACCAGACCTCTTGTGGCGGATCCATAGGCGACGGATGAACGGGCCCATCAGGTCCTCCCGTAGCGCCACCGTGTACGAGTGCGCCTGCTGCGTTCGGGCCTGCGCTCCAGGACCTCCCAGATTCCGCCGAAGAGCCAGAGCGTCGCGTCGTGTTTGTCTTGAGCCACCGAGAAGATGAAGTCGCGGTTGAAGTCGTTGTTCACACTTCGCCACGAGTTCCACCCCTGCCACTCCTCCTGGTGGTCGCTAGAACGTCGATCGGATGCTTGATCTGATTCCAGACGGCGAAGTGGACCTTGTACTGCTTCGGATCGAAGCCCTCGGGGAGCAACGCGGTCAGCGGGATGGCCTCCATGACGGGACCTTAGCCCAGGGCCCCGACTCGAACATCGTGCCCGGCTCGCGGCGGAATGGGCGCTATAGCAGGTCTCGATCCAGCAGGCTCACTCGCAAGATGCCGCACAGGCCGGGGAGCGGCATCTCCATGAAGCAGGTGGGGCAGACGGCGCCTCGTTGGACTTCCGGCGTGGCGACACATGGAGTGCGCTCCCGCACCTCGCGTCGCGCGGGTGCTTAAGGTCGGGTTCGCGTTGACCGGCGCGTCGGCGCCGGGCCAGATACGGCCGTCGAGATGGTCGGCGACCCTGGAGTGGAGGTAGACCGAGTCGAGCAGCGCGCCAGACGTCGTGCTGCACCTGCGAGTGCGCGGCGTTCCCGACGCGCACGGGGTGCGACCCGGCATACCCGGGCAGGTGGTCGAGCGTGGACTCGGGCAGGTCTCACTCGCCGCCGATGCCGTACATGATCTGCAGGTTACGTCGTCCGCTCGCGACGTCCGCGATGAACGAGAAGAAAATCGACGGCCTGCACTTGGTGGTCCTAGCAATCTCGCTCGGCCCTTGAAGCCAATACTGCGATTCGGCTGACCGATATCGCAGCTTTTGTCATCATGGAGGGCGTTGAGACGGCGAGCCCTCTCGGCATCGTCTGCTCGCGTATCGGCGGGAGCTTCCGCGCTGCCCGCGCCGAACCAGAAGAGATGTGCCATGTCAAACGAGCTCCAGTCTCCGAACCCGCTACAGACCTGGCCCGCACCGACGGCGCCCGCGTCCGTCGTCGTCGGGCAGCCGGTCGTGGTCAACGTGTCGAGTCGTCCGGAAGGCAGCTTCCAGTTCGATGGTGGTGCCGGGTCGTATCTTCTCGTCGGCATCGGCGCCACCCTGCTCACCATCGTCACCCTTGGGCTGGCCCTCCGTGGGCCATCTGCATGCAGTACCGCTGGCGCACGCAGCACACGATCATCAACGGCCGCAGGCTGCGGTTCACCGGTAGCGGCGGCGGCCTCTTCGACACTGGATCAAGTGGTGGGCGCTCACCTTGGTGACCGTCGGGATCTACAGCTTCGGGGTCGTGCCCCGGCTGACTCGCTGGACGGTGGGGCACCAGGATTCTCCTGACATCACAGGAGTCGTCCGCGAGCTGCTCAGGCGATTAGCGGCGAGGACGCCGCACTCGTCAGGGCACCATGTAGACCCTGCAGCAGCTCGGCGACTGCGTTCGTGTCGCCATCGTCGGCCTTGTCTTTGCCAGCCACGACGGCCGGCACCGACGTCGCCTTCCAGCACAACCTCGTCTGCCCTCCTGGCGGCCGCGTCGGCCATCCGTCGCGCCGAGGGTTCTTAGTCACACGGTGAGGACGCGGTCAGCAAACTCGTTCCCCGCGAGTCGCTGATGCCCTGCTGCAGGAACCTTCTAAGCCTCGCCGCGTGAATGCGGACAAGTCGGTTATCCCAGTGGTCGGGGCGGTGTATTCTGTTCTGAGGGACGGATTCTGTGCGCACGGCGAGGCGCCCCAGGGCGATTGGCGGGTTATTGGGAGTTCCCGGGCGGCAAGGTGGAGCGGGGAGAAAGTCCGCGTGAGGCGCTTGTTCGCGAGATCGACGAAGAGCTTCGCTGCGAAGTCCTCGTTGGCCGAGTTCGAGATCAGCGACCTGACACCAGTACGACTTTGCTCGACGAATGTCTTGACGACCTCTACTGCGCGCCTGCTGGGCGGGCAGCCACACCTCACGGACCATGACGAAGTTAGGTGGTGCACGCCGGGCGAGATGGAGAGCTTGCGGTGGGCGCCGGCCGACATCCCCGCGGTTGAGCGCGTGAGACGTGATCTGACACA
>CAWKJV010000016.1:0-8978 GCA_963849965.1 uncultured Actinomycetota bacterium | reverse complement strand
GGCTTCATCCACCGTTGAGCCGAGGAAGATCGCCCGTGATGACAACGTCCCAGCGACCTCGCCGCGTCGAGGGTGGGTAGAGACCTCTCAGACAGGGGACGACCATGGGGGACACCGAGCGCGAGGCCGACTTCTCGGCCTACGTGCGAGCGCGTCAGGGCTCCCTCGCGCGCTTCGCGTACCTGCTGACCGGCGACCCCCACAGCGCCCAGGACCTGCTCCAGTCCTCGCTCGCCAAGGTCTATGCCAGGTGGGACCACATCAGCACGGTCCAGTCACCGGACGCCTACGTCCGCAAGGTCATGGTCAACGAGCACACCACGTGGTGGCGCCGCGCCTGGCGCCACCGTGAGCGCACGGACAGCGAGCTGATCCGCGTCCTGGACCCGGCGGCGACCCCAGCGACCCCGCACGACAGCGAGCTCTGGGCGCACGTGCGCTCCCTCGCCCCGCAACAGCGGGCCGCCGTGGTGCTGCGCTACTACGAGGACCTCACCGAGGCCCAGACCGCCGAGGTCCTCGGTGTCTCGGTCGGCACCGTCAAGAGCCACACGAGCCGGGCGCTCAGCTCCCTGCGCCGCAGCATGAAGGAGGTCACGCCGTGACCACGACCGACCGCGAGAACGAGATGGAGCTGCAGGCCCTGCTCCGGCAGCGTGCAGCGGGCGTCGAGGTGTCCGGGGACTTCGCGCCCGTGGCCGTCGCGAGGCGCCGCCGCGACCAGCGCGCCCGCGTGCTCGTCGCCGCTGCGGCCGTGGCGGCCGTCGCTGTCGGCGTGCCGGTCCTGTGGTCGACGACCCGCGGCAGCACGCCGCCAGTTCCGGCCCTCCCCACGGCGACGGCCTCGCTCCCCTCCCCCACCGGCTCCGTACCGACCACCGCGCCGACCACGACGGCCACCTCGCCGACCGACCTCCCCTCGACGACTGCACCGACGGCGCCCCCCTCGTCGCTCGCCACCCGGGCCGACGCGTACGCCCTCGACGACACGATCCGTTTCGGCGACCACCGTGCTCCACCTCGAGAAGGGCACCGTCGTCGAGAGCCTCGCCGTCCTCGCGAACGGTGGCTTCGTCCTCCAGTCCCACCTCTCGACCGGCGCGTCCCAGAGCGAGATGGAGCTCCTCTCCCCGGCCGGTCGCACGGTCCGCGCCCTGGGCGCGTCGGGCATGTATGCCGTGTCGCCCGACGGCACGCGCGTGCTGGCCAAGGACGGCACGGGCAACACCCTCGTGGTCTACGCGCCGGACGGCACGGTGGTCGGCCAGCGTCGGGACACGCGCGAGGTCGGCGCGATCGTCGCCGGGACCGCCTACCTCAACGGCGGCCCGTCGGAGGGTTCCCTTGCCTGGGACTTCACGACCGGCGCCACGAGAGGGCTGCCGGCCCACCTCGTCGCTGTCTCACCGGACGGCACCCGGGCAGCACTGGGGTGGATGGTGACCACCGACGCGCAGGACGAGGCATGCTGGGCCGTCGTCGACCTGAGACGGCCGACCGCCCCCACGATCATCCAGAAGTGCGGTCCCGGTGAGAACCCGACGCTGTTCATGCCGACCGCCTTCTCCAGCAGGGGCACCTACCTGGTCGGCTCCGACTACGTCGACGGCGGGTTCTGGTTCAGCGCGGGCGTGGTCCGGGTCAGCGACGGAACCGTCGTCCTCGGCGGGACCGGCGACGCGGTCGTCTCCGGCTGGACCTGGCACCTCGACGACGACGAGTCGACCTTCGTCATCTCGCGCAACACCTCTAAGCCGGTGTCCCCGGCCACGAGGAACGCTCTCCAGCACTGCTCGCTCGCCCTCGCCTGCACCGACGTCCAGCCCGAGGTCACGCTGCAGGGCCGGGGCGGGTTCACCGAGCCGCGCTACGTCGTGCCCCGGTGACGCCCCGAGGCGCCCACAGGCCGATGCCTGGAGCCTTCGCGCAGCGCCGGTATGCCGCGTGGCCGGGTCGCGCGGCTACCCGCCGGCGCCCGCGCGGCGCAGCGCCACGGGGTCGAGGACGGTGACGCGCCCACGGTCGAGCTCGACGACGCTGCCGGCCTCGAGACGGCGCAGGACCCGGTTGGCGGTCGGTCGGGTCACCCCGGCGAGCTCGGCGATCTCGGTCTGGTTCAGCTCCACGGCCACGAGCGAATGCCCTTGTGCGCCGGTGGAGTAGATGCCGCACAACGACACCAGGCTCCGGACGACGCGGAGCTCGGCCGGCGTGTGCAAGGCCTCCATGAGGGCCTCGGTGAGCCGGTTGACCCGCGCCGCCAGCAGCCGGACGAGGAGGCGGCTGACCTCCGGGTGGCGCGCGCACAGCCGCTCGAAGTCTGCGAAGCGCAGCGCCAGGGTCACGGTCGGCTCGACGGTCTCGATCGTCGCCGTGCGACGGCCCCCGCGCACGATCATCGCGAGCTCGCCGAAGGCCTGGCCCGGACCCATGACGGCGTAGGCGAGGCGGTCACCGTGCTCGGACGAACGTCGAGCCACGACCCGTCCCTCGATGACGAAGTGCACGGTGTCCGCGGCATCCCCTTCGTGGAAGACCACCTCACCGGCGGCGTACGAGTGCCGTCGCATGGTCGCCATGACCTCTCGGCGCTCCTCGGGGGCGAGGTCCGAGAGCAGACCGACGTCGACGTTCACGACACCCGCCGCTGGCTGCGTTCCCTGGACCGTGCCCGCGGCACGGCCGGGGTGTCGCCGCGCGCACAGACGCGCGGGCCGGACGGCGGGATCGTCGTCGGTGAGCACATCCGCAGGGCGAGGGGCGGCGAATCCCTCGACGAGGAGAGGCACTGCGATGACGACGACGACGCGACGACGGAGTCCACCCGGACCTCGCGCACCACCACCCGCGAGTGACCCGACGCGCCGGGGGCGGCTGGACCTGGGAGTGCGACTGTGGCGGCGCCTCCGCCCGCTCGGTCGTGGCACGTCTGACCTGGCACCAGGCATACGTCGGCGCCCTCATCCACTCGGCCTCGATCGCGCCCTGACGGCTCACCTCAGGCCCTCGCCGAGGCGCCCGCGCAGGGGTACGGGGAGCGGGACCAGCGACGCACGCGCCTCGGCGAGCAACGCCGACTCCGCCCGGTCGAACACATCCTGGGCGGAGTCTGGCGTGTCCCCGATCGCGGTCATGCCCACCCGGCCGCACTCGGTGATCGAGCTGATCATGTGGAAGACGACGCCGGCCTGGCGCGACTGGTCGAAGTGCAGGCCGGCCCGCGCGACGAGGTCGAAGAGGTCGTCGACACCGAGTCCCCGGAGCGACGCGTCCTCGAGGTGGTCGGTCGCGACGAGGTGGCGCTCCGCCCCGGACGGCGTCCGGAACCGCCCCTCACGGTGCACGTAGACGCCGTCGGTCAGGAACTGCAGGGTCAGGAACGGATGCGTCGTGCCGCCCCGGCGCAGGTTGATCTCGATGGCGTGCGTCTGCCAGTCGGTCCCCGTGCCGGACGACGACGAAGTCGAGGGCGAAGCGCCCGAGGACACCCTTGTCGGCGAGGACCCGACCGACCTTCTCCGCCTCGCGGTGATGGCCGTCGCGTAGGCCGGGTCGGCCGGGAAGCGCGCACCGAGGTAGCTCTGTCCCGTGGGGCCGCCGAGGATCTGGTCGTGCGTCGAGAGGATCTCGAGCTCCCCGAGAGGCGTCACCCGCAGCTGCACGCTGGGACTGCGCACCTCGTCGCCGACGACGCGCTCCTCGACGATCCCGCCCCGCTCCTCGAGACGGCGCAGGTAGGCGTCGATGTCGACCTGCTCGTCCTCGAGCTGCATCCCGCGCACCCGCTCGGCGGCGAGGGCACGCAGCGCGTCGTCGTCACCGGATCCCGGATCCGCTTGACCCGCAGGCAGTCCCGCGAGATCGACGAGCGCGTTGCCCGAGCCGGACACGCCCTCGTTGAGCTTGACCATGGCCCAACGCGCCGTGGGCCGGGCCGCGTGCAGGCCGAGCACGGCGTCGACGACGTCGTCGACGCTGTGGAGGTCCTCGGCACCGAAGGGGTGGGCCACACCGGCCTCGGCGAAGACCCGGCGGCAGCCGGTCTTGGTGCCCAGCGGGTAGAGGCGGGGGTCGGCGGCATACATGGGGATCCCGAGCAGGAGGGAGAGGTCGCGTTCGCGCGTGGTGCTGTTGTAGGGAAGGAGGTGCGAGCGCGCGGGGTCGGGCACCAGCGACGCGATCCGGGCCAGCAGTCGTGGGCGCTCCAACAGCTTGTCGGTGAGGGGCGTCGGCGAGGAGTCGCCGACAGCGACGAGGGTGAGCCGCGCGCGGGCGTGGCTGGGGATGACCCCGGGCAGCAGCGAGAGGTAGTACTCGATGACGTGCTCGTGGATCGGCATCGACGTCACGTAGACCATCCGCAGCCTCGGCTGGCGCAGGAGCAGCAGCAGGAAGAGGAAGCGTTCCTCCATCGCCTGGTTCATCGCGCCGGCGGAGGGGCCCAGCCGGTCGAGGCTCATCGACGGCACGACGACGACCGACTCGAGCGGGTCGCCCTGACGCATGAGTCGCCACACCTCGGGGAGCTGTCCCTGCAGGACGTCGAAGAGCTCGCCCCGCGCCTCCTCGTCGAGGTCGTCGAGCGCTTCACCCCACGGTGGGGGCTCGGACGACGCCTCCGGGGAGGTGGACGGGATGGTCGCGTTCATGGGTCGCCTCCTGCTCGACGGTGCCGATGACCTCGTGGACCTCGAGGGGTCGTGAGATGCCGCGCAGCTCCATCGGTCCGAGCGAGCGCGTCTCGAAGCGCTCGTCGAGGCCGGCGCGCACGCGCGGGCTGATGAGGACCTGGCGGGTGGCCGCGGCCGCGCACAGCCGCGCGGCCACGTTGGTGACGGTCCCGATCGCGGCATAGTCCCACCGACCCTCGAAGCCGACCCGGCCGAGCGTCGCATAGCCCTGCGCGATGCCGACGCCGAAGCCGAGGTCGTGGCCCTGCCGGCGCCAGTGCGTCGCGAGCTCGTCGACGCGGTCCCGCATCTGGAGCGCCATCCGCACCGCCCGTTCGGGCGCGTCCGCGCACGGCGGCGGGTCGTTGAAGAAGACCATGAGACCGTCGCCGGCGAAGTGCTCGAGCGTCCCCTCGTAGGCGAAGACGAGCTCACCGAGGGCGGCGTGGTAGTCGCGGAGCACCGACATCGTCTCCTCGGGCTCCGACGTCTCGGCGAAGGCGGTGAAGCCACGCAGGTCGGTGAAGACCGTGGTGATGTCGCGGCGGTGGCTCTCCAGGAACGACTCGTCGCCCGACTCGACGATGAGGCCAGCGATCTGCGGGGAGAGGAAGCGGCGCAACCGGTTCAGCCGCTCGAGGTCGCCGACCTGCTCGGCGACCCGCGACTCGAGCTCGGCGTTCCAGCGCTCGAGCGCGACGGTCTGCTCGACCACGGTGTCGTGCAGCCGCTTGACCCGGGCCAGCGACCGCACCCGCGCCATGAGCTCGGCCTGGTCGAAGGGCTTGGTGATGAAGTCGTCGGCGCCGACCTCGAGCGCACGCAGCCGCTGACGCGCCCCGCTCGCCGTGACCATGACGACGGGAAGCATGGCGGTCCGGGCGTCGGCCTTGATCCGCGCGCACGTCTCGTAGCCGTCCATGACGGGCATGAGCACGTCGAGCAGGACGACGTCGACGTCGCACTCGCCGAGGGCGACGAGCGCGGCCGCACCCGACGCCTCGGAGCGCACGAGGAAGCCGCGGGGCTCGAGGACGGCGTGCATGAGCTTGCGGTTCTGCTCGAGGTCGTCGACGACGAGCACCCGCACGCCGGTGAGCGGCGGGACCATGGCATCGCCGTCGACGGGCGTCACGGCTCCGTGCCTCGTCGTCGCGGCAGGTGACGGCGCACCTGGGCCGGGAACTCCCGGACGCTGATCGGCTTCTCGAGGTAGCCCGAGAAGCCCGAGACGAGGGCCCGCTCGCGGTCGCGGTGCATGGCGAACGCCGTGAGCGCGACGATCGGGATGTGCGCCGTCGGTTCGTGGCCCCGGATCTGCTCGAGGGCGGCGAAGCCGTCGATGCCGGGCAGCTGGAGGTCCATGAGGATGACGTCCGGCAGGCTGACCCTCGCCTGCTCGACCGCCTCCTCGCCGGTGGTGGCGACGACGACGCAGAAGCCGGCATACTCCAGCACGTCCCGCGCGAGCTTGAGGTTGCGCGGGTTGTCCTCGACGATGAGCACGACGGGCAGCTCGCTCACGGTCCCTCCCCCTCCCCACGTGCTCGGCGGCGACCGTCGCGAGCCGGCGCGCGAGCCCCGGCAGGTCGATGCCGGCCTTCTCGGCGACGAACGCGATGCGCCCCTCGAGACGCGAGCGGTCCTGTGGTGTCAAGGACTTCGCGGTGAGCACGACGATCGGCGGCCCGTCGGAGTCGCGGTGGGGCCGCAGCTCGTCGATGACGGCGAAGCCGTCGACGTGGGGCATGAGCAGGTCGATGACGACGACGGACGGGGCGACCGCGCGCACGAGGTCCGCCGCCTGCTGACCGCCCGCGCACGTGTGCACCTCCCAGCCCAGCGGCTCGAGCGTGCTGCGCACGAGCTTGAGGGCGAGGGGGTCGTCGTCGACGACGACGACACGCGAGCCGAGGGCTCTGCTCGTCCGCGTGCGGCGGTGGGAGCAGCCGCGTCACCGCCGCGAGGAGGTGCTCGCCGCTCACGGGCTTCACGAGGTACTCCGTGGCCCCCAGGGCGAAGCCACGGCCGCGCTCGGGCTCGACGCTGACCACGACCACGGGCACGTGGGCCGTGGCCGGGTCGCTCTTGAGCTCGCTCAGGACCTCCCACCCGTCCATCCCGGGCAGGTGGATGTCGAGGACGACCGCGACCGGGTCCCGGGCCCGGACGAGGTCGAGTCCCTGCTCGCCCGTCGACGCGGCGACGGGACGGAGACCCGCTGCGCGCAGGTGCAGCTCGACGAGCTCGGCCGAGCGGGGGTCGTCCTCGATGACGACGACCGTCGGGCCGTCGGCGGGGCCCTCGTCGAGCATCCACACGTCCCCGCCGGCCGAGCGGTCGGCGTCGGGCTGCGGGACCGAGATCCCGAAGGTGCTCCCCTCGCCCGGTGTGCTCGTGAGCCAGAGTCGCCCGCCGTGCAGCTCGACGATGCGGCGGCTCAGGGTGAGACCGAGGCCGGTGCCCTCGCTCGACGACGCCGACCGCTCGCCCTGCTGGAAGGAGTCGAAGATGCGCTCCTGGTCCGCCGGTGCGATGCCGATGCCCGTGTCGGTGACCGTGACGTCGAGCTCCTCACCGTCGCGCCAGGCCCGGACGACGATGCTGCCGCCGTCGGGCGTGAACTTCACGGCGTTGCTCAGCAGGTTGAGCAGCACCTGCTTGAGCCGCAGCTCGTCGGCCGTGACGAGGCCGAGCCCTTCCGCCGCCTCCAGCGTCAGTCGTATGCCGTGCAGCGCGGCGCGCTCGCGCACGAGCGAGAGCGCCTGGACGAGGATGTCGTCGATGGGGAAGGTCGTGAGGTCGAGCTCCATGCGTCCGGCCTCGATCTTCGACAGGTCGAGGATGTCGCCGAGCAGGGCGAGCAGGTGGCGGCCGGCGGAGTGGATGTCCTCGAGGTAGTCCTCCTGCCGCTCGTTGAGGTCACCGAACATCCGCTCGAGGAGCACCTCGGAGAAGCCGATGACGGCGTTGAGCGGGGTCCGCAGCTCGTGCGACATGCTCGCGAGGAACTCCGACTTGTGGCGGCTCGCCTCCGCGAGGGCCACGCTCTGCTGCTCGAGCTGCTGGTAGAGGCGCGCGTTGGTCAGGGCGACCGCCGACTGGCTCGCGAAGGCCGCGAGCAGCTCGCAGGTCTCCTCGCTGAACGCCCCGGTCGACTTGCGGCGCACGACGAGAGCGCCGACGACCCGGTCGGGGCGCACGAGCGGGATCGCGACGAGCGAGCGCCAGCCCGGAGGCGTGGAGCACGGCCAGGTGCGGGTCGAGCGGCTCGGGCTCGGCGTCGAGGTCGGGGATCTGGAGCACCTGTCGGCTGCGCGTGGCCCGGCCCACCCACGTGCGGTCGATGTGGATCTCCGCGCTCCGCAGCGCGTCGATGACGGCCTCACTCGTGCCGTAGGCCGTGCGGACACGGAAGAGTCCCGTCACCTCGTCGAACTCCATGAGTGACCCGCCGTCGGTGTCCGAGAGCTCGACCGCGTGGCTGACGATCGTCGTCAGCACCTCGTCGGCGACGAGCGTCGAGCTGATCGCCTCCCCCACCTCGGCGAGCGCCTCGAGCTGGTCGACCTTGCGGGCCAGCTCGGCCGACCGGCCCTCGAGCGCCGAAATGAGCTCGACGTGCCGCAGCGCGAGAGCCGCCTGCTCGGCGAACGTCGACAGGAGCTGCTCGGCGGCTTCGTCGAAGGGCGATACCTGGGTGCGCCACACGTTGAGAGCGCCGACGACCTGGGCGCCGACCACCATCGGGGCGCCCATCATCGTCCGGTAGCCGCCGACCCGTTGGAAGTCGGTGCGCCGGTAGTCCGGGTCGGCGAGGACGTCCTCGATCTGGTGCACTCTCCGGTCGAGGGTGACTCGACCGACCAGGGTCGCCCGGTCGCGCACGATCGGGTGCTGCGAGACGAAGTCGACGAACTCCGGCGTCAGTCCGCTCGACCGCGCCAGCACGAAGGAGTCGCCCTGCACGAGGTAGATCTGCGCCACCTGTGCCCCGAGGAGGCGCCGGGCGCTGTCGACGACCGCGTCGAAGACCTCGTCCCGGCTGGCGGCGCCCCCTGCCGTCGAGGCCGTGAGGACCTTGAGGATGTCGCTCGTGGCTCGCAGCTGTTCCTGCGTCGTCGCGAGCCGGTCGGCGAGCTCGTGGGCACCCTCGACCGCCTCGTCGCCCGTGCCTTCGAACCCGCCCATGCGAGTCCCCCATCGACCTGTGAGTCTGGTCCCTCTCGACCAGGTCCTCCCGAACGGTCGGCGCACCATCGAATCGGGAGCCAGGCCCGCGGGGCCTCCGGCATGGACCGGCCCGGC
>CAWKJV010000015.1:0-161217 GCA_963849965.1 uncultured Actinomycetota bacterium | reverse complement strand
GCGGCGGACAGGGCAGTGAGCATGGGTCTCCTCAGAACGTGATGTCTGAGGTCTCCTTCACCGACTGCCGTCAGCCGCGGACCGGGGTGACCGGGGATCACCGTACTGACCGGAGCGCGCGAGGAAGTACTCCCCTCGGGTCACATTCTACGGGTGGTCCGACCCGGGCCCGACCATTCCACCGGGGTATGCCGTCCGCTGCCCCCCGGCTCGCGTGCCGTCACGGGGTGGTCGGGTGGGGCAGGCGCAGGGTGAAGCGGGCGCCTCCCTCTGCCGCGTGCCCGGCCTCGACGGTGCCGCCGAGCACGTGGGCGAGCCGCGCGACGATGGCGAGGCCGAGCCCGGTGCCGACGGGTCGGAGGCCGCGGTAGCGCTCGTGCAGCACCGACGGCTCGAAGGCGACGGCGAGGTCCTCGTCCGTCAGGCCCGGCCCTCCGTCACGCACCTCGATGACGTCGAAGCCCGGCTCGTGCCGCACCTCGACGAGCACCGGTCGCCCGGACGGCGTGACGCGAAGCGCGTTCTCGAGGAGGCCGTCGACGAGCTGGCGCACCCGCGCCGGGTCGGTGACGGTCCAGGCCTGGGCCACGGTCGGGACGAAGGCGAAGGGCACCCCGACGGCGGAGCACCGCCTCGACCAGACGGACTCGACCTCCCGTCCGAGGGCGACGAGGTCGGTGTCCTCCGGGGTCACGCTGGGCCGGTCCGCCCCGAGCCGGGCGAGGTCGAGGAGGTCGCCGACGAGCCGCTCGAGCCGCTTGGCCTCGGTGAGGACGACACCGCCCACCCGGGCCGTCTCCTCGGCCGGCACGACACCGCTCGCCAGGGACTCGGCATAGCCGCTGATGCCGGTGAGGGGCGTTCGGAGGTCGTGCGAGACCGACAGGAGGAAGTCGCGCTGGCGCCCCTCCGATCGAGAGAGCGATCCGGCGAGGGAGTTCAGGGCGCTCGCGACCTCGGCCACCTCGGCGGGGCCCTCGACGGGGACGCGCACGTCGCGGCGCCCGGCCGCGAGGGCGTGCGCCGCCTCGGCCGTGCGGTGCAGCGGACGGGCCACGCGCCGCGCCACGATGATGCTGACGACGACCGCCACGAGGGCGGCGATGAGCAGGGCCAGCAGGACCCGCCGCACGAGCCGGTCCGAGTCGGCGGTGGCGTCCGACCGGCGCTGGACGAGGACGATGCCGCCAGCCTCGGTGGGTCGGCCCTCGATGAGGACCGGCGTGCCGCTGACGACGTCGCTGTCGGAGACGGGGTCGCCGGCGAGCAGGGCCGTGCGACGGGCCGGGGTCAGGGCGTCTCGGGCGAGGGGGCTCGTCGACGCGACGGCGCCGGCGCGGCCGACGCTCGCGGACTCGATGCCCAACGTCCCCAGGGTGCGCACGGCCCGGTTCTGCGACACCCGGGCGGCCGCTCCCGAGTCGGCCCGCTCGGCAGCGGCGTCGGCGATCGCGGCGAGCGTGCCTCGCGCCGAGTCGTCCACCGACGTTCGGGTCAGGCTGACGGCGAGCAGCCCGGCGAGCAGCGCCGTCAGCACCGCGACGCCGACGGCGAGCAGGACGATCCGTCGCGAGAGCGTGCCGCGCCCGCCCGTCACGGTCGCGGCCGGTCGCCACCGGCGGCATACCCGACCGAGCGGACGGTGCGGATCGGGCTCGCGTCGCCGAGCTTCGCGCGGACCTGCGCCACGTGGACGTCGACGGTGCGCCCGCCGGCCGTCGCGGCATACCCCCACACGTCGCTGAGCAGCTGCTCGCGGGTGAAGACGACGCCCGGCCGACGCAGGAGGTGACTGAGCAGGTCGAACTCCGTTGCGGTCAGGGCGACGTCCCGGCCGGCGACTCGGACCTCGTGACTCGTCAGGTCGACGGTGAGGTCACCGGCGCGGAGCACCTCGGGGGCGGCTGCGTCCCCGCGGGTCCGCCGCAGCACGCCCCCGAGCCGCGCCACGAGCTCCCGCGGGGAGAACGGCTTCGTGATGTAGTCGTCCGCGCCGAGCTCGAGGCCGACGATGCGGTCCACCTCGTCGTCGCGGGCCGTGACGAAGAGCACGGGCGTCCAGTCCCCACTGCCCCGCAGGCGTCGGCACACCTCGATGCCGTCGAGCACCGGCAGCCCGATGTCGAGCACGATGGCGCTGGGCCGCAGGTCGCGCGCCGCGTCGAGGGCGCTCGCGCCGTCACCGACGACCTCGACGCCGTAGCCGGCGGCGCGCAGGTTGAGCCGCAGCACGTCGGCGATGGCCGGCTCGTCCTCGACGACGAGCACGAGGCCGCGGCCGGCGTCTGGACGACGGTCGGGGCTGGTGCCGGGCTCGGAGGACACGTTCGCAGCGTAGTGAGCAGGGGCGGCGTCCGGGTCACGCTCGTGTTCGAGTCGTGTCAGGGGACGGGCCGGGACACCCGGTCTCGCACCGAGGGCCGTGGCTCAGCGCGCGCCGAAGTCGATGTCGGCCGCCGGCACGACGTCGCCCGTGCGGCCCGGCGCCTCGGCCCAGGACCAGGAGACGTTGGTGTGGACGATGACCTGTTCCGGAGAGACCGGTACACCCCACTGGCGCAGGTCCTCCGTCGTGTGGGCGTCCTCGACGAGCGTCGTGTCGTAGCCGCGGACGAGGGCGCCGTGCAGCGTCGACCGGATGCACGCGTCGGTCTGTGCGCCGGTGACGACGACCCGGCCGACCTGCCGCTCGGCCAGCACCGCCTCGAGGTCGGTGTCCTCGAAGGAGTCGCCGTAGCGTTTGTGGACGAGCGGCTCGGACTCGTCGCGGGTCAGCTCCGGGACGTACTGCCAGCCGTCGCTGCCTGCCGGCATGTTGTCGTCGGAGTGCTGCACCCAGATGACGGGGACGTGCTCGGCTCGGGCCTTGCCGACGAGGTCGCTGATGCGGGCGATGACGCCGTCGCGGTCCCACGCGTCGGAGACGACGTCGTTCTGCACGTCGACGACGAGCAGCGCCGTGTTGGGCCGTCCTTCGAAGGTGGTCATGGTGTCTCCTGCCTCGGGCTCTGCGTCCATCCCGACGCTACGCCGACGCGCCGACGGCCGGGAGCCTCAGGGGGCGACGAGCAGGCAGAAGGGATGACCTGCCGGGTCACCGAGCACGACGAGTGGCTCCTCCCCGTCGGCGGTCCGGTCGAGGAGCACGGTCGCGCCGAGCGACAGCGCCCGGTCGCGGTGTCGTTCGAGCTCAGCCAGGGTCGGCACCGCGTAGTCGACGTGGAGCTGCATCGGCACCTCGTGGCTCGGCCACGTCGAGCGGGTCAGCTCGTCGACCTGCTGGACGGCGAGCCGTCGCACGTCGTCCGCGTCGAGCAGGACGATCCAGTCGGCGTCGTCGGGCCCTGCTGCCGGCCGCTCGTCACCGGGCCGGCAGTGCAGCCCGAGCAGCTCGCAGTAGAAGTCGGCCAGACCGCGGGCGTCGGTCGTGTCGAGCGCGGTGTGCATCAGACGGGGGAACTCGGTCACGGATCCTCCTCGGTCAGGGACGTCCCCACTCTACGAAGGGGGGCGTCCCTGCGGTGCCCTCGCAGCACCGGCGAACGGATGGGATGCTGGGCCGGCCATGACGAACATGACGAACCCGGTGCACCCTCCCCGCGAGCTGACGATCAGCTCCGCGTCCAACCCGCGCCTCAAGGGCCTGCTCGGCCTGCGCCGACGGCGGACCCGGGAGGAGACGGGCCAGACCCTCGTCGAGGGCTACGAGGAGATCGGCCTCGCCCTCTCCGCCGGCGTGCGCCCCGGCACCGTCTACGTGTGCGAGGAGCTGTTCAGCCCCGCCGGCCGGGCCGGGTCGCAGGACATCGGCCACCAGAGCGACCTGCTCGCCCGGCTGCGCCACGACCGCGTCGAGGTCGTCCATCTCAGCCGGAGCGCCTTCGAGAAGGTCAGCTACCGCGAGGGACCAGACGGCCTCATCGCCGTCGTCGGCCGCATCGGTGTCGACCTCCCCGACCTGCACGTCGACGGTCCCGATCACCTCACCCTGCTCAGCCAGGGAGTCGAGAAGCCCGGCAACCTCGGCGCCATGCTCCGCACCGCCGACGCCGCCGGTGTCGACGCCGTGATCGCGGCCGACCCCGTCACCGACTGGGGCAACCCCAACGTCGTGCGCGCGAGCAAGGGCACCGTCTTCGCCGTGCCCGCCGCGAGCGCGACGACCGCCGAGGCGCTCGACTGGCTGGCCGTCAACGAGATCCGCCTCGTCGTCACCACCCCCGAGACCGACCTGCTGCACACCGACGTCGACTACACCGGTCGTGTCGCGATCGCCGTCGGCAGCGAGAAGCACGGCGCCGACCGGACCCTGCTCGAAGCCGCCACGCACCGCGTCCGGATCCCCATGCATGGCAAGGCGAACAGTCTCAACGTCGCCGCGTCGGCCGCGATCGTGCTCTACGAGGCGGTTCGTCAACGCGACGCGCGCTGACCCGACACGGCCTCGAGGAGCCCGCGGGACGGCATACGAGATGACAGTCAGGTTTCGTTCGTGTGACGCGTGTGACGAGCCCGCCAGAGAGGGGGAGGGCGGGTCAAAAGCACCCCTTGGCGTGTGTCACGATGTTCTGTATGCGAGTTGACCACGTCTCTTATGCAGCGGAGGCTGGTGGCCTCAAGGCCACGGCCGCCCGACTGTCCGACCTCATCGGCGTCGCGCCGGTCGACGGAGGGGTGCATCCCCGGTTCGGCACGCGCAACGTGATCTTCCCCCTGGCCAAGGACCACTACCTCGAGGTCGTCGAGGTGCTCGACCACCCGGCCTCCGACAAGGCGCCCTTCGGTCAGGCCGTCCGCGCCGCCTCCGAGGCCGGCGGCGGCTGGCTCGGCTGGGTCGTCGCCGTCGACGACATCGCCAAGGTCGAGCAGCGGCTCGGTCGCGAGGCCGTCCTGGGCAACCGGCACCGCCCCGACGGCACCGAGCTCAAGTGGCGCCAGCTCGGCATCAAGGGCCTCATGGCGGACCCGCAGGTCCCCTACTTCATCGAGTGGGATGACATGACGGTGCACCCCTCGGCAGGCGCCGACACGTCGGTCTCGATCGACCACCTCCAGATCGCCGGTGACCCCAAGCGCGTGCGCGCGTGGCTCGGCCCGGAGGACACCTTCGACAAGGGCGGCATCGACTTCACCTTCGTCGCCCCCCACGGCACCCCCGGCCTGTTGTCGGTCACCTTCGACACCCCCGGCGGCAAGGTCACCATCTGACCGACTCTCCAACTCGCACGCGAAACGGCGGTCACCCCTGTGGGGTGGTCGCCGTTCTCGTCGTTCCGAGGGCGTATGCCGTCCGGTCGCGGTCGCGGCCAGCCGGGGTCAGTCGGGGTCAGTCGAGGGGCCGGCCCGTCGATGCCGCGAGGGTCCGCCGCGCGATGACCGTCCCGGCGGCGCCGACGACGACGGCGACGAGCACGGCGGTCAGGGGCGGCGAGGGCGGGAGGCCCCACCCCGTCAGGGTCGTCGACAGCGACCGCTCGAACACCTGGAGCCCGTCGACCAGCAGCTCCTTCACGTCGGCGCCGCGCACGGGCGTGCCGCGCAGGGCCTCGAGGACGTAGCGGGCGGCTGTCAGAGCGGCCGCCGTGAGGGCGAGCAGGGCGAGGGCGCACACCCACGCGACCACCCGGACCACGAGCCGGCTGCCGATCGTGGCGGCGAGCAGCGCTCCGACCACGACGCCCGAGAGCGCGGCGAGGACCGTCGGCAGCCATGTCGGTGGTGCGGTCTCGCGCACGGTACCGAGCGCGAGCTGGCCGAGCCAGTCGGCGCCGACCACGGCGACGGGGGCGGCCGCGACGGCCCGCAGCGCCGGACCGCCGAGCGAGATCGCGAGGCCGAGGACGAGACCGGCGACGCCGCCGGCGACCGTGAGGGCGACGAAGGCGAGGCGGACCTGGTCGGCGGTCCTGCCGGAGCCGCCGAGGTCCGGGTCGGGTGCCAGCGCCTGGGCGACCGACCATCCTGTGGCGAGGGCGGCGCCGAGCGTCGCGAGGGCTGCGAGGCCGAGGCGCAGCCTGCGCCGATCCGTGCTCCACAGCGGCGCGCAGCCGGCGAAGACGCCAGCCATCACGGCGACGGCGAGCAGGAGCATGAGCAGCTGGTGGTGAAAGGGCAGCAGGGCGCTGCGCAGGTCGTTGCGCGGGTTCCACGGGGTGCCGAACGTCCCCTGGCTGGACCGGCGGACGAGCCACGGCAACAGCCCGAAGAACCATCCGACGACGGCGAAGAGGGCCACCGGCCACGGGTTGGAGCGGACGCCACGCCTGTGGTGCTCGTCTGCCGGCCGCCGCCCGCGGCGCCTCTGTCGTCGACGTCATCGTCGAACCTCCCCTGTCCTGGGCTGCCGAGTCGTCCGGCACCCGGGTCATCCTGCCATCGGCGTCAGCCGGTCACCGAGTCCAGCGCTTGAGGCGCAGGGAGTTGCTGACGACGAGCACCGACGACAGCGCCATGGTCGCCCCGGCGATCATCGGGTTGAGCAGGCCGAACGCGGCGAGCGGGATGGCCGCCGTGTTGTAGCCGAACGCCCAGGCGAGGTTCTGCTTGATGATGCGCAGCGTCTCGCGCGAGAGGCCGATCGCGTCGCCGACGGCGTCGAGGTCGGGGCGCACGAGGACGATGTCGGCCGAGTCCATCGCGACGTCGGTGCCCGAGCCCATGGCCAGACCGAGGTCGGCCTGGGCGAGGGCGGCCGCGTCGTTGACCCCGTCGCCGACCATGGCCACGACGCGGCCCGACTGCTGCAGCTCGGTGACGACCTCGTGCTTCTGCGCGGGCAGCACGTCGGCGCGCACGTTGGAGGCGTCGATGCCGACCTGCTCGGCGACGCTGCGCGCGTTGGAGGCGCTGTCGCCCGTGAGCAGGTACGGGGTGAGACCGAGCTCCCGCAGGCGGGCGATGGCGGCCTTCGACGAGTCGCGCACCGTGTCCTCGACGGTGAGCGCAGCCTGTGCGACGCCGTCCCAGCCGACGAAGACCGTGGTGCCGGCGTTGCTGCGCGCGTGCTCGAGCAGCTCGGGGGCCACGCCCTCGAAGAGGACGGCCTTGCCGACCGTGACCTCGGTGTCCTTGATGCGTGCGGTCGCGCCCTCGCCGGGGTTGGCCTGGAAGTCGTGGATGCGTGGCAGCTCGAGGCGCGCCAGGCGGGCCCCGTCGACGACGGCGCGGGCGACGGGGTGCTCGCTGCCCTGCTCGACGGCCGCGGCCGCGGTGAGAGCAGCCGTCTTCGACAGGCTCCCGCGCACGGCGATGCTGCGCAGGCGCAGCTCCCCGGTGGTGATGGTGCCCGTCTTGTCGAGCACCACGGTGTCGACGCGGCGGGTGTCCTCGAGCACCTGCGGGCCCTTGATGAGGGTGCCGAGCTGAGCGCCCCGGCCGGTGCCGACGAGCAGGGCCGTCGGCGTCGCGAGACCGAGCGCGCAGGGGCAGGCGATGATGAGGACCGTCACCGCGACGGCGAGCGATGTCGCGAGGTCGTGGCCGGTGGCGAGCCAGGCGACGAAGGTGACGACGGCGACGGCGAGCACCACCGGCACGAAGACGGCCGAGACGCGGTCGGCGAGGCGCTGGACGTCGGCCTTGCCGGTCTGTGCCGTCTCGACGAGCCGCTGGATGCCGGCGAGCATCGTGTCGGCCCCGACCTTGCGGGCCTCGACGACGATGCGGCCGGTCGTGTTGATCGACCCGCCGGTGACGGGGTCGCCGGGGGAGACGTCGACGGGGGTGGACTCGCCGGTGACGAGGCTCGCGTCGACCGCGCTCGAGCCGTCGCGCACGACGCCGTCGGTCGCGACCTTCTCGCCCGGACGCACGATGAACTGGTCGCCGACGACGAGCTCGCCGACGGGGATCCGGGTCTCGCTCGTGATCCGCGACCGGGGGTCGATCCGCAGGACCGACACGTCCTTGGCGCCGAGGTCGAGCAGCGAGCGCAGGGCGTCCTTGCCGGAGTCCTTCGCGCGGGCCTCGAGGAAGCGGCCGACGAGCAGGAACGTCGTGACGACCGAGGCGACCTCGAAGTAGAGGTGCATGCCGCCCTGCAGCAGCTCGACGACGGAGTAGCCCCACGCGGCGAGCACACCGAGCGACACGAGGGTGTCCATCGTCGAGGCGAGGTGGCGGGCGTTGACGGCAGCGGCGCGGTGGAAGGGCCACGCGCACCAGAAGACGACGGGCGTCGCGAGGACGAACTGCAGCCAGGGGCTTGCGGCGAAGGCCGGCAGCACCATGGCGAGGAGCAGCACCGGGATCGTGAGCGCGATGGCGACGACGAGGCGCGGCTTGAGCACGGCCTGGGCAGGCGTGTGCTCGAGGTGGCTGTCCTGGTCGAGGTGGTCGAGGTCGTCGAGGTGGTCGAGGTGGTCGTCGGGGGTGTGCTCCCGGTCGTGCGGGCGCGTGTCCCGGCGGGCATACCTCGCCTGCAGCTTGCGCAGCAGGTCGGCGGCGCGAGGGATCGCGCCCGCGTGGGACGTGGCTCCGGCGTGCGCCGTGGCTCCGGCGTGCGGCTTCGCGTCGTCGAGGACGCTGGCGCCGTAACCGGTCTTCTGCACCTCGGCGACGATGGCATCGACCGTCACGGGCGCGCTGAAACGGACCTGCGCCTTCTCGGTGGCGAGGTTGACCGTGGCGGACTGGACGCCGGCGACCTTGGCGAGCTTGCGCTCGATGCGGGCCGAGCAGGAGGCGCACGTCATGCCGGTGATCGCGAGGCGCACCTCCTCGGGCGGGTGCTCGGCGGTCGTGGAGGGGGACTGGGTGTCGCTCATCGGAGGGTGTAGCCCGCCTCGGCGACGGCCGCATCGACGGCAGCACGGTCCAGGGGCGTCTCGCTCGTGATGGTGACGGGCGAGTCCTCGCCGGGATGCAGGTCGACGGCGACGTCGGTGACGCCGGGCAGGGCCGTCAGCTCCTCGGTGACGGCGGCCGAGCAGTGGCCGCACGTCATCCCGGCGACGGTGATCTCGGTGTGGACGGTCTGGCTCATCGGGGCCTCCTCGGGCGGGTGGATCGGGGTGCGTCTGGTGGGGTGCTCTGGATGGTCACGTCAGCTCCGAACGAGCCGGGCGATGGCGTCGGACGCCTCGCGCACCTTCTCGGCCGCCGCCTCGTCGGACTCGCGCGCAGCGTCCACGACGCAGTGGGCCACGTGGTCCTCCAGCAGGCCGAGGCTGACGGCCTGCAGGGCCTTGGTGATGGCGCTGACCTGGGTCAGGATGTCGATGCAGTACGTGTCGGCGTCGACCATCTTCTGCACGCCCCGCACCTGTCCCTCGATGCGGCGCAGGCGCTTGAGGTAGTCGTCCTTGCTCCCGGTGTAACCGGCCATGGCACCTCCTTGTCGTCGACAACCACGGTACCCCCTTGGGGTATTCCGCGCTCATCGGGGGTAGGGGGTGTCGGCGCCCTCGAGGAAGCTCCGGGCGAGCCGCTTCGGAGCCTTCGCCAGCCAGGCGTCCGTGACGACCTCGCGCAGCTCGATGACGGTGAGGCGGCCGAGGTCGCGCTCGAGGAGCAGCACGGCGTTGTAGCCGTTCCAGTGCGGCGTCGTGAACCACGGGGACTCCGGGTCGGAGACCATCGACTCCTTGTCCTCGGCGGTGCACGAGAAGGCCAGGACGTCGTCGTACAGCTCGCCGGTCGCCGGGTCGACGGCATCCTTGCGTGGCCCCCGGGCGAAGGCGAAGGTCTTGCCGTGCACCTGGAACGAGGGTCGCCCGCCCGTCGGCGGGTCGCGCGTCACCTCCGGCAGCGCAAGGGCCGCCTCGTCGATGTCGCGGAGCGTGGCGCGTCGGGAGCGGACCATGCTGACGCACGTTAGCCCGCCTGACGGCATACGAGAAGGCGTGGTGCGGCGCACGCGGACGACCGTTGGTCGCCGTGATCGCCCGAGCGCGGCGTGTCGTGCGGCGTGTCCCAGGCCTGGCTCAACCAATGGTCGTCGATGCGCTGTCGCGCTCGGGTGACGGCGTCAGGCGAGGTAGTCGTCGACGAGCCGGCTCGCGAGGGCCGTGTAGGTCTGCGGCGTCAGCGCGACGAACCGGGCCTCGACCTCGGCGGGCAGCCCCAGCCCACGGACGAACTCGCGCAGGTCGTCTCCGTCGATGCGGCGTCCCCGGGTCAGCTCCTTGAGCCGCTCGTAGGGCTCCTCCATGCCCGGAACGCCCTGTGCGCCAAGGGCCCGCATCGCCGACTGGATCGGCTCGCCGAGGACCTCCCAGTTGGACTCGAGGTCAGCCGCCATCCGCTCGGGCACGGCGTCGAGGCCCGCGAGGCCGCGGGCGACGTTGTCCAGGGCGAGCACCGAGTGGCCGAAGGCCGTGCCGATGTTGCGCTGCATGCTCGAGTCGGTGAGGTCGCGCTGGAGCCGGCTCTGGACGAGCGTGCCGCCCAGGACGTCGAGCAGCGCGTTGCTCACCTCGAGGTTGGCCTCGGCGTTCTCGAAGCGGATCGGGTTGACCTTGTGCGGCATCGTGCTGGATCCGACGGTGCCCTGGCCGCGCACCTGCGCGAAGTAGCCCATGGAGATGTAGGTCCACACGTCGGTGCAGAGGTTGTGCAGGATGCGGTTGAAGCGCGCGACGTCGGCGTAGAGCTCGGCCTGCCAGTCGTGGCTCTCGATCTGCGTCGTCAGCGGGTTCCACGTGAGACCGAGACCCTCGACGAAGGCGCGCGACACGGCGGGCCAGTCGACGTCGGGCAGGGCGAGCGCGTGGGCGCCGAACGTGCCGGTGGCACCGTTGAACTTGCCGAGGTACTCCTGTCCCTCGATGCGCCGCAGCTGCCGGCCGAGGCGGTGCGCGAGGACGGCGAGCTCCTTGCCCATCGTCGTCGGCGTCGCCGGCTGGCCGTGGGTGTGTGCGAGCAGCGGCACGTCCTTGAGCTCGCGCGCCATCTCCGCGACCTGGGCGACGAGCGCCTTCGCGCGCGGCAGCCACACCTGCTCGACGGCGCCCTTGACCATGAGGGCGTAGGAGAGGTTGTTGATGTCCTCGCTCGTGCACCCGAAGTGGATGAGCTCGGCGAGGCCCTTGTCCTCGTCGGCGGGCGCGATGGCGGCCAGGCGCTTCTTGAGGAAGTACTCGACGGCCTTGACGTCGTGGACGGTGACCCGCTCGATGTCGCCGAGCTCGGCGACCTCGTCGGTGCCGAAGTCGTCGACGACCGCTCGCAGCGCGGCGATCTCGGCGCCCGTCAGCGTGCGCACACCCGGCACGATCCCGTGGCTCGTCTGGTGGATCAGCCACTCGATCTCGACGTGCACGCGCTGCCGGTTGAGGGCCGCCTCCGAGAGGTGGTCGACGAGCGGCGCGACGGCGCCGCGGTAGCGGCCGTCGAGCGCCCCGAGCGCGATGGGCGGGGTTGCGTCAGCAAGCGAAGCCATGCCGACATCCTCCCAGAGCGCGGGGAGTGGTTCGTATGCCGTCCGCCGCGGTCGGGCGGCCGCGCGCGGTCCCGGTCACACGGCATACGCCCTCGGTCAGTCGGTCGTCGACGGCTCGGGCAGCTGCATGACCGAGAAGGTCTCGCCCTGGGGGCCGGCGACGAGCGCCATCCGGCCGTAGGGGGTGTCGACGGGCGGCTGCATGACGGAGCCGCCGAGGGCCGTGACCCGCTCGGCGGCCGCGTCGCAGTCGGCCACGGCGAAGTACGACCATCCAGTGCGACGGCACGTCGGCCGGGGCCTGCGCCGGGATGGCCCCGATGCCGGCGACGGCGCGCTCGCCGTCGAGGCTCGCGACGGAGTAGCGGAAGCCGCCCTCGCCGATCTCCTGCAGCCGGTAGCCGAAGACGTCGGAGTAGAAGGCCCGTGCTCGCGTCGTAGTCGCGGCTCATCGACTCGGCCCAGCACAGCGCGCCCGGCTCGTCGACGAGGTCGGTGCCCGTGTGCTCCTTGGCCTGCCACAGGCCGTAGGCCGCCCCGGCTGGGTCGGCGCCGACGGCGATGCGCCCCACCCGGAGCACGTCCGTGGGCCCGAGGAAGAAGACGCCGCCGGCCGCCCGGGCGCGTCTGGCGGCGTCGTCGACGTCGTCGGTCGCGAGGTAGACCGTCCACGCGCTGACCTGGCCCGGGTCGTCCGGGTTCTTGGCCATCGCGCCCGCGACGACGTGGCCGTCCTTGCGGGCCATGACGTAGCCGCCGGCCTCGGGCGGCAGGTCCTCGAAGGTCCAGCCGAAGAGGCTGCCGTAGAAGTCGCGCGCGCGCGTCGAGGTCGTCGACCATGACGTCGGCCCAGCAGGGGGTGCCGGGCGCGAACGGCCCTTCGTGGACGGGCACGGATGCTCCTGTGGGGTCGATGGGTTGGGGGGGTCGGGGAGGGGCGAGCGGTCAGTCGAGGTCGGGCACGAGGAGCGAGAAGACTTCTCCCTCGGGCCCGCTCAGCACCGCGCCGAGACCGTACGGGCCGTCGAACGGGCCCTGGAGCAGCGTGGCCCCGAGCTCGAGCGCCCGGTCCAGGCCGGGGCACGACGTCGCGTGTCGCGAAGGAGGCGACCCAGTGCGGCGGGATCTCCTGCGGCCACTCGTCGTCGATCTCCGCGAGCCCGAAGGCCGGGTTGCCGTCGCCGGTGTGGGCCGTCGCCCAGCGCGGACCGCCGGGCTCCGTCTCGTCGGTGAACTCGTGGCCGAAGACGGCGAGCTGGAAGTCCTGGACCCGGTCGTAGTCCCGCGTCAGCAGCTCGTTCCACGTGAGCGACCCCGGCTCGTCGAGGACGCCGCTGCCGGGCAGGTCGCCCGGCTCCCACACGCCGAAGTACGACCCGCCGGGGTCGACGGCGATGAGGGTGCGGGACAGGGCGCCGATGGCGACGGGACGCCCGAGGGTGCGGCCGCCGTACGTGTTGATGGCGCGCTCGGCGACCTCGATGTCACCGACGCGCAGGTAGGTCGTCCACTGGCTCCGGACGGGGGCGCCGTCGGGCTTGCGGCTGATGCCGGCGACGGGATGGCCGCCGAGCAGGGCCATCGTGTAGCCGCCGGTAGCGGGGTCGCCGTCGAGCCACTGCCAGCCGAAGAGCTCGCCGTAGAAGGCCTTGGCGCGCTGGACGTCGCTGACGAGCAGGTCGACCCAGCACGGGGAGCCGTAGGGATAGTCGGGCACGGTCAGGTTCACGTCTCGCATCGGGTCAGGGCTGCTCGGTGTCCACGCGGGCCGCAGGTCGTCCGGCCGCCGGCTGTCCAGCTGGTCCCTGACGTGGTGCGAGGATGCCACGGCACGCGGCCTCGACCTCGGCGAAGCACCGGGCGAAGTGCTCCGCTCCGCCGTACCACGGGTCGCCCGTCTCGAGGGTGCCGGCCGCCACGGCGGCGGGGTCGAACTCGCGCACGAGCCGGATCTTGCCGCGCTGGTGCGGCGCGCGGGCCAGGCGGTTGAGGGTGCGCACGTGTCCCTCGTCGGAGGCGAGGATCAGGTCGAACTCGTCGAACTCGTCGGGGTCGAACTCGCGGGCCCGGTGCCGCGACCCGTCGTAGCCGTGGCGGGCGAGGACCTCGACGGTGCGCGGGTCGGCGTGCTCGCCGACGTGCCAGTCACCGGTGCCGCTCGAGCTGACCCGGACGTCGTCGGACAGACCGGCGTCGTCGACCATGCGCTGGAGGATCACGTGACCCATGGGTGACCTGCAGATGTTGCCGCTGCACACGAAGGTGACGTGGAGTGGGCGAGGCGACATGGTGCCCATTCAACACCGCCGACCGCGCGCCGAGGCCGGTAGCCCGGGCTCTCCTTGAGAGTGGTGTCGCGAGTGCCCACGGAAGGTACATATGGCGGCGCTGTCGGTGGCCGGTGGCACGGTGTGCCCATGACGACGACCGCCCACCCGACCGCCGTCGGGGCTGACACCCCGGAGGCCCTCGAGTCCCGTTTCGCCGCCTGCGTCGCCGCGGACGACCTCGATGCGCTCGTGGGTTTGTATGCCGCCGACGCCGTCGTGAGCCTTCCGCGCGGTCGCGAGGCGGCGGGCTCCGTCGCCATCCGCGAGGCGCTCGCGGCCGCGATGGCCGCCGGAGTCCTGGGCGGCGAGCGGCGCTGCCGTCAGCTCGCGGGCCGTGATCAGCGGGGATCTCGCCATGACGACGTCCACCACCGCCGACGGCACGGTGCGCACCCAGGTTGCCCGCCGCGCGGCCGACGGACGGTGGGTGTGGGTCCGCGACGGCTCGCGACTGCGCGAGGTCGAGGCGTGCCTCCCTGCGCCCTCGGGCACCCTGGCCGTGGCGTAGTTTCGCTCTGTGACCGACGCACCACCCGGCCCTGAGGCCCCCGCGCCGATCGATCCATCGCGTCGCTCGCACTTCGTCGACGTGACGCCCTTGCGGGTGAGTCCGGCGTTCGCGCGGCTCTGGTTCGGCAACACCCTCGCCGGCATCGGCACGTTCGTCACCAACACGGCCGTCGGGTTGCACATCTACGACCTGACCCGGTCGACCTTCATGGTCTCGCTCGTCGCGTGGTTCTCACTGCTGCCGATGATCGTCGCAGGCCTCTACGGGGGTGCGATCGCCGACCGTTTCGACCGGCGCACCGTGGCCCTGTCGGCCTCGACCGTCGCCTGGGCCTCGACCGTGGTCCTGGCCTCGATCACGTGGGCCGGCGCCGAGGCGGTCTGGATCTTCTACGTCATCACCACCGTCAACGCCGTCGCCGCGACGATCGCCTCCGCGACGCGCCAGGCGATCACGCCGCGCCTGCTTCCGAGGGAGCAGCTGCCCAAGGCGGCGGCCCTGCTCGGCATCTCGGCGGGCGTCATGGTGACGGTCGGGCCCGGCATCGCCGGCGTGCTCGTCGCGCGGGCCGGCTACGCCTGGACCTACACCGTCGACGTCGTGCTCTTCTTCGCCGGCTTCTTCGGCCTCTGGACGTTGCCTCGCATCCGGCCCGAGGGGGAGCACGTCGCTGCCGGTGGCTTCCGGTCGGTCGTGGACGGGCTCGCGCACCTGCGCCGGGCGCCCAACGTGCGGATGAGCTTCGTCGTCGACATCATCGCGATGACCTTCGGCCAGCCGATGGTGCTCTTCCCGGCCGTCGGGGCCATCGTCATCGGCGGCGGCTCGGTCACGGCCGGCATCCTGCTCGCGTCGTTCGCCGTCGGGGGCATCGTGTCGAGTCTCGGGTCCGGTCGCGTCACCGGCCTGCGGTGGCAGGGGCTCGCGATCCGCAACGCCATCGTCTCCTACGGCCTCGCGATCCTCGGCTTCGGAGTGGTGCTCGCCGTGACCGAGCTCGGTGGGCACGCCGTGGCCTCGATGGACTTCGGCGCGGCCAACCGGTGGGCTCTGGCGCTCGCGGCCCTCTGCCTCGCCGTCGCCGGCGGGTCCGACAACATCAGCGCGATCTTCCGTCAGTCCATCCTGCAGTCCGCGGTTCCCGACCATCTGCGCGGCCGCACCCAGGGCGTCTTCACCGTCGTCGTCACGGGCGGTCCCCGGCTCGGTCAGATGTTCGCCGGCACCCTGGCGACGCTGACGGCGACATGGGTGCCGCCCGTCGTCGGCGGCGTCCTCGTCGTCGTGCTCGTCCTCGCCACGGTCGCTCGGGTCCCGTCGTTCCGCCACTACGACGCCCTCGACCCCCGCCCCTGACCCGGGCCCCTCCAGTCGAGTGCCCATTTCCGGACGGGCCGCGCGCGTGGGGAACTGAGCACTCGAGGGGCGCCTTCAGTCGAGTGCCCATTTCCGGACGGGCCGCGCGCGTGGGGAACTGAGCACTCGAGGGGCGCCTTCAGTCGAGTGCCCATTTCCGGACGGGCCGCGCGACGTGGGGAACTGAGCACTCGACGGGGAGGAGGGCTCCCGTCGGTCAGGCGTCGGGGTAGCCGGTGGGGTTGGCGCTCTGCCACCGCCACGTGTCGACGCACATGTCGTCGATGGTGCGGGTCGCGCGCCAGCCCAGCTCGGCGTTGGCCTTGGCCGGGTCGGCGAACGAGACGGCGACGTCGCCGGCGCGCCGGCCGACGACGCGGTACGGCAGCTCGTGGCCCACGGCCCGCTCGAACGCGTGCAGCATCTCGAGCACCGTCGTGCCCTGGCCGGTGCCGAGGTTCCACACGCCGACAGGCTCCTCCATCGTGCCGAGCTTCGTCAGTGCGGCGAGGTGCCCCGCTGCCAGGTCCTCGACATGGATGTAGTCCCGGGCGCCCGTCCCGTCCGTGGTCGGGTAGTCGTCGCCGTAGACCTGGAGGTACTCGCGGCGACCGACGGCCACCTGCGAGATGTAGGGCACGAGGTTGTTGGGGATGCCCTGCGGGTCCTCGCCCATGGTGCCGCTGGCGTGGGCGCCCACCGGGTTGAAGTAGCGCAGCAGGGCGAAGCGCATGCTGGGGTCGGCCGCGGCCACGTCGCGCAGGATCTGCTCCTGCATGACCTTGGTCCAGCCGTAGGGGTTGGTCGCCGAGGTCGTGCGGTCCTCGGTGGCGGCCTCCTGGTCGGTGCCGTAGACCGTGGCGGACGAGCTGAAGACGAGCTTGTCGACCCCGTGGCGGCGCATGGCGCGCACGAGGGAGAAGGTCGAGCCGAGGTTGTTCTCGTAGTACTCGAGGGGCAGCTCGACGCTCTCGCCGACGGCCTTGAGCCCGGCGAAGTGGATCACGGCGTCGATCTTCTCGGTGGCGAAGAGGTGCTCGGTCTTGTCGTGGTCCGTCAGGTCGAAGGCGTGCACGGGCAGGTGCGTGCCGGTCAGGGCCTCGAGACGGTTCACCACCGTCGGCTTGCTGTTGGCGAAGTTGTCGACGATGAGCACGTCGTGCCCGGCGGCGATGAGCTGGACCACGGTGTGCGAGCCGATGTAGCCGGCTCCGCCGCTGACGAGTACGCGCATGGCGCCACCCTACCGAGCGGCTCACCCGCCCGGGAGCGGCTCAGACGACGGTCAGCCCGGCGATCGCGGCGAGGTAGAGCGCGAGGGGCGCCACGACGAGAACGGCCGAGACGGCATACATCCCCGTGGCGACGACCGGGACCGGCAGTCCGGCGATGCGCTCGGCATCGAGCAACCCGATGCGTGCGGTGGCGACCCGGGTGCTGTCGGCGATCGCCATGGCGCCCGCGGGCTTCGGGCCGCCCGCCATGGCGACGATCGCCCGTCCCGTGCTGACCGGCCCGGCCCGTCGGACGGCGGCGCGGTCGGCGAGCACCTCGATGAGCAGGAGCACCTCCCGGAGCGCCGCATCACAGCGCAGGAAACCGGGCACCGCCTCGTGGACGACGGTGAAGAACTCGACGACGAGGTCGTGTCGTGCACTGAGGTGGGCGCGCTCGTGGGCCAGGACCGCCGAGAGCTCGTCGGGTCCCAGCCGGTCGAGGGTGCCCTGCGTCAGGACGACGCGACGGCGTACGCCCGGGACGCAGTAGGCGGTCGGGGTCGTGTGCTCGAGGACGCGCATGTGTCGGTCGGCGCCCTCGCCGGCGACCCCGAGCAGGTCGACGAGATCGCGGTGGCGGCGCCGCGCCGCGCGCAGGTTGCGGCCGACCCGGTCCCCCGAGAGCAGCAGTCGCACGGCGACGAGCCCGCTGAGTGCGGCGGCGACGACCAGCACGGCCCAGTGCTCCGACAGCCGCACCTGACGGCCGACCAGCAGCGGGATCGCCGCCGGCGCGGCGAGCAGCGCGGCGAGCACGGCGGCGACGGCCGTGGCCTGCCAGAGCACCAAGGCGGACCGGGGGGCGCGCCGCAACGACGTGACCCGGGCCAGGGCGCGCGGCACCGGCCACGCGAGCAGGACCGCGAGGACGACGAGGGTCGCGACGACGAGCACGGCTCAGGTCGTGCGGCGTCCGGCCACGGGGTCGGGCATCAGCCGGCGCGCTCGGGTCGGCGCGCCTCGAGCGCGGCCAGGGCCGCCTTGAGCTCGTCGATCTCCTCGGCCGTCGACTCGTCGAGGAAGTGCAGCAGGGCGGTGTGTCGCTTGTCGCCGGCCAGCTCGCTGAGCGTGTGGTGCAGCGTCTCCGACGTCAGCTCCGCGCGGGTCGACGCGGCGGTGTAGCGCCAGGCGCGGCCGTCGCGCTCGCGGTGGACGAGGTCCTTCTTCGCCATCCGGTCGAGCACGGTCATGAGGGTCGTGTAGGCGAGCCCGCGGTCGACCCCGATCGCGTCGTGGACCTCGCGCACCGTGCGGCCCTCGGGGTGGGCGTCGGCAGTGGTCCAGAGCTCTTCCATGACGACGCGCTCGAGGTCGCCGAGACGGTTTCGCGGAGTGGTGGGCATGGTGGGTCCAATCTACCGACGTGGCGGGTCGGGTTCGTGCGTGCGGTCGCCCGGGTGGGCGTCCGTTTCTGCTGTCGTGTGCGCCATCGTCCCCGATGGCTGGCGCCGCACCTCGACGACACGGTCGAACAGCTCGGCGCCGTCGTCGCGATGAGTCACCATGATGATCGTCTGCGCGGGCGTGTCCGTGCCCGCCACCCCTGTCGTACCCGGCGCGGCACTCCCACCCATCAGGTCCTCGACGACGGCGCGGGCCGTCGGCGGGTCGAGGTGGGCGACGGGCTCGTCGAGGAGCAGGACCGGGCGCCCGCTGACGTGGGCGCGGGCGATGCCGAGCCGGGCGCGCTCACCACCGGAGAGACCGCGGCCGGTCGAGCCGAGCGTCGTGTCGAGCCCGTCGGGCAGGCCCTCGACGAGTGGGCCGAGGCCCGCGGCGCGCAGGGCGCGCTCCACGGCGGCGTCGTCCGCGTCGGGCCGCGCGAGGGTGAGGTTGCCCCGCAGCGTCGTCGCGAAGACGTGGGTCTCGTCGTCGACGACGGCGATGCGCGCCCGGGTCTGCTCGAGCGGCTCCGCGAGCGCGTCGGTGCCGCCGAGCCGGTAGGTGCCACCCGACGGGTCGAGGTGGCGAGCGAGCACGGCGAGCAGGGTCGACTTGCCGCTGCCGTTGGGCCCGGTGATCGCGATGCGGCTGCCGGTCGGCACGTCGAGGTCGGTCGCCGTGAGGTCGGTGCGCGCGCCCGTCCACGACGCGGTGAGCCCGCGGGTCTCGACGTCACTGCTGGCGTATGCCGTGTGCCCGGGCTGGGTGCCCGACGTCTCGTCGTCCGCGTGGCCGGGGCACGGCGACGGCCGGCGCGAGGTCGAGCAGGGCGTCGATGCGCTGCTCACTGCCCCGGGCCCGGGCCAGGGCGCGCATGGCGTCGACGAGGGGGGTGATGGCTTCGGAGACCGCGACGGGCGTGAGCACGAGGAGCGCCTTGACCGGGGTCGAGACGGCAAGGTCCTGGGCGATGACCGCGGTCACGGCGACGGCTGCGCCCACCGCGACGAGGAAGAGGGAGGCTGCGGCCGCGCGGCCGGCACTGATCCTCCGCGTCGCCCGGTCGAGCGCGGCGTGGGCGTCGTCCAGCCAGCCGAGCGCCGTGTGCCAGCCGCCGACCGCCCGCAGCTCACCGGCCTGGCTCGACATGAGCTCGCTGACGCGCGTCACCTCGGCTCGGGCAGCGAGCAGCTCTGCGAGGGAACGGGACTCGAGGCGAACGGCCAACCCGCTGATGAGGCACACGACGAGCCCGAGCCCGAGCATGACGAGGCCCACGGGCGGGGCGAGCACCATCGTCAGGGCGATGGCGATGCCACCGGCGACGGCCGTCGAGATGGCCGGGACCGTGACCCGCACCTGGGCGTCGACGACGTCGGTGAGGTCGTCGACGACACCGGTGAGCACGTCGGAGCGGCGGCGGCGTCCGAGGCGGGCCGGAGTGAGGGGGATGAGGGCCTCGTAGGCCGACGTCCGACGCTCGGCGAGCATCGCGAGCGCGGCGTCGTGGCTCGTGAGCCGTTCCCAGTAGCGGAACACGGGCCGCGCCATGCCGAAGGCGCGGACGGCGACGATCGCGGTGAGCAGCGTGAGGATGACGGGGTGCTCGGAGGCCCGGACGATGAGCCAGCCTGAGGCCGCGGTGAGGGCCATGCCCGCCGCGGTCGCGATGCCGCCGAGCAGGCCGCCGCGGACGGTGCCGCCGGAGGGCCACCAGACCCGCCGGGTCGAGGCGCTCATCGGTCGGCCTCCTCTCGGGAGCCGGTGAGGACGAGGTGGTGGTCGGCGTGGGCGAGCAGCTCGTCGCGGTGGGTGACGGCGATGACGACTCGGCGCTCGGCGAGCTCGGCGACGAGAGCAGCGATGTGCTCGGCGCCCTCGGGGTCGAGGTGGGCGGTCGGCTCGTCGAGGAGCAGGACGGTCTCGGGGGCGAGCCAGGCACGGGCGAGGGCGAGACGCTGGCGCTGCCCGGCGGACAGTCCGAAGCCGTCGTCGCCGAGGTCGGCGGACAGGCCACCGGGCAGGGCGGCGACGACCCCGTCGACCTCGACCGCGCGCAGGGCCTCCCAGAGCTGGCCGTCGGTGGCCGGATGGCCGATGGTCAGCGCCGAGCGCACCGTCCCGGTCGCGAGGAAGGGCCGCTGTGTCACGTAGTGCGAGGCCGGCGCCTCGACCGTGCCTGCCGTGGGCTGACGCAGTCCGGCTGCGAGGTCGAGCACCGTCGACTTGCCGACGCCCGACGGTCCGGTCACGACCGTGAGCCCGGGGCCGGCCACGAGGTCGAGGCCATGGACGACGGGAGCCGGCGACCCGGCATACGCGTAGGTGACGGCGTCGAGCCGCACGTGACCGACTCGTCCGCTGCGCTCGTCGGTCGACGAGTCGGCGGGGAGCTCGGAGGGGGTCGGGTCGAGGTGGGCGAGGATGGCGTCGAGGGCCACGGCGCCGTCGGCGGCGGCGTGGTACTCGGCACCGACCCGTCGCACCGGCCAGTAGGCCTCGGGGGCGAGCAGGATCGCGACGAGCGCCGGGCCGAGGGCCATCGACCCGGTGGACAGACGGAGGCCGACCGTCACGGCGACGAGGGCGACCGAGATCGTCGCGAGCAGCTCGAGTGCGGCCGACGACAGGAACGCGATGCGCAGCGTCTCCATCGTGGCGCGGCGGTGCCGGTCGCTGACCTCCCGGACCGTCGTGACCTGCCGCCGGGCCCGGCCGTAGGTGACGAGTGTCGGCAGGCCGCGGACGACGTCGAGGAAGTGGCCCGAGAGCGACGCCAGTGCTGCCCACCGCCGCTCGGTCGACTCCGCGGTGGCCTTGCCGATGAGGGCGGCGAAGACGGGCAGGAGCGGCAGGGTGAGCCCCACGACGAGGGCGCTCGGCCAGTCGACGACGACGAGCGTCGCGATGGCGAGGGCGGGCACGACGGCGGCGGTCACGAGGGTCGGGAGGAAGCGGGCGGCATACGGCTCCACGGCTGCCGTGCCCGCGGTCGCGAGCGAGACGGCTGCCCCCGGTTCGAGGCGCGAGTCTGCGTCGACGGTGCCCCAGCGACCCAGGAGCGAGGCTCGCAGCGCCGACGACACCGACACGCCGGACCAGGCCGCCACCCACTCCGTCACGGCCGCGAGCACCGCCCGCACGGCGAAGAGTCCGAGCAGCCAGGCGAGGGGAGTGGTGAGGTCCGTCCCGTCGACGACGGCCACGACGACCGCCGACAGCGCGAAGGCCGTCGCGATCGTCGTCAGGCCGCTCGCGATGCCGGTGGCGGCGAGGACGGCGACAGGCCTCCGGGCGGCCGGGACCGCCCGGAGGAGTCGTGGGTCGAAGGGCTTCACCGAGTCCGTGCTCTCTCGATCGATGGTGGCGTCAGGGTCAGGGTCAGGGTCGTGGTCAGCGGTCGGGTTCAGTGCGAGACGGTCTCGCGGGGGGCGTCCTCGGGAATGTGCTGGACCGTCAGGCGCTTCCGGAAGACCCAGTACGTCCAGCCCTGGTAGATCAGGACGATCGGCGTGAAGACCAGCGCGACGATCGTCATGACCTTGAGCGTGTAGTCGGTGCTCGACGCGTTGTGGATCGTCAGGTTCCAGGCGGGGTTCGTCGAGCTCGGCATGACGTTCGGGAAGAGCACGAGGAAGTACGTCGCGACCGCCATGGCGATGGTGACGGCCGTGCCGATGAAGGCCCAGCCCTCGCGCCCGGCCCGGTTCGCCGCGAGCCCGCCGAGGAGAGCGGCGGCCGCGATCACGGTGGTCATCCACGAGGCGGGCTTGCCGTCGGTGAGGCCGATCCAGACGAGCAGGACGACCGCGAGCACCGCGGCGACGACACCGACGCGCTCGGCGATCTGGCGCGCCTCGTGGCGGATCTTCCCGTCGGTCTTGAGCGCCACGAAGATCGCGCCGTGCGTGAGGAAGAGCGTCACGAAGACGAGTCCGCCGAGGAGGCCGGCCGGGTTGAGCAGCGTGAAGAGGTTGCCGGTGTACTCCTTGTTCGCGTCGATCGGCACGCCGCGCACGATGTTCGTCAGCGCGACGCCCCAGAGCAGCGCGGGCACGAGCGAGCCCCAGAAGATCGCCTGGTCCCAGCGCGCCTTCCACTGGGCCTCGGGTCGCTTGTGGCGGTACTCGAGGCCGAGGTTGCGCACGATGAGCGCGACGAGGATGAGCAGCAGCGGCAGGTAGAAGCCGCTGAACAGCGTGGCGTACCAGTGCGGGAAGGCCGCGAAGGTCGCGCCGCCGGCGGTCAGCACCCACACCTCGTTGCCGTCCCACACCGGGCCGATCGTGTTGAGCAGCACGCGACGGCGCTTCTCGGCGTCGACGGCGTCGGAGGCGTAGCGCTTGCCGCCGAGCACGGGCATCAGCATGCCGACGCCGAAGTCGAAGCCCTCGAGGACGAGGTAGCCCGTCCAGAGGACGCCGAGGACGATGAACCAGAAGGTGGCGAGATCCATTGCAGTCAGCCCTTCTCAGTAGGCGAAGACGAGGGGTGCGTCCTCGTCCCGGTCGGCGGGGTCCTGCGGCTCCTCGAAGGGCTCGGCCCCCTTGCGGACGTAGTGCAGGAAGAGCTTGATCTCGACGACGGCGAGGGCGCCGTAGAGCAGCGTGAAGACGACCATCGACGTGATGACCTCGCCCATCGAGACGTTCGGCGAGACCCCGTTGGCGGTCGTCATCAGGCCGAAGACGAGCCAGGGCTGGCGGCCGACCTCGGTGAAGATCCAGCCGAAGCTGTTGGCGAAGACGGGCAGGAGCGGAGCGGCCACGGCGGCATACACCAGCCACTTCGACGTCGGGGTGCGCCCCTTGCGCGTCAGCCACAGGACGGCGAGCGCGATGAGTGCCGTCACCATCCCGAGCCCGATCATCAGGCGGAACGACCAGTAGGTGGTCGGGATGTTGGGGACGTAGGCCGTCGCGGTGTCGGCGACGCGCGGGTTGCCGCTCGCGCCGTAGGTCTGGGCGTACTCGGCCTTGAGGTCGTTGATGCCCCTGACGGCGCCCTTGAAGTCCCCGGTCGCGAGGAAGCTGAGCAGGCCGGGGATCTCGATGATGGCGTTGGCGTGCGAGCCGTCGAGCGAGCCGACCGTCAGCACGGAGAAGGGCGCCCCCGCCCCCGCGGGCACGGACTCGTAGAGCCCCTCGGCGGCGGCCATCTTCATCGGCTGGACCTCGGTCATGATCTTGCCCTGCGCGTCGCCGGAGACGACGACGCCGACGGCGGCGACGAGGGTGAAGACCGCCGCGATGCGGGTCGCCCTGCGGTACATCGGCGCATCGGTGCGGGCGACGTCCTGCGCGTCGTCGCCGGCGCGCTTGGCCTCACGGCGCATGAGCCACAGCGCGACGCCCATGACGACGCCGGCGCCGGCCATGTACGCGGAGAAGATGACGTGCGGGAAGGTGACGAGCTGGACCTTGTTGGTCAGCACCGCGAAGAAGTCGGTGAGCTCGGCGCGTCCGCTCGCCTTGTTGTACGTGTAGCCGACCGGGTGCTGCATGAAGGAGTTGGCGGCGAGGATGAAGTACGCCGACAGCACCGTCCCGATGTGCACGAGCCAGATCGTCGCGGCGTGCAGCTTCTCCGGCAGCCGCCCCCAGCCGAAGATCCACAGGCCGAGGAAGGTCGACTCGAGGAAGAAGGCGAGCAGCGCCTCGATGGCGAGCGGCGCCCCGAAGATGTCACCGACGAAGCGCGAGTAGTCGCTCCAGTTCATCCCGAACTGGAACTCCTGCACGATGCCGGTGACGAGCCCGAGGGCGAAGTTGATGAGGAAGAGCTTGCCGAAGAACTTCGCCAGCCTCATCCACTGCGGGTTGTGCGTGCGCACCCAGGCGGTGTGGAAGACGGCGACGATGAGGGACATGCCGATCGTGATCGGCACGAAGAGGAAGTGGTACACGGTGGTGATGGCGAACTGCCACCGTGCCAGGTCCGTTGCATCCATGAGGGCTCCGCGAGGGTCGGCACCAGAACTACATGACGTAGTAGATGCTAGCGGTTGCGCTTCGCGCGAGGAGCCGCCCCTGTCCAGGGATCGGCGTGACACCGCTCACTCGGGCGGCGTTGACACCGGCTCCGGCCACTGCGTTGCTCGACGGGGTGACCGAACTCGACTCGTCGTCGACCCCGACGCCCGCGAGGCCCCCTTCGAGCAGGTGCGCGCGCAGGTCGAGGCGCTGATCCGCTCGGGCCGACTCGTGCCCGGCGACCGGCTCCCGACGGTTCGGGCGCTCGCCGTCGACCTCGGCCTCGCGGCCAACACGGTGGCCCGCGCCTTCAAGGAGCTCGAGGCCGCGGGCCTCGTCGAGACGCGCGGCCGGGCGGGCACGGTGGTCGCCTCGGGGAGCATGCCGCCGAGGCGGCGCTCGGGGTGCTGGCCGAGCGGTTCGTGGCGGCGGCCCGCGCGGCCGGTGTCGCCGACCCTGCCGCGATCGAGATCGTCCGCCGCCGCGCAGCACGGTCCAGCGCGAGGCCTGACGGAGCTCCCGCGCAGGTCGTATGCCGTGTCGCAGGCAGGCGTGCCGTGCAGCGGATGCGCGAGACGGCGATGCGGTGCGGTCGGTGGCGTTCGGGTCGGCGTGTCGGTGCTGGGGTCGGCTCGGGACCCGGTGGCAGGTCCGACATCAGCCCCTCTCGAGCGCGGACTGCTGGTCAGCGGCGGACTTCACGGCCCAGGCGCCGGCGAGGCGGGCTGCGTGTGGAGGAATGCCCATGACGTGCTCCTGGTGCGGTGGCTGGTGCAGCGGGTGTGCGGCGGAAGTGGATACTGATCCCTCCCACGGCTCAGAGCCGGCGGGCGTCCCGCTGATACCCGCCCCTCGCCGGAGGGTTCCTGCGGAGACAGTCCGCGTGTGCACCTCGCGTTGTCAGAACAACGCAAGGTGCACACACGCGCGACGCCCGGTCAGTCGACGAGGTCGATGTCCCAGTGCTCGTCGTCGCGCAGGCCGGGCGCGGTCCACGCCAGTCGGGCCGCCACCGCGTCCACTCGTCGTCGAACGGCCCGTCGCCGCGCGCGAAGTACCCCGCGTGCTCACCGTTGAGCCGGATCGCCCGGGCTGCCGCGCCGTCACCGCCCGGCATCCGGACACCCTTCGGGTCTGCCTCAGCGTGTCGGGGTCACCTTCGCGATGGCGATGCGGCGGCCGGCCTTCTGCTCGTACGGGGCGAAGGACGGATAGGCGGTGACGAAGTCGTGCCAACCTGCCTCCCGCTCAGCGCCGCGCAGCACCTCGACGGAGACCGGCATCTGCTGGCGGCCCACCTGGATGGTGGCCGTGGAGGTCGCGCGCAGGTTGCGGATCCACTGCGGCTCCTTCGGCTGCCCGCCCGCCGTCGCGGCGAGGTAGTAGGCGCCATCGCGCTCGATGTAGGCGACCGGGACCGTGTGCGGCTTCCCCGAGCTGCGACCGGGAGCCGTGAGCAGCAGCACCGGGCTGCCGCCACGAGCCCTGCCGCCGATCCGCCCGCCCGTGCGTCGGTAGGTCCACGTGGCGCCCGCGTTCCCCGCCCGCCACAGTCGTCGAGTCATCGTGCCCATGCTCATCCCTCGCTCGGTCCGCAGGACCCCCATGGTCCGAGTCAAGCACTCCGCGACGGTTCGCGTCAGGCCGTGCCGCGCTCGTCGACGATGCGACGGGCCTTGCCGATGGAGCGCTCGATCGAGCCGGGCTCGCGCACCTCGACGCGGCAGGTCGTGCCGATGTGCGTCTTGATCGCGTGCTGGAGAGCGCGCGCGATCTCGTCGGCGGCGCCGGCCTCGAGGCGCGTGAGCGGCTCGACGAGCACCGTCAGCTCGACCATCCGGCCGGGCTGGGTCAGCACGCACTGGAAGTACGGCGACAGCCGCGGCTCGGCGAGCACGTGCTCCTCGATCTGGGTCGGGAAGACGTTGACGCCGCGGATGATCATCATGTCGTCGGTGCGCCCGGTGATCTTCTCCATCCGGCGCATCGACGGGACGGCCGTGCCCGGCAGCAGTCGCGTCAGGTCGCGGGTGCGGTAGCGGATCACCGGCATCGCCTCCTTCGTCAGCGACGTGAAGACGAGCTCGCCGACCTCGCCGTCGGGCAGGACCTCCTCGGTGATCGGGTCGATGACCTCGGGGTAGAAGTGGTCCTCCCAGATGTGCAGCCCGTCCTTCGTCGTCGCGGCCTCCTGCGCGACGCCGGGGCCCATGACCTCCGAGAGGCCGTAGATGTCGACGGCGTCCATGCCGGTGCGCCGCTCGATCTCCTGGCGCATCGACTCGGTCCACGGCTCGGCGCCGAAGATCCCGACCTCGCAGGCTCGTCGTGGCCGGGTCGATGCCCTCGCGCTCCATCTCGTCGAGCAGGCTGAGGAAGTAGCTCGGCGTCACCATGATGACGCGCGGGCCGGAAGTCGCTGGATGAGCTGCACCTGCCGCTCGGTCATGCCGCCGCTGACCGGCACGACCGTCGCGCCGAGCCGCTCGACGCCGTAGTGCGCGCCGAGACCGCCGGTGAACAGGCCGTAGCCGTAGGCGACGTGGACGATGTCGCCCGGGTGCCCGCCGGCGAGACGGATCGAGCGCGCCATGAGGTCGGCCCACGTGTCGATGTCGCGCTTCGTGTAGCCCACCACCGTGGGCCGCCCGGTGGTCCCCGAGCTCGCGTGCACGCGCACGACCTGCTCCCGCGGGACGGCGAACATCCCGAAGGGGTAGTTGGCCCGCAGGTCCGCCTTGGTCGTGAACGGCATACGGCTCACGTCGTCGAGCGACCGCAGGTCGTCGGGGTGGAAACCCTTGGCGTCAAAGGCAGCCCGGTAGTGCGGGACGTTGTCGTATGCCGTCCGCACCGTCCGTCGGAGACGCTCGAGCTGCAGGTGCCCGCAGCTCCCCCACCTCGAGGGTCGGGATCTCGTGGTCGGGCAGTGCGCGGTCGGCTCGAGGGTGACTCCGTCGTCATGGCCCCATTCTTGCCCACGACCGTGCGTGCTCTGCGGCTCAGGGGATCTGGGCGTCCGTCGCCTCTTCCTCGTCCTCGGTGCGCATCCGCGCGAGGAACGACTTGGTGCGCTCGTGCTGCGGGTTGCGGATGACGTCCTTGGGCCTGCCCTCCTCGACGACGACCCCGCCGTCCATGAAGACGACGTGGTCGGCGACGTCGCGCGCGAAGCCCATCTCGTGCGTCACGACGATCATCGTCATGCCCTGCTCGGCGAGCTCACGCATGACGCGCAGCACCTCGCCGACGAGCTCGGGATCCAGGGCAGAGGTCGGCTCGTCGAAGAGCATCAGCTTCGGGTCCATCGCCAGGGCCCGGGCGATCGCCACCCGCTGCTGCTGGCCGCCCGAGAGCTGCGCCGGGTAGGCGTCCGGCTTGTCGGCGAGGCCGACCTGCTCGAGCAGCTCGTGTGCCCGCGCCCGCGCCTGCTTCTTGCTGACACCCTTGACCTGGATCGGTGCCTCCATGACGTTCTCGAGGGCCGTCATGTGCGGGAAGAGGTTGAAGCGCTGGAACACCATGCCGATCTCGCGGCGCTGGGTCGCCACCTGCTTGTCCGTGAGGTGGTGCAGGTGCCCACCTTCGTCGCGGAAGCCGACGAGGTCGCCGTCGACCCAGATGCGGCCGCCGTCGATGGCCTCGAGCTGGTTGATGCAGCGCAGGAACGTCGTCTTGCCCGAGCCGGAGGGCCCGAGCAGGCAGACGACCTCGCCGCGGTGGACGTCGAGGTCGATGCCCTTGAGCACCTCGTTGCCGTGGAAGCTCTTCATGACGTTGACCGCGTGGACGAGCGGCCGGTCCTCACCCGTTCGCGAGCGCTCGGGCACCGGCGCGGCGGTGCGCTGGGGAGCTGTCGCGTTCGTCGGGGTGTTCGTGGTCTCGGACATCAGGCGCCTCCTGCCCCGGCCGGTCGTGCGAACCGTTTGTTGCTCGGGGTGCCGAACGCCACGCCCGAAACGCTTCTCGAGGAAGTACTGGCCGACCATGAGCACCGACCCGACGATGAGGTACCACGCGGTGACGGCGACGAACGCCGGCATGATGAGCAGCGTCCGGTTGCCGATCGCGCTCGTCTGGTAGAAGAGCTCGGTGATGACGGGGATCGCCGAGAGCAGCGAGGTGTCCTTGACCATGGCGATCGTCTCGTTGCCGGTCGGGCGGCACGATGACGCGCATCGCCTGGGGCAGCACGACGCGGCGCATGGCCTTGCCGCGGTTCATCCCGAGCGCCGCGGCGGCCTCCGCCTGGCCCGTGTCCACGGACAGGATGCCCGCGCGGGCGATCTCGGCCATGTAGGCCGCCTCGGACAGGCCCAGGCCGATGATGCCGGCGAGCAGCGTGCTCGAGAACTGGTTGACGTTGAGGGTGAAGAAGGTGAAGTCGCTCGACAGGCCCATGACGGAGGCGAGCTGCTGACCGAATGGCACGCCGAAGTCGATCTTGTTGTAGAGGAAGCCGACGCCGCTGCCGATCATCGCGAGCAGGACCAGGCGCGGGATGCCGCGGAAGAACCACGTGTAGACGAACGAGACCCCGCGCAGGATCGGGTTCTCCGACAGGCGCAGGACGGCGATGATGATGCCGCCCACGATGCCGATGACCATCGAGCCGATGGTGCCGATGATGGTGCCCTTCCAGAGCCCCTCGATCACCGGGGTCTGCTGCATGATCTCGAGGGCCTTGGCGAAGTTCCAGCGCGGGTTCGTCACGAACGAGCTGATGAGCATGGCGAGGACCACGAGGATCACCACGAGCGCGACCCAGCGCCCGGGGTGTCGGACCGGCTTGGCCGAGATGACGCCCGGCCGGTCGGTGGTCGCGCCGGTCGGCGTCGCGGTGGTCTTCGTGCCGGTCACGGGGTCGCTCACGGGTTGACGGCGAAGTTGTCGATCCCGCCGGCCTCGACGGCGTACTTCTTCAGCGCCGCGTCGTAGCTGCCGTCAGCCTTGGTCGCCTTGAGGGCCTCGACGAGGAGGTTGGCGAGGTCGGTCTGGTCCTTGGGCACGACGAAGCCGTACGGGGCCGAGTCGTAGATGCTGCCGAGCGGCTCGAGCGTCCCGGTCTGCTTGATGGCGTACAACCCGACGGGGGAGTCGGCGAGCATCGCGACGGTCTTGCCGCTCGCGACGTCGGCGGTCACCTGGTCCTGGCCGGTCTGGATGACCTGCGTGATGGCCGGCTTGCCGGCGTCGGTGCACTTCTTGCTCCGTGCCGCGAGGTCGTCGGCCTGGACGGTGCCCTTCTGGGCGCCGACGCTCTTGCCGCAGACGTCGTCCATGTTGACCTTCTCGGGGTTGCCCTTGGCGACGACCCACTGCGTGCCGGCCTTGTAGTAGCTCACCATGTTGACCTGCTTCTTGCGGTCGGGGTTGATGGTGAAGCTCGAGACGCCCATGTCGTACTTGCCGCTCGTCACGCCGAGGATGATCGTGCCGAAGCCCGCGGGGACGTACTCCGTCTTGAGGCCGAGCTTGGCCGCGACGGCGTTGAAGAGGTCGACCTCGAAGCCCTCGACGGTCTTGCCGTCGGTCGCGAGCATCTCGTTGGGCGCGTAGGTCGGGTCCGTGCCGACGACGATCTTGCCGGCGGACTTCAGCTTCGCCGGGACCTTGGCGGCCAGTGCCTGGTCGACGCCTCCGCCGGCCGCGCTCGCCGAACCGGCAGGGGTGCTGCCTGCCGCCGGCGGGGTGGACAACGAGTTCGAGCCGCAGGCGGAGAGGGTGAGGCCGGCGGCGACGAGGCCGGTGACGGTGAACAGGGACAGGCGACGCATCAGGGGTCCTTCCGGGTCAAGCAAGTCGTTCGAGGTGAGCGGGCGCGACAGTGCGCCGAGTGATCTCGCCGATCCTGCCACCTTTCGCTGCGAGTACGCATGGATGCGGCCGAACCGTTAGCGGGGACACAGCAGCACCCCGGACATAGCGCCCGAGGTGCGTGCCGATGAAGGAGCGGACGTGTGCCGCGGGTGTCGCCAGGCGCCTCAGAGGCGGTAGCGGGTGATGCTGCCCGGAGCGTTGACCACCGGTCCCGCCGGGCCGAACGTGACGTCTGCGAGCGTGCCGACGTAGAGCGACTCGCCTTGGATCTCGATCGAGAGCGGTCGGTCGGTCGTGACGACGGTGGAGGTCCGCCCGTGCTTCAGCTTCGTGACCTTGCCCCCGAAGAGCTCGGCGACGTAGACGGCGCCGTCCTGGCCCAGGGCGAGGTCGGTCGCGCCGAGGAAGCCGGTCGCCATGCGCTGGGACGAGTGCTTCCACGGGTTGACGGTGTAGACGGATCCGCGCGCCCCGAGACTCGGGTCCTCCGGGCCGCCGGGCAGGGTCGAGACCCAGAGCTTCCCGCCCGCTCCGCGCTCGACGTCGGTGGGGACGGGCTCGAAGTTGTACTTCGCTCCGGCGAGGCAGGACGGTGCCCCCATGGCGGCGACCTGGGCGGCCGTCAGGGTGACGGGCTGGGGCGGCAGCACCGCGATCGTCGACACGTGTCCGTGACGGTCGACGCGGAGGATGTCGTTGCCCCCGGCATCAGCCACGGACCACGCCCCGTCCCCGATGTAGGCGACGGCATACGGGTGGGAGTCGACCTGCCCCTTGTAGGTCGCGGGGATCTGGAAGGCCTTCATGAAGAAGGCATCGAGCTCCCCCGGTGCGCAGCTCTTGCCCCCGGAGACGACGCCGTAGGTGGCGCGCTTGTCGGGGTTCGCCTTCTTCTCGTAGCCGCTGAGGTCGGCGACGACGTCCGGCCGGCCCTTGCTGCGGATCGTCAGCGAGGTGGAGCTGTGGTCGTCGTTGGACGACGTGAAGGCATAGGTGGCGCCCCCTTGGATGACGTCGATGCCGGCGACCTCGGGCTGCGGACCCGTCGTGACGACCGTGTCGGTCCCCTTCGAGATCTTGTTGACAGTGCCGACGAATCCGTCGGTGTACCAGACGTCCTGGCCCGAGATCGCCATCCCGAACGGCGCGATGACGCTGCTGTTCAGGACCTTCGGTGAGTGCGCCGGGCCGTCCCCGGAGCCGTGGGCGGAGGCGCTCGACGCCGTGAGGGCGCTGAACGCGGTGGCTGTCGTGCACGCGGCGACGACAGCAGTGATGGCACGGATCTTGCTTGACATGTGGTTGCCCCTCGTTGTCCTTGAGAGCGGTAGTTCGGCGAGCTCTCGCGGCGTTCGGCGACGCCGTGCCTTCGACGGTAGGGAAGCGCTGTGGCGGCCGTCACACGTTTTCCCGTTTCCGCTCTGCCGTTCGCGAGGTATGTCCGAAAGACAGGGAAGATCCGCGCGAGGCTCCTCGGGACGGGTCCCGTACACGGCATAGGTCGCCCTCGGGTAGACTTGTCGGCAGCGGCCCGCCCAGTTCTGCCTCGGGTCGCTTCTTCTTGGCCTGGCGGAGTGTCGCCGGCCCCGTCGATTCGCTCTTGCGCCGCGACACCTCACAGCCGAGGCCGTCGCGCCGGGCAGAACGACCGCTTCCACTTTTTGGAGTACCCGCCTGTGTCCACTGACACGAACTTCGCCGTCCTCGGCGTCCCCGCCCACCTCGTCACGGTCCTCGACGACCTCGGCATCACCGTCCCGACCCCGATCCAGGCAGCGACGCTGCCCGACTCGCTCGCGGGCCGCGACGTGCTCGGCCGCGGCCGCACCGGCTCCGGCAAGACGTACGCGTTCCTGCTGCCCCTGCTGACGCGCCTGTCCCAGTCGGGCCAGCGCCGTCAGGCCCGCCGTCCCCGCGCTCTGATCCTCGCGCCGACGCGCGAGCTCGTCACCCAGATCGACACGGCCATGGCGCCGCTCGCCAAGGCGCTCGGCCTCACCTCGCAGACGATCTTCGGCGGCGTCGGCCAGAACCCGCAGGTCCAGGGGCTCCGGAACGGCGTCGACGTCATCGTCGCCTGCCCCGGCCGCCTCGAGGACCTCATGCAGCAGGGCCACGTCTTCCTCGACGGCATCGAGATCACCATCCTCGACGAGGCCGACCACATGGCCGACCTCGGCTTCCTCCCCGGTGTGCGCCGGATCATGGAGAAGACGCCCCGGGACAGCCAGCGGCTGCTCTTCTCCGCGACGCTCGACGGTGCGATCAACGTCCTCGTCAAGCGCTTCCTCACCAATCCTGTGACGCACGAGGCCGATTCGGCCCAGTCGCCGGTGTCGACGATGAGCCACCACGTGCTCCACGTCGGCGCCGACGCGCACCTCCCCGTGCTGCTGGACCTCACCGCCGCACCGGGGCGCACCGTCGTCTTCACGCGCACCAAGCACCGGGCCAAGAAGCTCGCCAAGCAGCTCAACGCCTCGGGAGTTCCGGCCGTCGAGCTGCACGGCAACCTCAGCCAGGGCGCCCGCACGCGCAACATGGACGACTTCCACTCCGGCCGCGCCCAGACGCTCGTCGCGACCGACATCGCAGCCCGCGGCATCCACGTCGACGACGTCGCGCTCGTGATCCACGCCGACCCGCCCGTCGAGCACAAGGCCTACCTCCACCGCTCGGGCCGCACGGCCCGCGCCGGCAACGACGGCACCGTCGTGACGATGATGCTCGACGACCAGGTGCGCGACGTGCGCGACCTGACGCGCAAGGCCGGCATCAAGCCGACCACGACGCGCGTCCAGCTCGGCCACCCGCTCCTGACCGAGCTCGCCCCCGGCGACCGGTCGTATGCCGGTGGCCTCGTCCGCGAGGCCGCTCCGTCGGGCTCGGGCGAGGGCTCAGGCAGTGGCGGCGCCGGCCGTGGACGCGGCCGCGGTCGTGGCACCGGCGGTGCGTCCGCCGGTGGCCGCGCGCCCGGTGCGGGTCGTCCGGCCGGCGAGGGTGGTCGGGGTCGAGGCCGCGGCGATGAGGGCTCGGGCCGCGCAGCGGGTGCCGGTCGTGGCGCAGCTGGTGGCCGTGGCGGTCAGGGTGGTCGCCGGTCCGGCGGTGCTGGTGGCGCCGGCGGTTCGGGCCGTCGCGGCGGCTCGTCGACCGTCTACTCGACGAGCAGCGGCGGCAGCGCGGCGTCGTTCTCCGCCGGCTCCCGTGCCGGCACCCGCCGCTCCCGCTGACCCGCTGACCCGCTGACCCTTTAACCGTCGAGAGGCCACGTGTGGCCGCCTCGCAACCCTCGAAAGGCCAAACCTCATCGCGAGGTTTGGCCTTTCGACGCTCGGCACCCGGCCACACGTGGCCTTTCGACGTTCGGCACTCGGCCAAACGTGGCCTTTCGACGTTCTTCACCCGGCCACACGTGGCCTTTCGAGGGGTGGGGGTCAGGAGCGTTTGAGGGAGCGGCTGCGCCCGCGGAACTCGGCGATGATCTGACCGTCCGACTCCCGCTTGACCGTCACGTCGGTGATGCCGCTGCGCCCGAACGCCGAGCGCACGTGCCCCTCGGCGACGAGCACGTCGCCGAGCCGGCCGGGCGCGGTGAAGGAGATGTCGGCCCCCGCCGCCACCGTGAGGCGCCCCCGCGAGTTGCAGGCGAGCGCGAAGCACGAGTCGGCCAGGGTGAAGATGTAGCCGCCATGGCAGATGGCGTGGCCGTTGACCATGTCCTCGCGGATCGCCATCCGGACCACGGCGTGGTCCTGCTCGACGACGGCGGCCTCCATGCCGAGGCGTCGCGAGGCCTCGTCATCGGCCCACATCCGTCGGGCGAAGGCGACTCCGGCCTCCGGGTCGGGGCCGTCGAGGCCCTCCCCACCTCCGGCGGGCAGCTGCGTCTCGCTCATGTGATGCTCCCGTCGGTCAGGGCCGGGCTCGCTCGGTAGCGGCCGCCCGGATAGGCCTCGTCGAGCTCGGCGAGCTGGCGGGCGACGACGTCGAACCCGATCTCGCGCCCCCACGCGAGGGGGCCCTTCGGGTACCGCGTGCCGAGCCGCATCGCCGTGTCGACGTCCTCGGCACTCGCCTCGCCGCGAGCCACGAGGTCGACGGCCTCGTTGACGAGCATCGCGAGCGTCCGGGCGAGCGGGTCGGTCGCGACGGGCCCGCCCACGAGGCGGTGCGCCAGCTCGACGTCTGGCTCGGCCCCGTCGACCGAGCCGTCGGCGGCATACGTGAAGACGCCCCGGCCCGACTTGCGCCCGAGCCGACCCGCCGCGACGAGGTCCTGCTGGAAGGTCGTCGGTGCGTAGCGCTCGTCGCGGCCGGTCTGCTCCCAGACCGACGTGCCGACGGCGAGGTTGACGTCCTGACCGATGAAGTCGGTCAGCTCCAGCGGGCCCATCGGGAAGCCTCCGCGCTCACGAAGGATCCAGTCGACGGTCGCCGCGTCGGCGATGCCGCTCTCGACGATCCGCTGCGCCTCGCCGTAGAAGGGGCGCGCCACCCGGTTGACGATGAAGCCCGGGGTCGAGCTGCACCGGACCGGCGTCTTGCCCCAGGCCGTCATGAGCGCGGTGGCGTGCTCGACGTAGGCCTGGGCGGTGCGCTCGCCGTGCACGACCTCGACGAGCTTCATGACGGGCGGCGGGTTGAAGAAGTGCAGGCCGAGCACGCGCTCCGGGTCGGCGACGTCGTCGGCGATGTCGTCGATGTCGATGCTGGACGTGTTCGTCGCGAGAACGGTGGTCGAGGGCTGGTGGTCGGCGAGGTCGGCGAAGATCCTTCGCTTGAGGTCGAGGTCCTCGGGCACGGCCTCGATGACCAGCCCGCAGTTGGGCAGCTCGTCGAGGGACACCGCGGGGGTGATCCGCGTCAGCACCGCGTTCGCCGCGTCAGCCGGCAGTCGGCCCTTGTCGACGGCGCGCGACAGGGCAGCGCCGATCCTCTCGACGGCCCCCGCCGCCGCGCCGGGAAGCGCGTCGACGAGCACGACGGCGTGGCCGGCGGTCGCGGCGACCTGCGCGATGCCGGCCCCCATGGCGCCGGCTCCCACCACGCCGACGGGGCCGAACGCCGACCGCTCGTCCGTGGCGTCGGGGCGTGGGCGGTCGGGCTCGGTGAGGTCCGTGTCCATGCCCGCCATCCTGCCGGGTCGCCCGCGCGTGTGCGCGGGGGCGGTCGCGAAACGGCGCCCGACGGCATACGGCCGCCGTGTCCGCCGGGGCTAGCATCGACCCGTGACTGCACCGGCAACGACGCCCACCCACCCCCTGCTCGACGCGCACACCGGGGTCCTCGACGAGATCCGTCAGGCACTGGCGAGCCGCTCCTGGTACTCCCGCTATCCCGAGTCGCCCAGCCCTCGCGTCTACGGCGAGACGGCGGCGGCCGACGGGCTGGCCGCTCACGAGGCGCACCTGGGCGGGGCGTATGCCGCCCTGTCGAGCCAGCCGACCGACGGCACCTTCGTGGGCAGCGAGGTCTCGCCCTACGGACCGACGCTGGGGGTCACCTACCCGGCGCTCGACGTCGACGCCGGTCTCGCGGCCGCTCGCGCGGCGATGCCGGCGTGGCGGGACGCAGGCCCGCAGGTGCGGGCGGCGGTGTGCGTCGAGATCGTCGACCGGATCAACCGGCGCAGCTTCGAGCTGGCCAACGCCGTCATGCACACGTCGGGCCAGCCGTTCGTCATGTCGTTCCAGGCCGGTGGGCCGCACGCCCAGGACCGCGCGATCGAGGCGATCGCGGCCGGGCTCGTCGAGCAGGAGCGCGTGCCCGCCTCGGTGCTCTGGGAGAAGCCGGGCCGTGACCGCGAGGGCAACCCGGCGCCGACCCGGATGCAGAAGGACTACCGCATCGTGCCGCGCGGCGTGGCCCTCGTCATCGGCTGCAACACGTTCCCGACGTGGAACGCCTACCCCGGGATCTTCGCCTCGCTCGTGACCGGCAACGCCGTCGTCGTCAAGCCGCACCCGCGCGCCGTGCTGCCGCTCGCGATCTCGGTCGAGGTCGCCCGCGAGGTGCTCGCGGAGGCCGGATTCGACCCGGCACTCGTGCAGCTCGCCGCCGAAGCCGACGGGCAGGGCCTCGCCAAGACCCTCGCCGAGCGCGACGAGGTCGCGATCATCGACTACACCGGCGGCCCGACCTTCGGCGCCTGGCTCGAGGAGTCGGCGGCCGCCCACGGCAAGCTCGTCTACACCGAGAAGGCCGGCCTCAACTCGATCGTCGTCGACTCGACCGACAACCTGAAGGGGATGCTCGGCAACCTCGCCTTCAGCCTCACCCTCTACTCCGGCCAGATGTGCACGGCGCCGCAGAACCTCTACGTCCCCGAGGGTGGCGTCGACACCGACGAGGGGCACCTGTCCTTCGACGAGTTCGGCGACCGGCTCGCCGGGGCCGTCGGCCGGCTCACCGGCGACGACGCCAAGGCCGTCGAGCTGCTCGGGGCCACGGTCAACGACCAGGTTCGCGACAACGCCGAGTCGCTCGCGTCGATCGCCGAGGACGCCGATGGTCGCGTCGTGCTCGACTCTCGTCGCATCACCCACCCGGCGTGGGCCGACGCCGTCGTGCGCGCCCCGGGTCTCGTCGCCGTGGACGTCGCGCGCGAGGACGTCTACACGCAGGAGTGTTTCGGGCCGGTCGGCTTCCTCATCCGCACGGCGTCGACGGAGCAGTCGCTCGCGCAGCTCGCCGACACCGTGCGCGAGCACGGCGCCATGACGGCCGCCGTCTACTCGACGAGCGACGAGGTCCTCGACGCAGCGCGGGACGCCGCCGCCGAAGGAGGAGTTGCCTTGTCCGAGAACCTCACCGGCCAGATCTTCGTCAACCAGACGGCAGCCTTCTCCGACTTCCACGGCACCGGCGCCAACCCGGCCGCGAACGCCGCCTACACCGACGCCGCCTTCGTCGCGAACCGCTTCCGCGTCATCACGTCACGCCGACACGTCTGAGGCCGGGGTGGTCCTAGCTCCTGCCCAGCTCGACCGGGCGACCGTGCAGCGCAAGGTCGTCCGGACCCTCGTGGGGTCGCAGATCCTCAGCGGAGTCGGGATGGCCTGCGGCATCGCCGTCGGAGCACTGCTCGCCGAGGACCTCAGCGGCACCGAGGCCCTCGCGGGCGTCGGGACGACCGCGCAGGTCCTCGGCACCGCCCTGCTGACGATCCCCGTCGCGCGCGCGACGGCCGCCCGCGGGCGCCGCGTCGGCCTGCGCTGGGGGCTGGCCGTGGCGTTCGTCGGTGCCGCTCTCGTGCTCGTCGCTGCCGTGCTGCGTTCGTTCCCACTCTTCGCCGTCGGCATGTTCCTCTTCGGCGGCGGCACCACCGCCAACAACCAGGCGAGGTATGCCGCGGCCGACCTCGCCGCCCCCCTGCGCCGGGGCCGTGACCTGTCGATCGTCGTCTGGGCCACGACGATCGGCTCCGTCGCCGGTCCGAACCTCGTCGGACCGGGCAAGGCGCTCGCGCACAGCCTCGGCCTGCCCGAGCTGGCCGGGACGTTCCTCTTCTCGCTCGTCGGCTTCGTGCTCGCGTGGCTCGTCGTCGACCGGCTGCTTCGACCCGACCCGCTGCTCACCGCCCGCGCACTCGACGCCGAGGCGCGTGTCGAGAGCCGACGAGCAGATGCGCTGCGTCCGACTGACGACGTCTCCACCCAGCCGGTGGACGTCGTCGGGCCGGCCCCCGTCGGGGCGGCCCCCGTCGGGCCGGCAGAGGCGCCCAACCACGACGGGTCGATGCGCCGCGGCCTGACCGTGGTGCGCGGCAACCCTCGGGCCCTCCAGGCGATGCTCGTCATGGCGCTCGGCCACCTCGTCATGGTCAGCGTCATGGTGATGACGCCCATCCACATGCAGCACGGGCATGCCGAGCTCGAGGTCATCGGCTTCGTCATCTCGGTGCACATCCTCGGGATGTTCGCGCTGTCGCCCCTCGTCGGTGCCGCGGTCGACCGCTGGGGTCCGGCATCCATCGCCATGACGGGCGGGGTGATCCTGACGCTCGCCGCCCTGCTCGCCTCCCGCTCCCAAGCGGGCTGGTCCGGGCTGCTGCTCGTCGCCCTCTTCCTGCTCGGGGTCGGCTGGTCGTGCACGCTCGTGTCGGGCTCGACCCTGCTCACCTCCGTCGTCACGACCGACGAGCGCCCGGCGACCCAGGGCCTCGCCGACGTGCTCATGGGGCTGGCGGGCGCCGCGGGCGGCGTGGCGGCCGGCGTCGTGGTCGGCTCGCTCGGCTACTCCGCCCTCGCCAGCGGGTCGGCCGTCATCGGCGTCGTCATCCTCGTGGTCGGTGCGGCGCGCGTGAACCACGCCGCCGTTGAGGTCAGCTGAGCAGGGTCAGCACGAAGCCGATGAGCGGCAGGGTGCCCTGGGTCAACGCGGCACGCAGGTAGCTGCGCCCCGTCGTCACCAGGACGGTCGCGGCGAGGACCATCGAGCCCGTGCAGAACAGGACGAGGGTGCGGCCGGCCGTGTCGTGCCCGGACCACCACAGCACGAGTCCGAGGGCGGCGCCGAGCCCGAGGAAGAGGTTGTAGAAGCCCTGGTTGTAGGCCATCGGCCGGGTCACGCTCGGCCGCGGCCTGGTCGGCGACACCGAAACGCCTCCAGACGGTCGGCCGGGTCCAGCCGACGCTCTCCATCCAGAAGATGTAGACGTGCAGCAGTGCGGCCAGCCCGACGAACACGCTCGCGGCGATCCTCATGCTCGGAGCGTAGGGCGGTGCGCCGTCCGGAGCCGCGCGCCGAGCGGACGGATTGCTCTTGCGATCGAGGCGGACGAGCGCCACGGCAGCGTGCGCTCTGTCGAGTGGCGCTCAGGCGGTGATGCGCAGGGTGCTGGTGCGGTCGGGCCGGACGAGCACCTCGATGCGGTCGGCCACCCGCGACTTCAGCTCGGTCACGTGGCTGACGATGCCGACGGTGCGGCCGCCCTCGCGCAGCCCTTCGAGCGTGTGCATGACGTCGTCGAGCACGTCGGGGTCGAGCGTGCCGAAGCCCTCGTCGACGAAGAGCGTGCCGAGGTCGACCCCGCCGGACTCGGCCCGGACCACCTCGGCCAGCGCGAGCGCGAGCGACAGCGAGACGTAGAAGGTCTCGCCGCCGGACAGCGTGCCGACCTCGCGGACCTGGTTGGTGTGCATGTCGTGCACGCGCACACCGAGGCCCGACTTGGCGTTGCCCTTCTTCGCGTCGGTGTGCTCGAGCGTGTAGCGGCCTCCGGAGAAGCGTCCCAGCTCGGTGTTGGCCGCCGAGAGCACCTCGGTGAAGCGACGGATGAGGACGTACTTCGCCAGGTCGAGGTTGAGCTGGTTGTCGCCGTTGCCCGCGACGAGCTGGCCGACGCGGACGGCGTCGGCCGTCTCGGTGATGACGGCTGCGTTGCGCGCCATGGCCTCGCGCACGTCGGTGACGCGTCGCTTGGTGCGGCTGACCTGGTCACGCAGGCTGCCGTGCTCGTTGGTCGCGGCCTCCAGCTCCTTCTTGGCGGCGGCAGCGAGGGCCTCGAGCTGCTCGATGTCGTCGAAGAGGGCGTCGAGCTGGACGTCGGCGAGCTCGGGGCCAGTCAGCCCCGCCCGCACCTGGGTGCAAGCGCGCTCGAACTCGGCGATCTCGCGTGTCTTGGCATTGATCCACTCCGCTCCGCGGTCGGCCGCCATCCACTCGGCGACGTCGGCGAAGCCGAACTGGGCGAGGTCGGCGTCGCGGGCCGCGGTGTCCTCGGCGACGGACGCGGCCGCCACGTCGCGCTGGGCGAGGGCGTCGATCAGGGCGTCGATGCGCGCGGCCCCGGCGACGAGGTCGTCACGACGGGCCGTGACGCTGGGGTGGCCGTCGCGAGCCTGCTCGACGAGTGACGTCTCCTCGGTGATGCGCGCCTCGAGGTCGGCCACGGACTGCTCGGTGCGGGCCGCGTCGGCTCCGAGGCTGCTCTTCTGCGCCGACAGGACGTCGACGCGCTCGCGCAGCTCGGCCACGCGGACCGCCCCCGCCTCGACGTCGGAGCGGGCCTGCACCGACGCGGCGAGCTCGTGTGCCGCGGCCTCGGCCCGCAACCGGGCCGTCGCGACGTCGAGCCCGTCGCAGCGCGCCGCGAGCTCGCGCACCTCGGACCGGAGGGTGCCAAGCGCCTCGGCCGCCTGCGTGGCCTGCTCGCGGAGCCGCACGACCCGGGACTCCTCGGCGTCGATCTGCTCGGGCGTCACGGCATCGAGCGTCGGGTGGGCCGGGGACGGGTGCTCGCACGGAGCCGCACACCGGGCACGGGTCGCCCTCGACGAGGGAGAGCCCCAGCTCGCCGGCGATGCCGTCGATGCGAGCCCGGCGCAGCCCGGCGAGCGACGTCTCGGCCGTCGCCACCGTCGACAGCGCCTCGGTCGCGGCAGCCTCGGCGCGGGGCACCCGGGAGGCTGCGGCCTCGTGGGCCACCGCTGCCTCGAGCCGGTCCCGGGCGCGCTCGACCCTCGGCCGCCCGTCCGTCGAGGAGCGCGGCGACGCGACGCGCCTCGGTCAGGGCCTCGTCGTGCATCGCGATCGTTGCGGGCAACGCCTCGAGCTCGGTCGACACGGATGCCACCGACCGGCGTATGCCGTCGAGCCGCTCGCGCAGCCGCGCCAGCTCCCCGACGCGGCCGGGGAGCGCTCCCTCGAGGACGATGGCGCCGGTGAGGGATCCGACGACCTCACGCGCCTGGGCCGCGGCCTCGCGCAGGGCGGCTGGACCCCGCTCGCGCAGCGCGGGCTGGACCCGCTCCCGGGCCTGCGCCAAGGCCACCTCGGCGCGCTTGAGCGTCGCCTCGGACTGGGCCAGGGTGCGGACGGCGCCGGCGACAGGGCGGGCCTGGCGGGCGCGAGCGACCTCCTCACCGAGCTGTCGGAAGGCCACCGCCTGCTTGCCGAGGTCGTGCTCCTGCTGCTGGAGCTGTCTCAGCCGCTCGCGCCGTTGCATGCGCAGTCGTGCGTCGCTGACCATGTCGGCCATCTGCTTGTGGGTCTCGATCGCCTCGCGGCTGGCCTTGCCCGCGTGGCGCTCGCGCGTGGTCAGCTCGTCGACGACCTGCGTCAGCTCGGCGTCGAGGGACTCGGGGGTCGTGCGACTCAGGGCCTCGAGCACGTCGCGCCGCTCGGTCTCGAGTCCGGCCGAGACGGCGAGGGCGTGCACCGCCAGGCGGATCTCGTCGACGGCCGACTGGCGCCGCGCCTGCGCGGCCCGCCCGGCCTCGACGATCTCGTCCTGGACGCGGCGGAAGAAGGCGGTGCCGAAGACCTTCTCGAGGAGCTTGCCCTTGTCCTCCGACCTGGCCCGGAGGAACGTCGCGAACTCGCCCTGCGGCAGGATCACGGTCTGCACGAACTGGTCACGCGTGAGCCCGACGGCCCGGGTGATCTCGTCGTCGCAGTCGCCGATGTTGGTCGAGAGCAGCTCGCCGCCATCGAGGTCGTCGGGCGTCTGCAGCCGCCACAGCTTGATCGTCGGCTGCTGAACGGTGCTGCCGTGCCCCGGGACTTGGGCCGCTCGAAGCGCGGCGTGCGCTGCACGCGGTAGAGGCCCGACTGGGTCTCGAACACCAGCGTCACCACCGGCACGGTGCGCGGGTCGGCGTGGTGCGAGTGGATGCGCTCGACGTCGGCCGAGGCCTGGGCGACCTTGCCGTAGAGCGCGAACGTGATGGCGTCGATGATCGTCGACTTGCCCGAGCCCGTCGGCCCCTCCAGCAGGAAGAGGCCGGCGCGCCCGACGGTGGTGAAGTCGATGACCTCGGTGCCGGCATACGGCCCGATGGCCGTCATGGTCAGGTGGTGCAGCTGCACGTCACGCCACCTCCTGCGCCTCGGCCCGGTGCTGGGCCCTGACGGCGGCCTCGAAGCCCGCCGCGAAGACGTCGACCTCGCCGTCGCTCGCCTCGGTCTTGGTGACGTAGGCGATGAAGTCCGAGCCGAGCTCGCGTGGGTCGCGCTCGCTGACGAGGGTCGTGCCCGCGCGCCCGCGGTCGATCGCGCCCTCGGGCTCGTGGAAGACCTGGAGGGCGTGCGGGAAGCGGGACTTCAAGCGGTCCATCAGCGAGTCGGGCCGCACCCGGTCGGTGACCGTGACCCGCACCCACGAGTCCTCGGCGGCCGTGAACTCGACTCGACTTCGAGCAGGTCGTCCAGACACCCGCGCAGCGTCGCCATGGCGCGCGGCTGGGCGATCTCGACCGGGGTCACACGCGCGGGACCTGCGGCGTCGACGTCGACGAGGAGCACGACCTTCTGCTGCTCCTGCTCGGAGAAGGAGTAGCGCAGCGGGGAACCGGAATAGCGCACGACCGACCCGTCCGCCGACTCCGGAGCCTGCGGGCCGTGGAGGTGACCGAGCGCGGCGTAGTCGATGCCGTGGAAGACCGTGCCGGCCACCCGGTCGACGCCGCCGACCATGATCGAGCGCTCGGAGTCGCTCGGCTCGGCCCCGGCGACGAAGGCGTGTGCGAGCACCACCGACCGCACGCCCGGACGGTCCGCGAGGTCGGCGCGGATGCGGTCGCACGCCGCCCCGACGACGGCCTGGTGCGAGCGCGGCAGCGGCTCCCCGCCGCCGGCCAGCGCAACTCGCGCATGGTCGGGGTCGAGGTAGGGGATGCCGTAGACGGCGGCCCGCACGCCGTCGCTGCCCTCGAGCAGCACCGGGAGGTCGAGCTGACCGAGGTCGGTGACCATCCGGATGCTGTCGCGGAACAGGCCGGCGCCGTAGCCGAGCCGGATGGCCGAGTCGTGGTTGCCCGAGGTGATGACGACGGTCGTGACCGCCGACAGCCGTGAGAGCGTCCACTCGAAGAGCTGGACCGACTCGACGGGCGGCACCCCGCGGTCGTAGACGTCGCCGGCCACGAGGACCGCGTCGACGGGGATGCCGTCGGGCGGGTCCTCGACGAGCTCGCAGATGCGCTCGAGCACGGCCGACTGCGCCTCGTGGAGGTTCACGCCGTGGAGCGTGCGCCCGAGGTGCCAGTCGGAGGTGTGGAGCAACCGCATGCCACGACGGTAGGACCCCGCGCCGACACCCTCACACCGACACCCCGACCGTGACTAGCCTGCTCGCCGACACCGGGAGCCTGACGTACCTGCTCGCGGACTCGGCCGCTCTCCTGGGCCAGCGTCTCGAGGTAGCCCTCCCAGCGCGCCTGCATCGGCTTGACGAGGCCTCCGCCGACGCCGACGACGATCACGCCGGCAACCGTTGCGAGCACGGCGATGAGCACCGGCATCGTCACGGTCGTGGCGATGCCGACCTGGTTGAGAGCGGCGATGATGCCGAGCCCGAGGATGAAGATGCTCGCGATGTTGGCGAGCAGCTTGCCGTAGGACAGCCCGCCGAGGGTGTTGGCGACGAGCTCGCGCACCGCAGCGGAGATCGCGGCTGCGACGACGACGATGACGATCGCGACGATGGCCTTCGGCAGGAAGGCGATGACGCCGCTCAGGAGCTCACTGATGGGGTTGGGGCCGAAGATGCCGAACGCGAGCTGGAGCACGAAGAGCAGCAGCGCGTAGTAGACGATCTTGCCCACGATGGTCGACGCGTCGTACCCCTCGCCGACAGCCTCCCCACCGACACCCCGAGAGCCGGAATGCCGTGAGCCCGCCCTCTCGACGGAGGGCGGGCTCACGGCTTACGTGCTGGGGTCGAGTGGACTCAGTCGGTCCTGATGAAGCTGAGGATCATCGACACGAACGTGATGATCAGGGCGCCGAAGACGGCGTCCCAGAAGAAGTGCTCGACGTGGAAGGCGAGGTCGAACTTGCCGGCCAGCCACGACGTGAGCTCGCAGCATCAACGCGTTGACGATGAAGACGAAGAGCCCCAGCGTCAGGATGATGAACGGCAGCGAGATGAGCTTGAGGATCGGCTTGATGAAGACGTTCACGATGCCGAAGATCAGCGCCACGATGATCACGGTCTTGACGACCTGACCGGTCGAGCCGCCGCCGAACGTGATGCCGGGGATGGCCCACGCAGCGACCCACAGGGCGACGGCGTTGATGACCGTCTGCAGCGCGAAGTTGATGAGCATGCGCTCAGTGTTCCATGGGCGTGGACGCCTCGTCGGGAAGTCCGGGGTGCTCGTCGCCGGGGATGCGCGGCTGGAACATCGCGTTGAGGCGGAGCAGGTCGGGCTCGACCGTCTTGAGGGCGCCGACGGCGTCCGCGACCGGCACGCGCTCGATGCGGCCCTTCTGGAGGGCGACCATCTGGCCCCAGCGCCCCGTCGAGGGCGGCCTCGACCGCGGCGACCCCGAAGCGGGTGCCGAGCACGCGGTCGAAGGCGACGGGCGAGCCGCCGCGCTGGATGTGGCCGAGCGCGGTCATCCGGCTCTCGATGCCGGTGCGGCCCTGGATCTCCCGGGCGAGGATCGAGCCGATGCCGCCGAGGATCTGGTGGCCGTACTTGTCGATCTCGGGCGCCGGGATCTCCATGGTGCCCGCCTTGGGCACCGCCCCCTCGGCGACGACGACGATGGTGGCGAAGCGACCCTTCTTGTGGCGGTGGACGATCCGCTCGCAGACCTCGTCGATGTCGAAGGGCTCCTCCGGCACGAGCGTGATGGCGGCGCCGCCGGCGAGTCCCGACCAGATCGCGATGTGGCCGACGTGCCGGCCCATGACCTCGACGACGAGGACGCGGTGGTGCGACTCGGCCGTCGTGTGGAGCCGGTCGATCGCGTCCGTGCAGATCTGGACGGCCGTCTGGAAGCCGAAGGTCATCTCGGTCAGGGAGATGTCGTTGTCGATCGTCTTGGGCACCCCGATGACGGGAAAGCCGTTCTCGTGCAAGCGGTTGACGACCCCCATCGAGCCCTCGCCGCCGACGCCGATGATGGCGTCGAGGCCGTGCCGGTCGTAGGCCTTGCGGACGCGCTTGAGACCGTCCTCGTGGGCGAAGGGCTGGTCGCGGCTCGTGCCGAGGATCGTGCCGCCGAGGGGCAGGATGCCGCGGCACCGGTCGACGTCGAGGATCTCGTAGTCGTTGTCCATGACCCCGCGCCACGCGTTGCGGAAGCCGATGACGGTGCTGTCGTACGTGACCTCGGCGGCGCGGGTGGCGCCCCGGATGACGGCGTTGAGGCCGGGACAGTCCCCGCCCCCGGTGAGGATGCCGATGCGCATGATCTGACTTTCGTGAGGCTGGGCATGAAGAAGGAGTCGAGGCGGCGGTGACGCGACGGTGTGAGCCTAGCCACAGACCCGGTCCGCCGTCAGGGGAGCGTCCATGGGCCGGTCGCTCCCGTGGACACTGCCTCTACAGTTCGAGTATGAGCGACACGGCCGAGAACACCGTCCGTCTGCGCGAGGTGCTCGCGCAGATGCCCGACTACAAGCCCGGCAAGCCCGCGGCGGCACCCGGCGGGGTCACGGCATACAAGCTCTCGTCCAACGAGAACCCCTACGGTCCGCTGCCGTCGGTGCTCGCGGCGATCGACGACGCGGCGGCGACGGTGAACCGCTATCCCGACATGGCGGTCACGGCACTGACCGCCCGGCTGGCCAAGGCGCTCGACGTGCCGGCCGAGTGCATCGCGACGGGCACGGGCTCGGTCGCGGTCCTGGCCCAGATCGTCAACGCCGCGTGCGACGCCGGCGACGAGGTCGTCTTCGCCTGGCGCTCCTTCGAGGCCTACCCGATCGTCACGCAGCTGGCCGGCGCCAAGCCGATCATGGTCGGCCTCGACGAGCAGGCCCGGCACCGCCTCGACGCGATGTTCGCGGCCATCACCGACCGCACCCGCGTCATCCTCGTCTGCACGCCCAACAACCCGACGGGACCGTGCGTCCACCAGGCCGAGCTCGAGGCCTTCCTCGACAAGGTGCCGAGCGACGTCATCGTCGTCGTCGACGAGGCGTACGTCGAGTTCGTCCGCGACCCCGAGGCCGTGCGCGGGCTCGACGTGTGGCGCCACCGCCCCAACGTCGTCGTCCTGCGCACCTTCTCCAAGGCGTACGGCCTCGCCGGCCTCCGGGTGGGGTATGCCGTGGCGCACCCTCCCGTCGCCGCCGCCCTCCGCAAGACGGCCACGCCCGTTCGGCGTCAACTCGGTGGCGCAGGTCGCCGCCATCGCCTCGCTCGACGCGTTCGACGAGCTCAACGAGCGCGTCGAGTCACTGGTCGCGGAGCGCGACCGGGTCGTCCAGGCGCTCGCCGACCAGGGCTGGAAGCTGCCCCAGTCCGACGCGAACTTCGTCTGGTTCCCCCTGGGAGCCGACTCGACCGCCTTCTCGCAGGCCTGCGCCGAGGCCGGACTGACGGTGCGCCAGTACGGCGACGACGGCGTGCGCGTCACGATCGGCGAGGTCGAGGCCAACTCGCGGCTCGTCGAGGTCGCCGCAGCGTTCGGCGCCCGCTGACGGGGCGACAATGAGGTGAGCCGCGCACCGGGGCGCGGAGGTCTTCGCGTGGTCGGAGGTCGGCATGGGCACGGTGCGTGACGGGCTGGCCGGCCGATGGCTCGGTGTCGGCGTCGCGGTCCTGGGCATCCTGCTCGTCCTGCCCTCGCTGCTCTCGCCGACGTGGGAGATGTCGGTGTCGGACCGCGAGCACGGCTCCCTCCTGTCCCGCCAGTGGGAGTGGAGCTGGGGTCGCGTGCGGGTCACCGGTCTGGAGGGGGTCGAGCTGCACGACGACTGGAACCCGGTCGCCCTCGGCGTCCTCGTGGTGCTCCTCGTCGCGGCTCTCGTCGGCGTCGTCGCCTTCGCGTCGCGACGGCTCGCGTGGGGTCGCAGCGCCGCCCTCGTCACGATCGCCCTGCTCGCGGGGCGCGTGCTGACGACGGTGTCCGACCGTCTCGGCCGCTCGCTCGGCGAGGTCGACCAGGGCGCATCCGGCCTCACGGTCCGGTCGCAGATGACGGCTGCCGGGACGCTCGAGACGGCGGCGACGGTCGTGCTGCTCGTCGCCCTCTTGCTCGTGGTCGCCACGGTCAGCGTCGGAGGGCGGGTCGTGGAGCCCGGTGAGCCGCGCGCTCCCGGCGCTCGGTCCGCAGTGGGCGCAGGCGAGCCGGCCGGTCCTGCGCCCGGCCGGTGAGCACCTGGCCTCGTCTCCGGTGTCGTTCGACGACACGGCGAAGCCCGACGGGTTCCGACGGCCGTGACGACGGACGGGACAGCGCAGGTCGAGCCGCCTGCCCGCGCGGACGGATCTCGCGGGGACGGACGGAGTATGCGTCTGGTCGGCGCCGCGCTCGGCGGCGTCGGTGTGCTGCTGGCAGCGTCCACGACCGTGTGGCCGACACGCGTGTTCGCCGTCCGGGTGCCCGAGGTCGGCGACTTCACCAAGGGTTACGAGCAACGCATCTGGTCGTGGGGGCGGCAGGTCGTCTACTCCTCCGACGGCGTCCTGCTCGACGCCTTCGCCGGACCGAACCCGGTGCCTCGGCTCGTGCTGCTCGTCGTCGTGCTCGTCCTCGCGGCAGCCGGGCTCGTGGCGTGGGTCGTGGTGCAGGGCCGGCGCGGCGAGCTGCTCGCCGCGGTCGGGCTCGGCATGGCACTCGCGACCGTCACGTCGTCCGTCATCGAGCGGGTGTCGTTCGATGCCCGGTCGATGGGTCCGCAGCCGGGCCTCACCGAGGTCACCACGACGGCGGCCTGGCTCGAGGTCGCGTCAGTCGGGGTGCTCGCGGTGACGCTCGCTCTCGTGGTCGTCCCGGTCGTGCTCCCGGGTCCGAGCGCAGCACTGGAGCGTCGTGCCTCCCTCGTGGTGCGGCACGTCGCGGTACTGCGCGAGGACGCGCCACCCAGCAGCACGCATACGCCCTCGGTGGGGTTCAGCGACGACCCCGACTGACCCGAGAGGGAGGGTGCTCATCGTGCCCGGGTGTGGGCGCCCGGGGCTACCGTCGAAGCATGGACATGAAGCTCGAGCTGGTGGCGGTGCCCGTGACCGATGTCGACCGGGCCAAGGAGTTCTACGTCGAGAAGGTCGGCTTCAACGCCGACCACGACCACACGGTGAACGACGAGATCCGGTTCGTGCAGCTGACCCCGCCGGGGTCGGCCTGCTCGATCGCCATCGGCAGGGGGCTGACGAAGATCCCGCCCGGCGGCCTCGACAACCTGCAGCTGGTCATCGCCGATGCCGACGCGGCGCGCGCCGAGCTCGTCGGCCGGGGCGTCGAGGCATCGGAGGTCGAGGAGCAGCCGTGGGGCCGCTTCGTCCACTTCGGCGACCCTGACGGCAACCGCTGGGCGTTGCAGGAGCTGCCGGCCTGGTCGAGGGGGGCCGGGGGCACCGGCAGCGCGGACGACGCCTCGGGCGAGACGGCGTCCGCCTGACGGCGGCCGCTCGCTGTCGGACCTGCGGCCTACGGTCGGGACATGCTCACCGCCGTCGCCGTGTCCGGCTACCGCTCCCTGCGCGACGTCGTCGTGCCGCTGCACGGGCTCGACGTCGTCACCGGTGCCAACGGCAGCGGCAAGTCCAGCCTCTACCGGTCGCTGCGGCTGCTGGCCGGCTGCGGTCGGGGTGACGTCATCGGCGCGCTGGCCCGCGAGGGCGGCCTGCAGTCGGCGCTGTGGGCCGGTCCGGCAACGCTCGGCGGCGCCCGCGATCGCGGCCACGGCGTCCAGGGCACCCGCCGCAAGGGACCGATCAGCCTGCAGCTCGGCTTCGCCTCGGACGACTTCGGCTACCTCGTCGATCTCGGCCTGCCGCAGCAGGCGTCGGGCAGCGACGGCACCGGCTCGCCGTCGGCGTTCCTGCGTGACCCCGAGATCAAGCGCGAGGTCGTGTGGTCCGGCCCGGTGATGCGTCCCGGCTCCGTCCTCGTCAGGCGGCGGTGGGGCGTCGTCGAGACCCGCGCCGAGGTCGGTGGCGACGACGACTGGGCCTCCGAGTGGGGAGGCGGTGGGGACGACGAGGCGGCCGAGTGGGAGTCCGACCCCGTCGAGGAGCCCGGCTCCCGGGCGGGTTCGCGGCCCGCCGCCTACCAGGCTTCCGAGGGGTCCGGAGCGCGAGCCCCCCGGCGCACGGCCCGTCCGGGGTGGACCGAGCTGACGCGGTCGATCCGCCCGTGGGAGAGCATGCTCACCGAGCTCGCCGACCCCGAGCGTGCGCCAGAGCTGCTCCGGGTGCGTCGGATGATCCGGGGATGGCGTTTCTACGACGGCTTCCGTGCCGACGCCGAGTCGCCGGCCCGGACGCCCCAGGTCGGCACCCGCACGCCGGTGCTCGCCGACGACGGCCGCGACCTCGCGGCGGCGCTGCAGACGATCCGCGAGAACGGCCGGTCCGAGCTCGAACGCGCCGTCGCCGACGCCTTCGACGGCGCGATCCTCGAGGTGACCGTCGACAACGGACGGTTCGACGTGGCACTCCACCAGCCGGGCATGCTGCGCCCGCTCGCCGGTGCCGAGCTGTCCGACGGGACGCTGCGCTACCTGCTCCTCGTCGCGGCCCTGCTGACCCCCGACCCGCCGCCGCTCATGGTCCTCAACGAGCCCGAGACGTCGCTGCACCCGGAACTGCTGGCGCCGCTCGCCCGGCTCGTCCGAGCGGCGGCTGAGCGCAGCCAGGTCATGGTCGTCTCCCACTCCGACGCCTTGATCGGTGAGCTCGGCGTCGTCGAAGCCGACGACGCGGACGTCCCGGTGGGGCTCGGCTCACCCGCCCGGGGCGTCACCCTCGTCAAGGACCTCGGCGAGACGCGCGTGCAGGGCCAGGGCCTGCTCACCACGCCGGCCTGGACGTGGGGCACCCGCCGCTGACCGGGCCGAGCAGTGGGAGGGCCAGCGGACGGCATACGCCCTCGGGGACGCCGTCCCGTCCGCGGTGAACTGGAAGCCTGCCGGTGTCTGTGCAGGTCAGGGGGCCGGGACGCTGCTCGAGGGGCGCAGAAGCATCCCGCATTGTGAGATTCGCAGGCCTCTCCGGTAAGTTCCGGTCCGAGGACCAAGCACGTGTCCGTCGTCACGAACGGCGGCCTTGCGCCCCCAGAAGCCGACGAGCGGGTGACCCCCGCTTGCGGGCCGAACGAGTAGGCCGGTCTCACCGGCGAAGGAGCCCCAGTGAGCGACAAGGTTGTCGCCGAGCTGCAGGAGCCGACCCCCGCGGTCGGCGACGGTGGCCCGGACATGATCCAGCTGCTGACCCCCGAGGGTCAGCGCGTGTCCCACCCCGACTACGACAAGTACGTCGCGGACCTGACGCCGGAGGACCTGCGCAGCTTCTACCGCGACCTCGTCCTCATCCGGCGGCTCGACGCCGAGGGCTACGCCCTCCAGCGTCAGGGCGAGCTCGGCCTGTGGCCCAGCCTGCTCGGCCAGGAGGCGGCCCAGGTCGGCTCCGGTCGCGCGCTCAAGCCGCACGACTTCGTCTTCCCGACCTACCGCGAGCACGGCGTCGGCTTCGTGCGCGGCATGGACCCGCAGAGCTCGCTGCAGCTCTTCCGCGGTGTCAGCCAGGGCGGCTGGGACCCGCAGGAGAACAACTTCCACCTCTACACGATCGTCATCGGGGCGCAGGCGCTGCACGCCACGGGCTACGCGATGGGCGTGCGGATGGACGGCAACGTCGGCACCGGCGACCCCGACCGCGACACCGCCGTCATCTGCTACTTCGGCGATGGCGCCTCCTCGCAGGGCGACGTCAACGAGGCCTTCGTCTACGCGGCGAGCTTCGATGCGCCGGTCGTCTTCTTCTGCCAGAACAACCAGTGGGCCATCTCCGAGCCCGTCGAGAAGCAGACCCGCATCCCGCTCTTCCAGCGCGCCCGCGGCTTCGGCTTCCCCGGCGTCCGCGTCGACGGCAACGACATCCTCGCCACGTATGCCGTGACGCAGCACTGCCTCGACGAGGCCCGCAACGGCAACGGTCCGCTGCTCATCGAGGCCTACACCTACCGCATGGGTGCGCACACGACTGCCGACGACCCGACGAAGTACCGCGTCTCGGCCGAGGTCGAGGAGTGGAAGTTCCGCGACCCGATCCTGCGGCTCAAGACCCTCCTCGCCCACGAGGGCATGGCCGACGAGGCCTTCTTCGCCCGCATCGACGAGGAGGCCGACCGGTTCGCCGCCGAGCTGCGCGAGGGCTGCGTCACGATGGAGACGATGCCCGGCGAGACGATGTGGGACCACGTCTACGCCGAGGACCACCCCGTCATGGAGGCGGAGCGTGCCGCCTACCTCGCCTACAAGGCGAGCTTCGAGGAGGCGAACTGATGGCCGCAGCTCGAGAAGGTCACCCTCGGCAAGAGCATCACCAACGGCCTGCGCAAGGCCATGGAGGCCGACCCCAAGGTCGTGCTCATCGGCGAGGACATCGGCAAGCTCGGCGGCGTCTTCCGCATCACCGAGGGCCTCCAGAAGGACTTCGGCGAGGACCGCGTCATCGACAGCCCGCTCGCCGAGTCCGGCATCGTCGGCACCGCGGTCGGCATGGCGCTGCGCGGCTACCGCCCCGTCTGCGAGATCCAGTTCGACGGCTTCGTCTACCCGGCCTTCGACCAGATCGTCAGCCAGGTCGCCAAGATGCACGCCCGTGCCCTCGGCGCAGTGAAGATCCCGATGGTCATCCGCATCCCCTTCGGTGGCGGCATCGGCAGCCCGGAGCACCACTCCGAGAGCCCCGAGGCCTACTTCGCCCACACCGCCGGCCTGCGCGTCGTCGCGTGCAGCAACCCCGAGGACGCCCACTGGATGATCCAGCAGGCCGTCGCCTGCGACGACCCGGTGATCTTCTTCGAGCCGAAGCGGCGCTACCACGACCGTGCGGAGTACGACACGTCCGCGACGTCCGCGCCGCGGGGCCTCTTCGAGGCCAACGTGATCCGTCAGGGCACCGACGTGACGATGGTCGGCTACGGCCCCGTCGTCAAGACGATGCTCGAGTCTGCTGCCGCTGCGGAGGCCGAGGGCACGAGCATCGAGGTCATCGACCTGCGCTCGCTCTCGCCGCTGCCGATCGAGACCATCGTCGCGTCCGTGCGCAAGACCGGCCGGCTCGTCGTCGTCCATGAGGCGAGCAGCTTCCTCGGCATGGCGTCCGAGATCTCGGCTCAGGTCACCGAGCAGTGCTTCTACGAGCTCGAGGCTCCGGTCATCCGGGTCGACGGCGCCAACATCCCGTATCCGCCGAGCCGGATGGAGGAGGAGTTCCTCCCCGACCTCGACCGGATCCTCGACGGCGTCGACCGCGCGCTCGCGTACTGAGAAGGGCTGCGACACATGGCAATCAAGACGTTCAACCTGCCCGACCCCGGCGAGGGCCTCGTCGAGGCCGAGATCGTCGAGTGGAAGGTGTCGCCCGGCGACACCGTCAAGGTCAACGACATGGTCCTCGAGATCGAGACCGCCAAGTCGCTCGTCGAGCTGCCCATCCCGTGGGCCGGCACCGTCAAGGCGCTGCTCGTCGAGGTCGGCCAGACCATCGACGTCGGCACGCCGATCATCTCGATCGACGACGGCCTGGGCGGCGACGAGGCACCCGCGGCCGCGCCGTCGATCCCGGGCGAGAAGGCCGCTCCGGTCGAGGGTGCGTCGGAGGCGATCCTCGTCGGCTACGGCGCCAAGGCGGGTGCCACCGCCCGCCGCGCGCGCAAGGGCATGGCTCCGCCCGGCGCAGCCTCCGGCGCCGACCGAGACCGAGCAGATCGCGGCCGCAGCGCCGATCGCCGAGCCCGCTGCTCCTGCCGCTCGGGTCGAGTCCCCGGCTCCGGGGGTCCACGCCGCGGGCGCCGCGGGTGGCCGCCCCAAGGCGAAGCCGCCCGTGCGCAAGCTCGCCAAGGACCTCGGCATCGACCTCGCCGCGGTCACCCCGACGGGCGCGGACGGTGTCATCACCCGTGACGACGTGACGAACCACGCGAGCGGCTCCGCCGTGAACGGCGTTGCCGCTCAGGCGGACTCGTTCGCAGCACGCCACGCCCGCGGCATCACCGTATGCCGTTCGGCGCGGGTGAGCGCGAGGAGCGCACGCCGATCAAGGGCGTCCGCAAGATGACCGCGCAGGCGATGGTCGGCTCGGCCTTCACGGCCCCGCACGTCACCGAGTGGATCACCATCGACGTCACGAAGACGATGGAGCTCGTCGACCGCCTCAAGGGCAGCCGCGAGTTCAAGGACGTCAAGGTCACGCCACTGCTCGTGCTGGCCCGGGCGCTCGTCCTCGCCGTCAAGCGCAACCCGGGCATGAACGCGACGTGGGACGAGGCCAACCAGGAGATCGTCCAGAAGAACTACGTCAACCTCGGCATCGCCGCGGCGACGCCGCGTGGCCTGATCGTCCCGAACATCAAGGACGCCCACGCCATGACGATGCTCGAGCTGGCGCAGGCCATCGGGCAGCTGACGGCGACGGCCCGCGAGGGTCGCACCCAGCCGGCCGAGATGTCGGGCGGCACGATGACGATCACCAACGTCGGCGTCTTCGGCGTCGACAGCGGCACCCCGATCATCAACCCGGGGGAGTCGGCGATCGTCTGCTTCGGCGCGATCCGCAAGCAGCCGTGGGTCGTCACCGACGCCGACGGCAACGACGAGATCGCGATCCGCCACGTCACGCAGCTCGCCGTCAGCTTCGACCACCGGCTCATCGACGGCGAGCTCGGCAGCCGCTTCCTCAGCGACCTCGCCGCGATCATGGCGGACCCGGCCCAGGCCCTCGTCTGGGGCTGAACCACCACCCCAACCCCACCCGTCGAAAGGCCACGTTCGGCCGCCTGCCGACCGTCGAGAGGCCACGTTTGGCCGCCTGCCGACCGTCGAGAGGCCACGTTTGGCCGCCTGACTGCAGTCGAGAGGCCAGTTCCCGTCACGAGAACTGGCCTCTCGACGGGCAGGGAGCGGCATACCTCGGCCTCTCGACGGGTGGGGTCAGGTGGCGAGGAGGATGCCGCCGAGCGAGACGTCGCCACCCACGCGGTCGTCACGGCTGCGAGCACGAAGGGGCGAGGCCCCACCCGCCGCAGGGAGGCGCCCGCACGCCCGTGCCGAGGGCGAACATCGCGATGGTGAGCAGGGCGGTCTCGCCCCACTTGGCCAGCGAGAGCACGGCAGACGGCACGAGCCCGGTGGTCCGCGCGCCATGAGCGCGACGAAGCCCACGACGAAGAGCGGCACGAGCGGAGGGCGGGCGCCGCGGCCCGGGGCTGCTGAGCGGCCGGCCGCACCGTCGGTCGCGTGTCGGTCGGCTGTCGCCACGCTGCCTGACTCGGCTCGGCGGGGAGCGCAGCCGCCGCTCGCGGAGGCTGATCACCGCCAGCACCGGCGCCAGCAGGAGGACGCGGCCGAGCTTGACGACGACGCCCACCGCCAGCGCGCCGCTGCCGATGACACCCGACGCGGCCACCACCTGGGCCACCTCGTGGATCGAGGCGCCCGCCCACATCCCGGCCTGCGCGGGCGCCAGCCCGATCCAGCCCGCGAGCAGGGGGAGCAGCGGGATCATGGCCGTCCCGAAGAGCACGACGAGGGCCACGGAGGTCACGAGCTCCTCGTCGTCCGACTCGATGACACCGTCGACGGCCGCAGCCGCCGCGGCTCCACAGATCGAGAAGCCGCCGGCGATGAGCAGGGTCTGCGAGCGGCTGAGGCCCGAGCAGCCGCCCCACGGCCACTCCGCCCGCGATCCCAGCACCACGACCGCGACCACCACCCCGATGACTCCCCACCCGAGGCGCAGCACGTCACCGAGCGCCAGCTGGAGCCCCAGCAGCGCGACGCCGAGACGGAGCAGCCGTCTCGATGCCACGGCGAGGCCCGGCTCGAGGCGTGGGCTGAGCCGGCCGGTGTTGGCGAGCGCGGCCCCGACGACGATGGCGACGAGGAGCGGGCTGAGCGCGGGCACCCACTGGTTGAGGCCCAGGGCGGCTGCCGACACCCCCGCACCGACCGCGAGACCCGGCAGGGCTCGCGTCGGCCCGGTCGAGGGGGGAGCCGAGGTGTCGGCGTGCTGCGGGCTGACGGAGGTCGACATGATGACCAGCCTTCCGTCGCAGCTGGGCCACCGGTAGCCGGAGATCCTGCATGGATCCATATCGCAGTGATATGGGCAAGGGAGCGCCCATATGCTCAGAGCATGTCTCGCACGTGGCCCGACCTCTCGGTGCTGGCCGTCCTCGTGGGCGTCGACGACCTCGGCAGCCTCGGTGCGGCGGCCCGACGGGAGGGCATGGCCCAGCCCAATGCGAGCCGAGCGGTGCGCCGGCTCGAGGGCGAGCTCGGTATGCCGTTGCTGCGGCGCGGGGCGCGCGGATCGGCACTCACCCCGCAGGGCACCGTGGTCGTGCACTGGGCCCGCGAGGTCCTCGCCGACGCGGGGCGGCTGCTCGACGCGGCTGAGGCGCTCCGCGGAGCGCGCCGGGACGAGCTGGCGGTCAGCGCGAGCATGACCGTGGCCGAGCACCTGGTCCCGGCGTGGCTCGGTGAGCTGCGTCGGCACCACGAGGACCTGCGGATCCACCTGCAGGTGCACAACTCGACCCAGGTCTTCGAGCAGGTCGAGGCCGGCGCCTGCGACGTCGGCTTCGTCGAGTCGCCCTCGGTGCCGCGCGGTCTGCACAGCTGCACCGTGGGCCAGGACCGCCTCGTCGTCGTGGTCACACCGGCCCATCCGTGGGCCCGGCGACGCCGGGCCCTGCCTCCCGAGGAGCTGGCAAGCACACCACTCGTGGCCCGCGAGCCGGGCTCGGGCACGCGCACGACCCTCGACGACGCCCTTCGCGACCTCACCCGCGCCGAGCCGCTGCTCGAGCTGGCCAGCGGCGCAGCCGTGCGCGCCAGCGTGCTCGCGGGTGTCGGCCCCGCCGTCGTCAGCATCCTCGCGGTGCGCGAGCAGGTCGAGGCCGGCCTCCTGCGGGTCGTCGAGGTGGAGGGGCTGGCCCTGACCCGACGGCTGCGCGCGGTGTGGCGTGAACCCCGCCGCCTCACCGGCCCCGCCGGCGAGCTCGTCGCGACGGCGCGACGGCTCGGTCAGCCCTTGAAGGCCTGACGGATGAGCAGGTCCATGGCTCTGTCGGGCAGGATCTTGCGCGCCGTGACGATGGCCCGGGCACCCTTGCCGGCGGGGTAGCGGGCTGCCGGGTTGGTCGCCTCGACGGCCTTGAGCACCTTCTCGGCCACGGCCTCCGGCCCCGAGCTCAGCCGCGGGGTGTCCACGCGCTCGAACATGACGGCCATCCGCCGGGCGAGGTCCTCGTAGACGGTCCCGACGGACCGCTCGACCAGGCTCTCGCGGGCGATGCTGTTCCACTCCGAGATGACCGGTCCCGGCTCGACGATGACGACGTCGATCCCGAACGGCGCGAGCTCGATGCGCAGGCTGTCGCTGAAGCCCTCGACCGCGAACTTCGTGGCGTGGTACCACGCGCCGAGCGGCTCGTAGATCTTGCCGCCGATGCTGGAGACGTTGACGATCCGCCCGCGACGGCGCGTGCGCATGTGCGGGGTGACGAGCTGGGTCAGCCGCGCCAGCCCGAAGACGTTGACGTCGAACTGTCGCCGCGCCTCGTCGACCGGCACGTGCTCGACCGGCCCGTAGGAGCCGTAGCCGGCGTTGTTGACGAGGGCGTCGATCTGCCCCTGCTCGGTGAGGATCCGGTCGACCCCCGCGACCATCGACGCGTCGTCGGTGACGTCCATCGCGAACGGGATGATGCCGCGGGACTCGAGCGCGGCCATGCGCTCGACCCGGCGGGCCACGGCATACACCGTCCAGCCGGACTCGACGAGATGGACGGCGATGGACTCACCGATGCCGGACGATGCGCCGGTGACGAGGGCTACCTTGCTCATCCCGACACCGTATGCCGCGTCGCCGGGACCCAGCGTCACCGCCCAGTCCCAGCACCCCACCCAACCGTCGAGTGGCCACGTGTGGTCGCCCCGTGACAGTCGAGAGGCCAGTCCTCGTGACGAGAACTGGCCTCTCGATGTGTGCGAGGCGACCACACGTGGCCTCTCGACGGTTCGGAGGGCGGGTCAGCGCACTGCCGCCCGGCCCCCGCCTCGGCGGCTCGGCGTGCTCGGCGACCCTGGCGTTCTGCCGGTCGACGAGGTAGGCGGCGGTGAGGTCGTCACCGACAGCGGACAGGAGGCGGATGTCGACCGCCTCGTGGCGCTCGGCGACGGTCGGCTCGACCGTCGTCATGACGGTGCGGGCGTCGCGCTCGGCCACGGCGGTGGCGAGCTCGCGCTTGAGCGCCTCGTCGAGGATGCCGCCCGAGACCTTGGCCCGCGCCGCGACCTCGACGGCGAACCGCTCGGTCTCGGCCACGAGCGCGGGGTCCTCGGTGGTCAGCATCCGCGACGTGCGGTGCAGCAGCGCCGCACCGGCGTCGAGGTCCCCCTCGCCGAGCCGCGTCACGGCCTGCGTCAGCAGCGGGCGGTCGCCGCGCAGTGCCGAGTCGGCGAGCAGGCCCAGGCGCAGCCCGAGCAGGCGCTCGTGCGTCCGCGTGTTGCCGGCCTCGCGGCCGAGCGGCACCTTGAGCTCGTCGTCGGCGGCCGACTGCGACATCGTGTCGAGCAGCTCGATGCCGGCCTCGTCGGGCGTGTGCACGGTGTCGCGCAGCGGCACCTCCTTGATGAAGAGCGCGGCGAGCAGCGCGAGCACGAACGGCACGAGGCCCCAGACGAACACGGTGTGCAGCGAGTCGGCGAGACCCTGCTGCACGCCGGTCGCGACCTGCGGCGGCAGCGTGGCGAGGGCGGACGGGTCGAGCACCGAGCCGGCGCTGACCTGCTGGCCCGACGCCTGCATCTGCTGGACGACCGAAGCCGGCAGGTGCGAGGCGATGTTGCCGGCGAGCCCGCTCGTCATGATCGTGCCGAACACGGCGGTGCCGACGGTCGAGCCGACGTTGCGGAAGAACTGCGTCGACGCGGTGGCGACGCCGAGGTCCTTGCGCTGCGAGGAGTTCTGGATGATGAGGGTGAAGACCTGCAGCGCCATGCCGAGGCCGACGCCGAAGACGATCATCGACAGCGTCAGGTCGAGCTGGCTCGAGCCGTAGTGCAGCTGGGTCAGCAGCCAGAAGCCGACGCCCATGATGAGGATGCCTGCGATGGTCTGCAGCTTGTAGCGGCCGGTCTTCGTGATGACGAGCCCGGAGATGATCGACAGGCCGATCATCGCGACCGACATCGGCATGAGGATCAGGCCGGAGTTGGTGGCCGACGCGCCGAGCACGCCCTGGGCGTAGACCGGGAGGTAGATCATCGCGCCGAACATCATGACCGACACCATGAAGGCCGCGATGTTGGAGAGCGTGAAGAGCGGGCTCTTGAAGAGGCGCAGCGGCAGCACGGGCTCGACGGCCCTGCGCTCGATGGCGATGAAGACGCCGAGCATGACGATGCCCGCGGCATACATCCCGATGATCGCGGGGGAGCCCCAGGCGAGGGTCGTGCCGCCGAGCGAGGTGGGCACGAGCAGCAGGATGAGGGTCATCGACAGCGCGGCGATGCCGGCCTTGTCGACGACGGTCTCGCGCGGGGTGTGCTCGAGGTGGAGGAAGCGGCTGATGCCGAAGAAGGCGAAGACGCCGACGGGCAGGGTGATGAAGAAGAGGTAGCGCCAGCCCCAGTTGTCGGTGACGAAGCCGCCGACGAGCGGGCCGAGGATCGAGGCGAGGCCGAAGACGCCGCCCATGAGGCCCTGGTACTTGCCCCGCTGACGCGGCGGGATGATGTCGCCGATGATCGTCTGCGAGAGCGGCATCAGCGTGCCCATGCCGGCGCCCTGGATGGCGCGGGCGGCGATGAGCCACCAGAAGTTCTGGGCGAAGCCGGAGAGGATCGAGCCGGCCATGAAGACGACGAGCCCGCCGAGGTAGAAGCCGCGCCGGCCGTAGAGGTCGCTCATCTTGCCGACGATCGGGACGGTGATGGCGCTGACGAGCATCGCGGCCGTGGCGAGCCACGAGTAGTGGTCGATGCCGCCGAGCTCGGCGACGATGCGCGGCATCGCCGGGCCGACGATCGTCTGGCTGATCGACGCCACGAGCATGCCGAGCATGAGCGCGATGAAGATGTTGCGGGTCGAGCGGTCGAGTCCGGGTGCCTTCGCGGCGCTCGTCGAGCTGGCTGGGCCGGTCGTGGCGTCCGTGGCTGTCCCCTGGGTCTTCTGTGGCATGGCGGCCACAGTACGCCGATTGTGCAGTGACTGCAAAATTGCAGTCCATGCACTGATCGTGTCACCATGGGTGCATGAGCACGGACCTGCTGACCGACGAGTCGTGCGGCCTGCGTGAGCGCAAGAAGCGCGAGACCCGCCGCGCGCTCAACCTCGCCGCCCTCGACCTCGTCGAGGAGAAGGGCTTCGCCGCCGTCACCACCGAGGAGATCGCGGCCCGCGCCGGCGTCAGCGCCCGCACCTTCTTCAACTACTTCCCGTCGAAGGAGGCCGCCGTCATCGGCACGACGGCCGAGGAGCTCGAGGCGTATGCCGCGTCGCTCGAGGAGGACGCGGGGGACGAGTCACCGCTCGACTCCCTCCGTCGGATCCTCGCCGGCATGCTCGCGCCGACCTCGATCGACCGCGAGCTGCGGGCCAAGCGCCGGCGCATCCTGCTCGGCGAGCCGTCGCTCGCGCCCGGCCCTCGTCGGCAACAACATCCGCATCGAGAACGCCCTGACGGCGGCGCTCGAGCGCCGCCTCGGCGTCCGGGCCGGGGCCTCGCTCGAGCCGCGCCTCACCGTGGCCGTCGCCATCGCGGCCGTGCGCGCCTGCATCGAGCACCAGCAGAACGGCGGCTGCGGGCCGTCTGGAGCGCAACATCGACCAGGCCTTCGACCGCATCGCGGCCGGCCTGCGCTGAGCACCGACCCCGTCGCCGCGTCCCCTCAGCGCCGCGTCCCCTCAGCGACGGATCCGCTCAGCGACGGAGGGCGGCTGCCGCGTGGGCGATGCAGGTGCGCGCCGCCGGTCGCGCGCGCAGCCGCTCGTCGGGAATCAGGTCGCCGCACACCTCGCAGCGACCGTAGGTGCCGTCGGCGATGCGCTGGAGGGCGGCGTCGATCTCGGTGAGGTGCTGCTCGGCCTGCTCGATGAGCGCGCCGATCTGGGTGCGCTCGTAGGCGATCGTCGACCCCTCGGGGTCGTGCTCGTCGTCGGCGATGTTGGCCTCGAGAGGCTTCGACGACCTCGGCGAACTCTCGACGTAGCCCGGTGATGCGCTCGATCTCGTTGGCCCGGGTCGTCGTCAGCTCTGCCGCGTGGGCGGCCGTCTTGGTGCTCATGTCCCCATGATCCTCCGATCGGGCCCGTTTCGTGGGGACACGTGGTGCACTGCACCCCGGCGCCGGAGTGATGTCGGCCTCGTGGCCGCCGGTGGACACTCGGGCAGGATGGGCCCATGAGCGACCCCAGCGGAGTGGTCTTCCCACTCGACCCGGCATCCGGACGCCGCAGCACGACCGCCACCGGACGGGCCGTCGTCGCTGACGCCCTGCGCGGTGTGGACCCCGTGGGCGCCGCGTCGGCCGAGCGCGAGACCAACTGGCGCCAGGGCTACCTGCCGCACTTCCGGCGCCTCGTCGAGGCGGGGGTCGCAGTCCCGGGTGCCGCGCAGACCATCGCGGCCAGTGGCCTCGAATCCCTGCACCGGCGGATGCGCTGGGCGGACGCCACCGGAGACCACCCCCTCGACGCCGCGTTCGCATCCGACGAGCAGGCTGAGCCGATGGGGTCCGAGACCTTCCGTGGCGAGGGCACGCCCGACCGCGTGCTGTCCGTGCCGTATGCCGGTGAGCGCCTCTCGGGGGACGCGCTGCGCCGTCGCCTCGACCTCTGGGTCGAGGCCGGCACCGTCGAGCCCACCTGCGCCGAGGCCGTGGGCCGTGTCATCGACAACCCCGACTGGCTCGACCTGTCCGACCGCACCGTGGTCGTGCTCGGTGCAGCCGCCGAGATGGGGCCGCTGCGGTCCCTGCTCCGGTGGGGAGCCGACGTCGCGGCCGTCGACCTCCCCCGAAGAGACCTGTGGGACAGGCTCATCGCCGACACGCGACGACTCGCCGGGTCGATCACCGTGCCCGTCCGTCAGGGTGACGGCCCGCTTGCGGCGCGTGCCGGCGGCGACCTCGTCCACGACCTCGGGTCCGTCACGCGGTGGGTGGCAGCCCTCGAGGGCCCGCTGGCGATCGGCAACTACGTCTACGCCGACGGCGAGACGAACGTCCGCGTCTCGATGGCCGTCGACGCCCTGACCCGGCACGTGGTCGAGGCCAAGGGCCGAGACGACGTCGCCCTCGCCTTCCTCGCGACGCCGACCGACGTCTTCGCCGTGCCGGGCGCCGCGGTCGAGCGCTCCGTCGACAGCTACGCCCACCGCCGCACCTCGAAGCTGCTCCGGGTGCCGCTGCGCACCATCAGCGGGGGACGGCTCCTGCGGCGCAACTACGTGCCGGGCCAGGACCCCGGGCATCAACGACAGCGTCGTGCTCCAGCAGGGACCCAACTACCTGCTCGCCAAGCGGCTCCAGCGATGGCGGGCGACGGCATACCGCGCCGACGGCGGTCTCGTGTCGTTCAAGGTCGCCCCGCCCACGCGGACCCGCTCGGTCGTGAAGAACCGGGCGCTGGCGGCGGCCTACGCCGGCGCCCACCGGTTCGGCATCGAGGTCTTCGAGCCGGGCACCGCGAACACGCTGATGGCCGCGCTGCTCGTCCACGACCTGCGCACCGGTTCGCCGGGCCAGCCGACCGCATGGCAGGACGAGGCGTTCGCCGCCGCGCACGGAGGCCTGTGGACCGCCGCCTACGACCCGCGCAGTGCACTGGGGATCGCAGCCCTGCTCGGCATCGCTTCCGCGCGCTGACGACGGGACGGTCTGCCCCGCCAGACGGCAGTTGGCGCAGAGGTGCTCGAGGCTCGATGCTTCTGCCATGAACGAGCGAGTGGCGCAGGAGCCTCGCGCAGACCACCGATCGCCGACGCGCGGCCTCGGTGGCGTGCGCCGGGCCCCGCGCACCCTCGTCCCGGCGCTGCTGGCGGCGATCGCCTACGTCGACCCGGGCAACTTCGGCGTCAACATCACCTCCGGCGCCGAGCACGGCTACTCCCTGGTGTGGGTCGTGGTGTTCGCGAGCGGCTCGGCGATGGTCATCCAGTACCTCGCGGCCAAGCTCGGCATGGTCACCGGCAAGAGCCTCGCGGAGCACAGCTCGGAGCGCTTCCCCGGTGTGGGCCGGGTGCTGCTGTGGGCCCAGGCGGAGCTCGTCGTGGTGATGACAGACCTCGCCGAGATCGTCGGTGGCGCGATCGCCCTGCGGCTGCTCTTCGGGATGCCGATCATGGTGGGGGCCCTGTGCGTCACCGCGTTCAGCCTCGTCGTGCTGGCCTTGAGGTTCCGTGGTCGCAGCCAGTTCGAGTCCGTCGTGCTGGTGCTGCTCGTCGTCATCATCGCCTCGCTGGCGTGGCAGGTCGGCATCGCCGACGTGGACAGCGTCGCCCTGCTGCGGTCGCTCGTCCCCGGGCCGCTCGACTCGTCCGCGGCGCTGCTCGCCGTCGGGATCGTCGGGGCGACGGTGATGCCCCACGCGCTGCACTTCCACTCGGCCGCCTCCCGCGTTGACGTGCCGACCCCCGGCGCGGGCCCGGACCTGCACCCCGGCGACCCCGACCGCCTGGCCCAGCGGCTGCGCGCCGGCCGCCGCACGGTGGGCAGCGTCGTCATCGCGATGACCGTCGCCGGGGCCGCGAACGTCAGTCTCGTCGTGATCTCCGCCGCGCTGCCGTCGGGCGCGGGAGCGGGGATCGAGGCCGCGTATGCCGCCCTGCTCGCCCACGTGGGCCAGCTCGCCGCCACCATGCTGGCCGTCGCGCTGCTGGCCTCCGGTCTCGCGGCGACCCTCGTGGGGGTCCAGACGGGTGACGTGGTCATGCAGGGCTTCGGCCGCCGGCCGATCTCGCCACTGCTGCGCCGGCTGGTGGCGGTCGTGCCGGCCCTGATCCTGCTCTGGCTCGGCGTCGAGCCGACGAGCGCCCTGGTCTGGAGCCAGGTCGTGCTCTCGTTCGCCCTGCCCGGCACCCTCGTGCCGCTGCTGCTCTTCACCCGGGACCGCCGCCTCATGGGCGCCCTGGCCAACCACCCGCTGACGACGGTCGCGGCGACCCTCGTCACGGCTGTCATCGTCGGCCTCTGCACCTACCTCGTGCTCCAGGGCTTCTAGGCACGCCGTCGTCCCGGGCGCGCCGGGCGGGCGGGACGCGGGACCCCGCCTGACGGCATACGCGAGCGCCCGGCCCGTGAGGCACCCGCCGACGGGGCCTTCCCCGGACGTCGAGAGCCGCCGATGCTCAGCGGCCGGCGCGCCACCCGTCGCGAACGCCCTTGGCGCCGCCGCGGGCCGCGCGGTAGGCGCGACGCAGGGCCGCCTTCGCGACGGCCTTGACGTCGGTCCCACCGGACGTGCCGGTCGCCGGAGCCGCGGGAGTCGCGGGAGCCGCCGTGGCGGCCGCCGCCTTCGTCTTCTGTCCCTCGTAGGGGAAGGGCTGCCAGAGCTCGTTCAGGCCGGCAGTGGGGTCGTCCATGACCTCGGCGGGAAGGTCACGCAGGCGCAGTCCCGCGTCCTTGGCGGCCTGGCGGGCCGCGTCGTCGTAGGGGCGCATGCGCCACGCGTCGACGAGGTACTTGCGGGTCTTGGTGTAGTCCGCATAGCGCTTTGCGTGCTTGTCGTCGGCGCCGATGTGCGCGAAGAGGGCGATGCGGTCGCCATCGGCCTCCGCAACCTCATCCGGCTTGAACCGGTCGTGCTCGTTGGGCATCGGGAACGGCGCCTCGGGGTCCTTGAGCAGCATGCCGTTGCCGGAGTGCGTGATGCGCATGCTCCACACGGCGAGGTCGCCCGGCTTGGTCTTGGCGTACTGCACCTCGCCCTCGGTCGTGTTGCACAGGTCGTGCGAGCCGACGCGCAGGTTCAGGCCGCCGGTGTGCTCGGAGTGGTCCTGGCAGTAGATGCCGAAGCGCAGCTGCGTGTAGCGGTCGGCCCAGTCGGGGGCCTCGGGGTCGACGCGGTCGGCGTTGTCCTTGTGCCACCCCTTCTGGGTGCCGTTGATCGTGAAGGAGCTGTCGCCGGTGTAGACGAGGTCGTCGGTGCCGAGCAGCTTGCGCGCCACCGCGGCCATGCGACCGTCGGTGATGACGCTGCGCAGGCGCGGGTTGGCCAGGAGATCGCCTCCGAACCCGCGGGAGGCGTACGCGGCCTCGCGGAAGGCCGCGATCTCCTCCGGCGTGTAGACGTTCGGGAGGATCGCGTATCCGCGTTCCCAGAACTTGTCGACGTCAAGGGCGTCGATGGCTTCCTCGAGGGCTGGTGCCGTCATGGAAATGGTCCTCCTGCAACGAGTGAGCTGCTCGTCCGGGTGGGGGAGATACCTCGTCAGTTGACGTCTCGTTCGAGGCTAGCAGCGAGCATGCTGGCCCAACGCTCAACGAAAGGCCGGGCGTTGCGGGAGGGCCAGACGTCGTCGTGGGACCGCCGGACGCGTGTGGGAGAGTGGCGCACGAACCGCTGCGACGTCGCGTGAGGAAGGTGAGCATGTCGGCCCGTCTCGTCCCTCCCGGTGCCCGGGAGCTGCCCGCGCTGACCGAGCTGCGTCTGGGGGTTCGCGCTTTCCTGGCCGAGCAGGTCGCTGCGGGGGCCTTCGTGCCACACGTCGACACGTGGCTGACCCGCTGGGACCGCGATTTCACCCGTGAGCTGGGCCGGCGGGGCTGGCTCGGCATGGTCATCCCGAGGGAGTACGGCGGTCAGGGTCGCACCTACCTCGAGCGGTTCGTCGTGACCGAGGAGCTGCTCGTCGTCGGTGCCCCCGTCGCCGCGCACTGGGTCGCGGAGCGCCAGATCGGGCCGTCGCTGCTGCGCTACGGCACCGAGGAGCAGAAGCAGGCGTTCCTGCCCGGGATCGGCCGCGGCGAGATCGTGTTCGGCATCGGCATGAGCGAGCCGGACTCGGGCTCGGACCTGGCTAGCGTGCGGACGCGGGCGGACCGGGTCGACGGCGGTTGGCGGCTGACCGGGACGAAGGTGTGGACCTCGGGGGCGCACGAGGCGGACGCCTTCTTCGCGCTCGCCCGGTCGGCGCCGCTCGATCCGGCCCACCGGCACGGGGGGCTGAGCCAGTTCATCGTCGACCTGCGCGCCCCGGGCGTGACGATCCGCCCGATCGTCTCGATGGGTGGCGAGCACCACTTCAACGAGGTGCACCTCGACGGGGTGTTCATCCCTGATGACCGGGTGCTCGGGGAGGTCGGCGGGGGCTGGGCCCAGGTGACCTCCGAGCTCGGTTTCGAGCGCAGCGGCCCGGAGCGGGTGCTGTCGACCTTCCAGCTCCTGGCCGCCGCCGCGCAGGCCATGGACGAGGGGCGCCTGCCCACCGATCCGGGCCTCGGCCGGCACGTCGCGCGCGTCGCGGCCCTGCACCACATGTCGTTCGCCGTGTCCACGGCGCTCGAGAACCACGAGGACGCCGACACGGCCGCTGCCGTGGTCAAGGTGCTCGGCACGACGGGGGAGGGCGACATCGCCGACTACGTCGACACCCTGACCGCGTCGGGGTGGGCGCTCGACGACGAGCTCGACACGCTGCTGCACGCCGCGATCCTGCAGCGGCCCGGCTTCACCCTGCGCGGCGGCACGAACGAGATCCTGCGCGGCGTCATCGCCCGCGGGCTGGGGCTGCGCTGATGACCGACCGCCCCGAGCAGCACCGTCTCGACGAGCTCGCTGCCCCGACGACGCCCGACCCCGACCTCCTCGACGTGCTCACCGGTCTGTTCGCCGACTACCGCGCGACCCGGGCCACGCCGACGGCTGTCGTCGACCTCGACCGTGGCCTGTGGCAGCGGCTCGAGGAACTGGGGCTGACGCGCCTGACCGGCAGCGAGGCTGCGGGCGGCAGCGGCGGCGGCTGGGTCGATGCCGCGGCCCTGCTCGGGCTCGCCGCTGCGGCCGCCGCGCCGGTGCCGCTGGCCGAGCACGACATCCTGGGTGGCTGGCTCCTCGAAGCGGCTGGCCTGCCCAACGAGGGTGGGCTGCGGACCGTGTGCCGTCCGGACCCGTCCGGGGTCGCGCTCAACGTCACGTGGGCGAGGGACGCGAGCCGGATCGTCGCGCTCTGGGAGGACCGGGACCAGTGGCGGGTGGCCGACGTGCCGGTCGAGCGGGTGGCCATCGAGCAGCGCCGCAACCTCGCCGGGGAGCCCAGCGACACGGTCGAGTTCGACCTCGACGACCTCGAGGCCGGCACCGTCGTCGCCCACGAGATCGGCGAGCAGTTCCACCTGCGCGGCGCCCTGGCGAGGTGCGCGCAGGTGGTCGGGGCCATGGAGCGGGTCGTCGAGGTCGTCCTGACCCACGTCCGCGAGCGTGAGCAGTTCGGCCGCCCGATCGGCCGCTTCCAGGCCGTGCAGCACCTCGTGGCCGACATCGCCTCGGAGACCGCGCTGGCGCGGGCGGCCACCGATGCCGCCGTGGCCCGCGCCGCCGCCTCGGACTGGCGCGACCCCGGGATGCTCTTCGCGGTCGGGGTGGCCAAGTCCTGCGTCGGGCATGCCGCGTCGGTCGTCGTCCGGGGCGCGCACCAGGTGCTCGGCGCGATCGGCACGACCCTCGAGCACGAGCTGCACACCCTGACCAAGCCGATCCTGGCCCGGCGCAGCGAGTACGGCTCGTTGCAGGACTGGGACGAGACCCTCACCGCACTCGCGTCCTCGGCCGGTCGCGACCGGCTCTGGACGCTCATCACGACCGGCCGCGCCAAACCGTCGACTGCCCGTCTCCACCCCCACGACGGTGGCTGAAGTGCCAACTCGCCAAAGGAGATTCGCCGCATGACCGAGATCCGCTACGACGTGACCGACGGCGTCGCGCTCATCACGCTCGACGCCCCCGAGCGGCGCAACGCCCTGTCCGTGGAGATGTCGCGTGAGCTCATCGACGCGGCTCGCACGGCCGAGGCGGACGAGGCCGTCGGTGCGGTCGTCGTCACCGGCGGCGCGCACTTCTGCGCGGGCGCGGTCCGCAGCGTGCTGGCCGACACCGGCCGGGACCCGGTCGAGGACGAGGCGTACCGCAACCTCGAGACGGTCTATGCCGCGTTCACGACGATCGGCTCGGTCGGCGTGCCGACCGTGGCGGCCGTGCGCGGTGCCGCGGTCGGGGCGGGTCTCAACCTGGCCCTGGCCACCGACCTGCGGATCGTCTCGCGCACGGCCCGGCTGCTGCCCGGGTTCGCCCAGATCGGCATCCATCCCGGCGGCGGGCACTTCACCCTGATCAACCGGGTCGCCGGCCGTGAGGCCGCCGCGGCCCTCGGGCTCTTCGGCGACGAGGTCGACGGGGACCGGGCCGTGGCGCTGGGCCTGGCCTGGGCGGCACACGACGACGGCGACGTGCAGGACCGCGCCCTCGAGATCGCCCGACGGGTCGCGAAGGACCCCGCACTCGCCCGGCGGATGGTCGCGAGCTTCCGCCGCGAGACCGCGCCCGGCGGCATGCCGTGGGACGTCGCCGTCGAGGTCGAGCGCTCGCCGCAGATGTGGTCGCTGCGCCGCAAGCACGGCAGCTGACGCGCGTCGCACCACAAACCCGGCATTCCCCTCCTCGGGCGCTGGAATGCAAGGATGGGGAGGTTGGCCGTCCCCGACCGAGAGGAGCATCAGTGCTGGCGTCCTACCGACCTCTCTTCGAGGTGCCGGGGGCCCGTGTCTTCATCGCCGGCGGGTTCGTCGCCCGCACGGCCGGCTCGATGTTCGCCGTGTCGGTGGTCGCGATGGTCGCGGCGCGCACCGGCTCCTACGCGCTGGCCGGCGCCGTGGTCGCCGTCGGCATGGTGTCCCTGGCGCTCTTCGCGCCGATCCTCGGCCGACTCGTCGACCGCTACGGCCAACGGCGCATCGCCATCCCGTTCTTCCTCTGGTCCGGCTTCTGGGCGGTCATGACGCTGCTCACGTCGCTGCGCGGCTGGCCGTCGTGGCTGCTCTTCATCACCTTCCCCCTGTGCGGCGCCATCCCGAACCTCGGCACGATGGCCCGGGCGCGGTGGTCGCACATCTTCGCCGACGACCCGAAGAACCTGCACGCGGCCATGTCGTTCGAGCAGGTGATGGAGGAGGTGACCTTCGTCATCGGCCCGGTCCTCGCGATCTGGCTGTCGACGACGCTCTTCCCCGAGGCCGGGTTCGCCTTCGCGACCGTCGCCTACACGGTCGGCGTCCTCGTCTTCATCTCGGCGCGCTCCACGGAGCCGCCCGTCGTCCCGCACCACGAGCGCCCGACCGCGCACGCGTACACCGTGCCGGGGCTCGTCCCGCTCGCCTTCATCATGGTGATGACGGGCGCGATCTTCGGCGTCAACGAGGTCGTCACCCTCGCCGTCTCGCAGGACCTGGGCGCGCCGAGCGCGGCGGGCGCCATCCTCGCGTTGTATGCCGTGGGGTCGGCCTCCGCGGGCCTCGTCTTCGGTCACGTCTCGCACGGGCGCAGCCTCGTCAAGCTCCTCGTCGCCGGCACGCTCGGCATGGCGGTGCTCGAGATCCCGGTGCTCTTCGCCCCCAACCTCTGGATCCTCGCCGGCCTCATGATGGTCGCCGGGATGGCGACCGCGCCGACCCTCATCACGACGATGAACCTCATCGAGCGCATCGTCCCCAAGGCGCAGCTCAACGAGGGCATGACGATCGTGCTCACCGGCATCATCGTCGGTGTCGCGGCCGGCTCGGCCGTCTCGGGTGTCGTCGTCGACCACATCGGGGCCCAGCACGGCTACTGGGTGGCCATCATCGCGGGCAGCTTCGCCTTCGTCATGGCCCTCGGCACCCGCGCGTTCCTGACCCGCCGCGAGCTGCACACCCTCCGCTGACCGCCCCACGCGGCATACGTCCTCGCCGCAGTGAACCGTCGAAAGGCCACGTGTGGCCGCCTCCGGCATGTCGAGAGGCCACGTGTGGCCGCCCGGGGGTGGGCGTACCGGGGATGAGTCGCCCGATGGTGCTGCGTCTGGTGGGGTGATCACCCCACCAGCGGCAGCACCATGCGCAACGCCACCGGCCGACCCCCTCGCGCCACCCCACACCCCCCGCCACACGGCATACGCCCTCGGCGCGAACCGTCGAGAGGCCACGTGTGGCCGCGTCTGGCATGTCGAAAGGCCACTCCCCTCAACGGGAAGTGGCCTTTCGACTGTCGTCCAGCGGCCGAACGTGGCCTCTCGACGGTGGAGCTGCGGGTGGGCGGGACCCGGGGTCAGTGACCGGCGGGGATGGCCACGGCGTCCTCGTCGGTCTTGGCCCCGGCAGCGCCCGGCTTGGGACCGAGGTCGAGGTTCGGGAGGAACAGCGTCGCGATGAAGGCGAGGACGAGCACCCCGGCCGCGACGACGAAGACGACCGACATCGCGTCCGAGAAGCCGACGAGGAACGGCTTGGCCAGGCGCGGGTCGAGCTGGTTGATGAACGAGCTGTCCGACAGGGCCGAGCCGCCGACCCCCGCACCCGAACCGCCACCCTGCTGGGCTGCCTGCAGCTGCTGGACGAAGGCCTTGTTCGTCGCGGGGTCGCCGCCGGTCGGGTTGTGGAGCGCGGCCTGGAACGCCGGCGTCGGCGCGATCGCCGCGAAGGCCTCGGAGATCTTCGAGCCCGCCTGCGAGAAGAGGATCGAGAGGAAGACCGCGGTGCCGAGCGTGCCACCGATCTGGCGGGTGAAGGTCGCCGACGACGTCGCCACCCCCATGTCGCGGCGGTCGACGGCGTTCTGGACGGCGAGGGTCAGCGGCTGGAAGTTGAAGCCCAGGCCGATGCCGAAGAAGAACATCACGATCATCGTCTTCCACAGCGGGGTGTCCGCGCCGACGAAGCTGAAGGCGTAGAGCGACAGGACGAGGATCGCCGCGCCCATGATCGGGAAGTGCCGGTAGCGCCCCGTGCGGGAGATCAGCTGGCCCGAGATGATCGAGCCGGACATGATCCCGAGCGTCATCGGCAGCAGCTGCAGGCCCGCCTCGGTCGGCGTCGAGCCCTTGACGATCTGCAGGTAGAGCGGGATCGCGGCGAGCCCGCCGAACATGCCCATGCCGATGAAGACGGAGGCAACCGAGGCGGCCCCGATCGTGCGGTTCCTGAAGAGGCGCAGCGGGATCAGCGCCTCCTCACCCATGGCCCGCTCGAAGAGGAAGAACGCGACGAGACCGGCGAGGCCGATGGCGTAGCACGTGATCGAGGTCGCGGAACCCCAGCCCCACGCGCGGCCCTGCTCGGCGACGATGAGCAGCGGCACGAGGGCCACCGAGAGGCTGAGGGCGCCCCAGTAGTCGATGCGGTGGTCGAGGCGCGTGTGCTTGAGGTGCAGGGTGCGCGTGACGACGATGAGGGCCGCGACGGCGATCGGCACGTTGACGAGGAAGACCCAGCGCCAGCCGGTGACGCCGAAGAGCGTGTCCTGGCCGGCGAAGAAGCCGCCGATGACCGGGCCGAGCACGCTCGAGGTGCCGAAGACCGCGAGGAAGTAGCCCTGGTACTTCGCGCGCTCACGGGGCGGCACGATGTCGCCGATGATCGCGAGGGCGAGCGAGAAGAGACCGCCGGCACCGATGCCCTGGACGGCACGGAAGGCCGCGAGCGACGGGATCGACCACGCGAGCGTGCAGAGCATGGAGCCGATCGTGAAGATCGTGATCGCGAAGATGAAGAGCTTCTTGCGCCCGTAGATGTCGCCGAGCTTGCCGTACAGCGGCGTCGCGATGGTGCTCGTGATGAGGTATGCCGTCGTGACCCAGGCCTGGCCGGCGAGGTCGTTGAGGTCGTCGGCGATGACACGCATCGCGCTCGCGACGATCGTCTGGTCGAGCGCGGCGAGGAACATCCCCATCATGAGCCCGACGAGGATGGTGAGGATCTCCTTGTGGGAGAGCACCGGTCGCGGGTCGGGGCCTGCCCCTGCGGGGGCGTCCGCAGTCGCGTCGACGCGCGGCGGTTCGGCGGTGGTGTCGGACATGTCAGTCCTCTTTCTGGGTCTGGTCCCGGGTGGAATGGAAGGGCATCGGGGGCGGCGCTGCACCCCTGGCCCGGAGGTTGGCGTCGAGCGCATCGCCGAGCTCTCCCAACCGCGTGACGAACTCCGTGGTCACGGGTCCGTCCCAGTCGGCGAGCAGCCCCTGGAACCACGCCGCTCGGCTCGCCTGGATGCGGGCGAGGGCGTTGCTGCCGTGGTCGGTCAGGGACACGACCCAGGCGCGTCCGTCGCTCGGGTCGGGGCTCTTCTCGAGATGCCCGGTGCCGACGAGCGAGCTGACCTGCCGGCTGACGGTCGAGGCATCGTTGTGCAGGGTCGTGGCGAGCTCGGAGATGCGGACGGTGCCGGCGCCTGCGACGACGAAGAGCACGGGGTATGCCGTGACGTCGACGCCGTCCTCGAGGCGGGGCGCACTGTGCTTGGCCGCGACGAGGAGCTTCTGCACGCGCAGGAGCCCGAGGAAGACGGAGTTCGCCTGGTCCTCGGTGACTGCCATGGGGTGCTCCTCAGTCGACTAGTTGCTTGCGGCATGCAAGTATCTGTCCGCAGATCGCCGACGTCAATTCGCCTGTCCAACCTTTGTCCAATGATAGGACGGAGCCCCCACGTGAGAGGCTGGTGTGGTTGTCTGTGGACTCACGCCGGCGGGGGAGGTGCGAGGATGACGGACGCGCCCAGGCCGTCCAGCAGTGTGCTGGGCGAAGGTGCCGGACTGCAGGGAGTGCCATGACGAGCGACGTTCCGATCGACCCGACGATCAACGACACGTTCCGACAGCTGTCGGCGTTGATCTATGCGGGCGCCGACTCAGGGTCGATCCACCAGTCCCTCGTCGACTCCGCTCCCCAACTCATCGAGGGCTGCGACCGGGCGTCACTGCTCGTGCGCACCCGCGACCGCTACGTCACCGCTGCGAGCACCGACGACATCGCCCGTCGGATCGACCAGATCGAGCTCGAGGTCGGCGAGGGCCCCTGCGTCGACGCCATCGTCTCGGAGGCGTACCAGCACGACGCGGATCTCACCGATGCCACGACCCCGTGGCCGCGCTTCACCGAGCGCATCGTCGCCGAGACGCCGGTGCGCTCGGCCATCGGCTACCGGCTGCTCCTCGACGGAGAGAAGGCCGGCGCCCTCAACGTCTTCTCCGACACCGCTGGCGCCCTGACGTCCCGGTCGGCCGACATCGGTGCCGTCATCGCCTCGTTCGCCTCGGTCGCCCTGATGGCGATCCGGGCCCGTGAGGAGGCCGCCACCCTGCGTCAGGGCCTGCAGAGCAACCGCGAGATCGGCAAGGCCGTCGGTCTGCTCATGGCCGCGCACCACATCACCGGTGAGCAGGCCTTCGAGCTGCTGCGCAGCACGTCGCAGGAGCTCAACATGAAGCTCACCCGGGTCGCCTCGCAGATCATCGACGGGCAGGAGTCCCAGTTCAGGCCGTCGGACGTCGGGGCTGGCAGCGGCGCGGCAGGCTCACCGGTCTGAGCGGGACCTGACCGGACGACGGTCCTGACCAGGTCGACCAGCCCTGAACCAGGGTCTGGACGAGGCCCTGGACGACGAGTGGCCCCGACGCGTCCTCTCAGGCGCGTCGGGACCACTCGGACGATCGATGTGGGTCAGGCCGAGGCCATGCCCTCCGATGACAGCTGACGGCGCAGCTCGTCGAGGGTGCGACGGAGCAGGCGGCTGACCTGCATCGCGCTCAGACCCATCGACTCGGCGATCTCCGCCTGGGTCATGTCGCCCGCGAACCTCAGCTGCACCAGCTGCTGGTCACGGGGGGACAGCCGCTCGAGCGCGGTGCGCACGACGATGCCCTCGTCCAGCGCCGGGTCGGAGCCGGAGTCGCCGCGGGCGTCGAGGAGGTCGAGCACGGGCCGGCCGCCGTCGGCCGTCGTCGCGTCGAGGGAGGCCGGCCGCAGGTTGGTCGCCGCCACCTGGGCCTCTCGGACGGACTCGAGCGTGATGTCGAGCTCGCGGGCGAGCTCGCGGACGTCCGGGTCGTGCCCGAGTCGCTGCTCGAGCCGTGACCGGGTGTCGGTGACGAGCTGCCGGCGCTCCTGCAGCTCTCGCGGGGGGCGTACGAGCCACCCGTGGTCACGGAAGTGACGACGGAGCTCGCCGGTGATGGTGGGCGTGGCGTAGGCGCCGAACTCGGTCGGCTTGCTCAGGTCGAACCGCTGGACGGCCTTGAGCAGGGCCAGGAACGCCACCTGCTCGAGGTCCTCGCGGTCGAGGCCCTTGCCCGAGTACCGGTGGGCGAGAGAGCGTGCGAGCGGCATGTGCAGCTTCGTCACGGCCTCGAGGGCGTCGTTGCGTTCGGACTCCGAGTCCGAGCTGCGAAGGGTGTGGATGAGCTCTCTGGTTCGCGCATCCTTGCGCGGACCCATGGATGGGTCGGTCATTTCAACTCCGATGGATCGGATCCCCGATGCGGCGCTGGCTTGACCGTCTGGTCATGACGCTAGGCCGTCTGCCACCTTTACACAAGGAGGCTTTCGCTACCGTGCGGCGCCTTTGAGGTGTATAAGCACTCCGATCCCGCTGCCGGCGATCGTCCCCGACGGGACGGGCGGCGGCAGCCGGAAGGGCTCAGTGCGTGACGACGACGAGAGCCTCGAGGAGCCTCCGCGCGATCTCCCCGTCACCCGTCACCGTGTAGTGGATCTCGTCCACGGAGCGCCGCCCGGCCGCCCGACGGGTCAGTGCGTCCGTGGTCAGATGGATGGACGTGACGTCGAGCTGTTCCTCACCCTGGGGTCGGTCGTTACCGCTGAAGAGTGCTTCGCCGTAAGGGCGCCCGTCCTCGCCCGTGACGATGCGCGCACCGCCGCGGGCCACGACGGGGCCGCTGACATCGAGCACGACGGCGTGCCCAGCGCCGATGTCGGCGACGCGGGAGGCGATGCGCGGGAGGGCGTCGAGGATGTCGGCGGTGAAGATCGCGGCGCTCGCGGAGTCGAGGTTCCCGGGCCGGTCGAGGGCCGCGCGGATGTCCTGCTCGTGCACCCACGCGTCGACGATCCGGCGGTGCAGGTGCTGGCCGAACGTCGTGTCGGGCCCGAAGAATCCGCCGATGACGGTGTCGACATCGGCGTCGGAGGCACGCAGCTCGGCCACCCGCCGGGGGTGGAACTCCGCCAGCTCGGCCACGATGTCGCGTCCGGTGATCACCCCGCCGGGCCTCCACGTCGACCTCGACGAACCGCGCGAAGTCGCTGCGGACATGGGCGTAGTCGGGCACCGCGACCCGCGGTCGCGGCAGGCCGGCGAAGGACTTCTCGGCGCCGACGACGTGCGCGATCTGGTCCTTCACGGTCCAGCCGGGGCACTCGGTCTGGATCTCGAAGTCCTCGTCGCGGCAGGAGTACCCGAGGTCGATGATCGACTGCACGGAGTGGTCGAACGCGTCGATCAGTCCGTTGCGGTCGTCGGGGGCGGCCGGGTGCATGGGCATGGGTTCAGACTACTTACCCTTGAGGCATGCCAACCCTGTCGCGAGAAGGTCGAACCGGTCCGCGGACCGGCTCGACCTCTTCCGGAGTGCCGAGGGCGGCGATGGTGGTGGCCGGTGTGGTCACCGTCGGCCTCGTTGCGAGCGTGGTCGCCGCTCGCTACACCGGAGCGGCCGACGCCATGGCCGGTGGCCTCACCGACGCGGGCCCGGTCGTGCGCTGGGCGCTCCCGCTCGTGCGCGTCGTCCACGACGTCGCGGCCTCGCTGACGATCGGCTCCCTGTTGCTCGCCGCGACGATGATCCCGGGCCGCACCCGTGCGGAGAGCGCCGCCCCCGACGAGCCGCGCCGCGCGGCGGCGCTCCGCGTCGCGACCGCGGCAGCCTTCGTCTGGGCGGTCGCGGGAGCGGTCGGCCTCGCCTTCACGTTCGCCGACGCGGCCGGTATGCCGCTCAGTGACCCGTTGTTCGCCACCAACCTCGCCGGGTCGGTGTGGTCCATCGAGACGCTGCGCGTCGCCCTGCTCAGCTGCCTCGCAGCGTTCGTCGTGGCGTCCGTCGCCGCGGTGGCACGGTCGCGCCCCGTGGCCGTCGCGCTGACCGCGCTCTCGGCGCTCGGCCTGCTCGTCCTCGGACTCACGGGTCACGCCGGCGGCTCGGCCGACCACGAGACCGCGGTCAACGCCCTCGCCGCGCACCTGCTGGGCGCCGCCGTCTGGGTCGGCGGACTGCTGGCCCTCATCGTCCTGCGGGGCGCGCTCGGGGAGTCCCTCGGCGTCGTGGTCCGGCGCTACTCGACCGTCGCCCTCTGGTGCTTCGTCACCATCGGCGTCTCCGGCGTCATGTCGGCGACGACGCGACTCGGCTCGTGGTCCGACCTCGCCACGCCGTACGGCGTCCTCGTCCTCATCAAGGTGGTTGCCTTCTCGGCCCTCGGTGTCGCCGGGGTCGTGCACCGCCGGGTGACCCTCGACCGCATAGACGCCTCGGAGGGCAACGACACCGCTGGTGCCCCTGCTGCTGCCGCTGCCGCCCGTGGCACGCGTGGGCGCCTCTTCGTGCGCCTCGCCGTGGTGGAGACGCTCGTCATGGGGCTCGCCTTCGGTGTCGCAACGGCCCTGGCGCGCAGCGAGCCGCCGGTGCCCGAGACGGTGGCCGACCCAAGCGCTGCCCTGTCGCTGACCGGCTACCCCGCCCCTCCCGCGCCGACGGCACTGGACTGGCTCACGGCCTGGCGGGTCGAGTGGCTGTTTCTCGCCACAGGACTGCTCGCCATCGGTCTCTACGTAGCCGGGGTGGTGCGGCTGCGGCGGCGTGGCGACGCGTGGCCCGTGCTGCGCACGTTGAGCTGGGTCGTCGGCTGGTTGCTCTTCCTCTATGCGACCAACGGCGTCCTCGGCATCTACGGCCGCGTCGCCTTCTCATGGCACATGACCTTGCACATGCTCGAGGCGATGGTCCTGCCCATCTTCCTCGTGCTCGGCGCTCCCGTGACACTGGCGCTGCGCACGATCAGGCCGCGCCGGGACGGCACGCTCGGCCCACGCGAGATGCTCCTCGCGATGATCCACTCCCGGCTCCTGGCAGTCGTCGGCAACCCGATCTTCGCGGCCGCCTTCTTCTTCATGAGCCTCGTGGTCTTCTACTGGACGGGCCTGTTCCAGCTGGCGCTGGAGACGCACACGGGCCACCTGCTCATGACCGCGCACTTCGTCGTGGCCGGCTACCTCTTCGCCTGGGTGCTCGTCGGCGTCGACCCCGGCCCCAAGCGGTGGAGCCCGGCGCTGCGCCTCGTCGTGCTCTTCGCCACGATCGCCTTCCACGCGTTCTTCGGGGTCGCGATGATCAGCGGCACGACGCTGCTCGGCGGCGACTTCTTCCCGACCATCGCCATCCCGTGGGTCGGCGACCCGCTGGCCGACCAGCGCTACGGCGGCGGTGTCGCCTGGGCCATCGGGGAGCTGCCCAGCCTCGTGCTCGCCCTGACCGTCGCCCTGCAGTGGTTCCGCACCGACAGTGCGGAGTCGGTGCGGCAGGACCGGCGTGCCGACCGGGACGGCGACGCCGAGCTCACGGCATACAACGAGCGTCTCGCTGCCTCGCGAAGCGCGACGGCAACCCTCCCGCTGACGGGCAGCGTAGCCCCGTCCCGACCCCGCGCAGATCTCCCTGGCGGAGCTGCGGGAGGAGCTCGCGCGCGCCGCGAGCCACGCGCCCGGCCGTACGCCGCGGCATGTGAGAGTTGGGCCATGAAGGTTGCGCTCATCCAGCTGGCCTACGGCGACGACGAGTCGGTCGCCGACCGCACCACCCGCGTCACCGACCTCGTGCGCGCCCAGGCAGGCCACGACCTCGTCGTCCTCCCGGAGCTGTGGTCGGCGGGCGGCTTCGACTACACGGCGTGGGACGAGCGCGCCGAGGCCGTCGACGGACCCGTCGCGCAGGCGCTGGCCCTCGCCGCGCGGGACGCCGGCGTCACCCTGCACGGCGGCTCGATCGTCGAGCGCGGCCGACCCCGTCGAGGCCCGACGGTCGGCGGGGCTGTGGAACACGAGCCTCGTCTTCTCGCCCGAGGGTGAGCTCGTCGCGACCTACCGCAAGATCCACCGGTTCGGCTTCGGCGAGGGCGAGCCCAGCCTCATGGACGCCGGTGATGACCTCGTCGTCGTCGACGTGCCCGTCGCGGCCGGCGGCACGGTCCCCGTCGGCCTCTCGACCTGCTACGACCTGCGCTTCCCCGAGCTCTACCGTCGCCTGCTCGACCGCGGCGCCGAGGTCTTCGTCATCCCGGCCGCGTGGCCCCGCAGGCGGGTGGCCCACTGGACGCTGCTCGGGCAGGCCAGGGCGGTCGAGGACCAGTGCGTCGTGCTCCAGTGCAACACCGCCGGCACGCACGCGCGCCACGAGATGGGTGGGCACTCCCAGGTCGTCGACGCCACCGGGAAGGTTCTGGCCAACGCGGGCCTTGACGAGGAGGTGCTGAGCATCGACATCGACACCGCGGCGACGCCGGAGTGGCGCCGGACCTTCCCCGTGCTGACCGACCGGAGGCTCCCGTGAGCCCCGACACCGGCCGCTGCGCTCCCGCGTCAGGGTCCGCGCCCCTGAGCTCGTCGGCCGCGGCTGGCTCAACACCGGCGGCCGCGCGCTGTCGCTCGCCGACCTGCGCGGCCGCGTCGTCGTGCTCGACTTCTGGACCTTCTGCTGCGTCAACTGCCTTCACGTCCTCGACGAGCTGCGGCCCGTCGAGGCGCAGTTCCCCGACGCGCTGACGATCATCGGCGTGCACTCGCCGAAGTTCGAGCACGAGGCCGACGCCGACGCGCTCGCCGCCGCCGTCGAGCGGTATGCCGTCCACCACCCCGTGCTCGACGACCCCGAGCTCGTGACGTGGAAGGCGTATGCCGCCCGCGCCTGGCCGACGCTCGTGGTCATCGACCCCGAGGGCTACGTCGTCGCCTCGATGTCGGGGGAGGGCCACGGCCCCGGCCTGGCCTCGCTCGTCGCCGAGCTGATCGAGGAGCACCGGGCCAGGGGCACGCTCCAGCCCGGTGACGACCCCTACGTCCCGCCACCGGCGCCCGACACCGCCCTGCGCTTCCCCGGGCAAGGCCGTCGCCCTCCCCGACGGGTCGTTCGTCGTCAGCGACACGGCCAACCACCAGGTCGTGCACCTCGAGGAGGACCTGCTCACCGAGCGTGCTCGCTGGGGCGGCGAGGGGCAGTTCAACGAGCCGCAGGGTGTGCTGCTCGCGACCCCGGCCGTGGCCGGTCGGCTCGAGGTGGACCTCCTCGTCGCGGACTCGGTCAACCACCAGGTCAAGGGAATCCGATTCTCCGACGGCTCGATCCATGTCGTCGCAGGCACGGGCTCCCAGCTGCGCGAGCGCACGGGCGGTGGACCTGCCCTCGAGCAGGCGCTGTCGACGCCGTGGGACCTCGCGTGGCTCGGTGACCGGCTCGTCATCGCCATGGCCGGCACCCACCAGCTGTGGGCATGGACGCCCGGCGACACCTTCGCGGAGCGGCCGCGTCGAGGTCGTCGGCGGCACGTCGAACGAGGGTCTCGTCGACGGCCCGGCTCGCGCGACGCCTGGTTCGCCCAGCCGTCCGGGCTCGCAGCCTCCGCCTCGGGCGACCGCGTCTGGGTCGCCGACTCGGAGACCTCTGCCCTGCGCTCGGTGACGACCGACGCGCCGACGGCGAGCCTCGTCGTCGAGACCCACGTCGGCACCGGCCTGTTCGACTTCGGCCACCGCGACGGCGACGCCGGCGAGGCGCTGCTCCAGCACCCGCTCGGCGTCACCGAGCTGCCCGACGGCTCGGTCGCCGTCAGCGACACCTACAACGGCGCCGTCCGCCGCTTCGACCCGGCCACGGGTCAGGTGACGACCCTCGCGCAGGGCCTCGCCGAGCCCAGCGACGCCGTCGTCGAGCACGACCCCGAGACGGGCGAGGTGCGCCTCGTCGTCGTCGAGTCCGCAGCGCACCGCCTGACCCGGGTCGGCCCTGCCCGAGGCCGCCCAGCGCGTCGACGGACCCGCCCACCGCACCCAGCGGCCCCCGACGCCGCTGCCCGCCGGCGAGGTGGCCCTCGAGGTCACGTTCGTGCCGCCGGCAGGTCAGAAGCTCGACTTCCGCTGGGGCGACCCGACCCGGCTCGACGTGTCCGCCACCCCCGACGCGCTCCTCGTCTCGGGCGCCGGCCGGGCGGAGGGACTGACCCGGACGCTCGTGCTGCGCGACGGGATCGGGTCGGGCACGCTGCACATCTCGGTCCAGGCCGCCGCGTGCGACGGCGACCCCGAGACGGGCGAGGTGCCCGAGCACGCCGCCTGCCACCTCTTCCAGCAGGACTGGGGGATCCCGGTCACCCTCGACCCGACCGCCGGTGCCACACTGACTCTCGACCTCCGCGGGGTGCAGGCGGGCGACTAGCGCGCCCGACCCGGCGCGGACGACACCGAGCGGACGAGGCGGCAGACGTGGCACGACAGTCATCTGGTGGTGGCGGCCGCTCCGTCCTCTCGGCCGTGTGCGGGCTGCTGGCCATCGTGCTGCTCCCCGTGTCGCTCGTGGGGTTCTGGGCCGCCGTGCTGCTGACCCGCACCGACGTCTTCGTCGAGGAGCTGCGGCCCGTCGTCGCCAAGCCGCAGGTCCAGGAGGCGCTCACCGACGGCCTCGTGCAGGGCGTGCTCGGGGCCGTCGACCTGCAGCCCGCGATCGAGAAGGCGCTGGAGGTGCCTCTCCGCGCCCAGGCCGCCGCTCTCGTCGCCAGCCCTCAGGTCGCGGACGCGTGGACGAGCGGCATCCGCGCCGTCCACACCCAGTTCATCAACGTCATGCAGGGCCGTGCCGACACCCGGCTCGACGACCAGGGCCGGGTCTCGGTGGCGGTCACCATCCCCGTCCCGGCGCTCACCTCGACCCTCGAGCAGGCCGGAGTTCCGAACGCCGGCTCGCTGGCGCCGGTCGTGACGATCCCCCTCGTCAAGGCCGCCGACCTGCAGAACGCGCAACAGGCATACCGCATCGCCGGCGCCTGGGGCCCGTGGGCGCCGCTCGTCGTCGCGGCGCTGGCGCTGCTGTCCATCGCCCTCGCCCGGCGCTGGCGCACGGCGACGACGCTCGTGGCCCTCGGCTGGATCGTGACGGCACTCGCGCTCGCGCTCGCGCGTCATGATGGCGAGGGAGCCGCTCATGCGACGCGTCGACCCGGAGGTGGCGCGCACCATCGCCGACGCCGCCTACGGCCTCGCCGCGCGCAACCTCTACTACGAGATCGCGATCGCGATCGGCGTGGGCGTCGTCATGCTCCTCGTCTCCGCGGTCACGCTCGCCGTCGGGCGGCGGCGCTCCCGCTGAGCCCCGGGTCGCCCAGGGACGCCGGCCGGTCGGGCGTGGGCGTTCGGCGGTGGGCGGGTATGGGGTGGCAAAGGTGCGCATTCAGGGCGTACCCCAGCCAAGGAGAGCGCATGGGTATCGGACTCGGGATCTTCCTGCTCGTCGTCGGAGCGATCTTCTACTTCACGAACATCGACTCCAGCGTCCTCAACCTGGGCAGCGGCACGGGCAACACGATCGGCATCATCCTCATGGTCGCCGGTGCGCTGGCGATCATCCTCGCGCTCGTGCTCAACGCCCAGCGCGCCCGGACGCAGCACACCGTCGTCACCGAGCGCCGTGGTGCGCCCGACGTCGTCGAGCGCCGCGTCGAGGGTGACGACGTCGTCGAGCGCCGTGTCGAGCGTCGCGAAGAGACCCTCTGAACCGAGGAGCACGGGCTCGACCCGGCGGAAGCCGGGTCCCTGCACCCAGTGACGCGACGGCGGTCCGAGCAGGAGAACTCACCTGCTCGGGCCGCCGTTCGTGCTTCGACCTCCGGTCAGACCACCAATGCGCTCGCCTCCCCGCGCCCGCCACCTGAGACCCGCGGGGAGGCGGGGAAACTCGATGGCACGGCGCGGGCGCCGGGCCCTACCGTCGAGTCATGGAGACGAGGCTCATCGACGTGCACGACGACTCGGAGTGCGCGCGCGCCTACGAGGTCATCTGCGCCAGCAAGGGTCACGCGCGGCCGTGGAACGAGCCTCCGTCGCTGGCCGAGACGCTCGTCGAGTGGCGTCACGTCGACAAGGCCGAGCCGATGGAGATGTGGGGCGCCTTCGACGCCGGGGAGCTCGTCGGGGTCGCGACGCTGTGGCTGCCGATGGAGGACAACACCACGATGACGTGGTTCGACGTCCAGGTCGACCCGCCCCACCGCCGGCGCGGCGCCGGCACGGCTCTCGTCGAGAGAGTCCTCGACCGGGCCCGTGACGAGGGCCGCGTCACGGCCATCGTCGACTTCCTCGTCCCGCCCGATTCCGACGGCCACGGCTACCGTCGGTTCGCCGAGCGCCACGGCTTCCACCTCAGCAACACCGAGATCATGCGACACCTCGAGCTGCCCGTCGCGGACGACCTCCTCGATCGTCACGCGGATGCACGCGCGGCCGCTCTGGGAGGCCACGTATCGTCTCGAGACCCATGTCGGGGGAGTGCCCGAGCACCTGCAGCAGTCGCTCTGCTCCGTCATGAACCAGCTCGCCGTCGACGCCCCGACCGGCGACATCGAGTTCGAGGAGGAGTCGCTGACCCCGGCCCGCTACGAGGAGTACCTCGAGGTCTTCCGGCAGCAGGGGAGGGTGCGCCTGACCACCGTCGCCGTGCACCGCTCGACGGGTGACGTCGTCGCCTACACCGACCTCATGCTGCCGTCCGGCGCGCCCGGAATGGCCTGGCAGTGGGGCACGCTCGTGCACCGCGAGCATCGGGGCCACCGGCTCGGGATGGCGGTCAAGGTCGAGAACCTCCGGCGCCTGCAGGCTGACCACCCCGAGCGCCGGCGCGTGGTCACGGGGAACGACGACACGAACTCATGGATGGTCTCGATCAACGAGGCCTTGGGATTCCGCGTCGTCGAGCTCTGCCCGGCCTACCAGCGCGCCGTCTGATCGAAAGAGCAGCTCGTCCCCGGATGCGGACGAGCTGCTCTTTCGATCGAGGGGCGGGTGTGGGGGTCAGAAGGCTGACTCGGGGACGTCCATGAGGTCGTTGTCGGTGGCTTCGGCGATCGCGCGCTCGGCGGTGAGCTTCGGCAGGACGTTCTTGGCGTAGAAGGAGGCTGCTGCGACCTTGCCGCGGTAGAAGTCGGCGTCCTTGCCGGTGGCGCCGCCGTCGAGGGCCTTCTGCGCCACCTCGGCCTGGCGCAGCAGCAGCCAGCCGACGACGAGGTCGCCGGCCGCGAGGAGCAGGCGCGTCGTGTTCTGGCCGACCTTGTAGAGGTTGGCGGTGTCGCCCCCCATCCGCGGGTCGCTCTTGACGAGGTCGCCGATCATGTGACCGACGATGCCCTGGACGTCCTCGAGGGCCTTGCCGAGCAGCTCGCGCTCCTTGTCGAGCGACCCACCGAGGTCCTTGGCGAACTCCTGCATCTGGCCGGCGACGAGCTGGAGGGCCTGGCCCTTGTCCCGGACGATCTTGCGGAAGAAGAAGTCGAGGCCCTGGATGGCGGTGGTGCCCTCGTAGAGCGTGTCGATCTTCGCGTCACGGACGTACTGCTCGATCGGGTAGTCCTGCAGGAAGCCCGAGCCGCCGTAGGTCTGGAGCGACTCCGTGCCGAGCAGCACCCAGGCGCGCTCGGAGCCGAGGCCCTTGACGAGCGGGAGCATGAGGTCGCTGATCCGGTTGGCGACCTCGGCGGCCGAGCCCTGCTCGAGCGGGGCGGCCGGGTTGCCGGACTGGGCCTGGCTGACCGCGTCCTGCTGGCTCGCGGTGTAGAGGACGAGCGCACGCAGGCCCTCGGCATACGCCTTCTGGAGCATGAGCGAGCGCCGGACGTCGGGGTGGTGGGTGATGGTAACGCGCGGCGCGGACTTGTCGGTCATCTGCGTGAGGTCGGCGCCCTGGACGCGCTCCTTGGCGTACTCGAGCGCGTTGAGGTAGCCGGTCGACAGCGTGGCAATCGCCTTGGTGCCGACGAACATCCGGGCGTTCTCGATGACCTTGAACATCTGCGCGATGCCGTCGTGGACGTCGCCGAGCAGGGTGCCGACAGCAGGCTCGTGCTCGCCGAACGTCACCTCGCACGTCGTGGAGACCTTGAGGCCCATCTTGTGCTCGACATTGGTGACGTGGGCGCCGTTGCGCTCGCCGAGCTCACCGGTCTCGAGGTCGACGTGGAACTTCGGGACGATGAAGAGCGACAGGCCCTTCGTGCCCGGGCCGGCGCCCTCGGGGCGGGCGAGGACGAAGTGGACGACGTTGTCGACCAGGTCGCTCTCGGCGCGAGTGATGAAGCGCTTGACGCCGGTGATGTGCCACGTGCCGTCGGGCTGCTGGACGGCCCTGGTGCGGCCGGCGCCGACGTCGGAGCCGGCGTCGGGCTCGGTGAGCACCATCGTCGTGTGCCACGCCTTGTCGACGATGTGCTTGGCGAGCTTCTTCTGGTCGTCGTTGCCGAGGTGCCAGAGCAGGCTGGCGAAGGAGTAGCTGGCCGTGAACATGTGGACGGCCGGGTTGGCGCCGCAGACCATCTCGGCGACGGACCAGCGCAGCGACGCCGGGACGACCATGCCGCCGAGCTCGGCCGGGACGTCGAGGTTGCCCCAGTCGCCGTCGACGTACGCCTGGAACGACTTCTTGAACGAGTCGGGCATGGTCACCGTCTGGCTCACCGGGTCGTAGACGGGCGGGTTGCGGTCGCTGTCGAGGAGGCTCTCGGCGAGCTCGTTCTCGGCGAGCCGTGAGACCTCGCGGAGGATGTCCTTGGCCGCGTCGACGTCGACGTCGGCGTAGATGCCCTGCCCGAGAACGTCCTGCCGGTTGAACACCTCGAAGAGGTTGAACTCGAGGTCGCGCACGTTGCTCTTGTAGTGGCCCATCAGGGGACCCTCCGCGTTCTGTCGCTCGTCGTGCGCCCGCGTCGTCGCCGGGCCGGGCGCGCCAAGTTACTGGCCGGTCACTTCCATGATGCTACCGACCGGTAACGAGTGCAAGAGGGGCAGGTCACGGTTGCGACACACCGTCCCCCTGGGGACGTATGCCGCCGGGCCGGCCACACGGCATACGCGGGCGACGCAGGTGGTGGGGGACAGCAGAAGGGCCCGGTCGCGGAGACCGGGCCCTTTCGTCTGGAGCAGGCGGCACGAATTGCACGTACGTCTTCCTTCTGGAAGAAGGCTGTTCTGCTACTGAACTACGCCTGCGAGGCGTCGCCTACCGTAGCAACACCCGGGCCGAGGGCCAAACGCGACCCGCCCACCCGTGGCCGGCCTACGACCCGTGCCGTCCACCCCTTTTCGTCACACCCGGCACCCAAGGCGTGTGCCGTCGCGGTGGTGGGTGCGGGGGAGGGATGGCCTGGAGAGCCCCGCCCCCCAGGTGTCGACCGCGTCGGGGGCCTGGTCCGTCAGGTCGAGCGGTGCTCGCAGGTTCCACCCGTCGAGGATGGCCTGCACTGCGCGCCCGGCGGACTCGTTGACGAGCACCGGGGCGGCCAGGTTGACGGACGTGCCCGCCTCGCCCGGTGTGGCCACGACGAGGATGCGGGCGGGGTCGTCCGGATCCAGCCCGATCTCCGCACTGGCCGCAGTGACCTCGGGGACGTACGACGGCAGGTAGAGCGCTGCCTCGAGCAGGAAGAGACGGACGTCCGGGGCGTCCTGCGGGTGGAGGCTGAAGACGCCGTCGGCGCCCTCCACCGCGTCGAGCTCGTACACGGTGTGCGGGTCGAGGCCCGGCATCGGCTGTTCGAACATCAGGGTGCTCATCGCAGGAACTCCGTCAGGCTCGGCTGCAGGACCTTCGCCGTGACGGCGAGGGCCGCCTGGTAGGCGGTCTGCTGCAGCTGCAGGTCGAGCACGGCCTGGCCGAGGTCGACGTCCTCGATGGCGGTGCGCCGGGAGGTGAGCGTCGTGGTGGCGTCGGTCGTGGCCTGGCTGGCGCGGTCGAGCAGCGCCGAGCGGGTGCCCACCTCGGAGCGGGCGCCGACGACCGTGCTCGTCGCGGCGTCGAGGGCCCCCAGCCGTGACCTGGGGTCGGTACCCGCGCGCAGGTCGGCCGCGATGTCGTCGAGCAGCGAGAAGACGGATGCCGAGCCACTGCCGAACACCGAGCGGCCGTCGGCGTCGACGGTCACGCTCTGGTCGGCACCGATGCGGCGCGTCACGCTCCCGGGGGCGCCGTTGAAGGTCGGCGGCGTGCCGTCGGTGAAGGCGGCCTCGGCGTCGGAGGTTCCGGCGAAGACGTTGCGGCCGAGGTAGCGCGTGTTGGCCGAGCCGAGCAGGTCGGCCCGTAGCCCCTCGACGACGGAGGCCAGCGCGTCCCGGGCGTCCTGGGTCAGCGACCCGTTGCCGGCCTGGACCACCGCGTCGCGCACCTGTCGCAGCGCCCCGCCTGCGCTGTCGAGGGCGGAGTCGATGGTGCGCAGCCAGCCGGTGCCGTCGGCGATGTTGCGCTGGAACTGGTCGTGGGCGGCCAGCTCGGCGCGGACGCGCAGGGCCTCGCCCGTGCCGACGGGGTCGTCGGAGGGCCGGGAGATGCGGGCGCCCGAGGTGGCGGTCTGCTGGGCCGAGGCCAGTCGCGACTGCCGGTCTCCCAGCGCGCGTTGCGCGGCGAGGGACATCGACTGGTCGGTAACTCGGATCATGGTCAGCGTCCTACGCTTCCGGTGCGGTTGATGAGGGTGTCGAGGGCTTCGTCGATGGCGCTGAGGACGCGCGCGGCCGCCTGGTAGGCGTGCTGGGCCGCGATGAGCCCCACGCTCTCCTCGTCGAGGCTCACGGACGCGCCTGCGACCTGCGCCTGCTTGGCGTTGCCGGCGGCGCCGTCGGCCAGAGCGGACTGCTGTGTCGCGGCCCGCGACGCGCTGCCCGTCGCCGTGACGAGGGCTGCCCACTGGGCGTCGGGCGAGGCGGCTCCGCGGGAGAGCTGCGCGATGGCGTCCGCGGTGGAGGAGTCGAGGGCCCCGGACCCGACCGCTGCGGTCGCGATGCCGTCGGCGCCCGTCGGAACGACCGAGAGCCCCCGGGCCGCCGGCAGCGTGGGGTCGAGGTGGAAGAAGTCGAGGCCGGTGGCGCCGGTGCGGGTCTGTCCGTTGCGGTGCACGGCGTTGACGGACGAGGCGATGGACCGGGCGAGGGCGTCGTAGGAGGCTGCGGCCCCGGCGATGGCGCCGGATGTGCCGTCCGGCTGCGTCGGGGCGAGGACTGAGAGCGCACCCGCGATCGTGCCGCCCTCGAGGCCGACCTCGTGGCCCGGCTGGTCGGCCCACTCGAGCCGCGGCGGCGACGACGCGGACTGATCCATGATCGTCGCCCCGACCACGGCGACGGCCCGGGCGCTGTCGCCCCTGACGAGGGCGTTGCCGCCGAGGTAGACGGTCACGGTGCCGTCTGCCTCGGCGCGGGTGGTCGCGCCGGCGAGGAAGGAGGCCGACTCGGTGAGCCGGGCGCGTGCGTCCAGCAGCTCGTTGGGCGAGCCGCCCTGGGCCACGGCCGACCGGATCTGCTTGTTGAGCGCCGCCACCTGCGTGGCCGCGTCGTTGAGGGAGGACACCATGCCGCGCGTGTCGGTGGCGGTGTCGGCCCACTGGGTCTCGAGCGCTGCACGGCCGCTGGACAGCGTCGTGGCGAGCTGGCCCGCCGTGCTGAGCAGCGCGCTCGTCGCACCCGGGTCGCCCGGCTGGTTCGCGACGTCCTGCCAAGCGGACCAGAAGGCGGTGAGGCGGGCGGAGAGCCCGTCGCTGCCCGGCTCGCGCAGCGTCGACTCGATGCGGCCGAAGGCCGCGGAGCGCTGGGCGAGGTAGCCGGCCGTCGACGCGGTGGTGCGCACCGAGGCGTCGAGGAGCGCACTGCCCAGTCGGGCGATGCGGTCGACCGAGACGCCCTGTCCTGCCTGCACGCCGGTGGAACCGGCCCAGCCCTGGGCAGGAGAGGTGATGGAGGACTGCTCGATGCGCTGGCGGGTGTAGCCGTCGGTGCCGACGTTGGCGACGTTGTGCCCGGCGACGTCCATCGCCTGCTGGGCCGCCGATAGCCCGCGGTAGGCGGTTCCGAGTGGGCCGAAGGTGCTCATCGTGACCTTTCGTGGTGGAGCGTCAGAGGTCGCGGTCAGAGGTCGCGGTCGAACAAGTGGGCTTCGCCTGCAGAAGCCGCCCGTCCTCGCGCGTCGTAGGTGGTGCCCGACAGGTCCGTGGCCGCGAGCGTCTCCTGCGTCGAACGGGCGGCGGCGCGCAGGAACTGGGCGTTCGCGTCGCGCAGCTGCCGGATGGTCGCCGACTGCTCGGTCATCGCGGCCAGGTGCGCCGAGAGGACGTCGGCCCACGCGCCGTCGGGGGCGCCGGCCACGAGGTCGCGCAGCGTCGCGTCCGCAGGGAGGGACCACTCCCGGGCCACCGCTGCCGCGGCCGTCGCGCGCTCCAGGCCCGCCGCCTTGAGGCGCTCGAGGACCTGCTCCACCTCACGGGTCGCGTGTGAGATCCACCGCGTCCGGCCGGCCGTGAGCAGCAGCTGCTCCTCCTCGAGCTTGAACGTCAGCAGGTCCAGCAGCTCGCGCTCGTGCCACAGCCGGGCCGAGAGGTCCTGGACCGTTCCCACGTGGCTGTCTCCTCGGGTCATCAGGGTCGCGCCGCCCAATCCTGTTTCCCCCTCCCGGAGATCTCGTGGACCGGCGCCTGGTGCACGGTCAGTCTCCTCTATCGGCAGCAGGCCATGGCGGATTAGGCGCGTGGTAAAGGCCGGGTAAAGCCTGCGTTCGTGCCGACGCGCCCTAACGAGCCGGCCGGCCCTGCCGATAAGGGCAGCTGAGGGCCCACGGACGGGCCCGGCAGCACCCACTCATTCATGGAGGAACAACGATGGCTCTTAGCGTCAACACGAACCTGTCGGCCCTGCAGGCCTACAACAACCTCAGCCGCACGTCGGCGAGCATGGCGAGCTCGATGGCCAAGCTCTCGAGCGGTCTGCGCATCAACACCGCGGCCGACGACGCCGCCGGCCTGACGATCTCCGAGGGCCTCAAGGCCCAGGTCAACGGCTACGGCATCGCCGCTCGCAACGCGCAGGACGGCATCAACATGATCCAGACCGCCGACGGTGCGCTCGGCGAGGTCCACTCGATCCTGCAGCGCATGCGCGACCTGGCCGTCCAGGGCGCCAACGACACGAACAACACCGGCTCGCGCACCGCGATCACCAAGGAGGCCGGCGACCTCTCGCGCGAGCTCTACCGCATCACCAACGGCACCAACTTCAACGGCATCGACCTGCTGAAGGGCGGTGCGAAGGCGTTCCAGGTCGGCGCCGGCGGCACGGCCAACGACACGATCACCGCGACCCTCGCCGACGTGGGCACCTCGACCGGCGCCCTGATGTCGACCGACGGCACGGCAGCGGGCACCGGCTTCAGCGTCGCCGACAACGCCACCGCCCAGACGACGATCACGGCCATCGACGCCGCGATCACGGCCGTCTCGGGCAACCGGGCCGACCTCGGCGCCGTGCAGAACCGCCTCAACCACGCGATGAACATCGCGAACGTCTCGGCGCAGAACCTGACTGCGTCGCAGTCGCACATCACCGACACCGACATGGCGCAGGAGATGGTCAACTACACGAAGACCAACATCCTGTCCCAGGCCGGCACGGCGATGCTCGCCCAGGCCAACCAGTCCGGCCAGGGCATCCTCAAGCTCCTCGGCTGAGCGATCCCGAGCAGCAACGGGATCTAGCCGTCGGCGGCCGGGGACCCGACCCCGGCCGCCGACGGCATCACCTCCACTGACAGCCCCCAGCAGGTCGCGCCGTCCCGATCGGCCACCCGCACCCGACCAAGGAGCACCTCGTGGGAGTCTCGGTCAACGGCCTGGGCAGCGGCCTCGACATCACCTCGATCGTCAGCTCCCTCATGGCCGTCGAGGCGCTGCCGCAGCAGCAGCTGAAGCAGGCGCAGTCCGACCAGCAGAGCCTGATGACCGTGCTTCGGACGCTCAACACCAAGGCGGCTGCCCTGAGCACGCTCGCCGGGAAGCTGGCCGCGTCCGGAGCGCTCAACCCGCTCGCCGCCACCTCGAGCACCACGGGCGTCACCGCCTCGGCCGGCACCTCCGCGACCGTCGGCACCTTCGACCTCACCGTCACGCAGCTGGCCCGGACCCGGGTCGACGTCACGGCCCCGCTCGGTGCGTGGCCGACCGACGGCACCGGAGCGCCCGCCACCCTGACGCTGGTCGACGGTGCCGGCGCCACCACCGAGATCACCCCCGCGAGCACCTCCCTCGACGACCTCGTGTCCGCCGTCAACGCCTCCGGCGGTCCGGCGCGTGCGCTCAAGGTGGCGGCCGGCACGGATGCCACCGGCGCGCCGCTCTACCGTCTGCAGCTGACGTCGACCCGCTCCGGGGCGACGGGGTCCTTCGGGGCCTACGAGGGGACGGCCGCGCAGGTGGCGGCCGGCACCGCCACGGACCTCATGGGCGCCACGGGGGCGGCCGTCGTCTCGCCCGCCCAGGACGCCACGGCCCGGCTGTATGCCGGCACGGCGGCCGAGCAGGTCATCACCTCGGCGACCAGCACGTTCACCGACGTCGTGCCCGGTGTGTCCGTCACGGCCACCGCGGCCGGCGTGGGGGCGGCCACGACGATCACCGTCAGGGGCGACACGGCCAAGATCGCCCAGCAGGCCGGTGACCTCGTGGCCTCGGTCAACGACCTGCTCGGCGCGATCGCCGACAACACCAAGGTGTCCACGACCTCCGGCAGCTCCGGGGTGTCCTCCGCCCGGGGCGGTCCGCTCACCGGTGACTCGACAGTGCGTGCCATCGCGACCGCCATCACGGACGCGACCTACCGGCCGACCAGCAACGGCCGCTCGCCCTCGGAGATCGGCATCGTCGTCCAACGCGACGGCACGTTCGCCTTCGACCAGGACAAGCTCACGGCTGCCCTCGCGGCGGACGCCTCGGGCACCCGGGCCGCGCTCTCGGAGATCGCCGGTCGCGTCGCTGCGGCGGCCAAGAGCGCCTCCGAGCCGGTCACCGGCTCGATCACCCAGCTCATCGCCGGTCGCCAGTCCCTCTCGAACGACCTCGGCACCCGCATCGCGAGCTGGGACCAGCGGCTCGCGGACCGCCGCACCGCGCTCCTGGCGATGTACAACGCCATGGACACGGCCCTCGGCACCCTCAAGTCGCAGCAGTCGTGGCTCACGAGCCAGATCGCCGGGCTCCCGAGCTTCTCGCCGCAGAACAGCAAGTAAGGAACCGACGCGTGACCAACCCAGCCCACGCCGCCAACGCGCGCCAGCAGTACGCCCGGGACGCCGTCCTCTCGGCGAGCCCGGCCCGCTTGCTGACCATGCTCTACGACCGGCTGCTGCTCGACCTGCGCCGGGCCGAGGTCGCCCAGGAGGCCGCGGACTGGCAGACGGCGAGCGACCAGCTGCTGCACGCGCAGGACATCGTGATGGAGCTCTCCACCAGCCTGCGCCCCGAGCTGTGGGACGGCGCCGACGGCCTTCGCGGCATCTACGAGTACGTGCGGATGGCGCTCGTCAACGCCAACATCCACCGCGACGTCGGGCGCACCCGTGAGGCGGTCCGGCTCCTCACCCCCCTGCAGGAGGCCTGGCACGCAGCGGCCGGTGCGGTCCAGGCGCCCGCCGCCGCGGGCGCGGGTTCGGGTTCGGGCTCGGAGCGAACGGTGCACGTCGTTGGCTGACAGCTGGGAGGACGTGCTCGAGCGACTCGGGTCCGAGCTCGCGGCCGTCGAGCGCCAGCTCGGCCAGCAGGCGCCTCCGTCCGAGTCGGCGGTGGCTGCGGCGCAGCTGGCCACGTGGGTGCCGCCGCGGGGCCTCGGTCCGCTCCCGGACCGTCTGCTGGGGCAGGCGCGAGAGCTCGCCGAGGCGCAGGCCCGCGTGGCCGGACGGCTCGATGCGCTGCGGATGTCGGTGGTGCACCACCTGACGGCCCTGAGAACCTCCCCCTCGCCGTCGCCGCAGCAGGCGCCGGTGTTCCTCGACGTGCAGGGCTGAGCGCCCTAACGCCGTCGCGCCTCCTGCCGATAGTTCCCGTCGAGCACGGATTGCTCGCTGCATCAGGCCACGGATCGGCCGCCTTCCCTCGCACGACCTGCAGGAGAACCGTGCTCGAATCCGTGACGTCCGCCGCGCTCACGAGTGCCCTCGACGGCCTCACCCAACGTCAGCGCGCCATCGCGGACAACATCGCCAACGTCAACACGCCGGGCTACCACTCCCAGCGCGTCCAGTTCGAGCAGGCGCTCGCCGCGTCGGTGGAGTCGGGCGACGGCCACGCGGCCGCCACCACGTCGCTCTCTGCCGAGCCGACAAGGACCGACGGCAACAACGTCAACCTCGACACGGAGACGCTCTCGAACATCGACACCGTGCTGCGCTTCCAGTTCGCGAGCCAGGCCATCAGCGCCCAGTTCGCGGGAGTGCGTGCCGCCCTGAGGACGAGCTGATGACCTTCGACGCGATCGGCATCGCCGGCACCTCCCTGACCGTGCACCGCAAGTGGCTCGATGCCATCGCCGACAACCTCGCCAACGTCAACACGGCTGCCCCCACGAGCGGCCCGGCGTTCCAGGCCCGCTTCGTCGAGGCACAGGCCGGCGCGGGGACCTCCGGCGTCTACGTCGCCGGGATACGCGAGGGCGACCCCACCGGGCGCCTCGTCCACGAGCCGGACAACCCGCTGGCCGATGCCGACGGCTACGTGCGCTACCCCGACATCGACATGGGCGAGCAGATGGGGTCGCTCATCATGGCTCAGCGTGGCTACCAGGCGAATGCCCAGGTCGTCGACCGGGCCCGCACCATGTACGAGGCGGCCCTCCAGATCGGCAGGTCCTCATGAGCGTCGCACCCGTCGGGCCGGTCGGGCCGCTCCTCGGCTCCGTCACGGCCATTCCCGCGGGCGCGGGGAGGGGCGGCGGCGACTTCGCCACGAGTCTGGCCGGCGCCGTCGACAACCTCCAGCAGCTGCAGTCGACGTCCAACCAGCTGGCCGTCCAGGCGGTCACCGGCAGCCTCGACGACGTGCACACGGCGACGCTGGCGGCCACCCGCGCCCAGGTGACCCTCGAGGTCGCGGCGGCGATCCGCAACAAGGGCGTCGACGCCTTCAACGAGATCATGAGGATGCAGGCCTGATGCCCCCGTTCCTCACGTCCGCGGCCTCGCGTCTCGGCGCCACCGTCAAGGGCTTCACCGCCGGCCAGCGCACGGTCGCGGTCATCGGCCTCGCCGTCCTCGTGCTGGGCGTTGTCGCCCTCACGAGCTGGCTGACCCGGCCGAGCTACAGCCCGCTCTTCACCGGGCTGGCCGGCACCGATGCGAGCGCGGTGGTGCAGCAGCTCGGCAAGGACGGCGTGCCCTACCAGCTGAGTGACGGCGGCTCCACGGTGCTCGTGCCGCAGGAGCGCGTCTACGACGAGCGGCTCAAGGCGGCCTCGGCGGGCCTGCCGGCGGCGCCGGCGTCGGGCTACTCGCTCCTCGACAAGATGGGCGTCACGTCCTCGGAGTTCCAGCAGAACGTGACCTACAAGCGGGCCATCGAGGGCGAGCTCGGCACGACGATCTCCCACCTCGAGGGCGTGCAGACCGCGTCGGTCCAGCTCGCGATCCCCGAGAAGACGGTGTTCACCTCCGAGCAGGGCGAGCCCACCGCCTCGGTGTTCGTGCAGACCGTGCCGGGCCAGACGCTGTCCGCCGACAAGGTCGACGCCATCGTGCACCTCACGTCGGCCGCCGTGCCCGAGCTCAAGGCGGCCAACGTGTCTGTCGTCGACGCGCAGGGCACCGTCCTGTCGGCCGTCGGCGTGGGCACGAGCGGCTCCGGGTCCAAGCAGGCGAACGAGTACCAGCAACGCACCCAGGCGTCCGTGCAGGCGGTGCTGGACAAGGTGCTGGGTCCCGGCAATGCGACCGTCGCAGTCACCCCCGAGCTCGACACCAACTCGGCGCAGCAGACCTCGGAGACGTTCGCCGGCGTCAAGGGCGTCCCGCCGCTCAGCCAGTCGACGTCCACGGAGAAGTACCGGGGGACCGGCGGCTCGAACGTCTCCGGAGTCTTGGGCCCCGACAACATCGCGGTGCCCGGCGGCACCGGCGGCAACGGGACCTACGACTCCACGAAGGACACGCGCGACAACGCCGTCAACAAGGTCACGGAGGAGCGAACGATCCCGGCCGGCACCCTCAAGCGACAGTCCGTCTCGGTCGCTGTCAGCGCTGCCGCCGCACGCAACCTCAACGTCCAGAACCTCACCGACCTCGTGTCCGCAGCGGCCGGCATCGACCCGAAGCGCGGCGACGTGCTGTCCATGCAGGTCATGTCCTTCAGCACCTCGGCGGCCGACCAGGCCAAGGCGGCGCTCGCCCAGCAGCAGGCGGAGGACGCGGCGCGGGCGAGTCAGCAGCTGGTGACGACCCTGGTCTGGGCCGGCGTGCTGCTGCTCATCGCGGTGGCCGTCCTCATCCTGTGGCTGCGCGCCCGGCGCCGGGCCGAGCGCGAGCCCGTCGACCTCGAGGGCGAGCTGCTGACCGACGACGTGCGTGCGATCGAGTCCGCCGGACCGGACGTGGCCGACCCGACGATGGTGCTGCCGGTCCTCAGGGTGACGCCCGAGCCGGCCGTCGTGCCCGAGCTGCCCGGACCCAGTGAGGAGGTCCTCGACGCCGAGCGGCGCCGCGCACAGGTCAACCAGCTCGGGGTCTCCGAGCCGCTGAAGACGGCCGAGCTGCTGCGGGCCCTCATGGACGAACGGCAGCCGGTATGAGCGCCGCACCCGGCTCGGTCCTGGCGACGTCGAGGCACCTGACCGGCACCCAGAAGGTCGCCATCGTGCTCATGCAGATGAGCACGGAGAGCGCAGCGTCCGTCATGGGCCACTTCAGCGACTCCGAGGCCGAGGACATCGCCGCCGAGATCGTCCGCCTGAGCCGCGTCGACCCCGCCGTCTCCGAGGAGGTGATCGCCGAGTTCCACGGCCTTGCCGTGTCGGGACGCCGCGCGACCCTCGGCGGGCGCGACTTCGCGGTCGGGCTGCTCGAGTCCTCCTTCGGGCCCAACCGCGCCGCCGGGGTCATGGACCGCCTCGCCTCGACGATGGCCGGCAAGTCCTACGACTTCCTCGACAGCATCGACCCGTCCCAGCTGCTCAGCCTCCTCGACGGCGAGCTGCCCGAGACCATCGCGCTCGTGCTCGCGCACCTGCGCCCCGAGCAGGCCTCCAACGTCTTCACCGCGCTGGGCCCGGCACGAGCCGCCGACGTGGCCCACGCGGTCGCGACCATGGGCACGCCCACCCCCGAGGCGGTCCGGGTGGTGGCCGACAACCTGAGGGCGCGCACCGGCGCCGCCGTGGCGGCGGGTCCCCGGCAGCAGCGGGCGCTGGGCGGCATACAGCCCCTCGTCGACATCATCAACCGCTCCGACGCCGCGACCGAGCGGGCCGTCCTCGACGCGCTGGCCCAGCGCGACCCGGTCCTGGCCGAGGAGGTGCGCTCGAAGATGCTGACCTTCGCCGACATCGTGAAGCTGGAGCGCAAGGACGTCCAGCTCGTCCTGCGCGGGCTCGACGCGGCAGTGCTCGCACGTGCCATGAAGGGTGCCCCGCAGGCCGTGCACGACACGATCGTCGGCAACATCTCCGACCGCATCCGCGAGATCCTCGAGTCCGAGCTCGCCGCGCTCGGACCGGTGCGCGCGTCGGAGGTCGAGGAGGCCCGGGCCGACATCGTCCGTTCGATCCGCGACCTCGAGGAGGCCGGCACCATCACGCTGCGCCGCGCCGAGGAGGACGACCTTGTCTACTGAAACGTGGTCGCCCGCGCCGCAGCCGGTCGTCTTCCCGACGGTCGACCCGGCCGGCGAGTCCGAGGGCTGGACGAGGGGCCACGCCGCCGGGTATGCCGCCGGGCTGCGTCGCGCTGCCGAGGAGCTGGCTGCACGTGAGGCGGAGCTCGGCGCCCGGCACGCGGCGGCCGTCGCCGGCGAGCGTGCCCGGACGGACCGGGCCGTCACCGTCCTGGACGCCGCCGCCCGGGCGCTCGAGGCCCGCGCCGCTCCGGTGCTCGCCGACGCGGACACCCAGGTCCTCGCCGCAGCCCTGTCCATCGCCGAGGTGGTCCTCGGGTGCGAGCTGTCGGACGCGCGCCACGCGGCGCGCGCAGCCCTGTCACGGGCGCTGTCGGCCCCCGACTCGGACGCCGTCGTGAGGGTGCGGCTCCACCCGGAGGACCTTGCGCTGGTCGCGGACTCGTCCACCGCATCACTCGTCGACATCGTCGCGGACGGCTCCCTCGGTCGCGGCGACGCCGTCGCCGTCTACCCGGACGGCGAGCTCGACGCGCGGATCGGTTCCGCCCTCTCGCGAGCCCGCGCGGCGCTCTCGACGGAGCAGTCGTGAGGGGGCTCGCCGAGGTCGTCGCGGCCGCGTCGCCCGAGCGCGTCGGCCGTGTGACGGCGGTCCGCGGGCTCGCCCTCGAGGTCGCCGGGCTGCCGTGCGCCGTCGGCGACCACCTCGAGGTGGCGGCGCGGAGCGGTGCCCCGACACGCGCCGAGGTCGTGTCCTCCGCCCGCGGCGTCCTGACCTGTATGCCGCTGGGGCCCCTCGCCGGGATGCGCGTGGGCCAGCCGGCCCGTGCCGTACGCGGCGGCCACCGCGTGCCCACGAGTCCCGCCCTGCTCGGGCGGGTCCTCGACGCGCTGGGCCGCCCGATCGACGGCCGTGGGCCGCTCGTCGCGCCCACGGTGCCCTCGTCCGACCGGGCCCCCGCCGCCATGGAGCGGGCGCGGATCGACACGCCGCTGCCCACCGGCATACGGGCTCTCGACACCCTCGTCACCGTGGGCCGTGGCCAACGGATCGGGCTCTTCGCCGGGTCCGGCGTGGGCAAGTCCTCGCTGCTGTCGATGGTGGCGCGGGGGAGCGAGGCGCAGGTGTGCGTCATCGCCCTCGTCGGCGAGCGCGGACGCGAGGTCCGGGAGTTCCTCGAGGACGACCTGGGCCCCGAGGGACTGGCCCGCTCGGTCGTCGTCGTGGCCACCTCGGACGAGCCGGCACTCGTCCGCCTCCGCGCGGCCGACACCGCCACGAGCATCGCCGAGTCGTTCCGGGCCGAGGGTGCGCACGCGCTCCTGATGATGGACTCCCTCACACGAGTCGCCATGGCGCAGAGGGAGATCGGGCTCTCGGCGGGCGAGGCGCCGGCGACCCGGGGCTACCCGCCGTCGGCCTTCGCGGTCCTCGCCCGGCTGCTCGAGCGTGCCGGGACCGCCCGCACCGGGTCGATCACCGGCATCTACACGGTCCTCGTGGACGGCGACGACCACAACGAGCCGGTCGCCGACACCGCCCGTTCGATCCTCGACGGGCACGTCGTCCTCGACCGCAGGCTGGCGGTCATGGGGCACTACCCGCCCATCGACGTGCTCGGCTCGATCTCCCGCGTAGCCACCAAGGTCAACTCGCCCGAGCGCACCGCAACCGCGACAGCCCTGCGCCGGGTCCTCGCCGCCCGCAAGGCCGCCCAGGACCTCATCGACGTCGGCGCCTACACGCGCGGTGCCAACCCACTCGTCGACGCGGCCCTCGACCACGCCACGCCGATCGAGGCCTTCCTGACCCAGGGCCTCGACGAGCGCTCTACCGCAGAGGACGCCTGGGCGGCCCTCGACCGACTGACGACCAACCTCGGGGTGCCACGATGACCGTTCCCTTCTCCCTCGCCGGGCTCCTCCGGCTGCGCCGGCTCGAGGAGGACCAGGCCGCAGCCGTCTTCGGCGCCGCCGTCACCCGGCACGCCGGCTTCACCGCGCGCACCGAACGAGCCCTGATGGAGCTCGACCGCCTCCCCGCGGAGGTCGACGGCCTCGCCGTGCTGCACACCGCTGCCGCCGCGCGCGCCGCCTCCAGCGCGATGCTCTCCGAGTTGCGCGCCCTGTCCGACGCCGCGGCCGCGCAGCGCGAGTCGGCCGAGCGCGACCTCGGCCGAGCCCGGGCGCGGACGCTGGGTCTCGAGAAGCTCGAGGCACGGCACGGCGCCACCGTCCAGGCGGCCGAGCTCGCCGCCGAGCAGGTCGTCCTCGACGAGCTGGGGTCGACGGCACGTAGGCGCACGGCGGGGCGGGTGACGGAGGAGTGACGTTCACCGAGTCGCTGGGGCGCATCCAGCAGATCCAGTCGACGCTGACGCAGTTCGATCCTGCTGCGGGGTCGGTGCGACAAGGCGCGTCCGCCGCCGTCGCCGCTGCCCCGCGAGGCGCTTCGGCAGGGTCGGTCGGCTCGACCGCCTTCGCCGACACCCTGGCCTCGGCCCTGGGACCGGACGCGGCATCCGCGCTCGGTGCGTCCGCCGGGGCCCGTGGCGTCGACGGTCCGCAGCCCCCGGCAGGAACGGTCACCGGCGATGACGTCGTGGCAGCGGCCAAGCGCTACGTCGGCGTGCCGTACGTCTGGGGTGGCACCGACCCGAGCAAGGGCATGGACTGCTCCGGCTTCGTCCAGCGCGTCTACGCCGATCTGGGCATCGACCTGCCCCGCGTCGTCGGCGACCAGATGAAGCGCGGCAGCGAGGTGCCCTCCCTCGCGCAGGCCCGGCCCGGCGACCTGCTCGTGAGCCACGGCCACAACCACATCGCGATCTACCTGGGCGGCGGCAAGGCGATCGACGCGCCCATGCCGGGCAGGACGATCCAGGTGCGTGATGCCTGGGAGGCCAACGGCAACCTCACGACGATCCGCCGCATCGTTCCCGAGACCCCGTCACGCGAGGCCGCGGCCTCGGCCTCCGGGCCCGGCACCGCCGCCCTGGACACGACGCAACGGCACTACGCCAAGGCCATCGTCGACGAGGTCCGCGCCCGCGGACTGCCCGCGCAGGCTGCCGTCGATGCCGTCTCGACGGCGCTGCAGGAGTCGTCGCTGCGGATGTACTGGAACCCGAAGGTCCCCGGCTCCCGATCCCTCGCCCCCGACCCCTCGGCGCGCGGCACCGACGGCCACTCCGTCGGCCTCTTCCAGCAGCAGGTGGACGGCTCGCGCTTCTCCTGGGGGACGGTCGCCGATGCCATGGACCCGCGCACGTCGACGCGGATGTTCCTCGACCGCCTCACGGCCCTGCCCGGCTGGGAGTCGCTGCCGGTGGCGGCCGCCGACCAGGCCGTCCAGCGCTCGGCCTACCCCACGGCATACGCCAAGTGGGAGACGACGGCACGGGAGATCGTCTCCGAGCTCTACAAGGCGGGTTCCTGATGAGCACCCCCATCGTCCCGAGCCAGGCCGCACCGGCCCTGCCCGTGCCGGCAGCCGCAGCCGGACGCTCCGGCCGGAACCTGAGCGGGGGTGCTGGCGGGGCCTTCGGGTCCGCGCTCGCGCTGCACCTGGCGGCGGGGGCCCAGCCGGAGGGGGCCGTCGCGACCGGCCAGGACCTCCTCACGACGCCCGCCACGGGTGACGCACCCAGCGCGTCGGGAGACCGCACGACCGGCGAAGCCCCATCGACCAGCACGCCCGACGGCGGAAGGGACGACGACCCGAGCGATGTGTCCTCCGGCGCGGGGGCCTCTCTCGCACAGACCTGCTCGGTCCTGACGCTGTCCGTGACACTGCCCGCGGCGGTGGTGCCGCCGCAGCCCGTGCCGGTGCAGCCCGTGCCGGTGCAGCCGGCCCCTTCGGCTCCGCCCTCGGAGCCACAGGTGGCGACGGGTGTGGCGGGTGTGGCGGCGACCGGTCGGCCCACCCCGCCCAGTGGGCCGGCTCCCGGCCTCGCCCCTTCCGCCCCCACCCCGGGTGGCCAGGGGCGGCAGTCCGCCCCGGCGCCGACGTCTGCGCCACAGCCGGTCGGCGCCGCCCCGACGGCAGTGCCCACCGACGGAGGCCCCGTGCCCGGACCGACCCCGACCGTGGAGGTCGCTCCCGACGCGCCGACGGTTCCCAGCGCACTGGCACCCGCCGTCGGGCTGTCGGCCGCCGCCACGCCCACCGCCCCGACCGCGTGGGCGACACCGGCGGCAGGCGGTGGCGCCGTGCCCGTGGCCACGTCGGCCCGGGCCGCAGCCCCGGCGCAGCCGGGACCCCAGGCAGTCCCACAGCTCCCGTCGCCTCTGCTCGCCGAGATGGCCACGCCCCAACCGGTCTCCGCCGCACCCGCACCTGCACAGGGCCAGCAGCCGTTCGCCCAACAGCTGGGCGCCCCGGTGCTGCGCCTCGCCGCCAGCCCGGCGGGGGAGCACGTGCTCACCGTCCACGTGGCTCCCGACCACCTCGGGCCGGTCACGGTGCAGGCTCGCATCGACGCGGGCGGTGTGCGGATCGAGCTGTTCAGCCCCACCGATGCCGGACGCGCCGCCGTCCACGCCGCGCTGCCCGACCTGCGGCGCGACCTCGCGGGTGCGGGGCTCGGGGCCAGCCTCGACCTGTCCCACCGGGACGCGCCCGCCGGCCAACCGTCCCAGGGCGGCGACCACGGGACGCTCGGCGACAGCGCTGGACAGCGCGGGGGCAGCCGGGGCGCCGTCCCGCTGTCGCGCGTGGCCGCGGACTCACGTCGCCAGACCTCCACGCCCTCCCCGCGGCACCCGTCCTCGTCCCTGGGCGTCCTGGACGTCCTCGCCTGACCCAGAAGGAGATTCATGACGACCACCCCGATCGGACCCGTCAGCTCGACCAGCATCACCTCGACTGCTCCCACCAGGGTCCCCAAGCAGGCGATGGACTCGACGGTGTTCATGGACCTGCTCGTGACCCAGCTGAAGAACCAGGACCCGAGCTCCCCGATGGACACCAACGCCATGATCGGCCAGACCACCCAGCTGGCCGTCATGGAGAAGCTGAGCCAGATGGCCTCCGACAGCACCCAGGGGCTGCACGCCCAGCAGCGTGCCGCCGCAGCCGCCCTTCTCGGGCGGACCGTGACGTGGGTCGACGCCGCCGGCACCTCCTCGACCGGAACGGCGACCGGGGTCTCCTTCGCCGCCACCGGTCCCTCGGTCACCGTCGGCTCCGCGTCCGTGCCCCTCGACTCGATCACCGGGGTCACCGGCAGCTGACGCCGGTCCCCGCCACCAGACCACCCACTCAGAAAGGCCGTCCCATGCTCCGCTCGCTCTACTCCGGCATCTCGGGCCTGCGCGCCCACCAGACCATGCTCGACGTCACCGGCAACAACATCGCCAACGTCAACACCACCGGCTTCAAGGGCTCCTCGACCGAGTTCCAGGACACCCTGTCGCAGATGACCCAGGGAGCAGCCGGGCCGCAGGCCGCGACCGGTGGCACCAACCCGGCGCAGATCGGCCTCGGCGTCCGTGTCGCCGCGGTGACGACATCGTTCACCCAGGGCTCGGCCCAGACGACGGGCAAGGCCACCGACATGATGATCTCGGGCGACGGGTTCTTCGTGACCAACCGCGGTGGCCAGCAGTACTTCACGCGTGCGGGCTCGTTCGGCCTCGACGCCGCCGGCCACCTCGTCGGTCCCGACGGCGGCATCCTCCAGGGCTGGATGGCCGACCCCACGGGCCGCCTCAACACCGGCGCCCCCACCACCGACCTGGTCCTGTCGCAGACCGCGATGATCCCGGCCCGCGCCACGACCGGCGTCGACGTCGGCGGCAACCTGCCGTCCGACGCGGCGGCCGGCACCGCCCTCCAGCGCGACATCCAGGTCTTCAACGGCAGCGGCACGGCGCGGACGCTGTCGCTGGCCTTCACGCGCACGGCCGCGGGATGGGACGTCGCCGCGACCGACGCGTCCGGCGCCACGGGCAGCGGGACGCTGTCCTTCACGGACGGGAAGCAGGCCGGCCCCGGCTCCATGACCGTCGGCGGCATCACCGTCGCCCTCGGCGCCGTCACCGGCTACACCGGCAGCAGCACCGTCGCGGCCACCGGCCAGAACGGCTACGAGGCCGGGACGCTCGAGGCATTCAGCGTCGGCGCCGACGGCTCGCTCGTCGGGTCGTTCAGCAACGGCGTACGCCAGGCCGTCGGCCGGGTGGCGCTCGCGCGGTTCACCAACCCCGCCGGGCTCGAGAAGTCGGGGGAGTCGTCCTACACGAGCACCGCCAACTCCGGCACGGCGCAGGTCGGGCAGGCCGGTGACGCCGGGTTCGGTGCCCTCATGGGCGGCGCCCTCGAGATGAGCAACGTCGACCTGTCGCAGGAGTTCACCAACCTGATCGTCGCCCAGCGCGGCTTCCAGGCGAACGCCCGCATCATCACGACGTCGGACCAGGTGCTCCAGGAGCTCGTCGACCTCAAGCGGTGACCGCGCCGGCAGGCCGCCTAATGTGAGTGGGCGGCCTGCCGATAGGGAGAGGCGGAGGCAGTGAGCAGCGCCGCCCCCCTGACAGGAACGGCCCCATGATCGCAGTCACCCGCCTGAACGGGTCGCGCTTCGCGGTGAACCCCGACCTCATCGAGCGCGTCCAGGAGAACCCCGACACGACGCTCGTCATGGTGGGCGGGTCCACCTACGTCGTGCGCGAGGGGCTGCCCGAGGTCATCGCGCTCATCGCCGACTTCCGGGCGCTCGTGCTGGCCACCGCCCAGTCGTACGCGTCGGACGAGGGCCGCCGCCTCACCGTCGTCCCCCGGGAGCGCGACACCACCGCCGCCCCGACCCCCTTGCGGCCCATCGAGCGGCAGACCGAGCGGCAGACCGAGCGGCAGACCGAGCACCCACAAGGAGCGCCCTGATGGACCCGTCACTCCTCATCGGACTCGTCCTCGCGTTCGGGTCCGTCGTCGCCATCGTGAGCCTCGAGGGCGCGCACATCGGCTCGCTGCTGCTGCCCCCGCCGATGATCCTCGTCTTCGGCGCCACCATCGCGGTCGGCATCGCCGGCAACACGATCAAGGACAGCCTCCGGGCGTTCAAGGCCGTGCCCAAGGCGTTCACCGGCAAGGCGCCGGCACCGCAGGAGAGCATCGAGCAGATCATTGCGCTGGCCGAGAAGGCCCGCGCCGAGGGCCTGCTCGCGCTCGAGGCCGAGGCCTCCGACGCGAAGGACCCGTTCCTCGCGCAGGCCCTGCAGAACGTCGCCGACGGCACCGACCCGGAGGAGCTGCGCATCCTCATGGAGGACCAGATCGGCACCCGTGCGCGCAGCGACCACGCCGACTCCAAGTTCTTCGCCGCCCTCGGCGGCTACGCGCCCACCATGGGCATCGTCGGGACTGTCGTCTCGCTCACGCACGTGCTCGAGAACCTCTCGGACCCCGGCTCCCTGGGCCCCATGATCGCCGAGCGCGTTCGTCGCCACGCTCTGGGGCCTGCTGTCGGCCAACTTCATCTGGCTGCCGCTCTCCTCTCGCATCGCCCGGCTGTCCGAGCTCGAGATCGAGCGCATGACGCTCGTCATGGAAGGGGTGCTCGCGGTGCAGAGCGGTGCCCAGCCGCTCCTCCTGGCCGAGCGCCTGCGCGCGATGGTGCCCGAGCGGGGCGGGAAGTCGGGAGCCTCGAAGGGCACGGGCAAGGCGGACAAGGCTGGGGAGAGCGTTGGGGAGGCGGCGTGAGCCGCCGTCGTTCCCCCCGCAAGCCGCCCGAGCCCTTCCACGTCGACGAGCGGTGGGCCGTGTCCTACATGGACATGATCACGGTGCTCTTCTGCCTCTTCGTCGTGCTCTTCGCGATGTCCACCGTCGACCAGGAGCGGTTCGAGAAGCTGCGCAACTCCCTGGCCACCGGCTTCGGCACGAAGGTGTCGCAGCGCATCGACACGGCGCAGGGCACGGTCGTGCCGCCGCAGCTGGCCAAGAAGGACTCGGAGGGCTTCGCCGACCTCGCGCTCGCGCTCAAGGAGGTCGACCGGTTCACCGCCATCCAGAAGCAGATGACCGACCGGCTGAGCGCCCAGGGCCTGCAGAAGGACGTGCAGTTCCACATCGACCAGCGGGGGCTGACGGTGCGGCTCGTGGGCTCGCAGACCTTCTTCGGCCCGGACAGCCCGGCGCTGACACCGCGGGCCAACCGGGTCCTCGACGCCATCACGCCCGTCATCGTGCGCACCGGCCTCCAGGCGTCGGTGGAGGGGCACGCGGCCAACCTCAGGACGAACTACCCGTCGGTGTGGGAGCTGTCGGCTGAGCGGGCGACCAAGGTGCTGCGCGCCATGGTCGAACGCGGCCGTATGCCGGGGGCTCGCATCGGGGCCACCGGCTACGGGTCGTCCCGCCCCGCGAGCAGGGGGACGACCGACGCGGACTACCGCCAGAACCGACGCGTCGACGTCGTCGTCCTGTCGGACCGGCCGGAGCAGGTGCGAGCCCTGATCCCGGAGGCGCTCAAGGCGCGCCTCGCCCCCGCGCGCTCCTGAGCAGGCCCGACGGCATACCCCGGTGGCCCGGGGTCCGCTCGGCCACTTATCGGCGCCGGGCACCTGCCGATAGTGCCGCTCGTGACCATCCATGCCGCGGGGGAGACCGCACGCCTGGCCGCGGAGTCCTACGACTTCCGCCGCCCGACGACGCTCGCGCGCGAGCACAGTCGCGTCCTCGAGGCGGCGTTCGACTCCTTCGCCCGCCAGTGGGGCACCCAGCTGACGGCCAAGGTGCGCACGAAGTCCACGGCGACGACCGAGTCGGTCGTCGTGCAGACCTACGACGAGTACGTCGCGTCGCTGCCGACCGTCACCTGCATGGTCCGCTGCGTCGTCGGCGACACCACCGCCAAGATGGTCGTCCAGTTCCCCACCCCGGTGGCCCTCGGCTGGGTGGCCCGGATGCTCGGCGGCGGGTCCGACAAGCCCGGGCTCGAGCGCAAGCTCACCCCGATCGAGCACGCCCTCGTCAAGGCGCTCGTCGAGGAGGCGCTGGACGTCCTCGCGTACTCCCTCGGGCCGCTCCTGCCCGCCGAGGCGCGCGTCGAGTCCATCCAGTACAACTCGCAGTTCACCCAGGCGGCGGCCCCCTCCGACCTCATGGTCGTCGTCACGTGCGGCGTGCAGGTCGGCGAGACGACGTCCGCGGTGACCTTCGCGATCCCGGCCGACACGCTCCTGCCGCAGCTCGGCGCCGTCAACCCCGTGGCCAGCAGCGAGAACGCGGCCGAGCTGACCCGGGAGCAGGTGGCCCGGGTGCCCGTCGAGGTGGCCGTACGCCTCGCGTCCCTGGCCGTGACGCCCGCCCAGGTGCTCGACCTCGCCGTCGGCGACACCCTCCTGCTGCCCCATCACGCGCGCGAGGCGTTCCACGTCACGGTCGGCGGGCAGGACCACGCCCGCGCCATGGTGGTCCGCTCCGGATCACGCGCCGCGGCCCGCATCGTCGCCCTGCAGCCGTCCGCCCCCAACGCTTCCACCCCCATCCAGGAGTACCGACCGTGAGCACCGCAACCCTGGCCTCTGCCGCCGAGCACCTCGTCGCCTCCCTGCCGGTCCCGGGCCTGCGCGTGCTCGGCGAGGTGGGACCCGAGGCCGTCGTCGGCCCTGCGGACGCCGTCGTCGTGTCCGCCTCGCTCGTCGGCCCACAGCCCGCCGACCTCGTGCTCGTCGTGCTCGACGCCCGGTTCGTCACCGAGGCGGGCGGGGGGGAGGGCGCCTCCGCGACCGTCGTGCTGCGTCCGGCGTTCGAGCGCGCCGCGGCGGTGCTGGGCGACGGCGTCGTCTCGGAGCTCGCCGACGGCGACGTCACCGGCCTGCTGTCCGACCCGCAGGACGCGGCCTTCTTCGAGATCTCCGACGGCACGGCGCCGTTCGGTTGGCTCGCCGTCCGGCGCGCCCCCGCCGCCGCGGGGTCGCTGCCCGAGCCCGACTCGGCCTTCGACGGCCGGCTCCGGCGGATCCAGGACGTCGAGATGGCGCTGACCGTCGAGATCGGGCGCACCCGGATGAGCATTCGCGAGGCGCTCTCGCTCGAGCCGGGGGCTGTCGTCGAGCTGGACCGCTCGGCCGGGGCGCCCGTCGACGTGCTCCTCAACGGTCGCCGCATCGCCCTCGGCGAGGTCGTGGTCGTCGACCAGGACTATGCCGTCCGCATCTCCCGCATCCTCGACACCGCCGACGGCCGACCCTGAATGGAACCGCTCGTCCTCGGCCTGCGCGTCGTCGTCTCCCTCGCCGCCGTCTTCGGCCTCATGTGGCTCGTCCACCGCAAGCTGCGTGGCACGGGCGCGGCAGTGCGGGCGCGGGTGCTCAGCGTCGTCGCGCGGCAGAGCGTCGGTCCCAAGGCGTCCGTCGTGCTCGTGGACACGGACGGCAAGCGCTTCCTGCTCGGCGTCACCGAGCACGGCATCAGCGTCCTGCACACCTCCGACGTGCCGCAACCGGTGACCCGGGACCCACACCACGACGCGGTCCCGGGTGACGGCCTCCTGCCACCCACGGTGACCCGCCGCTCGCTCCGGCACGCATCCTTCGAGAGCGAGCTCGAGCGGCAGCGCCACGAGGCCGGTGCCGGCACCGACCCCGCCACCGAGCCCTCCTCATCCAGCCGCTCCACCCGCGCCGGACGGTCCACCCGCTCGAGCAGGGCCGTGGGCTCCGGTTCCGTCGTCGAGCCGGCCACCTGGCGCCTCGCGGCGGAGGCGCTGCGCTCCGGTCGGCGCCCGTGACCACCCTCGCCGGGGTGGTGCCCTTCGCCGGTCGCCGTCACGTGCGTCGACTGCTCGTGCTCGCCGCCCTGGCGGTCCTGGTCGCAGGCGTCCTCCTCGTCCTCGTCGCCTCCACGAGCCACGCTGCGACGCTGCCGATGGCGCCCAGGCCGACCCCGTCACCCGCGCCGGGCGACGGCGGCATCGAGCTCAAGATCAACACCCCGGACAACGCGCCCTCCTCGGCCGTGGTGACCCTCATCGGCATCACGCTGCTCTCGGTGGCGCCCGCTCTGCTGCTGATGATGACCTCGTTCACCAAGATCTTCGTCGTGCTGTCGATGACCAGGAACGCGCTCGGCCTCGCCTCGGTGCCGCCGAACCAGGTCCTCGCCGGGCTGACGCTCTTCCTGTCGCTGTTCATCATGTGGCCGGTGCTGACGCACGTGAACACCGCTGCCGTGCAGCCCTACCTGGCCGGCCACCTCGACTTCAGCGCGGCGCTGTCCGCCGGCGCCAAGCCGCTGTCGGGCTTCATGCTGGCCCACACGCGGCAGGAGGACATCGCCCTGATGACGAGGGCGGCGGGCATCGCGAACCCCGCCACGCCGGCGGCCACGCCTCTGCAGACGCTCGTTCCGGCGTTCATGATCTCCGAGCTGCGCGCCGCCTTCATCATCGGCTTCGTCATCTTCATCCCGTTCCTCGTCATCGACCTCGTCGTCTCCTCGGCGCTGATGTCGATGGGCATGATGATGCTGCCGCCCGTCATGGTGTCGCTGCCCTTCAAGGTGCTGCTCTTCATCCTCGTGGACGGCTGGGGCCTGATCATCACCGCACTGGTGCAGAGCTACGCCGGGGGCTCGACGTGAACGCCGCAGCCGTCCTCGACATCCTCGTCCAGGCCCTCGCCGCGGCCGCGAAGCTGTCGGCCCCCGTGCTCGTCACCTCACTGGTCGTCGGCCTCGCGGTCTCGCTCGTCCAGTCGATCACGCAGCTGCAGGAGGTGACCCTCTCCTTCGTGCCCAAGGCCGTCGCGGTGGCGATCGCCCTGGCCGTCTCGGGCCAGTGGATGATCGCCGAGATGGTCGCCTTCACCCACGACCTCTTCTCGCGCCTGCCCAGCCTGCTGGGAACCTGACCCGCCGATGACGATCCCCATCGACCAGGCCTGGGCCGAGGCGACGCTGCTCGCCATCGTCCGGATGACGGCGTTCCTCTTCGTGGCACCGCCCTTCTCCTACAACGCGTTTCCCGCCCGTATCAAGGCCGTGCTGGGGGTCGGCCTGGGTCTTGCCGTCGCGACCCGCGCCGGTACGTCGTATGCCGGCCGCACCGACGCGGCGTTCGTCACCGGGCTCGTCGTCGAGCTCGTCACCGGCCTCGCCCTCGGGTTCCTCGTCTACCTCGTCTTCGCCGCGATCCAGTCCGCCGGGTCGCTCGTCGACCTCGCCGGCGGTTTCCAGCTGGCGCAGGCGTACGACCCGCAGAGCATGGTCAACGGAGCGCAGTTCACCCGGTTGACCCAGATGGCGGCGCTGGCGCTGCTCTTCGCCTCCGACGGCTACCAGCTCGTCATCGGCGGGCTCACCGGCACGGTGACGGCGATCCCGCTCGGGGGCGGTTTCGACCTCTCGCGCCCGGTGGAGGTCATGACGACGGCGGTGTCGGGCATGTTCGTGGCCGCCGTGCAGGTCGCGGGCCCACTCATGGCCGTCCTCTTCCTCGCCGATGTCGGGCTCGGGCTGCTGACGCGAGTCGCCCCGGCGCTCAACGCGTTCCAGCTCGGCTTCCCGCTCAAGATCCTCATCACGCTGGGCCTCGCGGGTGTCATGTTCCTCGCCATCCCGCGGGTCGTCTCGGCCCTCGCCCAGGACGCCGCCCGACTGCTGCTGGGGGTGTCGTGATGTCCGATGGCGGTGAACGGACCGAACAGGCCACGGACAAGCGGATGCGCGAGGTGCGCTCCAAGGGCCAGCTGTCCAAGTCGCAGGACGTCACGGCCTGGCTCGCCGTCGGGCTCGGCGCGCTGATGCTCCCGACGACGATCAGCCGGGGGGCCGACGCGAGCGCCACCCAGCTGCACACGCTTCGGGCCGTCGCCCAGAACCCGGACCCGGGCCGCGCCGTGGCCGCGCTCGGCGACGGGCTCACCTCGATCGGGTCGACCCTGCTGCCCCTCGTCGTCGCCGTCTTCGCCGGCGTGGTCGCCGGAGCCGTGCTCCAGGGAGGTGTCCACCTCAAGCGCTTCGCCCCCTCGTTCGAGCACTTCAACGTCGTCAAGGGTCTCGGCCGGATGTTCGGCAAGCAGGCGCTGTGGGGTGGGGCCAAGGCCCTGCTCAAGACGACGGTCGTGGGGCTCGTGCTGTGGATGGTCGTGCAGGACCTCGTCCCCGTGCTGCTGACGGCCGGGGGCCTGCCGGTGTCGGGGCTGCTGGCCGCCGCCGGCGACGGGGCGGCCTCGCTGCTCCGGTTCGCGGTGCTGGCCGGGCTGCTCCTCGCCGCCGCCGACGTCGTCGTCGTGATGCGGCGCAACCGCAGCCGGACCCGGATGACCAAGCGCGAGGTCAAGGACGAGCACAAGAGCAGCGAGGGTGACCCGCTGCTGCGCCAGCACCGGCGCTCGCGGCAGCTGTCGATGTCGCGCAACCGGACGATCGCCGCGGTGGCGGGCGCCGACGTCGTCCTGCTCAACCCCACCCACGTGGCGGTGGCCCTGGCATACGAGCCGGGCAAGGCCGCTCCGCGGGTGGTCGCCAAGGGCGCGGGCACCGTCGCGGCCCGCATCCGCGCGGAGGCGGAGGACCGCCGGGTGCCGATGGTCCGCGACGTCCCGCTCGCGCGGGCGCTGCACGCCGGCTGCGAGATCGGCCAGGAGATCCCCGTCGAGCTCTACACGGCGGTCGCGGGCGTCCTCGCCTTCGTCATGGCGCTCAGGGCCCGAGGCGCCGCCGCCGGCGTCCACACCGTCCCGCGCCGCACTCCCGCGTCGTCGTCCCGGCCGGCCGGACCGGCCCCGTCCCTCACACCCACCGCCCGCCCAGGAGGAGCCACCTCGTGAACCGTGACCTCGCCCGGCTCGCCGTCCCCCTCGGCATCGTCGGCATCGTCCTGCTGCTCGTCGTGCCGATCCCGGCCGCACTGCTCGACGTCCTCATCGTCTGCAACATCGCCCTGGCCCTCGTCATCCTGCTGACGAGCATGTTCGTCACCAGGCCGCTGGACTTCTCGGTGTTCCCGTCGCTGCTGCTCGTCGCGACACTCTTCCGTCTCGGCCTCAACGTCGCCTCCACGCGCCTCGTCCTCGGCGACGGGTTCGCCGGTCACGTCATCGAGGCCTTCGGCAAGGTGACGGTCGGCGGCTCGCTCATCATCGGCGCCGTCGTCTTCGTGATCCTCGTCGTCATCCAGTTCGTCGTCGTCACCAAGGGCGCCGAGCGCGTGGCGGAGGTGGGAGCCCGCTTCACCCTCGACGCCATGCCCGGCAAGCAGATGGCGATCGACGCCGACCTCAACGCCGGGCTGATCACCGACGTGGTGGCCCGTGAGAGACGCGCGCAGGTGGCCGCCGAGGCCGACTTCTACGGCGCGATGGACGGCGCCTCCAAGTTCGTCAAGGGTGACGCCATCGCCGGGATCGTCATCATCGTCGTCAACGTCGTCGGCGGCATCGCCGTCGGCATGGTGCAGCGCGGCCTGTCCATCGCGGACGCCCTCAACACCTACACGCTCCTGACGGTCGGCGACGGCCTCGTCACCCAGATCCCGGCCCTGCTCATGGCCGTCTCCACCGGCATGATCGTCACCCGCTCCAACGCCGAGGCCGACCTCGGGCGCAGCGCGTCCGTGCAGCTCTCGCAGTCGCGCACCGCGCTCCTCGTGGCCGGCGGCGCCGCCATCGTCATGGCACTGCTGCCCGGTATGCCGCCGCTTCCCTTCCTCGGGGTCGGCGCGGTCCTCGTCATCTCCTCCAGGCGGGTCCGCCCCGCCGGCGGTCCCGGCAGCACGTCCGGCGGCGAGACGAGCGACGCGGAGGCCGCCGAGCGGGACCCGAACGAGGAGATCATCGAGCGGATGCGCGTCCAGCCTCTCGAGATCCTGCTGGCGCCCGACCTCGTCGACCTGGTCGGCGGCTCGGCCGATGACCTCCTCGGGCGGGTCAGGGCCCTGCGCCACACCGTCGCCATGGAGCTCGGCATCGTCATCCCGCCCGTGCGCACCCGTGACAACGTCGAGCTGCCTCCCTCGACGTACGCCATCCGGGTCGCGGGCGTCGAGACCGGTCGCGGCATCGCCCCGCCCGGCAAGCTGCTGGCCCTGGGTGAGTCGCTCGACGCCCTGCCGGGCGCCTCGGTCATCGAGCCGGTCTTCGGCCTCGCCGGCAAGTGGGTGCCCGCCGAGCTGCGGCACAGCGCCGAGATGACGGGGGCCACCCTCGTCGACCGGGTCAGCGTGCTCGTCACCCACCTGTCCTCGATCGTCACGGCGCACGCGTCGCGGCTGCTCTCGCGCGAGGACGTACGCGTGCTCACCGAGGGCGTGCGCACCGTGAGCCCCGCGACCGTGGACGAGCTGACGCCCGCGCTCCTCTCGCTCGCCGAGATCCACCGGGTGCTCCAGGGCCTGCTCGCCGAGCAGGTGCCGATCAACGACCTGACCCGCATCTACGAGGCACTGACCCTGCGCGCCAAGGTCGGCACGGACCCCGAGTCGCTCGTCGAGGCGGCGCGCGGTGCGCTGGGCCCCGCCCTCGTCGCGCGGTTCGCCGACAACGGGCACCTGCCGGTCATCACCATCGAGCCCGGTCTGGAGCAGGGTCTCGTCCAGGACCTGCGGCCGGCGGAGGGCGGCACCCAGCTCGTCGTCGACCCCACCCGTCTCGACACCGTGCTGGCCTCGCTCAGCTCCGCCGTCGCGGGGGCCGAGTCGTCCGGCAAGTCGGCGGTGCTCGTCTGCGCGCCGGTCCTGCGCCCGGCGATGCGCCGGCTGCTGCCGCCCGCACCGCGCGGCGTGCCGGTCCTGTCGTACGCCGAGGTGACCTCGGCCGACGTCACCATCGAGACGGTCGGGGTGGTGCGCCTTGGCTCCGCAGTTCCTGCTTGAGGGACGCTCGCTCGACGAGCTGGCCCGCGAGGCGACCCTGCTCTACGGACCGGGGGCGCGGATCGTCCGCGCCGAACGCGTCCTGGACCCCGGGGTGGCCGGCTTCCTCGGACGCCGCCACCTCGAGGTCACCGTCGAGCTGCCCGACGCGTACGCGCCCCCGACCACCGCGACGGCGCCGGCTGTCCACCGGCTGGGCGACCGCCGCGGCATCCTCGCGCTGCTCGACACTGCGGACCACGCCGAGGACCTCGCCAACGGGCAGGCGCCCGCGGAGCGCTCGACGTCCGCCCGGCCCACCGCGGAGACGCCGTCCACCGAGTCGGCCGGCCTCGCCGAGCTGCTAGCCCGTCTGGGGGAGCAGCGCCACGGCCGGGGCGAGGACGCCGGCGACCCCGTGCCCGGGCTCCTTCGCGTGCCCGGCGACCTCGTGCTCGTTCTCGGGGTGGCGGACGCCGCACGCCAGGTGGTCGCCTCGATGGTGACCCTGGCTCAGGGGCGGGGTGACGTCGTGGCCGTCCACGAGGGTGGCGCGACGGAGGTCCACGACGCGTACGCCCCGCGACTCGAGCGACGGCGGCTCGTGACGCGCTGGGACGCCGCGGAGGCCCGAGCGCTGGCTGTGGAGGCTGGCGCGACGGTGCTCACGGCATACGGTCTCGGGTCGGTGGCGGACGGCCTGCCCCACCTCGAGGCGGCCAGAGCGCTCGCCGCCGACCAGGTGTGGCTCGTGGTCGACGCCCGGCACAAGCCCGGGGACATCGGTCCCTGGGTGCAGCGGGTGTGCGACGCACTGTCCGTCGACGCTCTTGCCGTCGTGGGCGCCGGGGAGTCGGCCACCCCCCACACGGTGAACCAGCTGCGGGTTCCCATAGGCTGGCTGGACGGGCAGCCCGCGCCGGCGACGGTGCTTCGTGCAGCGACGCGCACGCCGTCGGCCACATGACGGCCCGCTACCCAGGGAAGGGGACACCATGCTCGTGCTGACCCGCAAGCCCGGCGAGAAGATCATGATCGGCGACGGCATCGTCATCACCTTCCTCGAGAGCCGCGGCGGTGAGGGCATCCGCATCGGCATCGAGGCGCCCCGTCACCTGGAGATCAAGCGCGGCGAGATCGCCGGAGCCGTCGCCGACGCGAACCGCGAGGCCACCCGCGCCACTGCGGACGACGTCCTGCGCGGGCTGGTCCCACCGCCTCGGCCGGGGCCGTTGGAGGGGCATACCTCCACCGAGTGAGGTCGCGCCGAAGGAATTTTGCTTCTTTTCCACATTTCTCGGACAAAACGGACTTAACGCCACAAAATGGTCACGTCTGAACCGGTCCGCCCGCGGCGGCAGCGTTGCTGCGCCCACCCGGACGTCTGGTCGTTGCCGTCGTCTGAGGGGTCCAGTGGAAAAAGCCGAGCGCAACCGTCTCGTCCTCGACAACCTCCCCCTCGTCGGCTACCTCGTCTCCGACCTGTGCGCCCGCGCCACGCACCTGTCGCGTGAGGACCTCGCATCCGTCGGCGCGCTGGGCCTCGTGCTCGCCGCCGAGTCGTTCGACCCCTCGGTGGGAGTTCCGTTCGGGGCGTACGCCCGTCGCCGCATCAACGGCGCGCTCGTCGACGAGCTGCGCTCGCTCGACTGGGCCGGCCGCGGCACCCGGCAGCGCATCAAGTCCCTCCAGGCCATGAGCGAGACGCTCGCCGCGCGGCTGGGGCGGGCGCCGTCCCATGAGGAGATGGCATCGGCGCTCGGCCTGACCGCCGAGCAGGTCCGGGCAGGGCTCGCCGACGCCTCGCGGACCGTCGGTCCGCTGGACGCCGCGGCGGACGCGCTCGCATCAGACACGGTGGCACCCGAGGAGGCGGCCCTCGAGGGGGAGCGGCTGCGCTACCTGTCGGCCGCCGTCACAGCCCTGCCCGAGCGGATGCGCCTCGTCGTCACCGAGATCTACCTGGAGGGGAAGGCCGTCAAGGACGTCGCCGCAGCCCTCGGCCTCACCTCCTCCGCGGTCTCGCAGCAGCGCAGTGAGGCCCTCCGACTGCTCCGCGGCGGCCTGGAGGCGCACTTCCCGGACGAGTGCGAGCCCGCCTCACCCGCGGTCGACGGGGACGAGCCCACCGCCTCCGTCACACCCCGCCACGCCGCCTACCTCGAGAGTCTCGGCCGGACCGCCCAGTCCCTCCGTCCCATACGCCGCGGGGCGGCTGTGAGCGTCGTCCACCGGGTCGCCGAGCCGGTGTCTCTGGAAGTCGCGGGCTGAGGCTCTGGTCTCGTCTGATCACTCTGTCTGAAGGGTATTCGCGAAACAGGAGAACCCAGGTCAGGGCAGGTGTTCAGACGAAGCCCCGAACGACGTGCACACCAGCGTCTCGAATCGTGCACTCCGCAATGCCGCTCGTCACCGTGACCGGCGCAGCGCCGGAACGACGAAGCCGCAGGCCCCTGGCGGGGCCTGCGGCTTCGGGTGGGAGCGAGCGACGGGAATCGAACCCGCGTATCCAGCTTGGGAAGCTGGCGCTCTACCATTGAGCTACGCTCGCACGGGCCGCCGGCAGGATCCCCGGGAAGGGTACGTGCAAGGCGGCACGCGGCGTCAGTGTAGCCGACACCCAGCCGGCGCCGTGACAGTGCACTGACCGCGACCCCAGGGGCCCCACCGCAATGGATCTCGCCAAGCAGACCGCCTTCGTCGAGCACGTCCGCGAGCGCGGGGGAGCGAGGGCGCAGGTCGCCGTGACCCTGGAGCAGTTCTTCGAGGGCAACGACTGCGATTGGTGCATCGCACCGAACCGCCCGGACCACCTGCCGCTCGAGGCGGTGCGCCGAGTGCTCTTCGAGCTGCGTGAGCATCCCGAGGTCGCCGACGTCCGCGTCGAGCTCGACGTGCTGGAGTTCGCGCAGTTCCCGGACGACGAATGGCCTTACGCCAGTGGGGTGGCCGTCATCACGACCCTCCAGCCGGAAGAGGTCGACTCACTGACGGCTTCCGCGGACACCGAGCCGAGCGGCGGCCCGGCAGCGAGCGCGGAGTGGCTCGTCGACGCCCCGACCGTGCCCGACGGCCACCACTACGTCGGGGTGTGGTGGGACTGATGAGCGAGCCGCGCAGCATCGTCACCGGAGACCTCGAGCAGGTCACCGACGCCCTCTGCTACCACGGCGAGGGGCCCGTGTGGTCGCCCTCGTGGGGCGGCCTGCGCTGGGTCGACATGCTCGCCGGCGACGTCCTGTCCTTGCACGCCGACGGGTCCGTCGAGCGCCTGCACGTCGGCGACGTCGCCGCCTTCGTGCGGCCCCGCACCAGCGGCGGCTGGGTCGTCGCGACCGAGCGCGGCCTGGCGCGCGCGGACGAGGCGGACGGCATACCCACCCCGTGGTTCGACCTCTGGGACGACCCGTCCGTCCGGATGAACGAGGGCGGCGTGGACGCCCAGGGACGCCTCTGGGCAGGGACGATGGGCTACGACCGGGTGCCCGACAGCGCCACGCTCTACCGCGTCGACGCGGACGGCGCCGTCACGGTCGTGCTGCCCGACGTGACGATCTCCAACGGCATCGACCTCTCGCCGGACCACCGCCACGCCTACTACGACGACACCCCGACCGGCCGCACCGACGTCTTCGACGTCGTCGACGGCGAGCTGACGAACCGTCGACCCTTCGTCACCCACGACGCGGGTCACCCCGACGGTCTCACCGTCGACAGTGCCGGCAACGTGTGGGTCGCCCTGAACGGCGCGGGCCGCGTCCGCTGTCACTCGCCGGCGGGCGACGTGCTCGCCGAGGTCGTCCTGCCGGTGCGGCTCACCACGGCGTGCACGTTCGGCGGCGACGACCTGCGCGACCTCTACATCACGACGTCCCGGGAGAACCACGACGACCCCGAGCCGGCGGCGGGCGCGCTCTTCCGGGTGCGCGTGTCGGTGCCCGGCCTGCCCGTGCGCGCCTTCGCCGGCTGACGGCTGCGTCACTGCTGCACCCCACGCAGCAGTGACCGAGCTGATGCCGTATGCCGTGTGCGTATGCCGTGTGGCGGAGTCCGCGGTCAGCCGGAGTGGGTGGTCCCGTCGTCCGGGGAGTAGCCGAACACCGAGACGGTGCGCCCAGGGCGGTGCGGGAGGCCCGGTGGGAGCCACCGGCTCGCCGTACTCGTGCTGCGCGGGGTTGCCCGATCCGACGCCGAGGAGGCTGCGAGTGAGGCGCTGCGCGTCGGACAGCAGACCGTCGAGGGCGATCCCCAGGTGCTCGTCGGCGGGTGGCTCGTCGGCGAGGGCCGCTGCGAGCACGGCCCGGCGCGCGACCATCCCTGTCGGGCAGCGGGATCTCCACCGCGAGGTCGACGCGGCCGGGGCGCTGCGAGAGTGCCCTCGAGGTCCTCGACCCGGTTCGTCGTGAGGATGAAAGCGACGTCGACGTCGGCGTCGGCGTCGAGGCCGTCGAGCGCGTCGAGCACCTCGAAGAGCAGGGGCGACGCGCCCATCGAGAAGGAGCGGTCCTCGGCGACGAGGTCGCAGTCCTCGAGGACGACGATCGCCGGCTGGTGCGCACGCGCGACCTTGGCGGCGTCGTGGATGAGGCGGAGCGATCCGCCGCTCAGCAGGACCGCCGTCGTGCCCGGCGTCGCGGAGAGCAGGTGGCGCACGGTGTGTGTCTTGCCGGTGCCGGGCGGGCCGCAGAGCAGGACACCACGCTTGACACGCCGGCCATCCCCGGTCCGTAGGGGTCCGAGCCGAAGGTGACGACCTGTCCGCGGATGACGCTCCGCTCGTCCATGAGCACGTGGACTCGGGCCATCAGGGCGTCCGACACGTCGCGGTCCTGCGAGACGACCTCGATGGTCCCGGCCTCGCGGCCGAACTGCCGGTTCATGCCCTGTTGGCGAACCGCGACGGGGTGTCCGTCGAAGCGGAAGAGCCGGATGCCGGAGGTCACGACCTGCCGCTGGTCGTCCTTGCCGGGGCCCGTCGGCATCCGGTCGTAGTCGACCTGGCCGATCGACATGCCCGGGCCGTGGAAGCCCTGCACGAGGTCGCCGAGCGACATGTGGTGGCGGGCATCGCCGGCGATGCCGATGAGGGCGCCGGGGCGTCCGCAGGGCAGGAGTGACAGGGCGAATCCGAGCGGGCGTTATAGCCTCGACCCGTGCTGCTCTCCGACAAGGACATCCGGGCCGAGATCGCTGCCGAGCGTGTCGTGCTCGACCCGTGGGACCCGCAGATGGTCCAACCCTCGAGCGTCGACGTCCGGCTGGACAAGTTCTTCCGGCTCTTCGACAACCACAAGTACCCCTACATCGACCCCGCGGCAGAGCAGCCCGACCTGACGCGGCTCGTCGAGGTCACGTCGGACGAGGACGGGTTCGTCCTGCATCCGGGGGAGTTCGTCCTCGGCTCGACGCTCGAGACCGTGTCGCTCCCCGACGACCTCGCTGCGCGTGTCGAGGGGAAGAGCTCACTCGGCCGCCTCGGCCTGCTGACCCACGCAACGGCCGGCTTCGTCGACCCGGGATTCTCCGGCCACGTCACCCTCGAGCTGTCCAACGTCGCGACGCTGCCGATCATGCTCTATCCCGGCATGAAGATCGGCCAGCTCTGCTTCTTCCGGCTCAGCTCGCCGGCCGAGAACCCTTACGGGTCAGCGACCTACGGCTCGCACTACCAGGGGCAGCGTGGTCCGACGGCGAGCCGTTCGTTCGCCAACTTCCACCGCACACCGGTGTGAGCGCTCCACAGCCAGCCGTCGGCGCTCCCTCCGGAATGCCGCTCGCGTCCCTCATCTGGGACGCGCAGCCCGCCGGGGCCGCCGTCGTCGCGCTCGTCATGCACGGCGGAGCCGTCGAAGGCCACGAGCCCAACCGTGCCTGGTCCCACAACGTCGCTCGGCTCGTCCCGTTCGCCCGCGCACTCAAGAAGGTGCCCGGCCCGATCGCCGTGGCGCGGCTGCGGTTCCGGGTCCGCGGCTGGAACGGCGACGCGATGCCCGTCGAGGACGCCAGGTGGGCGCTCGCGCAGGTGCGGGCGGCATACCCGGGCGTCCCCATCGCGCTCGTCGGTCACTCGATGGGCGGACGGGTGGCGCTCCACGTCGGGGACGACCTCGCCGTGCGGCTCGTCGTGGGGCTGGCGCCCTGGGTCGAGCCCGGCGACCCGCGGCCCGGCGCCGGCGCGCGGACCGTGCTGCTCCACGGCGACCGCGACGTCATCTGCTCCCTTGCCCGGACGCGTGCTGCGGTCGAGCAGATGCAGGCGGAGGGGCTCGACGCGTCGCTCGTGCGTGTCGCCCGGGCGGACCACGCGATGCTCGTGCGGCCCCGCGTCTGGACCGCACTCGTCACAGAAATCGTCCGGGCGAGCTTCGCGAGCGAGCTCGGCGGCACAGGGGAGCCGCGATCCGGCCCCATCGGGGCCGTCGTGGCTCGTGTCGTGCACTCCGGCGGAGTCGTCATCGACATCTGACCGGCCTGCCGAGCTCCGCTCCCCGGTCGGCGGGGGCGGGTACGTTGAGGAGCATGATCCGCTTCGAGGGCGTGACCAAGCAGTATGCCGAGGCGTCCGGCACCGACGGGCAGCAGGGGACGGTCGCCGTCGACGACCTGACCCTCGAGGCCCCGACCGGCCAGATCACCGTTCTCGTCGGCCCTTCGGGATGCGGCAAGACGACGACGCTGCGCATGGTCAACCGGATGATCACGCCGACATCCGGGACGATCACGGTCGACGGCAGGGACACGGCGGAGCTCGACGTCGCCGAGCTCCGCCGCGGTATGGGCTACGTCATCCAGCACGCCGGCCTCTTCCCGCACCGCACGGTCCTCGACAACGTCATGACCGTGCCGCGCCTCCTCGGCACGGACAAGCGCGCCGCACGGTCTCGGGGCATGGAGCTCATCGAGCGTGTCGGCCTCGACCCGGCAATGGCGAGTCGCTACCCGGCCCAGCTGTCCGGTGGCCAGCAGCAGCGCGTCGGCGTCGCCCGGGCGCTCGCGGCGGACCCGCCCGTGATGCTCATGGACGAGCCGTTCTCGGCCGTCGACCCCGTCGTTCGGGAGCAGCTCCAGAACGAGTTCCTGCGCCTGCAGTCCGAGCTCGGCAAGACCATTCTCTTCGTCACCCACGACATCGACGAGGCCGTCAAGCTCGGTGACCAGGTGGCAGTCCTGCGCGTGGGCGGCATTCTCGCACAGCTGGACTCGCCGGCCAAGCTGCTCGCCGACCCGGTCGACGACTTCGTCGCCGGCTTCGTCGGCCGCGACCGGGGCTACCGCGCGTTGTCCTTCGCGGCTGCCCCGGAGCTCACGCTCACCGACGAGCCCACGGTCCGGATCGGGGCCTCCGCTGGCGACGTCCGGGCGGTCGGGGCGCCGTGGGTGCTCTGCGTCGACGACGCGGGCGAGCCGATCGGGTGGGTCCGCGCTGCGGCCGTCGAGTCCGAGGTGACGCGCACGGTCCTGCACCGGGGCGGCACCGTCGCGTCGACGTCCGGATCGCTCCGGGCCCTGCTCGATGCAGCCCTGTCCTCGCCGAGCGGTCGGGGCGTCGTGGCCGACGACGACGGCCGGCTCGTGGGCACCATCCGTGCCGCGGACGTGATCCCCGCTATCGAGGCGCGACGCCACGAGGGGGCGGTCACCAGGTGACCTGGGCCCTCGACCACATCGATGACATCCTGTCGCGCGCGGCCCAGCACGCCTGGCTCGCGGGGCTGCCGCTCGTGCTCGGGCTCGTCATCGCCGTGCCCCTCGGCTGGTTCGCCGCCCGCCGGCCGGGACTTCGAGCGACGGTGCTGACGACCACGGGTCTGCTCTACACGATCCCGTCGCTCGCGCTCTTCATCCTCCTGCCCCCGCTGCTGGGCACGAAGATCCTGGACCCCGTCAACGTCATCGTGGCCATGACCGTCTACACCGTGGCTCTGCTGACCCGCACCGTCGCCGACGGTCTGTCGTCGGTCGACGGGTCCACGCGGCAAGCCGCCATCGCGATGGGCTATGGCCCCTTCGCGCGCTTCCGTGCCGTCGACCTCCCGCTCGCCGTGCCGGTCATCGCGGCGGGCCTGCGCGTGGCCGCGGTGAGCAACGTCAGCATCGTCAGCGTGGCCTCGCTCATCGGCATCTCGCAGCTCGGCTACTTCCTCACCGACGGCTACGCCCGCTCGTTCCCGACCGAGGTGTGGGTCGGCATCGTCGCCTGTCTGCTCCTCGCCCTCGTCTTCGATCTCGTCATCCAGGTCGTGTCGCGGGTGCTGACGCCGTGGACCCGGGCGGAGCCCGCATGAGCCTCGCGAGCATCTGGGCGTGGTTCACCGACCCGGCCAACTGGACGGGGGCCGACGGTGTGCCCCACCGCGTCTTCGAGCATCTCGTCTACACGGGCCTCACCCTGCTCATCGCGCTCGTCCTCGCCGTCCCGCTCGGGGCCTGGGTGGGCCACTCCGGCCGGATGCGCTGGCTGGTGACCGGCGCCAATGCCGCCCGCGCCGTGCCGACCCTCGGACTGCTCTTCGCCGTGTCGATGCTCGTGGGGCCGCTCATCAGCAGCGACCTCGCTTTCGTGATCCCGAGCATCACGGTGCTCGTGCTGCTCGCGGTCCCGCCGCTGCTGTCGGGCACCTACGCCGGCATCGACAGTGTCGAACCCGCGGCTCGCGATGCGGCGCGGGGCATGGGCATGACCGGGTGGCAGGTGCTGTCGAAGGTCGAGGCGCCGTGCGCGCTGCCCCTCTTCCTCAGCGGACTGCGCAGCGCCACCCTCCAGGTGATCGCCACCGCGACCATCGCCGCGTCCGTCAGCCTCGGGGGCCTGGGCCGCTACCTCATCGACGGGCTGGCCTCGCGCGACTACGTCCAGATGGTCTGCGGGTCGATCCTCGTGGCCCTTCTCGCGCTCGCCGCCGACGGCGCCCTGGCCCTGCTCGAGAGATGGGCGGTCTCACCGGGAATCTCCGGCAGGGGACCGCGTGTTGCTCGTTCACGCACTCGAAACGCCCATCCCCACACCGAACCACCCTCTGGCGGCGCTGACCGTCCGGACGGCGACGCGCGGCAGGCCGCCGTCGTCGGCGCCGGCGGCACCGGCAGTTCCGGACCCATGGAGGCGACCGCCGCCACGGGCACCCCATCCGAAAGGGACCGAACATGACACGCACGCGCTTCCTCGCCGCGGGCCTGCTGCTCGCCGCTGTCGTGCCGCTGGCCGCTTGCGGTGGCGGCGGTAACCCGCTCGACACTTCGTCCGCCGCCCCCGGCGGGTCCACCGCGGGTGGCTCGACCGCCGCGGCCGGCTCCGTCAAGGTGGGGTCCGCCGACTTCCCCGAGGCGGCACTCCTCGGCGAGATCTACGCCCAGGCCCTGGAGGCCAAGGGCATGAAGGTCGCCCGGCAGTTCAACATCGGCAGCCGTGAGACCTATCTCAAGGCCATCACCGGCGGCGAGGTCGACGTGCTGCCCGAGTACACCGGTTCGCTGCTCAACTTCTACGACAAGAGCGCCAGCGTCACCAAGCCGGACGAGGTCTACTCCGAGCTGCAGAAGAAGCTGCCGCAGGGGCTCACCGTCCTGGACAAGTCCGCCGCCGAGGACAAGAACTCGCTCGTCGTCACCAAGGACACGGCCGGCCAGTGGTCGCTCAAGGCGATCCCCGACCTGGCCGCGCACCAGGGCGACCTCACGATCGGCGCCCCGCCGGAGTTCAAGACCCGTCAGCAGGGTCTCGTCGGCCTGAAGTCGGTCTACAACATCACGCCCCAGGAGTTCCGACCGCTGCAGAGCCAGGCGACGGTCGAGGCGCTGAAGAACGGCCAGGTCAAGGCCGCCAACATCTTCAGCACCGACCCGTCCATCGCGGCCAACGGCTTCGTCGTCCTCGAGGACCCGAAGAGTCTCTTCGGCTCCGACAACGTCGTGCCGCTCGTCCGTTCCGAGAAGGCCGACAGCCTCAAGTCGGTCCTCAACGCCGTCTCGGCCAAGCTCGACACCACGTCGCTCGCCGACATGGTCAAGCAGGTCGTCGTCGACAAGAAGGACGCGAGCGCGGTCGCCAAGACGTGGCTCGCGGGCGCCGGGCTCGCCTGATCCGACGCGGCTCGTCCGGCAGGAGCACGAAGGCCCCGCGTTGGCTGCGGGGGCCTTCGTCATCCCGCTCACGGGCAGTCTTGCTGCTGGTCGGGAATGACACAGTGTCGATAACGGTTCTCATTCCTGTCGCGAATCGTCGTGACATCGAGACCCGAGGAGCACTCATGGCCAAGCGCACCGACCTGCGCCCTGTCGTCACCCTTCGTTCGACCGCCGGCACCGGCTACAGCTACGTGACCCGGAAGAACCGGCGCAGCAACCCGGACCGCATGGTCCTGCGCAAGTTCGACCCTGTCGCCCGCGAGCACGTCGACTTCCGCGAGACCCGCTGACCTCACCGAGGCCGGAGGTCGTGGGTCGCAGGACACGGATCGGCCCCGGACGCTGCCGTCCGGGGCCAGATCGTCGTGCCGTCGTACGTTCGTCAGCGGGCGAGCGTCCGTGGCTGCTGGTCGGCGGGCGCGCTGGGTGGTGACGTGCTGACCGGCGCGGTGGTCGGCGCCGTGTCGGGCGTTCCCCAGGGGACGACAACCGGAGCGAGAGGCGCGAAGGCCGCGACGACGTCGATGCCGTCGCGAAGGAGTTTGACGAGTCGCTCCTCGGGGTCGTCGACGCAGGCACGCGCGATGCCGTCGACGGCCAGCGCGACGACCTTGGCCGCGTTCGACGGACGCACTGCCGCAGCATTGAAGCCCATGCGTGCCAGATGGATGCGTGCCCAGCGCTCCGCCGCCGGCGCGGTCGCGAGGGCGGCCCGGGACGCCTGTGACAGGCGTCCGGCCGAGCTGCCGTCCTGCTCGGCGAGGACGCCCTCTGCGTTGAGGATCGCCAGGGCCATGACGTTCTGACGCTCCTCTGCGGAGATGGGCAGGGCCGCGCGCGCCGTCGTCAGGACGAGCGCCGTGGCGACGCGGGGGTCGTGCGGATTGAGGCCCACCACCTCGGGGATCATCGTCACGAGACGCTGCCGGTGAGTCTCGTCGAGCATGTCGTTGACGCAGCGAGCGAGCGTGGCGAGCACCGGGTGGGTGCACTCCGGATGGTCGCTCCAGCGTTCACCGGCGAGGAACGAGGCCATCTCCATGAAGCAGGCGCCCTTGCGAGGGCTGCGGTGGCGGCCGCGTGACAGCACCGGCACGCCGTCGGGCACGAAGGGGGCTCGTCGTGACATCGTCGCTCCTCGGACTTTCCCTCGAGATCCTGCGCGGATTCCTTCATGGTGCGCCTCAATCCGCCGCTTCGCCACCCCTTCTGTCCAACCCGGCACGAGCGTCCGGGCTGCGGGATCCCACACTCCTGTCGCGGCCCCGGCGTGTGTGCACAATCGGCCCATGCCCGTCGATGCGCACGCCGAGTCCGAGAGCAGCGGGGTCCGCGCCCACGTCGCCGACTCCTGGGTGCGCTCGGCGGCGGCCGGCGTCGCACGTCGACACCGGTCGAGGCGCCCGATCACGCTGCCGGCCGACGCCCTGCGCGACCACCGCGAGGCGCACCCGCTGGCCCGCGTCTTCCCGCTCCTCGACGACGTGCTCGGCCAGGCCGCGCGCGACTGCGACGCCGTCATGGCGGTCTCGGACGCCTCCGGCCAGCTGCTCTGGGTCTGCGGCACCCCGAGCGTGCTCCGGCGCGCCGAGCGCATCGGCTTCGTCGAGGGCAGCAACTGGGACGAGCGCCTCGCCGGCACCAACGCCCCCGGCATGGCCCTGCGCCTCGACCAGTCCGTCCACGTCATCGGGGCCGAGCACTTCCGGCGGTCGGTGCAACGCTGGAGCTGTGCGGCCACGACGATCCACGACCCCGTCCGACCAGAGCGTCCTCGGCGTCCTCGACATCACCGGCGGTGACGACATCGTGGTGCCCCAGACGATGGCGATGGTCCGGGCCGCCGCGCGCATGGCCGAGTCCGAGCTCGCCCGGGAGCTGCTCGTCAGCGGCCGGGCGCCCAGCCGCAGACCGCGTCGGCGCGCGGGCTCTCGGTGCTCATCGGAGTCCCTCGGTCGCAACGACGCCCTCCTGACCGTCGACGACGGCCGCGGCCGCCGCCGCGACCGTGCGCCTCAGCCCCAGGCACAGCGAGATCCTGCTCCTGCTCGCCTCGGCGCCTCGCGGGCTCTCCGGCGACGAGCTCGCTGTCCTGCTCTACGAGGAGGACAGCAGCCGCCTCCACGCTCCGGGTCGAGATGGGGCGCCTGCGCAACCTCCTCGGTGAGGACCTGCTCGCGTCTCGGCCCTACCGCCTCGTCGCCGAGCTCTCCGGCGACTGGCTCGGCGTCGAGGCGCACCTCGCAGCGGGCGACGTCGCGAGCGCGATGCGCGCCTACCGCGGACCGCTCCTGCCGCGCTCGACCGCACCGGGCGTCGTCCGCCTGCGCGAGAGCGTGGAGGGCGACCTTCGTCGGGCTGTCCTCGACAGCGGCCGCGCCGACCTCATGTCGGCCTGGACGCGCTCGGCGTCTGGAGCCGACGACTACGAGATGTGGCAGGCGCAGGCGCGGGTGCTTGGGCCCGGCTCACCGCTCACGCCCGCTCGTCCAGAACCAGATCACACCGCCTCGACCGCGAGCTCGGCGCCCGCCTGACAGCGGCCACCACGCCGGCCTCTCGACGGTTTCAAACGTCGAGAGGCCACCAAGCCGCGGCGTATGCCGTGACGCCGCCACACCGGCATAGCGCCGCGCAACGTGGTTGCAACGTTGCGCTGCCTACGCGTCTCGCCAACCCCTGCGGAGGGGGACCACCAAGGATGTTGGGAGATCAACCATGACCGTCTACGCACCGCCCGGGTCGCCGGACTCGCTCGTGACCGTCCTCGACCGCTACGGCCACTTCATCGGCGGCAACTGGGTCGACCCGAAGAAGGGCCTCTGGTTCGAGAACATCTCGCCGGTCAACGGCAAGCCGTTCTGCGAGGTCGCCCGCGGCACCGCGGAGGACATCGAGGCCGCCCTCGACGCCGCCCACGCCGCCGCCCCCGCCTGGGGCACGAGCTCCTCGGCGAGCGCTCGCTCGTCCTCAACCGCATCGCCGACCGCATCGAGGACAACCTCGAGGCGCTCGCCGTCGCCGAGACGTGGGAGAACGGCAAGGCCGGTCCGCGAGACGCTTGCCGCGGACCTGCCGCTCGCCGTCGACCACTTCCGCTACTTCGCGGGCGTCCTTCGCGGCCAAGAGGGTTCGAGCAGCGAGATCGACGAGAACACCGTCGCCTACCACTTCCACGAGCCGCTCGGCGTCGTCGGCCAGATCATCCCGTGGAACTTCCCGATCCTCATGGCCGTGTGGAAGCTCGCCCCTGCGCTCGCCGCCGGCAACTGCGTCGTGCTCAAGCCGGCCGAGCAGACGCCGTGGTCGATCCTCAAGGTCGTCGAGCTCATCGGGGACCTGCTGCCCGCCGGCGTGCTCAACGTCGTCAACGGCTTCGGCGTCGAGGCGGGCAAGCCGCTCGCGTCATCAGCCCGCGCATCGCCAAGATCGCCTTCACCGGCGAGACGACGACCGGCCGCCTCATCATGCAGTACGCCTCGCAGAACATCATCCCGGTCACGCTCGAGCTCGGCGGCAAGAGCCCCAACGTCTTCTTCGACGACGTCGCGCAGGAGCGGGATGCCTTCTACGACAAGGCCTCGAGGGCTTCACGATGTTCGCCCTCAACCAGGGCGAGGTCTGCACGTGCCCGTCGCGGGCGCTCGTGCAGAGCTCGATCTACTCCGACTTCGTGCCGGACGCCGTGGCCCGCGTCGAGAAGATCAAGCAGGGCAACCCGCTCGACACCGAGACGACGATGGGTGCCCAGGCGAGCAACGACCAGCTCGAGAAGATCCTGTCCTACCTCGACATCGGCCGTCAGGAGGGCGCCAAGGTCCTCACCGGCGGTGAGCGCAACGTGCTCGACGGCGACCTCGCCGAGGGCTACTACGTCGCGCCGACCGATCTTCGAGGGCGACAACTCGATGCGGATCTTCCAGGAGGAGATCTTCGGCCCGGTCGTCTCGCTCACGAGCTTCGACGACGAGGCGGACGCGCTCTCGATCGCCAACGACACGCTCTACGGTCTCGGCGCCGGTGTGTGGACCCGTGACGGCTCTCGCGCCTACCGGATGGGTCGTGGCATCAAGGCCGGTCGCGTCTGGACGAACTGCTACCACCAGTACCCGGCGCACGCCGCCTTCGGTGGCTACAAGCAGTCCGGCATCGGCCGCGAGAACCACAAGATGATGCTCGACCACTACCAGCAGACGAAGAACCTCCTCGTCTCCTACTCGCCCGACGCGCTCGGGTTCTTCTGAGCGGGCCGGCCCCCGTGGCCCACCACGCCCCCAGAGACGGTCGCACCCGGTGAGCCATCGGCTTCCCCCAGCCGGGTCGACCTCACCGGTGAGGCGGCGGACCTCCTCCGCCGCCTCACCGGGATCCACGGTCCCCTGATGTTCCACCAGTCGGGCGGCTGCTGCGACGGCAGCTCTCCCATGTGCTTCCCGGCGGGTGACTTCATCACGAGCGAGGCCGACGTGCACCTCGGCGACCTCGTCGTCGACGGGCGTGCCGGCCGCCGGTCGCGTTCTGGATGTCGGTGTCGCAGTACGAGTACTGGAAGCACACGCATCTCACCGTCGACGTCGTGAAGGGCCGGGGCAGTGGCTTCTCCGTCGAGGCGCCCGAGGGCGTGCGGTTCCTCATCCGCTCCCGGCTGCTCACCGACGAGGAGCTGACCGCCTTCGGCATCAAGGCGCCGCGCGTCGGCTGAGACCGTGGAGGTTCGCACCCCTGTCCGGGGGTGCGAACCTCCACGCTGCGTATGCCGTCAGGCGGGTGGCGCTGCCACCTCACGTCGCTGTCCCGACCGCTCCAGGGCGTCGGCGACGAAGCCGCTCGCCTTGAGCTCCTCGACGAGGTCGCGCAGGAAGGCGACCGTCTCGGGTCAAACGGTCGCGGGTCGTGCCGACAGCCTGCCGGATCTGCATGAAGGCGCCGTCGATCGACCCGCACGTCGCCGCGGCCGCGCGGCGAAGGCGGCGACGGGCTCGCGGATCCCGGCCCCCACCTCGAGGCCCTCGGCGAGAAAGACGTCGACACCCTCGTCGCCGCGGACGAGCTCGGCGTGCTCGAGCGTGCGGGAGAGGTGGAGGTCGTAGGCCGAGCCCGTTCTTGACGCCGACGCGCACGCCCGCGACGGTCGACGTCGGCGACGCGCCGCAGAGGCGAGTCGGCGGGCACGACGTAGACGCCCTCGATGAGCGACGTAGGGCTCGGTGAACGCGACCTCGGCCGCGCGCGCCGGGTCGATGGCGAGGAAGCAGATGTCGGCCGCACCGGCCGCCATGCCTCGAAGGACCTGCGGGCCGCGTCGAAGCAGACGCAACTCGACCGGCACGCCGAGGCGCCCGCGACGGCGCGCGCGATGTCGACCGTGACGCCGCGGGCGCATCCGGGCTGCCTTGCGCGAGAACGGGGTTGCCGAGGTTGATCGAGGCTCGCAGGACCCCAGTCGGCGCGAGGTCGTCGAGGACGTGGGGCGGCAGGGCGCTGGTGGTCACACGGGCAGGCTAGGTCAGCGGACCGAAAGTCTGGCGCGGTGCCGCGCGCTGGGAGAATAGTGTCCCCATGTCACGCAGAATCCACACGTGGAGCGTCGCGGCCGTCGCGTCGCTCGCCATTGCCGGCGTCACCCTGCCGGCCCAGGGCGCCACCGCGCCCTTCGACCACACGGCAACGGGCACCGTGTTCCTGCCGAACCCGGTCCAGGACCTCGGCAACGAGACGCTCACCGACCAGAAGGACGCCGACTACGCCGCCCTTGCCGCGGCGTACCACCGGGTCACGCTCACCGACCTCGACGGCTCCGGCACGCTCACCGGCGCCTACGTGCGCGTCAAGAGCTCGACCGGCAAGGCCGGCGGTCAGCGTCGGCGGCGCCTTCCCGGCCTTCCACCGCGACGCCGACCAGTTCGAGCAGGTCATGGGCTACCACTGGGTCACGACGGCCCAGTCCTACCTGCAGCACCTGGGCTTCGGCTCGACCCTGCGGCCGGTCAACCAGCGGCAGATCGAGCTGCGCATCGACCAGTACGGCGGCGACAACTCGTTCTTCCGCGACGACAAGGCCAACATCACGCTCGGCAAGGGCGGCGTCGACGACGCCGAGGACGCCGAGGTCATCGTCCACGAGTACGGCCACTCGGTGCAGGACGGGCAGGTGCCCGGCTTCGGCACCAACCTCGAGTCCGGCGCCATCGGCGAGGCCTTCGGCGACTACCTCGCCGTCGTCGTGACGAGCTGGGCGGCGGCGCGCCGACGGCGACGCCCGAGGCCTGCGTCGCCGACTGGGACTCCGTCTCCTACACGAGCACCGTGCCGCACTGCCTTCGCCGCCTCGACGGCACCAAGCACTACCCCGAGGACGTCATCGGCGAGGTCCACGCCGACGGCGAGATCTGGTCGCGGGCGCTGTGGGACATCCGTGGCGCGCTCGGCGACACCAAGGCGAGCACCCTCATCGTCGAGGCGCAGTTCGCCTTCGCGCCGGACACCTCGTTCCGCGACGCCGCGACCGCCACCGTCGCTGCCGCGCAGCGGCTCTACGGCACCACCGCGGCCAGGGCCGTGACGCAGGGCGTTCCAGGCGCGCGGCATCCTCTGAGCCTCGCAGCCGCTTCGCGCACGACGCGAGAGGCCCCTCCCGCCCGGGAGGAGGCTCCTCGCGTCTCGTGTCCCTGTCGTGTCGTATGCCGTCCGGCGGCGCTCAGGCGGCCGGTGCGGGCTCCGGGTCGGGCTGGGGCTCGGCGTCTCGGCCTCGGCGGGCTCACCGCCGCCGTCGCCGCGGCGCACGGCGGCGAGGAGCATCTGGGCGACGTCGACGACCTCGACGGCGTCGGTGGCCTTGCCGTCCTGGATCGCGGCGTTGAGGCCGTCGGAGAGCATGACCTTGCAGAAGGGGCAGCCGACGGCGATGCGCTCGGCGCCGGTCGCGAGGGCCTCCTCGGTGCGGTTGTTGTTGATCCGCGTGCCGAGCTTCTCCTCCATCCACATGCGGGCGCCGCCGGCGCCGCAGCAGAAGGACTTCTCCTTGGAGCGCTCCATCTCGGCGTACTCGACGCCGGGCAGGATCTGGAGCAGCTCGCGCGGCGGTGCGTAGACCTGGTTGTGCCGACCGAGGTAGCACGGGTCGTGGTAGGTCACCTTGGCGCCGGTCGAGGCGGCCCCGGTCAGCGTGCCCGCCGACGACGCCTCACCCGGGCGGGCGACGGGCGTCAGGCGCTTCTCGCGGACGAGCCGGTTGAGCAGCTGGGTGTGGTGCAGCACCTCGTACTGCCCGCCGAGCTGCGGGTACTCGTTCTTGATGGTGTTGAAGCAGTGGGCGCAGGTGACGACGATCTTCGTCGCGCCGACCTCGTTGAGGGTCTCGACGTTCTGCTGCGCGAGCATCTGGAAGAGGAACTCGTTGCCGGCGCGGCGGGCCGAGTCGCCGGTGCAGGCCTCGCCGTCACCGAGCACGGCGAAGCTGACGCCGGCGGTGTCGAGCAGCTCGGCGACGGCGCGCGTCGTCTTCTTGGCGCGGTCCTCGTAGGCGCCGGCGCAGCCGACCCAGAAGAGGTAGTCGACCTCGTCCGAGGTCCTCGACGTCCTGGCCGACCTGCTTGACCTCGAAGGGGAGGTCCTTGGCCCAGTCCATCCGCAGCCGCGGCGCGAGGCCCCACGGGTTGGAGTTCTTCTCGAGGTTCTTGAAGAGGCCGTTCAGCTCGGCGGGGAAGGCCGACTCGATGAGGTTCTTGTAGCGGCGCAGGTCGACGATGGCGTCGACGTGCTCGATGTCGACGGGGCACTGCTCGACGCACGCGCCACACGTCGTGCACGACCAGAGGACGTCCTCGTCGATGACGGCGTCGGGACCGTGCGGGTTGTAGGCCGTCAGCGGGTGGCGGATGTCGTAGCCGGTCTCGCCGACGAGCTGCTCGGTGGCGACGGCGCCCTTCGTGGCGTCGCTGAAGCCCTCGGCCGCGTCGATGCCGCCCGGCGCGGACCTCCTCGGAGGCGAGCAGCCACGGCGACTTGGCGTGCGCGTGGTCGCGCAGCGCCATGACGAGCAGCTTGGGGCTGAGCGGCTTGTCGGTGTTCCACGCCGGGCACTGGCTCTGGCAGCGACCGCACTCGGTGCACGTCGTGAAGTCGAGCAGGCCCTTCCACGTGAAGTCCTCGACCTTGCCGACGCCGAGCGCCGCGTCCTCGTCGAGCTCGTCGACGTTCTCGAAGTCGAGCACCTCGCCGCCGACCCGGATCGGCTGGAGCTCGCCGAGGCTGGTGCGGCCGTCGGCGTGGCGCTTGAAGAAGATGTTGAAGAAGGCGAGGAAGCGGTGCCAGGCGACGCCCATCGTCGGCTGCAGCGCGATGGTGATCATCCACGCGAAGGAGATGATGATCTTGATCGCGGCGATGACGACGATGAGGTTCTCGATGGCGCCGATCGACAGGCCGGTGAAGAAGTTGCCGATCCAGCCGGTGAGCGGGAAGTGCAGGGCGTTGTCCATGCCGGTGCCGGTCTTGCGGGCCAGGGTCCACTCGAGCGCGCGGAGCAGGCCGATGCAGAGGGTGACGCCGAGGATCGTCAGCTCGACGTAGTAGGCCTGCCACCAGGTGGAGCCGAAGAACCGGCTGCGGCGGCCGTCCTCGCCGGCGGCCGAGCGCGGGTGGTTCTTCTGGCGGATCGCCATGAGCACGACGATGCGAGATGAAGCCCGCGAAGGCGAAGAAGTCGGTGACCCACTCGTAGAGGAAGAAGTGGCCGATGACCGGCAGCACGAACTCCGGCGTCGAAGAGCTGGCCGAACGCGTTGAGCAGCGTGAAGAAGAGGACGCCGAAGCTGACCATCGTGAACCAGTGCGCGACCGCCACGACCGGCAGGCGCGACATGCGCGTGTGGCCGAGGAACTCGCGCAGCAGCGTGCGGGTGCGGGCCCCCTTGTCGTCACCGCGGTCCTCGGGCTGCCCGAGCCGGAAGGTGGCGAGGAAGTGGTTGACCGTCTTGACGAGCAGGGCGACGGCGACGGCGGTCACGCCGAGGCAGACGACGACGGCGACGATCTGGAGCGCACTCATGCCGGGGAGTCTACTGACGAGTTAGCAAGCGCTTAGTGAATGTGACGGCCGTCGCGCCGTGACGCTCGTCCCCTTCGTCCCGGTGACGGGCAGCGCACGCCGCGGTGCCCGCCGGACGGCATACGCCCGGATCATGGGCGCGCACTTGGCAACGGATAACGAGATGTTGGAATATGCATAAGGAGCAGCCCGGTTGTCGCATGACGACTCGGGTCGCCAGACCGTCCCGCCGCACTCAGGCCGAAAGGGCACCGCAATGCCGATCTACGACGACGTGACCAAGCTGATCGGCAACACGCCGCTCGTGCGCCTCAACAAGATCACCGACGGCGCCGAGGCGACGGTCGCCGCCAAGCTCGAGTTCTACAACCCCGCCAACTCGGTCAAGGACCGCATCGGCGTCGCGATCGTCGACGCGGCCGAGGCGAGCGGGGAGCTCAAGCCCGGCGGCACGATCGTCGAGGCGACGTCGGGCAACACCGGCATCGCGCTCGCCATGGTCGGCGCGGCCCGCGGCTACAAGGTCGTGCTGACGATGCCCGAGTCGATGAGCAAGGAGCGCCGCGCGCTGCTGCGTGCCTTCGGCGCCGAGCTCGTCCTCACCGACCCGTCCACCGGCATGAAGGGCGCGGTCGCCAAGGCCGACGAGATCGCCGCCGAGCGCGGCGGCGTGCTCGCCCGCCAGTTCGCCAACGAGGCCAACCCCGAGATCCACCGCAAGACCACCGCCGAGGAGATCTGGAAGGACACCGACGGCGAGGTCGACATCGTCGTCGCCGGCATCGGCACGGGCGGCACCATCACCGGCATCGGCCAGGTGCTCAAGGCCCGCAAGCCCGGCGTCCAGATCATCGCCGTCGAGCCCGAGGAGTCCCCGATCCTCAACGGCGGCCAGCCCGGCCCGCACAAGATCCAGGGCATCGGCGCCAACTTCGTCCCCGAGATCCTCGACACCGAGATCTACGACGAGGTCATCGACGTCAACGCCGAGACCTCGGTGAAGTGGGCCCGCCGCGCCGCGACCGAGGAGGGCCTGCTCGTCGGCATCAGCTCCGGCGCCGCCATCGCGGCCGCCGTCCAGGTCGCGCAGCGCGAGGAGAACAAGGGCAAGACGATCGTCGTCATCATCCCCTCGTTCGGCGAGCGCTACCTGTCCACCATCCTCTTCGAGGGTCTCGTCGACTGACCGTCGTTGCACACCAGCACCCACGAGGAGTTCGTGCCATGAGCACCGCACCACAGATCGACCACGGGCCGAGGCCGGCCGAGAAGCCGCTGACGCTCGTGCGCGGTGAGGCGCCGGCCGGACGCAGCCGCGTCGCCTCCGACGAGCGTTCGTATGCCGGCCCGCTCGGTCTCGTGCGCAAGCTCGCCGACCGGGCGCTCGAGGACGTCGACGGCGCGATCGAGCGCGACCCGGCCGCGAACTCCCGGCTCGAGGTGGTGCTGACGTCGCCGGGCCTGCACGCCATCTGGGCGCACCGGGGCCTGCACGAGCTGTGGAAGCGGCCCGGTGGGCCGGCTGCCGGCGCGGGTGCTCGCCACGGTGGCGCGCTCGGTCACGGGCGTCGAGATCCATCCCGGCGGCCCGGCTCGGACGCCGGTTCTTCATCGACCACGGCATGGGCGTCGTCATCGGCGAGACCGCCGAGGTCGGCGACGACGTCATGCTCTACCACGGCGTCACGCTCGGCGGCCGGTCGATGGAGCACGTCAAGCGCCACCCCACGGTCGGCAACCGCGTCACCATCGGCGCCGGCGCTCGTGTGCTCGGCCCGATCCGCATCGGCGACGACGTCCAGATCGGCGCGAACTCCGTCGTCGTCAAGGACGTGCCGGCAGGCGCGGTGGCGACCGGCATACCGGCGGTGCGTCCGCTTCCCGAAGCGCGACGCCACCAACCAGTGGCTCGACCCCGCCATCTACATCTGAGCCGCCGCCGCGCGGTGTGCTGTGGGTGCCCGTCCGCGGGGTGTGCGGTTTCTGGCCGCGGCCGGCCCGGATAGACTCCCCGGACACTGGAGGGCTCGCATAGTGGCCGAGTGCGGCGGTCTTGAAAACCGCTATGGGTTCATAGCCCATCGTGGGTTCGAATCCCACGCCCTCCGCCACGTGCGCCGTCGGGCGCGGGCATGAAAAAGGGGCTCCGGAGATCCGGAGTCCCTTTTGTTCTCATGCGCCGGTCTCACGAGGAGTCCAGCGTGCACGCGCTGTCAGAGCAGGCCGAGCCGCTCCTCGAACGTCGTGCTGGAGTTGTACTGACCGACCCGCACTGACGTGGACGGACGGTTCATGGCCGCGAACAACGACACGATGTACGACATCTCTGTATTCAGTTTCCTTGTGGTTGAGCCCTGTTCGTGCATGGGTGAAGGGCTCGGTGGTCGACCGTCATTGCGGGACGGTCAGGACCGGCGGACAGCCCCGACCCGAGCCCGGATCACGGCAGGGGACAAAGGGGATGTCTGCACCGCAATCGTAACAGTTCCGCAACCATGCTCCGGCGCCGTCGTTGACCTTTGGGCGACGCCGTGAGATAGGACAGTGTGACCAGACAGCCCGGCTCGGAACCCACGCCCGAAACCGCCGACATCCTCAGTCGGCTGGCTCCGCTCGCGCTGCCGTCCGCCAGCCCGCTCGTCCTGCGCGGCAAGCGTTTCGACTCCGCGACGCCGGCGGTCATGGCGATCGTCAACCGAACCCGTGACTCCTTCTTCAGTGGCAACCGGCACGCCGACCTCGAGTCGGCCAAGGCGGCCCTCGTCGACGCGGTGGAGCTCGGCGCCGACCTCATCGACGTGGGCGGTGTCAGGGCCGGCCAGGAGGGTGAGGTCGTCGATGCCGACGAGGAGATCCGCCGCGTCGTCCCCTTCCTCCAGTGGGCTCGTTCGGAGCACCCGGACGTCCTCCTGAGCCTCGACACCTGGCGTTCGGAGGTCGCCCGGGAGGCCGACGGCGTCGTGGACCTCGTGAACGACACGTGGGCCGGGCACGACCCCGACCTCGTCCACGTCGCGGCCGACCTCGGCGCCGGCTACGTCGTCTCACATACCGGCGGACTGCCGCCGCGCACCGACCCCGTGGACGTCACCTACGGCGACGACCCTCTCGACGTCGTGCGGGACGTGGTGCGCACCCTGGCGGACGGCGCCCACGCGGCGGAGCAGGCCGGCATACCTCGGGAACGGATCCTCGTGGACCCGACGCTCGACTTCGGCAAGACCACGGCGCACTCGCTCGAGGTGCTGCGCCACACGGCTGACGTCGTGGCGCTGAAATTACCCTGTGCTGCAGGCGATGTCGCGCAAGGACTTCGTCGGAGAGGCGCTCGACCTGCCCGCCGAGGAGCGCCTCGAGGGGTCGCTCGCGGCCACCGCTGTCGCGGCCTGGTTGGGAGCCACGGTCTTCCGCGCGCACGACGTGCGGGCGACCCGCCGGGTGGTCGACATGGTCGCGACGATCCGTGGGGACCGGCGACCCCGACTGGCGCTGCGAGGCACCCGGCGTGACGCCGCGGGAGAACGGCTCCTGAACGCCCAGAAGATGCTGTCATCTGACGGGCCGACAGGTCGGTATTCTGCTAGGTTCGTCGCGGTTGCAGTTGCAGTTCCTCGTCGTCGAGCAGGGCCCGTCATCCGCAACGATGACGGGATTTCTTTTCGACATCGGTGGGTTCGCCCGTCGAGTGGGGTCGAAGCGGCAGCTTGGGATGCGCGAGGTGCGTTGTCCCACACGCTAAAGAAGGAAGAGTTACCCGTATGGCACAGGGCACCGTCAAGTGGTTCAACGCTGAAAAGGGCTTCGGCTTCATCGCCCAGGACGGCGGCGGCCCCGACGTTTTCGTCCACTACTCGGCCATCCAGTCGAACGGCTACCGTTCGCTGGAAGAGGCGCAGCGAGTCGAGTTCGAGGTCACGCAGGGTCCGAAGGGCCCGCAGGCCGACGCAGTTCGCCCGCTCTGATCGATAGGGATCAACAGCAACGAGCGACACCCAGACGTCGTTTGTGACAAAGCCCCCGGCCATCGGCCGGGGGCCTTTGTTGTGATCCGGTGTGCTGACGCTCAGGTCAGCCCATCGATCGTCAGCACTCGTCGTAGGGCGTCGCCGTCGGAGACGGGGTGCTCGTCGGCGACGGGGTCTTCGTGCGGCGCCTTCGTCGCGGTCGATGTCGACGGGCTGTCCGGCTTCGGTGCCGCGATGCCCTTCTGGACGAAGGCGTGGATCTGCGTCGTAGTCGGGCCTGACCGAGTTGAAGCCCGGGATCTGGGTCAGTGCGACGCTGTTGATCTTGCCGCTCTTCTGGACCCGCTCGATGAGGTCGACGAACGCCGGAAGGTTCTGTGCCGGGATGTCGGTGTAGATGTTGTCGCGAGCGATCCGGGCGATCTCGGGGTACTTCGCGACCATCTGCGCAGGGTCGACCTGCTTGACGACGGCCTGCACGACGCAGCGCTGGCGCGCCTGGCGGTACGTGTCGCTGTCGGCGGCCCGGGTGCGGGCGTACCAGAGCGCCAGGTTGCCGGTGAGGTGCTGCACGCCCGGGCTGAAGTACCCGCTCTCGCCGACGACGCCTCCGTTGCCGTCGCTGTGGCCGCCGATCGGCAGCTTGGTCCCGAAGCCACTCAGCTTGACGTTGATCGTCGACGCCGCCCATGGCGTCGATGAGCTGCGAGAAGCCCTTGAGGTCGACGACGACGGTGTGGTCGATCTTGAGCCCGAGGACCTCGGAGATGACGTTGCGGGTCTCGTCGCGGCCGGGAACCGCGCCTGTGTAGGTGCCCGGGTGGTCCTGCCGGTACTGGTCGACCTCGGTCCACACGGCGTTGAGCATGCACTGGTCGTTCGGGTCCTTCTGCTCCCTGAAGCACACCGGCCGCCCGTACGTGCCGCTCGGGTAGAGGCCGCGCAGCGGGCTGGTCTTCGGCAGCGGCACCCGCTGCAGGTTGCGAGGCAGCGAGATGAGCGCGGTACGGCCGCTCTTCGTGTCGATGCTCGCGACGATCATCGAGTCGGTGCGCGTCCCCGTTCGGCCCACGCCCGCATCGGAGCCGAGCAGCAGGATGTTCACGCGTGCCTGGTCGGCCCAGGGGTCGTCGCCCTCTGCCACCTGCGCCCCGACGCCCGGGCTTGACGGGCGTGCTGCCGAAGACCTGTGCGACGGTCGTCCGCGTGATGCTGGCGTACTCGGCGACCTTGAAGGACGACGCCGCGACGAGGAAGACCATGAGCGTGGTGAACGCGGCAAGGGCGCGCGTGCGTCCCTTGTCCAGACGAGTGGGCCGCGACTGGACCGCGGTGAGGATGATGGACCCGCACCAGAGGATGCCGACCACGACGAAGGTGATGGTGATCGCCTGCAGCACTGCGGGTCGTGCGACGACCGACAGCGCAGCGTTCGTCAGGCCGTTGCGCATCACGTAGTAGGCGCCGGCACTGAGGACGAGGATGGCGACGACGAGTATCGCCCAGCCGATCTTGCGACTGCGGGTCTGGGTCAGACCGGCGCCGGGCACGACCGTGCCGAGAGCGGTGAGGCCGAGGGCGCGACGGAAGCCCGACCTGAGCTCAGCGTCGAAGTGCCTCGCGGGTCGGGGGCGCAGCCGGACCTCGCGTGTTCGGTTGGGTCATGGAGTCCTCTCTCGCCGACCCGTCCGCACGAGTCGCCTGCACATTGTGCCCCGCCAACCTGATATGCCTGCATCCTGCGTGGGTAAGGCACGCCGTTCATCAGGCACCCCGGTTTGGGTCGGGCGCGCCGGTGCCGGTAGCCTGTGCTCGCCCGTGCATCCGCCGCCGCTTCGGCGGCGTCGTCGCGGGCACGGAGGCGTCGCATAGTGGCCTAGTGCGCCCGCCTGCTAAGCGGGTTGAGGATAAAACCTCTCGCGGGTTCAAATCCCGCCGCCTCCGCCGACGAAGAAGGACCCCCGACCCGCTGTGCGTCGGGGGTCCTTCCGTCTCTCCGGACGGGTCAGCCGGCGGAGGAGCCGTCGGCGTCCTCACGGCTGCGCCGGCGGCGCTGCGTCAACGGGAGCACCACCCAGAGGGCGATCGCGAGCAGCGCGAGCGACCCGCCGATCCAGAAGGCGGTCGTGTGCGAGAGCAGGACGTCGAGCACCAGCACGACCCCGCCGATGATGCCGACACCGAGGAAGAAGAGCCCGGTCCCGATGAGGGTGTCGGTGTGCCGGACGACGAAGTCCTTGAGCCCTTCACGGAAGAGCATCCGGTGCATCGCGACGGGCGTCATGAACACGAGCGTGCTGATCGCGATGGACACCAGCGTGACGACGTAGATGTCGCGCTGCAGGTCCGGTCAGCGTCGAGAAGCGCTGCTGGAAGGGGATGGTCAGCAGGAAGGCGAAGAGGATCTGCACGCCGGCCTGGGCGATGCGCACCTCCTGCAGCTGCTCGCCGAAGTTGCGGTCGAGCCGCTCGGCCTCCGACTCGTCGCGCCGGTAGGGGTGTGCGTCGCTCATGGCCCACATGTACCCCACGGACCGCGCCGAGCGACAGGGGGCGTATGCCGTGGGCCCGGCGACACGGCATACCTCGTCGGGCTCCGGCCGGTCCGGGGCCACCGAGGGGATGACGGAGGGCCCGGCACCGTGAGGTGCCGGGCCCTGCATCACGTCGTCCGCCGCCCGCCGGCCAGCAGGGGCGGACCGGACCTCAGCTGACCGCTGACGCGGGCCTTGAGACCGTCGAACTCGGCCCACAGCTCCGCGGGGAGCTGGTCGCCGAACTTGTCGAACCACTCCTGGATGAGGGGCAGCTCCTTCTCCCAGTCGGCCGCGTCGACCTTGACGGCCTTGGCGACCTGCTCGGGCGTCATGTCGAGCCCGTCGATGTCGAGGGAGCCCTCGGTCGGCACGAACCCGATCGGGGTCTCCACGGCATCGGCGTCGCCGTCGAGGCGCTCGATGACCCACTTGAGGACGCGGCTGTTCTCGCCGAACCCGGGCCACAGGAAGGAGCCGTCCTCCTCGTCGCGACGGAACCAGTTGACGCCGAAGATGCGGGGGAGCTTGGAGGCGTCCGCGCTCTTGCCGATCTCGAGCCAGTGGTTCATGTAGTCGCCGGCGTGGTAGCCGATGAAGGGCAGCATCGCCATCGGGTCGCGGCGGACGACGCCGACGGCGCCGGTCGCGGCAGCGGTGGTCTCCGAGGAGAGCGTCGCGCCGATGAAGGTGCCGTGCTGCCAGTCGCGCGACTCGTAGACGAGCGGCACGGTCGTCTTGCGGCGGCCGCCGAAGAGGATCGCGTCGATCGGCACGCCGTTGGGGTTGTCGTACTCCGGGGCGATCATCGGGCACTGCTTGGCGGGCGTGCAGAAGCGGCTGTTCGGGTGGGCCGCCTTGGTGCCCGCCTCGCCGTCGGCCGGCGTCCACTCGTTGCCGAGCCAGTCGGTGAGGTGGGCCGGCGGCTCGTCCGTCATGCCCTCCCACCAGACGTCGCCGTCGTCGGTCAGGGCGACGTTGGTGAAGACCGAGTTGCCCTTCTCGATGGTGGCCATCGCGTTCGGGTTGGTCGACTCGCCGGTGCCGGGGGCGACGCCGAAGAGACCGAACTCCGGGTTGACGGCGTAGAGCCGGCCGTCCTCACCGAAGCGCATCCAGGCGATGTCGTCGCCGACCATCTCGGCCTTCCAGCCGGGCACGGTGGGTGTGATCATCGCGAGGTTCGTCTTGCCACAGGCCGAGGGGAACGCGGCCGCGACGTAGTGGACGGACCCCTTCGGCGAGGTGAGCTTGAGGATGAGCATGTGCTCGGCCATCCAGCCCTCGTCGCGGGCGACCGCCGAGGCGATGCGCAGCGCGTAGCACTTCTTGCCGAGGAGGGCGTTGCCGCCGTAGCCGGAGCCGTAGCTCCAGATGGTGCGCTCCTCGGGGAAGTGGACGATGTACTTCGTGTCGGAGCACGGCCACGCGACGTCGGCCTGGCCCTCGGCGAGCGGGGCGCCGACCGAGTGGAGGGCGGGGACGTAGCCTCGCGTCCGTCTCCTCGATCTTGTGCAGCACCGAGTCGCCGCAGCGGGCCATGACGAGCATCGAGACCACGACGTAGGCCGAGTCGGTGATCTCGACACCGAACATCGGGACCTTGGCGTCGAGGTGGCCCATGACGAACGGGATGACGAACATCGTGCGGCCCTGCATGCTGCCGCGGTAGAGCTCGGTCATCCGAGCCTTCATCTCGTCGGGCGCCATCCAGTTGTTGGTGGGCCCGGCGTCCTTCTCGTCGACGGAGCAGATGTAGGTCCGGTCCTCGACGCGTGCGACGTCGGTCGGGTCGCTCGCGCAGTAGAAGGAGTTCGGCTTCTTGCTCTCGTCGAGCCGCACGAACGTGCCGGCCTCGACGAGCTGGTCGGTCAGCTCGGTCCACTCCTCGGGGGAGCCGGTGATCCAGCGGATGTCGCGCGGCTGCGTCAGCTCGGCGACCTGCTCGACCCATGCGGCCAGTCCCGCGTGCGTCGTGTGTGTCTGTTTCTCGTGGGTCGTGGTCAACTCGGGGCCCATCCCTTCGCGCGCGGTGCCGCCCGGCACCACGTCGTGCCGGTGTGAAGCTGCTCCCCACGTGGATCCTGGGCGGGCCCGGATCGGGCTGCAGGTGTCCACATGCTGAACAGATGACGTGATGACTTCAAGGTACGCGCCGCCGGGAGCGCCTTTGGCCGCAAGCAGGGGGGAGAGCGGTGAGACGGCTCACACCGCCTTGGAGCCGCAAGAAATACGACGATGGCCTGTCGGTTTCTTGCAGGAATTTCAGTACTCATCCGTAGGGCCGTGCGTGCGCGCGGACACCGCGGTCACCACCCGATGGCGTATGCCGTGTGCGACCATCCGGACGCCGGTGCCGACGGCTCGCCGGGTGACCGATTTCGTGGATGCGGACCCGAGGCGCTAAGGTAACTTTTCGTTCCTCCCAGTGACGGAACGACGCACCCGTAGCTCAACGGATAGAGCATCTGACTACGGATCAGAAGGTTTGGGGTTCGAATCCCTACGGGTGCACTCTGTGTTGAGACAGAACACCACACCCCGATCGGTTCCCGGTCGGGGTGTCGTGCTGTCCGGCCGCTCGAGGGTCCTGTCCGACGGCGCCGTTCATCCTGCGGGGGTGAGGCTGCGACGTTTGGCCGTCGGCACGATGAGGGCATGACGACGAGGACGACGACGTGACCGGCGAGGGCGCGGACGACGACGCCGCCGCCCGCCCCGGGCCGACGGCCGCGCGAGCCAGGACAGGGCTGACGTCATGGCGTGCTGGCCGAACGCTGGACGACGGTCGCGGGCGTCCGGGTCTTCTACCGGGAGTCCACCGGTCCTGCAGGTGCGGCGCCGATGATGCACCTGCACGGCTTCGGTTTGTCGGGCCGCTACCTGCTTCCCACGGCCGAGCGCCTGGCGGGGGAGTTCCACACCCTCGTCCCCGACCTGCCCGGCTTCGGCCGCAGCGGCAAGCCGCGCGAACCCCTTGGCGTGACCGAGCTCGCCCACGCCGCCGCAGCCTTCCTCGACGACCGATCCGTGCCGAAGGTGACCCTGGTCGGCAACTCCATGGGATGCGCGGTGATCTGCGAGTTCGCACACCTCTACCCCGAACGCCTCGAGCGCGCCGTGCTCGTCGCGCCGGCCGGGGGGCTCCACAACCAACCGCTGCACCGGGCCGTCCGGCAGCTGGCTCGTGACGGCATACGGGAACCCGTGCAGCTCCTGCCGGTGGCGGTCCCCGACTACCTCCGGTTCGGCGTGCCCAGCACGATGCGGATGTTCCGGGCGCTCACGCGCTACCCGGCGCTCGACCGCCTGCTGGCGCTGGCAATCCCCACCCTCGTCGTGGTCGGCAGCGCCGACCCCTTGATGCCCGCGCCGCCCCGGATCCAGCAGATCGCGGGCAGACCGACAACCACGTGCTGCTCGTCGTGATCCACGGCGCCGCCCACGCCATCAACTTCAGCCATCCCGGCTGAGCTCGCGAACGTCACTCGCCAGTTCATGGCGGACCGGCCGATCCGCGACGACCCCGACTCGCCGGGCGACGCGCGCGCCTACGAGATCCACCGCGGCGTCAATCTGCCTCCGCTGACCGCGACCGAAGGGCCGGTCTGACCCGGCGACGTCCGGCGCCGTGATGTGAGTTCGCTCCACTTCCGGTCGGGCGGCTTGTGCGCGGCTGGTCCGTCGGAGTTGGGTGTGGATGAGACCGTCCACCGCCCCACGCCCGGAGGCCACCGATGACCGCCGCACCGTCCGTCACCCTCGACCCGACCCTCTCGCACACCCGCGGCGAGACCGACACCCCACTGCTCGAGACGACCATCGGCGACAACTTCGACGCCACGGCCGCTGCGGTTCGGCGAGCGCGAGGCCCTCGTCGACGTCGCCCAGGGCAAGCGGTGGACGTATGCCGAGCTGCAGGCCGACGTCGACCGGCTCGCTCGCGCTCTGCTGGCCATCGGGGTCGAGACGGGTGACCGGGTCGGGATCTGGGCGCCGAACTGCTCGGAGTGGACGCTCGTGCAGTACGCGACCGCCAAGATCGGCGCCATCCTCGTCAACATCAACCCCAGCTACCGGTCGCACGAGCTGCAGTACGTCCTGAACCAGGCCGGCATCCGCTTCCTCTTCGCGGTCGAGCAGTTCAGGTCGAGCAGCTACGCCGAGATGGTCGAGGAGGTCCGGTCCGAGTGCCCGGCGCTGGAGCAGTGGATCTACTTCGGCACCGAGGGGTGGCAGGCCACCCTGGACCAGGCGGAGCGCGTCAGCGCGAGCGAGCTGGCCGGCATACAAGCGCGGGCTGAAGAACACTGACCCGATCAACATCCAGTACACGTCGGGCACCACGGGGTTCCCCAAGGGGGCGACGCTCAGCCACCGCAACATCCTCAACAACGGCTACTTCGTCGGTGAGCTCTGCGACTACACCGAGGCCGACCGGGTCTGCATCCCCGTGCCCTTCTACCACTGCTTCGGCATGGTCATGGGCAACCTCGCGTGCACCACGCACGGCGCGTGCATGGTCATCCCGGCGCCCGGATTCGACCCGGCCGCGACCCTGCGCGCCACGCAGGACGAGAAGGTCACCTCGCTCTACGGCGTGCCGACCATGTTCATCGCCGAGTGGAACCTGCCGGACTTCGCCGACTACGACCTGTCGACGGTGCGGACCGGCATCATGGCCGGGTCCCCGTGTCCCGCAGAGCTGATGAAGAAGCTCATCGCGTCCGGCATCGAGGAGATGACGATCTGCTACGGCATGACCGAGACGTCACCGGTGTCGACGCAGAACCGCACCGACGACAGCTTCGACCAGAAGGTCGGCACCGTCGGCCGGGTCGGACCGCACCTCGAGATCAAGATCGTCGATCCCCTGACGGGAGAGACGGTTCCGCGCGGCACGGCCGGGGAGTTCCTGACCAGGGGCTACTCGGTGATGCTCGGCTACTGGGAGCAGCCCGACAAGACCGCCGAGGCCATCGAGGACGGCTGGATGCACACCGGCGACATCGGCGTCATGCACGAGGACGGCTACGTCGAGATCACCGGGCGCATCAAGGACATGGTCATCCGCGGCGGCGAGAACGTCTACCCGCGCGAGATCGAGGAGTTCCTCTACACGCACCCCGACATCCTCGATGCCCAGGTCATCGGCGTCCCGGACGAGAAGTACGGCGAGGAGCTGTGCGCCTGGGTCCGCATGAAGGACGGCGCCACGCCGCTCACGGCCGAGTCCCTGCGCCAGTTCTGCGCCGGGCAGCTCGCCCACTACAAGATCCCGCGCTACGTCGAGATCGTCGACGAGTTCCCGATGACGGTGACCGGCAAGATCCGCAAGGTCGAGATGCGAGAGACCACGGCGAAGAAGCTCGGACTCGGCTGACGGGGCTCGAGCGCAGTAGGTTTCGGGGGACGTGGTCGCGAGGACCCGTAATCCGTGAGGGGAATGGCATGTCCGACACAGGCAAGACGGTGCTGTGGGTCGTGGTGGCGGTCGTCGTCATCGCCGTGATCATCTGGTTGTTCGTCTCGGCGGCTCGGCGCCGCGAGGCCGAGGCGCGCCGTCTCGAGGCGGGCAACCTCCGGGCCCGGGTCCAGGAGCGACTGCCACAGGTGCAGCGCACCGAGGACCGCGCGTCGGTGACCGCCGCGGTGGCTGCCGACGCCCGCGCCGACGCCGAGCGCCAGGCCGCGAGGCCGAGCGCCAGGCCGCTGAGGCCGAGCGCCAGGCCGCTGAGGCCGACCGTCAGGCTGTCGAGGCCCGTCGCCTCGAGGAGCAGGCCCAGCAGCACCGCGCCACCGCCGAGTCCGCCCGCCGGTCGGGTCAGGAGTCGCCGGGTGTCGGTGCCACGGCGTTCACGAACGACGACGACGAGGACGACCTCGCCGACGCCGAGAACCCCTTCGCGCCGCCCACCGACGCCGAGGCCACCACCGTCCCGGCGGGTGAGGGAACGGACCTCGCGAGCGCCGCGGACCTCGACACCGATGCACACACAGCCGACGAGTCGTCGTACGCGTCCGAGGAGCCCGAGGTCACCGAGCTCACGGGAGGATCGTCCGGTGGCTCAGTGGGTACAGGGACTGCACCGGATCAGTTCCCTGATGAAAGGCGCACCGCCGTGAGCGACCAGTCCTCCAGCGACATCGACGACACGTCCGTGCAGGTCCCGGCGCCGCCCGTGGCCGACGCGGACGAGCCGAAGCAGGTCGAGGTGCCGGCCCTGGCCGACCGGGCCGACGTCCTGGCCGAAGGCGGCACCCCGGCCAACGACCCCGGCGACCACCGTGGCCAGGCCTGGGCGACCACGCCCGGCGACCGCGGCCTCGACGACGCGACCGGTGATGACGACGCTGCCGACGAGGGGCTGGACGTCGACATGGCCCCGCACTCCCACGAGAGTGACGAGGACGAGGAGCTGGCCGAGCCGGCTAGCACCGACACCAACGACAGCGGCAGGAACGGCGCCACCGACACCGCCGGGTCGACCGACGACGCGACGTCCGGCCGCCGGATGTCCGGTTTCGACGAGGTCGTCGACGGCGGTTTCGGTCTCGGCTCGGCCGCACCCATCGCCGACGGCGCGCAGCCGCTCGGCCACGCGGTCAAGGGCAGGCGTGAGGGCACGACCTTCCTCGGCCCCGACGACCCCGGTTATGACGACGCCGAGCCCGACGTGTGGTTCTACAACGAGGAGGCGGCCCGCCGCGCGGGCTTCCGCCGCGAGGGGGAGTGACCTCGCCCTGACGGGTCGAGTCACAGCAGGCTGAGTGGCCACGTGCACGCGGTGTACGTGGCCACTGCCGTGTCCGGGAGCGGCCCTGGCCCACCGGGAAACGGTGGCGCGGGCACCCCACTGGCGCAAATAGACTTCCGGCATGGTTTCCCCGCTCGTCGCGCTCACGCCCAAGGTCCAGTCCGCGATCGCCACCGCCCTCGGTGACGACTTCCGCGAGGCCGACCCGGTGCTGCGTCCGTCGCAGTTCGCCGACGTGCAGGTCAACGCCGCGCTCGCACTGGCCAAGAAGGTCGGTATGCCGCCGCGCGAGGTCGCGGCCAGGATCGTCGACGCCCTCGACCTCGACGGCGTGTGCGACTCCGTCGAGGTCAGCGGCCCCGGCTTCATCAACCTCACGTTCTCCGACGCGTGGATCGCCGGGCTGCTGCAGGACGTCGCGGCGGACGAGCGCGCCGGTGTCGAGCTCCAGCCGACCCAGAACATCCCGATCGACTACTCCGCGCCCAACGTCGCCAAGGAGATGCACGTCGGGCACCTGCGTACGACGGTCGTCGGCGACTCGATCGCTCGCACCCTCGAGCACCTGGGACACAACGTCATCCGGCAGAACCACATCGGTGACTGGGGCACGCCGTTCGGCATGCTCATCGAGCACCTGCTCGAGGTCGGGGAGGGCTCGGACGAGGCCGGTCTCCTGGTCACCGACCCGAACGCCTTCTACCAGGCCGCCCGGGTCAAGTTCGACACCGCCGAGAAGGCCGAACCTGCCGGCAGCGCAGGGGACTTCAACGTGCGGGCCCGCTCGCGGGTCGTGCTCCTGCAGGCAGGGGACGCCGAGACCCTGCGGCTCTGGAACGAGCTCGTCGACCTCTCCAAGGTCTACTTCAACAAGCTCTACTCGACCTTGGGCGTGACGCTGACCGACCTGCACCTCGCGGGCGAGTCGATGTACAACGACGCCCTCCCCGGCATCTGCGAGGAGCTCGAGTCCCGGGGCATCGCCGAGGTGTCAGACGGGGCGCTGTGTGTCTTCCTCGACGGCTACACCGGCCGCGAGGGCAAGCCGGTGCCGCTCATCATTCGCAAGTCCGATGGTGGATACGGTTATGCCACAACGGATCTCGCGACCATCAAGTACCGCGTGCACGACCTCGGCGCCCACCGCGTGCTCTACGTCATCGGGGCGCCGCAGTCGCTGCACCTCAACATGGTCTGGGACACCGCCCGCAAGGCCGGCTGGCTGCCCGACGACGTCGTGCCCGTCCACGTGCAGATCGGCAACGTGCTCGGGGAGGACCGCAAGATCCTCAAGACGCGCTCGGGTGCGCCGTTGCGGCTCATGGCGCTCCTGGAGGAGGCCATCGAGAAGGCACGCGCTGTCATCGACGAGACGCGGCCCGACCTCGACGACTCCATCCGTGCGACCATCGCCAGGCAGATCGGGATCGGGGCCGTGAAGTACGCCGACCTGTCCGTCGCGCACGACAGCGAGTACGTCTTCGACCTCGACCGCATGGTCGCGCTCACCGGCAACACGGGCCCCTACCTGCAGTACGTCGTGGCCCGGATCCGGTCGATCTTCCGCCAGGTCGGGCTCGACCCGGCGGCCCAGCACGCCGACATCTCCCTCGGGGAGCCGCACGAGCGCGCCCTCGCCACGCACCTGCTCGGTTTCGGCGCGGTCGTGGCCGAGGTCGGCGACACCTACGAGCCGCACCGGCTGGCCGGCTACCTGTTCGAGCTGGCCCAGGCGTTCTCGGCGTTCTACGAGAACTGCCCGGTGCTCAAGGCCGAGCGCGACGAGGTCAGGGAGTCGCGCCTGACGCTGTGCGCCCTCGTCCTCCGGGTCATGACGACCGGCCTCGACCTGCTGGGACTGGAGTCGCCCGAGCAGATGTGACCGGCTTGGTGCGCTCGCTGATCGTGCTGCAGATGGAGTCACCGATGGTGCTGCGTCCGGTGGGGTGATCACCCCACCGGACGCCGCACCATCGGCAGGTTCATCGGGTTCGGTCCGTTGCGGCTCGTGGGCCTGCCGGAGGACAGTCGGTCCATGACCGTCACGAGCGACTGGGACTTCAGTGGCCTCAAGGCCACCTACGTCAACTGCACCCTCAAGAAGAGCCCCGAGGTGAGCCACACCCAGGGGCTCGTCGACGCGAGCGCTGCGATCATGCGCGAGCACGGCGTGACCGTCGAGGAGATTCGTCTCGTCGACCACGACGTCGCGACGGGCGTCTACCCCGACATGCGCGAGCACGGCTGGGAGACCGACGCATGGCCGGATCTCTACCCGGGCATCCTCGACAGCCAGATCCTCGTCGTCGCCGGCCCGATCTGGCTGGGTGACAACTCGAGCGTCACCAAGCGCCTCATCGAGCGGATCTACTCGCTGAGCGGGATGCTCAACGACCAGGGACAGTACCTCTTCTACGGCAGGGTCGCCGGCTGCCTCATCACCGGCAACGAGGACGGCATCAAGCACTGCGCCCAGAACGTCCTCTACAGCCTCCAGCACGTCGGCTACACCATCCCGCCCAACGCCGACGCCGGGTGGATCGGCGAGGCCGGCCCCGGGCCGAGCTACCTCGACCCGGGCAGCGGCGGGCCGGAGAACGACTTCACCAACCGCAACACGACCTTCATGACGTGGAACCTCATGCACCTCGCGAGGATGCTGCACGACGCGGGCGGCGTGCCGGCATACGGCAACGTGCGCTCCGCCTGGAACTCGGGTGAGCGCTTCGGGTGGCACAACCCCGAGTACCGCTGACGCGTCGGGAGGCACAGTCACCCTGTGGGGATGATGCCGCGCGCGATGGGTGACCAGACGATGGCTGTGAGCACACCCGTCTGGGTCGCGCCCTACGAGAAAGGTCGTCCTGACATGTCGTTCTGGGACATCATCTGGTTCATCATCGTCTTCTTCGCATTTGCGACGTACCTCATGGTGCTGTTCTCGATCGTCGCCGACCTCTTCCGCGACCCCGAGGTCTCCGGTGTGATGAAGGCGGTCTGGGTCATCTGCCTCGTGTTCTTCACCTTCATCACGGCGGTCGTCTACCTCATCGTCCGTGGTCGTGGCATGAACGAGCGGGCGGCGAAGAAGTACGAGGAGGCCCGCGCGGCGCAGGAGGACTACGTCCGGTCGGTGGCCGGCACGGGTCCCTCGGCCCCGGAGCAGATCGCCAAGGCCAAGGAGCTGCTGGACTCGGGTGCGATCTCCACCGAGGAGTTCACCTCGCTCAAGGCGAAGGCGCTGGCCTGATGTCCGGGCGGGCAGTCCGGTGAACGCCGCCGCTGAGGGCATGGTCCCGGAGGTCGGGGCCGCCCGCGCCGAGCGCGTCCGTGCGGCCACCGAACGTATGCCGGTCGCCGCGCACGCGGAGCTGGCGCCGTGGGCTGGTCGAGACCCTCTCGCGATCCTCGAGGAGCAGGGACGCAGCCGCGTGCCGGAACTGCTTCCCATCCGCTACGGCAGGATGCTCGCATCGCCCTTCGCGTTCTACCGGGGGGCCGCGGCGGTGATGGCGGCCGACCTCGCGGCGAGTGGCAGCACCGGCCTGACGGTCCAGCTGTGCGGCGACGCGCACGTGTCCAACTTCGGGCTCTTCGCGACGCCGGAACGCAAGCAGGTCTTCGACCTCAACGACTTCGACGAGACCTGGCCCGGACCGTTCGACTGGGACGTCAAGCGGCTCGCGGCCAGTCTCGAGATCGCCGGTCGTGGGAACGGGTTGCGTCGCAAGCAACGGCGAGCGCTGACCGCGGGAACCGTGCGCGCCTACCGTCAGGCGATGGCCGAGTTCGCCGCCCAGCCGGCCCTCGAGGTCTGGTACGCCCGCGCCGAGGTGCAACCGGGGTTGCCGCGCCTGACGGCGGCACTGCCGAAGGCCGCGAGGTCGGCCAGCCGCAAGGTCATCACCAAGTCGCGTGGACGGGATGCGGCCCACGCGGTGACGAAGCTGACGAAATCCGAGTTCGGCCAGCAGCGTTTCGTCAGCGACCCGCCGATCCTCGTGCCGGTGCGGGAGCTCGCGCCTGAGGTGGCCGACGACCTGACGACCCTCATGGACGCGCTCCTCGCGCAGTACCGCACCAGCCTCCAGCCCGATCGCCGCGTTCTCATCGACCGCTTTCAGGTCGTCGACATGGCCCGCAAGGCGGTCGGCGTCGGGTCGGTCGGAACGCGTGCCTGGCTCCTGCTCCTCGTCGACGAGCTGGGCAACCCCCTGCTGCTCCAGGCCAAGGAGGCCGTCGAGTCGGTCCTGGGGGCTCACCAGCCCTGGCCGTCGCTGGACAACCAGGGTCGCCGCGTCGTCGAGGGCCAGCGCCTCATGCAGGCAAGCAGCGACATCCTCCTCGGGTGGCAGCACGTCACCGGCATCGACGGCGTGGAGCGCGACTTCTACGTGCGCCAGTTCCGCGACATGAAGGGCGGCTTCGAGATCGAGACACTCGACGAGGCGACACTGGCGGTGCTCGGTCAGGTGTGTGCGTGGACGCTCGCTCGGGCCCATGCCCGCTCAGGTGACCCGCGGGACATCGCGCTCTACCTCGGCGCCCGGTCGCCGGGCGTCGGCTCAGGGGACGGGCAGGCAGGCGAGCCCGGAGCGGACTTCGACGAGGCGGTGGCGGAGTTCGCAGTGGCCTACGCCGACCAGAACGACCGTGACCACGCCGCGCTCGCGGCTGCCGTGGAGTCGGGGCGGTTGCCCGCGCGTCACGACCTGTGAGGATCGACCCCTGAGCGTGGTCGCGCGGCCGGGCCTCCGGCGGCGCGACCACGATCAGAGACGTTCGGGTCCGTCCGAGTGTCATTTTGTGTGACGTGCCCGGCAGACGCTCCGCTACCCGCGCGTCGTGCTCTAGGTTCGGGAACCAGTGCCCACAGCCTTGAGCGCGAAGGAGCCCAGCGTGCAGATCGGTGTCCCCCGTGAGACCCGCGCCCGCGAGACACGCGTCGCCGCGACGCCCAGGACCGTCGAGCAGCTCGTGGCCCTCGGCTACGACGTGGCCGTCGAGCGGGGGGCGGGGGAGCGGGCGAGCTTCTCCGACGAGGCGTATGCCGCTGCCGGCGCTCGCGTGGTCACCGTCGAGGAGGCCTGGGGCTCGCCGGTCGTGCACAAGGTCAACGCCCCGTCCGACGACGAGATCGCGCGGCTGCGACCGGGCACCGTCCTCGTCTCGCTCATGGCGCCGGCGATCAGCCCCGACCTCGTCGAGAAGCTGCGGGCGGCCGAGGTCACGGCGATGGCCATGGACGCCGTCCCGCGCATCAGCCGCGCGCAGTCGCTGGACGTCCTGTCGTCGATGGCCAACATCGCCGGCTACCGCGCTGTCGTCGAGGCGGCCCACGAGTTCGGCTCGTTCTTCACCGGCCAGGTCACCGCGGCCGGCAAGGTGCCGCCCGCCAAGGTCCTCGTCGCGGGGGCGGGCGTCGCGGGGCTCGCCGCCATCGGGACCGCGCGGTCCCTGGGCGCGATCGTCCGCGCGACCGACGCCCGCGTCGAGGTGGCCGAGCAGGTCGAGTCGATGGGCGCCGACTTCCTCGCGGTGCAGATGCCCGAGATCGACGCCGCGGTGTCGAGCGACGGCTACGCCAAGGAGATGGGCGAGGAGTACAACCGGCGGGCTGCCGAGCTGTATGCCGCGCAGGCTCCCGACGTCGACATCATCGTCACGACGGCGCTGATCCCCGGGCGCCCCGCGCCGCGGCTCATCACCGCCGACATGGTCGCGGCGATGAGGCCGGGCTCCGTGATCGTCGACATGGCCGCGGCCAACGGTGGCAACGTCGAGGGCTCGGTCGCCGACGAGATGGTCGTCAGCGACAACGGCGTCAGGATCATCGGCTACACCGACCTCGCGGCCCGGCTGCCCACCCAGGCCTCGCAGCTCTACGGCACCAACCTCGTCAACCTGATGAAGCTGCTCACGCCGGGCAAGGACGGCGAGCTCGTCCTCGACTTCGACGACGTCGTCCAGCGCAACATGACGGTGGCGAGGGACGGTGAGCTGCTGTGGCCCCCGCCTGCCATCCAGGTGAGCGCGGCGGCCCCGGTCGCGCAGACGGCATACGACAAGAAGGTGGCGAAGGAGCCTGAGCCACCGAAGGATCCACGCCGCAGGTATGTGGCCATGGGGATCGGCGCGGCCGTCTTCGCGGCGATCGCGGCCGTCTCACCGGCCAGCTTCCTCGGCCACTTCACGGTCTTCGCGCTCGCGGTCGTCATCGGCTACTACGTCATCGGCAACGTCCACCACGCCCTGCACACCCCGCTGATGTCCGTGACCAACGCGATCAGCGGCATCATCATCGTCGGTGCCCTGCTCCAGCTGGGCGCGGCTCGCACGTCGCCCGGCTCGCAGGTCGTGATCATCGTCCTCGCGTTTCTTGCCACCCTGATCGCGAGCATCAACATCTTCGGTGGCTTCACCGTGACCCGCCGCATGCTGACGATGTTCAGGAAGGGCTGAACCGTGACCGACGTCAGCACCTCGCTCATCCAGGCCGCCTACATCGTCGCGGCCCTGCTCTTCATCATGTCGCTCGCCGGCCTCTCGAAGCACGAGACCGCGCGGGACGGCAACGTGCTGGGCATGGTCGGCATGGGCATCGCCCTCGTCGCGACCCTCTGGCTCTCCTTGCGCGACGCCCCCTGGGGCAACGTCATCGCCGTTGCCGTCGCGATGGCGATCGGCGCCGCGATCGGCATCTGGCGCGCGCGTCGCGTCGAGATGACCGGCATGCCCGAGCTGATCGCCATGCTCCACTCGTTCGTCGGCGCGGCGGCGGTGCTCGTGGGTCTCAACACCTTCCTCGCGTCCGGCGGCGCGGGGGACTCGGTGCACCTCGTCGAGATCTACCTCGGCGTCTTCATCGGAGCCGTGACGTTCACGGGCTCGATCGTGGCCTTCCTCAAGCTGTCGGCGCGCATCTCGAGCAAGCCGCTGATGTTGCCGGCGCGGCACTGGCTCAACCTCACTGCCCTCGTCGTGTCCGCCGGCCTGCTCGGGTGGTTCGTGGCAGCGCACTCGCTCGTGCCGCTGCTCGTCATGACGGCCATCGCGCTCGCGTTCGGCTGGCACCTCGTCGCCTCGATCGGCGGCGGTGACATGCCCGTCGTCGTCTCGATGCTCAACAGCTACTCGGGTTGGGCGGCGGCTGCAGCCGGTTTCATGCTCGGCAACGACCTGCTCATCGTGACCGGCGCGCTCGTCGGCTCGTCCGGTGCCTACCTCTCCTACATCATGTGCACCGCGATGAACCGGTCGTTCGTCTCGGTCATCGCCGGCGGGTTCGGCTCCGACGGAGCGGTGTCGGACTCGGACGTCGACTACGGCGACCACCGCGAGACGAACGCGGCCGAGGTCGCCGACCTGCTGAAGAACGCGTCGTCGGTCGTCATCACGCCCGGCTACGGCATGGCCGTCGCCCAGGCGCAGTACCCGGTCGCGGAGCTCACGTCCAAGCTGCGCGAGCGCGGGGTCGACGTGCGGTTCGGCATCCACCCGGTCGCTGGGCGGCTGCCGGGCCACATGAACGTGCTCCTCGCCGAGGCGCGGGTGCCCTACGACATCGTCCTGGAGATGGACGAGGTCAACGACGACTTCCCGGACACCGATGTCGTCCTCGTCATCGGCGCCAACGACACCGTCAACCCGGCGGCGGCCGAGGACCCGACCTCGCCGATCGCCGGCATGCCGGTGCTCAAGGTGTGGAACGCCAAGGACGTCGTCGTCTTCAAGCGCTCGATGAACGCCGGCTACGCCGGGGTCCAGAACCCGCTCTTCTTCCGTGACAACTCCGCCATGCTCTTCGGCGACGCCAAGGAGCGCGTCGAGGACATCATCAAGGAGCTCTAGGGCCTACGCTCCCCGCCTCCTCGACTGCCCAGTTCCCGACGCCACCCGCGTCGGGAACTGGGCACTCGAGTGGAGGGGCAGGTCGAGTGCGCAGTTCTCGTACGACCCCGTGCGTCGGGAAGTGGGCACTCGAGTGGAGGGGCAGGTCGAGTGCTCAGTTCCCGACGGGGGGTGTGCGACAGCCCGCTCGTGCTGACACGGGCGGGCTGTCGAGGGTGCGACGCGAGCGCACACCTCAGCGTTCGCTGAGGACCTCCGGGGTGCCGGAGATGCCGGCTTCCTCCTCGCCCGTCGCGAGCTGGCTGTGCTGGCGAGAGTAGAGGAAGTAGATGAGGAAGCCGAGCACCATCCACACGACGAAGCGGATCCACGTCTCGACCGACAGGTTGAGCACGAGGTAGAAGCACGCGGCGGCGGACAGCCACGGCACGACCGGGTTGCCCGGCACCTTGAACGACCGCTTGAGGTCCGGGCGACGCTTGCGCAGGATCGGGACGGCGAGCGAGACCAGCATGAAGGCGGTCAGCGTGCCGATGTTGACCATCTCCTCGAGCTTGCCGATGGGCGTCAGGGAGGCGATCAGGGCCACGACCGTGCCGATGATGAGCGTGAGCTTGACCGGGGTGCTCGTGCGCGGGTTGGTCCGGCCCAGGCCCGCCGGAATGAGGCGGTCGCGGCTCATCGCGAAGGTCACGCGGGTGGCGCCGATGATGAGGGTCATGACCACCGTGGTGAGGCCGGCGACGGCGCCAGCCGAGATGAGCGTGGCGTAGCCCTCCTTGCCCACGGCCTTGAACGCCGTGGCGAGCGCCGCCTTGGGGTCGATGTCCTTGTAGTTCTGCATGCCCGTGATGACGAGCGTGACGGCGACGTAGAGCAGGGTGCAGATGGCGAGGGAGCCGAGGATCCCGCGGGGAAGGTCGCGCTGCGGGTTCTTCGCCTCCTCGGCCGTCGTGGCGACGACGTCGAAGCCGATGTAGGCGAAGAAGACGATCGCGGCGCCGGCCATGATGCCCATGACGCCGAACGTGGCGGGGGTCATCCCGGTGATGATCTGGAGCACCGGGGTCGTCAGGCCCTCCGCGGCCTTGCCCGGCTGTGACGGCGGGATGAACGGGCTCCAGTTGTCGCGGTTGATGAACTGGATGCCCGCGAAGATGACGAAGAGCACGATGAAGAGCTTGACGCCGACGAGCACGAGGTTGACGCGCAGCGACTCCTTGATGCCCCACGCGATGAGCAGCGTCAGGCCGGCGATGAGCAGGAAGGCCGGCAGGTCGAAGTGCGACCCCGGCCCGACCGATCCGGGCCAGGTCACCCCGAGTTGCCCGAGGAAGGTCACGAAGTACTGCGACCACCCCTGGGCGACCACGCTCGCGCCGAGCATGAGCTCGAGGAGCAGGTCCCAGCCGATGATCCACGCGATGAGCTCGCCGAGCGTCGCGTAGGAGAAGGTGTAGGCCGAGCCCGAGACCGGGACGGTGGAGGCGAACTCGGCGTAGCAGAGTGCGGCGAGGCCGCAGACGATGGCGCCGATGACGAACGACAGCGCGATCGACGGGCCGGCGTAGTCCTTCGCCGCCCTCCCGGTCAGCGTGAAGATGCCGGCGCCGATGATGACACCGATGCCGAAGACCGTGAGATCGAGGGCGCTGAGGGTCCTCTTCAGTTTGTGGTCGGCCTCTTCGGAGGAGGCCATCGAGGCCTCGACCGACTTGGTACGAAACACGCTCATGCTGACCTCCGAGCGGGTCGGGGACGTGCGGATGCTCACAAACTAGCGGGGTGCGGGACCCGCGGCGAGTCCCCGTCCGGCCGTGGCCGGGCAGCACCCGCGTCAGTCGTCGGAGTCTGGCCAGATCGGGCCGGTGTCAGGACCGCGCCGGCGACGCCTGAGGTCGTCGCTCTCGTAGACGGTCTCGGGCCGGTCGGCCGGACGCTGGATCGGCACACCCCGGGAGTACGAGTCCAGGCGGTCCTGGACGGGGTCGCGGGTGCTGTGCACGTCGGGGTATGCCGTGCCCCCGCCGGGACGCCGTCGGTCCTCGGGAAGCTCGCCGGCGATCTCCCCGAGATCGTCGTCCCGCCGGGGCGGCACGATGTGGAAGATCTCGGCGCAGATGTCGCGGTAGGTCTGGTCGGGGTTGGGCACCCACTTGACCTCGCGGAGGGCCTGGTCCTGGCCGGCGCTCTCGAGGACGAACTTTCCGTAGCCGAGGAACTGCCCGGGGATGGACCGGACATAGCTCATGTCGGTGACCTTGAGCAGGGGCATCATCGCGACCTTGTGCGAGATCAGGCCGTAGCGCAGGAGCAGGCGTTTGTCGGTGGCCACGAACCAGTTGTGGCTCCAGTCGAGCAGGCGCCAGAGCAGGCGCACGAGCAGGGCGAAGAAGATCCACCAGAACAGCGTCCCGACCGCCTGGGTCGACTTCGTGACGTTGGAGTCCACCCACACTGCGGCGGACAGGGCGAGGGTGGCCGTCGCGACGGGCTCGGCGAGCTTGGCCCAGTGCGCGCGGACGGCGGTGACGAGCCGCTCGCCCGGGAGCAGGATCGGAGCCAGTCCCGCCGGGACCTCCATGCTCCGAAGCAGCGCCATGAGCTCAGTGTGCTCGCATCAGCGGTTGAGCAGGGAGCTGAAGAAGGCGAGGATCGCGTTGAAGCCGTCGACGATGATGCCCCAGACGTTGCTGACGAGGTCGGCAGCCTTGACCGGGGAGGTGAAGACGGCGTAGACGAAGAACGCCAGCACGATGATCAGGATGATCTTCTTGGCCTTGGGGCCCATGGTGGTGTGCTCCTTGGAGGAAGGTGCTGGCGCTGCCCTGACAGCCCCACGGCACAGGGGTGTGTTCAGTGTGTCGCACGGTACGGGTGGGGTGCGGGACCGTGCCGCGCGTGTCGGTCGGCAAGACCGCTCTGCCCGCTATTCTCCTCGCGTGTCGCGAACGCCGGAGTATGCCGCCGCGCTGCGCAGCGCCTTGGGACGCGCAGCGAGCGGCGCCGACGCCGGGGAGCTGGCGCGGGCGACCGAGGCCCTCGTCACGCGCTACCGGTCCGTCGCCCCGGCATCGGCCCCGATCCTCGCCTCCCGGGCGCACGTCGCGGCGTATGCCTCCTACCGGATGCCGGCCACGCACGCCGCCCTGGCGCGGGTGCTCGACGCGGTCGCGGACCGTGGGCTGGCGCCCCGCTCGCTGCTCGACCTCGGTGGCGGGACGGGTGCCGCGGCCTGGGCGGCGGCCGGTGTCTTCGGGTCGCTCGAGTCGGTCACGGTGCTGGACCAGGTCGAGGAGGCGCTGGCTCTCGGGCGCGTCCTCGTCGCCGACGCACCGTCGCCGGTCCTGGCCGGCGCGACCTTCCGTCGGGCCGCCGCCGGCGCGTGGCCCGACCTGGAGGCCGACCTCGTCACCGTGTCCTACGTCCTCAGCGAGCTCGACCAGCGCCAGCAGGATGCGCTCGTCGCCGACGCGATGCAGCGTGGAGGGGCCGTCGTCGTCGTCGAGCCGGGCACCCCGGACGGCTACGCCCGGGTCCTGCGCGTCCGGGCGGCACTCCTGGCGGCAGGCTGGGCCCTGCTCGGTCCGTGCCCCCACGAGACGCACTGTCCTCTGGCACAAGGCGACTGGTGTCACTTCGCGGCTCGCCTGGAACGCTCCGCTGAGCACCGCCGCCTCAAGGGCGCCGAGCTGTCCTACGAGGACGAGAAGTTCTCGTGGGTCGCGGCCGCGTCCCCCGGCGTCATGAGCTCCCACCAAGCAGAAGCCCTGTCGGGCCGGATCCTCCGACATCCCTTGAAGCGCAAGGGATTCGTCGAGTTCCAGGTGTGCCGGCCCGACGGCACCGCGGGCCGCGAGGTCGTCTCGAAGAAGGCGGGAGAGCGTTACCGACGGGCACGAGACGCCGAGTGGGGCGACACGCTGCCCTGACCCCACGGCATACGCGAGGAGCGGGTCGGCTCAGACGACGCCGTAGAGGCGGTCGCCGGCGTCGCCGAGGCCCGGGACGATGTAGCCCTTCTCGTTGAGCCTCTCGTCGATGGTGCCGAGCACGACCTTGACGGGGATGTTGCTCTCGGAGAGCTCGTCCTCGAGGTGCTTGATGCCCTCGGGGGCCGCGAGGAGGCAGACGGCCGTGATGTCCCGCGCGCCCTTGGCGGTGAGGTAGTCGATCGCCATGACGAGGGTGCCGCCGGTGGCGAGCATCGGGTCGAGGATGAAGACCTGGCGGCCCGTGAGGTCATCGGGCAGCCGGTTCGCGTAGGTCGAGACCTCGAGGGTCTCCTCGTTGCGGATCATCCCGAGGAAGCCCACCTCGGCGCTCGGCAGGAGCTTGACCATGCCGTCGAGCATGCCGAGGCCCGGCGCGCAGGATCGGGACGATGATCGGCTTGGGGTTGGAGAGCTTGATGCCGGTCGTCGGCGCGACCGGCGTCTCGATGTCGAAGGGCTCGACGCGGACGTCGCGCGTGGCCTCGTAGGCGAGGAGCGTGACGAGCTCCTCGGCGAGGCGCCGGAAGGTGGGGCTGTCGGTCCGCTTGTCGCGCAGGTAGGTCAGCTTGTGCGCGATGAGCGGGTGATCTGCGACGTGGACGTCCATGGGTGGAAACTTAGCGCGTGGCGAAGAGATCCGAGACCCCCGGCAAGGGCTCCGTCCCCGGACCGGAGACGTATGCCGTCTGGCTGGCCGAGGCGCTCGACCTGGCCGCGGCGACCGCGGGCGCGCAGGACGTGCCGGTCGGTGCGCTCGTCGTCGACCCCGACGGTCGCGTGGTCGGCCGTGGGCGCAACGTGCGCGAGGAGCTGGGCGACCCGACGGGGCATGCCGAGGTCGTCGCCCTGAGGGAGGCCGCGCAGGCCCTCGGCTCGTGGCGGCTCGACGGCTGCACCCTCGTCGTGACCCTGGAGCCGTGCGTCATGTGCGCCGGTGCGGCGATGGCGGCGCGGCTCGAGCGGCTCGTGTTCGGCGCGTGGGACCCCAAGGCAGGGGCGTGCGGATCGGTGTGGGACCTGACCCGCGACCCCCTGGCGACGCACCCCGTGGACGTCGTCGGGGGAGTCCGCGCCGAGGAGTCGGCGGCCCTCCTGGTCGATTTCTTCGAGGGCCGCAGGCTCGGGTAAGGTCACTCCCGGTGGCGTGTCCGAGCGGCCTAAGGAGCACGCCTCGAAAGCGTGTGTGGGGGTAACTCCACCGTGGGTTCAAATCCCACCGCCACCGCCAGTCATCTGCAGAAACGCCGGTTCGAGCCCCAGGGCCCGGACCGGCGTTTCTCGTGGTGGTCTCATTTGTGGTCTCATTCGAGGCTCGGCGTGGTCGCGAGCTCGGGCCACAGGAGCCCTCCGACCTGGCGAGCGACGTCGTCGCGGATCGGCGCCACCACGTGGGCGTAGCGCTGTGCCATGGCTGGGTTGGACCAGCCCATGACGCTCATCATGGTCGGCTGGCTCACTCCGAGCATGAGCAGCACGGTCGCGGCAGTGTGGCGGGCATCGTGGAGGCGGCCGTCCCGGATGTCGGCTTCCTGGGGCAGGGCCTTCCAGTGCGACCAGTCTGTGCGGGGATTGATGGGATCGCCGGTCTCCGTGGTGAAGACCCACCCGCCCTCGTGCCAAGCGCTGCCGGCGTGCGCGTGCTCCTCCTGCTGGCGCAGTGCACCGAAGCACGATCCGCGGCAGATGAGTGCGTTCGAGGACGCCCTGATTCCGGAGCCCTTCGGGGGTGATCGGCGCGTAGAGTCATCAGAGACCGGGGACTCTTCCGATGGGTTGTGGGTATGAGCGGTGCCGAGGGTGTCGGCCCCGGAGACAGGCAGCCGGGCGACCTCGCGGCGCCGTCGCCGCAGGAGCCGTCAGGTAGTCATCGGCTGCTCCATCTCCTTGGGGCGCTGCTAGTCGGGGTTGTTCTCCCTGCCGTGCTGGTCGGCGCGTTGGTGGGCGAGTTGGGCGTCTCGGCGTTGTTCACGGGCGTGGTGTGGGGCGCGGTGGGGGCGAAGCTCGCGGGCACACGCCGGATGGTTTACGTGACGCCTCTGGTCGGGGTCGTGGCCGGGCTGGGCGCGTACACCGCCTACGACTGGTGGTGGGTTGCTCTGCTGACGGCGACGGGCGTCCTCGCCGGTGTCGGGTACCGGTTCGGCTGGTTCGCCCCGCTGCTGATGGTGCCCTACGCCGCCACCTTCGTGACGCCGGTGGATACCGCTACATCCGCCGTCACCTTCGGAGCAATCGTCGCGATTGGCACCGCGTACGGTCTCGTGATCATGCGCCGTTTCGGTGCACCGGCGGTGGTCGAGGGCGACCGGTACTCGCTGCCGGTCACCGCCGTCATCGCGCTCTGCTTCGGCGCGGTCTTGGGTGGCGCCGCAGCCCTCGGGGTGGCGTTGTCGTGGACCGAGCCGTACTGGGTGCCGGAGCCGATCCTCGTCCTTGTCATGTACCTGATCATGGGACACCGCGAGCGAATTCGCGAGAAGGCGCTCGGCACGGCGGTCGGCGCGGCTGCCGCCGTGGTCGTAGCCGTCATCGGCCTGTCCCCGTGGGCTCAGACCGCGCTTGCCGTAGTCGCGTTCTTGCTCGCGGTGATGCAGCGGGCGACGTACTGGCGGATGTACGGCCTGTACACGTTCTCGCTGGTGCTGTTCCTGGCCTCGCCCGGGGACGTCGGGTTCGAGGCTGAGGAACGCGGGTTCCAGATCCTCGCGGGCATCGCCCTATTGATCCTCGGCCTGGCCGTGCTGCATCCCATCGCGGGCAGGCTGGCCAGGCGATACCCACAGCCAGAACTGGCAAGCACCGCGTCGGGTGCCTGATCGACCGCGTGGTAGAGATGACCGAGAGCTAGCTCATCCGCCGACTGCTCTTACGGCTGTCCGTGCGCGATCTCGGCGGGGTGATGAGCAGATCTGCCGACGTTCATGTCGAAGCCCCGACACGGGAACGAGCGCCCTAGTCGTGGTCGTGGCCGTTGACTACCAGGTCCACCCCGTACTGGTCGAACAACGGCAGCCATTCCTGCCGGACTCCCAAGTCGGAGCCGTTTCCCGTTGATGAGGATGACGCGGCGGAATGGTGCATCTGGGCGACAACCCAGCCGATCGACGGATCCCTGCGCGCCGCGGCGAGCGTCCGCGCCAGCCAACGGGTCCGGGCACCATGCGAGCCCGGACATGCCGTTGCTCTCAAGGGGTCGACGCAACACTTCCTGACTCAAGGATGTTGAGGTTGCGCGTGGACATCGGAAGTTGTCCCCGGCGGTTGTCGATGAGATCTGGGTGCGGCTCCATGCCGGGCATGCGGCCAAACCCACGGCGCGGCAACTCGGGCTACCCACGCGCATGGTGCCGGCCTATCTCTTGCGGAGCGGGGGATCCGGCGCGACCCGCGGCGGCGATCCCCGCCGTTTGACCTTCGAGGAGCGCGGGAGATCTCCCGGAGTCTGGCGGCCGGCAGGCGTTTGCGTGCGATCGCGGGAGGGGGGCGGGCCTGACTCCTCGCCTACGGCCGGTGGAACTTTCCCGAGGACCCCGCACGGAATGGTGCCTTGCAGTGGCGGCCTCTGATGGACGGACCATCTCGATCCTTTTCCGAATCTCGGCCCGTCTCGACCATTCCCGCTCGGGCTGAAGCTCTGCCACGGATCGAACCACTTCCGGAGGCCAACGCCACCCGATGACTTCGGAATGGCTCGCGGAAGTTCGAAGCTTCATGTGCTGACTTTCTGCTCCCGTCGAGCAAACTTGGCAGCGAGTCACGCTCGAGCCGCGCACGATCGTCGGTCCGTCTCGTCGCTTCGCGACGCCAAAGCGCGGATAAGTCCGGAGTCGGCGCCGACCCGCGGTGAGAGCCGCACGATGGGTTCGGCGAGCGGCCCGGGCATACCCGGGACCGGACCCGACCCCGTCCCCAATCGGACGAACAGTTTCGCACCTCCCGGTCGCACCCTCGAACTGCGCGTTCTAGCTGCCTCATCGGCCGCGGTCCCAGATTTCAGGGCATCTGCGGGCGGGGTGGTTGAACTCTCTCGGCCGATCCTGACTGCTTCGACGAAGGCCCTGATCATTGCGCCGATGAGGATCAGGTCGAGGATCATCTGGGCCGTTACCACTGCTCGAGCATTGTGGCTGGCGGCCAGGATGTCGCCAAAGCCCACTGTCGTGAAGACCGTGACCGTGGAAATAGAGGGTGTCGCCGCGGGTGAGCGCCCCCCGACGTTGAATTTGTCCAGCGTCGGCTTGCGACATCAGGAAGTAGGTCGAGGCGAACAGGAGCAGGAACAGCGCTCCGGTCAGGAGTCAGTGCCTCGATGGCCTTGGCCCCCGGGTGGGCTGCCCGGATGATCGAGCGCAGCTGGTCTGCACCGAAGACTGATGGTGAGAATGACGACACCACCGACGACGATCGCGGCGAACGGAAGGTCCGCGAGAGAAGAGTGGAGGAGGTAGCCAGAAGTAGGCCACCGTGAGGACGGTGGCGAGGCTCAGACCGCGGACCACCGCGATCACGTATGGGCGCCGCCGTTGAGCCGGCGTAGGCGTCTGGGGCTCCACCGCGTCGGACATTCCGTCTCCTTTTCATGCTCGGGAGGACCTGTCCACCAGTGTCCTCACCCATCACGAGCCGGACGTGACGAGCCGGAGCCCCGACTTCCCCTCACGCCGCGTTCGCATCTGGCGGGTCCACAAACCTCAAAGGGTCATCCAAGTCACATCCTTGGTCAACGCCACGATCAGGGCGGGACCGCACAGGTCGAGCATGCGCAGTCAAAGAGGGGGACCGGATACTGACACGGTGCCACCCCCTGTCGGTGCCGCTAGGTCGTCGCGGCGCGTCCGCGGACCACCACGCCGCAGGTCCGGCCGACACACGCTGTTTGTCCCGTTGTACCGCCGCGTGGCCGGTCGCTTCGCTCTACGTCTGGGGGCGGTACACGCACCGGAAACCGATGTGACTCATGCCGGAGTCCGTCATCTGCGGCCGGCGGGCGGCCGGACGGTAGCGCAGGCAGTAGCTGTCGGCGCATAGGTGCGAGCCGCCCTTGATGACCTTGCGGCCGATCCGGAACTGCGGCTGGGCGGGGTCGTAGCTCCTCTCGAGGTCGCCACCACGGGGATTATCCGGAGCACAGCACGGGCTAGCCGGGCATCGTCGGGGTGGCGGCTCGTCCACCAGTCGTCGGTCCACTCCCAGACGTTGCCAGCCATGTCGTACAGGCCGAATCCGTTCGGGGGGAAGCTGCCTGACCGGGGGGTGCGGGTAACCGCTCTCGCGGGTGCTGCGCCACGGGAAGTCGGGCCCGTCCCAGGTGTTCGCCATGATCTTCCGCCAGGTCGCGCTCGTCGCCCCAGGTGAAGGCGGCCCTGTCGAGGCCGCCTCGGGCGGCGTACTCCATTCGGCCTCGGTGGGTAGCTCGGCGCCCGCCCAGGTCGCGTAGGCGCGGGTATCTCGTGGGCGACGTGGACCACTGGATGGTCCCGGCGGCGGCGCTTTACCGAGCTGCCGGGACCCTCCGGCGCCGCCCAGCAGGCGCCGGAGGATGCCACGTCCACCATTGGCTCAAGTGGCGCAGGTCCACCAGCCCACGGTCGGGGTGAAGACCAGCGAACCGGGTTGGAGGTTCTCCGGCGGTGCGCCCGGATACTCGGCCGGGTCCAACGAACGCTCGGCCACGGTGCGGTAGCCGGTACTGCCGCACGAACGCCGCGAACTGCTGGTTGGTGACCGGACAGGGGTCGATGGAGAACGCCCCGACGTGGACGTGGTGCACGGGTGACTCCTCGGCGTAGTGCGGCATCGGAGCCCATGGCGAATGTTCCCCCGGTCAGGCTGACCGGCGGTGGACCGGTGTGGGCGGTGGTGGCCACGCGGCGGTCAGGCGCTGGGATGCCGGCCTTGAGCTTCTCCAGCACCTCGCCGACCGTTGAAGCTGGCCGGTTCCTGACGGGGCGGGAACTCGCCGAGAGAGGTGACTATCTGGGCGACATAGGCCTGCGCGGGAATCGCCATCCAGGCGTGGTCGAGCACCAGTCGTAGTAGGTGTTGGAGGTGATGTCGGCCCGTTCGTAGGGGTCTGTCCGGAGGTTGAAGATCTTCGGCACCCGAAGCTCGGTGTAGGGCTCCGCCCAGACGCGCAAGGTGCCTGGGGCGCGTTGCTCGAGGAAGACGAACTTCCAGTTGTCGTAGCGCACGGCGGTGAGGTCCCCGTCGTCGGAGACGTAGAAGAAGTGCTTGCGAGGGCTCTCCTCGGCGGCCCCGGTCACGTAGTCGAGCTGGTTGTGACCGTCGAGGT